>CAVXNC010000011.1:0-381183 GCA_963762865.1 uncultured Actinomycetota bacterium
CGCTGCAACCCCTCCAAGCTCCTGCTGGACCCTTACGCCAAGGCCGTCGAGGGCCAGGTCGACTGGGCGGAGTCCCTCTTCGACTACCGGTTCGCGGCCCCCAACCGGGTCAACACCCTCGACTCAGGGCGGCACGCCCCGAAGTCGGTCGTCATCAACCCGTTCTTCGACTGGCAGAACGATCGGCACCCCAACACGCCCTACCACCAGACGGTCATCTACGAGGCGCACGTGCGCGGCCTGACGATGACCCACCCGGCGCTGCCGGACAACATCCGCGGCACCTACGCGGGCATCGGGCACCCGGCGATCATCGAGCACCTGCACCGCATCGGGGTGACTGCCATCGAGCTGATGCCGGTCCACCAGTTCGTGCAGGACCACCACCTCGTCGAGCGCGGCCTGTCGAACTACTGGGGCTACAACACGATCGGCTTCTTCGCCCCGCACAACGCCTACTCGAGCAGCGGGCAGCGCGGCCAGCAGGTGCTGGAGTTCAAGGCGATGGTGCGCGACCTGCACGCCGCCGGGATCGAGGTCATCCTCGACGTCGTCTACAACCACACCGCCGAGGGCAACCAGATGGGCCCGACGCTGTCGTTCCGTGGGATCGACAACCAGGCCTACTACCGGCTCGTCGACGGCAGCCCCGAGCACTACTACGACACGACCGGCACCGGCAACACGCTGCTGATGCGCCACCCGCACGTGCTGCAGCTGATCATGGACTCGCTGCGCTACTGGGTGCTGGAGATGCACGTCGACGGCTTCCGCTTCGACCTGGCATCAACGCTGGCCAGGCAGTTCCACGAGGTCGACCGGCTGTCGGCCTTCTTCGACCTCGTGCAGCAGGACCCGGTCATCAGCCAGGTCAAGCTGATCGCCGAGCCGTGGGACGTCGGCGAGGGCGGCTACCAGGTCGGCAACTTCCCGCCGCTGTGGACCGAGTGGAACGGCAAGTACCGGGACACGGTCCGCGACTTCTGGCGGGGGGAGCCTGCGACGCTGGCGGAGTTCGCCTCGCGGCTGACCGGCAGCGCCGACCTCTACCAGGAGGACGGCCGCCGTCCCCTGGCGAGCATCAACTTCGCCACGGCTCACGACGGCTTCACCTTGACCGACCTGGTGTCGTACAACGAGAAGCACAACGACGCCAACGGCGAGGGCAACAACGACGGCGAGAGCCACAACCGCTCGTGGAACTGCGGCGTCGAAGGCCCCACCGACGACCTCGAGGTGCTCAGCCTGCGGGAGCGGCAGAAGCGCAACATCATGGCCACCCTCTTCCTCTCGCAGGGCGTCCCGATGGTGTTGCACGGCGACGAGCTGGGCCGCACCCAGGAGGGCAACAACAACGTCTACTGCCAGGACAACCCGATCGCCTGGGTCGACTGGACCGACGCCCGCGACCACTGGGCACTGACCGACTTCGTGGAGCGGCTCGCGAGCCTGCGGCGCGACCACCCCGTCTTCCGGCGCCGCCGCTTCTTCCAGGGGGACCCGGCGCGCGGGTCGGAGAGCGAGCTCGGCGACATCGCGTGGTTCACACCGGCGGGCGAGCACATGAACGCCGGCGACTGGCAGGTCGGCTACGCGCGGTCCCTCGCCGTGTTCCTCAACGGCGACGCCATCGCCGAGCCCGACGGGCGCGGCGAGAAGGTCACCGACGCCTCGTTCCTGATGTTCTTCAACGGCCACCACGACGACATGGACTTCACCGTCCCGCGGGAGATCTACGGCGAGCGGTGGGAGGCGGTGCTGGACACCTCGGCGCCGCTGGTGCTCGACCGGCCGACCGCCAAGGCCGGCGAGACCCTCAGCGTCGAGTCGCGGTCGATCCTGGTGCTGCGCCGCGTTGTCTGACGCGGCCCCGACCGGGACCTACCGCCTGCAGCTGCGGCCGGAGTTCGGCTTCGACGAGGCCGCCGCGGTCCTCCCCTACCTGCACGACCTGGGTGTGTCGCACGTCTACCTCTCCCCCGTGCTGCAGGCCGCACCCGGCTCGACACACGGGTACGACGTCGTCGACCACAGCCACCTCAACGAGGAGCTCGGCGGGGCCGAGGGGTTCCGCCGGCTCTCGGACGCGGCCGGTTCGCTGGGCATGGGCGTCGTGGTCGACGTGGTCCCCAACCACATGGCGGTCCCCACCCCGGCGTCGCTGAACGCCGCCCTCTGGTCGGTGCTTCGCACCGGCCCTGCCTCGCCCTACTCGCGGTGGTTCGACGTCGAGTGGGCCGCCCAGGAGCGCGCACTGCTGATGCCGGTGCTCGGGCGGCGCATCGGCGAGGTGGTGGCCGACGGAGAGATCACCCTCGACCGCACCGGCGGCCCCGGCGGTCAGCCGGTGCTGCGCTACTTCGACCACGTCTTCCCGGTGCGGCCGGGCACCGAGGACCTGCCGCTCCCCGAGCTGCTGGACCGGCAGTTCTACCGGCTGGCGCACTGGCGGGTCGGTGACGAGGAGCTCAACTACCGACGCTTCTTCGACATCGACACCTTGGCCGGTGTGCGCGTCGAGGACGAGCAGGTCTTCGCCGAGACCCACGCCGTGCTGCTCGCCCTGGTGGCCGAGGGCCGGGTCCACGGGCTGCGCATCGACCACCCCGACGGGCTGGCCGACCCACGCGGCTACCTGCGGCGGCTGGCGGACGCCACCGGCGGCGCCTGGGTCGTGGTCGAGAAGATCCTCGAGGGCGGCGAGCCGCTGCCGGTGGACTGGGCCTGCGCCGGGACGACGGGCTACGACGCGCTGCTCCAGATCGGCGGCGTGCTCACCGACCCCGCCGGTGCGGCCCCGCTGACGGAGCTCTACACCCAGCTGACCGGCGAGTCCGCGGACTTCGGGGCCGTCGTCGACGACGCCAAGCGCTTCGTGGTCGAGCACGGCCTGCACGCCGAGGTCGCCCGGCTGGTCGAGGTGGCGGCCGCGATCTGCCACGACCACCTCGAGCTGCGCGACCACACCCGGCGCGGCATCCGCGAGTCGCTCGTCGAGCTGCTGGTCGCCATGCCGGTCTACCGGGCCTACGTCGTCCCCGGCGAGCCGGCCCCGGACGAGGCCCGCCGGACCCTCGCCGTCGCCGCCGAGGTAGCCACCGGCAATCTCGCGGAGGACCGGCTCGGCACCCTGGGTCTCGTCGTGCAGCTCGCGCTCGGGGGCCTCGGCCGCGGCCCGCACCGGGACGAGTTCGTCGTGCGCTTCCAGCAGACCTGCGGGCCGGTGATGGCCAAGGGCGTCGAGGACACCGCGTTCTACCGGTGGCTCCGGCTGACCTCGCTCAACGAGGTGGGTGGTGACCCGGGGCACCTCGGTGTGGAGCCGGCCGACCTGCACGCCTGGTGCGCGCGCCAGCAGGCCGACTGGCCGACGGCGATGACCACGCTGTCCACCCACGACACCAAGCGCAGCGAGGACGTGCGCGCCCGGCTCGCCGTCCTCAGCGAGCTCCCGCGCGAGTGGTCGGCCGCGGTCACCGGATGGCGCGCGGCGTCTGCTCACTTTCGGCCGTCCGCGCTCGACGGCAACACCGAGTACCTGCTCTGGCAGACCCTGGTCGGCACCTGGCCGATCGACGGCCCGCGGCTGACCGGCTACCTGGAGAAGGCGACCCGCGAGGCGAAGCGGCGCACCACGTGGACCGAGCCCGACGAGACCTACGACGCGGCGGTGCGCGGCTTCGCGGAGGCGGTCCTCGCCGACACCACGGTGCGCTCGATGGTCACCGACTTCCTCGACCGCGTCGCCGCCCACTACCGGGCCAACGTCCTCGCCCAGAAGCTGCTCGCGCTGACCGTTCCCGGGGTGCCCGACGTCTACCAGGGCTGCGAGGTCGTCGACCTCTCGCTCGTCGACCCCGACAACCGGCGGCCCGTCGACTACGAGACCCGGCGCGAGCGGCTCGCCGCCCTCGATGCGGGCGAGGCGCCGCGGGACCTTGACGACGAGAAGCTTCTCGTCGTGTCCCGCACGCTGCGGCTGCGTCGTGCCCGTCCGGACGTCTTCGGCGCCGGAGCGACGTACGACCCGGTGGAGACCGGGAGCCCGCACGCGCTGGCCTTCGCACGCTCCGGCGTGGTCGTGACGGTCGTGTCGCGGCTGACCGCCGGCAGCCGCGACGGTGACGGCTGGGGCGACGCGACGGTGCGGCTCCCCGCGGGGCAGTGGCGCGACGAGCTCACCGGTCGGACGTACGGTGCCGAGGCGCTGGTCCACGACGTGCTCGGGGAGCTGCCCGTCGCCCTCCTGGTCCACCAGCCCCCGGCCGGTGCTCCGCCCGCCGGATAGGGCCGCACCGGCGGCCCCTGCCGCCTGCCGACGCGCTAGACGCCGCGCTCGGCAGGCACCCGATGACTGACCTCGAACTGGGCCGCCGGACCGGGCCGCTGCAGGTAGAAGCCCTGGGCCTCGTCGCAACCGAGCTCTGCCAGGGCGGCCAGGGTCTGCGCGTCCTCGACACCCTCGGCGACGCAGACGACGCCGAGGCTGTGTGCCATCTCGACGGTCCACCGCACGAGCGCCGCGTCGGTCGCGTTGACCGTCAGCCCCTGGACGAGCGACCGGTCGAGCTTGAGCACCGAGATCGGGTACCGGCGGAGGTAGAGCAGGCTGGCGTAGCCCGCGCCGAAGTCGTCCACCGCGACGGTCACGCCGGCAGCGGCGACCCGGCGGAGACCTAGAGCGGCCGCCTCGGGATCGGCGAGCAGCGCGGTCTCGGTGAGCTCCAGGACGAGGCTGCGGCCGGGCAGGTCACGGGAGGCGAGCTCGGCGACGACGAGCTCGGCGAAGGCCGGGTCGTTGACGTCGTGCGCGGAGACGTTGACCGAGACGGGCAGGTCGTGGCCCGCTGCCCGCCACTCGGTGACCAGGTCGAGCGACTGCGCGAGCACCACGCGGGTGACCGCCTTGATGGTGCCGGTGGCCTCGGCGAGCGGCACGAACTGACCGGGCTGCAGCTGGCCGCGCGTCGGGTGCTGCCAGCGCACCAGCGCCTCGGCGCGGACCAGCCTGCCGGAGGCGATGTCGAAGCTGGGCTGGAGGTGGATCTCCATCTCTCCCGCGTCCACCGCGCGGCGCAGGTCGGAGTCGAGCTCGAGCTCGTCACGGTCGCCGCGAGCCAGGTCGTCGCGGTAGACCTGCCACCCGGAGCGCCGGCGCTTGGCGTCGTACATCGCGATGTCTGCGCTCTGGAGGAGCTCGCCGAAGTCGCGACCGTGGTCGGGCGCCAGTGCGACGCCGATGCTCGCCCCGACGGAGACGTCGAGGCCGTCGACGGCGACCGGCTCGGTGACGGCACGGGCGATGCGCTCGCACATCGACCGGACGGCGGCCATGTCGTGCAAGCCACGGGCCAGGACGACGAACTCGTCGCCGCCGAGCCGGGCGACCACGTCGTCGGCGTCGCGCACGACCTCGGCGAGCCGGCTGGCGATCACCGCGAGGAGGTGGTCGCCGGCGTGGTGCCCGAGCGAGTCGTTGACATGCTTGAAGCGGTCGAGGTCGAAGAGGATGACGGCGAGGCTGCGCTCCCGGACGAGGACGCTGTCGGCGATCTCGCGGACGGCCATCCGGTTGTGCAGGTGGGTCAGCTCGTCACGGCGGGCGGCGCGGTGCATCTGGCGGCCGTGACGGACGTATCCGACGACAGACAACGCGAGCAGCACGACGCCGGCGACGAGCAGGCTGACCGGGCCCGGAGCGGTCGGCGCAGCCCACGGGCCGGTCGGCTCCTTGACGGAGACGACGACCGCCCACGAGGTCGCGACGTTGGCCGTGGCCCGCGCGAGCTCGACGACGTGGCGCTGACCGCTCTCGGAGTGCGCGAGCCCGTCGGCAGCGGTCTGCACCCAGCGCAGAGACCGGTCCTCGGGCTGGCCCAGCGGCGCATCGACGTCCTGCGGGTGCTTGCTGTCGATGATGACGCGGCCGTCGAGCAGGTCGACGACCCGGACCCGGTAGCTCGGGTCCTCGCTGTAGAGCGCCAGCCGGATGCTCTCGACCGGCACGTCGAAGTGGATGAGGGCGGGCGAGACGTCAGCGCTGCGGGCCACCTTGGCGGCGAACGAGACGACCCACTCGTCGGTCTCGGCGGAGGGGTAGGGCGCGGACTGGTAGACCTTCTCGAAAGGCAGCTCGAAGGCGCGGTCGAAGAACGGCAGGTCGCTGCGGTCCTTCGACAGCTCGTCGGGGTCCACGTCGCGGCCGCGGACGACGACGGCGTTCTCGGCGCCGTTCCGGTCGATGAAGCCGGCGGCCCCGACGTCGTTGGGGAAGAGGACTCCGAGGTCGGACAGCGCGAGGTGGACCGCCGGCATCAGGCCCTCCTCGCCGACCTCGCCGCGGATCCGTTGCTCGCGGGTGCCGCCCGCCTCGTAGAAGTCGGCGAAGGCGTCGGAGTGTGAGGCGACGAGCGTGACGGCCCGGGCCCGCTCGGCGTAGTCGTCCAGCGCGGTGACCCGCGAGGCACCGGCCAGCCGCAGGTCGTGGTCGAGGGTGCCGCGGGCCCGCTCGGCGAGCGTGCCGGCGCCGGCTGCCGCGGCGATCAGGACGAGCCCGAGGGCGAGCAGGGCAGCACGAAATCGGCGCACGGCCGCCCTCCCTCCCAGCACGGGATCCCCCGTGTCTGCCTCTATCGGCAGATGCGGCCAGCGGGTTGAGCCATTCGGGTGACGGTCCGTCAGTCGGAGAGGAGGAGCCGCTGACGCTGTTCCGCGGGGTCGTAGTCGGGCGCCGGCCAGGCGACCTTCATCGCCTCGAGCTGCTCGACCAGGATGTTCATCACCGCCCAGTTGCGGTACCACTTCCGGTCGGCGGGGACGACGTACCACGGCGCGGCGTCGGTGTTGCACCGCTCCAGGGCGTCGGCGTAGGCCGCCATCGTGGGCTCCCACTCGGCGCGGGTGTCGATGTCGTCGGGGTTGAACTTCCAGAGCTTGTCCGGTTTGTCCAGCCGCTGGAGCAGCCGGTCCTTGGACTCGTCCTTGGAGATGTGCAGGAAGCACTTGACGACCGTGGTGCCGTCGGCGACCAGGCGGTCCTCGAAGCGGTTGATGGTCCCGTAGCGCCGCGACCAGGTGCGGCGGTCGACGAGGTCGCGGACCCGCACCACGACGACGTCCTCGTAGTGCGAGCGGTCGAAGACGCCGAGCATCCCCGGTCCGGGCAGGCGCTTGCGGATGCGCCAGAGGAAGTCGTGCGCCAGCTCCTCCTTCGTGGGCGCCTTGAAGGACGTGATGTCGACCCCCTGCGGGTCGACCTCGCCGACCACGTGGCGCAGGGTGCCGCCCTTGCCGGAGGTGTCCAGGCCCTGCAGGACGAGCAGGATCCGGCGGTGACCACCCGTGCGGCCCTCGGCGAAGAGCCGCTCCTGGAGGTCGGCGAGCCGCGGCCCGAGCAGCTCGAGCGCCTTCTTGCCGGCTGCCTTGTCGCCGTCGAAGCCAGGTGTGGCCCGGGTGTCCAGTGCCTCCAGGTCGACCGGCCCCTGGGGCAGCCTCAGCAGGTCGGTCACCCGCATGCTGGAGCCGCGAGCTTTACGGGTGGACTTCTCGGAGGTCTTGCCGCTCGGAGACATGGTGGTGATCGTCGCAGAGGCCGCCCGGTTGTGCCCAGGGCGGCTGGGTACGGTCGGTCGCCGTGACCCTCTTCTCGGTGTGGGCGCCGGCCGCGCGGTCGGTGTCGCTCGTCAGCGGTTCCGCGACGTACGGCATGGATGCTGTCGACGGCGGTTGGTGGCGCGCGGACCTGCCCGACCTCGGGGTTGGGAGCGACTACGCCTTCCTGCTCGACGACGACCCGACACCGCTCCCCGACCCGCGCTCCCGCTGGCAGCCCGCCGGGGTGCACGGGCCGTCGCGGGTCTACGACGACGCTGCCTTCTCGTGGACGGACTCGGCCTGGCGCGGCATCGACCTGCGGGGGTCGGTCGTCTACGAGCTGCACATCGGGACGTTCACGCCGGAGGGCACGCTGGACTCGGCCCTTACCCGGCTCGACCACCTCGTGTCGCTCGGGGTCGACATCGTCGAGCTGATGCCGGTGGCGGCCTTCCCCGGCGTCGCGGGCTGGGGCTACGACGGTGTCCATCCGTACGCCGTCCACGACCCCTACGGCGGACCCGACGCGCTGAAGCGCTTCGTCGACGGCTGCCACTCGCGAGGACTCGCGGTGTGCCTCGACGTCGTCTACAACCACCTGGGGCCGTCGGGCAACTACCTGTCGCACTTCGGGCCCTACTTCACCGACAAGCACGTCACGCCGTGGGGCGCAGCCCTGAACCTCGACGACGACGGGTCCGTCGAGGTGCGGCGGTGGATCGTCGACAACGCGCTGATGTGGCTGGACCGGTATCACCTGGATGCGCTGCGGCTGGACGCCGTCCATGCCATGGCGGACGACTCCCCCGTGCACCTGCTCGCCGAGCTCTCGCGCGCGGTCGACGCGCTGTCTGTGGCCGTACGCCGCCCGCTGACCCTGATCGCCGAGTCGGACCTCAACCAGCCGCGGACGGTACTGCCTGTCGAGGCCGGCGGGCTGGGCATGACGGCGCAGTGGAGCGACGACTTCCACCATGCGCTGCACACGCTGCTGACCGGCGAGGGGCAGGGTTACTACGCGGACTTCGCGGCCGATCCCTACGCGGCGCTGGCACGCACCCTGACGGGGGCGTTCTTCCACGACGGGCGACTGTCGACCTTCCGTGGTGCTGACTGGGGCGCGCCGGTGGACCGGGCGACGGTGCCGGGGTGGCGCTTCCTGGGCTACCTGCAGACGCACGACCAGGTGGGCAACCGGGCTTTGGGCGATCGTCTGGGGCAATCGGTGCCGGACGGCCTGCTGCGGATCGGGGCCGCGCTGGTGCTGACGTCTCCCTTCACGCCGATGCTCTTCATGGGCGAGGAGTGGGGCGCCTCGACGCCGTGGCAGTTCTTCACCTCGCACGAGGAGGAAGCGCTGGCCGAGGCCGTGCGGGCGGGGCGGCGAGGCGAGTTCGCCGCGCACGGGTGGGTGGCCGACGACGTGCCCGACCCGCAGGCGCCGTCGACCGTCGAGGCGTCGCGGCTGGACTGGTCGGAGAGCGTTTCCGCGGAAGCGCACTCCTCGATGCTGGAGTGGTACCGCGCACTGATCGCGCTCCGCCGGGCGGAGCCGGAGCTGTCGGACCCGCGGCTGGACCGCGTCGCCGTCGACTACGACGCCTCGGCGCAGTGGGTGGTGGTGACGCGGGGATCGCTGCGGGTGGTCTGCAACCTCGCTGCCGCGGCTCAACGCGTCCCGGTGGCTGGCAGTGTCGACGAGGTGCTCCTGGCCTCGACGGCGGGGGTGGCGACCGGGTCCTCGGAAGGGGTCGACCTGCCCGGCCACGCAGTCGCGGTCGTTCGCATGGCAGGCTCGTAGCCATGTTGGGCAACCTCTTCAGCGCGCTGTTCGCCGGCCTGGTCGTCGGCGCCCTGGGCCGCCTCGTCGTGCCGGGACGTCAGGCCATCGGCTGCCTCTTCACCGTGCTGATCGGTGTCGTGGGTGCCGTCGCCGGCACCGCGATCGCCAAGGCCGCCGGTTTCGACTGGTGGCTCGTCGTGCTCGCCTGCCAGGTCGGCGTGGCGGCGGTCGGTGTCGCCATCGTGGCCGGCACCCTGCGCGGCCCCCGCTGGAAGCCCCCGCAGATCCGCTGATCTCGAGAACGGCTGAGGCCGGGGCGGCGAACCGCCCCTCCGGTCCCGCCTGCCGGACACGCCGACGAGCGAGCGACCGGCACTGTCAGATCAGGCCGTTGAACGCGATAGGACCGGAGCTCATGCCCCGGTCCTATCGCGCATACCCGATCCGATTACGGGCGGACCTGGATGTTCCCCCCGTTGATGAGAAGTTGACCGATGGGTGTCCCAAGCTGGTAGTAGGTGCCGGTTGACGTGTCCCACACGCGAATCGCATAGCTGTCGGGTCCAGCACCCGGGCTTGATCCCGGCTCGCTGTTGTCGGTCACATCCACCTGGAACTGGTAGTTGCCGCCCAAGCTGAACGCCAAGCCGGTCGCTCGATTGACGGCCGTGATGTTCGACTTGCCGGTGAACGTCGCCTTGCAGACCTTCGGCGTCGTCGTCGTGCAGGTCTGGTTGAGGCCGGTCATGGCGTTGCTCTTGATGATCCAGTTGTACTCACCCGCCGGCAAGAAGCCGCCTGCCGGGTTGGCCACGGTGTTGGCAGCCACGGTCTTGCGGTAGATGTAGATGCTGTTTCCCTGAACGTTTCCGTTCTTCAGGTACTTCACCGTGAAGCCGAAGTTGCTCTTCGTCCGAGCGCTGGGCTCGTTGATCCAGCCACCGCCGGTCGTGAAGCCGGTTCCGCTGACCGTGACCGTCACCGCTTGGTTCTCGACTGGCGCCGTGTAGTACGGGTTGGTGTCGAGAACGATCTTCACGGTGTAGTTGTCAGCTGGGACAGACGTGACGGTGCAAGCGGCTGTACCAGTTCCCGCCGTGGACCCGGCAAGGACTGTGGCCGTGCAAGTCTTGACCGGCGTCGTCATGGTGGCGTCCGTGAACTTGTAGAGCGTGAACGTGACTGTCCTCCAGGCAGCTTGACTCCCGATGTACCCATCGGCGTCCTCGCGGACGATGGCGCTGAGGCCAGCGATGTCGTGCTCGTGGCGGACGTGCTGCCAGTCGCCTTCAGGGTGTCACCGGTGTACTCGAGATTCGCGCCTTCCTTCGTGACATTGATCGTCACGTCGATGTAGCTGGACTGCCGCGCCATCGCTGACAGTGATGCGCACGATGTAGGTGCCCTCACCAACGATGGCCCGCCCGAAAGTGTCCAGGTTCGCGGGATCCGCCGAGGTCGACCCGTCGCCGTCAGTGTCAGCCCGCCGAGCGGCTGAGTAGTTTGCAAAGACCGCAGTCCGTCGACTTCTTCCAGGAAGTAGTCGCAGTGAGTGCGGTGGCAGCCGAGTCGATATCGGTCGCCGAGATGGCAACGTCCGTGATCGGATCGCTGTACTGCACCGATTGCGTACTTGGGGTCGCACGTGAGTCCCCGAGGGCGTCATTTGACGGCGGTCACCGTGATCGTGACCGTGGCCGTGTCCGACTTGGGGTCGGCGACACCGTTGGTGGTGCCGTTGTCGCGTGACGGTGTAGGTGAAGCTGTCCGGCCCGTTGTAGTCGGCGGCCGGGGTGTAGGATCTTCACGACACCGACACCGGTGAAGGTCACCGAAGCCGTGCCGTGCGCCTGGCGACCGACCGCCGTGACCGTCAGCGTCTGGGTCGACTCGTTGGCCGGGCCCGGTCGAGTCGTTGCTGCGCGGGTCGATCACGTGACCGAGCTGTCCTCGGCCGTCGAGTCCGGCGGATCATTGACCGCCGTCGGCGCGTCGTTGACGTTGGTCACCGTGATCGTGACCGTGGCCGTGTCGACTTGGGGTCGTCGCGCCGTTGGTGGTGCCGTTGTCTGATCGTGTAGGTGAACGTGTCGGTGCCGAAGAAGTCGGCGGCCGGCGTGTAGGATCACGCCGGCATCGGCCGCGATGGCGACCGGCCGTTGCTGCCATTGCGCCTGGGTCGCTGACCGTCAGACCGTCGATGGTCGGCGTCGCTCCGGTTGTCCGGCCCGTCGGTGTCGTTGGCCAGCACGTTGATCACGTTGGCCGAGCTGTCCTCGGCGACCGTCTTGGCGTCGTTGACCGCCGTCGGGCGCGTCGTTGACGTTGGTCACCGTCACCGTGACCGTGGCCGTGTCGACGTGCCGCCGTTGCCGTCGCTGATCGTGTAGGTGAACGTGTCGGTGCCGAAGAAGTCGGCGTCCGGCGTGTAGGATCATGCCAGCGCCGGTCCGGTGCGATCAGGCCGACCGTGCCGTTGCGCCGGGTCTGCTGATCGAGCCGCCGACCACCGTCAACGTCTCGCCCGGCTGTCCGGGCCGTCGTTGTCGTTGGCCAGGACATTGATCGCGTTGCCCGAGCTGTCCTCGGCGACCGTCTCCGCGTCGTTGATCGCGACCGGCGTCGTCGTTGACGTTGGTCACCGTCACCGTGACCGTGGCCGTGTCGACGTGCCGCCGTTGCCGTCGCTGATCGTGTAGGTGAACGAGTCGGTGCCGAAGAAGTCGGCGTCCGGCGTGTAGCGATCACGCCGGCGTCCGGGCCGGTGATCAGGCTGACCGTGCCGTTGCGCCGGGTCTGCTGATCGAGCCGCCGACCGACCGTCAGCGTCTCGCCCGGCTGTCCGGCCGTCGTTGTCGTTGGCCAGCACGTTGATCACGTTGCCCGAGCTGTCCTCGGCACCGTCGCCGTGCGTCGTTGACCGCGACCGGGTCGTCGTTGACGTTGGTCACCGTCACCGTGACCGTGGCCGTGTCGCTGCCGCCGTTGCCGTCGCTGATCGTGTAGGTGAACGAGTCGGTGCCGAAGAAGTCGGCGTCCGGCGTGTAGCGTCACGCCGGCGTCGGCCGCGATGGCGACCGGGCCGGCGCTGCCGTTCGCCGGGCTGCTGATCGAGTCACCGACCAGCGTCAACGTCTCGCTCGGTGTCCGGCCGTCGTTGTCGTTGGCCAGCACGTTGACACGTTGCCCGAGCTGTCCTCGGCGACCGTCGCCGTGTCGTCGTTGACCGCGACCGGGCGCGTCGTTGACGTTGGTCACCGTCACCGTGACCGTGGCCGTGTCGACTGCCGCCGTTGCCGTCGCTGATCGTGTAGGTGAACGAGTCGGTGCCGAAGAAGTCGGCGTCCGGCGTGTAGCTGATCGTGCCGGCGTCCGGGCCGGTGGCGACCAGGCCGGCGCTGCCGTTGCGCCGGGTTGCTGATCGAGCCGCCGACCACGCGTCAACGTCTCCCCGGCTGTCCGGCCGTCGTTGTCGTTGGCCAGCACGTTGATCACGTTGCCCGAGCGAGTCCTCGGCGACCGTCTCCGCGTCGTCGATCCGCAACCGGGTCGTCGTTGACGTTGGTCACCGTCACCGTGACCGTGGCCGTGTCGCGTGCCGCCGTTGCCGTCGCTGATCGTGTAGGTGAACGAGTCGGTGCCGAAGAAGTCGGCGTCCGGCGTGTAGCTGATCGTGCCGCGTCCGGGCCGGTGGCGACCAGGCCGGCGCTGCCGTTGCGCCGGGTTGCTGATCGAGCCGCCGACGACCGTCAACGTCTCGCCCGGCTGTCCGGCCGTCGTTGTCGTTGGCCAGCACGTTGATCACGTTGCCCGAGCTGTCCTCGGCGACCGTGCCGTGTCGTCGTTGCCGCAACCGGCGTCGTCGTTGACGTTGGTCACCGTCACCGTGACCGTGGCCGTGTCGCTGCCGCCGTTGCCGTCGCTGATCGTGTAGGTGAACGTGTCGGTGCCGAAGAAGTCGGCGTCCGGGGTGTAGCGATCGTGCCGGCGTCCGGGCCGGTGGTGATCAGGCCGGCGCTGCCGTTGCGCCGGGTTGCTGATCGACGGCCCGACCACCGTCAACGTCTCCCCGGCGTCCGGCCGTCGTTGTCGTTGGCCAGCACGTTGATCACGTTGCCCGAGGTGTCCTCGGCGACCGTCCGTGTCGTCGTTGACCGCGACCGGCTCGTCGTTGACGTTGGTCACCGTCACCGTGACCGTGGCCGTGTCGCGTGCCGCCGTTGCCGTCGCTGATCGTGTAGGTGAACGAGTCGGTGCCGAAGAAGTCGGCGTCCGGCGTGTAGCTGATCGTGCCGGCGTCCGGGCCAGTGGCGATCAGGCCGGCGCTGCCGTTGCGCCGGGTTGCTGATCGAGCCGCCGACGACCGTCAGCGTCTCGCCGGCGTCCAGGCCGTCGTTGTCGTTGGCCAGCACGTTGATCACGTTGCCCGAGCTGTCCTCGGCCACCGTCGCCGCGTCGTCGATCCGCAACCGGCGTCGTCGTTGACGTTGGTCACCGTCACCGTGACCGTGGCCGTGTCGCGTGCCGCCGTTGCCGTCGCTGATCGCGTAGGTGAACGAGTCGGTGCCGAAGAAGTCGGCGTCCGGGGTGTAGCTGACGTGCCGGCGTCCGGGCCGGTGGCGACCAGGCCGGCGCTGCCGTTGCGCCGGGTTGCTGATCGAGCCGCCGACCACCGTCAACGTCTCGCCGGCGTCCGGGCCGTCGTTGTCGTTGGCCAGCACATTGATCACGTTGCCCGAGGTGTCCTCGGCCACCGTCGCCGCGTCGTCGTCCGCAACCGGCGTCGTCGTTGACGTTGGTCACCGTCACCGTGACCGTGGCCGTGTCGACTGCCGCCGTTGCCGTCGCTGATCGCGTAGGTGAACGAGTCGGTGCCGAAGAAGTCGGCGTCCGGCGTGTAGCGATCATGCCGGCGTCGGGCCGGTGGCGACCAGGCTGGCGCTGCCGTTGCGCCGGGTTGCTGATCGAGCCACCGACCACCGTCAGCGTCTCGCCGGCTGTCCGGGCCGTCGTTGTCGTTGGCCAGCACATTGATCACGTTGCCCGAGGAGTCCTCGGCGACCGTCGCCGTGTCGTCGTTGACCGCAACCGGCGTCGTCGTTGACGTTGGTCACCGTCACCGTGACCGTGGCCGTGTCGACTGCCGCCGTTGCCGTCGCTGATCGCGTAGGTGAACGAGTCGGTGCCGAAGAAGTCGGCGTCCGGGGTGTAGCTGATCGTGCCGGCGTCCGGGCCGGTGGCGATCAGGCTGGCGCTGCCGTTGCGCCGGGTTGCTGATCGAGCCACCGACCACCGTCAACGTCTCCCCGGCTGTCCGGGCCGTCGTTGTCGTTGGCCAGCACGTTGATCACGTTGCCCGAGGAGTCCTCGGCGACCGTGGCCGTGTCGTCGATTGGCAACCGGCGTCGTCGTTGACGTTGGTCACCGTCACCGTGACCGTGGCCGTGTCGCTGCCGCCGTTGCCGTCGCTGATCGCGTAGGTGAACGAGTCGGTGCCGAAGAAGTCGGCGGCCGGGGTGTAGCTGATCGTGCCGGCGTCCGGGCCGGTGGTGACCAGCGCTGGCGCTGCCGTTGCGCCGGCTGCTGATCGAGCGCACCGACCACCGTCAACGTCTCCCCGGCGTCCGGCCGTCGTTGTCGTTGGCCAGCACATTGATCACGTTGCCCGAGGAGTCCTCGGCGACCGTGGCCGTGTCGTCGTTGGCCACCGGCGTCGTCGTTGACGTTGGTCACCGTCACCGTGACCGTGGCCGTGTCACTGCCGCCGTTGCCGTCGCTGATCGCGTAGGTGAACGAGTCGGTGCCGAAGAAGTCGGCGTCCGGCGTGTAGCACGATCGTGCCGGCGTCCGGGCCGGTGGTGATCAGCGCTGGCGCTGCCGTTCGCCGGGTTGCTGATCGAGCGCACCGACCACCGTCAACGTCTCCCCGGCTGTCCGGGCCGTCGTTGTCGTTGGCCAGCACATTGATCACGTTGCCCGAGGAGTCCTCGGCGACCGTGGCCGTGTCGTCGTCGGCAACCGGCGTCGTCGTTGACGCAGGTGATGTTGACCGTGACGTGGCCGGTGTCGGACAGGGTGCCGTCGGAGACGGTGTAGTCGTAGCTGCCAGCCGCCGGGCCACACAGGTTAGCGGTCGGCGTGAACCGCACGAAGTCATCCACCGTCGACGACCGTGCCGTTGCTCTCCAGCGTCGCCAGCGCCACCCACAGCACCCGACACGCCGGTCACCGTCAGAGCGTCGCCATCAGCGTCGGTGTCACCGGTCAGCAGCGTCGTCACCGACGTGTCAACCGCGGTGTCCTCGTTGGTCGAGACCGTCTCATCGTCAGCCACCGGCGCGTCGTTGACGCTGGTAACGGTGATCCTACTGTCGCGGCTGCTGAATCCACCGTGCCGTCATTTGCCTTGTAGGTGAACGAGTCGCCGCCGGTGAAGTCGGCGTCCGGCGTATACGTGAAGCTGCCATTGGCGTTTAGCGTCAGGCTGCCGTGTGGCGGGCCCTGTGATTGGCCGCGGAGAGGCAACGGTAAGCGGATTGCTGTCCGCATCCGTGTCATTGGAAAGCACGCCAGAGGCGGCGACTCCGAGCGCCGTGTCCTCATTGGTGGAGTAGGCGTCATCGACGGCGACCGGTGCGATGGTTCGTCGGATTCTGCGTCGCGAGGAAACGGTTGTTGGCGCTGTAGGTGTTTGCAGGAGTGCCAAGCGTCACGCGGATCTGGTCATTCGAGACCTTCAGGTGCGTTGCGTTCGGTCCGCTCCCAACGAATGGCTTGGTTAGAGGTGTATCCGCTCGGGTTGGTCCTAACGGCGAAGTAGATGCGGTTGAGCGTGAGTCCGCCAAAGGTCCACGCGCCAGTCGAATTCGTTGTGACCGTACCAACCTGAACGTCGGTGGCATCCAGCGAATTGACGGTTCCGCCGGGCGTGCCGGTGAGAGAGTCGCGATACAGCGCGACCGTCGCGCCAGCTGATAGCCGCCCCACCGTCGTCGTCGAGCAGGTTCCGTTGAGGTCGTTCAGGACCGTTCCGGAGATGGACGGCACGCGAACGGTGGTCGTCACCGAGCTTGTGTTGTTCGCGAAATTCGAGTCGACGTGCGCGCTGTTGATCTGTGCGCCATTGACAAAGGTCGTTGCCGCTGGACAATGACGTCTTGGCCGTGACCTGGTAGGTGCGCGATCCGCTCGCGCCGGCCGCCAGCGAACCAATCGTCCACGTAATCGTATCGCCAACGACGGTGCAGGAGCCCGAGCAACTGCCCGGCACGTAATCAACCGAAGGGGTCGGCAATGTATCCGTAATCTGAACACCGGTCGCCGTGGATGCTCCGGCGAGGTTGCTGTAGTTCAGCGTGTAGGTGATGACCTGGCCAGGGGTGGTGTCCGCTGGACCGGTCTTGGTCAGGGACAGGTCAACGACGCCGGGCTGCGCGGTTGACTTCGAGATCTGGACGTTGCCAGCGCCACTATCCGCGCCAACGGTCAAGCGAGCTCCCGGTGTTGCGGTTTGCGCCTGCCGAGAGCCGCGCATTGAAGGTGATGTCCCCGGTGGAGCCCGTTGCCCCGGTCATCTGGACCGTGAGCGAATAGCCCAAACGTCGCCGGCTGTGTCCGTCAGGGTCGGCCCCGACGTGATTGAGACGCCACTGCCCGTGGCCGCGAACGCGGTCAGGTTCTCGATGCCCGGGATGACATTGCTGCCTGTGCGTCTTGGTGTGATCGAAGGAGATGGCGAACGTTCGGCTATCGAGCGCCGGTGCCGACCTCGTGAGCGGCCAGGCGATAAGGAATCGAGATCCAGCTCACGCCAGTTCTGCAGGTTTCCGGTGATCCAGGTACCGGTCCCGTACCCGTGCAACCCCCGCCGACAACTGACACGATTGACCTTCCAGAGTTCCGTTCACGGCTGCGTCGACGTACGGCCCGACGAAGGGGCCGCTGTCGCCGACCGGTGCGGCGCCATCGGGCTTCACGGCGTCGGTGGCGGTGTCAGCGAGCGAGCGGTCGAGGTTGACGCGGCCGTTGCCGGTCTCGGCGGCGGTGCCCAGCGGCGTCGGCGTTGCGGGCCAGGCGGCCGACCAGCACGCCAGGACCGGCGGACGGGTCAGTTCGCGGCCAGCACACCGGCCGAGCCGGCGACGACTGCGGCCGCTGCGGACGTACCGGAGACCGTGGTGACTCCCCCACCCACCGCGAGGGACTTGATGTTCTCGCCGGGCGCGGCGAGGAAGACGGCCGGGCCGGAGTTGGACGACGAGGCGAGAGCGTCGGCCGTGTCGGTCGAGGACACACCGACGACGCCGCGGTCACCGGCGGGGAAGGTCGCGGTCGACGACGAGTCGTTGCCGACGGCGGCGACGGGCACGACGCCCTGGTCCCACGCCCAGTCGATCGCGGTCTGCAGCGCCGGGGAGAACTCCGGGGCGGAGAAGGACATCAGCGCGACGTCGGCGCCGTGGTTGACGGCCCACACGAGGCCGGCGATGACGTCGCTGTCCTGGCCGGTGCCGTCGGCACCGAGGACCTGGACCGGCATGACCGAGACGCCGGCGTAGCCGACGCCGGCCACACCCTCGGCGTTGTCGGTCTTGGCGGCGACGATGCCGGCCATCGCGGTGCCGTGGCCGTTGGGGTCGGCGAGCTCGTTGCCGCCCTCGAGGACCGAGGTGCCGCCGACCAGCTGGCCGGCGAGGTCGGAGTGCGTGCCGTCGACACCGGTGTCCAGGACGGCGACGACGGATGAGCCGGCAGGCGACGGGACGGCGTTGCGGGCCGCGCCCCACGAGATCTGCGGCAGCGCCCACTGGTCGGCGAAGGCGGGGTCGGACGGCGCGGACTCGACCGAACGGGAGCGGTCGAGGTTCACGGCGTCGACACCGGCGGTGCCGCGGAGCGCGTCGGCAACGGACGACGCGGACTCGGCGGGGACGGTGACGGCGTGCATGTTCAGCGGCGGGATGGCATCGACCGAGGTCGCGCCGGCCGCCTCGAGGATCGACGCCTGGTCGGTCGACGACACCGAGCCGGCGAACGTCACGAGGTACGACTCGGTCGCGCCGCTCGGTGCCGTCGGCTCCTCGGCGAGCGCCGGGAACACCGGCAGCGCCAGCCCGGAGACCAGCACCGCCGCGACGGCTATCACCGCTCGGGACTTCGCCCCGCGCAGGAGACGCTCGCTGAACACGAGCTTCCGCCGGTGCCGACCCCCCGGCGTCCCGGTGAAAGCTGTGCGCTCGTTGTTGACCATGTTGTGCCCCGCCCCTTGTGCATCCCGTTGCACACCGCGCCCGGACAGGGTCGACGGCATGACTGGTCCAGCCAGCACTTGGAACCTATGGATGTCCGGTTTGCCGCACATGACCGAGACGGGGGGTCTATGCGTTCAGATCCGTGAACGCCCTTGCATGGTCAACGACCTCATACTTTCGGCTGACCCGCACCACTGTCGGGCCTGACAAACCGGGCCCAAGGCCCCGTCACTCGCCCCCGAGCACCCGGATGGCGGAGGCCCGATCGGGCACCCGCAGCTTCTTGAGCACCGAGGACACGTGGACGCGGACCGTCCCGGGGGCGATGAAGAGGCGCGCCCCGACCTCCTCGGTCGACAGGCCGTCCCGGAGCAGCTCCATGATCTCCCACTCCCGCGAGGTGAGCTGGGTGGGCCGCTGGGCCTTCACGAAGAGCTTGCGCTTGGACCTCCCCTGGAACTCCTCGAGCACGCGAGACACCAGCGACCGAGGCAGCGCGGCCTCCCCCGCGAGCACCCCGTGCAGCGCCGGCCCGAGACGATCCGGGTCCATGTCCTTGAGCAGGTAGCCGCGGGCGCCGGCCCGCAGCGAGTCGAACAGGTCGGTGTCGTCGCGGGAGTACGTCAGCATGACGACCGCGCAGTCCGGCAGGGTGCGGCTGATCTCGTCGGCGGCCGCGACACCGCCGCCGGGCATGTGGATGTCCATCAGGCAGACGTCGGGTGTCAGCGTCGAGACGAGCTCCACCGCCTGCTTGCCGGTGGCCGCCTCGCCGACGACCTCGAAGCCCTCGGCGTCCAGCGATGCCCGGACACCTGCCCGCGTCGGCGCGTGGTCATCCGCGACGACTACCCGGATCACCATGTGACGCGCACCTTCGTCCCCCGCCCGGCGCACGACTCGATGTGCACCGCGGCGTCGATGGCCTCGGCCCGTTCGCGCATGCTGGTCAGCCCGAAGCCTCCGGGCCGGCCACGCGCCGGGTCGAAGCCCCTGCCCCCGTCCGCGACCTCTAGACACCCGGACGCCAACGCGACCGAGATCGCCGGCGCCTCCGCGTGCCGGGCGGCGTTGGTGACCGCCTCCCGCGCGATCCGCACCAGGTCCTCGCGCACCGCCGGCGCCACCATCACGGACTCGTCCAGGGACAGCTCCACCGGCACGTCGTAGCGGTCGCCGACCTCGTTGGCGGCCCGCCTCAGCGCGGACGCCAGTCCCTCGTCCGGCGGTGCCGCCAGTGCTGTGATCGCCCGGCGCGCCTCGTCGAGAGCGCGCATCGACGACGCGCTGATCCTGGCCATCGCTCCGTCGTCCGACGGCCGCAGCGACTCCGACCTGATGTAGCCGAGCTCCTGGACGACGCCGTCGTGCAGGTCCCGCGCCAGCCGGCGACGCTCGGCCTCGATCGCCATCGACGCCTGCGCGGCCCAGTAGACCCGGATCTCGCGGACCGCGCCGACCAGCAGGAGGACGTACGTCGTCAGCCTGAGCAGGTCGCCCGCGTACAGCCAGTCGGTGTAGATCGACGGGAAGAGCAGGTAGCAGACGGCGGCCCACGCACCGACACCCAGCGCCGCTCCGACCCACCCGAGCAGCTCGTCGTCGCTGCGAGCCGCACGACGGGTGAAGACGACCGATGCCACCGCGTTGCACAGCAGGCCGACGGCCTGCACGACGAGCACCGCGGGGTGACCGTCGAAGGACGGCCGTCCCGACGACTCCGCCGCGACTCGCACGTCCACCGCACCCTCCGCACCGGAGGCCAGCGCGAACACGACACCACCGAGCAGCCCCGCCAGCGCTACGACGACCATGACGTCGCGCCACGGCTTGGTCGCCGAGTAGGTCGTCGACGACGGGACCACTGCAGCGGCGAGCATCAGCAGCGCCGCGACCACTCGCACGACCAACGCCGCCCAGCTGCTCGCCGCTCTGCCCGACCCCGAGTCCAGCAGCTCGGGCACCAGCACGAAGACCGACGCGGTGAGCGCCAGCAGGGACATCGCGTAGACGAGCAGCAACGTCGACAGCTCGGCGGTCCGTCGGTAGCGCCCGTAGAGCAGGAAGGCCACCAGCGCGGCCACCAGGGTGACGGTGGTCTCGAGCACCAGGTGCCCACCAGTGCTGCGGTAGGCGAACCGGAGGTCGGGCACGACGAGGACCGCGACGGTCACCAGCAGCCCGAAGCCGCCGGCCGCCGCGGTGCGCCACACTGCGCTCCGGCCGTTCACATGTCTCCAACACTCCGGGCGCCGCTCAGGTCACGCCGCCCTGTCGCGGGTTCATCGTCCCGGAGCGTTTGGGTGTCAGACCGGCGTTCAGACCCGAGTCGTACGAACGGCCGACGTCCCCGTCGAACGGCCCACCGGGGCCGACCGAGCCACCGACACCGCCCAGAGGACGAGCGGGACCTGCACCGGGAGCCGGGCGTAGGTGCCCCACCGGTAGGCGTCCGACCGGCCGGCCGCGTCCAGCGCCATCTGCACGTTGGCCGGGAAGACCGCGAGCAGCAGGCCGGCCGCCGCCCAGCCGGCCGCCCGCCGGGTCCGTGGCACCGCCACACCCGCGGCGCAGGCCAGCTCGGCGACGCCGCTGGCGTAGACCAGGCCGTACGTCCAGGGCAGCTGTGGCGGGACGATCGAGGCGAACGCCTTCGGGACGGCGAAGTGCGACACACCCGTCACGGTTAGCAACGACGCGAACAGGTACGGCGACGCGCGTCGCAGGCGGTCACTCGAGTCCGGCACCGCGAGATCGTCGCAGACGGGTGCGAGGATCCCGCCATGCGCCAGCTCCTGCCGACGGCAGCGGACTCCGTCAACCTGCACGAGGCCTACGCCTACCCGGACGACGGACCCTGGGTGCGGGCCAACATGGTGGCGTCGCTGGACGGCTCGGCGGTCAAGGACGGCCGGTCCGGCGGGCTCGGCGGCCCCGCCGACAAGGAGGTCTTCGGAGTCCTCCGCTCGCTCTGCGACGCGGTTGTCGTCGGCGCCGGGACGGCACGGGCCGAGGGCTACCGGGCGCCGCGCGCCAAGGAGGTCGACGCCGACCGGCGCAGCGCGCACGGTCAGCGCGCCGCGCCCGTCCTCGTCCTGGTGAGCCGCGGGCTGGAGCTCGACCCCGCGTCCGACCTCTTCACCGGCACCGAGCGCACGGTCGTCGTCGCGAGCGGGTCCGCCGACCGTACGGCGCGGGACCGTCTCTCGGAGGTCGCCGACGTGGTGGTCGCCGGTGACGACGACGTCGACATCGCCGCAGCCTTCGACGACCTCGCAGAGCGCGGTCTCCCGCGGCTGCTCTGCGAGGGCGGGCCGAGCCTGCTCGCCGACGTGGCCGCCGCCGGACGCCTCGACGAGCTGTGCGTCACGATCTCGCCCCAGCTCGTCGGGGGCGACGGCCCGCGCATCGTGCACGGTGCGGAGCTCGACCTCGCCGTCAGACCAGCGCTGCTCCTCGAGCGGGACGGCATGCTGCTGGCGAGGTACCTCCGCGCCTGAGGGTCAGCGCGGCGAGTAGAACCAGGGCTCGGTGAGGTCGAGGTACTCCGGCTCGCCGTCGCTGAGCGTCATCAGCTCCTCCATCTGCGCCTGCAGCTCCGGCGGCGCCTCCTTCTTCTCACCCTCGCGAGCCTCGGCCTCGGACGTGAAGTAGTTGACCATCGTCCATTGCCCACCGGCGTGCCCGATGTTGATGCTGCCGATGATGTCGGGCCGGAAGGCCGACCAGTCGGTGTCGTCCTGCTCCATGAGCTTCCAGGCGCGATCCGGGTCGGTGCTCCCGCCCTGCATCACCTGGACGAAGCCGGCGTCCTCGGGGTTGCCGCGCACGTCGACCATCACCCGGTCGCTGTTACGGAAGACCGGGTCTCCCTCGATCAGCTTCGACATCTCGGCCCACCAGGCGCCCTGCTCCGGGCGGTCACTGTTGCGCTGTGCGGCCGCCTCGTCCTCGAAGCGCACGACGGCGACCATCTGGCCGTCGCTCGTGACCCCCGAGGTGCTCCCGAGCCAGCCCGCCGCCCCCGGCGCAAGCTCCGTCTGCCAGCGCTCGACCAGCGCCTTCACGGCGGCCGGGTCGGACACCTTTCCCTCGATGACCTGGACGAACATCGGGCGCCTCCAGTCGCGGCCGGCCGGTCGGCCGGCCCTCGCCTGCGAACGTACGTCCGTGGACCCTCCGGCGTCGAGGGGCAGCTTGACGTGGCCGGTGCTCCCTCCACGTGGTGGGATGGGCGGGTGGACCTTCCTGTGCAGCCGCCGTTGGGACCGATGCTGGCCAAGTCGGTCAAGGGCATCCCCGAGCGGTGACCCCGGCGACTACCTCTACGAGCCCAAGTGGGACGGCTTCCGGTGCATCGCCTTCCGTGACGGCGACGAGGTCGAGCTGTCCAGCCGGGGCGAGCGGCCGCTGACCCGCTACTTCCCGGAGGTGGTCGAGGCACTCAAGGCCAACGTCCCCGACCGGTGCGTCCTCGACGGCGAGATCGTCATCGTGACCGAGGACCAGCTGGACTTCGAGGCGCTGCTGCAGCGCATCCACCCGGCCAAGTCCCGTGTCGACCGGCTGGCCGCCGAGACTCCGGCGTCGTTCGTCGCCTTCGACCTGCTGGCGGTCGCCGACGAGTCACTGCTCGAGACGCCTTTCGGTGAGCGACGTGCCCGGCTCGAGCAGGTCCTCGCCGACGCAGCGCCACCGGTCTTCGTCACCCCGTCGACCGACGACACCGAGACGGCGCAGCAGTGGTTCGAGGTCTTCGAGGGCGCCGGGCTCGACGGGGTCGTCGCCAAGAAGACCGGTGACGGCTACCGGCCGGACGTACGCGCGATGTACAAGATCAAGCACGAGCGCACGGCGGACTGCGTCGTCGCCGGCTACCGCTGGCACAAGTCCGGCGGGGTCGTGGGCTCGTTGCTGCTCGGCCTCTACAACGACGACGGCGAGCTGCAGCACGTCGGCGTCTCCGCGTCGTTCCCGATGAAGCGGCGCGCGGAGCTGGTGGAGGAGCTCGCGCCGTACGCCGTCGAGGACGTGACCGGGCACCCCTGGGCAGCCTGGGCCGAGGCCGAGGCGCACGAGAAGGCCCGTCTGCCCGGCGCGGTCAGCCGGTGGAACGCCAAGAAGGACCTGTCGTGGGTCCCCCTCAAGCCCGAGCTGGTCGTCGAGGTCGCCTACGACCACATGGAGGGCAGCCGCTTCCGGCACACCGCCCAGTGGCGTCGCTGGCGGACGGACCGGGAGCCCGAGTCCTGCACCTACGAGCAGCTCGACCGCCCCGTACGCTTCGACCTGGCCGACATCCTCACCGCCGGCTGACACCGGCTCACCGTCCGACACCTGCCCGGCCGACATCTGCCCGGTCCGACACCTGCCGCAGAGAGGTCCCCGTGTACCGCATCCTGCTGCTCAGCGAGGACACCCTCGTCGACCACGACGCCGCGCGCATCGCGCAGCTGCACGGCGACGAAGAGGTCGAGATCCACCTGCTGATCCCTGCCGACGCCGAGCACAACCGGCTGATCGAGGCGCTCGACGAGGTGGCGCTGGGGAACCTGCGCGACGCCCTGGACGACGACGACCCCACTCCCGAGCAGGCCGAGCTCGAAGCGATGCACGCGGTCAACGAGTCCATCGCCCGGCTCACCGCCGCCGGTCTCACCGCCCGCGGCTCGGTGACCGGGTCCAACCCGTTGCCGGCCGCCCTCGAGGCGGTCCGCCTGGACGACGCCGACGAGGTCATCGTGGTCACGCCGCCGCACATCATCCAGGCCGGCCTGCACCGGGACTGGGCGTCGCGCCTGCGCGACGACCTCAAGCTCCCTGTCCTGCACGTCGTGTCCGGCACCGACCGCGTCGTCGGCTGACGGTCGGCGCGACGGCATCGGCTCGGTACCGGCTCGGCACCGGCGCATCGGCCGGGCGGGCCCGCGTCCTCGCGCCGGGCGGCGTCCCGAGTAGGAGTTGTGTCCAGGGTCGGTCCTAGCGTCCCGCCATGGAGCTAAGGGCTGGGTCAAAATCCGGGCAAACCCCTCGGCCGCCGGGCACGTGCCGGATACTGGCCCAGGCTCGACCGCCACGACTCGAGCCACATCGACCTGTGGCAGATCCCCGCCACACAGGACCACAGACGACGACCACGAGCAGGTGTCCCGCATGCGCCCCACCCGGAGCCTGCTCCGTGTCCTGACGGGCGCCGCTGCACTCGCCCTCCTGGCTCCGCTGGGCCCCTTCGCAGCTACCGGTGCGCGGGCGGGCACGGCCAGCCCCGACAGCGACGACCCGCAGGTCCGCCTCGTGGTGCGGACCACCACGCGGGCGGCCGGTCAGGACGTCGTCGACGGCGTGGCGCGCGACGGTGCCCGCGCCGTCAGCCGGCTGCCACGGCTGAACGCCGTCAGCCTCGAGGTGTCCGTCCTCCCGCGTCGCCGACCTGCGTGACCGGCTGCTGCGCCGCGGCGACGTCACGTCGGTCGAGGTCGCGCACCGCAGGTGGCTGAGCGAGGAGCCCGCCGACTCGCGCTTCGCCGAGCAGCGCTCCTACCTCGACGTCGTCCGGGCGCCCGCGGCCTGGGACCGCACCCACGGCGCGAGCAACGTGCGCATCGCCGTGGTCGACTCGGGGGTCGACGTGACCCATCCCGACCTCGCATCGAAGGTCGCCGGCAGCTACAACGCCGTCAGCCCGGGCACCGGCGTGCGCGACCTGGTCGGCCACGGCACCGGCGTGGCCAGCATCGCCGCCGCCGCCACGAACAACGGAGGGGGCATCGCGGGTGCCGGCTACGACACCTCGCTCCTCGCGGTGAAGGTCGCCGACCGCACGGGTCGGATCTTCACCGACGACCTCGCCAAGGGCATCGTGTGGGCCGCCGACAGCGGCGCGGACATCATCAACCTCAGCCTGGGCGGCCCCACCTCGGACCCGCTGGAGAAGGCGGCCGTCGAGTACGCCCAGCGCCACGGGGCCCTCGTCGTCGCCGCCGCCGGCAACGACGGCACGTCCGGGAAGCAGTTCCCCGGCGCCCTGCGCGGCGTGATCGCCGTCGGAGCCACGACGGCGAACGGCACCGCCCGCGCGTCCTTCAGCAGCTTCGGCCCGTGGGTCGACGTGGCAGCCCCGGGCCGGTCGATCCTGCTGGCCACGCCCGGCGGCGGCTACGAGCGAGCCGACGGCACGTCGTTCTCCTCGCCGATGGTCGCCGGCGAGGCTGCTCTGCTGCTCGCCTTCCGGCCCGACCGCACCGCCGACGAGCTCCGCGCGGCGATCACCGCCGGCGCGACCGACGCCCGCTTCGGCTTCGCGCGCGGCAACGTCGACTTCGCCGCGTCCCTGGACCTGCTGCCTCCGGCGACCACCCCGACGATCACCTCGCCCGTCGACGGGTCCACGTCGTCCGGCGTCGCGACCGTGAGCGCCACCAGCAGTGCCCCGAAGGTGCGGCTCGGGATCGGGGACCTCACGAAGGTCGTCACCACGTCGGGCGGTGCCGCCACAGCGACCTTCGCGACGTACGGCCTCAACGGGCCGCAGACGGCGAGCGCGGCGGACTGCAGTGCGATCAGCCAGTGCTCCGAGACCGCGGCGACCGTGACGACGACGGTGTCCAACGCGGCGCCGACGATCACCTCGCCGGCGGACGGCTCGACGCAGACCGGGGACCAGATCCGGGTCAGCGCCGAGGCACCCGACGGGGCGGCAGTCCGCTTCCGGGTCGACGGCACGTCGCTGAGCGCGACGACGACCGCCCCCTACACGGCAAGCCTCCCGCTGGAGACGCTGGCCAACGGGACGCACACGGTGTCCGCCGTGCTGTGCCGCGCCGACGCCGCGCGCTGCGACACAGGCAACCCGGTACGCGTGGGCATCACGGTCCAGCGGCTGCACCCGAGCATCACCGGCCTGTCGACGGCGCAGCTGAGCCCCAACGGCGACGGGCGCAACGACGCCACGACCGTCCGCTACCGGCTCGAGGCCCGCCAGACGGTGACCTTCCGCGTGCGTGACGGCGCCGGGCGGACGGTTGCCCGCCGCGCTCTCGGGGCGCAGTCCGCGGGGACCCACTCGTTCGTCTGGAACGGCCGCGTCGGCGGCGAAGCCGTCCGCGACGGCGACTTCCGGGTCGAGATCGCGGCGGCAAGCGGGGCGCAGCGCGGGCTCGCGAGCCGGGCGCTCACCGTCGACACGAAGGCACCGGCACTGGGTGAGGTGACCCGCTCCAGTCCGCGCGTGCTGCCGGTGCGCGACGGCTACCTCGACCGGGTGGCGCTCTCGACGACGCTGCGCGAGCGGGTGGGGTCCGTCGCGCTCGAGGTCCGCTCGTCGGGCCGCCAGGTGCGCACCGTCACCCGCACCGGCGTCGGAGCCAAGCCGGTCTCGCTGGTCTGGAACGGACGCGACTCGGCCGGCCGGATCGTGTCCTCCGGTGGCTACACGGCACGCCTGGTCGTCACCGACGACGCCGGCAACCGTCGGGTCGGGGCAGCCAAGTCCGTGACGCGTCTCCGGCCAGCGGCTGGTCCGTCGCTCCGGGTCCATGACCGTGACCGCACGCGAGTCGCTCACCGAGTCCTTCTTCGACGACTGCTCGCTGGTCTTCCGGCACTCGTCGGGCAAGCGCAAGGGCTGGATCGGCTACTACGCCTCCGGCACCTGCGACTCCGGCGATGCCTACGCGGTCGCCGACCACCAGGCGCGGCTGCCGGCGGCGGTCCGTTACGGCACCGTCCAGGTCAGCGCGCACGGTGGCCGCGGCGACCCGCGCTTCGCCGACACGGCACGGCTCGTCTACCACGACTCGCGGCAGAACGTCAGCGAGGTCGAGCGCCGGCTCGGGTCCACGCTGGGCACCTACACCGCGCCGCGAGTGAGCGCAGCCAAGCACCTGATCCGCAAGCGGGTGCTGCGCTGGTCGACCTACACGACCGGGACCAACTGGTACGACGTCGAGTCCTACACGGTGCGCTACACCTACTTCGTGCTCGGCTGAGGCGGCCGCTGCCTCCGGCCGGCGGTGCGGCACGATGACGTCGTGACCGACCAGCCGCCGCTGCTCCACCGGGCGGCCCGTGTCGAGGACCGGGTGCACGCCGGCATCGAGCGGTGGCTCCGGCGGCGTGGCTGGCGCCCTCGCGTGATGCCCTACCGGGGCTACGGCGGGGACGGCTGGGTCCGGGTCCTGGCCCGTGTGCTGCTGGCGCCACCCGACACGGGCAGCCGCGACCTGCAGCTGGGACGGGGCTTCCGCCGCTTCCTCACGGCCACGGCCGCCGACGTCGAGGTGACCGTCAGCGCCGGCAGCCGCAGCCATCGCGTGGTCAGCGGCCGCGGCGGCTACGTCGACGCCGTGCTCGGGTCCGACCTCGAGCCGGGCTGGGCCGACGTGACCATGACCGTCGAGGGGGCGTCGCCGGTGCCGGTCGCCGTCCGCGTCGTCGACACGGCCGCGACCGTCGGCGTCGTGAGCGACATCGACGACACCGTGCTGGTCACCGCGCTCCCCCGGCCGCTGCTCGCGGCGTGGAACACGTTCGTGCGCCACGAGGGGACCCGCCGGCCGGTGCGCGGCATGGCGACGCTCTACCGGGAGATCGAGGCGCAGCACCCCGACGCGCCCTACTTCTACCTCTCGACCGGCGCCTGGAACGTGGCGCCGGTGCTGGACCAGTTCCTGCACCGGCACGCGTACCCACCCGGCCCGCTGCTGATGACCGACTGGGGGCCTACCCCGGACTCCTGGTTCCGGTCCGGGCGCGAGCACAAGCGCCGGGAGATCGCCCGGCTGCTCGACGAGTTCCCCGACATCCGGTGGCTGCTGATCGGTGACGACGGGCAGCACGACCCGGAGATCTACGGCGAGACGGCGGAGCGCTCGCCCGAGCGGGTCCGTGCCGTGGTCATCCGTCAGCTCTCGCCGACCGAGCAGGTGCTGACCCACGGCAGCCCGGAGCCGATCCGGGAGCCCGGGAGACGAGATCGCCGCGACCGGCGCGCGTACGACGACGTGCGCGCACCGGACGGCTTCCGGCTGCTGTCGCGACTTCGCGAGCGTGGCCTGCTGGGCTGACCCGGTACCGAGGCGTCGACCAGTCGTTCAGGCGGTGGCCTCGGCGACGAAGGCGTTGTCCGTGGTCAGCTCCAGCAGCAGGGACTGGTCCAACGAGACAGCCACGACGTGCTCACGGGAGACGACGTGCGCCTTGAGCCCGTCGAGCAGGATCACGCAGAAGCGGTCCAGGCCGCCGACCAGGACGTGCACGTACGAGCGGCCGGTCGTGGTCTCCACGTCGACGCGCATGCCGCGCTGGTGGGCGACGTCGAGGGCGAACCCGACCGTCACCATCATGCTCTCGTGCACGGGCCCCGCCTCCTCTCGACGTCGGACCGAGTCTGGGGGTGTGTCGGCGGGAACCGCGCGCGGCTCGCGGGTTCTGAACCGGGAACCACCCGTGTGGGCCCGTTCCCCGACCGACAGGCCTAGTCATCCCTGACCACCCGACCCGGCCAACCGACGATCAAGGTACGACAGACCGGGCACATCGGCGTGACCTCCGCTCCGGCCGGTCGTTGACCGGCTATCGGGCTACAGCGTCGGGGAGGCGAACCCATGCGCAGGACCGGGGAACCGCGTCCGCGGCTGGTCGAGGACGTCGAGGCGCTCGCCGACCGGGCCTCGTCTCGCGGCGCGCAGCGCCGCGCCAACGACCTGCGGGCCGTCGCCGAGCACCTGCGCGCCAAGGAGGCCCGGCAGGTCGTCGTGGACGTACGCCCCCAGGCACTCACCCGGCGCCGCGCCGCGGAGCGCGGACTTCGACGAAGGGCGCTCGGCCGGCTGCGTCACGTGGCGGCCCGGCTGCGTCAGGTAGATGGTCGGCTGCGCCAGGCAGCTGGTCGGCTGCGGGGCCGCTGAGCCCCCGCCTGAGCCTCACCGGACCTTCACCTGCCGGTCACGTCGAACTGGTCAAGTCGCCGCCTGACCTGCCGACCCTGGAGGTATGAGGCCGATCGTGGTCACGTGGTTCCGTCTCCGGCACAGCCGGGCCGGCATCCGCCGCTGCCACTGCTGGATCTGCAGCTCGACCTGACGTTGCCCTCGGTGGCCTACCGCTCGCCGATGACCGCCGGGGCCGGGTTGTCGGGCGCGCGGCGGTCCGCCAGGCGCTCCGCCGAGCCCCACAGGACGCCGGCGCACAGCCCGAGGACCGCGACGACCACCAGGAGGGCGGTGACCCGCGATGTGCGCAGCATGCTCGCGCCCTGCCCGTTCCGGCGGGCGGCAATCCCCGCTCTCCTCCGTGGCTCGGCTCCGGCGATCACGTCGCACCGGGCCGTTTCAGGCAGCACCTCGTGTCCAGCTGAAGCCCGGGGGCACCGGCGAGCACTCCGCGCGGGTCCTCGCCCGCATCGTGTCGGTGATCCCGGTGTAGGCCGGCCAGCGCGCCCGGTTGCGCGTCTCGAAGGGGTCGACCCCGTAGTCGTAGAGCTCCTCGAAACCGTCAGCCCAGTGCACGAAGAGGTAACTGGCCGACCGCAGGCCGCAGTAGGCCGGGTGCGGGATCGACCCGTCGAGGCGCTGCCAGCGCCGTCCTTCGAGCAGCAGCTCGGTCCTCTCGACCGTGTCGAGCAGGTCGAGACCGCTGGTCGCCATCGGCACTCCGGTGGCTCGCGCGATCGTCGTCGTGACGTCGAGGGTCGCGGCGAGCCGACGGTCGACCACACCCGCGGGGACGTGACCGTCCCAGCGGACGATCAGCGGCACGTCGGTCGCGAAGCGGTAGGGCATGTTCTTGCCGAGGACCCGGTGGTCCCCGACCATCAGTCCGTTGTCGGACATGTAGACCAGCAGGGTGTTCGTGAGCCGCCCGGTGTCGCGCAGCGCCGCCAGGATCCCGGCGACCGCCTCGTCGACGGCCATCAGCTGCTCCTGCTGCCGGGCCCGGATGAAGTCGATCGCAGGCTGGGGCAGCCGAGTCTTCTCGCGGAGGAACTCCGGCTTGTCGTGGACCCTCTCGGTCACCGACGGCGGCTGGTAGGAGGGCAGGTCGTGCGCCAGCAGGTAGCGGTGCCGGCGCGCCGGCCGGTAGGGCTTGTGCGGCGCGAACGGGGTGAACGTCAGGAAGAGCGGCTCGGTGCTCGGGGTCTCGCGCACGAAGTCGGCGGCCCGGGCGCCGAGCACGTCGGTCGAGTAGTCCCGGTCCCGCCGGCCGTGCCGGGTCCCGTCGGTGAGCCGGTAGTCGTAGTAGGCACCGGTCGTGTCGGCGAAGGTCAGGAACGTGTCCCACCCGACCGGGACGTGGCCGGCGGGCAGGCCGAGCGGGCTCTGCGCATAACCGTTGGCGTACTTGCCGAACAGGCCAGTGGTGTACCCCTCGTCGTCCAGCGCCTTGGCCAGGGTCCGGTCCTCGTTGCCGTTCTCGTAGAAGGCCCGCCAACCACCATGCGGCGGGGTGTTGCCCCAGACCCCGGTGTCGTGAGCGAACAGCCCGGTGGCGATGGACGCTCGGGACGGGCAGCAGGTCGCGGTCGGGGCGACGGTCCGCGCGAACCGCACGCCCTTGTCCCGCAGCTCGTCGCGGACCGTTCGCATCCGGGCGACGGTGTCCGGCCGCTGGTCGTCGGTGAGGATCAGGACGACGTCGGGCGGTCGCTGCGATCCGTCCGGCAGCCCGTCAGGCACCGCGGGTGCGCTGCCGTCTCCGGCCGGGACGTGGACGACGTCGTACACCCGCCGCTGGTCTGCGGCCACCTCGTGACCGACGAGGAAGCCGGCGCACAGGACGAGAACCAGCAACGACCGCAGCCCCCCGTCCATCGGTCCCCCACCTGCCACACCCGCCCCCGGGCCCCACCCCTCGCACGCGCCCATGTCGTGGCGCGATGCGGAATGCTGCAAGGACGCCCGCGCGACGCGGTCGGTTCACCGTCGGCGCCCACTAGCCTGTGCAGCCTTGGCGCATGCCTGCCGCGACCCCCCGCGACCACGTCGATGGCTGACGCTGACGACGTACGCCGCCTGGCGCTCGCCCTTCCGCACGTCGAGGAGATCGACAGCGAAGGCTTCGACTTCCGGGTCGGCAACAAGGGGTTCGTGTGGTCCTACCCGGAGCGCAACCCCGGCCAGCGACGGGTGATCCGCACCGACATCGCCGTGCTGTACGTCGGCGACGAGGCGGAGAAGCAGGCGCTGCTGCTGGGCGAGCCCGACCTCTTCTTCACGGCGCGCGGCTACGAGGAGACGCCGCTGGTGATGCTCCGGCTCGCCGAGGTCGACGCCCGTCGGCTCGCCGAGCTGGTCATCGACGCGTGGCGGATGCGGGCACCCGACGACCTGGTCGGTGACCTCGACGCCACGGAGGGCAACGGCAGCCGGAAGGCAGCGCGCGGCCGCACGGGCCGGGTCCGACGGGTCAGTCCACCGGGCCGGACCACGGGGTGAGCGGCTCTCCGGCGAACTGCCGGAGCATCTCGCTCATCGTCCAGTCGCGCAGCGCGGTGACGTCCGCCGGGGCGGCGAGGGTGAGCAGGTCTCCGTTGCGGCAGTAGTCATCCACCTCGACCAGCCGGTCCTGGACCGAGGCCACCAGGTCGGGCGTCTCGGCCGGCAGTGGCACCGACGAGTCGATGGTGACCTCGCCGCGCGGTCGTCGATCCGACCCGACGATCAGCCCGCCGAGTCGTCGGTCTCCCAGTTGGCGGCGTTCTTGCGGCTCGGCTGCACCCGTGGCGGCTCGCCCGGCATCTTGGGGTAGTCCGGTGGGTAGGGCATGTCGCCCAGTCCGTGGTCGCGCTCGTCGCGCTCGAACCACTCGAGCAGCGGCGACATGTCGTGCGCGACCTCGTCGATCTCGCGGTGCGGGTCGCCCTTCTCGGCGAAGCGCGCCGGCATGGTGCGCACCGTGAGGTCACGCGGGTCGACGTCAGCCAGCTCGTCCCACTCGAGAGGTGCCGACACGGGGGCGTGCGGGATCGGTCGGACGGAGTAGGCCGACGCGATCGTTCTGTCGCGGGCGTTCTGGTTGTAGTCGACGAAGATGGTCTCGCCGCGCTCCTCCTTCCACCACTTGGTCGTGACCCGGCCGGGCATCCGCCGCTCCAGCTCGCGGCCGAAGGCGATCGCGGCGTGGCGCACGTCGGTGAAGCTCCACCGCGGCTGGACACGGATGTAGATGTGCACACCGCGGTTGCCCGACGTCTTGGGGAACCCTCGCCAGCCCAGCTCGCCCAGCACCTCGCGGGCGACTCCTGCCACCTCGACGGCGTCCTGGAAGTCGGTGCCCGGCTGCGGGTCGAGGTCGATCCGCAGCTCGTCGGGCTGCTCGACGTCGTCGCGACGGACCGGCCACGGGTGGAAGGTGATGGTGTTCTGCTGGGCGCACCAGGCCACGGTCGCCAGCTCGGTCACGCATACCTCGTCCGCCGTCCGACCGCTCGGGAAGCTGATGTGCGCCGTCTCGACCCACGGCGGGGCGCCCTTGCTGATCCGCTTCTGGTAGAACGCGTCGGCGCCGCGGCCGTCGGCTCGGGTGGCGAGGCGGACCCCCTCGTGCACCCCCGTGGTCCACCGCTCCAGGGTGACCGGCCGGTCGCGCAGGGCACGCAGGATGCCGTCGCCGACCGAGACGTAGTACTCGACCATCTCCCGCTTCGTGATGCCCACGTCCGGGAAGATCGGCTTGTCCGGGTTGGTCACCTTGACCGTGCGGGGTCCCACCTCGAGCTCGATGAAGGGCGATGCCATGACGGCACGCTACCCATCTGGCCCGGCAGGGCGAACCGTGGCGACGTACTGTCGTGTCATGTTCGGCAGGAAGAGCGACAGCGAGCAGGACAGCGGGACGCGCACCTACGAGGTCGAGAAGACCGAGGACGAGTGGCGCGCGGAGCTCTCACCCGCGGAGTACCACGTGCTCCGCGAGGCGGGCACCGAGCGGCCGTGGACCGGCGAGTACAACGACACCAAGGCCGTCGGCGTCTACTCCTGCAAGGCATGCGGCCAGGAGCTCTTCCGCAGCGAGGCGAAGTTCGACTCGCACTGCGGGTGGCCGTCGTTCTACCAGCCCAGCGACTCCGACGCCGTCGACCTCATCGAGGACAACTCACTCTTCATGCGACGCATCGAGGTGCGGTGCCGCCGGTGCGGCTCGCACCTCGGGCACGTCTTCGACGACGCCCCACAGACCCCCACCGGCGACCGCTATTGCATCAACTCGGTGTCGATCCGGTTGGAGCCGGCCGACGAGTGACCGTCAGTGGTGGTGCGGACGCCAGGACAGCGCACGGGAGACCAGGAAGCGCAGGCCGCCTGACCAGCCGTCGCGCTCACGGACCTCGCGGAAGTCGACCGTCGCGCGGTCGAACAGGATCACCAGCTGCAGCAGCAGTCCCCCGACCAGGGCGCCGGCGACGAGGTCGGTCAGCCAGTGGCTGCCGACGTAGAGCGACGTCAGGATCGTGACCGTCGTCAGGACCGTGATCAACAAGGTGAGCCGGCGCAACGGCGGGTCCTTCGCGTAGCGCCAGAAGAAGTAGATGATCAGGCCGCCGGTCAGCACCATGTTGGACGAGTGGCCGGACGGGTAGATGACACCGCCGGCGAAGACGCTGGGATCGCCGGTCTCGGTCTCGGACCGCCCGATCAGGATCTTCATCGCGCCGACGACGACGTTGAGGACCACGAACGACGCCATCGCGAGCACCACCGGGCGCCAGGTGCCGTGCCGGCGCGCGAAGACGCCGGCCACGATCAGCAGGATCGGCACCAGGACCGACCGCTGCCCGAGCTTGTCGTAGATCCACGCGGCGTCCTGCAGCGCCGGGGTCTCCTTCTCGCCGTCCCAGCTCGCGATCTCGATGTCGAGCTGGGTCAGCGGGCCCTGCACGAAGATGTCGACAGTCACGAGGACGAGCAGCCCGAGCAACGTGGCGGAGATGAAGCGTGCCTTGGCGCTGAGCAGGTCGGCGAGCCACAGACCGCGTTGCGGGCTCGGGACCGCCGGGTGCGCCCGGCGCGGGGCGGGCAGGTCGGCGCCGTCGGTGGTGGACCACTCGCTCTCGTGGACCAGCTCGATGCTGTCGCCGAGCTCCGTGCCGTGGCCGTCGGTGCCGTGCGGGGACGCGCTCACCGGCGGCTCACGGCAGGCCCGCGACGATCTCGGCGACCGGCTTGCGCCGCCCGGTGTAGAACGGCACTTCCTCGCGGACGTGCAGCCGGGCGCGTGATGCGCGCAGGTCTCGCATCAGGTCGACGATCCGGTGCAGCTCGTCGGCCTCGAAGGCCAGCAGCCACTCGTAGTCGCCGAGGGAGAACGCTGCCACCGTGTTGGCCCGCACGTCGGGGTAGCCGCGCGCCAGCTGACCGTGCTCCGCGAGCATCGCGCGACGCTCCTCGTCGGGCAGCAGGTACCACTCGTAGGACCGGACGAAGGGGTAGACCGACACGTAGTTCCGCGGCTCCTCGTCGGCGAGGAACGCCGGCACGTGGCTCTTGTTGAACTCAGCCGGCCGGTGCAGGGCCAGCTGCGACCAGACCGGCTCGCAGGCCGCGCCGACTGCGGTGCGGCGGAAGCGCTGGTAGGCCTCCTGCAGGTCGTCGGACGACGAGGCGTGCCACCACACCATCAGGTCCGCGTCGGCGCGCAGCCCGGCGACGTCGTAGACGCCGCGGACGACGACGTCCTTGGCGGCCAGCTGCTCGAAGAGGGCGTCCACCTCGGCGGCCGCGTCCGCGCGGTCGGCCGGCAGCTCGTCACGCGCCCGGAAGACGGACCACATCGTGTAGCGGATCACCTGGTTGAGGTCGCGCGCCTTCGGCTTCGCGGGCCCGGTGTCGTGATCAGTCACGCTGCCATTGTCGCAGCACCTCGCGGGCGGCCCGGTCCGCGGTGGCGATGCACGCGGGGATGCCCACCCCGTCGTACGTCGCGCCGCACACCGCCAGCCCCGGATGGGCGGCGACGGCGGTACGCACCCGCGCGACCCGGTCCACGTGCCCGACGGCGTACTGCGGCAGGCCGCCGCCCCACCGGGTCACCCGGGCGTCGACCGGCGGGTCGGTGACGCCGAGCGTGTCGGTGAGGTCGGCCAGGGCGAGATCCACCAGCTCGGGGTCCCCGCGCTGCAGCACGGCCTCCTCGCCGACCCGGCCGAGCGAGGCCCGGATGACGACCAGCTCGGGCGCTCTGGCGGCGTACCAGCCCCACTTGCTCGAGGAGAACGTGACCGCCTTCACGGCGCGACCCTCGACGGGCGGGACGAGGAAGCCGGAGCCCCCGGGCAGGGTGGCGAACGCCGTCCGCGGGAAGGCCAGGGCGACGACCGCCATCGACGCGGTCCGCACCTGCGCCAGCTCGGTGGCGGCCGCTGGCACCTCCGCGCGGAGCAGGCGGGCCGCCGGTGCCGGCGGCACGGCCAGGACCACCGCGTCGGCGAGGACCTCCTCCGGGTCGCGGGTGGATCCGACGGTCAGCCGCCACCCGGTCGGCGTGCGGCGCAGCTCGCGGACGGTGGCACCCGTCCGGATCTCGGCGCCGGAGAGGCGCGCGACGGCCTCGGGCAGCCGGCCGACGCCGCCGACCGGCGCGCCGAAGACCGGGCCGGGCGGGGTGGGCGCCGCCGCACGGCTGGCTCGGACGGCGGCGAGCAGCGAGCGTTCCGCGCGTACGTGCGGCAGGAGCTGCGGCAGGGTCGCCGCGAGGGAGAGCTGGTCGGCCCGGCCGGCGTAGACGCCGCCGAGAAGGGGCTCGACGAGCCGGTCGACGACCGCCTTGCCCAACCGGGCGCTGACGTAGCGGCCCACTGACACGTCCTCGCGCAGCCGGGTGCGGGGCAGCCAGGAGTCGACCGGGATGCGGGCCATCTCACCGGTGGTGAGCAGGCCGGTCGCAACGAGTGACCGGAGGTCCGTGGGGATGCCCATGACGGTGTCCCGCGGGAGCGCGCGAAGCTCGCCCCGGCTCCAGACCCGTGCGCTGGTCGTTGCGGCCGGCTCGAGGTCGAGGCCGGCAGCAGCCGCCAGGTCCACGGCCTCGGGACGGCGGAGCAGCAGCGACTCCGCGCCCTCGTCGACCGGGACGCCGGCGAGGTCGCCGACCCGCAGCTTGCCGCCCACCGCAGGGCTGCCCTCCAGCACCGTGACCCGCACGGCCACACCCGTGTCGCCGCCATGGCGGCGCAGGAACCAGGCAGCGGCCAGGCCGGCGATGCCGCCGCCCACCACGACGACGTGGCGCACCGGCGCGGGACGCCCGTCGCCGGGCGCGCCGACGAGGTCCGGGTCACCCACGCGCGCCACCCTCGCAGATCGTGACCCGATCGCGACCGGAGCCCCGGAACCGGCCGCCGGGCGCTGCCGTCCCACCCCCGACCACCCACCGCCGCTGCTGCGGCCGGCACCGAGGAGCCGACGATGACGACCTCCCTGCGCGTGACCCGACCCCGCACCCGGCGAGTCGCGTCGGCCGGTGCCGCCACGCTGATGGCGCTCGGGCTCGGGCTGACGGGCTGCTCGAGCGACCAGGACTCGACCGGCAGCGCTGACTCGGCCGGCAGCTCCGCCGGCTCCGACGCGGGCGGCGACGTGGCCGCTCCCAAGGCCCAGGAGGGCGGCGCCCACGGGGTCGCCGAGGACTCCGGCGGGTCGGGCGGCAGCGACAGCTCGGGCGGGTCGACGCGCACCAGCGCGCGGGTGCTCCCCGACGACGGCCGGGACATCGTCTACACCGGCTCGATCACCGTGCGCGTGCGTGACGTGGCGACGGCAACCCGCCGGGTCGAGACCATGACGCTCGCCATGGGCGGGGTGGTCTTCTCCGAGGAGACCTCACAGCTGCCGGGGAAGCGGCGGCTCGGCCAGGCCGACCTGACGCTCCGGGTGCCGCCGGCAGAGTTCGGCTCGACGTTGGACCGGGTGGGTGGCCTGGGGCGGGAGCTCGGCCGCACCCGGAGCGCCCGCGACGTGACCACCGAGCTCGCCGACACCGACAGCCGGGTCCGCACCCAGGAGCGCAGCGTCGCCCGGGTGCGGTCGCTGCTCGCGGAGGCCGACACGATCGGCGAGGTGGTGCAGATCGAGTCCGAGCTGGCCCGGCGGGAGGCCGACCTCGAGTCGCTGCAGGCCCAGCTCGCCCGGCTGCAGGACGTCACCGACCTGGCGACCCTCGAGGTCACGCTGCTGGCCCGGCAGGCCCCGGCGCCTGCCCCGGTCGACGACGAGGACTTCGGCTTCCTGGTGGGGCTGCGCGGCGGGCTGACGGCGCTGCTCGGGATCGTCGTGGTCGGCCTGACCGTGCTCGGTGCCCTGCTGCCCTTCGCCCTGGTGGCCGGACTGCTCGGCTGGCCGGCGTACGTCATCTTCCGTCGCACCCGCACCCGCCGCACCCCCCGCCCCGCCGCGCCCGCCGACGCCTGACGCCAGCCGCCACGTACCGGAAGATCGTTCGCGACGTTCCGGGCGGCGACACGCCGCTCCGACGGCGTGTCATGTGGCCAAACGTCGCGAACGATCATGAAGCCGCCGGACGGGGGTCAGGCGCGGGCGGACTCGCGGTGGACGAGGTCGACGACCTTGGTCAGCACGTCCGGGTCGGTCTCGGGGATGACGCCGTGGCCCAGGTTGAAGACGTGGCCGCGGGCGGTGCGGCCGGCCGCGAGCACCGACCTGGTCCGGGCCTCGACGGCCTCCCACGGCGCGAAGAGGACGGCCGGGTCGAGGTTGCCCTGCAGCGACCGGTCAGCCCCGACGCGGTCCGCGGCCTCGTCCAGCGGCAGCCGGAAGTCGACGCCGACCACGTCGGCCCCCGCATCGCCCATCAGGCCGAGCAGCTCACCGGTCACGACCCCGAAGTGGATCCGCGGCACCCCGGTCTCGCCGAGCGCGCCCAGCACGTCGGCCGAGTGCGGCAGCACCTGCGCGGCGTAGTCGGCGGCCGGCAGCGCCCCGACCCAGGAGTCGAAGAGCTGCACCGCCGACGCGCCCGCCGCCACCTGCACCTGCAGGAAGGTCGTCGTGATCTGGGCGAGGCGGGCCATCAGCTGCGACCAGAGCTGCGGGTCGCCGTACATCAAGGCCTTGGTGTTCTCGTGGTTCTTCGACGGCCCGCCCTCGACGAGGTACGACGCCAAGGTGAAGGGGGCTCCGGCGAACCCGATCAGCGGGGTGGCACCGAGCTCGGCCACCAGCATCCGGACGGCCTCGGCCACGTAGGAGACGTCGCCCGGCTCCATCGCGCGCAGCTGGTCCAGGTCGGCGGCCGACCGGATCGGCCGGGCCACCACCGGGCCGACCCCGGGCTTGATGTCCAGGTCGACGCCGATCGCCTTGAGCGGCACCACGATGTCGCTGAAGAGGATCGCCGCGTCGACGCCGTGCCGGCGGACCGGCTGCAGCGTGACCTCGGTGACCAGGTCGGGGCGGCGGCAGGCCTCGAGCATCGGGATGCCTTCGCGGACCTTCCGGTACTCCGGCAGCGACCGGCCCGCCTGCCGCATGAACCACACCGGCGTGTGCGGCACCGGCTCGCCCCGGCAGGCCCGCAGGAACGCGCTGTCCTGCAGGGCAGGCGAGTCGAGCGCGGGCGCGGTCACGGCGAGCGCCGGGGGCGGGGTCGAGGAGGCGGTCACAGGCCCGATGCTGTCACGCTCATCCGGCGGCGATGAGCACGACTCCGGCCAGCGCGCCGGTCACCCCGGCCGTCTGCGCCCGGCCGAGCCGCTCGCCGTGCAGGAAGCGCGCCAGCAGCACCGTCATCACCGGGTAGAGGGACCCCAGGACGGCGACGACGCTGACGTCGTCGCGGCGGCTGGCCGCGCCGTAGGCCTGGTTGGCGAGCAGGTCGCCGACGCCGACGACCGTCACCAGGCCCAGGTCGCGCCACCCCAGCACGAGTGTCGACCGGGGCAGCCCGCGCACCAGCGCCACCGCGAGCGCGACGCCCAGGACGCCGACGGAGGTGGCCCGCATCGTCACCAGCGTCATGATCGTGCTGCTCCGGCTGCCCTCGGCGATGAAGAGCAGCGCCAGCCCGAAGCCCACCGCGGCCACGACCGCCAGGAGCAGCGGCCGCGCCCCGGCCCGGCCCTGCAGCTCCGGGCCGCTGGCGAGCACCACCCCGACGATCGCGACGGCGATACCGACCATCTGCAGCGCCGCCGGCCGCTCGCCGCGGGCCAGCCCGACGACCACCGGCACGACGACGCCCAATGCCGCGATCGGCGAGACCACGCCCATCGTCCCGGCGGCCAGCGCCGCGTAGAAGCAGACCAGCCCGACCATGCCGGCCAGGCCGGAGGCGACCGCCCAGGGCAGGTAGCCGGTCGGGTCGTCGTAGGCGCCGACGACAAGGGCGATGAGCAGCACGGTCAGCAGGCCGGCCGCCTGCGAGACGCCGACAACGAGGACCGCCATGTGGCGCCGCGAGACCGTGCCGCCGAGGAAGTCGGCGCTCCCCCACAGGACGCTCGACAGGAGCGCGAGGAAGACGGCCACCGACGGAGGTTACGGGAGCCGCGGCGCGCCCGGTCCGCGCCGTTCCGCGACGGCGGACGGTCCCGGACGTACCCTTCCGAGGTGGCTGCCCGCGAGGAGGTCGAGCCGGCCCCGGAGACCTTCGTCCGGGCGCTCGCTGCGCTGCGCGCGGTCACGCCACGGCCGGAGGTGCTCCTCGAGGAGACCCCGGCCCCCCAGCGGCTCGCCCCGCACGCCGTGGCGCTGTCGGCCGACGTCCTCGCCCCTCACGACCCCGAGACCGAGCTCGGCACCGGGCGGCTGGTGCTGCTCTACGACCCCGCCGGGCACGAGGCGTGGGAGGGCACGTTCCGCGTCGTGACCTACGTCCGGGCCGAGCTGGACCACGACATGGCCGGGGACCCGATGCTGCCCGGCGTCGGCTGGGCCTGGCTCACCGAGGCGCTGGCCACCCACGAGGCGAGCTTCACCGCTGCCAGCGGCACGGTCACCAGGGTGGCCTCGGAGAGCTTCGGGGCCATCTCCGGCGAGCCCGGGACCGCCCAGATCGAGATCCGGGCCTCCTGGACCCCGCTCGACGAGCTGTTCGGGGCGCACCTGCTCGCCTGGTGCGACCTGCTGTGCACCACCGCCGGCCTGCCCCCCGAGGCCCCCGGCGTGGTCACCCTGCCGGTCCGCCGGCGCACCGCGCGTCGCTGACGCCGAGCGACCCGCCCGCGACCCGCCTGCGACCCGCCTGCGAGCCGGCCCCGAGGGGCCCGCCCGGGCGCTTCAGGTCCCCGCTCCGACGGCCGATGTGTCAAGAAGCAGACCTGTCCGTCCTGTCCGCTGTTCGCGCGCTCCCCCACGGCGCGCGGGCCGCCTCAGCCGAATCGCACGATCGGGAGACCCGGGTGACCGCACTGGTCGAACGGCACGGGAGCGCGGCCCAGGGGCCGCAGACTCCCCGTGCACCCCGCTTCACCGCGATGGTCGTCGTGGCGAGCCCGTTCGTCCGGGAGACCCTCGGACGCACGCTGCGCTCGCTCGGCGCCGCCGACATCGTCGAGGCGTCCAGCCTGGCCGAGGCGCGGGTCCGCGCCCCCGGCACGGCGCAGCGTGACCTGTGCGTGGTCGAGGTCGGGCTCCCGGACGGGTCCGGCATCGCCCTGGTCCGCGAGCTGCGGGCCCTGGGCTGGAGCCGTGCCGTCGTGCTCTCCGGCGCCGAGGACCCCTACACGGTGCGCGCCGCGCTGGCCGGCGGGATCCGCTCGTTCCTGGTCAGCTCCGCCGCCGGTCACGCCGGTCCCGTCCCGCAGAACGGTGCCGGCCCGCTGCCGCGCTCCCGTCCCGGCCGCCCGGCCGGCGCGGAGGGGCTCTCCGGCCGTGAGGTCGAGGTCCTGCAGCTGGTCGCCGAGGGCCGCTCCAACAAGGAGATCGGCGAGGCCCTGGGCCTGTCCGCGCTGACCGTGAAGAGCCACCTGGCCCGGATCGCCCGCAAGCTGGGCACCGGCGACCGGGCGGAGATGGTCGTCGTCGCCATGCGCGCCGGCGTCGTCGCCTAGGGCGCGCCGGGGGCCGGGTCCGACCTGTCAGGACCATGGGCACGTACGGTGACAGGCGTGACCGTTCCGCCCGCCGCTGACGTCTCCAGCGGCGCAAGTGACGGCAGCGACGACCTGGACGCCGCCCAGGAGACCACCGGACCCCAGCCGGTCCCGCTCACCGAGCCCCGCGACGGGGTCCCCGAGCCGATGACCGACCCCGCCGAGCTGGCCCGGGCCGTCGAGGTCCTGGCCGCCGGCTCCGGCCCGGTCGCCATCGACGCCGAGCGGGCCTCCGGCTACCGCTACGGGCAGCGGGCCTACCTGGTGCAGCTGCGCCGCGAGGACGTCGGGACCCTGCTCATCGACCCGCGCGAGCTGCCGGACCTGTCGGCCCTGAGCGCGGCCATCGCCGGCGACGAGTGGGTGCTGCACGCCGCCTCCCAGGACCTGCCGTGCCTGCGCGAGCTCGGGCTCGAGCCGACGACGGTCTTCGACACCGAGCTGGCCGGGCGCCTGCTGGGCTACCCGAAGGTCGGCCTCGGCCCGATCGTCGAGCAGGTCCTCGGGCTCAGCCTCGAGAAGGGCCACTCGGCAGCCGACTGGTCGACCCGTCCCCTGCCGGAGCCGTGGCTGCGCTACGCCGCGCTCGACGTGGAGGTGCTGGTCGAGCTCCGGGACGCCCTGGCCGCCGACCTGGCCGAGCAGGGCAAGACCCAGTGGGCCGAGCAGGAGTTCGCCGCCGTGGTGGCCGCCCCGCCGGCGCCGCCGCGCGTCGACCCGTGGCGACGTACCTCCGGGCTGCACCGGGTCCGCAAGCGCCGCCAGCTCGCCGTCGTCCGCGCCCTGTGGGAGCGCCGCGACGAGGTGGCGCAGCGCCGCGACATCGCACCCGGGCGGGTGCTGCCGGACGCCGCCATCGTCGGCGCCGCGCTGGCCGGACCCCGCACCGAGGACGACCTGACCGCCCTGCCCGTCTGGGGCGGCCGGTCGATGCGCCGCCAGACCCAGACCTGGCTGCCGGCGATCCTGGCCGGGCTCGACCTCCCCGAGGCCGAGCTGCCCGACCTCAAGACCCCGCACGAGGGACCGCCGCCCGCGCGCAGCTGGCCCGAGCGCGAGCCCGCAGCCGCCGCCCGCCTGAGCGCGGCGCGGACCGCGGTGGCCGCGGTCGCCGACGAGCACCGGCTGCCGGTCGAGAACCTGCTGGCCCCCGACACGGTTCGCCGGCTCTGCTGGGAGCCGCCGGGGAGCGTCACCCCCGACGAGGCGACGGTCGCGGGCTACCTGCGTGACCACGGCGCGCGGGCCTGGCAGGTCGCGCTGACCGCCAAGGTGCTCAGCGGGGCGCTGGACCGCACGGCCCGGCAGGCCGAGGTGGCCCCGCCGGCCTGAGATCGCCCCTGCCGGACGGCCCGCTCAGGAGCTCGGGTGCGCGACCTTCTCCGGCGGGTGGCTCGGCGCAGCCGGTGCCGCCAGCTTGGGGTTGCGCAGGAACAGCCAGCTGACGATGCCGACGTAGGCGACGTAGACGACGACCTGCTCGATGGAGGGCCGCGGGTCCCAGCCGAACATCGCCCCCAGGAAGCGCCCGGTCTCCGTCTCGACCGTGAGGATCTTGATCCCGGTCAGGTCGTAGACGTTGTTCCAGGCGATGCCCAGGTCACCCGAGGTCTGCAGGAACATCACCGTGCGCGCGAGCAGCCCGCCCGCGAAGAGGATCAGCGCCACCCCGGTCACCTGGAAGAACTGCTTCATCGGCAGCCGCTTGCCGCCGAGGACGACCGCCCAGCCCAGCACGCAGGCCACGGCCAGCCCGATCACCGCTCCGAGCAGCACCTCGCCGCCGTCCTCGGTGGTGGCGGTCGCGATCATGAAGAGAGCCGCCTCGAGTCCCTCGCGCAGCACCGCGAAGAAGGCCGCCGCCACGATCGCCCACTTCACCCGCCCGCTGCGGCGCATCGCGTCATCGAGGACCTCCTGCAGCTCGCCCTTGATGGCGCGGGCGTGCTTGCGCATCCAGAAGATCATCCAGGTCAGCACGACCACCGCGAAGATCGAGATGGCGGCGAAGGCGCGCAGCCTCGCCTCGCCCTCGAGCGCGTCGATCGAGAGGTGGATCGCCAGGCCGGCGACGACCGACAGCGCGGCCGCGGCGGCGACGCCTCCCCACATCGCGGGGATGAGGTCCTGCCGTGACGTCTTGCGCAGGTAGGCGTAGAGGATCGCCACGATCAGGGCGGCCTCGAACCCCTCGCGGAGCATGACGAAGAAGGCGGTCAGCATCGGTTACCTCGGTGCGCTGGGTGGGACGGGCTGGGTCATCGGTGTGGGTCCTACTTGCTCGAGCCGGAGCCGGAGCCGGAGCCGCTGCCGGAGCCGCTGCCGGAGCCGCCGCTGCCGGAGCCGTCGTCGCTGCAGGCCGCGACCGACAGGGTGAGCGTGGCGGTCATCAGGGCCACGCCGAACGCCCGGGTGGCGCGTCGGGAGGTCGGTCGGAGGGTGCGGGGGGACATCGGTCCTGCCTCTCTGGTCGGGGTCATGCGTTGGTCAGCTCGGAAGGTCGGTCGTCGAGGGTGGTGGACACGGTCGTCGAGGGCGTACGTCGCGAAGCCGGACGGTCCGCGCCCTGCCGCCAGCCCACGACGGCGAGGCCGGCCAGGACGGCGATCCAGGCCGCATGCAGCAGCCAGTCGCGCGAGGTGAGGGCACCGCGGTAGTCGGGCAGCAGCAGCCTGGCCCAGGAGTAGAGCGGGTCGTCGACCTGCTGGAAGCCGGTCACCCAGGTGACCTCCCGTGCCCAGCCGTCGAGCAGGAGCGCGGCTGTGGAGACCAGCCCGACCGTGCCGAGCAGCGCGGTGGCCGCCCGGCTGAGGGGGCCGGCGACCCGGTCGGCCCACCACAGGACGGCGATGAGCAACAGGGGCAGCACGACCACGACCTGCCGCCCCGGCCACCAGAAGCCGTGCATCGTGAAGGCGGCCCAGGTGGCGACGGCCCAGCCGGCAGCGACCGGCGCCAGCAGCAGGGCGGCGCCCGGCGGGCGACGGCGCAGCAGGGCAGCGACGGCGACGACGGCTGCCAGCCACACGGGTGCCCAGGCGGCCAGCCCGTAGCCGCGGTCGACGAGCAGGGCGACCAGCCGCAACGTACGGCCGCCGTAGTCCGGCTCGACCCCCATCACCGACATCTCGCCGGTCTGCTGGAAGTGGTCCCCGGCGGCGTAGACCGTCAGGCCGCCCCACCACAGCTGGTGCAGGGCGAGGTAGAGCACGCCGGCGGCCCCGAGACCGCCGGCGAGTGCGAGGGTCGCTGCCGCCCGTCCCCGGCGGGCCAGCCGCCAGAGCACGAGCAGCGCCACGACGGCGGCCACCGGCAGGTACTTCACCGACAGCCACGGCAGGGCCACGACGGCCAGAGCGACGGTGAGCAGGCCGCGGCGCCCGAGCGTTCCGGTGCCGGCGGCGACGGCGACCAGCACGGCACCGGCGGCCGGGAGCTCGGGGTAGACCTGCTGTCCGTAGACCGCCAGCGGGGGCGAGGCCATCGCGACGGCTGTGCCGGCCCCTGCCAGCCAGGGCCGCACCCCGAAGCGCCGCACGGCCACCCACACCGCAAGAGCCGCCACACCGCCGGCGAGCACGGCCAGGGCCAGCTTGGCCGCGAGCCAGCCGCCGAGGCCCATCGGTGCCGCGAGCAGCAGCGGCAGCAGCGGGTCGTGCGGGCTGACCTGCCGGCCGCCGTCGAGGACCTCGGTCTGCACCGGGAGCGCGGCGTCGTGGAAGTCGCGCCACCGGCCCTCGGCCAGCTCGTCGGAGATGTCGAGGCTGTGGTCCTCCCACAGCGACAGCGCGGTGAGCAGGTACTGCGGCTCGTCGACGGCCGCCTGGCCGCCGTAGGTCGTGCGCACCCCGGTCCCGAGGCCGGCGGCCAGGGTGGCGGCGAGAGCGGCGAGCAGCATCGCGACCGCGAGTGGCCGCCTCATGCGCTGACCGCCAGGTCCGCGGCCCTGACCCGGGCCACCTGGGTCGCCACCGCGCGCCGCACGACGTCGGGCAGGTCGGTCTCCGGCACGAACCCGATCGCCCGGAGAAGAGCACCGGTGTCGGCCCAGGTGTCTGCCGGCTCGACCTCGGCCGCCGGGGTGACGCGGGTGACCGGGTCCGTGCCGGTGGCAGCCGCCACGGCGTCGACGACCTCGCCGAGGGTCCGCGGGCGCCCGGTCCCCACGTTGACCACGCCGGTCGGCGCGACCGCGGGGTCGGCCAGCGTCGCGAGGACCCGCGCGACCTCCCGGACGTCGGTGAGGTCGCGGGTGCGCTGCAGCGAGCCGTAGATCTCGAGCGGGCGGCCGGCCAGCGCGGCGTCGACCCACCGGGCGATCGCCATGTCGGGCCGCTGACCCTCGCCGACGACGGTGAAGGGCCGGACGACGGTGACCCGGCCGCCTGCTGCGATGCGGCGGGCGCAGAGCGCCTCGACGGCCACCTTGCTGCGCGCGTAGCCGCCGCGGGGAGCGAGCGGGTCGGACTCGAGGCTCGGCCGGCCGTTGCTGCCGCCGTAGACCGAGGACGACGAGGCCACCACGACCGGCACGTGCAGCGGCACTGCGGCCAGCACCCGGGCCGTGGCGAGCACGTTGTCGCGGTGGCGTCGGCGCTCGACGTCGGCGGCGTCGTCGCGCACGCCGGGGCAGCCGGCGAGGTGCACGACGGCGTCAGCGGAGTCGAGGGCGACGTCCACGAGCTCGTCGCGGTGCAGCAGGTCGCCGGTCAGCACCAGGCGGTCACGACCGGCCGGGCGGTCCCCGGCCGGCGCCGGCCGGCGGTCGATCGCGACGACGTGGCGGCCACGGCCGGCGAGCTCGGCCACGAGGGCCCGGCCGACGAAGCCGGCGGACCCCGTCACGACGACCGACACCGGCACCGCCCTTCGCGTGCTCGTGATTTCTGCGGACTCCCGACGACAAGTAAGGTAAGCCTAACCACACACCGGATGGCAAGCCGAGCGGCAGCATCCGGCCGTGATCACCGGCAGAGGAGCTGGATGGCACCCGTCGCCCGCCGCGCGCGTGGCATCGCCCGCCGCCGGCGTGGCATCGCCCGCCGCGCGATCACCGCGCCCGGCGCCCGCGCCGTCCGCGTCTCGGTGGGGGTGGCCGCGGTCGCCGTGGCGGTCGGCTACCTGATGACCGGGCCGGTGGACGGTGCCGAGCTGCGCCGGGTGGGCCGCGCCCTGGCCGCCGACCCCGCAGGCCTCGCGCTGGCCCTGACCGCCTACGCCGCGGCCTTCGGGCTGCGGACCTGGGCCTGGGTGCGCGTGCTCCCCGCCCTGTCCCCCGGCCAGGCCTGGGCGGCGCTGCACGTCTCGCTGGCCGGCAACCACGTCCTGCCGCTGCGCCTCGGCGAGGCCCTGCGCCCGGCCAGCGTCGCGCGGCGGACAGCCATCGGGTGGGGTCCGGCGACGGCCTCGAGCCTCACCCTGCGGGCCGCCGACCTGGTCGCCGTCCTGCTCCTCGCGCTGGTCGCCGCCCCGGCCCTGGTCCGCGGCGTCGCCGGTGACGCCGGGCTCGTCGTCGGTGCGGTCGCCGTGGTCGCACTGCTCATCGCCGGCCTGCTCTGGTCGCGGCGCCTTCCCGACCACCTCCGGCTCCCCGGCGCGGGGGTCGCCGCCGCGGCGCTCGGAGCCTGGGTGCTCGAGGCGTCGGTCGTCTGGGAGGTCGCCCGCGTCGCCGGCGCGAGCCTGTCCCCCGCCGAGGCGGTCGGCGTCACCGCGGTCACCATCGCCGCGCAGACGGTGGCGGTCACGCCCGGCGGCTTCGGGACGTACGAGGCCGCAGCCACCGCGGCCATGGTCGGCGTGGGGGTCGACCCGGCCACGGCCTTCGCCGTCGCCCTGACCACCCATGCGGTCAAGACCGGCTACTCGTTGGTGCTCGGCGGCGTCGCTCTGGTCGTCCCGGCACCCGGCTTCTTCGGCCGGTTCCGGCTGCCCCGCCAGGTGCCGGACCGCCCGCAGCCGCTGGCCGCTACCGCTGACGCCCCGGTCGTCGTGATGATCCCGGTGCACGACGAGGAGGGCGCGGTCGGCGACGTCGTCAGCCGGGTCCCCCGGGCGACCCACGGCCACCCGGTCCAGGTTCTCGTCATCGACGACGGCTCCACCGACGGCTCAGCCGCCGAGGCACGGGCTGCGGGAGCCACCGTCGTCGCGCAGCCGCGCAACCTCGGCCTGGGCGCCGCGGTCCGTCGCGGGCTCGCCGAGGCGAGCGCCCGCCGCCCGGCCGCCGTCGTCTACCTCGACGCCGACGGCGAGTACTTCCCCGAGGACATCGCCACCGTGGTCGCCCCCGTCCTGGACGGCCGCGCCGACTACGTGGTCGGGTCGCGCTTCGCCGGCGACATCCGCCGGATGCTGCCGCACCGCCGGTTCGGCAACCAGGTCCTGACCCGGTGGGTGCGCTGGACCACCCGCCGCCGCGACCTGACCGACGGGCAGAGCGGCTTCCGGGCCTTCTCCCCCGCCGCCGCGGCCGACGGCGAGGTCGTGCACGACTACAACTACGCGCAGGTGCTGACCATCGACCTGCTCGGCAAGGGCTACGTCTACGCCGAGGTGCCGATCACCTACGCCTTCCGCGAGAGCGGCACCAGCTTCGTCCGGCTCGGCCGCTACCTGCGCAAGGTGCTGCCCGCCGTGCACCGCGAGCTCAACGACCCGACGACCGCTCAGTCCTCGACGACATGGCTGGCGAACCGCTCCCGCGCCTCGGCCCACGACGACTCGTCCCGCGAGCCGTCGGCGCGCAGCGCGGTCACCGCGTCGTAGGCCATCGCGATCGCGTGGTGGGTGTTGTCGTGCGCGAAGAGGCCGAGCCGGCCGAAGGTCGTCAGCCGCGGCAGTGACCCGACCCACCGGTCCAGCCCGGCGAGGTGCGTCTCGTAGCCCGGCTCGTAGACCGGGTAGACGTGGGGCAGCCGCTTCACGACCACGGCACCGCGACGTACGACCGGAAGGCCGGTGACCCGCAGCCCGTCCTCGACGAGGTCGGCGAGCTCGTCGTCGGCGGCGGTCCACACGCCGTCGCCGACCGCGCACGGGATCTCCGCGCACAGCACGGTGCGGTCCGTGGGGTCCTCGGCGCTCACCCGGTAGTTCGCCGGCTCGGAGACCCGGGTCACCCTCGTCTCCGGGCCGGGGAAGTAGTGGGCGTCGTACGCCGTCCAGCGCCCGCCCTGGTGGACGAGGTAGACCAGCACCATCGCCCGGAACCGCAGCCGGGCCGCGTCCTCCAGCACCTGCGCCGGCGGTCCCGGCAGGGCCAGCCGGGCGAGCAGCGGCAGCGGGACGGTCGAGAAGGCGTGCCCGGCCTCGACCGTCGCGCCGTCCGCGGTGCGGACCACGACGCCGTCGGCCCGGTGGTCGACCTCGGTGACCTCGGTCCCCAGCCGCAGCTCGGCGCCGGCGTCCACCGCCGCGTCGGCGAGCGCCTCGACGATCTGCCCGAAGCCGCGCCGGGGGTAGTGGAAGACCCGGCCCTGACCCGACCGGGCGCTGCGGTCCAGGCGCAGGACCCGGGCGGCGACCTTCCACGGCGTGTCGGCAGTGACCCGCTTGGTCGCCTGGTCGGCGGAGATCCGCTCGCCGGGGAGGCCCCAGAGCTTGACGGCGTACGGCGCGTAGAGCTGCTCGTAGAGCGTCGGGCCGAGGCCCTTGCGCAAGGTCGCCGCGAAGGACGGCGGCTCGCGACGGCGCAGCGGTGCACCCACCGCCTCGGCGCCGAGCCGGGCGATCATCGCGGGCGGCAGGGCGCGGGCCAGCTCGACCGGCTTGAGCGGGAAGCCGACCCACCGGTCGGCGACCCGCAGGCGGCCGTGGCGCGGCCGGGTCTGCAGGTCGGTGCCGAGCAGCTCGCGCAGGTCGGCGAGCAGGGCCGGCGGGGTCGCGGGGTGCAGGCGGTGGCTGCCGTGGTCCACCCGCACGCCGTCGACCTCGAAGGAGCCGGCCAGCCCACCGACCCGGTCGGCGCGCTCGAGCACGGTGACCGGGTGGCCGGCGCGCGCCGCCCGCCAGGCCGCTGCCAGGCCGGCCGGCCCGGAGCCCAGGACCACGACGCGCGCGTGGTCGGCGAGCACGTGGCCGGGGAGCGATCGGTCAGCGGGCGGGTGGTCGACCGGGGGCACGAGCCGACGCTACCGGCCGAGCCTGGTCGTGCTTAGGTTAGGCTGCCCTAACTTCGTCCACGATCTCGGGAGAGTCTGCTCGTGCGCCATCCCCTGCTGCCCGCCCTCGCCGCCGGTCTCGGCCTGCTGGTCCTGCTGACCGGCTGCGCCGACGACGGCTCGACCGCATCGGCATCCGCCTCCGGCTCCGGCTCGCTCGCCTCGGGCTCCGGCTCCGGCTCGCTGGCGCAGGAGGACCTCAGCGCCGGGACGGACGACCCGCTCGTCAAGCGCGCCGTGCGCGACTACAGCGACTACGTGACCGAGCAGGTCGACCTGCTGGTCGAGGAGACCACGGTCTTCACCGACGCGGTCCGCGCCGGCGACCTGGCGGCCGCCCAAGCGGCCTACGCCCCGTCGCGCGAGCCCTGGGAGCGCATCGAGCCGATCGCGGGGCTGGTCAGCGACATCGACGGCGCGGTCGACGCCCGGGTCGACGACTTCGAGAGCCCCAGCGACCCGGACTTCACCGGCTGGCACCGCCTCGAGCACCTGCTCTTCGTCAAGCAGACCACCGACGGGGCGGCACCCTTCGCCGACCAGCTGGACGCCGACCTGGCGACGCTGCAGTCAGCGGTGGCCGACCTGGAGATCCCGCCGGCCGCCATCCCCGTCGGCGCCTCCGAGCTCATCGAGGAGGTCTCCCTCGGCAAGATCACCGGCGAGGAGGACCGCTACTCCAAGACCGACCTGTGGGACTTCGCCGCCAACGTCGAGGGGTCCAAGGCCGCCGTCGACACCCTGGAGCCCGCCCTGGCCAAGGCCGACGAGCAGCTGCTCGCGGACGTCCGGTCCGCCTTCGCCGACCTCGACGCGTCCCTCGAGCCGCTGCGCCGCGGCGACGGCTGGGTGCCCTACTGCCAGGAGGACGACCCCTTCCCCTCCGCCGACTTCTGCAGCGGCGTCACGGTCGACGCCGAGAAGAAGGCCGTCCTGACCGCGCAGCTGGCCGAGCTGTCCGAGCGCACCGCCGAGATGGCCGGCGCGCTCAGCCTGTCGTGAGCGCCGACCGGGGCAGTCCCCCTCCGACCGCCGGGGGCGGGCGGACCGCGACCGACCGGGACGGGCGGAGCCCGACCGACCTGCGCCGCCGGTCCTTCCTGCTCGGCCTCGGCGCGGCCGGCGTTGCCGGGGTCGCCGGCGCGGCGACGACCGGGGTCGCGATGGCGGCGACCGACGGCTCGGGAGGGGACCACGAGCCGCGGTTCGTGCCCTTCCAGGGCGCGAACCAGCCGGGGGTCACCGCGCACCCGGTACCGGCACTGAGCCTGATGGCGGCCTTCGACGTCGTGTCCGGAGACCGGGCGGCCCTGCGGGAGATGCTGCGCGAGCTGACCGACGAGGTGCGCGCGTTGATGGCCGGCCGGCCGCCGCAGCAGAGGGACCCGGCGTACCCGCCGGTCGACTCCGGCATCCTCGGCGACCGGCCGGCAGCCGACGACCTTTCGGTCGTGGTCAGCGTCGGTGCCTCGCTCTTCGACGACCGCTTCGGGCTCAGCGACCGGCGGCCCCGCGAGCTGGTGGAGATGCCGTTCCTGGCCAACGACCGCCTCGACCCGGACCGCTCGCACGGCGACCTCCTCGTGACGGTCGAGGCCAACCATCCCGACACGCTGCAGTTCGCACTGCGGCAGGTGATGCGTCGCACCCGAGGCCACCTGGTCCTGCGGTGGATGCTCGACGGCTATGCCCGGGGGTCATCGGGCGCTGGCGGCTCGACGCAGCGCAACCTGATGGGCTTCAAGGACGGCACGGCCAACCTCGACACCGCTTCACGGCGCGAGATGGCGAGCCACGTGTGGGTCGCGCCGGGCGACGGTGAGCCGGCCTGGGCGGTCGGTGGCAGCTACGTCGCGGTACGGGTCATCCGGATGCTCGTGGAGTTCTGGGACCGCACCCGGCTCTCCGAGCAGGAGGCGATCATCGGGCGGCACAAGGTCAGCGGGGCCCCGCTCGGCCACCGGGGCGAGCACGACGAGCCGGACTTCGCCGGCGACCCGGACGGGCGCCGCACCCCGCTCGACTCCCACATCCGGCTGGCCAACCCGCGCACCGCGGAGACGTCCGGATCGCTGATCCTGCGCCGCGGCTTCAGCTATACCCGCGGCTTCGACCGCGCCGGCCAGCTGGACCAGGGTCTCGCGTTCGTGTCCTACCAGCGCAGCCTGGAGCGCGGCTTCCTCGCCGTGCAGGAACGGCTCAAGGGCGAGCGGCTGGAGGAGTACACCGTGCCCGAGGGCGGCGGGTTCTTCTTCGCCCTCCCCGGTGTCCGCGACGCGTCCGGATTCCTGGGCAGCGGGCTGCTCGCCTGACGTCCGGCGTCAGCGGGCGTGCGCCTGCGCGTAGTCGGCCAGGTCCCGGCTGAGCTGCGCCGGCGTGGTGTCGAGCACCCGCCGGAAGACCTTGCGCTGGGCTTGCGGGATCAGCGCCTCTCGCATGTTGCGACCGAGCAGCCGGTAGACCTTGCGCAGCGTCGCGGGACCGTACTCGTCGTTGATGTACGCGCACGCCAGGAACCCGGCGATGTAGTGCGAGTCGACCGAGCGGTTGTAGAAGTCGTACGTCGCCAGGTCGACCGATCCGGCAGCCACCTGGCGGGCCAGCTCCTTGGGCAGCCGGACCGTGAAGGGCTGCAGGTAGCGGTACGCCGTGAACTCGGCCACACCCTCCGTCAGCCAGGCCGGCGCACCGGGGAAGGTCCGCGACTGGGTGGCGACGTGGGTGACCTCGTGCGTCAGCAGGTCGGCATTGCCGCGGTCGCTCGCGTCGAAGTAGCGCGGGTTCAGGATGATGCGGCTGCGGGCGACAAGGGGCTCGTGCTTGCCGTCGTCCTTCGTCCAGCCCGGGACGGTGTCGAACGCCGGGACGGCGATGGCAGCGACGTTCTCCGAGGTGCGGGCCGATGTCCGGAAGTAGGTCTCGATGAGCTGCTGGTCGCGTACCGCGACGATGACCACGCGCCGGCGCCAGCCGTCGCGCCAGAGGCCTGCGACGCGGCGGACCGCGGCGTCTCCGACACGCACCAGCCGGCCGAGCTGGCCCTTGTCCTCCGAGTCGGCGATGACGAGGACCGAGCGGCCCTTCTTCACGACGACCGGCCGCCGGTCCCACGGGTCGGCGTGCCCGGTCTCGGGCAGCTGGTCGTCGGCGTCGCTGTCACTCGCGATCAGCCAGCGGTCACCGGTCTTGAGGAAGGTGAGGACCTGCGGCCGCGCGACCTCCGCCCGGTCGAAGCCCTTGATCGCGTAGTGCAGCAGGATGGCCGGCAGGTGGTAGGGCCGGTCGTACTCGTCGGCGAGGTCCGGGCGGTTGTAGTCCTCCCCGATCAGCTCGTACTGCCAGCCGGCGAAGTCGACCCGCGCGAGGTTGTCGAAGAGCTGCTCCTGGGCGGTGACGAACGCGTCGTTGGCGGGGTCGACGTCGGCCAGGAAGGCCTCGCGGTCGCGGTCCAGGACAGCCTCGGCCCGCCGGTCCAGCACCTTCTGGATCGCGGCGTCCTTGCCCTCGAGCTCCCCCGATGCCGCCGACGCGCCCTTGGCAGCGCCGTCAGCTGCTGGCGCCGCGCTGCCGCCGTCCCGCGTCGACACGGCCACGACCAGGCCCGCGAGCAAGAGCAGCACCACGATGCCGGCCACGGCGACGAGGGCGATGCGGCCGCGGCGGCGAGGAAGCGGCGGCGACTGCTGCTCCGCCGGCTGCTGGACCGGCTGGACCGACTGCTCGTGTGTCGTCATGTGCCCTCGTCCCCGTCGACCTGCGCCAATTCGTACCCCGTTTCGGCTGCGGCTAGCCTCCGACATCGTGACCGTGTCGAGAGCTGGGTCGACAACGGGGTCGAGGACGGGGTGGACAACAGGGTCGGTGGCGGCGTCGCCGGAGGCGGCCGCACTCGTGCACGACCTGCGGACCGCGCTGGCTGCCGCGGCGGACCCGCTTGTGGCACCCGGCATGCAGGCCTACATGAAGTCGGACCTCCCCTACTACGGCGTCAACGCGCCCGCCTGCCGGGTCGTCTTCCGGGCCGCCCTCGCTGCCCACCCGCTCCCGGACCGTCCCGCGTGGTTGGCCGCCGTCAGCACCCTCTGGGACCAGGCCACCCACCGCGAGGAGCGCTACGCCGCGCTCGCCGTCGCGCGGGACCGGCGCTACCTCGTCCACCGGACGCCCGACGTGCTGCCGCTCTACCGGCACCTCGTCGTCACCGGCGCCTGGTGGGACGTCGTCGACGACGTGGCCACCCACCTGGTCGGTCCTTTGCTGCTGGCCCACCCGGCGGAGACCGGGCCGGTGGTCCGTGGGTGGGCCACCGCCGAGGATCGTTGGCTGCGGCGCACCGCCGTCATCTGCCAGGTGGGAGCGAAGGAACGCACCGACCTCGACCTGCTCACTGCCGCGATGGACGCCAACCTCGACGACCGCGACTTCTTCCTCCGCAAGGCGATCGGCTGGGCGCTGCGGCAGTACGCCCGCACCGACCCGGCCTGGGTGCAGCACGCGGTGGCCGACCGCGCTGACCGGCTCAGTCCGCTGTCCCGCCGGGAGGCGCTGAAGCACATCGGTCCCCTGAGGGGGCGGGCATGACGGCATCGCAACAGCAGGCCGCGCAGCGCTGGGCCGCCGAGCTCGATGCCTGGCGGATCGACCCCGAGATCCTCGCGTCGGTGGAGGAGAACCCCTACACCTTCCCGCCGCGGCTGTTCGCCGCCCGCGAGGACGCCGACGCGGCGCCGTCGCCACTCGCCGACCTCGCCCGCGAGGCGCTCCCGCCGGGCGGGTCGGTGCTCGACGTGGGCGCCGGGGCCGGTGCCGGCAGCCTCGGGCTGGCCGGCCGCGTCGGCCACCTGCACGCCGTGGACGCGCAGCCGTCGATGCTGGCAGCCCTCGAGGAGAGCGCGGCCGCGCGGGGCATCGAGCTGACGACGTACGTCGGCAGGTGGCCCGACCTGGCAGCCGAGGTGCCGGTGTGCGACGTCGTGGTCTGCGCGCACGTCCTCTACAACGTGCCGGACCTGGCGCCCTTCGTGGCTGCCCTGACCGACCATGCCCGGCACCGCGTGGTGGTCGAGGTGACCGGGACCCATCCCTGGGAGCGGTTGGCGCCGATGTGGGAGGCGGTGCACCACCAGCCGCGGCCGCGCGGCCCGTCGGCCGAGCTGGCGCTCGAGGTGCTGCGCGAGTCCGGCATCGACGCGGAGGTGCGCGAGGTGCTGCGCCAGCCGGTGTTGCGGACCGGCGAGGTGTACGAGGAGTGGGTGGACTTCACCCGGCGACAGCTGTGCCTGCCCCCGGACCGCCGGCCCGAGGTCGTCGAGCTGATCGCGGCCCACCCACCCGGCCCCCTCCGCATCGTCACCTTCAGCTGGCCCGGCTCCGCCTGACCCACCCCGCCGCAGCCACCCGGCCCGCCCCGCCTACCCGGCCGAATTGATCACGCTCGCGTGATCAATGGTGGCTGACCGCGGCAAATTCGCCGCGGTCAGCCACCATCTGCCGCGCCCTGGGTGCTCAGGCCGCGGAGCGTGCGACGAGCTACGGCTTGTGGGTGTCCGCGTTGCCGGCGCCGGCGCCGGCGGCCCCGCCGCTCTGCTCGTCAGCCGTCGCGCGGCCGTCCGTGGCAGCTGCTCCAGCGCCATCCTCGGCGGCCGCCGTGGTGGTGGTCGGCGTCGGGTGGGCACCGGCCTTGCTCTTGCCGTCGGAGGCGAGCCCGGAGATCGCCGCGCCCTTGTCGGCGCCCTCGAGGTCGGTCGTCGTGGCCAGCTCCGAGACGGCGTCACCGTGGGCGGACGCGTCGGTCGACGCGGTGGTCTCCGGCTCGGCCACCGCGGTCTCGGTCGCGTCGGACCCGCCGCGGGTCGTGGTGACATCTTCGGCGTCGTCGGCCGGGCCGGGGACGCTCACGCCGACCCGGGCCAGCGCGTCCTTGGCGGTCTGCTGGGCGGTGCCCGGCAGCGCACCGGTCGCAGCGACGGCGACCCCGCCCCCGACCAGGGTCAGGGCGCTCAGCGCAGCGGCGGCGGAGATCTTGACAGCGGTGGTGCGCGAGTTCATGCGGCTCCTCGTGGGGGCAGGGTCGACCGCCATCGCCTCGCGGTAGGCCGCCCGGGCCGCCGCCTCGCCCGGCACCGGGCGCTCGGCAGGGGCAGCGGCGGCTGCGAGCACGGCGGCGACCCGGCGGGCCCGTCCGCGCGCGATGTGGTCTCTCATGACTCCCCTGTCACCGTTGTCCGGCGCCGTGGCGTTACACCCAGGGCCTGGCGCATCTCGCCCGACACCTGCTCGTCGTCGAGGATCCGGCCCAGGCGGCGCAGCCCCCGGTGGGCCAGCACCCGCACCGCGCCGCGCGACTTGCCGACAACCTGCGCCGTCGCCGCCACGTCCAGGTCCGCGACGACCCGCAGCACGAGCACCTCCGCCTGGTCGGGCGCCAGGCGGCCGATCAGCTCCAGGGCCCGCTCCGTCGACAGCACAGCCTCCACTTCGTCCTCGACCCGCTCCCGGGCGGGCAGGTCCAGCGCGGCCGCCTCGGCCAGCTCCAGCGGGCGCCGGGCGAGCGCCCGGACATGGTCCACATAGCGGCGGTGGGCGATGGTGAAGAGCCAGGCCCGGAAGTCGTCCAGGTCACCGTCGAAGGCCCGCAGGCTGCGCACCACCCGAAGCCAGGTCTCGGCGGCGAGATCCTCCTGCGCCCCGGCGGCGAGAGTCCGCAGGTAGCGCAGCAGTATCGGCTGGTGCGCCCGGAAGATCCGAGCGAAGGCCTCCTCGTCGCCGTCAGCGGCGGCGGCGAGGTCGGCAGCGGTGCAGGTGGTGACAGGCATTCCGGTCAGACGTGCGCTTTCGGTCGTACGGTCGGCCCCGAGCACCAGGGAGGTTACCCACCCGGCACCTGGTGCCCCGTGACCCGCCCCGTTGGCAGTCGTTGTTACTGGCGAGTAGCATTTGGCCCCAGAACCCTCTCCGCCCCGAGGAGCCCCCGTGCCCGCAGCAGCCGCCCGGCAGGTCCGCGACGTCGTCTTCGTCGAGGGGGTGCGCACCCCGTTCGGCAAGGCCGGAGACAAGGGCATGTATGCCGAGACCCGGGCAGACGACCTGGTGATCCGCTGCATCCGCGAGCTGGTCCGCCGCCACCCCGAGCTGCCGCCCGACCGCATCGACGACGTCGCGATCGCCGCGACGACCCAGATCGGCGACCAGGGCCTGACGATCGGGCGCACCGCGGCGCTGCTGGCAGGGCTGCCCAAGACGGTCCCCGGCTACGCGATCGACCGGATGTGCGCGGGCGCGCTCACGGCGGTCACCACCAGCGCGACGGGCATCGCGTTCGGGGCGTACGACGTCGTGGTCGCCGGCGGCGTCGAGCACATGGGCCACCACCCCATGGGCGAGGGTGTGGACCCCAACCCGCGCATCATCGCCGAGAAGCTGGTCGACCCTTCGGCGCTCGTCATGGGCGCGACGGCCGAGAACCTGCACGACCGCTTCCCGGAGCTCACCAAGGAGCGCTCGGACGCCTTCGCGGTGGCCAGCCAGGACAAGTACGCCAAGGCGGTCGCCAACGGGAAGATCGATCCGGACCTCGTCCCGATGGCCACCCGCAGCGTCGAGAAGGGCTGGGGCCTCGCCACCGAGGACGAGCCGCCGCGCCCCGGCACCACCGTCGAGGACCTCGGCACGCTGAAGACTCCCTTCCGGCCGCACGGCCGGGTCACGGCGGGCAACGCCGCCGGCCTCAACGACGGCGCGACCGCCTGCATCCTGGCCGCCGAGGAGGTCGCCGAGGAGCTCGGGCTGCCGGTGCGGATGCGGCTGGTCCACTACGCCTTCGTCGGCGTCGAGCCCGAGGTCATGGGCGTCGGCCCGGTGCCCGCGACCGAGAAGGCGCTCGGCAAGGCCGGCCTCACGATCGACGACATCGGGCTCTTCGAGCTCAACGAGGCCTTCGCCGTGCAGGTGCTGGCCTTCCTCGACCACTTCGGCATCGCCGACGACGACCCGCGCGTCAACGAGTACGGCGGCGCCATCGCTGTCGGCCACCCGCTCGCGTCTTCCGGCGTCCGCCTGATGACGCAGCTCGCCCGCCAGTTCGAGGAGCACCCCGAGGTCCGCTACGGCCTGACCGCCATGTGCATCGGCATCGGCATGGGCGGTGCGGTGATCTGGGAGAACCCGCACTGGAGCGGCGCCGACGGCGGCGGGTCCGGCAGCGACGAGGGGAAGGCCGGCCAGTGACGACCACGACGCCCCCAACGACGACGATCGACTTCCCCGACGAGGTCGTGACGCACGCACCCGTGCAGTACGTCGCGCTGCCGCACGACGCCGGCACCGCCGCGCTCATCACCCTCGACAACGGCTTCGACCACACCAAGCCGACGACGCTCGGTCCCAAGAGCCTGGGCAACATCGGCACCGCGATCGACGAGGCACTCGGCCGCGACGACGTGGTCGCCGTGGCGATCACCGGCAAGCCCTTCATCTTCGCGGTCGGCGCCGACCTCAAGGTGATGGAGGCCGGCGGCACGCCCGCGCAGGCGAAGGCCTACTTCGCACTCGGGCACGACACCTTCCGCAAGCTGCGCGACGCCGCCGTCCCGACCTTCGCCTTCGTCAACGGCGCCGTGATGGGGGGCGGCCTCGAGCTCGCGCTGCACGCCCACTACCGCACCCTGTCGGCCGGCGTCCCGGCCGTCGCCTTCCCCGAGGTCTTCCTCGGCCTCGTCCCGGGGTGGGGCGGCAGCCAGCTGCTGCCGAACCTGATCGGGGCAGACAAGGCCGTCACGGTCATCGTCGAGAACGCGATGAACCAGAACCGGATGCTCAAGGCCAAGCAGGCCTTCGACCTGGGCATCGCCGACGTGCTGCTCGAGCCCGCCGACTTCCTCGAGGAGTCGCTGGAGTGGGCCTCGGCCGTCGTCCGCGGCGAGACGGTCGTGGAGCGTCCCGAGGTCGACCGGGGCGACGCCTGGGACCAGGCTCTCGCGCGGGCCAAGGGCATCGCCGACATGCGGGTGCACGGAGCGACTCCGGCGCCGTACAAGGCGATCGAGCTGATCGAGCTCGCGCGGACCGCGTCCTACGACGACGGGATCGAGGCCGAGCGCAAGACGCTCTTCGAGCTGGCCATGGGTGAGGACCTCCGAGCCGGGCTCTACGCCTTCGACCTCGTCCAGCGCCGCGCCAAGCGGCCCGCGGGTGCCCCCGACAAGTCGCTGGCGCGCGACGTGACGAAGGTGGGCGTCGTAGGTGCCGGCCTGATGGCGTCGCAGCTCGCCCTGCTCTTCGCGCAGCGGCTCGAGGTGCCGGTGGTCATCACCGACCTCGACCAGGATCGCGTGGACAAGGGAGTCGGCTACGTCCACGGCGAGGTGGACAAGCTGCTCGCGAAGGGCAGGGTCAGCCAGGACAAGGCCAACCGGCTCAAGGCGCTGGTCACGGGGAGCACCGGCAAGGATGCCTTCGCCGACGCCGACTTCGTCATCGAGGCCGTCTTCGAGGAGATGAAGGTCAAGCAGCAGGTCTTTGCCGAGGTGGAGGCCGTCGTCTCCCCCGAGTGCGTGCTCGCGACCAACACCTCGTCCCTGTCGGTCACCGAGATGGCGTCCGGGCTCGAGCACCCGGCGCGGGTCGTCGGCTTCCACTTCTTCAACCCGGTCGCCGTCCTCCCCCTGCTCGAGATCGCCCGCGCGGAGAAGACCGACGACGCCTCTCTCGCCACCGCCTTCGCTGTGGGCAAGACGCTGAAGAAGTCGTGCGTCCTCGTCGCCGACCGGCCGGCCTTCATCGTCAACCGGCTGCTCACCCGCTTCCTCGGCGAGGTGACCCGCGCCGTCGACGAGGGCACCGACTTCCAGGTCGCCGACAAGGCGCTCGAGCCGCTCGGCCTGCCGATGTCGCCCTTCGTCCTGCTGCAGCTGGTCGGCCCGGCCGTCGCGCTGCACGTCGCCGAGACCATGCACGAGGCCTTTCCCGAGCGCTTCGGCGTCTCGGAGAACCTTGGCCGCCTGGTCGCGGCCGGCAAGTCCGGGGTCTACGTCTGGGAGGGCGCGACGCCGTCGGTCGACCCCGAGGTCGCCGAGCTCTTCCAGCAGGGGTCCACACCGCTGCCGGAGGAGGAGGTACGTCGCCGCGCCCTGGACGCCCTGGCCGAGGAGATCCGGCTGATGCTCGACGAGGGCGTCGTGCAGGACGTGCGTGACATCGACCTGGCGATGCTGCTGGGCGCCGGCTGGCCCTTCCACCTCGGTGGGGTGACGCCCTACCTCGACCGGCAGGGCGTCTCCGAGCGGGTCACCGGCAAGCGCTTCCTCGAGCCCGGGGTGGCCTCGCTCCCCCGCGGCTGAGCGCTATGCGGCCGCTCCGGCGATGAGAAGTCGTCGGGGCGCCGGTCTACAGTGCGACCACAGGCCCAGCACACGCGAGGAGCGACGCATGGCTTCCGTCCTGAACCCCTACATCTCCTTCGACGGCAACGCCCGAGAGGCGTTGGAGACCTACCACGGCATCTTCGGCGGCGACCTGGCCGTCAACACGTTCGGGGAGTACGGCCAGGCCGACACCCCGGTCGCCGACAAGATCATGCACGGCCAGCTCACCGTGCCCAACGGCATGACCCTGATGTGCGCCGACACCCCGCCCGAGACCAAGCACGAGCCCGGCAACAACATCGCGATCAGCCTCAGCGGCACCGACGCCGACGAGCTGCGCGGCTACTGGGCCAAGCTGGTCGAGGGCGGCCAGGTCACCGTGCCGCTCGAGCGCCAGATGTGGGGCGACGAGTTCGGCATGTGCATCGACCGCTTCGGCATCGCGTGGATGGTCAACATCGGCCAGCCGGCCTGACCCGTCATCCCGGCCCCTCACGGGAGCAGCAGCGCCGCGTCGCCGAGCTCGTGCCAGAGGTAGCCCTCGGCGCGAGCCTCGGCGTACGCGGCTGCCACCAGGCCGTCGCCCGCCACCGCAGACAGAAGCCGCAGGTGCGACCCACCGTCGTCGTGCCACCCGGTGACCAGGCCGGTCACGACTCGGGCCGGTCGGGCGGGGCCGAGCACCAGGTCGGTCCAGCCGTGGTCCGCATGCACGGTGCCGTCCAGGTCGGCGCAGGTCTCCAGCGCGCGCGCCACCGTCGTCCCCACGGCGACCACCCGGCCGCCGCCGGCCCGCGTGTGGTTCACCAGGTCCGCGGTGGTGGCCGGGACGCTGAACGGCTCGGGGAGCGGCGCCTCCCCCTTCTCCAGCGACGAGACGCCGGTGTGCAGCGTCACCGGCGCGACCGGCACGCCCGCGGTCGCCAGATCGGTCACCAGCCGGTCGGTGAACGGCCGGCCCGCGCTGGGCATCTCGGCGCTGCCCGGGTGGCGGGCGAACACCGTCTGGTAGCTCGCGAGCGGCCAGTCGTCGGGCACGTAGGAGTAGGCGATCGGCCGGCCGTGCCGGGCGAGGTAGTCCGGCACCGGACCGGGCACGACCAGCAGGCACCGCCAGAGCCGGGTCGCCGCCGGCGTCGCGGCCGGCTCGGGGTAGGGCTCCAGGACGTGGAGCCGGCCGTGCGCCAGCAGCACCGTGTCGCCGGGCGCGACGTCACGGAGCGGCCCGGTGGCCCGCCGGCCGGGACGCAGCTCGGCGGCCCACGAGCCGTCCGCGAGCGCGCTCGACAGGTGCACCGTGACCGGTCCCCCGGCTCGCTCCCCGTCCACGGCGGCCGCGAGGGTGCCCGAGGTGTTCACGACCACCAGGTCGCCGGGTTCCAGGAAGCCGGCCAGGTCCCGGAAGGCGGCGTGGGTGACCCCCGCGCGGGTCGCGACCAGGAGGCGTACGTCGTCACGGGACAGGCCGCGGGCCTCCGGCGGCTCCGACGCGATGCGGACCGGTCGGGGGGTCGCGTGAACGGCGGCAGTCATCGCGAGCCCGCCGCGGCCAGGAGCTCGGACGCGCGGTAGCGCCCGCTGGGCGGCCGCCGGGCCAGCAGCGCCCGGAGTCCCGGCACGGCGACCTCGCCGGGGAGCGGCCGGTCGGAGATGTCCTCGCCCGGGTAGGCGGCCTGGTGCATGGCCGTACGCATGTCACCCGGGTCGAACGCGTAGACCGCGAGCGCCGGCTCCTCGGCGGCCAGCACGGCCGACAGCTGGTCCAGGGCTGCCTTGGCAGAGCCGTAGCCGCCCCATCCCTCGTACGGCTCCACCGCCGCGTCCGAGCTGACGTCGACCACCACACCGCCGGCCCGGCGGAGCATGGGCAGCGCCTCGCGCAGCAGGGCGTGCGGTGCCAGCACGTCCACGTCGTAGACCCGAGCGAGCTCGACGGTCGGGTAGTCCGCGATGCGTGGCTGCGGGCTCGGACCCAGGTGGCTCGCGTTGTTCACGAGCAGGTCGAGCCCCCCGAGGTCCCAGGCAGCGGCTACCAGGTCCTCCCGGTGGGCGGGGTCGGTGACGTCCCCCGGCAGCGACCGGGTGCGCGCAGGGTCGAGAGCGGCGGCCACGGCGTCGAGCTCGACTGCTCCTCGGGCGTCCAGCACGAGGGACCAGCCGTCGGCGGCCAGCGACAGGGACAGGTCGCGGCCCAGCCCTCGGGACGCTCCGGTGATGAGTGCAACAGGCACGGGTCTCGTCTCCTTGCGTTCTAATCGGCTAGTGGGCATCCTGGAACATGAAGTTGACTTCAAGTCAAGCCTCAGGCCGAGATATCCGGAGGCCCTGCTGATGGAGACCCGAGACCTGCTGACGGTCGGCGCCGTCGCCGAGCGGAGCGGCTTCGCGCCCTCGGCGCTCCGGTACTACGAGCGCCTGGGACTGGTGCGTGCCGGCCGGACGTCGGGCGGCCAGCGGCGCTACCCGCGCAGCGTCCTGCGCCGGCTCGCCTTCATCCGGGCCGCGCGCAACATCGGGCTCTCGCTGGACGAGGTCGCCGAGGCGCTGGCGACGCTGCCCGACGGCCGGACACCCACCAAGGCCGACTGGGCGCGGCTCAGCAGGACCTGGCGGGCGCGGCTCGACGACCAGATCGCCGGGCTTCTCGCGCTGCGTGACGGCCTGGACTCGTGCATCGGCTGCGGCTGCCTGTCGTTGCGGACCTGCGCCTTCTCGAACCCCGCCGACCTGGCCGCCGGCGCCGGGCCGGGGGCGGCGTACCTGCCGTCGTCGCTGCGGCGGCCGACCGACCGTGACGCTGGGTGACCGCCACTCACCCTGCTGGCCGAGTCTGGCAACGGCGGCACCCGGGTAACGTCGGAACGTGCAGGCACCCGACTCGCTCGACCTCCGCCGGCTGGCCCTCGCCGTGTCGGTCATGGACGACGTCGACATCGTGCCGCTGGACGACGGGCTGCTGCTGACCGGCGACGTGCCGGTCGAGGTCAGCTGGCTGGAGATGCGCCGCGCGCTGGCCGGTGCCGACCCCGACGACGACCTCGCCCGGGCCCGGGTCGGCGCCTGGCTGCGAGGGCGTCGAGTCGCCTCCACCGTGCACGTCGACCACCTCCGGGAGCTGGCCCGCCCGGTCGGCCTGCCCGTCGACCACCCGCTGCACCCCGGGCTCGACTGGGTGCGTCAGCGGGTGCTCGGTGACGCCCTGGACCTGGGCTTCGGCTTCGTCGGCGTCGGCAAGGATCCCGACGAGGTCGTTGTCGTCCCGCAGGGCGCGCTCGACTCGGCCGGCGTCGACCCCAGCCCCTGGTGGCCGGTCGCCATCGACTACCTCGAGCGGATGGGCGCCATCGCGGGACAGCGGCTGGCCGCCAACCCGGTGCTGCGCCCGATCGGCGACTGCGACGTCGCCACCCTGCTCGGGTCACGCACTTTGCGCGCCGCGCTGTGCGCCGCGGACGGGTCGGGGTTGCGCGCTGCGGCTGTGCCGATGCTCCGACGGGGCTGGCTGGACCTCTCCCGGATCGACCCGGCATTCACCGCGGCCGCCGCCGCGGCGACCACACCACAGGAGCGGGGCTTCCAGCGACCGCTGCTGCTGACGGTCGACGAGGTCACGCTCGCCCCGGCCGGTGGCCGCCCCGCCGAGATCGTGCTGCGCGACGAAGCGGTCGACCCGCCGTACCTGCGCTCCGTGCTCTACCGCTGACGCGCGTCGCTGGCTCCGGTCGCCGGCTGACGCGCTGGTCGTCCGACTCTGTGACCGATCCGTGTCGTTGCCGCACCTGGCGAGGGACGCCCCGGCATGCCTACCGTGCGGGATGCGTCGCGTCGCCGGGCAGGCCATGGTGCTGGCGGCGGCTGCCCTGCTCGTCGCGTCGTGCGTGCCCTCGGCGGCTGACCGCGCGACCGGTCGCGCCGACCGGGCGTCGCCGACTCGTCCCCCCTCGTCGGGCCCGGCCGCCGGGTCGACGACTCAGTCGCCTCCGGCGTCGCCGAGTGCCGCCACCCAGGCCGACCAGCGGCCCGCCGGAACGCTCGCGCGGACGATCCGGCTGTCGATCCCGGCGCTGGCCGTCGACGACCTGCGCGTCGTGCCCTACCGCGGCACTGCCGACGACCGGCCCGGCACCCACATCCAGGACCGTGGCCACGCCGCGACCCCGCGCGGCCCGCGGGGCGGCGTCGGTCCCGGCCAGGTCGGCAACTTCGTCGTGACCGGTCACCGCACGACAGCCGGCCGCCCCTTCGGCGAGCTGCCCTCGCTGCGGCGGGGCGACCACGTGCTGGTGACCGCCGGCGGTCAGGTCTACGACTACCGGATCACCCGGACGCTGCGGGTCTCCTTCCGCGACCCGGCGTCGCGCGCCAGCCAGTCGTCCCCGGTGCCCGGTCGACCGGGTGTCGCGGCGACCGACGCCTGGATCACCCTGTCCACCTGCGCGACACCGGAGGACCACGCAGCGGGCAACTACTGGTTCGACGCGCTCGGCAACCCCGAGCACCGGATCGACAAGGTCGGGCGCCTTGTGGACGTACGCCCTCGAGGACCCTCCTGAACCCTTGCCGCTGGCGGGTGCGCCGGTCATGCTGAGCGCATGGACGAGGCGGCGGCGAGCCGCTACGCGATCAGCGCGGCGGAGCTCGAGACCAGCACGCGGGTGCCCGTCGCCGAGCAGGTCGCGTCGGTCGACCCGGACCGCGGCGCGTCGTTGACGTCGTCGGCCGACTGGCCGGACATGCGGTGGCTCCTCGCCGGCGACGGCGGGGGCAGCAGCCTCGGGGCCGGTCTCGCGATGGGCGACGGGGACGGCGACTGAGCTGCCTCGCCTAGTCCGACGACGAGGGCTCGCTGGGCGCCGGCGCCTCGACCGGTGACTCGAGGCCGGCGACCGTCTCGACGATGTCGCGGGCGATCTCCTGCGGTGTGAGGCCGATGTCGAGCAGCACCTCGGCCCGGGTGCCGTGGTCGAGGAACTGCACGGGGATCCCGAAGTTGCGCACCGGTGTCGGCACGCGCGCGTCGCGTAGCGCCTGGGCGACCGCGCCCGCGACGCCCCCGGCCCGGACGCCGTCCTCGACGACCACCACGCACCGGTGGCCAGCGGCCATCCGCACCACGGCATCCGGCACCGGCTTGACCCACCGCGGGTCGACCACCGTGACGCCGATCCCCTGCTGGGCACAGCGCTCGGCCACCTCGAGCGACATGCCGGCCATCGCGCCGACCGACACCAGCAGCGCGTCGGCATCGGCGCCGTCCGCCGGCCGGCGAAGCACGTCGACGCCGTCGACACTGTCGACGGCCACCACGTCGGCACCCACGGCGCCTGTCGGGTAGCGCACCACGGTCGGCGCGTCGTCGACTGCGACCGCCTCGCGGAGCAGCGCCCGCATGGTCACCCCGTCGCGCGGCGCAGCCAGCCGCAGCCCGGGCACGACCTGCAGGACAGCCAGGTCCCACATGCCGTGGTGGCTGGCGCCGTCCGGGCCGGTCACGCCGGACCGGTCGAGGCAGAAGGTCACACCGCACTTGTGCAGCGCGACGTCCATCAGCACCTGGTCGAAGGCGCGGTTGAGGAAGGTCGCGTAGACCGCGACCACCGGGTGCAGCCCGCCCATCGCCAGCCCGGCGGCGGACGTCGTCGCGTGCTGCTCGGCGATGCCGACGTCGAACACCCGCCCGGGGAACTCGGCGGCGAACTTGTCGAGGCCGACCGGGATCTGCATGGCGGCGGTGACTCCGACGACGTCGGGCCGGTCCCGCCCGATGCCGACCATCTCGTCGGCGAAGATGCTCGTCCAGGACGGCCCGGAGCTCGAGATCGGCTGGCCGGTCTCGGGGTCGATGACGCCGATGCCGTGGAAGTTGTCGGCGACGTCGTTCTCGGCGTGCTTGTAGCCGAGGCCCTTGCGGGTGATGACGTGGACCAGGACCGGCCCGTTGAAGCCCTTGGCCCGGTTGAGGGCGTGCTCGACCTCCTCGAGGTCGTGACCGTCGACCGGGCCGACGTACTTCAGGCCCAGGTCCTCGAACATGCCCTGCGGCGCGACGATGTCCTTGATGCCCTTCTTGACGCCGTGCAGGGCCTCGAACACCGGCTGCCCGACGACCGGCGTGCGGCCGAGAACCCGCTTGCCCCACTCGAGGAAGCGCTCGTAGCCGCGCGTCGTGCGCAGCGTCGCGAGGTGGTGGGCAAGACCACCGATCGTGGGGGCGTACGACCGCTCGTTGTCGTTGACCACGATGACGAGGCGTCGCGAGTGGTCGGCGGCGATGTTGTTGATCGCCTCCCAGGCCATGCCGCCGGTGAGCGAGCCGTCGCCGACGACCGCGACGACGTGCCGGTCGGTCTCGCCGCGCAGCTGGAAGGCCTTCGCCAGCCCGTCGGCGTAGGACAGCGCGGTCGACGCGTGCGAGTTCTCGATCACGTCGTGCTCGGACTCGGCCTGGCTCGGGTAGCCGGAGATGCCGCCCTTCTGCCGCAGCCCGTCGAAGCGGCCGGCCCGGCCCGTGACGATCTTGTGGACGTAGGCCTGGTGCCCGGTGTCCCACAGGATCCGGTCGTGCGGCGAGTCGAAGACCCGGTGCAGCGCCAGCGTCAGCTCGACGGCACCGAGGTTGGGCCCGAGGTGCCCGCCGGTGCGCGACACGGTTGCGATCAGGAACTCGCGGATCTCGGCCGCCAGCTCACCGAGCTGGGCCAGGTCGAGCCGTCTCAGGTCACGGGGTCCGGCGATCTGCTCCAGCACCCGCCAGAGTCTACGTGCGGGTCTTCGGGCGGCGGTCCGGGCGGGCCAACGTTCACAAAGTCCTCACAAGCGGGCAACGAAGCGCTTGCCGCGCAACGCCTGCTCGACCAGGTCGACCGCGCGCGCCGCGGCTACCAGCCGGGCGCCCTCGCGCTCGAAGGCGGCCACCGCGGCGGCCACCGTCTCCGGGTCGGCCACGTCGCGCAGGTCGGCGCGCACCGTCCCGAGCCCCACCCGGGCCGCCTCGATCCCGGCCCGCACGTGCTGCACCGCGAAGCGTGCCAGGACGACCGGATGCCGGCGCAGCACATCGTGTGCGCGGTAGTCGGAGGGGCAGAGGTCGAAGAGCCACGCGGTCGCCGTCCGCTCCCATCCCGGGGTCCCGGGAGGTGCGACCTCGGCCGGCCACCCTGGCGGTACGACGGCACGGTCCATGCGGTCAGCCCACCACGGCCCGGCCGAGCAGGACCAGTGCCGACACGGCGCACACGACCAGGACCGCGACCCGGGTGCGGCCGGCGTCGACGTGTCGCCGCAGTGGTCCCGACAGGGCGAAGCCCACCAGCACCGCGGGGACCAGCACCGCGGCGGTCGCCGCCTGACTGCCCGTCAGCTGGCCGCCGATCGCCAGGCCGACCACCGACAGGACACCGCCACCCACGAAGTAGGCGCTCATCGTGGCTCGCAGCTCCGGCCCGTTCAGGTGCTGCAGCACGATCGCGACCGGTGGCCCGTCGATCGACACCGCCGTCCCGGTCACCCCGGACACCAGACCGGCCCCGGACAGCGTCGCGGGTGCGTCAGGCAACCGGACCGCGAACCAGGTCAGCGCGACCGCACCGAGGACGACCAGCCCCACCACGACAGCGAGCACCTGGTCGGCGACGGCAGCCACGACGAGCACGCCGAGGACGGTCCCCGGCACCCGCCCGCCGAGCGCCCAGCCGAGCCCGGACCACCGGGTGTGCCGCCACTCGCGCACGAAGGTCAGCACCGGCAGCAGGAAGCCAAGCATGATCATCAGTCCCGGCATCAGGTCGGTGTCGACCAGCGTCACGACGGGGGCGGCCACCAGCGCGAAGCCGATGCCGACCGAGCCCTGCACCATCGTGGCGGCCAGGACCGCCAGCGACAGCACGACGATCGAGGCGGCTCCGGGCACCCGCCAGACCCTAGGTCAGGGCGGGTCGACCGGCAGGTCACCGCGTGCTCGGTGGAGACTGGTCCGGTGGATGCTGGCTCGGTTGAGATCGCGGTCGAGGACCCGACCACAGCCGACGCGCAGGCCTGCTTCCTGGCCTACTTCGAGGAGCTCGACGCACGGTTCGACGGCGGTTTCGACCCCGGCACGAGCATCCCCGCCGATCCCGGCGAGCTGACGGATCCCCACGGAGTGCTGCTCGTGGCCCGGCACGACGGCAAGCCGGTGGGAGCCGGGGCCGCGAAGTTCCACGGCACCGAGCCGGCCGAGATCAAGCGGATGTGGATCTCGCCCGACGCCCGCGGCCTCGGCATCGCCCGTCGCATCCTTGCCCAGCTCGAAGGTCGTGCCCGGGAGCACGGCGCCGTCGCGACCAGGCTGGAGACCAACGGCACCCTCACCGAGGCGATCCGGCTCTACCGGTCCGCCGGCTACGTCGAGGTCGCGGCGTTCAACGACGAGCCCTACGCCCACCACTGGTTCGAGAAGGACCTCACCCCGCGGTGATCAGAGGAGGCGTTGCGGGGCGGTCAGGTCCCGCACCTCGGCGTAGCGCTCCCGCACGGCCGGCGTCGCCTCGGCCTCGAAGAGCTGGGTCCTGGCCGACCGCCACTCGGGCGGGTCGTCGGCACTCGACAGCACCCACGCGGCCTGCCGGGCAGCGCCGTCGGCGACGTACTCCCCCGGCTCCGGGACGACCACGGGACAGCCGAGCACCGCCGGTGCCAGCGCGCGGACCGCCGCCGACCGCGCGCCGCCCCCGACCAGCAGGACGCGGCGCACCTCGGCGCCCTGATCGCGGAGCGCGTCGAGGCCGTCGGCCAGCCCGCACAGCAGTCCCTCGACAGCCGCCCGCGCGACGTGCGCCGGAGTCATCGACGTCAACGTGAGGCCGTGCAGCGCACCGGTGGCGTCCGGCCGGTCCGGCGTCCGCTCGCCCTCGAGGTAGGGCACGAGCACCAGCCCGTCGGCGCCGGCGGGCGCCGACAGCGCGAGGTCCGACAGTCGCGCGTGGTCGACGCCGAGCAGCCGAGCCGTCGCGTCGAGGACCCGCGAGGCGTTGAGGGTGCAGACCAGTGGCAGGTGCCGACCCGTCGCGTCGGCGAAGCCGGCGACGATGCCGCTCGGGTCGCGCGACGGCACCTCGGCGACGGCACTCACGACGCCGGAGGTGCCGATCGACACGACGACGTCGCCGGGCTGTGCGCCGACGCCGAGGGCGGCCGCCGCGTTGTCGCCGGCACCGGGTCCGAGAGCCACCGCCCCGTGCTCGCCCGCGCGCTCCCGCGGCCCGACCACCCGGGGCACCAGCGGCTGACTGCCGACCGCCAGCTCGAGCAGGTCGAGCCGGTAGTCGCCGGTGGCAGCCGACCAGTAGCCGGTGCCGCTCGCGTCGCTGCGGTCGGTGGTGACGCTGTCGACACCGCCGCCCGCCAGCCGCCAGGTCAGCCAGTCGTGCGGCAGGCAGACGGCAGCGGTCCGCTTCGCGTGGTCCGGCTCGTGGTGCGCGAGCCAGCGCAGCTTGGTGACGGTGATCGAGGCGACGGGGACGACACCGACGGCGTCGGCCCAGGCCTGACCGCCGCCGAGCTCGTGCAGCAGCTCACGGGCGGCACCTGCCGAACGTACGTCGTTCCAGAGCAGAGCAGGGCGTACGACGCCACCGGACTCGTCCAGGCACACCATGCCGTGCTGCTGGCCGCCGACGGCGAGCGCTGCGACATCGTCGAGCCCGCCGGCCGCCGCGACCGCGACCTGCAGCGCATCCCACCACGCCGCCGGGTCGACCTCGGTCCCGTCCGGGTGCGGAGCGCGCCCGAAGCGGACCAGTGCTCCGGTCGTGGCGTCGCGCACGACGACCTTGCAGGCCTGCGTGGAGGAGTCGACCCCCGCGACGAGGGTCTGGTCCGAGGGCATCGTCAGCGGGCGCCCAGCAGGTGCTCGACCGCGAGCTGGTCGAGCTGGATGAAGGAGTAGCCCTTCTCGGCGACCGCGTCGGCGTCGAAGGACTCGTAGGCGCTGCGGTCCGCCAGCAGGTCGGCGTAGCTCTCGCCGGCACCGAGCGTCGGCACCGCGAGCTCGGCGACCTTCGAGGCCTCGAGCGCGGCCTGCACCTCGGGGTCGGCGCGGAAGGCCGCGGCCCGGTCCTTGAGCAGCAGGTAGGTGCGCATGTTGGCGGCTGCCGACGCCCACACGCCGTCGATGTCCTCGGTCCGCAGCGGCTTGTAGTCGAAGTGCCGTGGGCCGTCGTAGGACGGGCCGTCCCAGCCCGCGGTGGCGCCGCCGTTCTCGAGCAGGTCGACCAGGAAGAAGGAGCTGAGCACGTCGCCGTGCCCGAAGACCAGGTCCTGGTCGTACTTGATGCCGTGCTGACCGTTGAGGTCGATGTGGAAGAGCTTGCCCTGCCACAGCGCCTGTGCGATGCCGTGGACATAGTTCAGGCCGGCCATCTGCTCGTGACCGACCTCCGGGTTCACGCCGACCATGTCGGCGTGGTCGAGCGAGGAGATGAACGCGATGGCGTGCCCGACCGTGGGCAGCAGGATGTCGCCGCGCGGCTCGTTCGGCTTGGGCTCCAGCGCGAAGCGCAGCCCGTAGCCCCGGTCGAGGACGTACTGCGCGAGGGTGTCCAGCGCCTCGCGGAAGCGGTCGAGGGCCGCACGCACGTCCTTGGACGCATCGGTCTCCGAGCCCTCGCGACCGCCCCAGAAGACGTAGGTCGAGGCGCCGAGCTCGGCGGCCAGGTCCAGGTTGCGCATCACCTTGCGCATCGCGAAGCGCCGCACGTCGCGGTTGTTCGACGTGAACGCGCCGTCCTTGAAGACGGGGTGGGTGAAGAGGTTGGTCGTCATCATCGGGACGGCCATCCCGGTCTCGTCGAGCGCGTGCCGGAACCGCTTGATGTGGTTGTCGCGCGACGAGTCGTCGCTACCGAAGGGGATGAGGTCGTCGTCGTGGAACGTGACGCCCCAGGCCCCGAGGTCGGAGAGCCGGTGCACGGACTCGACCGGGTCCAGCGCGGGCCGGGTCGCGTCGCCGAAGGGGTCGCGGGCCTGCCATCCCACGGTCCACAGGCCGAAGCTGAACTTGTCGTCGCGGGTGGGGGTGCGGTCGCTGCTCATCGTGTCCTCTTCGTGGTTGTCGTGCGTGCGGTGGCTTGCCTGGCAGGTGCCTGGGTTCGTCCGGAGGGTCGTGGCGGTCAGGAGGCGCGGCGGGCGGTCGCCTGCAGGGGGTCGGAGACGAGCGGCTCGAAGGCCAGCTCGGCCGCCCCGACCAGCGTCGAGTCGGCGCCGAGGCCGGGGACGACGAGGCGCACCTGCTGCACGAGCGCGCGCAGCCCGGTGGCCTCGAACTCGGCGCGGACGGTGTCACCGGCGACATCGAGAACCGCCTCGAGCGCCCCGCCCATGATGACGACCTCGGGGTTCAGGATGTTGACGACGTTGGCGGTCCCCCGGCCGAGCCAGATGGCGATGTGGTGCAGCGCGTCAGTGGCCGCGGTGTCGCCGTCCGCGGCAGCCGCCACCACGTCGCGCACGCCCTGGAGGCCACCCCCGGGAGGCCGGCCGGCGAGCTCGAAGAGGCGCTCCTCCCCGCACTCGGTCTCCCAGCAGCCCGTGGACCCGCAGTGGCACGGCAGCCCGCCCGGGTGCACGAGGGCGTGCCCGACCTCGCCGGCAAAGCCGGCGCGCCCGCCGAGGGGGTGCCCGCCGGCGTAGATGCCCGCGCCGATGCCGGAGTGCCCGGACAGGTAGACGGCGTCGTCGACGCCCTTCGCGGCGCCTCGGACGTGCTCGGCCCGCATGCCGAGGTCCGCGTCGTTGCCGACGCTCACCGGCAGGCCGAGCGCCTCCGCCAGCTCGTCACCGAGCGGTACGTCGCGCCAGCCGAGGTTGGGGGCCTGCTGCACCAGCCCGTCCGCGCGCCGCACCATGCCGGGCACCGCCACGCCGACCCCGACGACCGACGCATCGGCCGGGACCTCGGCGAACAGCCGCGCGGCCTCGCGGACGACCGTCGACGACACCGCCTGGTGACGCCGGGCACCGGACCCTCGCGACCAGGTCCGGTCGCTGCGCGAGAGCACTGCGCCGCCCAGGCCGACCCGGGCGACCACCAGGTGCGTCACGCCGACGTCGACCGCGAGGACCTGCACCCGCTCGGACTCCGGCGAGACGACGTGCGACGGCCGGCCACCGGCGCTCGAGGTCCGGCCGCGCACCGTGGACTGGTCGGCCCGCCCGGCCTCCTCGCGGACCAGTCCGGCGGCCACCAGGTCGCCGGTCAGGTCCCCGATCGTGCTGCGGTTGAGCCCGAGCGCCGCCGTGAGCTGGCTGCGCGGCGTCGGGCCGTTGACGTGCACGTACCGCAGCAGTGTCGACAGGTTGCCCCGCCGGACGTCCTCGGACCTCGCCCCACGCGCACCCCGAGCAAGGACCGACATCGACCCCCCTTGCCTCAGGCGCGCCCGGAGGCAGCGGCGCGGCGACGCGACAGGGCGTCGACGCTGGCTGCGAGCAGCAGCACACCACCCGTGACCATGTAGACGACCGCAGCCGACTTGTCCAGCAGGCCCATGCCGTTGGCCACCACGGCGACCACCAGGCCGCCGATGATGGCGTCGGCAGGGCGGCCCTTGCCGCCGAAGAGGCTGGTGCCGCCGATCACCGCGGCGCCGACCGCATAGAGCAGCGTCTCACCGCCACCTGTCGATGGCGTGACCGAGTTGACACGGCTGGCCAGCAGGACCCCGGCGAGCGCAGCGATGGTCGAGCAGATGACGAAGCAGAGCAGCCTGACCCGCTCGACGTTGATGCCGGCCCGACGGGCGGCCTCGGCGTTGCCGCCGACGGCGTAGACGTGGCGGCCGAACACGGTGTTGCTCAGCAGCAGCGTCAGAAGGATCAAGAGCACCACCACGACCGGGATGACGAGCGGGACACCCTTGATCGACGTCACCGCGGGGTTCCGGCTCCGCTCGCTGCTCAGGTAGTAGGTGCACATCCCGAGCAGCAGGAGCAAGCCCGCCACCTTGACCGCCCACACGGAGGTTGTCTGCGTCACCAGTCCGCGGGCCCGGCGGACCGACATCGCCCGGTAGGTGACGGCGGCGTACCCGGCGATCAGGCCCAGGTACAGCGCCCAGCCCAGCCAGACAGGCATGTTCTTGGACATGATCGCGAGGACCGTGTCGCTCTCGATCCGGATCGTTCCGCCCTCGCCGATGATGTGCAGCAGGAGGCCCTGGAGAGCGAGGAAGCCGGCCAGGGTGACGACGAAGGACGGGATGCCCACCCGGGCGACGAGGAGGCCGATGACCAGGCCGATGCCGGCGCCGGCGGCGAGGCAGGCCAGGACGCCGATGTACCACGGCATGTCGTGGCGGGTCGACACGACGCCGAGCACCGCGCCCGCCACTCCGGCGGTGTAGCCCGCGGACAGGTCGATCTCGCCGATGAGCAGCACGAAGACGAGACCCATCGCGATGACGATGACTGCCGCGCTCTGGATGAAGAGGTTCGCGAAGTTGAACGAGTTGGTGAAGGTCTCGGGGCGCAGGCTCGAGAAGACGATGAGCAGCGCGACGAGGCCGAGGATGGCGGGCAGCGGCCCGACGTCGCCGCCGCGGACCCGTGCGACGTACTCGCGGGCCGAGTCGCCGAGAGTCACCTGCGGTGCGGGCGGTACCTCCGGTGGCGTCTCGGGCGACTCGTCCTTGACCGCCGTGTCGCTCATTCCGCCACCCCGTTCTCATCCGCCTTCTCAGCATGGGCGCCGCCAGTGATGAGCTCGACGACCTGCGAGTGGTTCACGTCCTTGGCCTCGACCTGGGCAGTCATCCGGCCGAGGTAGAGCACGGCGATGTCGTCGGCGACGGCGAGCACGTCGTTCATGTTGTGGCTGATCAGGATCACGGCGAGGCCCCGGTCGGCGAGGCGGCGAACCAGCTGCAGGACCTGTTCGGTCTGCGCGACACCCAGCGCGGCTGTGGGCTCGTCGAGGATGACCAGCTTGGAGTTCCAGAGCACCGCACGGGCGATGGCCACCGTCTGGCGCTGACCTCCGGACAGGCTGGCCACCTTCTGGCGGATCGACTTGACCGTCCGCACGGAGAGACCCGCAAGCGTCTCGGCGGCTCGCTCCTCCATCGAGATCTCGTCGAGGAACCCTCCGCTGAGCCTCTCCCGCCCGAGGTAGAGGTTCTGGACGATGTCGAGGTTGTCGCACAGCGCGAGGTCCTGGTAGACGACCTCGATGCCCAGCGCGTTGGCCTGCTTCGGGTTGTGGACGTGGACCGTCTGACCCGCGAAGAGGTAGTCGCCGTGGTCGAACGGGTAGATCCCGGCGACCCCCTTGATCAGGGTGCTCTTTCCGGCGCCGTTGTCGCCGACCAGCGCCGTGACCCTGCCGCTGCGCACGACCAGGTCGACGTCATGGAGAACCTGCACGGCGCCGAAGCTCTTGTTCACCCCACGCAGCTCCAGGAGCGGCTCCGTGTGGGCGGACTGCGCACCGCCCACCTCGCTCGTCATCGTCGTCATGGCACGTCGCCTCTCGTCGGTGCGGAGGGAAGGACGAGCAGCACGCTAGAACCTCGCTGCCGTCGAGGGGAGGGGGTCCGGCCGGACTCGCCGGGCCGGACCCCCCGCCTCCTCAGGACTTGCCTGGTGGGGCGACCGCTAGGAGACGCCGAGCTCGTCGCAGGCAGCCTTGAAGTCAGCCGTGCAGACCTTGTCGACGGTGGTGTAGCCGGCGTCGAAGACGTCCTGGACGTTGTCCTGCGTGATCCAGACCGGGGTCGCGAAGACCGACTTGACCTGACGGCCGGCCTCCGTGTCCTCGACCGAGCCGTTGACCAGCGCCGCGGCGGCGTCCCCGCCCTCCAGGATGGCAACTGCCAGATCCACGGCAGCGTCAGCCTCGACCTTGATGTCCTTGAACACCGTCCCGCACTGCGTGCCGGCGATGACCCGCTGCAGGCCCTCGTCCGAGGCGTCCTGGCCGGTGACCGGAACCTCGCCTGCGACTCCGTTGTTCTTCAGGACGGTGACGATGCCGCCGGCCATGGTGTCGTTGGCCGAGATGACGCCGTCGACCTTGCCGTTGTTCTTGGTGTAGAGCTGCTCGAAGGTCGTCTGGGCGACGGTCGCGTCCCACTTGCCGGTCTGGTCGCCGACGATCTTGTAGTCACCGCTGTCCACCTTGGGCTGCAGCGCGCCGTCGTAGCCCTCCGCGAAGAGCGCGGCGTTGTTGTCGGTCGGGTCGCCGTCGATCTTCACGATGTTCGCCGAGGTCTTGCCGTCCTCGTCGAGGCACGCGATCAGGCCGTCGCCCATCAGCTTGCCGACCTCGACGTTGTCGAACGACACGTAGTAGTCGGCCGACCCGTTCAGGGTCAACCGGTCGTAGTCGATGCTCGGGATGCCGGCGTCCTTGGCCTTCTGCTCACAGGCCGCGCCGCTCTCCGAGTCCAGGTTGGTGACCAGCAGGACGTTGACGCCCTGGTTGATCATCGAGTCGCACAGCTGGGCGAACTTGTTCACGTCCTTGGACGCGTTCTGGATGATCGCCTCGTACCCGGCCGCCGTGATGGCTTCCTCGAGAAGCGGACGGTCGTTGTTCTCCCAGCGCGGCGAGGTCGCGGCGTCGGGCAGCAGGACGCCGACCTTGCCGCCCTCGGAGCTGCTCTTGTCGCCGTTGCCGCTGCCGGAGTTGTCAGTGCCGCTGTCGTCGTCGCCGCCGCAGGCCGCGAGGAAAAGGGTCAGCACGGCTACGCCGGCCACCGCGATCTTCCGCATCCGCATGTCGAGGGTGCCCTTCCGCTGGTCGCGGCACCCGCTCTCTGGGGCCGCCGAGGAATGTTGTGCCCCACAACGTACGTCCGGGCGGCGCCCCGGGGAAGTCACGAATTCGTAACGCAGCCGAAACGTCCGGACTCGTCCCTCAGATCCACTCCGCCTGTCGTGGCAGATGACCCTGGGTCAGGCGCGGAGCAGCGAGCGCAGGACGTACTGCAGGATCCCGCCGTGGCGGTAGTAGTCCGCCTCCCCCGGTGTGTCGATCCGCAGCCGGGCCTGGAAGTCGACGGACTCGCCCCCGGCCCGGGTCGCCGACACCGACACCTCTCGCGGCGAGGCACCATCGTTGAGCGCCGTCACGCCGGTGACCGAGAACTCCTCCTCGCCGGTCAGCCCGAGCGACTCGGCGCTCTCGCCGTCCTGGTACTGCAGCGGCAGCACGCCCATGCCGATCAGGTTCGACCGGTGGATCCGCTCGTAGGACTCGGCGATGACCGCCCGGACCCCGAGCAGTGCCGTCCCCTTCGCCGCCCAGTCTCGCGACGAGCCCGAGCCGTACTCCTTGCCGGCGAGGACGACGAGCGGGGTCCCGGCCGAGGCATAGCTCTGCGCGGCGTCGTAGATGCTCGTGACGTCGCCGTCCTTGGTGAAGTCACGGGTGACGCCGCCCTCGGTCCCCGGTGCCAGCTGGTTGCGCAGCCGGATGTTGGCGAAGGTGCCGCGGATCATCACCTCGTGGTTGCCGCGCCGCGACCCGTAGGAGTTGAAGTCGCGGCGGTCGACGCCGTTGTCCTGGAGGTACGCCCCGGCCGGTGAGTCGGCCTTGATGGACCCGGCGGGGGAGATGTGGTCGGTGGTCACCGAGTCGCCCAGCTTGGCGAGCACCCGGGCGCCCTCGATGTCCGTCACCGGCTCGGGGTCGGCCGGCATGCCCTCGAAGTACGGGGGCTTCCGGACGTAGGTCGACCCCTCGTCCCACTCGAATGTGTCGCCGGTCGGCGTCGGGAGGTTCTGCCACTGCTCGTCGCCGGTGAAGACGTCGGCGTAGTCGCGGCTGAACATCTCCGACGCGACCGCCGAGTCCACGACCTCCTGGATCTCCTGGCTGCTCGGCCAGATGTCGCGCAGGAAGACGTCCGCCCCGCTCGGGTCCTGCCCGAGCGCCTCGGTGGTGATGTCGATGTCCATCGAGCCGGCGAGCGCGTAGGCGACCACCAGCGGCGGCGACATCAGGTAGTTCATCTTCACGTCGGGGTTGATCCGGCCCTCGAAGTTCCGGTTCCCGGACAGCACCGAGACGACGGCCAGGTCGTTGTCGTTCACGCCCTTGCTGATCGGCTCCTGCAGCGGCCCGGAGTTGCCGATGCAGGTGGTGCAGCCGTAGCCGACGAGGTTGAAGCCGAGCTTGTCGAGGTACGGCGTCAGGCCGGCGCGCTCGTAGTAGTCCATGACGACCTTGGATCCCGGCGCCAGTGTGGTCTTGACCCACGGCTTGCGCTCGAGACCGCGCTCGACCGCCTTCTTGGCCAGCAGGGCGGCGCCGATCATCACTGACGGGTTGGACGTGTTGGTGCACGAGGTGATGGCCGCGATGACGACGTGACCGTGGTCGACGTCGAACTCCTGGCCGTCGAGGCTGACCCTGGCCGGGTCGGAGGGCCGGCGCAGCTCGCCGTGGTCGGGGGCGGCGTGCGGCGCACCGTCGCCGTTGGTGCCGTGGAAGGCGGGCGAGTCGCTGGCCGGGAAGGACTCGTCCGACGACTCGTCCACGCCGTGGTGCTCGGGCTCCGCGGCGCCTGCGTAGTCGGTCAGCGCGTTACGGAAGCCGGCCTTCGCGTCGGACAGCGAGACCCGGTCCTGCGGCCGCTTCGGCCCGGCGATCGACGGGACGACGGTGGAGAGGTCCAGCTCGATCTGCTCGGAGTAGCGCGGCTCCGCCTTCGCGTCGTGCCAGAGGCCCTGCGCCTTCGCGTAGGCCTCGACGAGGGTGACCTGCTCCTCGCCGCGACCGGTCATCCGCAGGTAGCGCACGGTCTCGTCGTCGATCGGGAAGATGGCGACGGTCGAGCCGTACTCCGGGCTCATGTTGCCGATGGTCGCCCGGTTGGCGAGCGGGACCGCCGAGACGCCCTCGCCGTAGAACTCGACGAACTTCCCGACCACGCCGTGCTGGCGCAGCATCTCGGTGATGGTCAGGACCAGGTCGGTCGCTGTCGCGCCCTCGGGCAGCTCGCCGCTGAGCTTGAAGCCGACGACCTTCGGGATGAGCATCGACACCGGCTGGCCGAGCATGGCGGCCTCCGCCTCGATGCCGCCGACGCCCCAGCCGAGCACGCCGAGCCCGTTGACCATCGTGGTGTGCGAGTCCGTGCCGACCAGGGTGTCGGGGTAGGCGACGCCGTCGCGGTCGAAGACGACGCGGGCGAGGTACTCGATGTTGACCTGGTGCACGATGCCGGTGCCCGGCGGCACCACCTTGAACTGGTCGAAGGCGGTCTGCCCCCAGCGGAGGAACTGGTAGCGCTCCCGGTTGCGCTCGTACTCCAGGTCGACGTTGCGCTGGAAGGAGTCCGGCGCGCCGAAGAGGTCGGCGATGACGGAGTGGTCGATGACCAGCTCGGCCGGCGCGAGCGGGTTGATGCGCGACGGGTCGCCGCCGAGCTCCTGCACCGCCTCGCGCATCGTCGCGAGGTCGACGACGCACGGCACACCGGTGAAGTCCTGCATCACGACGCGGGCCGGGGTGAACTGGATCTCGATGTCCGGCTCGGCCTGCGGGTCCCACGAGGCGAGCGCCCGGATGTGGTCGCCGGTCACGTTGGCGCCGTCCTCGGTACGCAGCAGGTTCTCCAGGAGGATCTTCAGCGAGAAGGGCAGCGAGGCAACCTGCTCGCGCAGCTCCTCGAGCGCGTCCAGCCGGTAGATCTGGTAGCTCGACCCGCCGACCTCGAGCTCACCCTTGGCACCGAAGCTGTCCTGCGTAGCACTCGCCACGACCGTCTCCTCTCGTCCGCCCGTTCATCCTGCCCCAGCGCTCGTCGGACCGGACCCGACCCCCGGTCCCTCGCGTGCGCCGCTCTCCAGATTGTCTCGACGTCAAGATACATCACATCAAGACGAGACGGCCAGGTGCACCTGGACCCCCGAGGACGGGGCGCACGATGACAAGATCCACTTCCGCCGGCCGTCAAGGCACCTGACAGGCTGGCGTGACACGACGTCGGTGCGTAATCGTTTGGCCAGCCCGCGTCGCCGACATCCCCCGTCAGGCGGCGCGGGCCCCTGCGTTCTTCCGGCCGTCTCAGCCCTGACGGGAAGATCTCCCGGGCGCCAGCACGGCGACGCACTCCACGTGGTGGGTCATCGGGAAGAGGTCGTACGCCCTCAGCGACTCGAGCGCGTAGCCCCCCTCGGCGAACCACTTCAGGTCTCGCGCGAGCGCGGCCGGGTCGCACGCGACGTAGGCGATCCGGCGGGCTGCCACCCGCGAGAGCATTCGCACGACCTGCTTGCCTGCGCCGCTGCGCGGCGGGTCCAGCACGACCAGGTCCGCCCGTCGCAGGTGCGGCCGCCGCAGGACGTGGTCGACACGGCCGGCGTCGACCCGCACCTGGGGCAGGTCGGCCAGGTTGTGCCGGGCGTCGGCGACCGCGCCACGGTCGGACTCGACCGCGGTCACCCGCCCGGTCTCCCCCACCCGCTCGGCGAGCGTCGCGGTGAAGAGGCCGACCCCGCTGTAGAGGTCGAGGACCGACTCGCCGGGACGCGGGTCGAGCGCGTCGAGCACGCCGTCGAGCAGCGTCGCCGCCGCGCCGGGATGCACCTGCCAGAAGCCGCCGGCCGACACCCGGAAGGCGCGCTCGCCGACCCGCTCGGTGAGGGTGCCGTCCCCGGCGCGACGGCCGACCGCACCCTCGGACAGCACCGCGACCTCGCCGGTCGACACCGACGCCGCCACCTCGACGGTGGACTCCGCCGGCCAGCGCCCGAGGAGCACCCCCGCGCCGGACACCAAGTCGTGGGCGATGCGGCAGCGGTCGACCGGCACGACCCGGTGCGAGCGGTGCTCGCGGAGCCCGGCCCGCCCGTCCTCGCCGACCGCGAAGCGCACCCGGGTGCGCCAGCCGAGCCCGTCGACGTCACCGGGCACCGCCTCGACCGTGACGTCGCGCTCGATGCCCGCGAGTCGTTGCAGCTGCTCGCGGACCACGTCGGCCTTCAGCCGGCGCTGCGCGTCGAGCGAGGCGTGCTGCAGGTCGCAACCGCCGCACTGCCCGGGCCGCGCCCAGGGGCAGGGCGGCTCGACCCGGTCGTCGCTCGCCCGCAGGACCTCGACGGCGTCCGCGCGCCAGAAGGACGACGTCACCGTGCCCTCGGTGACGACCGCGCGCACCCGCTCCCCCGGCAGGGCGTGCCGGACGAAGACGACCCGCCCCTCGTGCCGGGCGACGCAGTGCCCGCCGTGCGCGACCGGCCCGACGTCGACCACGACCTCGGCCGGGGGTCGCGCCACCTCGTCCGCGCTCAGGACAGCCCGCCGCCTCGACCGACGTCGCCACGGTTGCGCTCCCCGCGGCGCACGGCTCCCGGCGCAGCACCCTCTGCCTTCTCGGCGAGCCCTGCTGAGCTGGCGAGCTGCCACGGCACGCTCGTCACCATCACACCCGGGGTGAAGAGCAACCGGCCCTTCAGCCGCAGCGCGCTCTGGTTGTGCAGCAGGTGCTCCCACCAGTGCCCGACGACGTACTCCGGGATCAGCACCGTGACCAGGTCACGGGGGCTTCCGCCGCGCACTGCCCGGACGTACTCGATGACGGGGTCGGTGACCTCGCGGAAGGGCGAGTCCAGGACCTTGAGCGGCACCGGGATGCCGCGCCGGTCCCACTCCGACTGCAGCGCCCTGGTCTCCTCCGGGTCGACGCCGACCGTGACCGCCTCGAGGGTCGAGGGGCGCATGGCGCGCGCGTAGGCGATGGCCCGCATCGTCGGCTTGTGGATCTTCGAAACCAGTACGATCACATGGGTGCGCGCCGGCAGCATCACGTCCTCGTCCTCGTCGACGATCAGCTCGCGGGCGACGCTGTCGTAGTGCTTGCGGATGCCCTTCATCAGCAGGAAGAGCACGATCATCGCGGCGATCGCGATCCAGGCGCCGAGCAGGAACTTGGTTATGAGGACGACGACCAGGACCAGGCCGGTCACCGACACGCCCACGGCGTTGATGACCCGGCTGCGCACCATCCGCGACCGCGCCGCCGGGTCCTGCTCGGTGCGCAGCAGCCGAGTCCAGTGCCGCACCATGCCGGTCTGGCTCAGGGTGAAGGACACGAAGACGCCGACGATGTAGAGCTGGATCAGCCGGGTGACCTCGGCGTCGAACGCAACGATCAACAGGATCGCGAAGCCTGCCAGCAGGACGATGCCGTTGCTGTAGGCCAGCCGGTCGCCCCGGGTGTGCAGCTGGCGCGGCAGGTAGCGGTCCTGCGCGAGGATCGACCCGAGCACCGGGAAGCCGTTGAACGCCGTGTTGGCCGCCAGCATCAGGATCAGCCCGGTGACAGTCGTGACGATCGCGGCCATCAGCGGCAGGTTGTCGAAGACCGACTTGGCGAGCTGGCCGATCACCGGGTCCTGGACGTAGGTCTCGCCGTTCGGGAAGCGCACTCCTGCCCGGGTCGCCTCGCCCTTCTCGCCGTCCAGGCGCAGCTGCTCGACCACGTCCTCGGCGTAGCGCAGCCCGCTGGCCTTGGCCAGCACGATGATGCTCATCAGCATCGAGACCGAGATCGTGCCGAGCATCAGCAGGGTGGTCGCCGCGTTCCTCGACTTCGGTTTGCGGAACGCCGGCACGCCGTTGCTGATCGCCTCCACACCGGTCAGCGCGGCGCAGCCGGAGGAGAACGCCCGCAGCAGCAGGAACGCGCCGGCGATGCCGGCGATGCCCTGCTCGTAGCCTTCTTCCGGAACGAGGGTGAAGCGCGCGCTGGCCACGTCCGGCAGCTCGCCGAAGAAGTACCGGCCGAAGCCCCACAGCGCCATCCCGAAGATGGCCACCATGAAGGCGTACGTCGGGATGGCGAACGCGGTGCCCGACTCCCGGACACCACGCAGGTTGGCGGACATCAGCAGCAGAACCGCAATGACCGCGACCGTCACCTCATGGCCCTGGAAGGCGTCCACGGTGGACGCGGCGTACTGCGCCGCCGAGGAGATGGACACCGCGACGGTCAGGACGTAGTCGACGAGCAGCGCGCTCGCCACGGTGAGCCCGGGGGTCTTGCCGAGGTTGACGGTGGCCACCTCGTAGTCGCCGCCGCCGCTGGGGTAGGCGTGCACGTTCTGCCGGTAGGACGCGACCACGACGAGCATCACGAACGCGACGGCGAGGCCGATCTTCCAGGAGTACGAGTACGCCGCGAAGCCGGCCAACCCGAGCATCAGGAAGATCTCGTCGGGCGCGTAGGCCACCGAGGACAGCGCGTCGCTGGCGAAGACCGGCAGGGCGACCCGCTTGGGCAGCAGGGTCTCGCCGAGGCGGTCGCTGCGCATGGCACGGCCGAGGAGCAGGCGCTTGGCCGCGTCCGTCACCTGGGGCACAACGGCTGATGCTAGGGGCAGCCGGGCGCTGCCGTGGTCGGACCCCGCGGCGCGATGCGTCTGCGCTAGCGTCGTGCCCGTGCACTTCGTGATCATGGGCTGCGGCCGGGTCGGCTCCACGCTGGCGCACATCCTGGAGTCCCAGGGGCACACGGTGGCGGTCATCGACGCCGAGGAGTCGGCCTTCCGGCGCCTCGGGCAGGCCTTCGCCGGCCGGCGGGTCACCGGCATCGGCTTCGACCGCGACACCCTGCGCGAGGCGGGCATCGAGGAGGCACACGCCTTCGCCGCCGTCAGCAGCGGCGACAACTCCAACATCCTGGCCGCCCGGGTGGCCCGCGAGACCTTCGGCGTGGACAACGTGGTGGCCCGGATCTACGACCCGGGCCGCGCCGAGGTCTACCAGCGGCTCGGCATCCCCACCGTCGCCACTGTCCGCTGGACGGCCGACCAGATGATGCGCCGGCTGGTGCCGCACGGCTCCGAGCCGGAGTGGCGCGACCCCAGCGGCACCGTCCGGCTGGCCGAGGTGCCGATCGACACGGCGTGGATCGGCGAGCGGGTGAGCCGCCTCGAGGAGGAGTCCGGCGGCCGGATCGCCTTCCTGACCCGGTTCGGCGAAGGCCTGCTGCCCGGGGCCGACACTGTCCTGCAGGACGGCGACATCGTGCACGCCGTGATGCGCGACGACGAGGCCGACGCGATCGAGTCGGTCTTCCGCAAGCGGTCCACGACGGCACCCGAGGGTGGCCACTGATGCGCGTCGCCATCGCCGGAGCCGGCAGCGTGGGGCGCTCGGTCGCCCGCGAGCTCCTCGAGAACGGCCATGAGGTGCTGCTGCTCGACAAGAACCCTTCTGCCATCCGCAAGACGTCGGTGCCCGACGCCGAGTGGCTGCTCGCCGACGCCTGCGAGGTCACCTCCCTCGAGGAGGCCGGCCTGCACGAGTGCCAGGTGATGGTCGCCGCGACCGGCGACGACAAGGTCAACCTGGTCGTGTCGCTGCTCGCCAAGACCGAGTACGGCGTGCCGCGCACCGTGGCCCGGGTGAGCAACCCCAAGAACGAGTGGATGTTCGACGAGGCCTGGGGCGTCGACGTCGCGGTGTCGATGCCGCGCCTGATGACCGCGCTCGTCGAGGAGGCCGTCAGTGTCGGCGACCTGGTGCGGATCTTCACCTTCCAGCAGTCCAACACCGACATGCTCGAGCTGACCCTGCCGGCCGACTCCCCTGTCGTCGCGAAGCGGGTCGGCGACGTGCCCTGGCCGCCGGACACCGCGCTGGTCGCGATCATCCGCGAGGGCCGGCCGATCGCCCCCAGCGCGGACGACCCGCTCGAGGCCGGCGACGAGCTGCTCTTCGTCGCCACCCCCGACATGGGCCCCCAGCTCGAGGAGCTGCTCGCCCCGCACGCCCGCTGACCGACCCGCCGTCACTCGCGGCGTCCGCCGTGCCCCCGCCCGCACGTACGCCCGCCGCCCCTGCCCGAAACGATCACGCTCGCGTGATCAATGGCTGCTGAGCGCGGCAAATTTGCCGCGGTCCGCGACCACCTCCCGCGGTCAGGCCCGGCCGCGGCCGCCCGCGCCGACGGACCGTCGAGACCCCGTCGGGTCAGGCCGACCGCCCCGTCGGTGCTGAGCCTCCGACACCAACGAGGCGATTGCGGCGGGACGTGCGTCGGCCACGCCACCTACGTCCCACCAGCACCCTTTGCGTCGGATGGTCAGGCGAGGGGACGCGCCGGAGAGCGACTGCGATGTCCGTCCCGGCGTCGGACCCCGCGGGACCGACGTCAGGCCGGGCGTACGTCGTCGGACCGCAGCGGAGTACGACCCCGGGCCAGCAGGTAGACCATGAGGGCCAGCGCGGCGACCTGCAGCGGCCAGCCGAGTGCGATCTTGGAAACGCCCAGCCAGCCGACCTTGCCGGCCCAGTAGAGCGGAAGCTGCACGGCGACCCGCACTGCGCACGGCACGACCAGGATCCAGGTGAGTCGGCTGCACAGCTTGACGATGCCGGGATCGCGGCGCCACTCCGTGACGTCGCCGGTGACCGAGCCGATCATGAAGCCGACCAGCGGCCAGCGCACCAGGATCGAGAGCGTGAGCGCCACGGCGTAGCCGGCGTTGTAGAGGATGCCGGGCAGGAAGACGTCCTCCGCCTTGCCGGACCGGGACGCGAAGATCGCGGCGATGCCGATGCCGACCAGGCTGTTGACAACGAACTGCACCGACGAGCGCTGCACGACCCGCACGACGAGCAGCAGCACCGCCAGGCCGATGCCGACGCCGAGCGAGAGCCGCAGCTCGTGGCTGAGCAGGTAGGTCGAGGTGAAGCCGATGGTCGGGACGGCTCCCTCGACCATGCCGCGGCGGCCGCCGAGCGCCTGCGAGAGCTTGGCGCGCACGACCTCCTCGACGGTCTGCGCATCGACGCCGGCGATGGCCGGGTCGGCCGGGGTGGGGATGCCCTCGTCGGACAGGTCGGCGTCGCGCACGCCGTGGTGAGGGATGCCCTCCCCGACGGTGCGGTCCTCCTGCGCGGGTCCCGTCACTCGCCGGTGCCGGTCGGGCGCAGCTCGTAGCGCGGGTTGAAGATGACCGGCATCTCGCCGTCGCGGGTCACCCTGCCGTAGCCGACCAGCGCCCGGCCGGGCTCGATGCCCGGGATCTGCCGGCGGCCGAGCCAGACGAGTGACATGGACCCGGTGCCGTCGTAGAGCTCGGCGACCAGGGCGGGCACGCCCGCGCGGGGCCGCAGGGTCACGGTGCGCAGGGTGCCGGCGACCCGGACGAGCTCACGGTCGGGCAGGTCACGGACCAGCGTGGCACCCATGTCCACGCAGTCCTTGCGCAGCTCGGCGGCCTCGTGCTCCTTGGCCGAGGTGGCGAGCCGGTTGACGGCCCGGCGCAGCACGCCGTTCGAGTGCCCCATGGCCCCAGCGTATGCCTGTCCACCAGACACTGGACACGCATCCACCGCATCGGTGTCGTGGCTCGGTCAGTGGATCTCGGTGATCTCCGGACCGCGCTCGAAGGGCTTGAGGTCCTTGCGCGACCGGGCCGTCGAGTCGTCGTCCGCGTCGCCCGCGTCGTCGCCGTCGGCGGCCTCGGCCTCCTGGCTCGGCGGCTCGGGCAGCCGCAGCGGGATCGGGTCCCGGGGCGCCATCGGGTCGAGGCCACGGACCACGACGACGTCGCGGAAGAGCTCGACGAGGTCGGCCTCGGCGCCGTCCTCGGTGGCCGCGCGGCCGGTCAGGACCCCGCGCAGGAACCACCGCGGGCCGCCGACGCCGACGAACCTCGCGGGCTGCACGCCGGACGTGCCGTCAGCGGCACGGACGGGGACCTTGGTGCGCAGCTCCATGCCCAGGGGGCCTTCGACCTCGTCGGCGGTGCCCCCCTGCTTGGTGATGCCCGCGCGGATCTCGCCGCGGACCTCGTCCCAGATGTCCTCCGTCTTGGGCGCGGCGAACGGCTGCAGCTGCAGCGCCGAGTCGCCGAGCACCAGCGTCACGGCAACGACCTGCGCCGTCGCCTGGTCCGCCTCGACGCGGACCTCGAGACCCGGTCGCCCGGGCAGCCACATGCCTCCGAGGTCCACGCGCCCGCCTGCAGAGGCGTCGTCCACCTCGGTGAGGTCCCAGGGCCCGTTCTCGCGGCTGGGCGGGGGCGAGGCAGTGGGTCCGGCGGTCGAGCCGCCGGACGCGCCGGCATCGGCGCCGGCATCGGGCCCGGCCGTCTCCTCGCTCGACTGCTCGTCGACCTGCTGGTCGTCCTGCGTCTCGTCGTCGCGGCGACGCCGTCGGAACACGCTCACACCTCTGTCTTGTCGGCCACGGGAGTCCCGGAGGCCTCGGTGGGCACCGGTGCGGCGAACCCGCCGGTGGACCCGTGTCCACCCTCGCCCCTCGCGGACCCTGGCAGCAAGCCGACCTCGTGGAAGCGGGCCGTCTCGACCCGCTGCACGACCAGCTGGGCGATGCGGTCACCGCGCTGCAGCCGGACGGCCTCGCGCGGGTCGTGGTTGACCAGCAGGACCTTGATCTCGCCGCGGTAGCCCGCGTCGACGGTGCCGGGCGCGTTGACGATGCCGATGCCGAAGCGGTGCGCCAGCCCCGAGCGGGGGTGCACGAAGGCGGCGTAGCCCGCGGGCAGCGCGATCGCGATGCCGGTCGGCACCATGGCGCGCTCGCCGGGGCCGAGCTCGACGTCCTCGGCGGCGACCAGGTCGGCGCCGGCGTCACCCGGGTGGGAGTACGCCGGCAGCGGGAGCTCCGTGTCCAGCCGGCGCACCAGCACCTCGACCGGCTCCCGTTGGTCCTCCACGGCGGAGCACCCTACCCACCGCGCTGGTCAGTCGAAGAGCGTGCGCTCCACCAGGCCGATCGGCAGGCGACCGGAGCCGGCAGCGCGGTCGTGGAACTCCTTGAGCGGACCGCGCGCCTCGGTCAGCCACCGGTCACGCATCCGGGCGATCTCCACCGCGCCGGTGAGGTAGGACGACGCCTGGGTCGGCCAGGCGCAGTAGCGCAGCACCTCGGCCCGGGCGGTGTCCGGCGACAGCGACGACTTGGTGGCCATGAACTCCACGCCCTCCTCGACCGTCATGTCGCCCAGGTGCAGCGCGGTGTCGACGATGATCCGGGCCGCCCGGAAGAGCCGGTAGTCGCGCTGCGCCAGCTCCTGCTCCGGCGTCGTGAAGAAGCCTTGTTCGCGCAACAGGTCCTCGGTGTAGAGCCCCCAGCCCTCGACGAAGTACGTCGAGCCGAAGACGAAGCGCAGCGGCCGTGCCCGGCCCGCCGCCGACTGCGCCGCCAGCCACGCGAAGTGCCAGTGGTGCCCGGGATAGGCCTCGTGGACCGCGATCGACCAGGCGCCGTGGCGGTTGTTCGTGGCCAGCCTGGCCGCGACCTGCTCGGGCGTCGCGCCGTCGGGCGGGTAGGGCACGAAGAAGTGCCCGGGCCGACCTGCGCCACCGGCCGGGGCGGGAGCGAAGGGCGGCGGCTGCATGTAGTGCGCCACCGCGATCATCGACCTGGAGAACGGCGCCGACGGCGCCACGATGCACGACTCCCCCTCCGGCACGGTCACCAGGTCGTGCTCGACGCAGAAGGCGCGCGCCGCGTCGGTGGCCTCCTGGTAGAGCGCGAGCATCTCCTCGGGCGTCGCGGGGTGGTCGTCGTTGAAGCCGCGCAGCACCGTGAGGAAGTCGTCGGTGCCGCGCAGCTCCTGCGACCGGGCGCGCATGTCTGCGGCCAGCTCGTCGTAGAGGGCCAGGCCCTTCTCGTGCAGCTCCCGCGCGCCGTACGGCAGGCCTTCTGCCTCCCGCAGCAGCGCGGAGTAGCGCTCCTCCCCGATCGCCCAGTCACCCGTCGCACCGTCGACCATGGACTCGACGTGGGCGCCGAGCTCCTCGAAGGCCGCGGCCGCGGCCTCGCCGGCGGCGGCGACGTGCGCCTGGGCCGTACGGTCCCCGCCGAACTCGGCCGACACCGACCGGGAGTAGGCCACTCCGGCACCGATCTGCCCCAGCGACCGGCGCAGCAGCACGGGGTTGGCCATGGTCGGGTCGAGGTTGTCCCGGCAGTGCGCCAGCAGGGCCGGTGTGGCACGCAGCCGCGCCGCGACGGCCTCCGCGAGCTCCGGCTCAGGTCGCAACCGGTTCTGCAGGAGGCCGAAGACCCCGGAGAGGGCGGCGCCGGCGTAGCCGTCGGGCGTCCGTCGCCAGTCGGCCCAGTCGCGTTGCAGCTCGCGGCCGCGGAGCACCATCAGGGCGAGGTCGCGGTCGATGCGCTGGTCGTCGGTGAGCCCGGTGTCGTCGACCTCGCGCAGCCGCCGCACCCACTCGTCCTCGGCCCGCTCCCTGGCCGCGATCCCGTCGGCCGACAGGTCGGGCAGCTCGGAGTCGTGCTCGGTCACGCCCAACCCGCTGGCAAGGACCGGGTTGGCGCGCAGCTGGTCCGCCACCAGCTCCGCGACCAGCGAGTCGAACGGGGTGTCACCCGTGGGGATCGGCATGCGGGCACGCTAGTCGAGGCGCACAGCCGTGCAGCAGCCGTGGCCGAGAGGCACGGTGGTCGAGAGGCACAGTGGCCGAGCAGCAGTGTGGTCGAGGTGCCCGACGGCCGTGGCAGGGTTGCCCGGTGCCCTCGACCCCGCCGTCCCCGGACGACTCCGACTACTCGGAGCGGCTGACACCGCCGGTCGGGCTGTGGGCGGGGATCTGGGTCGGGTCGCTGGCCCTCGGGCTGTCCTTCTACGTGGCTCTCGGCCCGGTCTTCGGCCTGCTGGCCCTGCTGGTCCCGGGCGTCGTGCTCACCGCGCTGCTGCTGCAGACGACGGCGACGGTGGCGGTGACCGGCGGCGAGCTGGTGGCCGGCCGCGCCCACATCCCGGTGAGCGCACTGGGCCCGGCACGGCCACTCACCGCCGAGGAGTCCCGCGTCGTCCGCGGGCCGGGGTCCGACCCGGCCGGCTACCACCTGATCCGCGGGTGGGTGCCGGCGGGCGTACGTGCTGATGTCGTCGACCCGGGCGACCGCACGCCGTACTGGTTCGTCGCGACCCGCCACCCGCAGGACCTGGCCGCCGCGATCGAGGCGGCGCGACAGAGCTAGCGGCGGCGGCCGCGCGCCCGGAGGTCGTCGCGGACCTGCTCGCCGAGCCGGCGGGTCTCGCGGTGGTTGACGATGCTGCCGGCGACCGCGCCGGACATCATCGGGCCCAGCGTCGTCAGGTTGCGTCCCCCGCGGCGGATCAGCCGGTTGCGCAACGACCGCTTCGCCGCGGAGCCCAATGAGAAGTGGAGCGCCCCGGGCGCGAGGGGGTCGATGCCGCGCCGCTCCGTCCAGGCCATCAGGAAGCCCTGCATCCGCTGGCGGGTCGTGCCGCTCAGGCTCACCTCGTAGACCTCGTGCAGCTCCGAGAGCAGCTTGACCTCGATGGCCGCGACGATCAGCGTCTCGGCGGCGAGCTGGACCGGGGCGGTGAGCAGGGTCGGTGGCGCCGCGAACTCCACCGCGGCCAGGGCACCCCCGGCCGCCCCCACCGCACCGGTCGCCTTGGCCGCGCCGGAGATCAGCGCCTGCGCGAGGTCGTCGCTGTCGAGCCCCGGGTGCTGCTTGCGCAGCGTCTCGAGGTCCCGGACCTGGATGCGCGGGACGGTGTCGATCATCAGGTCGACCAGCCAGCCGCCGCCGAACACCGAGGCCCGCCCGGCGGCCTTGGCGGAGCTGACGAGCGCCTTGGCGAGCGCACCGATCTCGGCCTGGTCGCGGCCGGAGGCACCGGCGGCACCGCTGCTCGACGGGTCGGCGACGCCCCGGCTGCCGGGCTCGCGGCCGGCCATCCGGGCCACGAGCGCGCCGACGCCCCCGGTGTCCCGCTCGTCAGGAGCGGGGTCGGGGGCGCTGGCGTCGTGCTGGCTGGGGTCGTGCTGGCTGGACTGCATGTCCGTCTTCCTGCCCACCTGGTGGCGGTCAACCACCGCTCAGGCGGCGCACTCCTTGCAGATCAGCTTGCCGTTCTTCTCGGACGCGAGCTGGCTGCGGTGGTGCACGAGGAAGCAGCGCGAACAGGTGAACTCGTCGGCCTGGCGCGGGAGCACCCGGACGGAGAGCTCCTCGTTGGACAGGTCCGCACCGGGCAGCTCGAGCGACTCGGCCAGGTCGGCCTCGTCGACGTCCACCGTGCCGGCCGCCTTGTCCTGCCGCCGAGCCTTGAGCTCCTCGAGACTGTCCTCGGACATCTCGTCATCGGTCTTGCGGGGCGAGTCGTAGTCGGTCGCCATCTGAGTTGTCACCCCTTCTCGCCGAGAGGGTGGCGGTTCCACGTGCGGGTGCCACTAACTGTCGGTCCACTAGCAATCTGGATGGTGCGAACACGTGCGGTTCCTGGGTGCTGCGCGGGCTGTAACGCGCGGCGCCCTCGGTTTGTGCCCGAACCGTGGTCGTACCGTCGGCAGGGCGACCACCGGGCTCCAGGGACGGCGGACTGTACCTCACGCGGGCACCCCGCGCATCGGTGAGTCCAGGAGTTCCTGCGGCGCCTCCCGCCGGTGTGAGGTCGGCCACGGTCCGGACCCGTTGCAGACGTTTGCCCGGCGGCCGCACCGGGAATTTGCCGCGCACCACGTGTGCTTGCCGTGATCGTCCCCGAACGGCACGGGAAGATCACGCGACCGTCACCTGCCGGTCACGTCGCGGGCGGCACCGAGTGAGAGGGTGATCGGCATGAGCGAGTTCCAGCAGGAGATCGAGGCCCGCCTCAAGTCGGTCCAGCAGTCCCTTGCCGAAGCCCGCAGCGAGGGCGACGACTACCTGGTTCAGGTCCGGCTCGGTGAGCTCGAGTCCCTCGAGCGCCTGGCCGACGAGAACGCCATCGCCTGCTGACGGCGCCCGACCCGGCCGCCTGAGCACGAGCGGACCGGGTCAGCCCGCCACCAGCTCGTCGGCCCCGAGCCCGGCGAGCAGCTCCGCGAGCGGCTCGTAGAGGCCGGGCGGAGCAGCCACCACCAGCGCCTCCCCGGCCTCCCGGCCCGGCAGCCCGGCAACCACCGCGCCGGCCTCGGCGGCGACGAGTCCTCCGGCTGCCAGGTCCCACGGGTTGAGACCTTGCTCGTAGAACGCGTCGACCCGGCCGGTCGCCACCGCGCACAGGTCCAGCGACGCGGAGCCGATCCGCCGCACGTCGCGCACCCGCGGCAGCACCGAGCGCAGGATGTCGGCCTGCCGCGCGCGCCGTTCACGGCCGTAGCCGAAGCCGGTGGCGACCAGCGCCAGCTCCATCGCCGGCGGCGGGTCGAGCCGGAGCCGGCGTCCGTCGAGGAAGGCGCCACCGCCGCGCACCGCCGTCCAGGTCTCCCCGGACACCGGGTTGGCCACGACCCCGACCAGCACGCCGTCGTCGGTGCGGGCCGCGATGCTGATGGCGTAGGCCGGGATCTCGTAGAGGTAGTTGACCGTCCCGTCGATCGGGTCGATCACCCAGGTCACGCCGCTCGTGCCGGACCTGCTCGCGCCCTCCTCACCGAGGAAGCCGTCGTCCGGCCGGGCGGCAGTGATCAGGTCGACGATGGTGCGCTCGGAACGCTTGTCCATCTCGGTGACGATGTCGGTGGCGCTCGACTTGGTCTCGGTCACCTCGAGCCGGCGACCGGCCTTCGGCCGCTCCTCGACGACCAGGCGCGCGGCCGCGCCGGCCGCCTCCACCGCGATCGCCAGCAGGTCGGCGAGGTCGGGCACGTCCGGCACGTCAGGCACGTCAGGCACGTCGGGACTGCCCGTGGTCATCGAGGTCACTCCCCGCAGAGGGTCGGTCGGTCCGGGTCTCGCTGGTTCGGGCAGCACCCCGTCGGGCAGCGGTCGTGGCTCGGCCCGAGCGGGCTGAGCGCCGGCCGGTCGACCGGCTCGCCGCGCTCGACCGCCGCCCGCTCCAGCACCAGCTCGCGCACGGCAGCGACGAAGCCGGGGTGCGTCCCCACGGTCGCCGCGCGGGTGCACGGCAGTCCCAGCCGCTCCGCGGTCGCGAGCGCCTCGGTGTCGAGGTCGTGCACGACCTCCATGTGGTCGGAGACGAAGCCGATCGGCACCAGCACGACTCCGGGCGCACCGTCCGAGGCCAGCGCCTCGAGGTGGTCGTTGACGTCCGGCTCCAGCCACGGCTGGGTCGACGGGCCGCTGCGGCTGCAGTAGACGAGGTCGCTGCCGTGGACGGTCCCTGTCACTTCGGCCACCCCGGCGGTCACCAGGTCCATGACGGCCCGGTGCTGGGCGACGTAGGCACTCCCCTGCGGCCCGCTGGAGTCGTTCATCGACAGCGGCACCGAGTGGGTGACGAAGACCAGTCTCGCCTGCGGGCGTACGTCGTCAGGGAGCTCTTCGACGGCTGCCACGGTGTGCTCCACCATCGCGGCGACGAAGCCCGGGTGGTCGAAGTAGTGCCGCACCCGGTCCACGACCGGCGCGCGGTCTCCGAGCGGAGCCGCTGCGGCGAAGAGGTTCTCGCGGTACTGCCGGCAGCCCGAGTACGAGGAGTAGGCCGACGTGAGGACGGCGATGACCCGCTCGCGGCCGTCGTCGGCCAGCCGGGCGAACGTGTCGGTCAGGTAGGGGTGCCAGTTGCGGTTTCCCCAGTAGACCGGCAGCGCGACACCGGCAGTGGCGAGGTCCTTCTCCAGGGCCGCGATCAGCGCGCGGTTCTGGCCGTTGATCGGGCTGACGCCGCCGCGCGCGACGTAGTGCTCGCCGACCTCCTCGAGCCGTTCGCGCGGGATGCCGCGGCCGCGGGTCACGTTCTCGAGGAAGGGGACGACGTCGTCGGGCCCCTCGGGCCCGCCGAAGGACACCAGCAGCAGGGCGTCGTACGGCGCTGCATCCGCCTGGACCATCGCACGGGGAGGAGTCGACTGGGCCACGGGCTGATCGTCGCAACAACCCGGCTGAGCCGTGTCGGCCGGGTCCCGTAGCGTGCCCGCCGTGCTGGCCCCCTACCGCGACCTGCTCTCCACCCCGGGCGGGAAGGTGTTCTCCGGCGCCGCGTTCGTGGCCCGCTTGCCGATAGCGATGATCGGCCTCGGCATCGTGCTGCTCGTCGTCAGCGAGGAGGACCGTTACGGCCTGGCCGGCGCGGTCTCGGCGACCTTCGCGCTGGTGAACGCGGTCGCGGCGCCCGTCATCGCGCGGCTCATCGACCGGCTGGGCCAGACCCGGGTGCTGGTGCCGGCCGTCGCCCTCTACGCCGGCTTCCTGTCGCTCTTCGTGGTGCTCGTCACCCTCGGTGCACCGCTGTGGACCTACTTCCTGACGTCCGCCGCCGCCGGGGTCTTCGCGCCGTCGATCGGCTCGCTGGTCCGGGCGCGCTGGGGCTACGTGCTCGGGCAGAGCCCCCGGCTGACGACCGCCTACGCCTACGAGTCGGTGCTCGACGAGGTGATCTTCGTCCTCGGCCCCCTGCTGGTCACCGTTCTCGCGACCAAGGTCACCCCGCAGGCCGGCCTGCTCGCGGCGGTGGTCTTCGTCGTGGCGGGCTCGGCGCTCCTGCTCGCGCACCGGGCGAGCGAGCCGCCGGCGCGGGCGGCCGACGGGGAGGAGCACCCGTCGGCGCTGCGCAGCCCCGGCCTTGGCGTGCTGATGCTGATCATGGGCTTCATCGGTGGCGTCTTCGGCGCGGTCGAGATCAGCACGGTGGCGTTCGCCGACCACGCCGGTCGCACCGGGCTGGCCGGTCCCCTGCTGGCCTGCTACGCCGGGGGCAGCGCGACCTCCGGGCTGGTCTTCGGGGCGGTCCACTGGAAGGTCAGTGCCCGGCGCCGGCTGATGCTCGGGGCGTTGACGATGACGGTGACAGTCGTGACGCTGCCGTTCGCCGGGTCGATGGCCGTCCTGGCACCGTGCCTGTTCCTCGCCGGTGTGGGGATCGCGCCCACACTGATCAGCGCCTTCTCGCTCGTCGAGCAGATCGTGCCGGAGGGCACCGTGACCGAGGGCCTCACCTGGTCGACGACCGGGCTGATCGTCGGCTTCTCGGCAGCCACCTGGCTGGCCGGTCGCCTGGTCGACGAGGCAGGGGTCCCGGAGGCCTTCACGGTGGCCATCGGGTCGGGGCTCCTGAGCCTGGTGGTGAGCTCGCTGAGCTACCGGCGGCTGCCTCGCTGACCACCCGGCCAGGGTCGGCTCGCCGGGCCGGCTCGGCGACGTACGACATCTGTCGGGAAGTCGACACGTCGACGGGCGCGCCTCCCCGGTCTTCGCGGGTCGCGCACCTAGGGTCGGGCACGTCGACACCCGTGCCGGTGGCGACGCCCGACATGACGAGATCTTCGGTACGACCGAGGAGGCCGCGACACGATGACCGGCGACACGATGACCGGACCACGATGACCGGCGACCGGCCGACCGCCCCTGTCGACCTCCGGCTCGTCGCGCTGGCCCCCGACCGGTCCCACCTCGTCCTCGAGGACTCCGAGAGCCGGCAGTACCGCGTCCCCGTCGACGGCCGCTTCGCCGCAGCCTTGCGGCCGGTCGCACCATCGTCCCCCCACCCCGGCCAGCTGGAGATCGCAGTGGAGAGTCAGCTCAGCCCCCGTGAGATCCAGGCCCGGATCCGCTCCGGGCACAGCGTCGACGAGGTCGCGATGGCCGCCGGCATCTCGGCCGACCGCGTCGAGCGCTACGCCAGCCCGGTCATCGCCGAGCGTGGCCACGTCGTCGAGCAGGCCCAGAAGGCGCCGGCCCGGCGGGCGACCGCCGGCAAGGCGCCGGCGCTGGCCGAGCTCGTCGAGCAGCGGCTGGCCGAGCAGCGGGTCGCACCGGACTCGACCGAGTGGGACGCGTTCCGCACCGACGACGACCGCTGGACCGTCCGGCTGAGCTACCTGGCCGGCGGGCGCTCGCGCATCGCGACCTGGACCTTCGACCCGCGCGGTCGGGTGCTGTCCCCCGCCGACGAGGAGGCCCGCTGGCTGGTGGACGACGCCGGCGCCGACCGGCTTGCCGACGAGCCGCCGGCCGCGGTTCGCCGGCTGACCAGCCTGCCCGGCGGGGCGAGCGAGCAGGAGAAGGCCGAGGCGTCGACTGGTTCAGGCGGGGACGAGGTCTACGACCGGGAGCGCGACGAGGCCGCGGCCCGCGAGGCAGCCCGCGCTGAGCCGGCCGCCGACGGCACGGTCGGCCACCGCGGTGACGCCCCTGTGCAGGTCGAGCGTCAGGTCGCCGCGGGGCACCGCCAGACCCGTCGCCCGGCCGTTCCCTCGTGGGACGACATCATGTTCGGCACCCGCCGCCGCGACTGACCGCCGGCCGGCGCCCTCTCAAGTTCGTTTGCGACGTATTGGCTCGCGACACGCCGAGGCTGCGGCGTGTCCCCCGTGGCAACGTCGCGAACGATCTTGAGCTGGGTCAGCCGCGGGCGACCGGGCGGGTCGGGTCGGTGACCCACTCCGACCACGAGCCGGCATAGAGCGCCGCCGGTGACCCGAGCAGACCGGCCACCTCGAGGGCGAGGACGGTCTGCGCGGCCGTCACGCCGGAGCCGCAGTAGGCACCTGCGGCCGCGTCCGGGCGTACGCCCAGGGACTCGAACCGGGCACGGAGCTCGGCCGGCGGCAGGAAGCGGCCGTCGGCGCCGATGTTGCCCGGGGCGGGTGCGCTGACCGCGCCCGGCACGTGGCCGGCGACCGGGTCGACGGGCTCCACCTCGCCGCGGTAGCGCTCGGCGGCGCGGACGTCGAGCAGCACGCCCCGGCGCGCGGTCTCGGCGGCCCCGTCGGCGTCGAGGACAGGTAGCCCGCCGGGTCGCGCGGTGAGGTCCCCGGGTTCGGTCGGTACGACGTCGCCGGTCTCGAGCAGGCGGTCGCCGGACTGCCAGGCGCGGAGACCACCGTCGAGGAGGCGTACGTCGCCGTGCCCGAGCCAGCGAAGGACCCACCAGGCGCGGGCCGCGACACCGCCGTCCTGGTCGTCGTAGACCACGACCGGCCGGTCGTCGGAGACACCGAGCCGGCGCAGCGACTCCTGCGCGACCGCGACGTCGGGCAGCGGGTGGCGACCACCGCGGCCGGGCGGCCCGGCGAGGTCGGTCTCCAGGTCGGCGTAGACCGCGCCGGGCAGGTGACCGGCGAGGTAGGAGTCGCGGCCGGGCGGGCCGCCGAGGCGCCAGCGCAGGTCGAGCAGGGTGGGCCGCGCGTCGCCGGCGAGCTCGGCCGCCAGGGACGCCGCGTCGACCAGCGGGTTCCCCGGACCCCCGCGCGTCACGACGCCCGGGGAGCGATCGCGCAGGCAGCGAGGTCCAGCGCCGGGTCGAAGGGCAGCGCGTCCGGCGAGAGGGACGCCTGCTTGAACAGCGCATCGGCCGACGCCGCGGTCATCCGGCGCATGTGGTGGCGTCGGCAGAGCACCTCGTAGCCGACGTGCTCGTCGGCCGCGGTGTCGCCGACCACGACCTGCTCGCCCTCGACGACCATGACGCCGTTGACGGTGCGCGCGTTGTGGGTGGCGCGGGCTCCGCACCAGCACAGTGCCTCGACCTGCAGGACCTGCACCCGGTCGGCCAGCTCGATCAGCCGCTGCGAGCCGGGGAAGAGCCGGGTCCGGAAGTCCGCCGTGATGCCGAAGGCGAAGACGTCCACCCCCATCTCGTCGACCACCCGGGCGAGCTGTTCGGCCTGCTCGGGCGTGTAGAACTGCGCCTCGTCGCAGATCAGGTAGTCGACCCGGCCACCGCGCATCCGGACGTCGGCCACGACGTCCCAGAAGTCCAGGTCGGCATGGACCTCACCCGCCTCGGTGGACAGCCCGAGCCGGCTGGACAGCGTCGAGGTGCCCGCCCGGTCCAGCCGGGTGAAGATCATCCCGGCGCGTCCACGTTGGCGGTGGTTGTGGTCCATCTGCAGCGCCAGGGTGGACTTTCCGCAGTCCATCGTCCCGGAGAAGAAGACGAGCTCAGCCATGAGCCACATCCTGTCATCCGCGCACCGTGACCCGCCGCGGCGCCACGTCGTTGGACAGGTCGAGCTCGGCTCACGGGGACGGGCTCCCCGGGCCGCGCTGTCGAGGGATGGCGCGGCCCGGTGTCGCCCGACCAAGGTCACCTTCGCACCACCGTCGCGTCACCCGACCAGCAGGGGCACCTCGACCTCGGCGGCGGTCAGGCCGCCGTGCATGCCGATGAGCGCGAGCACGCTGGCCGGCTGGACGCGGGAGTCCGCGAGGTTGCGGTCGCCGACGGCCGCGCAGACCACGTCGCCGATCCTGGCCCGGGCGTCGTCGCACACCGTCGGCCCGAAGAGCCCGGTCGTGATTGCCTCGTCCTTCGAGCCGACCCAGAAGGAGCCGCCGATCGTCGCCCGCCAGGCCGCGACCACGTCGTCGGTCGCGCCGGGCCGGGTGTAGACGTGCACCCCGCGCAGGTCGCCGCCGACCAGCTCGACTCCCTCGTCCAGCACCGGCGTCGTCGCCACGTCCCAGCGGTCCGCCGGCGCGATGTCCACCATCCCGTGGTCGGACGTGACGAGCAGGGTGGTGCCTCGCGGCAGCCCGTCGGCGAGCTGCTCGACGAAGGCGTCGACCGCCCGCAGCTCGGCCCGCCACGCGGCGCTCCGGCAGCCCTGGCGGTGGCCCGTCCCGTCGAGGTCGCCGTAGTAGACGTAGATCAGGGACCGGCCGGTGCTCCGTACGGCAGCGATCGTCTCCGTGACTCGCTCGCCGACCGACTCGGCGGGCGCGTAGCGACCGCCGCGCAGCCCCGACTGGGTGAGGCCGTCGCCGTCGAACCGCTTGGGCCCGACCCGGGTGACCGCGACCCCGGCAGCCGCCGCGCGTTCGAAGGCGGTCGGCTTTGGCTGCAGCATGCTCAGGTCCACCGGCGACGGCAGTGCGAGGGTGAAGACCTGCGACCGGTCGGGCAGGCGCATCAGCAGCCCGGTGATGCCGTGCTCCCCGGGCGTCAGGCCGGTGCCCAGCGAGGTCAGCGCGATCGGTGTCGTGGTCGGGAAGACCGAGGTGATGGTCCGGCTGCCCGGCCGCTGACGCAGCGCGGTCATGAAGGGCGCCTCGGCCGCATGCTCCTCGAGTGCGTCGGCGCCGAGCCCGTCGACCAGGACGAGCACCACCTGGTCGGAGACGTCGAGGGGCAGCCCCAGCCGGGCGGCGGCCTCCGGGGGTCCCTCGACGCCGAGCCCGCGCAGCACGGCGGGCAGCACCTCGGCCAGCGAGCCCGAGCCGTAGTCCGGCAGCCGCAGCCCCGCCGTCACGCCGGCGTCAGTGCGCGGTCGCGCGAGACAGGGCTGCGGCGAAGCCGAGCATCCGGGTCACGGCGTCGGCGCCCTCGGCCGCCTCGCTGACCCGCAGCGCGATGTCGTCGGCGGATGCCGTGCCGGTGTAACCGTGGTCGGCCTCGCAGTCCGGGTCCCCGCACGCGGCCGGCTCCAGGTCGAGGCGGCTGACCGCCCCCCACCCGATGGTGACGGTGACCTCCTGCGGCGGCAGCCCGCCGTTGTAGCGCGTCGGGTCCGTCACCACCCGGTTGACCACGACCGAGCGGATCGACGAGAGCGGGACCGCTTCGGTGGAGGTCGTGACGTACGGCGCCGGCGTGACCGAGTCCGCGGGGTGGTCGTCGGCGTGGCTGAGCACCAGGCGGCCGGGTGTCAGGACCAGCACGGTGATGTGGCGACGTACCTCCTCGGAGTCGAAGGTCGTCTCCTGGTGCACGACGAACGCCTCGATCTTCTCCCCCGCGACGGCAGCGTCGACCGCCTCGGCCACCAGCTCGGGGTAGTAGCCGGCGTGGTCGATGGCGGCCCGCAGGCCGGCCAGCGAGGTGTCGGTCATGCGTTCCATCCTTGCACCCGCCGGGCAGGATCAGCCGGGCAGCGCCCGGGCACCGCGCTCGGTACGGCCGGGGGTGGCCGTGAGCCGCCCGGTCGCCGCCAGGACGCTGGCGCCGTCCGGGGCCGCGATCACCGGGTTGAGCTCGAGCGCGGCCAGCTCCGGGAGGTCGTCGGCCAGGCGGGCCACCCGGGCGAGCAGGTCCTCGAGCGCGCCCAGGTCGGCGCCCGGCCCGCCGGGAGGCCCGAGCAGCAGCGGGAAGGCCCGCACCGAGCGGACCATCTCGGCCAGGTCCGTGTCGGTCAGCGGCGGCACGGCGTAGGCGCGGTCACCGAGCAGGTCGGTCGCCATCCCCCCGAGCCCGAAGGACACGACCGGCCCGAAGAGCGGGTCCTCGACGGTCGCGAGCCGGCAGGCGACCCCGGTGGGCGCCATCCGCTGCACCGCGAAGGGACCGACCTCGCCGAGCCGCTCCCGCTGCGCCGCATATGCGGAGCGCAGCTCGATCTCGTCGTCGATGTCGAGCCGCACGCCGCCGAGCTCGCGCCGGTGCCGCAGGTGCGGGGCGGTGGCCTTGAGAGCGACCGGGTAGCCGAGCTGTTCGGCGGCGGTCACGGCCGCGTCGGCTGTCGCGGCGTCGCGCTGGTCCCAGAGCCGGATGCCGTAGCAGTCGAGCAGGCGGGTCAGCTCGGTGTGGTCGAGCTCGCGGTCGCCGTCGGCGCCGTCACCGGGTGCCGCGAGCAGCTCGGCGACCAGCGCCCGGGCGCCCCTCACGTCGAGGCCGGCCGGCACGACGGTGTGCCCCGCGGGGGTGGCGCGCCACGCGGCGTAGGTGGTGGCGGCCGCGAGCGCGCGCACCGCGTCCTCCGGGGTGGGATAGGACGGTACGGAGCCACGGCCGGACTCGTCCTGCAGATCGTCGGGGATCCCCGGCATGCCGAGGAAGCTGGAGACGACGGTCTTGCCGTGCTGCCCGGACCCGGCGGCGCGGGCCAGGACGTCGGCGACCTCGGCGTCGCGGGTCCGCAGCGGCGGGATGAAGAGCGCGACGACCGAGTCGACCTCGTCGGATGAGAAGGCCGTGTCGAGTGCAGCCGCGAAGTCGTCGGGTCCGGCGTCGGCGGCCAGGATCGTGGCGGTCGCCGGCTGGAGGCCGGCCTCCTCGCACGCGTCGGCGGCCAGCACGGCGAGCGCGTCGGAGTTGCCGACGACGGCCACCCGCGGCCCGGCCGGCAGCGGCTGGTTGGCGACCAGCTGCGCCACGTCGAACATCTGGTGGATCGACTCGACCCGGATGACACCCGCGCGCTGGAAGAGCGCGTCGACAGCGGCTGCCGGGGCGTGGCTGGTCCGGACCAGGTGGCCGTGCGGCGCGGTGCCCCGGTAGCGGCCGGACTTCACCACGACGACCGGCTTCTTGCGCGACAGCCGTCGGGCGATGCGACTGAACTTGCGCGGGTTGCCCAGCGACTCGAGGTAGAGCATCACGGCCTCGGTCGCGTCGTCCTCCTCCCAGTACTGCATGAGGTCGTTGCCGCTGACATCGATGCGGTTGCCCGCGTTGGCGAACGTGGACAGACCGAGGTTGCGGCGTACGGCGTAGTCGAGGAGCGCCACGCCCAACGCACCGGACTGGGAGAAGAAGCCGATCCGACCGCGGCGCGGCATGAGAGGCGACAGCGAGGCGTTCAGCTCGAACGCGGGGTCGGTGTTGAGAACGCCGAAGGAGCTGGGGCCGAGGACTCGCATCCCCGATCCACGGGCCAGCGCGACGAGCCGGCGCTGCCGCTCGGCGCCCTCGTCACCCGTCTCGGCGAAACCCGTCGAGATGACGACGAGACTGTGCACACCTTTGGCCGCGCAGTCGGCGACGACCTGTTCGACCTGGTCGGCGGGCACGGCGACGACGGCCAGGTCGACGTCACCGTCGAGGTCGGTGACGCGCGGCCGGGCCGGCACGCCCTCGACGACGTCGGCGTGCGGGTTGACGGCATGGACGGTGCCGGTGAACCCGCCGTCGACAAGGTGGCGCAGCACCGCGCTCCCGACGGACTGGCTCGACCGGCTGGCACCGATGACCGCGACAGAGCGGGGCTCCAGGAGCCGCTGGACCGAGGCGGCCTCGGAGCGGTGCTCCCGCGAGTAAGTGACGGCGCGCGAGTTCTCGGTCGGCTCGAGGTCGAAGGACAGCCGCACGACGCCGTCCTCGAACTCGTGGTCGACGACGTAGCCGGCCTCCTCGAAGACGTGCAGCATCTTGCGGTTCGCGGGCAGCACGTCGGCGACGAAGGTGGAGATGCCGCGCTCGCGGGCGGCGGCCGCGATGTGCTCGAGGAAGATCGAGCCGATGCCGCGGCCCTGGTGCGCGTCCTCGATGTTGAAGGCGACCTCGGCGCTGCTCTTGTCGAGGCGCTCGTAGCGGACGACGCCGATCATCTCGTCGCCGATGGTCGCGATCAGCGCCGCGCGGTCGTGGTGGTCGACGACGGTGAAGCGCTCGACGTCCTTCGGTGACAGCTCGCGGTAGAGGGAGAAGAACCGGAAGTAGATGGTCTCGTCGGAGAGCCGGGACTGGAAGCGCCGGAGGCGGTCCGCGTCGTCCGGGCGGATGGGCCGCAGGTGGGCCGTGCCGCCGTCGCGCAGGACGATGTCGGCCTCCCAGTGCGCCGGGTAGTCCTGCTCGCCCTCAGCCACCGTCCTCACCCACCGCCGTCGTCCACCCGTCGAGGCTATCGAGACCTCGACTTCGGCGGTGAACATGCACGTTTCGGTGACGGCCTGTGGATAAGAATCCGTTGTCCACAAACGGTTTCCGGTACGTCGCCGACGTGCTGTCTCGGTGGGGGTTGTGTCCGACCCCCTGGCTGCGGGCGAACACCCGGTCCCCCACCCCCGGACGGCACCACCCGGGGCGCCGGCGGACATCCCCACGTCATCGTCACCACCGACGACCAGACCCTGTTGCCCGCCGACAACCCCGACCGGCCCAACGGGTCACCGGGCGCCGTGCCGGCGGTCCTAGTTCGCGATGGCGTCACCGATGATGATCGCCACGAGCGCGACCGCTGCAACGATCGCCACCGCAAGCGCAGCGGTGGCCATGCCGGTGCGCTCGCCAGAGGTTCGTGATCGCCACGCGATCACCGCCGCAGCAGCGGCGAGCGGCAAGGTGAGACCCGCCCAGAACACCAGCACCGATGCCAGGCCAACGATCGCGAGCACCAGGGCACTGACGGCGCCGCCCTTCGGAACGACGAAGGTGAACAGTGCCGTTGAGACGACGAGAGAGATCAGCAGCACGATCAGCCACTCGCCGACCTGGAGTTCACCGTCTTCGCTGTAGCCGGGGATCATCATGAGCATGTGCGCGACCGCCGCCACCGCCGCGATGAGCAGGTAGCGGGTGCGCGTTAGCGTGGGCGGCAGCAGGGCCGAGGCTGTTGTCATGACGGGCACCGTAGGCGGTCACGCGCGCTGGGATGATGAGTAAGGCGCTTTGCGTCAGTACGTGTCCATTGGCCACGTCGGGGTGTTCGGCCCTTTCCCGGGGTCACCGCGAGGTAGTGCCGGATCAGCCGGCTCGGGAGCGGCACCTACCGAGCGGTTGTCCACGGAGACGTTTCCCGGAAACGTCGTGGCTGACTCTGTGACACATCTGCGACTGGTGAGGCCCCGCAAGCGAATTAGTCACCTCGCAAGGCGCACTGGCACCAGATGTGTCGCGGGGTCAGCGGGCGTGGCAACCCCACAGAGTGCCGGTTCTGGCTCGGTCGTGCCAGCCGCCGAGCGGTGTCCCGGAACGGCACACAGGTTCGTCAACCGGTGTGGGGTGTCCGCCGCAGCGCACCGAACGGGATGATGACGAACAGGGCGAGCACCAGATAGCCGGACACGGCCACAAGCGGCAGGAAGAGCCCGAGAATGATCAGGAGCACGTAGACGCCCAGTGTCGGAGTGAGCCGCTTGGTCAGCGTTTGCACGTCCTCATCGGCCAGGTCTGGTTTCACCAGGTGCGCCTTCACGGCGTAGCGCCACAAGACCGAGATGACTGTCAGGCACAGCAGCAGGCTGATGCCGAAGAAGGTCGCCGCGACGCGGTCGGCCCCCTCGTCACCGCTGAACTCACCCAACACCTTCGTCGGGAAGGGCAGGAAGGACACAAATAGCAGGAGTAGAAGATTCAGCCTCATGAGTACCGACGTGGCGTGGTCGAGGTATTCGGTGATGACGGTGTGGGCGAGCCACACCGCGCCGATGGTCGCGAAGGCGACCAAGTAGGCGAGGTAGGCGGGCCACTCCTCGACGAGTGCCTTCAGCAGGTCCTCCTCCGACCCGGCTGGTACAGCGACCTCGAGAATGAGCAGTGTGATCGCGATGGCGAACACGCCGTCGCTGAACGCCTCCATGCGTCCCGTTCGGTAGCCCGCTACCCCACCGCGCTCATCGCCTTCAGCCATCCGAAAATCATGGCAGCCTCGGCCCCGCACGGACGGTATGACCCCGCCGAGCCGCAACCGCGTCGCCTGTTTGGCGGCTGTCGGCGCGCGGATCCTGCTCGGGAGGTAAGGCGGCGGCTACGCAGAGGCGTCGGAGCTGACCGACATCACTTGCCGCGCGCGCACCAGGTAGTGCACGCGCAGCGCGTAGCCGTAGGAACCGCGCACGTTCTCGGTCTGGCGGGTGACGGTGACCAGCCCGGCGTCGGCCAGGGCCTCGATGGGTCGGCGCCGACGTCCGTCGTAGCGGTGGACCCGGTCGGGTTCGGCGAGCACAGCTGCCAGGATCGCGCTTGCGGCCGTGGTGGCGTGCGCGGGGACGGGCCCGGACATCAGCCGGTGCCCGTTGTCTGCCCGGCGGCCTGCATTCCTGACTCCTTCGTCATTGTGTCAATTCGGGGTCGCGTCGCGCGGCGGTCGCTCCACGACCTACGCGCGAGAGCCTGGGGACAGGTACCCGTCAGCGCGATGGTGTGTCATTCAAGGTTTGTGTCGTTGGCGCTCGGACACCGAGTCGACTCCGAAGTCTCACCGACGAGTCAGCGGGGGCATAATGCCGATACGGCATAGCGAGACGGACAGCCACGGTGTCAGATGACGACAAGGGGCCTCGCCAGGACGACTACGTCGCCCGCGAGCGTGGCGCCGACGCGCTCATCCGCCGGGCTCGGGCGGAGAAGGGCTGGACCCAGGAAGATCTCGCCCGCGCGATGCGCCAGCACGGCTTCCGGTGGAGCCAGAGCACCGTCGCCCGCGTCGAAGGCGGGCAACGGCCCATGCTGTACACCGAGGCAGCCGCGCTGACCGACCTGCTCGGCATCCACCAGGGCGCGTACTGGAAGCGCATCGGGCCGCCGCCCGAGTGACCTACGGATCGGGGAATCCGTCTCCATGACGAGTCGGTAGCCCGGGGTCATCCCCACGTCCTCGCCAGCTACGACCACAGCCGGTCGGCCGGATCGCCTCGCGTCCAGCCCTGTCAGACGTCTGCCGTAGGCAGGACCCATGCGATGGACCGACCTCCAGGAGCAGCAGCCGCGACTCGGTCAGCTGTCGCACGACCGGCTCCTCTCCCCCGGCGTGCTGCTCGTCGCCAGCATTCGCAAGGACGGCACACCCCGGCTGAGTCCGGTCGAGCCCTTCGTCCACGACGGCGAGCTGTGGCTGTCGATGATGCTCGGATCGCGCAAGGCCGCCGACCTGCACCGCGACCCGCGGCTCCTGATCCACAGCATTGTCACGAGCCCGAACGGCGAGGAGGGCGAGGTCAAGCTCCGCGGCACCGCGCAGCCGCGCGACGACCCCGAGTCGCAGCAGCGCTACGCCGACGCGGTCAGCGCGGCGCTCCCCTGGTCGCCGGACGTCGGGAAGTTCCATCTCTTCGCCGTCGACATCGAGCAGGCGACGTACATCCGCTATGACAACGCCACCGGCGACCAGCACCTCGCGATCTGGCCGCCGGGCAAGGAGTTCGTCCGGCGCGGCACGTCGGCCACGACCGTCGGCGACGAGGAGCCGGTCCGCGACATCCTCCGCTGATCCGAGGACCGGGCTCAGCGCACGTCAGTCGCCGGTCGACCCGTCGACGAGCTCGCGGACGATGTCGATGTGGCCGTTGTGCCGGGCGTTCTCCTCGACCAGGTGGTGCACGATCCAACGCAACGGCATCGGCTTGCCGTCGCGCATCGTGTGCACGCCGGTCTTGTCGAGGTCCAGACCGGCGATCAGCTCGTCGTGCTCGCGGGCCATCGCCCGGTAGTCCTCGACCACGTCTGCCAGCGGCCAGTCCAGCCGGAAGTGGAACTCCCGGTCCGGGTCGTTCTCGTCGTCCGTCCACGGCCCGATGTCCTCGACACCGAGGAAGCGCCGCTGGATCCACGACCACTCCACCCAGCGCAGGTGACTGACGATCCCCGAGACGGTCATCAGCGGCGAGGTGGGGATGGGAGCACGCCGGGCGTCCTCGTCCGAAAGCCCCTCGCACTTCATCCACGCCGTCTTGCGGGTGTAGTCGAGCATCGTGAGCAGGGTGCTGCGGTCGGAGACGTCACCGTTGGCGGGATAGTCCGTGCGCGTGTCATCAGGCATGGGCGCGATCCTGTCCGAACGCGCCGACGGGTGTCGAACTCATTGCCCGGGCCTCGGGCCGCGCGCCCGGTAGCGTTCGGCGGGTGCTGACCGTCCTGCCCGAGGTGGCCGACGCGCTCGCGGCCCGTCGCCCGGTCGTCGCGCTCGAGTCCACCATCATCAGCCACGGTCTCCCGCGGCCCGACAACCTCCGGATCGCGCGCGAGATCGAAGATGCCGTACGCCGCGCAGGCGCCGTGCCGGCCACCATCGCGGTGGTCGACGGCCGGGCCTGCGTCGGCCTCGACGAGGATGCGCTGACCACGATCGCGACCAGCGACGACGTCGTGAAGGTCAGCACCCGCGACCTGGCGACGCTGGCCGCGCGCAAGGGCACCGGCGCCACCACGGTCGCCGCCACCTCGCACCTGGCCGCCCGAGCCGGCATCCGGGTCTTCGCCACCGGCGGCCTCGGCGGCGTGCACCGCGACGCGCGCAGCACCTGGGACGAGTCGGCCGACCTGCAGTCGCTCGCCACCACACCGGTCGCCGTCGTCTGCGCCGGCGTCAAGTCCATCCTCGACGTCCCCGCGACCCTCGAACGGCTGGAGACCCTCGGCGTCCCGGTCATCGCCGTCGGCACCGACGCCTTCCCCGGCTTCTACCTCACCGACTCCGGGCACCGGGTCGACTGGCGGGTCGACACCGCAGAGGAAGTGGCCGCGATTCTCGCCGCGCAGGACGCCCTCGGCACCGCCGACCGCGGCACGGTCATCGCGAACCCGTTGCCCGTCGACGAGCAGGTCGACCCCGACCTGCACGCGCGGCTGCTGCAGTCCGGCCTCGCCGCCGCGGTGAGCAACAACGTGACCGGCAAGGACGTCACGCCCTTCCTGCTCGACTGGTTCCACCGGGAGAGCGACGGCGTGACGCTGCGCGCCAACGTGCGCATCGTGCTGCGCAACGCCGACCTCGCCGCCCGGATCGCAGTCGCCGCGGCAGGCGGCGCATGAGCGTCCCGCAGGGCACCGAGACCCTCCATGTCGTGGTGGTCGGCGACGTCATGGTCGACGTGCTCGCCGCCATGAGCGGCCCCATCTCCCGGGGCAGCGACACCCGGTCCCTGATCACGACGGCCGGCGGCGGTTCGGCCGCCAACGTCGCGTCCTGGCTCGCCCTCCAGCGCATCCGGACGTCGTACGTCGGCAAGGTCGGTGACGACGCGCTCGGCCGCGAGTCCGTGGCGGGCCTGACGACGCGCGGCGTCGAGGCCTGGGTGTCCGCCGACCCGGAGCTCACGACCGGCACCTGCGTCGTGCTCGTCGAGCCCGGCGGCGAGCGCTCGATGCTCCCCGACGCCGGCGCCAACTCGGCGCTGACACCCGACGACCTGCCCCACCGGCTCTTCCGTCCCGGGTCGCACCTGCACCTCTCCGGCTACACGCTGCTCAACGACGGACCGCGCGAGGCCGGCCTCGCCGCTCTCGCGCTCGCCCAGGCCGCGGACATGACGGTGTCGGTCGACCCCTCGTCGGCAGCGCTCATCGAGGAGGCCGGCGTCGCGCGCTTCCTGGAGTGGACCCGCGGTATCGACCTGCTGCTGGCCAACCGCGAAGAAGCCCTGCTCCTGGCCGGCACCGACGACGTGAGCTCCGCGGCGTCGCAGCTCGGTGACACCTACCGCGAGGTCGTGGTCAAGCTCGGCCGCGACGGCGCGCTGTGGCAGCAGGGCTTCATCGCGGCCAGCGCACCGGCCGACCGGGTCGAGGTCGTCGACACGACCGGCGCCGGCGACGCGTTCGCCGCCGGCTTCCTCGCCTCCTGGCTCCTGCACCCTGAGCCGGAGACCGCGCTGGCCGCCGGCAACCGGCTGGCCGCCCAGGCCGTCACCAGGGTCGGGGCGCGGCCATGACCGGCGAGGAGCGCGCGCTCTCGGCAGCGGCGGCCAGCGGCCTCGACCACCGCGTCGTGCGCCACGGCCCGGTCCGCAGCCTGGCCGAGGCGGCCGCCGCCCGCGGGCTCGAGCCGCGCCAGGTCGTGAAGTCACTCGTCATCCGGCGCGGCGACGACGACTACCTCTTCGTGCTGGTGCCCGGCGACCGCACCATCTCCTGGCCCAAGCTGCGCGACCTGCTCGGAGTCAGCCGGCTCTCCATGCCCGACGCCGCGACCGCGCTGGACGTCACCGGCTACGAGCGCGGCACCATCACGCCCTTCGGGTCCACCACAGCCTGGCCGGTCGTCGCCGACGAGCGGCTGCGCGGCACCGACATCTCGGTCGGCGGCGGAGCCTCCGGCGTCACGATCGTGGCCGACGGCGACGCCGTCATCGCCGTGCTCGACGCGACGGTGGCCGACGTCACCGAGCCGGAACAGCCCCTCACCTGACGCAGCCGCGCGTGGTCTTGCGACCGGCCCGTCGGTCGATATCCGGCATTACTCGACGAGGCCGCCACGCTCACTGACTCTGCGACACATCTGGTGCCATTGCGTCTAGCGGGGTGACAGAAGCGCTCGCCGGGCCCCACCAGTCGCGGATGTGTCGGAGAGTCAGCCCAGACGTTTCCGCGGAAACGCTGCCGTGGACAACCCGCCCGGTAGTTGCCGTACTGGCGCGCCGACGTTTCCGCGGAAACGTCGGGTGCCGCAACCGCGGAACGCCGTTTCTTCACCGCAGGGAGCCGGAACCGACAGAAGGCCGCCGCCGAGGCCGAGTCATGATCGTGAGTTGGCGTCAAGCGTGCCCAATGCCCGATCCGTGCTCACGATCATGGCGTCACCTTTCCTGCCCCGCCGGCACTGTCGAGGCGTACCCGGTCTCTCGCCGGCTCGAACACAGATGCCCCGTGACGCGCACTACCGAAGACAGTGACGGCCACGTGTGCGGTTTCTTCATGATCGGAGCAGTGTCGCGGCCACTGGTGACTCCAGAACGCTCCAATGTCTCGAACATGTGCAAGACGCGCCCCTGCCGCGACCGGCGGCGCCGCTCCCGCTCATGAGTCCGCACTGAATGGCGCATCTCGACGACATGCCGCGAGCCGCCGCCGCGGTGGACCAAGAAGACGACGCAACGGACCAGATCGACGGCGCGACCGGCATCCGGGAGCCTTGGATCGTCTTTCGGGCACGCGACGAGGTCGGCGTGTCCTAGCTGACGCCGGAGGTCCGCAGCCGCTCGGGCACCGACCACCAGCTGTCCGGCCGGTCGGCCACCGGCGCGTCCAGCCCGTCCTGCACGACGCGCGAGAGTCGCAACAGGAACGCCCCGATCCCCATCGCCCCCTGCATCCAGCCGACCCCGGGATCGAGCAGCGACGGGTCCTTGCGGTGCTCGGTGAAGCGCCAGCACACCGACCCGTCGTCCTCACGAACCGCGCGCTCCAGCAGCGCGTCGCCCAGGCGCGCCGCAAAGGCCAGGTAGCGACTCCGCCTCAACCGGGTCGTCCGCGCCCTGCGCCGCGTCGAGGAACACGTCACCGACCCCGGCCGTGCCGCAGCACCGCCCGTCGTTGTCCCAGAAGCCGGGACGCAGCCGCTCCGGGATGCCCGACGTCATCACCGAGTGCAGGCAGCGGCGCCGCCACTCCGCCACCGTGACGTCGCGAACCGCCTCGACGCCGGCGTGCCCGAGGGCCGTGAAGAGGTGCGAGGTCCCGGTCGGCCCGTGGCACCAGGTGAACGTGACCGGCTCGACGTCCGGGTTGCTGTGCGGGTCCATCGTCGGCAGCAGGAAGCCGTCGTCGGTGAGGTCCGCGATAGCGACGAGGTGCTCTGCGCCGCGGACGGCGGCGTCGACCAGGTCGGTACGCCCGAGGTGCTCGCCGGCGATCGCCAGCGCAGCGGCGACACCCGCAGTGCCGTGCGAGTAGTTGGGCATCCGGGCGCGCTCGGACCTCGGCACACCCACCTGCATCGGCCAGTCGAGACCGGTCGGTCGCTCGTCGGCGGTGTCGACCATCGCCTGGCCACCGGCAGTGACCACGGCAGACGAGTCCGTGCCACCCGCCCAGGCCGCGGCCATCGTGATGCCCGCCGACCCGAGGACGACGTCGGTCAGCGGCACCGGCTCGCCACCGGGCTCCAGCGGCGCCGGCCAGCCCTGCGGGGTCGCTCGCCCGGCCAGCAGGGCCATCGGCACGGCCACGTCCTCGGGGCCGCCGAGCAGTCGCAGCGCCGTGGCGTCACCCGCCAGACCGAAGTAGAGGGTCGGGTCGACCTGGTCCGGCGCGCAGGCGACCAGCCGGCCACGTACGGCCTCGGCGATGGCCCGCTCCTCCTCCGTGAGGTCGCGCGCGAGCCGCACCTCCGCCAGGGCGAGCGCGATGCCCCCGGTGCCCTGGTAGAGGCAGTCGCGCTCCTCGACCAACGGCGGCAGTCCCGGCGAGCCGTCCGCCGGGGCCGAGACCGGGATCCACGGACCGTCGTCGCCGCGCACCTGCCCGAGCGACCAGGCGAGAGCCGCCTCGCCGGTCTCCCGGTAGCCGTCCGCACCGCTGCCGCCGTCCACCCGCAGCACCCTAGGCGCCCGTTGACCACCACGCGGCCGAGTGCGAGGGTCGCGACCATGGGAGCCAACCGGGGAGCCAGCACCGCCACCGACACCTTCCGCGCAGCGCGCGACCTGCTCCAGACGCATCGCACCGACTACGAGGGAGCGGTCGCGGCCTTCGAGTGGCCCGACGCTCGAGCACTTCAACTTCGGCTTCGACTGGTTCGACGTGCTTGCCGCGGAGCAGCCGGAGACCCTGGCGCTCTGGATCGTGCACGCCGACGGCACCGAGGACCTGATGACCTACGGCGAGCTGTCGGTGCGCTCTGCGCAGCTCGCGTCCTGGCTGCGGGCCCAGGGTCTCGACCGCGGTGACCGGCTGCTGCTCGTGCTCGGCAACGTCGCGCCGCTGTGGGAGGTGATGCTCGCCTGCATCAAGCTCGGCGTCGTCGTCATCCCGGCGACCACCCTGCTCGGCCCGCGCGACCTGGCCGACCGCATCGACCGCGGCGACGTGAAGCACGTCGTCACCGCGTCGGCGGACACCGAGAAGTTCGCCGAGGTGCCGGGCGACTGGACGCGGATCGCCGTCGGGGCACCGGTGGCCGGCTGGCTGCGCTACGACGACTCGTACGAGCACCTCGACACGTTCGAGGCCGAGGTGCACGACGATGGCCGACGAGACGCTGCTGCTCTACTTCACCAGCGGCACGACCGCGCGCCCCAAGCTGGTCGAGCACACCCACACGTCCTACCCGGTCGGGCACCTGTCGACGATGTACTGGATCGGCCTGCAGCCCGGCGACATCCACCTCAACGTGTCCTCCCCCGGGTGGGCGAAGCACGCGTGGAGCAACGTCTTCGCGCCGTGGATCGCCGGTGCCACCGCCTTCGTCGTCAACCAGCAGCGCTTCGACGCGGTCGGGCTGCTGGACACGATGGGACGCTGCGGCGTCACCACCTTCTGCGCGCCCCCGACGGTCTGGCGGATGCTCGTGCAGGAGGATCTCGCCGCCCACCTGGTCCCCACGCTGCGCGAGGTCGTCGGAGCCGGGGAGCCGCTCAACCCGGAGGTCATCGACCGGGTGCGGCAGCTCTGGGGCAAGACGGTGCGCGACGGCTACGGCCAGACGGAGACCACGGCGCAGATCGGCAACCCGCCGGGTGCGCCGCTCAAGCCGGGCTCGATGGGCCGGCCGCTCCCGGGCTACGCCATCGCACTGCTCGACCCGGTCACCTCCGAGGCGGGCACCGAGGGCGAGATCTCCATCGACCTGTCGACGCGCCCGACGGCACTGATGGTCGGCTACCGCGACGACAAGACCCTCACCGACGAGGTCATGCGTGGCGGCTACTACCACACGGGCGACGTCGCGCAGCGCGACGACGAGGGCTACATCACCTACGTCGGGCGCAGCGACGACGTCTTCAAGGCCAGCGACTACCGGATCTCCCCCTTCGAGCTGGAGAGCGTGCTGATCGAGCACCCGGCCGTCGCGGAGGCCGCGGTGGTGCCGGCCCCGGACCCGGTGCGACTCGCGATCCCCAAGGCGTACGTCGTCCTGGCCGCCGGCTTCGCACCGGACTCCGACACGGCCGAGTCGATCCTGCGCCACGCGCGGGAGCACCTGGCGCCGTACAAGCGCGTCCGCCGCCTCGAGTTCACCGACCTGCCCAAGACCATCAGCGGCAAGATCCGCCGGGTGGAGCTGAGGACGGCCGAGCAGGAGCGCGGTAGCGACGTCCGGGCGGACGGCGAGTTCCGCGAGGAGGACTTCCCCGACCTCAAGGGGTGAGGCACGCCCAATATCGCTCTGACCTGCGGGAATGCACGGTGACTCGTGGTGATGAGGGGTGAAGACAGGGGTAGTTTGACGCACTTTTCACGCACCTCCCGGCCCAATGACGCACTTTTCACGCATCGCTTCTACCGCCGGGCGCGGCATCCGTGACAAGGCCGACGCATATCCACGCAGCCCGCTCCCGCGCGCAGATCATGCGGGGCTTCTACGCGCTCGGCGATCGGCAAGTTTCGGACTACCAAGGGATACCGCGTGGTTGTGCTCGCTATCCGGGTGTCCAGCCCGCGCCAACAGACTCCATACTCCGAACTCTCCTTGTCGTCGTTGCCGAGCCAGCAGCCGGGGCTCCGGCCGCGACTCTCTTGATCGCGCAAGGTGATGGGTACACCCCCGCGTCCAGCGCGTCGGTCGAAGCGTCAGCGTCCGGAGCCGCCGCCGGCGCAGTTGCCGGCGACTCGCGGCGACTGGTGCGTGGTTTCTGGGAGACGACGAGCGCTAGAACAGCCCCGCGCTCCGTATTTACTTCCCCCGCAACTACTCGACTTCGAGCCATTCCGGCCGTGGTCGCTCACCGGATAGCGAGAGACGGCCGGATGCTCGTGCGCGGCCGGCCGTCTCACCCCGTGCAGGTGAGCCATGGCCCGAACGGGAGGCCCATGATCAGCAGGTTGGAGGCAGGAACATCCGATTCGCGAGGGAGTCGCTATGCGCAAGATCGCCTCGATCACCGCCATCGTGGTCGGCATCCTCATGGCCATCGCTGGCGTGGTCACCTTTGTCGTGGTGAGCACCACCCTCTCGGACCAGGACATCACCGTCGCCGACGATGCCTCTTGCGCGGCCGGCGATGGTGTCAACGGGCCGCTGTCGGCCTACTGTCAGGCCAAGGTGATCGACAAGCACACGAAGGAGATCACCGGCGGGAAGACCTACGCCGAACTCGACCGGGAAGACCCGAACCGACCCGTCGCTGCCGACTCCGCCTTCTTGCAAGCCTCGCTGTTCACGTCGGTCGTGGCCTTCGGGGTCGCGGCGATGGCGGTGGTTACGGGGATCGTCATGGCGTTGATCGGGTTCGCAATGCGAACCCCCGCAGTCGTCCAGACCTGACTATCGGGCGACGCCCATAGGTGCCCTTGCCGAGCGGGTGGCCCGACGCGCCGGGGGCTCTTCACTCGTCGTCGGCGCGTTCCTCTCGGCCGATCGCGTGCGAATCGCGCGGCTCGTGACCGTGCGAGCGTTCCCACTCACGGCGACGGTCGCAGCGACCCGTTCATCGCTGTCGCCTGCCGCTCGGGCCGGGTCGCCGGCGTACGCCTGCGTGACGACGTGCGCGTACCGGGTGCTCACCCGTCGGAAGCGCACCGAATGCTCGATCACCTCGCGCGGTTGGCAGAGCCGTCGCGCAAGCTCGTCGACGTCGACGGCAATCTCTGTGTCCTTCGGCGTGGCGGCGATGGCCGGCGGGCTGGGCGTGGTGCTGCTCATCGTCGGCTGGGCCCTCCTGCTGGTCGCTCGCGCCCTGTCTCTGGTGTCCGGACCCGGCTCGGGCCGGCCGACCGCCGCCTGAGCCCGGCGGCCGCGCTCCTTGCCCGCTCCCTCCGCGCAGGTCTGGCAGGGTGGCCGCCATGTATCTCGCGCTGCAGTACGACCTCGTCGACGACTACCTGGAGAGGCGCCCGGAGTTCCGCGAGGAGCACCTCGGCCTGGCCCGGGCCGCCCACGAGCGGGGCGAGCTCGCCCTGGCCGGGGCCTTCACCGACCCGGCGGACGGCGCGCTGCTGGTCTGGTCGACGCAGGACCGCTCGGTGGTCGAGTCCTTCGCCCAGGCGGACCCCTACGTCCGCAACGGGCTGGTCCGGGAGTGGCGGGTCCGGGAGTGGAACGTGGTCGTCGGCGGCTGACGGGCCCCTGACCAGCCCCCTGACCAGCACCAGCCGCCCCTGACCGGGCCGACGCCGCGGGTCGGTCCCCGGCGTCGTCCGGGGTGCGAGGCAGGATGTGGACGCAGCCCTTTCCGGGCGTACGTCCGGAAGCTTCCGCCTCGTCGCACCAGGAGCACTCCCCGTGGCCCGCAGGACCAAGACGCCTCCCCCTTCGGACGGCGACTTCATCGAGAAGATCACCGACATCGACGTCTCCGACGAGATGCAGGGGTCCTTCCTCGAGTACGCCTACTCCGTTATCTACAGCCGCGCGCTGCCCGACGCGCGCGACGGGCTGAAGCCGGTGCACCGGCGGATCCTCTTCCGGATGGCCGAGATGGGGCTGCGGCCCGACCGGGGCCACGTGAAGTGCGCCCGCGTCGTCGGCGACGTGATGGCCTCGCTGCACCCGCACGGCGACACGGCGATCTACGACACCCTGGTGCGGATGGCGCAGCCCTGGTCGCTGCGGCTGCCGCTGGTCGACGGGCACGGCAACTTCGGCACGCTGGGCAACGACGACCCGCCCGCGGCCTACCGCTACACCGAGTGCCGCCTCACGCCGGCCGCGATCACGATGACCGCGGGGATCGACGAGCAGGTCGTCGACCTCCGGCCCAACTACGACGACCGCGAGCTCGAGCCCGAGGTCCTGCCGGCCGCCTTCCCCAACCTGCTGGTCAACGGCGCGGCCGGCATCGCGGTCGGCATGGCGACCAACATGCCGCCGCACAACCTGGTCGAGGTCATCTCCGCGGCCCGGCACCTGCTCAAGCACCCCGACGCCGACCTCGACGCGCTGATGCGCTTCGTCCCCGGCCCCGACCTGCCGACCGGCGGCAAGATCGTCGGGCTCGACGGCATCCGCGACGCCTACGAGGCCGGCCGCGGCACGTTCCGCACCCGGGCCACCGCCCGCGTCGAGAGCGTCACGCCGCGCCGCAAGGGCATCGTCGTCACCGAGCTGCCGTGGGGCGTCGGCCCCGAGCGGGTGAAGGAGAAGATCGCCGAGCTGGTCCGCAGCAAGAAGCTGCAGGGCATCACCGCGGTCGACGACTACACCGACCGCACGGTCGGCCTGCGGCTGGTCATCGAGATCAAGAACGGCTTCAACCCCGAGGCGATCCTCGACCAGCTCTACCGGCTGACGCCCCTCGAGGAGACCTTCGGCATCAACAACGTGGCGCTGGTCGACGGCCAGCCGCGGACGCTGGGGCTCAAGGAGCTGCTCGAGGTCTACGTCGCGCACCGGCTCGACGTCGTACGCCGTCGGAGCCTGCACCGGCGGACGAAGGCCGAGGAGCGGCTGCACCTGGTCGACGGCCTGCTCGTCGCGATCCTCGACATCGACGAGGTCATCCAGGTCATCCGCACCAGTGACGACGCCGCGGCGGCCCGCGAGCGGCTGATGTCGGTCTTCGACCTGAGCGAGACGCAGACCAACTACATCCTCGACATGCCGCTGCGCCGGCTCACGAAGTTCTCCCGCATCGAGCTCGAGGCCGAGCAGGGGACGCTGCGCACCACCGTCGCCGAGCTCACCAAGATCATCGAGTCCGACGTCCTGCTGCGCGACGTGGTGTCCGGCGAGCTGGCCGACATCGCCAAGAACTTCGGCACCCCGCGGCGCACCGTGCTGCTCGAGTCGGCCGGTGTCCCGGCCACCAACGCGGTGCCGCTCGAGGTGTCGGACGACCCCTGCTTCGTGCTGCTCTCCTCGACGGGGTTGCTCGCCCGGACCCTGACCGACGACCCGCTGCCCACCGAGGGTGCCCGGGCCAAGCACGACGTCGTCGTGTCGGTGGTGCGGACGACCGCCCGTGGCGAGGTGGCCGCGGTGACGTCCGCCGGCCGGATGGTCCGGCTCGGCGTGCTCGACGTCCCGGCCGTGCCGGCGACCGCCAGTGCCCCACACCTGTCCGGCGGGGCACCGGTGTCCGAGTTCCTGTCGCTCGACCGCGACGAGCGGGTGCTCGCGCTGTGCTCGCTGGACACCGACGGGCCGGGGCTCGCACTCGGCACGGCGCAGGGCGTGGTCAAGCGAGTGGCACCCGACTACCCGTCCAACAAGGACTCCTGGGAGGTGGTCGGCCTCAAGGACGGCGACCAGGTCGTCGGCGCCGTCGAGCTCGCCGATGAGACCGACGAGCTGGTCTTCGTCACCACCGACGCGCAGCTGCTGCACTTCCCGGCGTCGAACGTCCGCCCGCAGGGCAGGTCGGCCGGCGGCATGGCCGGCGTCCGGCTCGCCGCGGGGGCGTCGACGGTCTTCTTCGGGACGGTGCCGGCAGGCGCCGATGCCGCCGTCGTCACGGTCTCCGGGTCGTCGTCGGCGCTGCCCGGCACCGACGCCGGGTCGGTCAAGGTCACCCCGTTCCCGGAGTACCCGGCGAAGGGTCGCGGGACCGGCGGCGTGCGATGCCACCGCTTCCTGCGCGGCGAGGACGTCCTGACGCTCGCGTGGGCCGGCGAGGCACCGCCGATGGCGGCGGCGGCCACCGGCGTGGCGGTCGACCTTCCTGCGGCGACCGGACGGCGCGACGGCTCGGGCGTGGCCGCCAGCCAGCCGCTCGCCGCCGTCAGCGGCCCGGTGCGCGGCCGCTGAGACAAGCCGCATCCGGTCAGGCGGCGTAGCCCTCGGAGAGGTAGGCGTCGAGGGCCGCGAAACCTTCGTCGACGTACGACGTGAAGCCGGTGCCAACGGGCGGCCAGCCGATGGCTGACGCCGGAGGCTGGTCGTCGGCCGGCAGCACGGCGACCGGCGCCGAGGCCGCGCCGCCCGCGGACCCCGTCTTCCGGCAGTGCCACCACCAGGCCACGACGGCGAAGTACCCCGTCGTCAGCAGGGCCAGGAGGATCAGCATGTCTAGTCCATCGGCCGCCGATCCGCGGTTCTTCAGCCTTTCCGAGCGGTCCGACCAGTCTTTGGACAGCTACCCGGCGTCGGCCATCCGCTCGGCGTCCGGGTCGCCGGAGTTGCCCACGAACGCCCGGTTCACCAGCCCCGGCAGGACGCCGATCGCGAGCAAGATCCCGGTCGTCAGGTAGACGCTGCCCTCGCGGTCGGGTCAGGGTGCCCAGGGGGCGTCGGGCAGGTGCTCGTCGAGCGATCCACCCGGCGCGCACGCGCCGGAGCGGTACTCGTCGGCCATCTGCGGATAGACGTCGAGCCAGTACGTCCGGGCCAGTGCCCTGGCCTCGTCGTCGGACGCCCCGAGCAGGCGGGCGGTCCGGGCGTCCCGCTGCATCGCGGCGCACTCCGCCTCGGCCTCGACCGTCTGGCCGGCCAGGTGCCGCGCCTCGTGGCTGAGCACATGGACGGCCACGACCTCGTCCCTGGTCGGCGCTGCCTGCTCGCCCGCCAGGTAGCGCTCGAGGTCGGCGCACGGGCGCCGCTTGATCAGGGTGCGTGGCTCCGGCCGGCCATCGGCGTCGAAGCGCACCAGGCCGAGCTCGTTGCCGATGTCGATCATCTCCTGGCCGCGGCTCTGGCAGTCGACCGTCACGGGTGAGCCCACCAGCTCGCTCGCCACGTCGCTGAGCCGGTGCTGCAGCCGGTCCGCCTGCACGACGAGCAGAACACTGCCCACCGCGATGACGACGAGCAGCGAGGTGGAGACCACCGGGAACTGGCGGCGACGACCGAGCGCATCGACCCGGTGGGTCGCCCAGCGCACCACGAGTGCAACCACCCCGAGGCCGGCCAGCCAGGCGAGGAGGGTCAGTCCGGTGGGCACCGGCGCGTCATCCGCTCATGCCGCTCAGACGCCGGAGGTCAGGCGTCGATGCTGGCGCGGTCGACCCGCGACGCGCCCGCGACCAGGAAGTCGCGACGCGGCGCCACGTCGTTGCCCATCAGGAGCTCGAAGACCTGCTCGGCCGACTCGAGGTCGCCGATCGTGACCCGGCGCAGCATCCGGTGCCGTGGATCCATCGTGGTCTCCGCGAGCTGGTCGGCGTCCATCTCACCGAGTCCCTTGTAGCGCTGGATCGGCTCCTTGTAGCGCTTGTTCTTGCGCTGCAGGTCGGTGATCGTCTTGCGCATCTGCTGCTCGCTGTAGGTGTAGACGACGTCGTTGCGCTTGCTGCCGCTGTTGACGACCTCGATGCGGTGCAGCGGCGGCACGGCGGCGAAGACGCGCCCCTCCTCGACCAGCGGGCGCATGTAGCGGTAGAAGAGCGTCAGCAGCAGGCATCGGATGTGGGCGCCGTCGACGTCGGCGTCCGCCATCAGAACCACGCGTCCGTAGCGGGCTGCGGAGCTGTCGAACGTACGCCCGGAGCCGGCCCCCATGACCTGGATGATCGCCGCGCACTCGGTGTTCTTGAGCATGTCGGCGGCCGAGGCCTTCTGGACGTTGAGGATCTTGCCGCGGATCGGCAGCAAGGCCTGGAACTCGCTGTTGCGTGCCAGCTTCGCGGTTCCGAGAGCCGAGTCGCCCTCGACGATGAAGAGCTCGCTGCGCCCGACGTCATCGCTGCGGCAGTCGACGAGCTTGGCGGGCAGCGACGACGTCTCGAGTGCGTTCTTGCGGCGCTGAAGCTCTTTGTGCGCCCGCGCGGCGACCCGAGTGCGCGCCGCGGCTGCCACCTTGTCGAGGATCGCCTTCGCCTGCGTCTTGCCGCCGCGCTTGGGGTTGGTGAGAGCGAGCTTCAGCTCCCTGCCGACGACCGCGGCGACGATGCGTGACGCGGCCGAGGTGCCGAGCACCTCCTTGGTCTGGCCCTCGAACTGCGGCTCGGCCAGCCGGACGGTCACCACGGCCGTCATTCCTTCGAGGACGTCGTCCTTGATGACGTCGTCCTCGGCGGCTCGGAGGACCCGCTGGGCGCGCAGCGCCTCGTTGAGGGTCTTGGCGAGCGCGCGCTCGAAGCCCTGCAGGTGGGTGCCGCCCTTGGGAGTCGCGATGATGTTGACGAAGGACCGGACGGTGGTGTCATAGCCGGTCCCCCAGCGCAGGGCGATGTCGACCGTCAGCTCGCGATCCACGTCCTGCGGGTTCATGTGACCCTGGTCGTCGAGCACCGGCACCGTCTCGGTGAAGTGCCCGACACCCTGCAAGCGCAGCACGTCACTGACCGACTGGTCCGGCGCGAGGAACTCGCAGAACTCGCTGATGCCGCCGTCGTAGCGGAACGTCTGCTCGCCGACCTCGTCGGTGCGGGCGTCGCGCACGGTGATGGTCAGTCCGGGAACGAGGAAGGCGGTCTGCCTCGCCCGGTTGTGCAGCTCGTCCAGGGTGATCGCTGCGTCCTTGAGGAAGACCTGCTGGTCCGCCCAGTAGCGGATGCGCGTCCCGGTGCGCTTCTTGGTCACCTTGCCGACCACGCGAACCCCGGACTTGCTCACGAAGGGCGAGTCGGGGGTCCCGTTGCCGAACGTGCCGGGCGCGCCGCGGCGGAAGCTCATCGCATGCGTCTTGCCGCCACGGTCCACCTCGACGTCGAGCCTCGCTGCCAGCGCGTTGACCACCGACGCGCCCACTCCGTGCAGTCCACCGGTGGCGACGTACGACCCTCCACCGAACTTGCCGCCGGCGTGCAGCTTGGTCATCACGACCTCGACCCCGGACAGGCCAGTTCGCGGCTCGACGTCGACCGGGATGCCGCGCCCGTCGTCGCGCACCTCGACGGACCCGTCGGGGTGCAGCTCGACCTCGATGAGCGTGCAGTGGCCGCCCAGGGCCTCGTCCACCGCGTTGTCGATGATCTCCCAGAGACAGTGCATCAGGCCGCGCGAGTCGGTGGACCCGATGTACATGCCGGGCCGCTTGCGCACGGCCTCCAGACCCTCGAGGACCAGCAGGTTGCGGGCCGAGTAGGCATCCGGCTCGAACTCGCCGTCACTGCGCGCGTGGAGGGTCTGGGTCACGTGGAGAGAGGCTACCGGCGGGGGTGGACACGGCAGCGGCCCCGCGCCGCGCCCGTCGCTGCGATTGCGGGAATCGGGACAGATCGGTCAGTGCCGCTCGTCCGACCGGGTGACCCGACACGCCGTGACCGGCCCGTGATGCCACGGCGGGTTCGTCCGTGCTGTGAGATGGGCAACACAACAACCTCAGGTCAACCGCTCCCGGGTCGTTACTCAGAGAGAAAATTCGCGCCCAGCGAAACCAGGACGGGTGGGCAAGGGGAACGAACAACAGGTGATTGACTGTTGGAACCCGTACGACCGCTCGACCCGAGAGCACCGAGACAGAAGGGGTGTCGTGACCTCAGCACTTGCCTCGCACCCGCTGACGGCCCAGGACCGCTGTGACCGATGCGGCGCCCAGGCCTACATCCGCGTGACGATGGCCTCCGGCGGCGAGCTCCTGTTCTGTGCCCACCACGGGCACACCTACGAGAGCAAGCTGCGTGAGATCTCCGTCGACTTCCGCGACGACAGCTCGCGGCTCGTCGACACGCCGGCGACCGCACCCGACCCGGAGCACTGACAGCCCACACCAGCGGGCGCCGCGCGCCCGCCGACGAACCTTCCGAGGACCCCGAGCCCACCCGGCCCGGGGTCCTCGGCGTTCGCGGCGCCTCCCCGCGGGGGAGGCCCTGGACCCTGCCTGCCGTTGACGGGCCGACCGGGCAGGCGTACCACGGAGTCATGAGGCACCTGCCGGAACGTCACCAGTCCATCGCCCCGACCCCGTCCGTCTGGCTCGCGCTCGGCGCGGTGGCCCTGGTCATGGCGGTCATCTGGGTGGTCGTGGGGCTCGCCGCGAACTGAGGTCCGACCCCGTCGCCGCCCTCTCTGCCGTTTCCGGCCGGTGACGCGGGGGCACGAGGGAGCCATGCTGCTCCGGTGGGTCTGGCGGACCCTGGCACTCGTCCTCGGCAAGAAGGCCTGGTCCGCCTACCAGCGGCGCCGGCAGGCTGACCAGCGCGTGACCGTCGGTCGGGCACGTCGTTAGGCCGGTCGTCAGAAGGATCGGACGGGGCTACCCCTAAGGACCCAGAGATGGCTGAGCACACGGACTCCGAGCTCGCTCTCCTCGGCATCCTCGCGACTGGCTTCGAGTCGCGACAGCAGCAGACCAACGGGCTGCACATCGGCGAAGAGGCCGGCCGCCGGGCGCACGAGGAGTCCCTGGAGCTCCAGCAGAAGGTCCTGCTGAACACCGGCGACACCGGCTCCGCGGGCCAGGCCCAGGCGGACGCGCCGGCGTAGCGAGGAAAGCGCCCGGCAGCCACTCAGCCCGACGCGCTCCTACCGCGGAGCCACGCGGGGGCCCCGCAGACGAACCCGCCAGCCGGCCCACGCGACCGCACCGATCGGGATCGGCGCCCAGAAGGACGCCAGCCGGTAGAGCAGGGTGCCGACGATGGCCTGGTCGGCGGACACGCCGGCCAGGACGAGCATCGCGGTGAGCCCGGTCTCGACGAAGCCGAGCCCGCCCGGGGTGATGGGGATCATGCCCAGCGCCGCCGCCACCACGTAGGCCAGCAGCACCAATGACGGCCGCGCGCTGGCGCCGACTGCGTAGAGCGCGGCGACCAGCGTCGAGTAGTCGAGCATCCGGTTGCCGGCGGCGCTGCCGAGGGCCCGCAGCCAGCGGCCGCGGAAGGCAGCGGCGACCGAGTCCCGCTCGGCGAGGAAGCCGCGCTGCACAGCGGCCGGGTCCGTCCTGCGCCGCACGAGGTGCACGGCGTGCCCGGCGACCCGGCCGACGACGCGGACCAGCCCGTCCCAGTGCAGGAGGGCCAGGCCGAGCCCCACGATCACGACCGCGACGACCAGGGAAACCACGAGGCCCAGCTCGAGCTGCCGGGCCGGTGGCGGCCCGATGAGCACGGCCGGAACGGTCAGCACGGGGAGCGCGAGCAGGACGCCGGTCGACAGCAGGCCGGTCGCACCGAGGACGGCTCCGACGGTCCGCGGCGGGTGCCCGGAACGGATCAGCATCTGGGCCTGGACCACGCCTCCGGTGGCCGGACCGCCGGGCACCACCTTCCCGGCCGCCCCGCCGGCCAGCTGCGAGGCCGCGATGTCGAGGATCCGCCCGCCGCCGAGCGCGATCCGGATCAACAGCCACAGGCATGCGAAGCTCGCGAGCTCGAGCACAGCCACCACGAGGAACCACCAGGGGCGCACGTCGCCCAGGCTCGGCCAGGCATCGAGCAGCGTCAGCAGGCTGGGTGCGACGACGTACAGCCCGATGCCGGTCACGACGAGCCCGGCGACCCGCCCGCCCCACCGGCGCACCCACCTGCCCACCGCCCCACGGTCCCAGGTCGGCACGGTCTGGCAGGTCACCCGTCATGGGGGACCCACAGGTCCCCGCGCGTCTCTACGGTCGGAGCGGGGAGGGCTCCATGTCGTCGACCGTGCCGTACGTCGCGAGGTACCGGGTTGCGTGGGCCGCCACGACCCGGGTCGTGCTCGGAACGGGCGTGGGGATCGTCGCGGCGTGCTTCGTGCTGGTGCTCCCCTGGCTGTCCGCCGTGCTGATGCTCGGCGGCTGGGCCGGGCGCCGCCGGCTCGACCAGCTCGTCGACGAGGTGCGCGCCGCCGCCGCTGGCAACGAGGCTGCCGTCCTGCTCTCGGTCGGGTTGCTGGCCAGCGTCGGATGGACGATCCTCCTGGGCGCGGCGGGTGCAGCGGTCGTCGTGGTGACGTTGCTGGGCGTCGCGCCGCTCCTGCTGGACCGGCTTCGCGAGCACGACCGGCGGACCGCGTGGGAGGCCAGCGAGCGAGCCCTGCTGCTGGCGAACACCCCCGCCGCCAGGCTGTGGGTGGTTCGGCAACGGGCGACGTACCTCGACGATCTCGAACGCCGGGACCCCGAACGCTTCGCGGAGCTGACGCGAGACCTCACCAACTACGGATGAGCGAGGCCGCCCATCAGGCCTCGGCTGAGCCGCGCACGGTCGGCGAGCGCGTGTTGCTCGGCCACTCGCTGCTCGACCGCGTCACCGAGAGGCGAGTGCGGCCCGTTGCTCGGCGACGACCATCCCCCGCGCCCGCTGGAACTCAGCCTCGGTGAGCACACCGCGGTCGCGTAGTGCGGCTAGCTCGCGCAGGGTGTCGACCAGGTCCCAGCTCTCACCGGCTAGCCCGCGCTCTGCCTCGACCCGGTGGGCGGACCCACTGGACGCCATCGCGCTCCTCCTCACTGCCGGTGCGGCGGGCCCGCAGGGGTGGGCGCCGCCACATCGTGCCTCTAGCCGGTGAAGACCTCGCGAAGCTTGGCCTCCTGCTCGTCGCTCAGGTTGGTCTTGATCAGCTCGGCGTTGGTGCCCTCGAACGCGGACCTGACCTTGTCCGGGACGGCGTTGGACGTCATGAGGAACAGCGCGGAGGTGCCCGGTGTGATCTCGTCCCGGGCCGACCTGATGAAGTCGTCATCGATGCCGACATCGGCCATCGCGCCGGTGATGGCACCCATGGCGGCGCCGATCGCCATGCCGAGCAGCGGGACGAAGAAGATGAGCCCGAAGAGCAGGCCCCAGAAGCTGCCGCCCAGCGCGCCCGCGCCGGCCAGGCTGTTGAGCTGCTTCGTCTTCGGCTTCTTGGCGCCTGCCGGCCACGACACCATTGCCGCGTCGTGGATCGTGATGAGCTCCTCCTTCTGGAGTCGTTCGAGAGTCGCCTCGGTCTGCTCGGCTCCGTAGGCGTCGGGAAACTTCCACACGGTCAGAGTGGCCACGAGTCCTCCAGCTTGCGTGTCACGGGCGCGAGTGTCCCCGGTGGACGGCGCCTGCCCGGACGGTAGGAGCCGGGTGTCGCGCGGGCCTCCCCCGCTGTGGGGGAGGCAGGGGTGACTCACACGGCGTTCGTCGAGCAGCCCGGTGGCGCGAGGCGTCCTGACGGTGTCCTCGGTGTCCCGATCGGCGGCCCGCCGGCATCGGGAACCCCGTCGGCATCGCCCCGTGCCCTAGGCGCGTCGCGACCTGGTTCCCCCGTGGAGGGTGAGGCGCCACCTGCCCACCCCGGTCAGGCTGACAGGACCGGCGCCGCACATCGGAGGTCGCCTGCATGACGCACTACGTCATCCGTGTTGGTGGCCTGCTCTCCGACGAGCTGCTCACCGCGTTTCCGCACCTCGTCCCCTCGGTGCAGCCGGTGACCACGGTCCTGCAGGGCGACCTGCCCGACCAGGCGGCCCTGAGCAGCATCCTGGACCGCCTCGACGAGCTGGGTGTGGAGATCGTGGAGGTCACCAAGCTGCCGCCTCGGCCGTCGGCTCAGTCCGGTGCCGCAGGGCAACGCGGATCGCGGTCCGCGTGGCCATGAGCCTCGTCCCGGCATGAGGACGGGTGTCCAGGATCGCCGGCCGGCCGGCTGACCGATCGGCGCCCGATCCGGAGATCGACGCCGGACCGGACCTGTCGGCCCGTGTCAGTGATCGGCTGCGATCGTCGGTCCGTGAGGCCGCTGCTTCCGGCCACCACGTCGTCCGTGTGCGACTGGACCGGGTCGCGACCTTCGATACCTCGGGCCTCGGCCTGCTGGTCGGGCTGCACCGGCTGGCGCGCACCGAGGGCTGCCAACTGGTGCTGGTCAGCCCGACAGCGATGCTCTTCTCCGTCATGCGACGCCGGGGACTGCACCGGGTCATCCCGGTGGAGTTCGACATCCGGCTGACGGAGCATCGCGGCAGTCGACCATCCAGCTGACCCACGGGTCAGAATTCGTGCATCGCCCTCGAGTCAGGACGCCTGGTCGGCCTAGATGAGACCGAGCTCGCGCGCCCGTCGCAACGCGTCGGCCCGCCGCTCGACGCCGAGCTTGCGGTAGAGGGCGGACACGTGTGTCTTCACGGTGTTGTCGGTGACGTAGAGCACCCGCGCGACGTCGTGGTAAGACCCGCCGAGCGCGAGCTCGCGCAGAACTTCGGCCTCCCGCCCGGTGAGGGGCTGCGGCGGCAGCGACGGGGGGACCTGTCGTCCGGGTTCGACCTGGCGTCGCACAGGTGGCGGTACCGAGCGGGTGCCTGCGGGTGTGCCCCGAGAGCCCAACCCGGGGTAGCGCCGCGCGTAGCGGCGCGCCCCTTGCGCCGCGTACGCCGCGAACGTGTGGGCGTCAGGCGACCCCGCGAGGTCGTCGAGCAGAGCGTCGTAGTCCGGGCCGGCGGCGGCGCTCGCCAGCAACGGGTGCAGGAGCTTCTGCGGCGCGGCCCGGGTCAGGGCGTCGAGCATCGCCGCCCGTGCGTCCTGGAGTCGACCGCCGTCCAGGTGCAGCCTGGCCTTGTACGCGGCGGCGAACGCGGCACACACCAGCTGCTCGCCGCGGGTCGGCAAGGAGAGCGCCAGGTCCAGCCGCACCAGGGCACCGCGGCGGTCACCGGCCAGCGCGGCCAGCACCGCCTCGAACGTGGCCGTGCTCGTCTCCCAGCCGGCAGCCCGCATCGGCCCCAGCTGAGCAGCGGCGGCCGCGAGGTCACCGTCGACGACCGCCCAGTGGGCGCGGACCACCGCGTAGACCGCCTCCAGGTAGGGCGGCGCCGGGTCGGGGGTCGGCGGCGACGTCGAGAGCATCTGCCGGGCCTGCGCGACGTCACCGAGCTCGGCGACCAGCCGCGCGTCCAGGACGAGGGCGAGCGCCGAGACCAGGGGGTCGAACGCGTGCTCCTCGAGCCGGCGTACCTCTGCCAGCCACGCCGCCGACTCCTCGAGACGCAGGTCGTAGAACGCGGCCCAGCCGAGCGCCAGGTAGGAACGCGCCAAGTAGTCGTCCTCGCGGCGGCCCGCGGCCTCCGCCGCCGCAAGGCAGGCCCGAGACGTTTCCGCGGAGGTCTGGAACTGCCCGTCCAGCAGCTGCAGCAGGGCTCGGTCCGCCAGAGCCGCCGCGTTGAGGCGGTGGTTGCCCACGGCGGAGGCGTTGAGCAGCGCCTCGTCGACGTGCCGGTTGGCCTCGTCGAAGTCGCCCACCCACGTCTCCACCACCGCCAGCTCGTGCAGCAGCCACGACAGCCGGACCGGCTCGAGGGACCCGGCGACATCCGCCGCGTCGCCGAGCAGCCAACGACCCTCCGTGATCGCTTCGGTGCAGTCGTGCCATCCCAGGCGGGCCAGCCAGCAGTTCAGGATCGCCGCGTCGGCGAGCAATGCCGCGACCGCCGCCGTCGGCCTCGCTGCGCCCGCGGAGGCTTCCTGCTGCTGGGCGACACGGGCAGCCCAGGACGTCAGCGTCGCGACCCGCACGGCCTCCTCACGGTCGCCGATGCTGCGCAGCAGGAGGGCGGTCACCCCCAGCAAGGCAGGCTGGGACTCCGCCGTGCCGTCCGGCAGTGAACGCAGCGACGCCGCCACCAGGTCCTCGTGGCCACCGCTGATCAGGACGGGTCCGCGCTCGACAAGGAGCTCCACGAGAAGCGTATGGTCGCCTGCCGCGATCGCGTGCCGGACCGCCGTCTCGGGCGGCCCGTGCAGGGCGTGGTGGCGCGCCGCGCGGGCGTGCGCCGCGACGGCCAGCGCATGGTCGGGACCGTCGGACGCGACCTGACGCCGGAGCAGCTCGCGTAGCAACGGGTGGTAGCTCCAGGCGGTCTCACCGCCGCTGTCGTAGGCGGTGACCAGGATGCCGTCGGCGGCGATGTCGCTCAGGTGGGTCGCGGCCTCGGGGTCGCCGGAGAGCAGCCGGGCCACGGCAGGCGTGACCACTGGCTCGTCGGCGGTGCACTGCAGCACGTGGCGGGTGCTCGCGGGCATCGTCGCGAAGACCTCGCCGAGCAGGTAGTCGAGGACGGGGCGGTCGGTGTGCGACAACGCCGACCGGGCCGCCGCCCGGTCGGGAGCGGCAGCGAGGCTGCGGGCGCCGAGGACCAGTGCCGCTGCCCAGCCGTGCGCCCTGCCCTGCAGGGCAGCCGTGTCCTCGGCAGTCGCGTCCGGCGCGTGAGCCGCGACGAGGAGGGCAGCGTCGTCGTCGTCGAAGCGCAGCACATCGCCGCGCAGGACGGTCAGGGCATCCGACAGCTCGAGGCTGACGGTCGGCAGCGGCGTGTCCCTGCGCGAGGCCAGCACCATGCGCACCCGGTCGGGCGCGAGGGTGACGACGGCGTCCAACAGCTCCCAGCTGTCGGGGCCGAGGTGCTGAGCATCGTCGACGACCAGCACCTCCGGCGGCCCGTCCGCGTGCTGCAGCCGGCGGACGGTTTCGCCGGTGGTCACCGACCGGCCGCCGGCCGGCGCGCCGGCCGCGGAGAGCATTGCGGCTGCCAGGGCCACGGCGGGCGCTCCGGGCTCGGCGACGAACCAGTGCGCACGGTCGCCGTCCGCCGCCCACCCGGCGAGCGCCGCCGTCTTGCCCGACCCCGCCGGTGCGACGAGCACGGTAAGCGAACGGTTGCTGGCCCGGTCCAGCTCGGCCTCCAGGCGCCGGCGCGGGATCAGGACCCGGGGCGGTCGAGGCGTGGCGGAGAAGGGCGCGCCGCGGTCGGCCCGCACCGTTACTCCTGGTGCGGGCCCGGACTTCGAGGTCGTGCGTTGCCCCACGTCGGCCGACGCCCTCCCCTCGAGTTTGCCCGGCGCTGTCCCCACCGTCACCCTCCGTGAGGGTCGGAGGCAAGCCGCTACGCCAACCATTCATCTGGTTTTGCCGATCACGTGGCCACAAAGCCCCGCATAACCGGACATACCGGACCGGGACCTGGATCATCCGGAGTGGATCACCGACGGTCACCCGTGGAGAGCGAGACGCCCAGGCGCCGCGCGCATCAACTCTCGACTGGTGGTCGGCGTCCGCCTGGCCGTCACGGGTTCGGCCGCCCCTTGTGCCCGGCCCGCGTCGGTCGCCCGGTCCGGGTGATGGCCCCGGCGCCGCGGGGGGCCACGGTGGGGAGGTCGCCGCGACCGTCGGCGCCCGGAGGTGGTCGGTGATGCCGTGGTTCTGGCAGGGTGTGCTGCTGCTGATCTTCACCGTCCCAGTCATCGTGCTGTTCGGCTACGCCACGTGGGACGTGGTGCGGCGCCCCGATGCGTCGATCCTGGTCCGCTTCGCCTGGCTGGTCGCGTTCTGCGTGCTGCCGCTTATCGGCCCGCTCGTCTACCTGGCGTTCCGTCCACCGGGCACCACAGCCGACCAGCGTCGCGTCGCCTCCGGGGGGCCGGCCCTGTCGACGGCGCAGGAGCTGACCGCCCTCTCGGAGCTGCACGACCGCGGCAAGCTCACCGACCACGAGTACGAGACGGCGAAGGCGCAGCACGTCGGGGTCGACCTCAGCGACGTCGGACCGGGCTCGGTCCAACAGCAGCGGGGCGGCCAGATGCTCTGACCGTGGCGACATCGACGCTAGGGACCGTCGGCCCGGCGCACGTCGTCTGCGAGGGATGAGCCGTCCCGGCTAGGACCGGGACCGGGCCCGGCCCGCTTCGCGGACCGCGCCGACCGCCAGCGAGACCACCAGAAGGTCGAAGACGATCTGCGCGCACACCATGGCCCGCGCAGCCTGTCCGACCGCGTGGATGTCCCCGAACCCGACGGTCGAGAGCACGGTCAGGGCGAAGTAGACCGCGTCCAGCCGGGTGGAGAGCCCGCTGAACTCATCGGGCTGGCGGTGCGCGAGCAGGTAGAACGCGGCGGCGAAGAACAGCACGGCGATGTAGAGCGCGACGAGGAGCCCGCGCAGCTTCGCCGTCCCGGAGTCGACCGCCCGGCGGTACCCGAGCGCCTGGGAGAAGACCAGCGCCCCCGTGCCGAGCAGGCCGATGACGAAGGTCAGCACGACCAGGCCGCCGCGGTCGAGGCTGACGCTGTCCAACGGCGCCCAGACGTAGACCGAGGTGACCGCCAGCATCACGGCAAGCGTCCCGGCGACCGAAAGGACCGACGGACGTCCACCCGCCTGGTCGGCAGCACCTCCCACCGGACCTCCAGCCCTCGCCGCGGTCCGACCTCAGCGCAGCCTGACCCGGCGGGCATCCCCCGCCGCGGGGGATGCCCGGCCGCTCCGCGACGCGACAATCGCCAGCATCGGGGTCGAAACGGCCAGGAGGCGCACGTGTCGGACGGCGGACCGGGCGCCTGCCGCATCGTGTGGTGGGGTCATGCGACGGTCGAGGTCAGGCTGGACGGCGTCCGGTTCGTGACCGACCCCCTGCTCCGTCGGCGGGTCGGCCCGCTGCGCTCGACCGGTCACCGACCCCGGTCCGCCGACGTCGGGACGGCGGGCCTGGGGTCGGTCGACGCCGTGCTGCTGTCGCACCTGCACCGGGACCACACCGACCTGCCCTCCGTGCGGCGGTTCCCGGCGCGTACCCGCGTGGTCGGCCCGCGCGGGTCCGGCCGGGTCGTCCACGCCGGCACCCGGCGAAGGGTCGAGGAGCTCGCGGTCGACGAGCACACTCGGGTCGGCAGCGTGCAGGTCACCGCGACCTGGGCGGACCACGACGGCCGACGCCACCCCCGCGGACCGGTGAACGCGCAGGCCATCGGGTTCCTGCTGAGCGGCAGCCACACGGTCTACTTCGCGGGCGACACCGACCTCTTCGACGACATGGCCGACATCGGGCGACGGCCGGGCGGCCGGCTGGACGTCGCGCTGCTGCCGGTGTCGGGCTGGGGGCTGAGCCTCGGGCCGGGCCACATGGATGCCGAGCGCGCCGCCGAGGCGGTGTCGCTGCTACGTCCGCGACTCGCCGTCCCGATCCACTGGGGGACGCTGCGGGTCCCAGTCGTGTGGCGCTCCAAACGGGAGCTGCTCGGACCAGGAGCAGCGCAGCGCTTCGCCACCATCGTCGCGGACACCTCGCCCGACACCGTCGTCACTGTCCCGGTGCCGGGACGGGTGATCGAGACGGTCCGGCTGCCGAACGGGTCATCCCGGTGAGCGACCGCGGCGGGACCGCGAATCGGAACGCCGGGCGGACCGGGCTGCGGCCGGTGTGGCGGCTCCTCCTGGTGTGGCTGGTCGCCGCGGCGACGCTGCTGCTCGTCGCCGCGCTGCTGCCCGGGTTCGACGTCGGCGGTCTCGGGCCGGCCCTCGCTGCGGCGGCGCTGCTCGGCCTGCTCAACGGCCTGGTCTGGCCCCTCCTCGTCCGGCTGGCGCTGCCCCTGACCGTGCTCACCCTCGGGCTGGCGCCGCTCGCCCTCAACGCCGGCATGGTGGCCCTGGTGGCCTGGGCGATCGATGGCGTGACGCTCGACGGCTTCTGGTGGGGAATCGCGGTGGCCGCGGCCATCACGGCGGTGTCGATGACCCTCACCGCGGCGCTGGCCCTCGACGACGACGACGTCGTCCTGCGTCACCTCCTCCGCCGGAGCAAGCATGCGCCGCCCGAGGACCCGGATCGTCCACCCGGAGTGGTGTTCGTGCAGATCGACGGGCTCGCCCACCCGGTGCTGCAGCGAGCGGTTCGCGACGGCAACGCGCCGACGATCGCCGGCTGGCTGACATCCGGGAGCCACCGGCTCGCCCCGTGGACGACGGGCTGGTCCTCCCAGACCGGCGCCTCGCAGGCGGGGATCCTGATGGGCTCCAACGCCGACATGCCGGCCTTCCGTTGGTTCGAGAAGGACACCGGCCGGCTCTGGGTGTCCAACCGGCCGCGGCACGCCGCGGCGCTCGAGAAACGGCTCTCGACCGGCCGGGGCCTGCTGCACGCCGACGGCGCCAGCCGCGGCAACATCTTCACCGGCGACGCCGACGACGCGGTCCTCACGATGGCGAGCGCCGGTCGCAAGCGCGGCCGCATCGGGGCCGGGTACTACGCGTACTTCTCCCAGCCGTACACCGCGATGCGCACCCTGCTCGGGGTCATCGCCGAGGCGGTGCGTGAGATGCACCAGGCGGCAGTCCAGCGGCGCCGCGACGTACGACCACGCGTCCACCGCGGCGGTGTGTACCCGATCCTCCGGGCGTTCACCACGGTGGTCACCCGCGACGTCATCGTCGCGACCATCGTCGGGGACATGCGCGCCGGACGGTCGGTGGTCTACGCCGACTTCGTGGGCTACGACGAGGTGGCGCACCACTCCGGTGTCGAGCGGTACGACGCGCTCGAGACCCTCCGACGCCTGGACCACGAGCTGGCGCGGCTCTCGAGAGCGGCCGAGTCCGTGACCCGCGACTACCGATTCGTCGTGCTCTCCGACCACGGCCAGAGCCAGGGCGCGACCTTCCGCACGCGGTACGGCGACACCTTGTCCGACGTCGTGGCCGGCGCTTGCGGTCAGCAGGTGGCCGACACGGGCGAGCAGGACCCGTCGGCGGCCGGCGAGGAGTCCTGGGGCTACGCAGGTGGCGCGATGACCGAGATCGCGGCCGGACCGGGCCTCAGCGGCCGGGCCGCCGGGCGGGCCAGCCGGGGCAGGCGCCGCGACGCCGAGGGAGACGTCGTCCTCGGGCCTGAGGGCGCGGCCGGGCGACCGGACGCCTCCACCGCAGACGACGTCCTCGTCCTCGCCTCGGGCAACCTCGGCCTGGTCTATCTCAGGAGCGAGAAGGAGCGCCTCACCCGGGAGCGGATCGACGAGCTCTACCCCCGGCTGCTGCCGACCCTGCTCGAGCACCCCGGCATCGGCTTCGTGCTCGTCGCCTCCGAGGACCAGGGACCCCTCGTCCTCAGTGCCGAAGGCCAGCTCGCGCTTCGCACCGGGAAGGTGGCGGGCACCGACCCGCTGGCCGCCTTCGGGCCGCACGCGCGGACCCAGGTGTCGCGGACCGACGCCTACCCGCACTGCGCGGACCTGATGGTCAACTCACTGTGGGACGAGCAGACCGGCGAGGTCGCTGCCTTCGAGGAGCTCGTCGGCTCGCACGGTGGGCTCGGCGGGGACCAGACGCGGCCGTTCCTGCTGTACCCGGCCGACCTGCCCGACCCGGTCGGCGACATCGTCGGCGCCGAGGAGGTGCACCGCCAGCTGCGCCGCTGGCTGGCGCACCTCGGCCAACCTGGCCACGACATCGACCTGACGTCCCGTGGGACACCTACTCTCGAACGGAGACCGTGATGCTCGTCCGCATCCTCATCCGCCTGGTCGTGCTGGCTGTGGCGATCGGCCTCACGGCCTGGCTCATCCCCGACGTCGACGTCACCGGCGGGGTCTTCGCCTACCTCTGGATCGCGCTGCTCTTCGCCCTCGTCAACGCGCTGCTCGGACCGATCCTGCACCTGCTGGCGCTGCCACTGACCGTACTGACGCTCGGGCTGTTCGCCCTCGTCGTCAACGCCGCGCTGCTGGGGATCACGGCCGCACTGACCGACCACCTGGACATCGACGGATTCTTCACGGCGGTCTTCGCCGCCCTGCTGATAGCGCTCTTCTCGTGGCTGCTGAACGTCTTCGTTCCCGAACCGAACCGCGCATGAGCCGCCTACCGCGCCCACCCAGCCGATGACCATCACCGGAATCGGGTGACGCGGAGCACGACCCCGTCCGCCTACCGTCTGCTCGACCGTCCGAGGAGGACAACCATGAGTGACACCGCGACCCGCCGCCCGCCTCCCGACTACACCGGCTCGCCGTGGGCGAGCGGGCTGAGCGTCTTCGCCGCATCGATGATGATGATCGTCGGCATCTTCCAGTTCTTCGAGGGCCTCGTCGCGGTCGTGGACGGCGACGACTTCCTCATCCGCACCAAGGACTACGTCGTGCAGTTCGACGCCACCACGTGGGGCTGGACGCACCTGATCCTCGGCGTCCTCGTCGCGCTGGCCGGTGCCTTCATCTTCACCGGCAACATCGTGGCCCGCAGCGTCGGTATCCTGATCGCCAGCCTGTCCGCAATCGCGAACTTCCTGTGGATCCCCTACTACCCGGTGTGGGCGCTCGTCGTGCTGACTCTCGACATCTTCGTCATCTGGGCGCTCTCCTCGAGCAACCTTGGCAAAGAGACCGGTCTGTAGCGCCAGCAGCAGGAGGAGTGCACAGGTAGTAGTCCGGCCCGCGAGGCCCGGCGATCCCCCACGTCGGGTCCTGCGGTCGCTGTGCGCATCGGCGATTCCACTCGGGCGTCGCGCTTCCCCCGTCAGGGGTGAGGCTCGGCGGCACCCTCCCGGCCTAGCGTGCGGGGACTCGACCCCGCGTGAGGTGCCATGAGCGTTGCGCATGACGGTGCCGCCCGGCTGCCCGCGGAGGCGCTGGGCGCTCCCCCGGGTCCGCGCTCGGTGCTGTTCAAGGTCCTCAGCGGCATGCTGTCCGGTGGCCTGCTGGTCCTGCTCTTCGCCGCGATCATCCCGAAGGTCGCGGACTTCGACGAGGTGTGGGACTCCCTCGCGCAGATGACCGCGATCGCCATCCTGTCGCTCATCGTGATGGCCCTGGCGATCAGGCTCCTGCTGGCGGAGGCATACACAGTCATCACCCCCGGGCTGTCCCTGTTCCGGTCGCTCATCGCGCGGGAGGCGTCCTCGGCTGTGTCGAACGTGGTGCCCGGCCCGTCGGGGACGGCATCGCAGTTCGTCATCCTCAAGTCGTGGGGCGTCTCCGTTGAGCGCTTCACCCGGGCGACCCTGGCCGTCAGCGTCTCGACCGACGTGCTCATCTTCGCCGGCCCCGGCATCGCCTTCGTGGTCTGGACCATGCTGGGGATGCCGGCTGCGGCGGGCGGCGACCATGCGTGGGCCTTCGGCGTGGCCGCCGTGATCCTCTCGGTGGTCGCCGTCGGCGTCGTCGCGGCCGTGGCTCGCAGCGAGGGCCTCGCGGCCGGCCTGGGTCGGGCCGGGCAATGGTGCGTCAACCCGGTGAGGCGGCTTTTCGGCAAGGGACCGGTCAGCACCTGGCCGGAGCAGTGCGTCGCGCTACGCACCGACACCATCGACGTCATGCGCGACCGGGGCCGCAGTCTGCTCGTCTGCGTCGGCGGCGGCTACGTCATCAACGGCGTGCTGCTCGTGACCTGCATCTGGGCCTGCGGCGTCACCGGCGACAGCATGCCGCTCTCGCTGGGCTTCATGCTCTACACGGTCGGCCGGATCGCGACGGTCGTGTCCATCACACCCGGCGGGGTGGGTGTCGTCGAGATCGCCTACACCGCGGTGTACGTCGCGGTGCTCGGCGAGTCCGCGCACGACGCGGTCGTGGGCGGCGTCCTCCTCTACCGGGCGCTCACCTACCTGCTGCCGATCATCTCCGGCGCCGTCGCCTACCTGGTCTGGCGGCTGATGCGGCGTCACGAGCTGCGCCAGGAGGCCGGGCAGCCGAGCGGGGCGACGCCCTGACGACCCATCAGCCGCGCGGCCTCCCGCGGCTGCTCCACCCGCACCTGCCGGGGGCCGGGGGGCACGGCGACGGCCACACAGCCGCCCGCGGCGTCTACGGGGCGATCGTGGTGCTCGCGGTCCTCCTGACGATGCAGCACCACCCTCCGGGCCCGTGGGTCTCGGCGATCACCGTCGCGGGGACGGTGCTCATCGTGCTCGCCGCCGAGCTCTACGCCGAGCTGCTCGGCGACGAGATCGACCTCGGCCGGGTCACGACGAGGACGGAGCGGCGGGCGAGGCTGCGTCGGCTCGCGCCGATCACGCTCTCGGCCGAGGTTCCCGTGGTGGTGCTGGTGCTGGCCGGGCTCGGCCTGCTCGAGGAGGACACCGCGTTCAACATCGCCATCTGGGTCACGGTCTGCCTGATCACGGCCGAGGGGTATCTGGCGCGCCGGCTCGCCGGCCGGACCGTGGTCGCCTCGATGCGCAGCGCCGCGACGCTGGGCGCCCTCGGGGTCCTGCTCGCGGTGCTCAAGCAGTTCTCGCACTGACCGGCGGTCAGCCGCATCTCGTCCGCGCCGGGTGAGGCTGTCACACTCGGTGCAGGGGTTGGCTCGGACCTGCCGGCCCGTGGTCCGGCGGGCCGGGAGGGTGTCATGACTGCGTCGACCGAGACGGCTCCACGGGGCGGCGGCGTCGCGTGGTGCACGTCCGGGCGGCGCTTCGAGTCGGAGGTGCCGCTGGCGGCCTCGCTGGCCATCGGCAGCATCGTCGAGCTGCGCTGCGCCGACGGCCGGAACTTCCTCGGACAGGTGACCGGCGCGGCCGTCGCGGTCGACGCGGACCGGGTTCGCGTCCAGGTCGCCTCCGGACGGATCGAGGCCGAGCTCGTCGCCGGCAGCCTCGAGCCGGCCGGGGTGGACACCGTCTTCGACAAGGCGATGATCGACCCTGCTCCGGCCGAGGCGGTGAACGAGTGGCGGCAGCGCGCGCTCGGCCCGCCGGCGGGCACCTTCACGCTGGGCACCGACCGGTCGTCGCCGACCGTTGCCGCCCGGCTGGCCGGCCGTGGCTTCGCCAGGCACACCTTCCTGTGCGGGCAGTCCGGGGCCGGCAAGACCTACACGCTGGGCCTGCTGCTCGAGGAGCTGCTTCTGCACACCGACCTGCGGATCATCGTCCTCGACCCGAACTCCGACTACGTCCACCTCGGTCAGCTCTCCGGTGAGGCTGACGACCGCCTGGCGCAGCGGGCGGCGGAGGTGTCGTCCCGGGTCTGCGTCTTCCGGTCGGGTGACGCGCCCTACCGCCTACGGGTGCGCTTCGGCCGGATGCCGCTCGACATCCAGGCACTGGTGCTGGCGCTCGACCCGGTCGCCGACCCGGAGGAGTTCCACGCGCTGAGCCGGGCGACCGAGACGATCGACGGACACGAGTACTCGCTGGGCACGCTGCGCCGCGGTCTGGACCTCACCGACGGCTCGCAGCGCGCCCTGGCCCTGCGCATCGACAACCTCGGTGCAAGCTCGTGGGACGTGTGGGCGAACGAGCACGAGTCGCCGCTGCTCGACCAGCTGCCCGCTGACTGGCGCGCGGCGGTGATGGACCTCGGGAGCCTCACGTCGACCGCGGAGCAGTCGGTGATCGCAGCCTCGGTGCTGTCCGCCCTGTGGCTGCAGCGCCGCAGCCGCAACCCGGTGCTCGTGGTCATCGACGAGGCGCACAACATCTGCCCGCAGCATCCTGCGAGCCACACCCAAGCGCTGGCCACGACCCAGGCCATCAACATCGCAGCCGAGGGTCGCAAATTCGGCCTCTACCTGATGCTTGCCAGCCAACGACCCCAGAAGTTGCACGAGAACGTGCTGTCCCAGTGCGAGAACCTGCTGCTGATGAGGGTCAACTCACGGTCGGACCTCGCGCACCTGGCGACGATCTTCTCGCACGTGCCGGAGCCGATGATCGCGCAGGCGGCCGACTTCCAGCTCGGGGAAGGTCTGGCCGCCGGGCGGATCAGCCCGGTCCCCGTCGTCTTCCGCAGCGGGCCTCGCCGCTCCCCGGAGGGTGGCGGCGACGTACCGACGAGCGTCTGGGTTCCGGAGCCACCGACAGCGACGGCCTAGCAAACGCCAGGCGGGGGCAGCGGACCTTCAGCGGACCAGCACGTTGAGGAGGACGGTCAACAACACGGACGCCACGACCGAGAACAGGATCATGGCGAGGCAGCCAGGCCCGCCCCCGAGAGGGCGGACCTGGCTGCGAGTGCTTCTCGGCACCGAGGATCAGGTGCGGGGGTCGTTGTCGTGCTCGTAGCTGCCGGCCTTGGCCAAGCCACGGCTGAGCATGTAGCCGACGGTGAGGATGGTGACGTAGAGCCACGCCTTGTCGGCACCGAAGCCCTGGCCGTCCTCGTTCTGGTCCACCATCGCCGAGGCGATGAGGACGCCCAGCGCCACCACGACGTAGGCGATCAGCTCGGTGGTCTTGAACGCGGGCTTCGTCTCGGTCGTGGCGGTGTGCCGCCGCGTGTGGTTGTTGTTGTCAGTCCGGTTGGCGGTGTTGCTTGCCATGTCATCTCCCGATGAGCAGGAGGAAGTGGTTCGGCACCACTCCCAGAGGACAGCAGCTCCTGCTGGAACTGCTGTTGTGTGGAGTGCGCCGGGTCTGGACGCGGCGGGATCCTGACCGAGGCGAGGGCTGTCAAACACGCCGGGCGGCTAGGACGCTTGGCGAGGCACGCTCTCGCGGGGATCGGTCCGGTAGCCGACCTTGCGCCCGGCACGCGAGCCCTCGGAGATCTGTCTGGCCAGCTCGCGCAGCTTCACGTTGGTGCGTTGCGAGGCCCGGCTCAGCATCTCGAACGCTTGATTGCTGGTCAGGTTCGACTGCACCCGCAGGATCCCCACTGCTTCGCCGATGACCTGGCGGGAGGCTATCGCCGCTCGAAGCTCTTCCTGCTGGCGAGCGGAGTCGATGACCACGGCCCCGAGTGAGGACAGCAGGATTGCGAGCATCTGGTCCTTGGTGGAGGGCCATCCGGCACGAGAACATGCTCCGCACCCCGAGCTGTCCCGACATGCGAGCGGCGGACCGGGGCCAGCGCGGGTCCGCTGCGAGGTCGGGGGTGGAAACCCAGGTCTCCTGCAGGGCCGCGTCCATGCACGGACCTTCACTCTCGTCGTACTGGATCTGGTCGCCGTCGAACGCGAGGGGGTCGGTGGCTCCGAAGGTGACAGGTCTGTCCGTGGCGATCTTGGGGATCAGACTGATGCTGGCGGCTTCGCACCCGCCGACCGCCTGCTGGGCGGTGGCCGTGATCCGGCCGAGGCTCTCATCGAAGCCCCAACCCGCGTCCACGCGCCGTTTCGCCCACGTCCGCTCGTTGTTGTCGTTCGGACGGGGCGCGCGAAGCAAGTCGTTTCCCGCTCCCCTCCGGCGGGTACCGACCGCATGAGTATTCGACGCAGACCTTTCCCCGCCGGGAGTCCAGCGGTGCTCGTAGACCGGGTGTCACAGCACGGAGGGCTCATCCCGGCATCCCCTGGTGCCAGGGTGCGGTGTCTTGAGGTCGAGCTGCCGCCAGCCACGACCACCCCTGCCGACGCCCGGCAGATCGCCCGGCAGGCTTGCCGGGACTGGGGCATCCCAGCCGCTGCGGACGACGTCTCCCTCGTTGTCTCAGAGCTGGTGACCAACGCCGTGGTGCACGCCAAGACGCCCCTCATCCTGGCCATCGAGCACGAGGGCCCGACCCTGGCAGTAGCGGTCGGCGACGGCCAGCCGGCGCGCACCGTGGCTGGCTGACCAGTCACCAGAGCACATCGGCGGGCGCGGCATCGCGCTGGTGAGCCGGCTGGGCACGAACTGGGGAGTCGTACGCACGGTGCTCGGGAAGACGGTCTGGGTCAGCCTGAACGTCGCGCCCGCGGCCTCCGAACGGACAATCGTCGAGCGACCCTGACCAAGCCTCAGACGCTCGACCGAGCCCTGCGGCCGCCCGTTCGCAGGGCCTCCGCCTCGATCACGCACGCCGTGTGCAGCAGCGCCAGGTCGTCGGCGTCGTGCCCGGCGGCGTCCAGCAGCCCGTCGACCAGCTCCGCCGCCGCGGACCGAACGAGCGCCGCCCGCTCGCGAGGGCCGGCCACGGCTGGGCGGACCCGGGCCGAGTCGGGGTGGGCCTCGATGACCCGCAGCTCTCCGTCGACCGAGCGAGCGGCGAGCTCGAGCCGGGCGAGCAACGACCGGGCGTCCCCCGTCGGGGCACCGACCGAGGCCGCTGCCGCAAACGCGCGGCGCGCACCAGCGACGGCCCGATCCATGTCGCGGCGAAGCCGGGCGGCCTCGGCGGCGGGTCCTGTCCCGTGCGCGAGCACTGAGCGGCGAGCCCGGTCCGAGAGCCGTTCACCGACACCGCGAGCAGCACGCAAGGCTCGACGGACGAGCATCAGGACGGCGCACCAGGCGATCAAACAGCTGGCGAGCACCACGACGAGGGTGGTCATGCCACGACCTTACGGCCGCGTCGTGGTCTGGGCCATGCTTGTGCCACGGAGCACGTTCACGGATCCCGCCAGGAGGGAGCGCCCGTGGCCAGTCACCGAGTCCGGATGAGCGTCCCGGAGTTCGACATCGGCGGCTCCAACGTGGAGTTCGTCGTCGAGAGCAACCGGCGTACGCCGAGCGGTGCCCTGGAGAAGCTCGGCGAGCTGCACATCTCCAAGGGGAGCCTCGAGTGGTGGCCGAAGGGCGCGAAGCGATACCGCCGTGAGGTCAAGTGGGAGCGGTTCGCCGAGTGGATCGAGGCCACGGGTCGACGATTCTGACCGTGCGGGCCGTGCACGCCAGGTCACCCCTGCTGCCCTCGAGGCACGTCGCGGCCGTCTCGCTCGTCGCGGTCGGCCCAGGCAAGTAGGCGCTCGAGGTCGAAGACAGCGTCATCGATGCCGGCATGCAGGTCGCCCTTGTCCGCATACCGCGCCGGCAGTGTCGCTATGGTGAAGTCGTCAGGGAGAACATCGTCGATCTCGCTCCAATCCACCGGCGTGGAGACCGTTCCGAGCGCGTTGCCGCGAACGCTGTAGGCGCAGGCGATGGTGTGGTCGCGAGCGTTCTGGTTGTAGTCGATGAAGAGGTCCCGCGGGTCGCGGTCGCGCCGCCACCACGCCGTCGTCACCAGGTCAGGTGCGCGCCGCTCCACCTCACGCGCGAACGCCAGAGCTGCCCGGCGCACGTCCTGGAAACCCCATCGCGGCTCGATACGAACATAGATGTGCAGACCCTTGCCGCCACTGGTCTTCGGCCAGCCGGTCGCGCCCAGCGCGTCGAGCACCTCGTGGGCGACATGTGCGACCTGGCGCACTGTCGCGAAGTCACACAGCGGCATCGGGTCCAGGTCGATCCGCCACTCGTCGGGCTTCTCCGTGTCGGCTCGACGGCTGTTCCAGGGGTGGAACTCGACCGTCGACATCTGAACCGCCCAGATGACACTGGCCAGCTCGGTCACGCACAGCTCGTCTGCCGTCCTGCTGAACCTTGGGAAGAAGACGCGCACCGTCTCGACCCAGGGCGGGGCTCCGGCCGGGAGCCGCTTCTGGTGGACCTTCTCACCGTCGACCCCGGTGGGGAATCGGTGCAGCATGCAGGGCCGCTCCCGCAGGGCGTTGACGATGCCATCGCCGACGGCCAGGTAGTAGCGGGCCAGGTCGAGCTTGGTCGCCCCCGTAGCCGGGAAGTAGACCCGGTCTGGGTTCGTGATCCTCACGTCGCGGTCGCCGACCTCGAGGTCGATGGCCGGCGACCTGGGTGCGCCCGCTGGCATGGGATCAACGTACGGCCAGCGGAGACTGGCTCCGCATCGGACACGGACGGGCTGGCCGGAACACGCGGGCCAGCCCGCTGACGGCTCGCGGCGTCGTGGGTGACGCCCTCCCTATGGCAGCCGGATCTCCTACTTGCGACCGCCGTGCGCCGCGAGCGCGTAGAAGGTAAGCACGAACATCGCGACGTAGGTCATGGACCAGATGGGGTAGTAGGGCATCCACGTCATGGCCGAGAGCGCACCGATGGTCGCGGCCACGAAGCCGACCCACCGGGCGAGCTGCGAGCGGTAGAGCAGCAGCCAGCTCGACACGATGAGCAGCACGGCGACGATCAGCCACACCCAGGCGTAGGTGTTCAGCTTGTCACCGAGCAGCCCGTCCTTCAGCTCATCGGGGAGCGCGCCCTCGTAGCGGAACGCCCAGAAGGAGTCGAGCAGGCGCATGAGGCCTGCCAACCCCAAGACGCTGCCGGCGAAAAACATCCAGCCGGAGACCGGCTCGTCGTCGTACGTGCTCAAGCCTGTGGGGGTCATCAACGGGTCCTGACCAGCTGGGTTCGTCGACACGGTCCCTCCTTCGGTCACGGCCGGGTCGGACTGACACCACGATCATGTCGCCCAGGCGGGGTGATAGGCGGGAGATCGCACCGATCGGCGCCCGCGTGTCGGCAGATATCTGTCTGAACCGCCCTTCACCCCCGCCGGATGAACCATCGGCGCCCGCGTGGATGGTCCACTCTGGTCCGGCGACCACGCAGCGAGGATGAGCGGTGTCATGACCTGCTGGTCCTGATCCAAGCCGGAGGGACGACCATGGATGCGGCGGCCGTTGCGCTGATCGCCCTCATGGTCTTCGGGTGGGGACTCTTCTCGGCTCGGTTCGCCCGTGCCGACCTCAGCGCGCCGATCGTGTTCGTCGCCGTCGGGCTGATCCTCTCCGAGGTGACCCACAGCATCGAGCCTGAGCTCTCGCACGAGGCGATCAAGATCATCGCCGAGGTCACCCTCGTCTGGGTCCTGTTCGCCGATGCGGCCAGGGTGCGACTGCCCGACCTGCGCGCCGACCTGGGCCTGTACACCCGCTTGCTCGCGGTTGGGCTGCCACTCACGATGGCCGCCGGGACACTGCTGGCACTGGTCCTGTTCGACGGCATGGGTGTCTGGATGGCGCTGCTCATCGGTGCCGCGCTGGCTCCCACCGACGCGGCACTCGGCGCCGCGGTCATGACCAACCCAGCCGTGCCGGAACGGGTCCGGCGAGTGCTGAACGTCGAGAGCGGGCTCAACGACGGGATCGCCACGCCGGTGGTGACGGTCGCTATCGCAGGTGCGGCGGCAGCGGCCGGTGTCCAGGGCACACCGAGCCTTGGCGGCGCGTTTGCCGACCTGGCCATCGGCCTGGCGGGTGGGGTGGTGGTTGGCGGCGTCGGTGGCCTGGCGATGCGGAGGGCGCGGCGGCGGGGATGGGCGACGGAGGACCTCGCCGGCCCCGGCGTGCTGGCGCTGGCGGTGGCCGCGTACGCCGGAACGCTCTGGCTGGGCGGCAACGGCTTCGTTGCCGCCTTCGTGGCTGGCCTTGCCTTCGGCAACTTCGCTGGCCGGGGTGGGGTCAAGGAGGTCTTCTACGTCGAGCAGACGGCCGGGCTGGTCTCGCTGGTGACCTGGCTGATCTTCGGCGCCGTCGCCGTCCCGATCGTCCTCGAGCACACCGACTGGCAGGTCATCGGCTACGCAATCCTGAGTCTGACCGTTGTCCGGATGCTGCCGGTGGCGCTCGCCTTGACCGGCTCGGGGCTGTCGCCGCCGACCGTCTCCTTCATCGGCTGGTTCGGGCCACGAGGACTGGCCTCGATCATCTTCGCGGTGATAGCCCTCGAGGACCTCCATGCCGAGGCCGACCAGGCTGTGGCAGTCATCGGGATGACCGTGCTGCTCAGCGTGCTGGCGCACGGCTTGAGCGCGAAGCCGCTCGCGACCCGGTACGGGGCGACCGTCGCCGACCTCATCCAGCCGACCGGAGCGGGCCTGACCCAGCCTGCAGTCCGCGGCCTGCTGCGGCGCCATCCGCACCCGGCTTCCACGTCGTCCTCCGATGGAGCCGTGCGGTGAGCGGCCAGTCGAGGGCTGCTCAGCGGTGGCTAGGGCTGCGGGTCATCCTGCTCGGGTGATGACCCTCCGGGTCACCGGACATACCTTGACGGCGCTGTGGAGCTCGCTGAACCGGCGGGACACACCCCGATCCGAGGAACGTCATGAGTCCCGATGCCGCCTCGCGCGCCATGCTGCCAATCCCGGACCGTCCGTCCCGTGGGCTGACGACGTACGACGCGAAGGACCCGGACACGGCGTACCCGCCGATCGAGCCGCTGCTGCCGCCCACCGGAGCGCCGAATGTGCTGATCGTGCTTCTCGACGACGTCGGGTTCGGTGCCTCGAGCGCGTTCGGAGGGCCGTGCCGTACGCCGACGGCGGACCGGCTGGCTGCCGGCGGCCTGCGGTACAACCGGTTCCACACGACAGCGCTCTGCGCGCCGACCAGGCAGGCGCTGCTCACCGGGCGCAACCACCACTCGGTGGGGATGGGAAGCATCACCGAGACCGCGACGTCGGCCCCCGGCAACAGCTCGCTGCGGCCGAACACGAAGGCACCCCTGGCCATGAGCCTCAAGCTGAACGGCTACTCGACGGCGCAGTTCGGCAAGTGCCACGAGGTCCCGGTGTGGCAGACCTCGCCGATGGGCCCGTTCGACGCCTGGCCGTCCGGCGGTGGTGGCTTCGAGACCTTCTACGGCTTCATCGGCGGGGAGAACAACCAGTACGACCCGGCCTTGTACGACGGCACGACACCGGTCGAGCCGCCCGCGACCGCGGAAGAGGGCTACCACCTCACTGAGGACCTGGCCGACCGGGCGGTGAACTGGGTGCGGCAGCAGAAGGCCCTGATGCCGGACAAGCCGTTCTTCATGTACTTCGCGCCTGGCGCGACGCACGCTCCCCACCACGTGCCGAAGGAGTGGGCGGACCGGTACTCGGGCCAGTTCGACGACGGGTGGGACGCCCAGCGGGAGCGGACCTTCGCCCGGCAGAAGGAGCTCGGGGTCATCCCCGCCGACGCCGAGCTGACCGCGCGGCACGCGGAGATCACCGCGTGGGACGACATGCCTGACGAGCTCAAGCCGGTTCTGGCGCGCCAGATGGAGGTCTACGCCGGGTTCCTCGAGCACACCGACCATCACGTCGGCCGGCTCATCGATGCCATCGACCACCTCGGCGTGCTCGAGGACACGATCGTCTACTACATCATCGGGGACAACGGCGCCTCGGCCGAGGGCACCATGAACGGCGCCTTCAACGAGATGGCGAACTTCAACGGGATGGCCGCGCTGGAGACCCCTGAGTTCCTGCTGGGCAAGATGGACGCGCTCGGCTCGCCCGAGTCGTACAACCACTACTCGGTCGGCTGGGCATGGGCGATGTGCACGCCGTTCCAGTGGACCAAGCAGGTCGCATCGCACTGGGGCGGCACCCGCAACGGGACCATCGTGCACTGGCCGAACGGCATCGACGAGTCCGGCGGGCTCCGGACGCAGTTCACCCACGTGATCGACGTGGCACCGACCATCCTGGAGGCGGCCGGCCTGCCCGAACCGACGATGGTCAACGGCGTGCAGCAGTCGCCCATGGAGGGCACCAGCATGCTCTACACCTTCAACGGTGCGGAGACGCCGGAGCGCCACGACCTGCAGTACTTCGAGATGTTCGGCAACCGCGGCATCTACCACCGGGGCTGGAGCGCGGTCACCAAGCACAAGACCCCATGGATCATGGTCGGGGGCACCCTGCCGGCGTTCGACGACGACCTGTGGGAGCTCTACGACGGCTCACGCGACTACAGCCAGGCACGTGACCTCGCCGGTGACCAGCCGGAGAAGCTGGCCACGCTGCAACGGCTGTGGCTGATCGAGGCGACCAAGTACGACGTGCTCCCGCTGGACGACCGCACCGGCGAGCGCTTGAACGCGGAGATGGCAGGCCGCCCGAGCCTCATCCGCGGTGACTCGCAGCTGTTCTTCGCCGGCATGGGACGCCTGTCGGAGAACAGCGTGGTGAGCATCAAGAACAGGTCGTTCTCGGTGACCGCCGAGATCGACGTCCCTGACCGCGGTGCCGACGGCGTGATCATCGCCCAGGGTGGCCGGTTCGGCGGCTGGGCCGTGTACGCGAAGGACGGCAAGGCCAAGTTCGTCTACAACGTGCTGGGCATCCAGGAGTTCGCGACTGAGGCCGACTCACCGATCCCGGCCGGCACCCACCAGGTCCGGATGGAGTTCGCCTACGACGGCGGCGGGCTGGCCAAGGGTGGCGACGTCACCCTCTACTACGACGGAACGCCGGCCGGCACGGGTCGGGTCGGCGCGACCCAGCCGATGGTGTTCTCCGCCGACGAGACCACCGATATCGGCTACGAGTCCGGCACCACGGTTACCTCGGACTACACCGCCCGCGGCAGCCGGTTCACCGGCACCATCAACTGGGTCCAGATCGACCTCGGCAAGGACGACCACGACCACTACATCGACCCGCAGGAACGCCTCCGCATCGCCATGGCCAGGCAGTAGGAAGCGAGTTCACGGTGGAGTCGGATCGAGCACGCTAGGCGTCAGTCGCGCACTAGGGACGCCTAAGCGCTGTGCATCCGTGCGCCGCAAACTGCAGGTCAGAAGCGCTGTGCGGTGAAATACCTTGGACTGAGAAGTGGGTGCGGCTCCCACGACTCGTCCGGTTCGGGTGAGGTCGTGCCTGCGCCTCCCCGGCACGGTACGAGTCGGAGCCGAGCCGAGGAGGGCCGTCGATGGCGGAACCCGGCACAAGTGCGCACGGCCAGCCGACGGAGGGCGCTGCCGAGGCTTCGACCGCCCCGGCACGCGCCGGCCTGGTCCTTCTCTCGCTGATCCTGGTCGCGGCGGTGGCCAACTTGAACCTGGCCGTGGCCAACGTGGCGCTGCCCGAGATCGGCCAGGCCTTCGACTCCTCGCAGACGACGCTGAACCTCGTCGCCGTCGGCTATTCCCTCGGCCTGGCGGCATCGGTTCTCTACCTGGGCGCGGTCGGCGACCGATACGGACGCAAGCTCCTGCTGCTGGCGGGCGTGGTCCTCTCCGTCCCGGCCTGCCTGCTCGCTGCCTACGCGCCCAGCGACGCGTTCCTGGTCGCGGCCCGGGTGCTCGGGGGGCTCTCGGCGGGCATGGCCTACCCGACCACCCTCGCGCTGATCACCGCCTTGTGGTCCGGCCCGGGCCGGACCAGATCGATCGCGCTGTGGTCGGCGCTGGGCGGCGGCATCTCCGCGCTCGGCCCGGTGGTCGCAGGTGGGATGCTCGAGCACTTCTGGTGGGGGTCGGTCTTCCTGGTCACCCTGCCGCTGGCGGTGGTGGCTCTGGTACTGGCCGTGATGTTCGTGCCGGCTCATGTGAACGAGGCGACCGACCCGGTGGACAACCTCGGCGGCATCCTCTCGGTAGTCCTGGTCGCCTGCCTGATCCTGTCCATCAACTTCGCGCCGGTGCCCGGCAAGACGAGCCTGGTGCTCGGCCTGGCCGTGGTCGCGCTCGCGGCAGCTGCGGCCTTCGTCATCCGGCAGCGTCGGGCGCGCAACCCGCTGTACGACCTGCACGTCGCCGGCCGACGGACGTTCTGGGTCGCTGCCTGCGCCGGGATCATCGTGTTCGGGTCGCTCATGGGGGCCATGTTCGTGGGACAGCAGTTCCTGCAGAACGTGCTGGGCTACTCGACGCTCGACGCCGGCCTGGCCATCCTTCCCGCTGTCGCCGGCATGGTCGTGGTCGCGCCTCGGTCGGCCAAGCTCATCGAGGCCCGCGGGTCCCGCCTCACCCTGCTCACCGGGTACGTCTTCTGCGTGCTCGGCTTCACGACGATGCTGCTGCTGTGGGAGGACGGCAGCGACTACTGGCAGGTCGGCCTCGGCTACCTGTTCGTCGGCATCGGTGTCGGGTTCGCCGGCACGCCTGCGTCCCACTCGCTGACCGGGTCGGTGCCGGTCACCCGCGCGGGGATGGCGTCGGGGACCGCCGACCTGCAGCGTGACCTCGGCGGCGCGATCATGCAGTCGATCTTCGGGGCGCTGCTCACGGCCGGTTACGCGTCCGCCGTCTCGGCGGCCATCGCCGCCTCGCCGGACCAGGACAAGATCACCGACGGCGTGCAGTCCGAGCTGACCAAGTCCTTCGCCAGCGCGACCGCGACGGCGGATCAGTACCCGCAGTACTCGGCGCAGATCACCTCCGCCGCGCGGGAGGCGTTCCTGCAGGGCGACGACTGGGCGTACACCGCGGGGCTGGTCGCGATCCTCCTCGGCGCGATCCTGGTCTTCCTCTGCTTCCCGACGAAGGACGAGGAAGAGGCGCTGCTAGCGAGCTACCAGGCGGAGGACCGCGCGGCCGCCGTCAGCGACCCGGTGCCGCCGTCGCCTCCGTGAGGTCCTCGTCGTGGTCGGCAGCGAGCCGGTCGGTCAGGTCCAGCCGGTAGAGCAGCGCGAGCGCGGGCCCGATCAGCGCGACGGCGACGATCGTCACGGCCACCAGCCAGCGCATCGTGTTGGGGTCGCCTGCGGCCTCGTCGATGGTCAGCGTGGTGGGCAGCGCGTACGGGCGCTGGGCCATGCCCCACGCGAGCACGAGTGACGCGAGCGCGCCGACGGCCGTCAGCCGAGTGCCCCGGAGCCGGCCACGGCGGAGCAGGGCCGACGTCGCCAGCACGAGGAGGCCGGCGGCGATCGCGAACCCGAGTCCCCAGCCCGAGGTGAGGCCGTCGTACAGGGGCTTCGCGTCCTCGCGCACGACGAGGAGGCCACCCGCCATGACCAGGAGCAGCAAGCCCCCGGACACGACGGCGCGTGTCCGGAAGTACGCCTCCAGGTCGGGCGCCTTGAACCGGCGGGCGTCCGAGACCAGGAAGGCCGCCGCGATGAACGCTGCGGCCAGCAGGCCGAGGATGCCGAAGAGCACCGAGGTCGGGTTGAGCCATGAGGTCACCGGGTCCCCCTTGCTGTTGCCCGGCGGGATCCGCCCGGACGCGATGCCCCCGAGGGCGGCGGCCAGGAAGAACGGCGTCAGCACCGACGCGAGGCCGAAGACGATCCCGAGGTGACGGCGCCGTGCGACACGATGGGTCGGCTTGCGGATCGCGAACGCGGCGCCACGCGAGACGATGCCGAGTGCGACCAGCGTGAGCGCGATCCAGGCCGTCGACATCACCGCCTCGAAGACCGGGGGAAAGCCCGTCCAGGTGACCACGAGGATGAACACCAGCCAGACGTTGTTCGCCTCCCACACCGGAGCCATCGCGTAGTCGACCAGTGACCGTGGGCGCGCACCGCGGTCACTGTCCCCCGCGAGCAGGTCCCAGATCCCGGCCCCGAAGTCGGCACCGCCGCCACACGTGTACGCGGCGATGAGCAGCAGCAGGACAACCGCGACCAGGTCGGTGGCGGTCATGACTCGACCTCCTGGTGCTCGGGACGGCTCGCCTGGGCGGGCACGGCCGGGTCGGGGCCGCTCGCCCGCGCCAGCTCGGCGTCCTCGTGCCGCCAGCGGATCTTCAGGCGCAGCAGCACGCCGAGGAACGCCCAGACGACCAGGCTGTAGATCACCACGACGACCGCGAAGGACGTCCAGATCGGTCCGGCGCCGATGTCCGTGACCGCCTCGGCCACCTTCATCTCGTTGTAGACGACCCACGGCTGCCGACCGACCTCCGCGGTGATCCAGCCGGCCTCGAGGCCGACCACGGACACCACCCCCGCCACCGCGGCGCAGCGGTAGAACCACCGGGACCGTGGCATGTCTCGTCGGCGCACCCAGGCGAGGCCGTACCAGAACGCGAGCCCGAGCAGCACCGTCCCGACCCCGACCATCGTGTCGAAGGCGAAGTGCGTGATGTTCGCCTCACGGATGCTGGGTCGGTCCGCTGCCGGTACCTCCGTCAGCCCCTTGACCACGGTGTCCCTGCTGAAGCCCGCGAGAAAGGAGTCCAGGCCGGGGATCCGGATCCCGCCGTCGATGGACCCGTCCGGCTGGAGCCGGCCGAAGAGGTACTCCGGCTGGTCCGATCCGGTCTCCCACACGATCTCCATCGCCGCGAACTTGACCGGCTGCTCCTGGAAGACCTGGCGCGCCAGGGCGTCGCCAATCATGAACTGGAGCGGGGTCACGATGGCTGCCACGGTGAACGGCACGAGGAAGCCCAGCCGGTGGTAGCGGTCTCGGCGCCCACGGAGCCAGCCGACGGCGTACACGCTGGCCACGAGGTAGCCGGCCACCATGTAGGCCGCGGCGATCATGTGCAGGTACTGCGGCGCGAGGATCGGGGTGAAGAGCACCTCGGTGATGTCGACGTTGGTCGGGTTGCCGGCCGAGTCGAGCACGAATCCCTGTGGGGTGTTCATCCACGCGTTGACGGACAGGATCGAGAACGCACCGACCAGGGCCACGAGCGGGATGGGCAGCCCGACGAGGAAGTGGGCGCGCGGGCTCATCCGCTTCCAGCCGTAGATGTAGATCGCGACCAGGATGGCCTCGAGGAAGAAGGCCCAGCCCTCGATCCCGAAGGCGATGCCGAACACGTCACCCCACTTGCCCATCAGACCTGGCCAGAGCAGTCCGAACTCCAGGCTCAGCACGGTGCCCGTGACCGCCCCCACCGCGAACTGGATCGCCATCACCGTGGACCAGCGCCGGGCCAGCTGCATCGCGACCGGGTCGCCGCGACGCAGACCGAGGTAGTTCATGACCAGCGTGATGAACGGCAGCGCCACGCCGAACGGGACCAGGATCACGTGCACCATCAGGGTGAACGCCATCTGCTCCCGTGCCGGCAAGAGCTGGGAGGGCCCTTCGGCGAGTGCTGCACCGTCGGCGAGCACCGACCCGATGATCATGGCCGGGCTCCCTCAGGACGTTGGTCGGGCTCCGGCTGCGGCTGGTAGACGTCCTGGCCGGGGACGCTCTGCATCATCGTGAACGCACGCTCGCGGCGGGACTCCCGGCTGAACGCGATGGCCCAGGTCAACACGGCCGAGATCCGGTTCCGGAAGGTGGTGAGGAACGCGAGGTGGATCCCCAGCCAGGCCAGCCAGCCGATGAACCCGCTGGCGTGGAAGCGCTTGACCGACACGACGGCGCGCCCTCGGGAGATGTACGCGGCCGAGCCGAGGTCGTGGTAGCGGAACGGCTTCTGCGGCTCCGTGGCGCTGCTCGACCTGGTGCTTGATCCGCTGGGCCGCGTAGAACCCGGTCTGCATCGCCACCTCGGCCACGCCCGGCAGGTGCTCGAGGCTCATCAGGTCGCCGACGACGGAGATCTCCGGGTGCCCGGGGATCGTGAGGTCCGGCTGCACCACGATGCGGCCGGCCCGGTCCTGCTGCGCCCCGGTCTGCTTGGCGAGCTGCTCCGCGAGCGGCGGCGCCGCGATCCCTGCCGTCCAGAGCACCGTCCCGGCCTCGTGCCGGACGACCGTGCCGTCCGGACCCTTGGCGTCGAGGCCGTGACGGTCGATGGAGGTGACGATCGAGCTCATGTGCAGCTCGACGCCCATCCCGGTCAGCGCCTTGGCGGCGCGGGCAGAGAGCTTGGGGCCGAACGGGGCCAACGGCATCGTGCCGCCGTCGAAGAGCAGCACCCTCGCCTCGGCCGGGTCGATGTGGCGGAACTGGTCCCGCAGCGTGAGCGTGGCGACCTCGTGGATCTGGCCGGCCAGCTCGACCCCGGTCGGACCGGCCCCGACCAGCGCGAACGTCAGCCAGCGGCGGCGCTCCCCCGGGTCGGTGGCCGTCTGGGCCATCTCGAAAGCACCGAAGACGCGACGACGGATCGTGAGGGCGTCGGCCAGCGTCTTCATTCCCGGCGCGAACTGCTGGAACTCGTCGTGACCGAAGTAGGACTGCTGCACGCCGGCAGCGACGATCAGGTCGTCGTACGGGATCTCCATCGTCGTGCCTGCGGGGCGGCAGAGCGAGGACCCGGCGCTCCTCGAGGTCGAAGTCGACGACCTCGCCGAGCACGCACTCGACGTTCTCGTAGCGGCGGAGGACGCCGCGCAGCGGCACCGCGATCTGGCCTTCGGACAGCACGCCGGTGGCGCACTGGTAGAGCAGCGGCTGGAACAGGTGGTGCGTCGCGCGGTCGACGACGGTGACCTCGACCGGGCTGTGCCGGAAGGCACGCGCCGCGAAGAGTCCGGCGAAGCCGCCGCCGACGATCAGCTACCCGGCGGGGGGTGATGTGGTCGTCGAGCCGGTCCTTCGAAGCTCATTGCAGCCGTTCGAGAAGGTGGTCACCGACCCGGAGGGCGTTGGCGATCGCGGTGAGCGACGGGTTCACCGCTCCGATGCTCGGGAAGAAGCTGGTGTCCACGACGTAGAGGTTGTCCAGGTCGTGCGCCTTGCAGTTGACGTCGAGAGCCGCTGGCGGCGGGGTCGGTGCCGAAGCGGACGGTGCCGGCCTGGTGCGCGGTCGCGCCGATAGGCATCGCTCTTGTGCAGGTAGATGCTGTGGTCGAGCAGGTGGTGCTGGCGCATGCCCGAGGTCGCCGAGCATCGCGCTCGCAGCTTGTGTCGGAGCCGCTTGACGCCCTCGACGTTGTTGCTTCTCGTCGAGTGCTGAGGTGGATGCTGCCGTCGCGGTCGAGCGTGACCCGGTTGTCCGGGCGCGGGAAGGTCCTCGCCGCAGAGCCAGAAGTCCACGGCGTGGTGGGCGAGGACCTCGAACGGCAGGTCCGGCGACAGGCTTGCCGGCCCACCGTGGCGCCTGCGCGTGGATCTGCTCCTCGTCGGACTTGCCCAGCATCTGGATGCCGCCGAGCGGGTAGTCCCAGTCGTCGGCGCCGAGGTACCAGTCGTTCATGGCCAGCGTCTTCTGGAACCGGGTCGGGTTGGGCTCGTGGGAGACCGCCATCAGCGCGAGGTTGTTGTGCCGCATGTAGTGCCGGCCCGACGACGCCGGAGCTGTTCGCCGAGCCCGTCGGGGTGACGGTCGCTGGCCGACCGCAGCAGCAGCGCCGCCGAGTTGACCGCGCCGCACGCGACGACGACGACGTCGGCGGTGAAGCGTGGTCATCGAGCCGTCCTCGAGCTCGGTCGACCACCCGGGTGACGGTGCGTCCGGTCGCGATCGGTCTCCAGCCGTCGCACGTGCGCGTCGGTCACGCAGCGTGACGTTGTCGTGATGCCGAGCGCCGGGTCGACGCAGATCACCTGCGCGTCGGACTTGGCCTCCGACCAGGCACGGGAAGCCATCGACCCGGTCGCAGCGGATGCACACGCTGGTCCGCGAGTGGCCCGCCGCTCTGCGTCCTGCGTCGAGGTCGACGCCGATCGGCAGGTGGAACGGGTGCAGGCCTAGCTTCTCCAGGTCGTCGCTGAGCTGCTGGATCCGCGGCTCGTGCTGCGACCGGCGGGTAGCGCGTACTGCGCGCTCGCCGGGCCCTCGGTCGGGTCCTCACCGTGCAGGCCGCGCACGCGGTAGAGGTGCTCGGCCTGGGTGTAGTACGGCTCCAGGTCGTCGTAGTCGATCGGCCAGGCCGGGCGAGATGCCGCCGTGGTGCCGGATCTCGCCGAAGTCCTCCGGCCGCAGCCGGAACAGCGCGGCCCCGTAGAACTTCGTGTTGCCGCCGACGTAGTAGTTGACCTCGGGCTGGAACTCATGGCCGTGCCGGTCGTACCAGAATTCTCGGGCGCGAGGTACTTGCCGCGCACGAACACCGCGCGTGGAGTCCCAGTTGTCCCGCTCTCGCGGCAGGAACGACCCACGTTCGAGCCACAGGACCGTTCGCGCCGCCGGCGCCAACCGGTGCGCGAGGGTGCCTCCACCCGCACCGGTGCCGATGATGATCGACGTCGTAGTGCTGGTTGTCTGCCATGCCGAATCCCTCGACGGTTGCCGGGTGCGCCGTGGTGCGTCCCGCCAGTGCTTACGGCACCCCAACCTCGTCTCGGCGCAGCAGCGCCGACCTCCCCCGAAGGGGGTGAGCACGACACAGGCAGCGCGGCTCAACCTTGGGAGGTCCACGTCGGGCCACGAGGAGACAGCGGTGCCAGCGACGAGCGAGAGCCACAAGGGGTCAGTGCCAGCAAACGCGGGGCCGCGTCCAGCGGACGTGCTCGTCGTCTTCGGGCTCACCGGTGACCTGGCGAAAGTGATGACATTTCGGTCCTTGTACCGGTTGGAGGCCCGCGGCCTGCTGGACTGCCCGATCGTAGGGGTGGCGGTCGACGACTGGACGCTCGAGCGGCTGGTCGACCGCGCCCGCGAGTCGATCGAAGGCACCGGCGAGCAGCTCGACAAGGTGGTGTTCGACCGGTTCGCCGAGCGGCTGTCGTACGTGCACGGAGACTTCACCGACCCCGCGACGTACGACCGGGTCGGCGAGGCGATCAAGGGTGCCGAGACGCCGGTGTACTACCTGGAGATCCCGCCGTTCCTGTTCGGCACGGTGGTCAAGAACCTCGCCGACAAGGACCTGACGAGATCCGCTCGGGTGGTCGTGGAGAAGCCGTTCGGCCACGACCAGGCGTCGGCCACCGAGCTGGCCGCCGAGCTCCACCAGTACATCGACGAGTCCCAGCTGTTCCGGATCGACCACTACCTCGGCAAGATGGGCCTCGACGAGATCCTGCACCTGCGGTTCGCCAACTCCATCCTCGAGCCGTTGTGGAGCCGCAACTACCTCGCGTGCGTGCAGATCACCATGGCCGAGAGCTTCGGGGTCGAGGACCGGGGTCACTTCTACGACCCCGTGGGCGCGTTGCGCGACGTGGTCGTCAACCACTTGATGCAGGTCGTCTCGGCGGCCGCGATGGAGGCTCCGTCCCGGGGCGACCCGAAGACCATCAAGGACGCTCAGGTGGCGCTGTTCCACGCGGTCGTCGAGGCCGACCCGGCCCATTACGTGCGCGGGCAGTACGACGGATATCGAGGCATCGACGGCGTGGCGCCGGACTCGGCTACCGAGACCTACGCCGCCCTTCGGCTCGACATCGAGAACTGGCGATGGGCCGGCGTCCCGTTCTTCATCCGCACCGGGAAGCGGCTGCCGGCTACCCAGACCGAGCTGCGGCTCGTGTTCAAACGCCCGCCGCGCCTGGGCTTCGGGGTCATGGGCAAGGCCGAGGCGAACCAACTGGTGGTCAAGCTGGACCCGTCGACCGGGATAAGGCTGGTCCTCGACGCGCGGCGGGCGGACCTCGATGCGATCGGCCGGATCGAGCTGGACATGGAGTTCGCCAGGGAGGGCGGAGAGGGCGCGACGCCGTACGAGGTGCTGCTTCACGCCGCCATGGTCGGGGACAGCACGCGGTTCACCCGGCAGGACGGCGTCGAGGAGACCTGGCGGGTGATGCAGCCACTGGTCGATGCGCCACCGCCCGTCCACGCGTACGCACCAGGGAGCTGGGGCCCCTCCGAGGCGAACCAGCTGACCGATGGATTCGGCGGTTGGCACGGCCCATGGATGGCGTCGTGACCACCGATGCGCCCCAGAGCGCGGCAGCGCCTTCGCCGTTCCCGCCGATCGCCGACTTCGCCTTCCTCTCCGACTGCCACACCGGGGCTCTCGTGGCGCCAGACGGCGCGATCGGCTGGCTCTGCGTCCCACGGTTCGACTCGCCCAGCATCTTCGGGACCCTGCTCGACCGCCAGGCGGGCTACTTCCGACTGGGGCCGTTCGGGATCAACCATCCGACCGCGCGGGTGTACGAGCCCGGGACCAACGTCCTGACGACGACGTGGAAGACGCCGTCGGGCTGGATCCTGGTCCGCGACGCGCTGACCCTGGGTCCGCGCACCGGGGAGGACGAGATCACCCCGCACACCCGCCCGCCTGCGGACGACGACGCCGATCACATGCTGGTGCGCACGGTGCGCTGCCTGGACGGCAACGTCGAGGTCGAGCTGGTCTGCGAGCCGGTCTTCGACTACGGCAGGACGCCCGCCGAGTGGAGCTTGGCCGAGAACGAGCGGCACGTCGCCGACGCGAGCGGTGCGGGCCAGTCCATCAGGCTCCGGACCGACCTCGCGCTCGGCATCGAGGGCAACCGGGTCCGCGCCCGGCACGTGCTGTCGGCCGGCGACGAGTGCTACTGCGCGCTGTCGTGGGCGGAAGGGCTCGTCACGCCCGCCGACGTGGCAGAGGCGGGCAGCCGTTTGGACGCCACCACACGGTTCTGGCGGGCATGGCTGGGCCGCGCGAGGATGCCGGACCACCGCTGGCGCGACCCCCTCCAGCGTTCGGCACTGGCCATCAAGGGCCTCACCTACATGCCGACCGGCGCAACCGTTGCCGCGCTCACCACCTCGCTGCCGGAGACACCCGGAGGTGAACGAAACTGGGACTACCGCTACAGCTGGATGCGGGACAGCACGTTCACGCTGCAGGCGCTGCACTTCCTGGACCTGGACTGGGAGGCCGACGAGTTCATTCAGTTCGTCGCCGACCTCGAACCCAACCGTGACGGCGCCCTCCAGATCATGTATGGCATCGACGGCCGCCGTGACCTGACCGAGTCGATCCGCGAGGACATGTCGGGCTACGCGGGCGCGCGACCGGTGCGGATCGGGAACGGTGCCTTCGACCAACGCCAGAACGACGTGTTCGGGGCCGTCCTCGACTCCATCCTTCTTCACACCCGTCGGAGCCAACGGCTGCCGCGGCGGCTGTGGCCCATCGTGCAGTCCCAGGCGCGGTGCGCCACCGCCGTGTGGCAGGAGCCTGACCAGGGCATCTGGGAGGCGCGCGGCAAGCCGCAGCACTACGTCTCGTCCAAGCTCATGGGCTGGGTCGCCCTGGACCGCGCGTCCAAGCTCGCTCACATCGCCGGCGAACCTGATCTTGCGGACACGTGGGGAGCGACCGCCGAGGAGATCAAGGCAGACATCCTCGAGCACGGCGTCGACGGCCGAGGCGTCCTTCGCCAGCACTACGACACCGACGCGCTCGACGCCTCGACACTGCTGGCGGCGCTCTTCGACTTTCTCCCACCCGACGATAAGCGGCTCCGCGCCAGCGTCCTTGCCATCGCCGACGAGCTGACGGAGAACGGGTTCGTCCTGCGCTACAAGACCGATGAGACAGATGACGGGCTCAGCGGCAAGGAAGGGACATTCCTGATCTGCTCGTTCTGGCTCGTGTCCGCGCTGGCGATCATCGGCGAGGAGCAGCGGGCGCGTGACCTGATGGAGCGTCTTCTGCGGGTGGCCTCGCCGCTCGGCCTCTTCGCCGAGGAGTTCGACGTCGACACCGGTCGGCACCTGGGCAACTTCCCCCAGGCGTTCTCCCATCTCGCGCTGATCGAGGCTGCGGCGCGGATCATCGTCGCGGAGCGCCTGCAGGAGTTCTGATGCGGTCGGACCGGGACTGACGACGGCATGAGCCTCCAGGAAGGGCTCGACACCCTCCTGGTGGTCAGCCTGGTGGCGGCCCTCGCCCCGCTCATCGCCGGGCTTCTGCAGCGCTGGAAGGTGCCCCAGGTCGTCCTGCTGATCCTCGGCGGCATCCTGGTCGGGCCCGATGTGCTCGGATGGGGCGAACCGGACACCATCGAGCTGATTGCGAACGTCGGACTGGGCTTCCTGTTCCTGCTCGCCGGCTACGAGCTCGAGCTGGGCCTCTTTCGCCGACGCCCGGGTCGGCTGGCCACATCTGCGTGGCTGGTCACGGTGGCGGCTGCGCTGGTGGTGACCGGTGTGCTCGAGACGATCGGTTTCGTCGAGGCCTTCGTCCCGATCGCGATCGGGCTCACCACGACTGCCCTCGGCACCTTGCTGCCGATCCTCCGTGACAACGACATGCTCGGTGGGCGCTTCGGGTCCCACATCCTGGCAGCCGGAGCCGTCGGCGAGTTCATGCCCATCGTGGCGATCACGATCTTCCTCGGCGCCAGTGGCTCCTTCGTCGGGCTGCTGTCCCTGCTCGCGATGGGTGCTCTGGCGGGGCTGTTCACGATCGTGCCCAGGCTGGTGCACCACCGACGGCTCACGAGGATCTTGGCCGAGGGCGAGCACGCGACCTCCCAGACGACGCTCCGGTGGACGGTGTTCCTGCTCTTCGCTCTGCTGGTCGTGGCCGAGGACTTCGGCCTGGACGTGGTGTTGGGCGCGTTCCTGGCCGGAGTCGTGCTTCGGAGGTGGGCGCCGTTGGACGTGCACGCCCTCGAGGCGAAGCTGGACGCCGTCGGCTACGGCCTCTTCATCCCGGTGTTCTTCGTTAGCTCGGGCATGACTCTCGACCTGAACGCCATCGCCGAGGCGCCCGAACGACTGCTCGTTTTCTTCCTGCTGCTGGTCGTCGTACGGGGACTCCCCGCACTCGCTCTCTACCGCCAGGACCTACCGCTGGTTCAGCGGTTCCAGATGACACTCCTGACCGCGACCGCGCTGCCGCTGCTCGTCGCCCTGAGCCAGATCGGCCTCAGCACCGGCCACATGCTCCCTGAGAACGCCGCAGCTCTCGTCGGTGCCGGGGTCCTTTCCGTCATGGTCTACCCCGGGCTCGCCTTGGCGCTCAACCGGCGCGTAGCGCCGGTCGGCGCCGGTGACCCGGATCCGCGTGCACAGCGGCAGGCGGCGGACGACCACCCCGAGCCTGGACCCTAGTCGAGCGCGATCGGTGGGCCGCCGAGCACGACCGACCGGCGCGACCTCATCGTGCCGAGGTCACATCGGGGGCTGGTCGCGCCGTCGGTCTCAGTCGAGGTAGTCGCGCAGCACCTGGGACCGCGACGGGTGGCGCAGCTTGGACATCGTCTTCGACTCGATCTGGCGGATCCGCTCGCGGGTGACGCCGTAGACCTTGCCGATCTCGTCCAACGTCTTGGGCTGGCCGTCGGTGAGGCCGAAGCGCATCGACACCACGCCCGCCTCGCGCTCCGACAGGGTGTCGAGCACCGAGTGCAGCTGCTCCTGCAGGAGTGTGAACGACACGGCGTCGGCCGGCACGACAGCCTCGGAGTCCTCGATCAGGTCGCCGAACTCACTGTCGCCGTCCTCGCCGAGAGGCGTGTGCAGGGAGATGGGCTCGCGGCCGTACTTCTGCACCTCGACGACCTTCTCCGGAGTCATGTCGAGCTCCTTGGCGAGCTCCTCCGGAGTTGGCTCCCGGCCCAGGTCCTGCAGCATCTGGCGCTGGACGCGCGCGAGCTTGTTGATGACCTCGACCATGTGCACCGGGATGCGGATGGTGCGCGCCTGGTCTGCCATGGCGCGGGTGATCGCCTGCCGGATCCACCAGGTGGCGTAGGTCGAGAACTTGTAGCCCTTGGTGTAGTCGAACTTCTCGACCGCGCGGATCAGACCGAGGTTGCCCTCCTGGATCAGGTCCAGGAACAGCATGCCGCGACCGGTGTAGCGCTTGGCGAGCGAGACGACGAGACGCAGGTTGGCCTCGAGGAGGTGGTTCTTGGCGCGCCGGCCGTCCTCGGCGATCCAGTCGAGCTCCTTCTTGAGCTTCGGCGCGAACTTCTCCGGGGAGTTGATCTTCTCCTCGGCGAACAGGCCGGCCTCGATGCGCTTGGCGAGCTCGACCTCCTGCTCGGCGTTGAGGAGGGCGACCTTGCCGATCTGCTTGAGGTAGTCCTTGACCGGGTCCGCGGTGGCACCGGCGGTCGCCACCTGCTGGGCCGGCGCGTCCTCCTCGTCCTCGTCGGAGATGGTGAAGGACTCGCCCTCCTCGCCCTCGGGAGGCTCGGTGGGCTCCCCCTCGGGCGGGACGCCGGCGGTGGTCTCGGTGGTGGCAGCTCCGTCGGCGGCAGCAGCCGCCTTCGGGTCGGCCGCCGCGGCCTTCTTCCCACCGGCAGCCTTCTTTGCCGCAGCAGCAGGGGTGGCAGCCTTCGCGGAGGGGCTGGCGACCTTCTTGGTGGTCGGCGCCGGGGCGGCCTTCCTGGTGGTCGCGGGCTTGGCAGCCGGCTTCGCCGCCGACTTCGCGGCGGGCTTCGCCGCAGCCTTCTTGGTCGTCTCCGACTTCTTGGGCTCGGCCTTCGCCGACACCTTCTTCGTCGTCGAGGCCTTCTTGGTCGTCGTGGCCGCCGACACGACCTTGCGTCCGCGCCCTTCCGGCGCCGAACCCTCGGCCTCGACCATGACGGTCACTCCTTCCTCATGGAGACTGCGCAGCACGGCCTTCATCCGGCTCGGCACGATGCCGGCGGCGTCGAAGGCGTCCCGGACGTCACCCGAAGTGACGTATCCGCGTGCCCTTCCCTGACTGAGCAGCCCCTGCACCTGCGGGCTGGTGAACTCCGGGGGAAGGGAGCGGACTGTGTCCGGCACGTACTGCCTCTCCTCGTGCGCTGGGCGTGCAGCACCCAGCGCTGGTGGGTCTCGGGGACGGTGCGGCTCACACCAGCACCTCGCAACTGGAACGTCGCAACACAACATTGTGACACGGGCCCCTCGGGGGCGCAGAACCTGCAGGTCAGGACGTCACGGCAGGAAGCGCACAGCGAGCACCGTGGCGTCGTCGCGGCCGAGGGCCTCGTCGAGCGTCGCGGTCGAGATGCGGGCCACGAGCTCGTCCAGGGTCCCGGACTGGTCCCGCGCGGCCGCCAGGACGACGTCCAGCCCCTGGTCCAGGTCCTGGCCGCGGCGCTCGACCAGCCCGTCGGTGACCCCGAGCAGCAGGTCCCCCGGGCCGAGCTCCAGGGTTCGCTGGACCCGGGGCTCGGGCCAGCCGAGCGGGGTGGACCCGGACCCGGCGTCGACGAGCTCGGGCGGCTGCCCTTGGCGCACGAGGACCAACGGCAGGTGGCCGGCCCCGCCGACGGCGGCCCGCCGGGCCGTCGGGTTGACGAGCAGGTAGACCAGCGTGGCGATCTGGTCCTGCTGCTCGGTGGCGGTGAAGACCCGGTCCAGTCCCTGCAGCACGGCCTCGGGCAGCGGGTTGGCGTGGGCCAGCGCGCGCAGCGCCGACCGGAGCCGTCCCATCCCGGCCGCGGCCTGGACGCCCTTGCCCATCACGTCGCCGATGACCATCACCAGGCGGCCGTCCGGCAGCACGAAGACGTCGTACCAGTCGCCGCCAACGTCGGCCTCGGCCGAGCCCGGCCGGAATGACGCCGCCAGCTCGACCCCGGCGACGCTCGGCAACGTGTCGGGCAGCAGGCTCTGCTGCAGCGCGACGGCCGTCGACCGCTCCCTCTCGTAGAGCCGGGCGCGCTCCAGCGCGATCGCGCACTGCCCGGCGAGCGCGCCGAGGTAGTTCTTGTCGTGCCGGTCGGCGGGCGCCGGCAGCCGGACCCGGAGCACGCCGATGCTCCCGCCGGACACCAGCAGGTCGACGACCACGAAGGTGGGGTCGCCCGCGGTCCCGGTCGCCGCCAGCACGTCGGGATCGGTGGTGAGCACGATCTCCACCGACTCGGCGCCCATGGAGGCACGGGCCGAGTCGCGGACGACCGTACGCACCTGCTCGACGGTCAGCGCCTCCGCGAGCGCCGCGGTCGCCTGCTGGAGGCGGGCCGTGCGCTCCGTGCTGCGCCGCAGGGCGTCCTCGTTGCGCCGCCGGTCGGTGACGTCCGAGACCAGGACGGCGACGCCGATGACCTCGCCGCCGGGCGCGGTCGCGGGGTACCACTTCGACTCGTAGAAGCTCATCTCGCCGGTGACCGGCGACGTGGCGGTGAAGTCGTCGTCCTGCACGACCAGTCCCGTGTCCAGGACCTCCCGCAGCCGCTGCTCGACGGCCTCGCCGAGAGCCGCGGGCAGCACCTCGGTGGGTCGGCGACCGATGTGCTCGGCCATGGCGACGCCGTTGATGTCGGCGAGCATCCGGTTGATCCGCCGGTAGCGCAGCCCGGTGTCGTAGAACGCGAAGGCGACCGGCGCCTGGAGGATCAGCGTCTCGAGCAGAGCAGTGTCGGACGCCTCGAGATGGGCCACCCCGCCCGCGTCCCCACGCAGGCCGGCGTCCGGGGCGGTGCCGGGTCCGCCAGGATCTCCGGCGGGCGGCTCGCCCTCCGGTGACACGCTCACCCCCGACTCACCCCCGACAGGCTCACTCGTCGATCTCGGCCTTGACAGCCAGGACGGGGCACGGCGCCTCGAGCAGGATCCGCTGCGCGTTGCTGCCCAGGATCAGCTTCCCGACGGGCGTACGCCGCCGCAGGCCGATGACGATGAAGTCCGCCGACGTCTCGTTGGCCACGGCGATCAGGTCCTCCGCGGGGTCGAGCCCGCGGACCAGCTGGCGCACCTCGTTCTCGATGCCCGCGGCGTCGAGCTCGGCCCGCACCTCGGCCAGCTCGCGCTCGTGCTCGACGGCGTCGTCGTCCTCGAGGTGGGAACCGCCGCGGTTGCTGTTGATGACGATCAGCCGGACGTTGCGCAGCCGAGCCTCCTCGGCCGCCCTGCGCAGCGCTGCCTTGCCCTCTGCTCTCGGCACGTAGCCGACGACTATCGCCATGCGTCCTCCTGCCGGTGTCGTGCTCCGCCACGATCTGGCGCGCCATGGACGCGCGATCCGGCGGGACCCACGAACCGTGGAACATCCCCCGCACATCACAGGGCGCCACCCGGACGTTACCCGACGGTCACAACTCGCACCGCGCGGTGGGCTCAAGTCACCCGAGCGGGTGCCGATGCCGGACGCATGACATCCCTGTCGCGACCCGGGACGAACACGTCATACGGCTCGTCCGCCCCCGGCCACACGCTGACCGCCGACCTCGACCGGGCCCGCCGCACCCGTGAGCTCGTCGAGGAGCTGATCGGCGACCCGGCACGACTCGGACCCGACCTGCAGCCGGTGCGCCGGCTGGACGAGCGTCGCGCCACCGACGGTGAGGTCGTGGCCTGGAAGGCCACCGGACGCGGCCAGCCGGGCACCGAGCTGGCCGACACGCTGGACCTTCTTGCCGGGGCCGCGTCGCTCGGGCTGGTGGAGCGGCTGGACTGGGCCTTCCGGGTGCACGTCCTGGACACCGTGCGGGCCGCCGGGCTGCGCGAGCCGGTCCACCTGACACCCGAGCCCGAGACCTTCTGCGGCGTCTGCCCGCCACGGCTCGCGGTGGCTTTCGGTCGCGGCCGTCGCGAGCTGGCGGTCGGCGCCGAGGTGCACGCCGACGCCTTCGCCGACCCGTCGCGGCTGGCCCGTGCGCTCGACGAGTACCGCGGGTGGGGCTGGCAGGTCGTCCTGGCTGACGTCGGCGACGAGCTCGCGGCCGACGCGGCGGTGCAGGCAGCCGCGCGGCGGACCCGCCCCGACGTCGTGCAGGTCGATCTCTCCCGCCCGCACCGCGACTCCTCGCCCGGGCGCTCCGCCCTGCTCGCCCTGGCCGACGAGGTCGGCGCCGACCTGATGGCGGTCAACGTCGACACCTCCGCGCACCTCACCGCGGCCGTCGCGATCGGCGCCACCACCGGCCGCGGCCTGCTCCTGGGTGCGCCGCGCCACGACCTGCCGGGAGCCCTGGCCGGCGCCTGACCGTCAGCGGGCGAGGCGCTCCGCCAGCCAGCGAAGGGACATGGGGTAGCGGTAGTCGATCCCGGCGTGGGTCGCCTCGAAGAGCTCGAAGCGCACCGTCTCGTCGGGGACCCCGGCTTCGCGCAGGGCATCGGTGAACGCCTGGGCGCCGAGGTCGAGGTAGTAGTCGTCCTTCGTGCCCGAGTCGACCCAGACGGCGCGCATCGAGCGCATCGCGGCGGCGTACTCCGGGACGTCCCGCACCATCCGCACCGGGTCCCACGCGAGCCACCGCGCCCAGACCTCCGGGCGGACCACGCCGCTGACCGGGTCGACCGGCAGCACCGGGCGGCCGTCGTCCCCCGGCGAGAACGCCGCCGAGCAGCCGAGCGCCGTGATGAGCGCCGGGTCCTCCTTCTTGCTCATGGCCGGCCGGGACCGGAAGTCGTCCCACCACCGCCAGATGTCACCGTCGTACTCCCGCAGGTAGCGCACCGCGTCGGCGAACTCCGGCAGGTAGCAGTACTCGTAGAGCGCGTCACCGGCATGCGTCGCGAGCGCGCCGAAGACGTCGGGCCGCAGCATCGGCGTGATCATCGCGCCGAACCCGCCGCTGGACTTGCCGGAGATCGCGCGCGAGTCGCGGTCGGCAAGGGTCCGGTAGTGCTCGTCGACGAAGGGGACGACCTCGTCGCACAGGTACGAGTGGTATCGACCCGTCCCGACGGAGTCGACGAACTGCGAGCCGCCGTACGTCGTCCACGCGTCGACGTAGACGACGATGCACGGCGGCGTGCTGCCGTCGGCGAAGACCTGGTCGGCCGTCTCGGTGAAGGGCTGCCGGAACGGTGTGCGGTTTGCCCACATCGCTACGTGACCGGTGTAGCCCTGGATGACGTAGACCGCCGGGTAGCGCTCGGTCGAGCCGGCGTCGTAGCCCGGCGGGGTGTAGACCCATAGCGGTCGCTCGTGCGGGTCGCCGAGCGGGTTGCCGCGCAGCAGCTCCGACGTGATGGTCGTCTGGTCGAGGGATCCGGCAAGATCGGCATTCCAGGGCAACATCGGCACATCCAACCAGCGTTGCTCCGCGAGCAATACCGTCAGGGCATGCGACTCGGGGAGAGCCGGCTGCCCGGCCTGCACGTGGTGGAGCACGAGGTTGCCGTCCCCCTCGACCACGACGACCCCGACGGTGAGCAGATCACGGTGTACGCCCGAGAGCTGGCCGCACCTCGTCGCCGCGACGACGACCTGCCGTGGCTGCTCTACCTGACCGGTGGCCCGGGGGTGCCGGGCCCGCGCCCGTCCGGCCGGTCTGGCTGGCTCGGGCGTGCGCTGCAGGACCATCGCGTGCTGCTGCTCGACAACCGCGGGACCGGCCGGTCGACCCCGCAGACCCGCCAGACGCTGGCCGGGTACTCCGCCACCGAGCAGGCGCGGCGGCTGGCGTGCCTGCGGGCCGACGCGATCGTGCGCGACGCCGAGGTGCTGCGCCTCGAGCTCACGGGGGACCGTCCGTGGACGGTGCTCGGCCAGAGCTATGGCGGCTTCGTCGCCACCTGCTACCTGTCTCTCGCGTCCGAGTCCCTCGCACGGGTGATGGTGACCGGTGGGCTCCCGCCGCTGGGCAGGTCGCTGCCCGAGGTCTACCGGGCGACGGCGGGGCGCGTCGCCGAGCGGTGGGCACGTTTCTCGGAGCGCTACCCGCAGGACTCCGCACGGCTCGACCGCGTCGCAGACCACCTGGCGGGGCACGACGTCCGGCTGCCGTCGGGCGACCGGCTGACGGTGCCGCGCCTGCAGTCCCTCGGCATGACGCTCGGCTACGCCGACGGGATGGAGAGGCTGCACTACCTGTTGGAGACGGCGTTCGTGGGCGACGAGCTCTCCGACGAGCTGCTCAGCGCGGTCGAGTCGGCGACGTCCTTCGCCGGCCGGCCGCTCTACGCGCTGCTGCACGAGAGCATCTACTGCGACGGCGGCGCGTCGCGGTGGGCCGCGCAGCAGGTTCGGGACGCGCTGCCCGAGCTGGCCCCCGATGCGCGCCCGCTGATGCCGACCGGCGAGGCGATCTTCCCGTGGATGTTCGACGTCGACCGGGCGCTGGCCCCGCTGCGCGACGCAGCCGAGCTGCTGGCGGCGTACGACTGGCCGGTTCTCTACGACCACGACCGCCTCGCGAAGAACGGGGTGCCGGTGGCGGCGGCGGTCTTCCACGACGACATGTATGTCGAGTCGTCCTTCTCCCTCGAGGCGTCCGAGCGGATCGGCGGCACCCGGACCTGGGTCACCAACGAGCTCGGCCACGACGGCCTGCGCACCGACGCGCGGGTCATCGAGCGGCTGCTCGACATGACCGCCGGGGACGCGTGACCTCACCGCCCTGCGTGCGAGGATCGGCGGATGGCTGCCCGGACCGCGTTCGTGCTCGGCGGCGGTGGCCTCCTCGGCTCCGGCGAGGTCGGCATGCTGCGCGCGCTGCTCGAAGCCGGCATCCGGCCCGACCTGGTCGTCGGCACCTCGGTGGGTGCCATCAACGGGGCCGCGGTTGCGGCTGACCCGTCGGTCTCGGCGATCGACGCGCTCGCCGACGTCTGGCAGCGGCTGGCCGACAGCGACGTCTACCGGGGCGGCGCGCTGCGCCGGGCACGACACCTCGCGCGCACCCGGACCCACGTGCACCCCAACGAGCCGCTGCGCGAGCTGCTGACCGGCCAGCTCGGCGACCGGCGCATCGAGGACCTCGCGGTGCCCTTCCAGTGCGTCGCGGCCAGCATCGAGCGCGCGGCCGAGCACTGGTTCGCCGACGGACCGGTCGTCGACGCGGTGCTCGCGAGCAGCGCGGTGCCGGGCGTGCTCCCGCCGGTGCGGATCGGCGACGAGCACTTCCTCGACGGCGGGCTGGTCAACTCGATCCCCGTCGGGCGCGCGGTCGCGCTCGGCGCGCGCCGGGTCTTCGTGCTGCAGGTCGGACGCATCGACCGGCCACTGACCACGCCGACCAAGCCGTGGCAGGTCGCGTCGGTCGCGTTCGAGATCGCCCGACGGCACCGCTTCGCCCGCGAGCTGAGCGAGGTGCCGGCCGACGTCGAGGTCCACGTGCTGCCGACCGGCGCCGACGAGGCGCCGCGGCCGGCCGACCTCTCGGCCCTGCGCTACCGGGACTTCTCGGCGGTGCCGCAGCGGATCTCGTCAGCCCGCTCCGCGACCGCCGCCTACCTGGCTGCCGCCGCTGAGCTCCACCGGCCGCGGGCCTGACGTGCTGCCCCCGGTCTGGCTGCGCCGCCTCGTCCTCGGTCCGGCCGTCGTCGCACTGACGGTCGTCGCCGTGACCGGGCTCCCGGTGCTGCTGCTGGTCGGGGTCGCGCTGTCGACGGTGCTGCCCGGACGGTGGCGGCCTCTGCGGCTGATCTGGATGGTGCTGCTCTACCTGGTGCTCGAGACGGTCGCACTCGCCGTGCTGCTCGGGCTGTGGGTGGCGAGCGGCTTCGGCTGGCGGATCCGGTCGCCGCGCTTCCAGCGGGCGCACTACGTGCTGGTCGAGTGGTTCCTGCAGATCCTCTTCTGGGAGTGCCGCCGGGTCCTGCACGTGCGGGTCGCGGTCGAAGGTCCGCCGCCCAGGTCGTACGACGGCCGGCCGCTGCTGATCCTGAGCCGCCACGCGGGCCCGGGCGACTCGTTCCTCGTGGTGCACGCCCTGGTGAACTGGTACGCCCGCGAGCCGCGCATCGTGCTCAAGGACACTCTGCAGTGGGACCCGGCCATCGACGTGGTGCTCAACCGGCTGCCCAACCGCTTCATCCGCCCGGACCCGGGAGCGATGGCTGACCAGGTCACCAGGCTGGTGGGCGACCTCAGTGCGAACCTCGACGAGAACGACGCCTTCGTCATCTTCCCGGAGGGCGGCAACTTCACCGAGCACCGGCGCAAGCGGGCGATCGAGCGGCTGCGGCGCAAGGGGCACATCGACGAGGCGCAGAAGGCGGAGCGGCTGCAGCACGTGATGGCGCCCAAGCCCGGCGGTGTCCTCGAGGCGCTCAAGACGGCCCATGACGCGGACGTGGTCTTCGTCGCGCACACCGGCGTCGAGGACATGACGACGGTTCTCGACGTCTGGCGCGAGCTGCCGATGGACCGCGAGATCCAGATGCGCTGGTGGATCGTCCCGGCGGCCGAGGTGCCGACCGGCGAGGAGGAGCGGATCGACTGGCTCTTCGCCTGGTGGGCCCGCATCGACGACTGGATCGGCGAGCGCCAGGCCGAGGCGGGGATCACCCGACCCCGATGAGCCGGGATGTCGCCAGCTCGCGACAGCGCGCTGAGAGCGCCCCTGGCAGTCTCGACCCCGTGACCGAACACCCACCCGACCAGCCGACGCGGGGGCGCCCCGACACCCGGGGCGACGGTGACGGCTGGATCGAGTGCGGCCTCGGGCACCGGCACTGGGGTCTCTTCGGGGCTGCCGGCCTGCTCCTGGCCCGGCCCGGCGAGCACGGTACGGAGGTGCTGCTCCAGCACCGCGCGACCTGGAGCCACCACGGCGGCACCTGGGGGCTGCTCGGCGGTGCCCGGCACCGCGCCGAAGGCGCCGTGGAAGCCGCACTGCGGGAGGCGGGCGAGGAGGGCGGCCTGGACCCCTCGGACGTCCGGGTGCACGGCCGCTTCGACGACCCGCACGGCGGCTGGTCCTACGAGACCGTGCTGGCGACGGCGGCCGCCGGGACGTCGGCCCGGCCGACCGGCGGGGAGAGCATCGACGTCGGGTGGTTCGCGGTGGACGGCCCCGCCGGCGTCGACGGGCTCGACCAGCACCCAGGGTTCGGCCGCACCTGGCCGCTGGTGCGCCAGGGCCTGCAGCCGCTGACCCTCGTCGTCGACGCGGCGAACGTCATGGGCTCCCGGCCCGACGGCTGGTGGCGGGACCGGCTCGGCGCGGCCCGTCGGCTGGTCGCCGAGGTCGCGCCGATCGCCGTGGTCGGCCTCGCGGACGCCGACCTCCCCGAGGAGCTGCCCCGGGCCGGGCTTGCCCACTGGTGGCCTCGGGTCGTGGTCGTCGTCGAGGGGGCGGCGCGGCCGGTGGCAGAGGACCCGATGCCCGGTGTCGAGCTGGTCGCGGCGCCTGGCTCCGGCGACGACGCGGTGCTGGCTGCTGCCGCGTCCACCAGCGGGCCGTGCCTGGTGGTGACCGCCGACCGCGAGCTGCGCGGCCGGATCGCGGCGGTCGGCGCCGTGGCGGCCGGCCCCGGCTGGCTGCTGGGGCTCATCGCTGCGTGATCAGCGGATGAGGTGGTGGGGGCTGGGTCAGGAGCGGCGGCCGAAGAGGCCGAGCATCCGGGCCTGCAGGTCGGCGTGGGTCGGGACGTGCACCGGCGGGTCGAACCTGCCGGTGGCCGCGAGGGACTCGGTGTCCTTCTCCGCCTCGGCGTGGATCCGGCGGACCAGCTCGGCGTCGAGCCGGTCGTCGGCGCCGATGCCACGAGCCAGGTCCCAGGCGTGCACGGTCGCGTCGACCGTCATCTCCCAGATGTAGTCGCGCACGCTGGTCTCGCCGTAGGACAGGGCAACCGTCCCGTCCAGCGCACCCTCGGCGGCAAACGCGTCCCGGGCCGCGGCCGCCGCCGCCCGCCAGGCTGCCTTCGGGTCGTCGCCGAGCGGGTCGTCGGCGAAGCGGTCCCCGGCCTCGGCCACAGCGCCACCGCCGACCAGGTAGGGCACCCAGCGGCACTCGTCGACGAGGTGGACGACCAGTGCGCGGACGTCCCAGTCGACGCAGGGCGTCGGCGCCGACCACTGGTCGTCCGACACCTGCTCGACCCGACTGCCGAACTGGGTCAGCGCGTGGTCGTACTGCTCCAGCAACGTGGACATCGCCTCACCCTTCCACACCGGCTCGGCCTCGTAGGCTGCCCGCGTGTCCCCCGCCGCCGAGCTCCTCGTCCTGCTGGTGATGCTCGTGGGACTGGTGGGCGTCGTGGTCCCCGTGCTGCCGGGCCTGCTGCTCGTCTGGGCGGCCGGCGTCGCGTGGGCCTGGATCGGCGGTGGGGCGGCCGCCTGGGCGGTCGCCGGTGTCCTCACGGTCCTGCTGGTCGTCGGCACCGTCGTCAAGTACGCCCTCCCCGCCCGGTCCGCGACCGGCACCGGCGCACCACGCAGCACGCTCGTCGCCGGGGCGGTCGGCGCCCTGGTCGGCTTCTTCGTGATCCCGGTCGTCGGCGTGGTGGTCGGCGGGGTGGGCGCGGTCTACCTGGCCGAGCGGTCGCGCCTGGGGGCGCACGGCCCGGCGTGGCGGTCCACCCGTGCCGTTCTGGTCGGCATCGGCCTGGGCCTGCTGGTGGAGCTGGCCACCGGCGTCGTCATGATCGGCGTCTGGGGTGCGGCGGCGATCGCCACCTAGCCGTACCTAGCCGTAGCTGTCGACGCCCGGGGAGTCGCCGGGTCAGGGCCGCGGCGCAGCGTCGCCGATGCGGTGCACCCGCATGGCGTTGGTCGAGCCGCTCGTCCCGGGCGGGCTCCCGGCCACGATGACCACGAGGTCGCCGACCCGGACACGGCCCTCGCCGAGCAGCGCCGAGTCGACCTGCCGCACCATCTCGTCCGTGTGCTTGACCATCGGCGTGAGGAACGTCTCGACTCCCCAGACCAGGGCCAGCTGGCTGCGTACGGCCTGCTCCGGGGTGAACGCCAGCAGCGGGATCGGCGATCGGAGCCGGGACATCCGGCGTGCCGAGTCGCCGCTCTGGGTGAACGCGACGAGGAAGCGCGCGCCGAGCAGCTCACCGACCTCCGCGGCAGCCCGGGTGATGGCACCGCCCTTGGTCCGGGGACGGCCCTCGAGCGGCGGCACCGAGGACAGCGCGTTGTCCTCGATCTTGGCGATGATCTTCGCCATCGTCTCGACCGCGACGATGGGGTGCGCGCCCACACTGGTCTCGCCGGAGAGCATCAGGGCGTCGGCGCCGTCCAGCACGGCGTTGGCGACGTCGGAGACCTCCGCGCGGGTCGGCCGCGACGACTCGATCATCGACTCCAGCATCTGGGTGGCGACGATGACCGGCTTGGCGGCCCGTCGGGCCAGGGTGATCGCCCGGGTCTGCACGAGCGGTACGTCCTCGAGCGGCAGCTCGACGCCGAGGTCACCCCGGGCCACCATGATGCCGTCGAACGCGGCGACGATCTCGGCGAGCCGGTCCACCGCCTGCGGCTTCTCGATCTTGGCGAGGACCGGGATCCGCACGCCTTCCTCGTCCATGATCCGCCGGACGTCCTTGACGTCGTCCGCGCCGCGGACGAAGGACAGCGCGATGAGGTCGGCCTGGAGGTGCAGCGCCCAGCGCAGGTCCGCGACGTCCTTCTCCGACAGGGCAGGCACGCTGACCGCGACCCCGGGCAGGTTGATCCCCTTGTGGTCGGAGACCTTGCCGCCCTCGACGACCGTCGTGACCACCCGCGGACCGTCGACCTCGGTGCACTGCAGGGCGACCTTGCCGTCATCGATCAGCAGCCGGTCGCCGGCCCGCACGTCGCCCGGCAGGCCGTCGTACGTCGTCGACACCTCGCGCACGTCGCCCGGGACGTCCTCGGTGGTGATGGTGAACTGCGCGCCGTTCTCCAGGCTGACCGGGCCGGCGGCGAAGCTGCCGAGCCGGATCTTCGGACCCTGCAGGTCGACCAGGACCGCGACGCCGCGCTTGCTCTCGTCGGACGCCCGCCGGACCTGGGTGTAGACGGCCTCGTGGTCGGCGTGGTCGCCGTGGCTGAGGTTGAGGCGGGCGACGTCCATGCCGGCATCGACGAGGGCACGTACCTGCGCCTCGCTGGACGTGGCGGGACCGAGGGTGCAGACGATCTTGGCGCGGCGCACCCCCCGAGCCTAGGGCGCGGGGGGTGCGGGAAGACGCGATGGTCCGAGTGGTGGGCGGACCAGGGCGGGTGTGGGTGGTGCCGCAGCGATCAGCTTGCTGCGACGCGGTCGACCAGCTCGCCGCAGAACGCCTTGAGGTCGTCCGGCTTGCGGCTGGTGACCAGCACGTTGGGGCCGTTCTCGCAGACCACGACCTCCTCGTCGACCCAGTCGGCGCCGGCGTTGCGCAGGTCGGTCTGCAGGCTCGGCCACGACGTGACGCGGCGGCCGCGCACGACGTCGGCCTCGACGAGTGTCCATGGCGCGTGGCAGATCGCCGCGACCGGCTTGCCGCCGTCGAAGAACGCCTTGGCGAAGGCGACTGCCTTCGGCTGGGTACGCAGGTAGTCAGGGTTGGCCACGCCGCCGGGCAGGACGAGCCCGTCGTAGTCGGCTGCCTTCGCCTGCTCGACGGTGGTGTCGACGTCGAAGGTGTCGGCCTTGTCGAGGTGGTTGTAGCCCTGAACGGTGCCGGAGTCCGTGGACACGAGCGTCGGTGTGCCGCCGGCCTCCTGGACCGCCTTCCACGGCTCGGTCAGCTCGACCTGCTCGATCCCCTCCGGGGCGACGAGGAATGCCACGGTCTTGCCCTTGAGCGTGCTCGACATGAAGACATCTCCTTCTGGCTCGGTTCGGGGGACCCATAGCGCCTCCCCGGGCCTCGTCGCCGAAAACCCGGTTGCTGCGCAGCCCGCGTGACCCGTGCCACTGCGTGACAACGGCCGGCCCGGAGGCGGGTCTCCCCGCGGCCGGACCGGCCGTCGTCACCTACCGTGCCGGCTGCCTCTGGCGGGCAGCCAGGCACGGCCCCCGTGGTCTAGCCGGCCCCGGTCACCGTCCGGTAGGCGTCGACGATCCCATCGCCGTAGAACCCGTTGAAATCGGGCCCGCCTACGCATGTGGCGTTGAACGACGCGTCACGGCCCTCGTTCGTGTAGGTCTGCAGACGCGGTTCCGGGCAGGCGTGGTCGCGCGCCGAGTCCATGACGCGTGTGCGGACCCCGGCCGGCGAGGCACCGAACGTGTTCGCGTCGGTGCCGGAGCCGAGAACGCTCACGGCCAGCGCGGCCACACCGGTGGCATGCGGTGACGCCATCGAGGTGCCCTGCAGGTAGGCGTACCAGCCGCAGTCCTCCGGCGCGGCGGCGCCGGCCGGGCAGCTCTTGATGACGCCGTTGGCCGCCCCGAGCTTGGTGATCTGGCCGTTCTTCTTCGCCTGGCCCTCGTCGACAAGCGCGTTGAAGGGGTAGGTCGACAGGATCAGGTTCTCGTTGGTGCGGTGCGTCGGGGTGCCGAAGCCGTCACGGAACCAGCCGCCCGGCGCCGAGACCTCGATCTCGCCCTTCGCCTCCGGGGTGCTGTTCGGCAGCCCGGTGGAGTAGTTCGAGTAGTCGGCCTTGGTGGTCGACGGGCCGAGGGCCGAGACACCGATGACGGTCGGGTGCTCGACCGGCAGGTCGGTGCACTGCGAGTCGACGATGGTCCGCGGGTGCGCAGCACCAGCGGGGTAGTCCGGGCTCGAGGTGTCGACACGCGGGTTCGACAGGTCCTCGTGGTTGTTGCCGAGGCTGCCGACCAGCGACACGCCCTTGCCGGTCGCGTAGCTGAGCGCACGGTCCATGGTCTCGAGGACCAGCCTCTGCTGCGCGATCTCGGCGGTGGTGTCCTCCTTGGCCCCGCCGATGCAGTTGTAGAGCCATGGGTCGACGTAGAAGGACATGTTGATGACGTCGAGGCCGATGTCCGCACCGTAGGTGAGGGCGTTGGCGACCGGGTCGAGGAAGAGGTAGCCCGAGTCCTGGCCACCGCGGATGCTCACCAGGGTGACGCCGGGTGCGACACCCGACAGGCCGAAGCCGTCGGCTGCTGCCGCGACGGTGCCCGCCACGTGCGTGCCGTGCCCAGAGTCGTCCCAGAGGTCCGGGTCCTTGCAGTTCGCGAACTCGCACGGGCCGTCGACGTCGGGCATGTCGACGACGAAGTTCTTCGACAGGCTCCGATCGACCTGAGCGGCGAGGTCGGGCTGGCGGGCGTCGATGCCCGAGTCGAGGATGCCGACCCGCACCCGCTTGTCGCCGTCGTTGATCGACCGCGCGTCGTACGCGTTGACCATGTCCAGGCCCCAGAGCTTGCTGTCCAGCGGGTCCGGCGGCAGCGCGTTGGCGGTTGTTGTCGGAGTGTCGGCGGTGACGGCAGCCGTGCCCTTGTTCTTGGCGCCCTCGTGCTCCTTCTCGACCTTGCGGCCGACCGATGCGGCGCTCGGCGCGTAGCCGATGGCCCGATCCTTGGCAGCGGCCGCGACAGCGTCGGCGCCGCGCGCCTTGGCTGCGAAGCCCTTGGTCGAGGTCCGGACGGTGTAGAGGCCGATGGCCTTGTTCGCCTCGACGACGCGGCCGCCCAGGTCCTTGATGGCGGCCCGGGTCTCGGCGCCGGTCGCATCGGCGGCGCCGAGGACCAGGACGGTCTGCGGGCTGGCGGTGCGACCGGTCTGGCCGGTCCGGGTGGTGTCGGCGCCGGCGGTGGTGGTGCCGACGATCGTGGTGCCCGCCAGGGCGGCAGCGATGGCTGCTGCTGCGGCGAGGGGTCTGCGGAGTCGCACGGGTATGCCTCCAGAAGGTGCTGCGGCCTGCCGCGGTGCGGGCAGGTGTGACCCGGCTCACCCTGCCACAAAACCTCCGAAACCCGACAACCCGGGCGCCCACCCGGGACCCCTGTGACCCGTGGGACGGGCGGACGGAGGGCGGAGCGAGGGGCGGCGGTGGCCGAGCGTGGCGGGTCTGGCGGGAGGCCGAGCTTGCGAGGCCGGATGGGCGAGGACACCACCGCCCCTCGCGCAGCCCTGCACCCAGGACGCTGCCGAAGCGCCGCTACACCGCCAACGGCCGCGCGGTGGGCTCGATCGGGCGGGGCAGCAGCGACTCCCCATCGGTCAGCCAGGCGTCCACCCCGGCCGCCGCCGCCCGCCCCTCGGCGATCGCCCACACGATCAGCGACTGCCCGCGCCCCGCGTCACCGGCCACGAACACCCCCGGCACCGACGTCATGAACGCCGCGTCGCGCGCCACGTTGCCGCGCGGGTCGAGCTCGACTCCCAGCTGCTCGACCAGCCCGGCCCGCTGCGGGCCGAGGAACCCCATCGCGAGCAGCACCAGGTCGGCCGGGATCTGCCGCTCGCTGCCGGGCACCGGCTCGAAGCGGCCGTCGGCGAGGGTGACCTCGACGAGCTCCAGCGCTCGTACGTCGCCAGCCGCCCCGCCGTCCTGGTCGCCGACGAGCCGGGTGGTGCTGACCGCGTAGACCCGCTCGCCACCCTCCTCGTGGGCGCTGGAGGTGCGGTAGATCAGCGGCCAGGTCGGCCAGGGGTTGGTGTCGGGGCGCTCGTCGGCCGGCCGCGGCAGGATCTCCAGCTGGGTCACTGACGCCGCGCCTTGGCGGTGCGCGGTGCCCAGGCAGTCGGCCCCGGTGTCGCCGCCGCCGATGATGATCACGTGTTTGCCGGCGGCCGAGACCGGCACCTCGTAGCCCTCCTGGTGCACCGCGCGGTTGGCGTGCGGCAGGTAGTCCATCGCCTGCAGCACGCCGCCGAGCTCCCGGCCGGGCACCGGGAGGTCGCGGGCCGCCGTCGCGCCGATAGCGAGCACGACGGCGTCGTACCGCGCCAGGAGGTCCGCGCCGGTGACGCCCTCCGCGCCCGCCTCTACGCCGGTCTTGAACCTGGTGCCCTCGGCCGACATCTGCTCCAGCCGCCGGTCGAGCTGGCGCTTCTCCATCTTGAACTCGGGGATGCCGTAGCGCAGCAGCCCGCCGACCGCGTCCGCGCGCTCGAGGACCGCGACCGTGTGGCCGGCACGGGTCAGCTGCTGCGCGGCCGCCAACCCGGCGGGACCCGACCCGACGACCGCGACCGTCTTGCCCGACAGCCGCTCAGGCGGCTGCGGCGTGACCCAGCCCTCGTCCCACGCGCGGTCGATGATGGAGACCTCGACCTGCTTGATGGTGACGGCCTCGCTGTTGATGCCGAGGACGCAGGAGCCCTCGCACGGCGCCGGGCACAGCCGGCCGGTGAACTCCGGGAAGTTGTTCGTCGCGTGCAGCCGCTCGATCGCCGGGCGCCACTCGTCACGCCAGACCAGGTCGTTCCAGTCCGGGATGAGGTTGCCGAGCGGGCAGCCGTCGTGGCAGAACGGGATGCCGCAGTCCATGCAGCGACCGGCCTGTCTGGTCAGCTGGCCGGCTTCCTGCTGCTCGTAGACCTCACGCCAGTCGAGGATGCGCACGTCGACGGGCCGCCGCGTCGGCAGCTCGCGGCGCGGCGTCTTCAGGAAGCCCTTCGGGTCAGCCACGGGAGGCCTCCATGATCGCGTCCAGGGTCTCTTGGCTGTCCTCGTCGAAGCCGGCCTCGAGGGCCGCCGCGCGGGCGGTCAGCACGAACTTGTAGTCGCGGGGCATCACCTTGGTGAAGCGGCCCGCGGCCTGCGCCCAGTCCGCGAGCAGCGCCCGGCCGACGGCCGACCCAGTCTCGTCGGTGTGCTTGTGCACGAGGTGGTGCACGAGGTCGACGTCCTCCGGGTCAAGGGCCTCGAGGTCGACCATCTCGGTGTTGACGCGCGCCTCGCGCAGGTCGAGGACGTACGCCGTCCCGCCGGACATCCCGGCGGCCAGGTTGCGCCCGACGGGGCCGAGGATCACGACCGTGCCGCCGGTCATGTACTCGCAGCCGTGGTCGCCGACCCCCTCGACGACCGCGGTGGCACCCGAGTTGCGTACCGCGAAGCGCTCCCCCACCAGGCCGCGCACGAAGACCTCGCCCGCTGTGGCTCCGTAGAGCAGGACGTTGCCCGCGACGACGTTGCGCTCCGCGACGAGCGAGGCACGCGGGGCCGGTCGGACCACCAGCCGCCCGCCGGAGAGACCCTTGCCGAGGTAGTCGTTGGCGTCGCCGTGCAGCCGCAGCGTGATGCCACGCGGCAGGAAGGCGCCGAAGGACTGGCCGGCCGACCCGGTCAGCGTGATGTCGATGGTGTCGTCGGGCAGCCCCGGGCCGCCGTACCGTCGGGTGACCTCCGAGCCGAGCATGGTGCCGACCGTGCGGTTGACGTTGCGGACGGGGACCTCGAGGCGCACCGGCTGGCCGAGCTCGAGGGCGTCGGAGCAGCGCGCGATCAGCTCGTTGTCCAGCGCCTTGAGCAGCCCGTGGTCCTGCACGGTGACCCGTCGCCGCGGCGTGCCCTCGGGCAGGTCCGGCACGTGCAGCACCGGCGAGAGGTCGAGGCCGTGCGCCTTCCAGTGGTCGACCGCACGGGTCGTGTCGAGCACCTCGGCGCGGCCGATCGCCTCGTCGAGGCTGCGGAAGCCGAGCGAGGCGAGGATCTCGCGCACCTCCTCGGCGATGTAGGTGAAGAACGTCTCCACGAACTCCGGCTTGCCGCTGAACTTCTTGCGCAGGTCGGGGTTCTGGGTGGCGACGCCGACCGGGCAGGTGTCGAGGTGGCAGACGCGCATCATGATGCAGCCGCTGACGACCAGCGGCGCGGTGGCGAACCCGTACTCCTCGGCGCCCAGCAGTGCCGCGACCACGACATCGCGGCCGGTCTTGAGCTGGCCGTCGGTCTGCACGACGATCCGGTCGCGCAGGCCGTTGAGCAGCAGCGTCTGCTGGGTCTCGGCGAGCCCGAGCTCCCACGGCGTGCCGGCGTGCTTGAGCGACGTGAGCGGTGAGGCTCCGGTGCCTCCGTCGTGGCCGGAGATGAGGACGACGTCGGCGTGCGCCTTGCTGACGCCGGCGGCGACCGTGCCGACGCCCACCTCGGCGACGAGCTTGACGTGGACCCGCGCCCGGTCGTTGGCGTTCTTCAGGTCGTGGATCAGCTGGGCGAGGTCCTCGATCGAGTAGATGTCGTGATGCGGAGGTGGGGAGATCAGGCCGACGCCCGGCGTCGAGTGCCTGGTGCGCGCGATCCACGGGTAGACCTTGTTGCCGGGCAGCTGTCCGCCTTCGCCCGGCTTCGCCCCCTGCGCCATCTTGATCTGCAGGTCGTCGGCGTTGACGAGGTACTCGCTGGTGACGCCGAAGCGGCCGCTCGCCACCTGCTTGACCGCGGAGCGCCGGAGGTCGCCGTTGTCGTCGGCGACGAAGCGGTCCGGGTCCTCGCCGCCCTCACCGGTGTTGGACTTGCCGCCGAGGCGGTTCATCGCGATGGCCAGCGTCTCGTGGGCCTCCTGCGAGATCGAGCCGTAGGACATCGCGCCGGTGGAGAACCGCTTCACGATCTCCTCGACCGGCTCGACCTCGTCGATCGGCACCGGTGGGCGGCCCGAGGCGTCGGCGTCCTTGAAGCGGAAGAGCCCGCGCAGCGTCATCAGCCGCTCGGCCTGCTCGTCCACCTCGGACGTGTACTGCTTGAAGACGTCGTAGCGGCGGGCGCGCGTCGCGTGCTGCAGCCGGAAGACCGTCTGCGGGTTGAAGAGGTGCAGCTCGCCCTCGCGACGCCACTGGTACTCGCCACCCACGTCCAGGGTCCGGTGCGTGGGCGGGGTGCCGCTGCGCGGGTAGGCGACCGCGTGGCGGCGGGCGACCTCCGTGGCCAGCACCTCGAGCCCGATGCCGCCCAGCTTCGACGACGTACCCGTGAAGTACTTGTCGACCAGGGCCTGGTCGAGGCCGACGGCCTCGAAGACCTGCGCGCCGTGGTAGGACGCGACGGTCGAGATGCCCATCTTGGACATCACCTTGAGCACGCCCTTGCCGAGCGCCTTGATCAGGTTGCGCACCGCCTTCTCGGGCGCGACGTCGCCGACCAGGCCGCGGCGCGCCAGGTCCTCGACCGACTCCATGGCGAGGTACGGGTTGACCGCCGAGGCGCCGTAGCCGATGAGCAGCGCGACGTGGTGCACCTCGCGCACGTCCCCGGCCTCGACGACCAGACCGACCTGCGTGCGGGTGCGCTGCCGGATCAGGTGGTGGTGCACCGCGCTGGTCAGCAGCAGCGACGGGATCGGCGCCCACTCGGCGTCGGCGTCACGGTCGGTGAGCACGATGAACCGGGCGCCGCGAGCGACCGACTCGGACACCTCGGTGAAGATGTCCTCCAGGACCGACTGCAGCGCGGGCCCGCCGCCGGAGACCGGGTAGAGGCCGCGGATCCGGACGGTCGCGAAGCCAGGCATGTCGCCGTCGCGGTTGATCTGCTGGATCTTGGCGAGCTCGTCGTTGTCGATGACCGGGAAGTCGAGCACGACCTGCCGGCAGTGCGCGGGGGTGGCGGTCAGCAGGTTCTTGTCCGGGCCGATCGCGGTGCCGAGGCTGGTGACCAGCTCCTCGCGGATCGCGTCCAGCGGCGGGTTGGTGACCTGGGCGAAGAGCTGGCTGAAGTAGTCGAAGAGCAACCGCGGCCGCTGCGACAGCACGGCGATCGGGGTGTCGGTGCCCATCGAGCCGATCGGTTCGGCGCCTGCCCTGGCCATCGGCGTGAGCAGGACGCGCAGCTCCTCCTCGGTGTAGCCGAAGCTCTGCTGGCGGCGGGTGACGCTCGCGTGGGTGTGCACGACGTGCTCACGCTCGGGCAGGTCGGCGAGGTGCACCTGACCGGCGTGCAGCCACTCGTCGTAGGGCGCCTCCGCGGCCAGCTCGGCCTTGATCTCCGCGTCGTCGACGATCCGCCCGCGGTCGGTGTCGACGAGGAACATCCGGCCGGGCTGCAGGCGGCCCTTGCGCACGACGGTCTCGGGGTCGAGGTCGAGCACGCCGACCTCGCTGGCGAGCACCACCAGGCCGTCCTGGGTGACCCAGTAGCGGCTGGGGCGCAGGCCGTTGCGGTCCAGCACGGCACCGATCAGGCTGCCGTCGGTGAAGGTGATGCAGGCCGGACCGTCCCACGGCTCCATCAGCGCGGCGTGGAACTCGTAGAACGCGCGCCGCGCCGGGTCCATCTCGGTGTGGTTCTCCCACGCCTCCGGGATCATCATCAGCACGGCGTGCGGGAGGCTGCGGCCGCCGAGGTGCAGCAGCTCGAGGACCTCGTCGAAGGCCGCCGAGTCGCTCGCACCGGGCGTGCACACCGGCATGAGCCGCCGAAGGTCGCCCGGGATGACGTCACTGGTCAGCTGGCTCTCGCGGGCGGCCATCCAGTTGCGGTTGCCCTTGACGGTGTTGATCTCGCCGTTGTGCGCGATCAGCCGGTAGGGGTGCGCGAGCGGCCAGCTCGGGAAGGTGTTGGTCGAGAACCGCGAGTGCACCAGCGCGAGCTCGGTGACGTAGCGCCGGTCGGACAGGTCGGGGAAGAACGGCTCGAGCTGGCCGGTGGTGAGCATGCCCTTGTAGACGATCGTGCGGCTGGACAGCGACGGGAAGTAGACCCCGGCCTCGCGCTCGGCTCGCTTGCGCAGGCAGAAGGCCATCCGCTCCAGCGCCATCCCGAAGACCCGCCCGGTGGCGGCCGCGACGACCAGCTGGCGGAGGCGAGGCAGGACCGTGCGCGCCGTCGTGCCGAGCAGTCCCGGAGTCGTCGGTACGTCGCGCCAGCCCAGGACGCGCAGGCCCTCCTCGGCGGCCAGCGACTCGACGGCCGACCGGGCCGCGGCCTCGGCGGCGTCGTCGTCGGGGAGGAAGGCCGTACCGACGGCGTAGGAGCCCTTGTCGGGCAGCTCGAAGGGCATCACCTCGCGCAGGAAGGCGTCCGGGACCTGCGTGAGGATCCCGGCCCCGTCGCCCGAGTCCGGCTCGGCGCCCGAGGCACCGCGGTGGTCGAGGTTGCGCAGCGCGGTGAGCGCCTGGTCGACGATCTCGTGGGTCGCGACGCCGGACAGCGTGGCGATGAAGGCGACCCCGCAGGCGTCCCGCTCGGTGGCCGGGTCGTAGAGACCCTGCGCAGGAGGCTGGGCGGAGAAGGGCAGGGGGCTGGGCTGGGTGGACATGCCGGCCGTCCTTCCTCGTCGATCGTCAGCGTCGATGGTCTGCAACGTGTGACATCGACCGAGGGACAGCACTGGCCCTGCGGTACGACGACGACTCTAGCGGCGCGCGCCCGCCCAGCGGCGAAACCTGTCCGTAACGCGGACAGGTTCCCCTCTGTCAGACCGGTCAGACAGGTCGGACGCGGTCAGGCGAGGCCGGAGGCGCCGACCAGCGTGCCCACGCCGAAGGTCACCGCGGCGGCCACCGCACCCACGGCGACCTGGCGCGTGCCGCCGAACCACCACGGGCGCGGTGTGAGCTTGGTGACGAAGGCGCCGCACAGGAAGAGCCCGGCCACGGTGAGCACCAGGGCCGGCAGCATCGAGGTCGCTCCGAACAGGTAGGGCAGGACCGGCAGGAACGCCCCGACGGCGAAGGACAGGAACGACGAGCCGGCCGCCAGGGTGGCCGAGGGCAGGTCGGCCGGGTCGAGCCCGAGCTCCTCGCGGACGTGCACGTCCAGGACGGCGTCGGCGTCCTTGGACAGCTGCCGGGCCACCTCGCGGGCCAGGTCTGGCTCGAGCCCCTTGGCGACGTACATCTGGGCAAGCTCGAACTCCTCGCCGCGCGGGTTCCGGGCGATCTCGCGCCGCTCGAGCTCGATCTCGGCGAGCGCCTGCTCGGCCTGCGAGCGCACCGAGATGTACTCCCCCGCCGCCATCGAGAAGGCGCCGGCGGCCAGGCCCGCCAGCCCGGCCAGGAGCACCGTCTTGCTGTCGTCGGTGCCACCGGTGACGCCGGCGATCAGCGCGAAGTTCGACACCAAGCCGTCCGAGGCACCGAAGACCGCCGGCCGGAGCCAGCCGCCCGTGACGTCGGAGTGCTCGTGGCCGATGCGGTTCACCTCCTCGGCCGCCCTGCTGTCGCTGGTCACGCGGTCACTTCCTCGTCGGTGGTGGTCGTCGTAGGGCCGGAGCCGTCGGGGCCGTCGGGCCGCGGGTCGGTGCGGTGGGCTTCGAGCTCCTCCGGCGTCTCGCGCCCGGGGCGCAGCCGGGCCGAGACGGCGATGTAGGTCACCGCCCCGAGGAAGACCACGATGCTGGTCCACTCGTTGAGCCGCAGGCCGAGGAGGTCGTTGGCCGGGTCGACGCGCAGGCCCTCGATCCAGCCGCGGCCGACCGTGTAGGCGGCGACGTAGAGCGCGAACGCTCGGCCGTGGCCGAGCCGGAAGCGCCGGTCGGCCCACACGACGAGGCCCGCGACGGCGACGTTCCACAGCAGCTCGTAGAGGAAGGTCGGGTGGTACGTCGCAAGGTCGAGCGTGGCGTCCGGCCGGTGGGCGCGGTCGATCTCGACCGCCCACGGCAGGTCGGTCGCGCGGCCGTAGAGCTCCTGGTTGAAGTAGTTGCCGAGCCGGCCGACGGCCTGGGCGAGGACGATGCCGACGCAGAGCGCGTCCGCGAAGGCCGGCAGCGGGATGCCCCGGCGCCGGCAGCCGATCCAGGCGCCGACCCCGCCGAAAGCGATCGCGCCCCAGATGCCGAGCCCGCCCTGCCAGATGTAGAGCGCCGTGACCGGTTCGCCCCCGTCGCCGAAGTAGGCCTGCGGCGAGGTGATGACGTGGTAGATCCGGCCGCCGATGATCCCGAAGGGCACCATCCAGGTCGCGATCTCCGTGACGTCCCCGCGCCGGCCGCCGCGCTCCACCCAGCGCCGCTCGCCCACCCAGATGGCCAGGAAGATCCCCGCGATGATGCACAGCGCGTAGGCCCGGATTGGGAGCGGTCCGAGGTTCCAGACCCCGTCGGAGGGGCTGGGGAACGAGGCGAGGTCCATGACGCTCTCAGGCTAGTCGCGCGAGCCGGGAGAGGTCGGCGCGCAGGTCGGCGACCGGGGTGGTGTCCGACCAGACGACCTTCGCCTTTCCGTCGACGAACGCCGTCGTGTAGGTCCCGTGGTCCACCTCGTAGTCGCCGGTGTGCCCGGAGCCGTCGTGCCCGCCGGTCGAGCCGTCGGGGAGCTCGTAGCTGATGTGCAGCCCCTCGGCCGCCCGGGCCACGGTGCCGACCGGCGCCACCAGGCCCTCGAAGCGCGGGTCGAAGCGGTCGAGGTACTCGCGCACGACTCCCGGCTCGTCGCGCGCCGGGTCGGTCGAGACGAAGATCATCCGGGTGCGGTCCCTGACGTCCTTGTCCGAGCCGCGCAGCGCCGCGGCGATGTTGGCCAGCACGACGTTGCAGATGTCCGGGCAGTGCGTGTAGCCGAAGAACACCAGGGTCACGCCCTGGCCCGCGTCGTCGGAGGGGACGACCGGCGAGCCCGAGGTATCGGTGAACTGCTGGTCCGGCAGCGGGTAGGCAGCGCGGATCGCGGTGCCGCGCCAGCCGGACTCGCCGTTGACCGTGACGGCCGCGTTGCCGTCCGAGGAGCCGCTGGCGCAGCCGGTCAGCACGGTCAGCGACATCGCCGCCGCCAGCGCGAGCGCCGGTCCGCGGCGGGTGCGGCGCGCCTGCCCGCGTCTCACGCGCGGCCCCGGCGGACCCCGTCGGCCAGCTCGGCGGCCAGCGCCTCGACGGCCTTGACCCCCTCTGCCGGGTCTGCCGCGTCGAGCATCGCGCGGACGAACGCCGAGCCGACGATGACCCCGTCGGCGAAGGCCGCGACCTCCGCGGCCTGGTCGCCGGTCGAGACTCCGAGGCCGACGCAGACCGGCGTGTCACTGACTGCCCGCACCCGTGACACCAGGCTGGCCGCGGCGTCGCCGACGGAGGCCCGCGCACCGGTGACACCCATCAGCGACGCGGCGTAGACGAAGCCGCGGCACTGCTCGGCCGTCATCCGGATCCGCTCGTCGGTCGACGACGGCGCGACCAGGAAGACCCGGCCGAGCCCGGTCGCATCGGTGGCGCCCAGCCAGTCGGACGGGTCGCGACCCGCCTCGTCCGGGATCAGGTCCGGGGTGATGACCGCCGACCCGCCGGCCTCGACCATGGCGTCGGCGAAGCGGCGGGCGCCGTAGCGCTCGATCGGGTTCCAGTAGGTCATGACCAGCGCCGGTGCGCCGGTGGCGGCGACGGCGCGCACCGTCGTCAGCACGTCGTCGGTGGTGGTGCCGCGCTGCAAGGCGACCTCGACCGCGGCCTGGATCGTCGGGCCGTCCATCAGCGGGTCGGAGTAGGGCAGGCCGATCTCGACGACGTCCACCCCGCCGCGCACCATGGCGGTCAGCGCCTCGGCGGCGCCGTCGACGGACGGGTAGCCCGCCGGGAGGTAGCCGACGAGCACGGCACGGTTCTCCGCGCGGGCAGCGGAGAGCACGTCGTCGAGCCGGGTCGTCCGCGAGTCGGTCATCGCCGGCTCACCAGCCATGGCCGGCGGCCCCGTCGGGCGCTGTCACCACGGCGGCGGCCGACTCGACGATCGCGCGGTCGCTGACGACGCCGAACCAGGCGGCTGCGGTGTCCACGTCCTTGTCGCCGCGGCCCGACAGGTTCACCAGGAGCGTCGCGCCGGCGCCCAGCTCGCGGCCGACGGTCATCGCGCCCGCCAGCGCGTGTGCGCTCTCGATCGCCGGGATGATCCCCTCGGTCCGGCACAGCAGCGCGAAGGCGTCCATCGCCTCGGTGTCGGTGACCGGGGCGTACGTCGCCCGGCCGGTGTCGTGCAGCCAGGCGTGCTGCGGCCCGACGCCGGGGTAGTCCAGACCGGCCGACACCGAGTGGGAGGGGACTGTCTGGCCCATCGAGTCCTGCAGGACGTACGTCCTCGTGCCGTGCAGCACGCCCGGCGAGCCCCCCGCCATCCGCGCCGAGTGCCGCCCCGAGTCGACGCCCTCGCCGCCGCCCTCGAAGCCGTAGAGCCGGACGTCTGCGTCGTCGAGGAAGGCGGTGAAGATGCCCATCGCGTTGGAGCCGCCGCCGACGCACGCCACGACGGCGTCCGGCAGCGCACCGGTCCACTCGAGCACCTGCGCGCGCGCCTCGTCGCCGATGATCCGCTGGAAGTCGCGCACCATCGACGGGAAGGGGTGCGGCCCGGTCACCGTGCCGAGCACGTAGTGCGTGTGGTCGACGTTGGTGACCCAGTCGCGCATCGCCTCGTTGATGGCGTCCTTGAGCGTCTTGCTGCCGGCGTCGACGGGGACGACCTCGGCACCCAGCAGCCGCATCCGGGCGACGTTCAGCGCCTGGCGCCGGGTGTCCTCCTCGCCCATGTAGACCGTGCACTCGAGGCCGAGCAGGGCGGCCGCCGTGGCGGTCGCGACGCCGTGCTGGCCGGCGCCGGTCTCGGCGATGACCCGGCGCTTGCCCATCCCGCGGGTCAGCAGCGCCTGGCCCAGCACGTTGTTGATCTTGTGCGAGCCGGTGTGGTTGAGGTCCTCGCGCTTGAGGAGGACCCGGGCGCCGCCGCAGTGCTCGGCGAAGCGCCGCACCTCGGTCAGCGGGCTGGGCCGGCCGGTGTAGTGCTCGTGCAGGTCGCGCAGCTCGGCCTGGAAGGCGTCGTCGTGGCGGGCCTTCTCGTAGGCCGCGGCCAGCTCGTCGAGGGCGGCCACGAGGGCCTCGGGGACGAAGCGGCCGCCGTAGGTGCCGAAGTGGCCGTGGGCGTCGGGACCGTGACCCTCGGGGTCGTGCGTTGTGCTGGTCATGCCGGCCGCCTGCCCGTCACCGGTTGTGGTGCCGCAGCGCCGGGTGGGCGCCGGCCGCGACCAGGTCCCGCACGGCGTCGCGCGGGTCCCGGTCGGTGACGAGGGACTCGCCGACCAGGACCGCGTCGGCACCGGCCCGGGCGTACTCGATGACGTCGTGCGGACCGCGCACGCCCGACTCGGCGATGCAGACACTGCTCTCCGGCACGTGTGGCGCGAGTCGCGCGAAGGTGCCGCGGTCGACCTCGAGGGTGCGCAGGTCGCGCGCGTTGATGCCGACGACCGTGGCTCCGGCGTCGACGGCGCGCTGCACCTCTTCGACGGTGTGGCACTCGACCAGCGGCGTGAGCCCCAGCGAGGTGGCGCGCTCCACCAGCGAGACCAGCGCGGTCTGCTCGAGGGCCGCGACGATGAGCAGTGCGAGGTCGGCGCCGTGGACGCGCGCCTCCCAGAGCTGGTAGCTGGTGACGATGAAGTCCTTGCGCAGCACGGGGACGTCGACCGACCGGCGCACCGCGACCAGGTCGTCGAGGCTCCCGCCGAAGCGGTGCCGCTCCGTGAGCACGCTGATGACCGCGGCGCCACCCGCCTCGTAGTCGGCTGCCAGGGCCGCCGGGTCGGAGATGTCCGCCAGCGTCCCCTTGGACGGGCTGGACCTCTTGACCTCCGCGATGACTGCGACCCCGTCGGCCTTGAGCAGCGGCACCGGGTTGCGGCAGTCGGGCACCCGCGCGGCGAGCGACTTGAGCTCGTCGAGGCTGACCCGCGCCTGGCGCTCGGCCAGGTCGGCGTGCACGCCGACCAGGATGTCGTCGAGCACGCTCACGTGGTGGGTCCCCTCCGGTCGTCGCCTCGCCGTTCTCGCCGCGCTCTGCTGGCCGAGATCCGCACGGCAGTGCGGTCAGCGTAACCGTGGACGTCCTACCGGCCGAATCGCGCTGGTCCGTCGGTCAGGGTGCGAGCCACGAGAGGGCCGGCACGTTGCGCAGCACACCGAACGCGACCACGGCGCCGAGCAGCACCCAGATGAGGACGGCCGGTGCGGCAGTGCTGCGCCGTCGCCCGGTCCATGACCGGCGCAGCCATCTCACCCAGACCACGACGAGCGGCAGCACGGCGAGGACCGCCAGCAGGTTGAGACCGAACGCCGCGCCGAGGTCCCCGTGCGCCAGCGCGTGGGTCGCGCGCAACGCGCCGCAGCCCGGGCAGTAGAGACCGGTGACCGCCAGGAACGGACACGTCGGGTAGTGCCCCGACTCGTTCGGGTCGACGGCCGCGACGTAGCCGACCGCGGCCGCCGCGAGCGCCGCGACGCCGAGCGGTGCCGCCCTGGTCGTCCAGGGCGGCGCCATCCGGTGCCGTTCGAGGCTGGCTGTCACTGCCACGCCGCCGGCGCTCAGTCGCTCCCAGCGCTGAGCGCGATGACCAGCAGGAGGTAGAGCACCCCGAGCACGATGCCGGCCACCGCGCCCCAGATGGCGAACTGCTTCGCCTTGCGCGAGGACTCCTGCGCGCCGGCGAGGTCGCCGGCCTGGTACTTCCCGTTGACCTGCGCGGCGTAGACGATGGACGCGATGCCCAGCGGCAGGCAGCAGAGCACCGTGGACAGGATCGCCCACACCAGGTAGTTCGGCGGCGGGGTGCCGGCCGGCTGACCGTAGGGGCTGCCGTACTGCGGCTGGCCGTACTGCGGCTGGCCCGGCTGCTGGCCGCCGGGCCACTCACCGCCACCCCGGTGCCGGCGGCGGGTTGGTCCCCCACTGCGGCTGGCTGGGCTGGCTGGGCGGGGGCGGCGGCGGGGTCGAGTCCCCCGAGCCGGGCGGGCGGTTGGGGTCGTACGGGTCGTTGCTGCCGGTGTCACTCACGTGGGCGGGTCCCCCTCTGGGTGGGTGTCAGGAAGCCGTGCTGGTCGTGCTGGTGGTGCTGGTCGCGTCAGGCCGTGCTGGAGGAGCCACGGTCGTCGTACTCCGGGTCACGCTCGTCCTTGTAGGTGACCGTGTTGCCCATGCCCATCATCTGCATCACCTTGCCGACGACCGCGCCCAGCGCCACGACGCCGAGCCCCACGAAGAAGAGCCACGGGGCCTCGATCGGCAGCGCGATGCCACTGATCAGGAAGCCGACGAACATGATGGTCACGGCCGTCCACGCGGCAGGGGTGTTGCCGTGGCTTGCCGACATGGCTCTCCTTTTCGCGGGCCGGCCCCGGGACCTGCGAGCCGCCGTTTGCTGGATCCTGCCTGGATCCTGCCGGGATTCTGCCAGGAGTCAGGCCGTGGGGTCCTCGCCGCGGTCCAGAGCGGCCCAGGTGTCGGCCGGAGAGCCCGGGTGCGCGGGGTCGTCGGGGCGCTCACCCTGGGCGCTCGCCGGGGGTCGCGCCCGGTCCCGGTCGCCTCGGCGCGGCGCGGGCCACCGGTCCGACCGGACGGCCGCGAGGACGCCCGCACCGGCCAGCAGCGCGCCCCCGGCACCGAGCAGCACCCCGCCCGAGGCCACGCCGACGACGGCGGTCACCAGGCCCACGACGGCCAGCAACGCGGCCATCGCCCGACGAGGCCGGGGCTGCAGCAGGAGGGCGGCGCCGGTGCCCGCGAGCGCCACCAGCCCGACCCCGGGCTCGGCGACCAGCAACAGCACTCCGCCCAGCGCGGCAACGGCGACAGTCAGGCCGCGACGGGTGCGCGCCTCATGCCGGCGGCCGCAGAGTTCCCGCCGTGGCCACCGCCCGCAGCACCGCCATCGCCTTGTTGAGGCACTCGGTGTCCTCGGCCGCCGGGTCCGAGTCGGCGACGATGCCGGCGCCCGCCTGGACGTAGGCGATGCCGTCGCGCAGGTAGGCGGTGCGGATCGCGATCGCCGTGTCGGAGTCGCCGGCGAAGTCGAGGTAGCCGACGCAGCCGCCGTAGACCCCGCGCCGGGTCGGCTCGAGCTCGTCGATGATCTCCATGGCACGCGGCTTCGGCGCACCGGAGAGGGTGCCGGCCGGGAAGCAGGCGGTCAGCACGTCGAACGCGGTGCGGCCGGCGGCGACCTGCCCCACGACGGTGCTCACGATGTGCATGACGTGGCTGTAGCGCTCGACCGACATGAAGTCGACGACCTCGACGGTGCCCGCCGCGCACACCCGGCCGAGGTCGTTGCGGCCGAGGTCGACGAGCATCAGGTGCTCGGCCCGCTCCTTCGGGTCGGCGAGCAGCTCGGCCGCCAGCGCCGCGTCCTCCTCGGGCGTCGCTCCCCGCCACCGGGTGCCGGCGATCGGGTGCATCATCGCCCGGCCGTCGCTCACCTTGACCAGCGCCTCGGGGCTGGACCCGACGACGTCGAAGCCGTCGAAGCGCAACAGGTACATGTACGGGCTCGGGTTGGTCGCCCGCAGCATCCGGTAGACGTCGAGCGGGTCGGCCGCGGTCGGCATGGCGAAGCGCTGGCTGACGACGATCTGGAAGGCTTCGCCGCGGCGGATCTCGGCCTTGGCGTGCTCGACGGCGCGCCGGTAGTCGTCGCTGGAGGTCCCCCGGTCGTACGCCGGGGCGACGCCCGGGTCAGCGACTGCCACGGTCGACGGCGCCGGGGCGGCCAGGTCGGCGGTCATCCGGTCGAGGCGCTCGACCGCGTCGGTCCACGCCCAGTCGACCCGCTCGTCGGTGTCGTCGTAGTTGATGGCGTTGGCGATGAGCAGGACGGAGCCGTCGGCGTGGTCGAGCACCGCCAGGTCGGTGGCCAGCATCATCGCCAGCTCCGGGACGTGCAGGTCGTCGACGGTGCTGTCGGGGAGTCTCTCCAGGCGGCGTACGGCGTCGTAGCCGATCACGCCGACGAGACCGCCGGTGAGCGGCGGGAGACCGTCGAGCCGCGGGGTGTGCAACGTCTCGACGGTCGCCCGGAGAGCGGCCAGCGGGTCACCGCTGGTGGGGACGCCGACGGGTGCGTCGCCGAGCCAGTGCGCCTGCCCGTCGCGCTCGGTCAGCGTGGCGTGCGACCGCACCCCGATGAAGGAGTAGCGCGACCACACCCGGCCGTGCTCGGCCGACTCGAGCAGGAACGTGCCGGTCCGGCCGCCACCGAGCTTGCGGTAGAGCCCGACCGGCGTCTCGCCGTCCGCGAGCAGGCGCCGGCAGACCGGGATGACCCGACGGTCCTTGGCGAGCTCGCGGAAGGTCTCGAGATCGAGGGCGTCCGGGGCGGCGGGCGACGGCATGACGCACATTCTGGGGGGTGCGCCGCGGCACCCTGCTGATCGTTCGCGACGTCCGGCCGTGCGACACGCGGTCATGCCGGCGTGTCGGCGGTCCGTGACGTCGCAAACGATCTTGCTAGGCCGTCTCGCCAGGCAGCAGGACGTCGGCGTCGAAGCACGACCGGGCACCGGTGTGGCAGGCCGCGCCCACCTGGTCGACCACGACGAGCAGCGCGTCGCCGTCGCAGTCCAGCCGCACCTCGCGGACGTGCTGCAGGTGGCCCGACGTGTCCCCCTTGCGCCAGTACTCGCCGCGGCTGCGGCTCCAGAAGGTCGTCCGGCCGGTCGTCAGGGTCCGGTGCAGCGCCTCGTCGTCCATCCAGCCGACCATCAGCACCTCACCGGTGCCCGCCTGCTGCACGACGGCGGCCACCAGCCCGTCCCCGTCGCGCTTGAGCCGGGCGGCGACTGCAGGGTCGAGCGCCGAGGGGGACGCCGCGGAGGTCTCGCTCATCCGGCCATCCTCGCGTGTCACACCCGGTGCTGCGCCGCCCAGGACGCGTGCAGCCGCGTGTAGAACCCGCCGAGGTCGAGCAGGTCGGCGTGCCGACCGCGCTCCACCAGCACCCCCGCATCGAAGACCAGCACCTCGTCGGCGACCTCGGCGGTCGAGAGCCGGTGCGCGATCGTCAGCGCGGTGCGGCCGCGGGTCAGCCCCTCGAGCGCCCGGGCGATCCGCACCTCGGTGCCCGGATCGACCGAGGAGGTTGCCTCGTCCAGCACCAGGAGATCGGGATCCGCGAGGTACGCCCGGGCGAGCGCCACGAGCTGGCGCTCGCCCGCGGAGAGCTGCTCGCCCCGCTGGCCGACGTCGGTCGCCAGGCCGTGCGCCAGCCCGCCGAGCCAGTCGGCGAGCCCCAGCTCGACGAACGCGAGCTCGACGTCGGAGTCATCCGCCGACGGCAGGCCGAGCCGCACGTTCTCAGCGATCGACCCCTCGAAGAGGAAGCCGTCCTGCGGCACCATCACGATCCGCGACCGCAGCGACTCGAAGCTCACCGACCGCAGGTCCACCCCGTCGACCAGCACCCTGCCCGACACCGGGTCCATCAGCCGGGTCAGCAGCTTGGCGAAGGTCGTCTTGCCCGACCCGGTCTCCCCCACCACCGCCACCCGGGACCGCGGGGCGAGCACGACATCGACGTGCGAGAGCACCACCGGCCCGCCCGGGTAGGCGAAGGACACGTCGTCGAAGCGCACGTCGATCGGCCCGCGGTCGAGCACGACGCCGGTCGCACCGGGGTCGGCCACGTCGGCCGGCGTGTCCAGCACACCGAGCACCCGCCGCCAGCCCGCGATCGCGTTCTGCGCCTCGTTGAGCACCTCGGTGCCGATCTGCACCGGCCCGACGAAGAGCGTCACCAGGAAGAGGAACGCGAGCAGCTCGCCCACCGTCAGCGAGCCGCCTATGCCGAGCTTGATGCCGACGACGACCACAGCGGCGTTCGCGAGGCCTGCCACCACCTCGCCGGTGGAGAAGGTCAGCTGCCACCAGGGCCTGTGCTCGTGTCGCCGCCGAGCGGTGCCGCTCGATCGCACCGTCGATCCGGCGCCCGGTCCGCTCCTCGATGCCGTACGCCCGCACGGTCGAGGCCCCGACCACCGACTCCGACACCGCCCCGAGCAGGTCGCCCACCCGCTCGCGGACCGTGCCGTAGGCGCCCGACACCCGCCTCTGGAAGGTGCGCAGCAGAAGGAAGAGCGGCAGGAAGCACACCCACACCAGCACCGTGAGCTGCCACGAGTAGAACGCCATCAGCACCGTCGCCACCACGAGCTGGCCCATGCTGACCACCATCAGCAGGCCGCCCCACTGCATGAAGGTCGAGATGGTGTCCACGTCGCTGGTCACCCGCGACACCAGCGACCCGCGGCGCTCGGCGTTCTGGGTGAGCACCGAGAGGTCGTGCACGTGGCGGAAGGCGCGCACCCGAAGGGTGGCCAGCCCGGACTCGGTGGTGCGGAAGAGCCGCACGTTGAGCAGGTACGCCGCCACCGCGGTCACCAGGGTCGCCCCGGCAGCGAGAAGGACGGCGAGGTGCACGCGGTCGGTGTCCGGGCCGCCCGGCCCCATCAGCCCCTTGTCGATGGTCTGCTGCACGGCGATCGGCACCAGGACCCGGCCGACGGTGGCGACCAGCGCGAGCGCCAGGGTGCCCGGCAGCCCGGCCACGAACTCCGGCGACAGGGCCAGGCCGCGACGCAGCGTCGCCCACGCGCCCGGCTGGTCGCGCTGCGCGTCGGCGCTGGCCGTGCCGGCGATGGTGCTCATCGGCTCGATCGTGCCAGGCGGCCACGCGCACGCTCCGTTCACCCGTCTGGCCTAGTCGGGGAAAGTCAGGGGACGGACCTCGACGATCCGGTCGCTAGGCTGGCCCGATGGCTCGACACGACGAGACGACCGGGCGTGGCGGCAGCCTGTTCGGCGACGACAGCTGGCAACGCGACGAGGCCTGGCCGGACGCGCCGGACCAGACCGACGACGCGGCCGAGCTCCGTGAGCCACCTGAGCCGCCGGAGCCCTCGTGGTTCTCCGACGACTCGACCTACGCCGGCGACCCGTTGGGCGACACCGGCAGCATCCCGGCCTACGACCTCGGGGTGACCACCGAGACCGTCGTGGTGGACCTCACCGGCGAGCACCCCGTGGTCTCCGGAGTCGAGGAGACCTTCGTCTCCCGGCACGCCGCGCCCGCCCCGGTCGCCGAGGCACACCGGTCGCCGAGGCAGCACCGGCCGCCGAGCCGGAGCGCGACGCGGTGGCTGCCCCCGCCACACCGGCTCCGGCCCCGTACACCCGCATCGAGCGCACCGAGCCGGAGCGCCACTGGGACCTGCCGCCGGTCCCGGCCACCGACGGCAGCGGCGCCGAGTCGCTGACCGCGGACACCGTGCTCCACACCCGGCGCCCCCGCCCGCAGACCGGCTGGCGCAAGCGGGTCCTGAGCGCCACTGGCGGGAAGGTCAACCTCGGCCCGTCCGCGGAGGACCGGCGCCGCGCCGACCAGCTCGCCGCAGCGCGAACGCCCGTGCGAGGCAGCCACCGGGTGGCCGTCATCTCGCTGAAGGGCGGCGTCGGCAAGACCACCACGACCGCCGCGCTCGGGTCGATGTTCGCCAGCCTGCGCGGCGACCGGGTCATCGCGGTCGACGCCAACCCGGACCGCGGGACGCTCGGTGAGCGCGTGGTCCGCGAGTCCGGCGCGACCATCCGGCACCTGCTGCAGAACCGCGCCGAGATCACCCGCTACGGCGACGTCCGGGCCTTCACCTCGCAGTCGCCGACGCGCCTCGAGGTCCTCGCCTCCGACTCCGATCCCGGTGCGTCCTCCGCGCTGAGCGAGCAGGACTACATCGACACGCTCGACACCCTCGAGCGCTTCTACAACCTGGTGCTCACCGACTGCGGCACCGGGCTGCTGCACGACGCCATGCGCGGCGTGCTCGGTCTGGCCAGCTCGCTCGTCGTCGTCAGCTCCGCCTCCCTGGACGGGGCACGCAGCGCGAGCGCGACTCTGGACTGGCTCGAGGCCCACGGCCTCGACCAGCTGGCGCGCAACGCCGTCGTCGTCATCTCCTCGGTGCGGCCTGGCGGCGGCATCGTCGACGTGCTGCAGCTCGAGGACCACTTCGCCTCGCGCTGCCGGGCGGTCGTGACGATCCCCTACGACCCGCACCTCGAGGCCGGCGGCGTGCTGGCCCTCGACGAGCTCGACGAGACCACGATCGAGGCCTACCGCGAGCTGGCCGCCGCTGTGGGCGAGGGCTTCGCCGCTCAGCCCTCGAGCAGCTAGGCGGGCGAGGACCTCTCTTCCTCGGCCGCGATGGCGGCCCGCTCGGCCTCTTCGCGCTCGTACGCCGTGATGAGCCGCTGGTAGCCGGCCGACCGGGTGAGCAGCTCGTCGTGCGTGCCGCGGTCCAGCACCCGGCCGTTCTCGACGTAGACCACCTCGTCGGCGAGCGCGATCGTCGCCTTGCGGTAGGCGACCACGACGACCGTCGGCCGTGGCCCGTGCACCGGATTGCGCAGCGCGGCCAGGATCGCCTGCTCCACCCGCGGGTCCACCGCTGAGGTGGCGTCGTCCATCACGAGCAGCCGCGGCTCGCGGACGACGGCCCGGGCCAGCGCCAGCCGCTGCCGCTGGCCGCCCGACAGCGTCATCCCTCGCTCGCCGATCCGCGTGTCCAGCCCGTCCGGGAGGGCATCGACGAACCGGTCCGCCTGCGACACCCGCAGCGCCGCCAGCACCGCCTCGTCGGTCAGGTCGAGCCCGAGCGTCACGTTGCCCCGCACCGTGTCGTCGAAGAGGAACGCCTGCTGCGGCACGACGGCCGCCGCGCCCGCGACCCCGCCTCGCGCCACGGCCCGAAGGTCGACGTCGTCGAGCAGCACCTCTCCGGTCGTGGGATCGACGAGCCGCACCAGCAGCGTCGTGAGGGTGGACTTGCCGGAGCCGGTCGGACCGACGACGGCGACCGTACGGCCGGCCTCGACGGTGAAGGTGACGTCGTGCAGCACCTCGGTGTCGTCGTAGGCGAACCGCACGCCCTGCACACCGAGCACCGCCGGTCCCTCGGCGTCGAGCTCGGCGGTCCCGTAGGTCAGGCCGCCGGTGGCGTCGAGCACCCGGGACACCCGGTCCCACCCGACGACGCTGCGCGGCAGCTCGCCCAGCACCCAGCCGATGGCCCGGACCGGGAACGCGAGGATGGTGAAGAGGTAGGCGACCTGCACCAGGTCGCCCGGAGGGATGTCGCCTGCGACCACACGTGCCGTGCCGACCCACAGCACCGCGAGAACCCCCAGCGTCGGCAACGCCTCCAGGGCCGGGTCGAACATCCCCCGGACCCGGCCGACCGCGATCTGCGCGTCCCGCAGCTCGTCGGCCGAGCCGGCGAACCGCTCGGTCTCCTCGGCCTCGCGACCCAGCGTCTTGACCACGAGGGCGCCGTCGAAGGACTCGTGCGCGACGCCGCTGACCTCGGCGCGCAGCTGCTGAGCCCGGGTGGCCAGCGGCGAGAGCTTGCGCTGGTACACGACGTTGAGCGCGAAGATCGCCGGGAAGACGAGGAAGCCCACCAGGGACAGCACGGGGTCGGTCAGCACGAGCGCCACGCCTGCGACGGCCAGCATGACCAGCACGCCGACCGCCATCGGGAGCGGCGCGATCGGGAACCACACCGCCTCGACGTCGGCGTTGGCGTTGGAGAGCAGCTGCCCGGTCGGGTGCCGCTGGTGCCACGACAGCGGCAGCCGCAGGTACTGCCGGGTCACCTCCCGGCGGTACCTCGCCTGCAGCCGGTACTGCATCACGCCCGCACCCAGCCGCCGCGCCACGATGCCGGCCGCCTTGAGCACCGCGACACCGACGATCGCCAGCGCCGCACCGACGAGGGCGGCCGTCGTCGTGCGCCCCTCGTCGAAGGCCGGGACGATCACCCGGTCGGTGACCCTGCCGAGCACCCAGGCCGAGGCCACCGTCATGACGCCGTAGACAGCGCTGCCGCCGACGGCGACCGCGAAGATGCGCGGCTCGTGGCGGACCGCGCGCACGAGCAGCCCGAGCCCGCGACGCAGCGTGTCGTCGCGGTGGCGGCCGGTGCGGTCGCGGCGGGCTGGTCGGTCACTCCCCCAGCCTGCCGCATGGACCTGACGACGTACGCTCGTCGGGTGTCGATCGCAACCAGGGAACGCGCAGCGACGGCCGAGCTGCTCGCCGAGCTCGGGCCGGACGCCGCCACACTCTGCGAGGGTTGGTCGACCCGCGACCTGGCGGCGCACCTCGCGGTCCGCGAGCGTCGGCCGGACGCGACGCCCGGCGTCGCCGTGCCGGCCCTGTCCGGCTGGACGGACAAGGTGCAGGCGGGCTACGCGGAGCGGCCCTACGACGAGCTGGTCGAGCTGGTGCGCACCGGCCCGGGACGGCTCTCACCCTTCGCGCTGCCGGGCTGGGACCGGTTCTTCAACACGACGGAGTACGTCGTGCACCACGAGGACGTACGTCGCGCACAGCCCGGCTGGGCGCCCCGGGTGCTGCCGCACAAGGTGCAGGACTCGCTGTGGCGGGCCGTGCGCGGCCGGGCCTCGCTGGCGTTCCGGTCCGCGGACGCCGGCGTGGTGCTGCGCCGCTCCGACGCAGCGCGGACGACCCTCGTCGCGGCCAAGGGCGAGCCGGTGGCGACCGTGACCGGGGAGCCGCTGGAGCTGCTGCTCTACGTCTTCGGCCGGCGCGACCACGCCGTCGTCGAGGTCACCGGCGAGCCGGCGGCCGTTGCCGCCCTGACCGCCACCTCGCTCGAGGTGTGACGGCACCGGGGACACTGGCTCGACGCGCACCGCAACCGGCCGCCGCCGAGTCGACGGCGGCCGGTCAGCGGCTAGTCGGCTAGGCGCGGTAGAACAGCCAGGCGTCCTGCATCCGCTGCGTCTGGCCGGCCGTGAACTCCGTGTAGCAGGAGTCGTAGGAGTAGTCCATGTAGTTGTGGATCGGGTCCAGGCCCGGCTCCTTGCAGGTGTCCTTGCCTTCGGGGCAGCCGCTCGTCGGGGTCTTCTGCGCCGGGGTGTCGGCGACGTAGTCGCCGTTGGCGTTGCAGCCGCCGTAGAACGTGTGCTCCAGGTTCAGCCAGTGCCCGACCTCGTGGGTGGCCGTCTCGCCCTGGTCGTACCTGCCGGCGTACGTGTCCGACGTCCCCGGGATGGACTCCCAGTCGAAGACGACGCCGTCGAGGTAGGCCTGGGCCGACTTGGTGAGGATGTCGGGGAGGTAGGCCCAGCCGAGGTAGGCGCCGGCCGTGGTGGAGTAGAGGTTCAGGGCGTCGGTCCCGCCTTGGCGCAGCGTCTGCTTCATCGTGTGCTCGTTGGTGCCGCCGATGCCGGCGTAGAACCAGTCGGCGTTGTCGGTGCGGGTGACGCCGGCGAGCTCGAAGGAGAAGCCGGTCCTGTCGCCACCCTCCCGGCCGGCGAAGTTGTTGTTGAGCACGGCGATCTGTGCCGCCACCTGCTTGTCGGTCAAGGCCCCGATGGCACCGTCAGTGACGATGTGGAAGTAGACCGGCACGGTCGCCGTGAAGTTCGGGCCCGCTTCGCCCTTCGCCGACTTGGGCAGGTCCTGGTGGACCTGGCCGGTGTCGGGCTCGCGGACGGTGCCGCCACGGGCGGCGACCACGCCACCCGCTTGAACCTGGGCGTCGACCTGCGGGTCGCAGAACGCGCCCCCGGCGGCCGCCACCTGCGGCGCCGACGCACCCATCGTCGTCGCCGCGGCCAGCGCTACCGACAGCGACAGCACCGACCGCAGTCTCGGCTTCCTCATGCCCACTCCTCCGGCTCGTCCCTCGGATCCCTTGCCCGGCGGATGCTAGACGTCATGCTTTGTCCTGCCTAGAGGGGACCTGGCCACGTTAGGTCGATTTCGGTACGCCGCGGCCGGCCAGACCTGCGGGACAACCGATCCGCGGCCCGGACGTCACTGGTGGCATGACGACGCACCTCGCCGGCCCGGTGCCGGTCATCGCCCTGGGTCTCGCCCTGCTGACCGCGGCCTGCTCGGGCGCGTCACAGGCAGGGACGTCGGCCCGCCCCAGCTCGACCGGTTCCGGCGCGACACCGTCTATGGCGCCCTCCTGGCCGGCCGCGACCGCAGTCCCCCACGACGTCTTGAGCGTCGGGTTCGCCCCGCACCGGGTCGCCGCGGGAGCGGGTTCGGTCTGGGTGGCCTCGATGACCGGGGCCGTCAACCGGGTCGACGGGATGCGGGTCCGGCTGCTGGCAGAGGCGGGGTCCGCGCTGTCCGAGGCCACCGCGATCGGCGGGCAGGTCTTCGCCGGCGACAACCGGGCGAGCCGGGTCCTCGTCTACGACGAGCGGTCCGGGAAGCGGACCCGGGCACTGCCGATGCCCGGCCCGGTCCGCGGCGTGCTCGCCGCGCTGGACGCGGTGTGGGTGACGGCCGGCGACAAGGTCGTCCGGCTCGACCCGAGGTCGCTGCGCCGCCTGAGCGTGACCACGGTGGGAGGCGAGGCGGCCCAGCTCGCGCTGAACGGCTCCTCGGTGGTGGTGACCAACCGGACGCTGGCCGAGGTGGCCAGCCTCGACGAGGACGGACACCTGGTGGGAACGGCGACCACGGTGGGTCCGACCATCGGGGTAGCCGTGACCGCCCAGCAGGTCTGGGTGCTGCACACCGACCAGCCGAGCGCCACCGTGCTGAGCCGGGAACGGTTCCGGCCGGTCGACGTGGTCGAGCTCCCCGGCGTCGGCTACGGCGCTGCGACCGTGGGCGACGAAGTGTGGGTCACGCAGTACGAGGACGGCACCGTCGCCCGACTGGCCCCCTCCGGGGAGCTGCTCGGCCGCTTCACCGTCGGCCGGCAGCCGCTGGGGATCCTCGCCGCCGACGGTCTGGTGTGGGTCGCCAACCAGGGCGAGAGCTCGCTCTGGCGCCTCTCCGCCGGTCTGGCCACAGTGGGTAGGTGACCGAGCTGCGCGGCAGCGCCACAGGCACCGACGCGGCCGATCCCGACACCGACCGCGACGCCGCGATCGTCGGCTACTTCGCGACGTACTACGACCGTCTCGTCCGCACGGCGATGCTGCTGGTGGACGACAAGGAGACGGCAGAGGACGTCGTCATGGACGCCTTCGTCGGCCTCCGGCTGCGGTGGCGGGGGCTGCGGGACCCGGAGGAGTCGTTCCGGTACTTGCGCTCCAGCGTCCTCAACGGAGCGCGCAGCAAGCTGCGTCGCCGGAGGGTGCAGCGCCTCGTCGACCGGCCGCAGCGTCCGGGCACCGACCCGTCCGCCGAGGCGGTGGCACTGGCCAGGCACGACGACCGGACCCTGGCCGCGGCCGTGCGCCGGCTCCCCCGCCGGCAGAGAGAGGTGATCGTCTTGCGCTACTACCTCGACCTCAGCGAGGCCGAGATCGCCGACACGCTCGGGATCAGCCCCGGGTCGGTGAAGTCGCACGCGTCCCGTGCGGTCCACGCTCTCGCCGCGACCCAGTCGGTGGTGCCCGGATGACCGGCCTGGACCGCGACCTCGCCGCCGCGCTGCACCGCGAGGTGGACGGCCTGTCCGTCGACCCCGCCGGCGCCGTGGCCCGGTTCCCCGACCGGCTCCGGGCGCGACGGCGCCAACGCCGCGGCGCCGCAGTCGGAGCCGCCGCCGCGGCCGTCGTCCTGGTGGCCGCCGTCGGACTCTCCGGTGGCGGGCAGCGGGACGCCGACGGCCCGCCGGCCGAGGACGGCCGCCGGGTCACGTCGGTCGAGCCGCGCGGGACCACCCGGATCGCGTTGGGGGGTGCACCGTCGCGGGTGACCGCTGACGGCGACGTGCTCTGGGTGGCCCTGGGGACCGGGTCCATCGCCCGGGTGGACACCGCGACCGACATCGTCACCCGGGTCGGCGAGCTGCCCAGCATCCCGTTCGACGTGCAGCCTGCCGGCGGGCTCCTGTGGGTCTCGCTGCCCAACGACAACCGGGTCGTCGCCATCGACCCCGCCGACGGTCGGCTGGTCCACAGCGTGCCGACCACGGCGCCGGGGCCGCGCGGGCTGACAGCAGCAGGCAGTTCGATCTGGGCGACGGCGGGCACCCGGCTCCTGCAGATCGACGCCGCGACGGGAGAGACCACTCGATCGGTGGCGCTCCCCGATGCGGCGCTGCCATACGACGTCAGCGTCACGGCGGACGCCGCCTGGGTGACCGACAGCCGCGCTCCGGTCGTGACCCGCGTCCCGCTGGACGGTGGCGACCCTTCCTCGGTCGACGTGGGCGGTCCCACCGTCGGGACGGTGGCCAGCGCCGGGACAGTCTGGGTCGGGCTCAAGGAGGAACCCGCCTTGCTGCGCCTTGACCCGCAGTCCGGCGCTGTCCGGTCCCGGGCGCCCCTGCCGGCAGCCACCCTCGGCCTCGCTGTCGTCGGCGGCGACGTCTGGGCGGCAGCCCCCGACGCCGACCGGGTGGTGTCCTTCGACGGCGCATCGGGTCGCAAGACCCGGGACTGGAGGGTCGGCGACTTCCCGCCGATCGTCGCCGGCGACGGCAGCACCGTGTGGGTCTCCAGCAACCTGTCGAACGAGCTCGTCAAGGTGCCGCTGGCGGGCAACAGCAACAGCCGGTGACCCGGGCCGATCCTCAGCGGACGGTGTGACCACCGGCCCGCAGGGCGTCCTTGACCTCACCGACCCGCAGCTGGCCGAAGTGGAACACGCTCGCGGCCAGCACCGCATCGGCGCCGGCGTCGACGGCCGGAGCGAAGTGCTCCAGAGCGCCCGCTCCCCCGCTGGCGACGACCGGCACGTCCACGGCGGCCCGCACGGCGCGGACCATCTCCAGGTCGTAGCCGGCCCTGGTGCCGTCGGCGTCCATCGAGTTGAGCAGGATCTCCCCGGCACCGGCCGCCGCGCAGCGCCGTGCCCAGTCCACCGCGTCGATGCCGGTGCCGGTCCGGCCGCCGTGCGTGGTCACCTCGAAGCCGGACGCCGTGCGGGGGCTTCCGGGCGTACCTCCGGACCGGCGCGCGTCGACGGACAGGACCAGCACCTGTGCGCCGAACCGCTGCGCGATCTCACCGACTAGCTCGGGACGCTCGACGGCCGCCGTGTTGACCCCCACCTTGTCCGCGCCCGCCCGCAGCAGCCGGTCCACGTCGTCGACGGTGCGCACCCCACCGCCGACGGTCAGCGGGATGAAGACCTGCTCCGCGGTGCGCCTGACGACGTCGTAGGTCGTCTCCCGCGACGAGCTCGAGGCCGAGATGTCGAGGAACACCAGCTCGTCGGCCCCCTCGGCGTCGTAGACCGCGGCCATCTCGACGGGGTCGCCGGCATCACGCAGGTCGGTGAAGTTGACCCCCTTCACGACGCGGCCCGCGTCGACGTCCAGGCACGGGATGACCCGGACCGCGAGTCCGGTGGTGCTCGGGCTCACCACCCCGAGCCCGGCTTGTGGGCCACCGCCTCCACCTCGACCAGCATCCGGGGGTCGATCAGCCGTGACACCTCGACCATCGAGGTGGCCGGCATGGTCTCGCCGAACGCCTCCGCGTGCGCGCGCCCCACCTGCTCCCAGCGGTCGATGTCGGTGACGAAGATGCGGGTGCGGACGACGTCGTCGAGGTCCGCGCCGAGCTGCTGCAGGGCCCACCCGATGTTGGCGATCGCCTGCTTGGCCTGCTCGTACATGTCGCCCGCGTGCACGACCTCGCCCTCGACGATCGAGGCGCAGCCCGTCACCCAGATGTGGTCCCCGGCGGCGACGGCGCGCGAGTAGCCGACCACCGCCTCCCAGGGTGCCCCGCTCGATACCTTGCGTCGTGCACTCATCGCGTCGCCTCCGAGGCGGCTTGGTGGGTGGCCGCCAGTGCGTCCTGCAGGGTGAACGCGCCGGCGTAGAGCGCCTTCCCCACGATCGCGCCCTCGACGCCCCGCGGCACGAGTGTCGCGATGGCGCGTACGTCGTCGAGGCTGGACACCCCGCCGCTCGCGACCACCGGGCGGTCCGTGGCGGCGCAGACGTCGCGCAGCAGGTCGAGGTTGGGGCCGGTCATCGTGCCGTCACGACCCACGTCGGTGACGACGTAGCGCGCGCAGCCGTCGCGGTCGAGGCGGGCGAGGACGTCGTAGAGCTGTCCGCCCTCCTCGGTCCAGCCGCGGGCGGCCAAGGTGGTGCCGCGGACGTCCAGACCGACCGCCACGCGCTCGCCGTGCCGGGCGATCGCGCGCGCACACCAGTCGGGGTCCTCCAGCGCCGCGGTGCCGATGTTGACGCGGGCGCACCCGGTCGCCAGCGCCGCATCGAGCGAGGCGTCGTCGCGGATGCCGCCCGACATCTCGACCCGGACATCGAGGCGGCCGACGACCTCGGCGAGCAGCGCGCGGTTCTCCCCCCGGCCGAAGGCGGCGTCCAGGTCGACGAGGTGGACCCACTCGGCGCCGGACTCCTGCCAGGCGAGCGCGGCCACCAGCGGGTCGCCGTAGGACGTCTCGCTGCCGGCGGCGCCCTGCACCAGCCGGACAGCCTGCCCACCGGCGACGTCGACGGCGGGCAGCAGCTCGAGGCGGGCTGTCCGCTCGGCGGTCATCGGGTCCTCCGGTCGAGGGCGAGGGTGACGAGCACGGGCATGGCCAGGACGCCGAGCAGGGCGGCGGTGAGGCGGATCCAGGGGTCGTCGGTCGCCAGCCAGACGATGGCCTGCACGGTGAGGTAGAGCCCGAGGATCACGCCGTTCTGGATCCTGCGCCGCCGGGCGAGCAGGCCCTGCTGACCGCGCCACCGGGTGCGCCGCGGCAGCCGGGAGCGCAGGGTCGCGGTCGCGGTGCGCCGGCGGGCCGCACGCTGCTCTCGTCGCTGCCGAGCCTCCCGGCCGGCGGCGGCCGCCTGCTCGCGCTCGGCCCTGCGGCGGGCGCGTTCCTTGCTCACAGGGTGCCCACCCAGTTGCGCAGCAGCCGGGCGCCCGCGGCGCCGGACTTCTCGGGGTGGAACTGGGTGGCCGACAGCGGGCCGTTCTCGACCACGGCGACGAACGGCTTGCCGTGCTCGGCCCAGCTCACCCTCGGAGAGGGCATCGGGTGCGTCGGGGTGAGCTGCCAGTCGAGCACGCCGTAGGAGTGCACGAAGTAGAAGCGCTCGTCCTCGACGCCGGCCAGCAGGCGGCTCCCCTCGGCGGCCGACACGGTGTTCCAGCCCATGTGCGGCAGCACGGCGGCGTCGAGACGCTCCACGGTGCCCGGCCACTCGCCGCAGCCCTGGGTCTCGACGCCGTGCTCCAGCCCGCGCTCGAAGAGGACCTGCATGCCGACGCAGATCCCGAGGACGGGCCGGCCGCCGGCCAGCCGCCGGTCGATCGCCTCGTCGCCGCGCACGCCCTTCAGCCCCGCCATGCACGCGGCGAAGGCCCCCACGCCGGGGACCACCAGGCCGTCCGCGTGCAGCGCAGCGGACAGCTCGGCGGTGACGGTGACGTCGGCGCCGGCCGCGGTCAGCGCCCGCTCTGCCGACCGCAGGTTGCCCGACCCGGAGTCCAGGACGACCACGGTGGGGAGGGACGGGCTCACCCCGCCGAGGCTACCGGGGCGGCCGGCTCGCGACCGGTGGGTGAGACCTCGGTCGGGCTACTACTGACCGTCGGGCGGGAGCAGCGAGCGCGCGTCGCGCGGCACCCTGACCTTCGAGCGTCCCGGGTGCGCCGCGCGCACCGACGACCGCCGCAGCTCGCCGGCAGCCTCGGCCGCGATAGCAGTGAGTGCGACGACGGCACCGAGGCCGAGAGCGAGGAGCGGCCAGCTCCCGTCGTGCACCCACCCCTCGACGGAGAAGGCGAGCGTGCCGACCAGCACGAGCAGGTGGGCAGCGCGGATGACCCAGGTGCGCCGGGCCCACGGCAGCGGTGTGAAGTCCCTGCCGAGGAGCCGCTCGAGGCGTCCACGCCGCCGCTGCCGCTCGACCGCCGGCAGGTGCAGGCGCTCCTGTGCCAGCCGGTCGGCGGTCGCGCCGATGGCCACGAGGGGCAGGCCGAGCGCGGTGCAGAACGCCGCGAGCCGGGCCTCCGGGCTCCCGCTGCGGTCGTCGAGCAGCAGCTCCAGCAGCTCCGTACGCTCCGGGACGCCGAAGCGTGAGCAGAACGTGAACGCGTCCGGCTCGACCCGTGACGCGGCCGGCTCGCCGGACTCCTCCGAGCGCCAGCCGACGAACGCGGTGTCGTGCTCGCGCGACATCAGCTGGCTCACGCCGAGACCGCCGCGGACGGAGAAGACCAGCACCTGGGCGAGCCCGGCGTCACAGATCGCCCGGCCCAGCCCGACCAGGTCGTAGGGGTCGACGTCGTCCACGACGTGCCCGGCCGCCGGGTGGTCGGGCAGCACGAGCACCCACCCCTCGCCGGCCGGGGCGATCCAGGCTTCGCGGCCCTGCCGGACGACGACCTCGCGGACCCGCTCGAGCGGCCCGCGGACCAGGATCGAGGCGGTGGAGACGTCGGCACGGGTAGGCATGCTCCGCATCCGTCCACCCTTGCCACCCGGCGCCGCCCCGCGTCGGGTCTTTGCCGAACCCGGCCCACCTGGCGGACGACAACCGTCCGTTCGCACCATCGCGCGTCCCCCGCCCGGCCCACCAAGATCAACTGTGCGCCGACACACCAGTCACCCGGTGTGTCTGGTGTGTCAACGCACACTGCGGTCGGGGTCAGGTGCCGAGGGTGCCCTTGGTCGAGGGGACGCCGGCGACCCGAGCGTCCAGGGCGACCGCGTCGCGCAGCGCCCGGGCCACCGCCTTGAACTGCGCCTCGACCACGTGGTGCGCGTTGCGCCCGGCGAGCACCCGGACGTGCAGGCAGACCTGCGCGCTCGCGGTGAAGGACTCCCAGATGTGGCGGGTCAGCGTGGTGTCGTAGGTGCCGATCAGCTCGACGACCTCGGGCTCGGTGTGGACGACGTAGGGTCGCCCGGACAGGTCCACCGCGGCCTGCACCAGCGTCTCGTCCAGCGGCACCAGGGCGTCGCCGAAGCGCCGGATGCCCGCCTTGTCGCCGAGCGCCTCGCGCAGCGCCTGGCCGACCGCGATGGCGGTGTCTTCGACGGTGTGGTGCGGGTCCACCTCGAGGTCACCCCGGGTGCGCACCGTCAGGTCGAAGCCGCCGTGCTTGCCGAGCTGGGCGAGCATGTGGTCGAAGAACGGCACTCCGGTGTCGACCTCGGTCCGGCCGGCCCCGTCCAGGTCGATCTCGACGTGGACGCTGGACTCCTTGGTCTCGCGGTCGACGGTCGCCGTCCTACCCATCACTGCACCCGCCCGATCTCTCGACATTGATCACGCTCGCGTGGTCAATTGCTGCTGGGCGCGGCAAATTTGCCGCGCCTGGGGTGAATTGACCACGCCAGCGTGATCGTTTCGGCAGAGGGGTCATGCCTCTCCCATGCCGTCCCGCATCGCGTCCAGGAAGGCTGTGACCTCGTCCTCGGTGCCCGCGGTGACGCGCAGCCAGCCGGGCAACCCGACGTCGCGGACCAGGACCCCCCGGTCGAGCAGCCCCTGCCAGGTGGCCCGCTGGTCGCCGAACTCGCCGAAGAGCACGAAGTTGGCGTCCGAGTCGACCACCTCGAGGCCCATGCCGCGCAGCTCGGTCACCAGCCGGTCGCGCTGCTCCTTGACCGCCTGCACGGTCGCGAGCAGCTCGTCGGTGTGCGCGAGGGCGGCCAGCGCCGCGGCCTGGGTGATCGCCGACAGGTGGTAGGGCAGCCGCACCAGGTGCAGCGCGTCGACCACGTCGGGATCAGCCGCGAGGTAGCCGACCCGGGCACCGGCGAGGGCGAAGGCCTTCGACATCGTGCGGGTCACGACCAGGCGTGGCCGACCGTCGAGCAGAGCCACCGCCGACGGGCGGGTGGCGAACTCCGCGTAGGCCTCGTCGACGACCACCAGCCCGGGCGCGGCGTCGTGGACCGCCTCGACCACGTCGAGGTCCAGCGCCGTGCCGGTGGGGTTGTTGGGCGAGCAGAGGAAGACGACGTCCGGCGCGTGCTCCCGGACCACCAGCGACGCCTGCTCGGGCTCGAGGCGGAAGCCGGCGAGCCGCTCCAGCCCGAGCCAGCGCGTGCCGGTCGCCTCGGAGATCAGCCGGTGCATCGAGTAGGTCGGGTCGAAGCCCAGCGCCGTACGCCCCGGCCCGCCGAAGGCCATCAGCAGCTGCTGCAGCACCTCGTTGCTGCCGTTCGCCGCCCACACCTGTCGCGTCCCGAGCGCGACCCCGGTGGTCTTCGTGAGGTACGTCGCCAGCTCGGTGCGCAGGGTCAGCGCCTCGCGGTCGGGGTAGCGGTTCAGCAGCCGGGCCGCCGCGGCGACCTTGTCGGCCAGGTCGGCCACCAGGCTCGGCGAGGGCGGGTGCGGGTTCTCGTTGGTGTTGAGCCGGACCGCCACCTCGAGCTGCGGCGCGCCGTAGGGCGTTCGGCCGCGCAGGTCCTCGCGGAGCAGCTTCTCGACCTCGCTCACGACGACCCCTCGACGGCGCCCACGGCATCGCCGGGCTGGTCCGGCTCCCTCGGCACCCGGGCGCGGACCGCGTCGACGTGCGCCGCCAGGTCTTCTGCTCCGCCGAGGGCGTCGACGTGGGCGGCGACCGCGGCGAGGGCGTCGCGGTCGTACTCCACGACGTGCTGGCTGCGCAGGAAGGACTGCACCGACAGACCGCCGGAGTGCCGCGCGGTGCCCGCGGTGGGCAGCACGTGGTTGGAGCCGGCGAGGTAGTCGCCGAGGGAGACCGGCGAGTAGGGGCCGACGAAGACCGCGCCCGCGTTGCGCACCCGGCGGGCCAGCTCGGCCGCGCCGCGGGTGACCACCTCGAGGTGCTCGGCCGCCCACTCGTCCACGACGGTCAGGCCCTGCTCCAGGTCGTCGACGAGGACGTACGCCGACTGGCCGGAGAGCGCGGCCTCGACGCGCTCCCGGTGCCGGGTCGCAGGCACCGCCTTGTCGAGCTCGCGGTCGACGGCGTCGAGCAGCTCGGCCGAGGGCGTCACCAGCAGGCAGGACGCGTTGGGGTCGTGCTCGGCCTGCGCCACGAGGTCCGCGGCGACGTACGACGCGTCGGCGGTGTCGTCGGCGAGCACCGCGATCTCGGTCGGGCCGGCCTCCGAGTCGGTGCCGATCACGCCCTTGAGCAGCCGCTTGGCGGAGGTGACGTAGATGTTGCCCGGCCCGGTCACCAGGTCGACCGGGGCGCAGTCCTGCGTGCCGTAGGCGAACATCGCCACCGCCTGCGCTCCCCCGACGGCGTGCACCTCCTCGACCCCGAGCAGCGCGCACGCGGCGAGGACCGCCGGGTGCGGGAGACCGTCGTTGTCGCGCTGCGGCGGGCTGGCGACGGCCAGCGACCCGACCCCGGCGACCTGGGCGGGCACGACGTTCATGACCACGCTGGAGGGGTAGGCGAGCAGGCCACCAGGCACGTAGAGGCCGACGCGGCGGACCGGGACCCAGCGTTCGGTCACCGTCCCGCCGGGGGCGACCTGGACCACGGCGTCGTCGCGGCGCTGCGCCTCGTGCACCAGCCGGGCCCGGCGAGCAGCCTCCTCCAGCGCGGCCCGCAGCTGCGGTGCCATCGCCGCGAGGGCACCGTCGAGAGCACGCTGCGGGACCCGCGTCGTCTCGAGGTCGACCCCGTCGAAGCGGACAGTCAGCTCGCGGACGGCGACCGCGCCCCGCGCGCGGACGTCGTCGCAGACCGGCCGGACGACGTCGAGCGCGACCTCGATGTCGAGCGCCGCCCGCGGCAGGACCGCCCGGAGCCCGGCGGCGTCCGGCCGCCGGCCGCGCAGGTCGACTCGCTGGATCACCGGGGTCCCCGCGGAAGCGCGAGCGCCAGCGAGCGCTTCCGTGGGGTGGTCACCTGCGCGAGTCTACGAAGCGGGCTCGGGCATCCCGCCCGCCGTCCGGTCGGCGGACGTAGGCTCCTGCACTGTGACCAGCGGTGATCCCTCGCGACTGCCGCTCTTCCCGCTCGGGACGGTGCTCTTCCCGGGAGTGCTGCTGCCGCTGCACGTCTTCGAGCAGCGCTACCGGCGGATGATCCGCGACCTGCTCGACGAGGACCAGGACCGCCGCGACCTCGGCATCGTCGCGATCCGCGAGGGGCGCGAGGTCGGTGCCGGAGGGCTCCAGGCACTGCACCCGGTCGGCTGCGTGGCGCGGCTGCGCCGGGTCGACCCGTATGCCGACGGCCGCTTCGACATCGTCTGCATGGGCACCAGCAGGTTCCGGCTCGCGGGTGACGGGCTGGACACCTCGCTGCCCTACCTGCGCGGCCGCACCGAGCTGCTCGACGAGCCACCCGGGGAAGCGCCCGGTCCGGCCGCTGGGACCGTACGCGCGCTCTTCGACACCTACCGGGAGGCGCTCGGCGACGACCGCGCCGGCACTGACGCCGACGACGTGCCCGACGACCCGCGGCAGCTGTCCTACCTGGTCGCCGCGACCGTCGTGCTCGACCTGACCGACCGGCAACGGCTCCTCGAGGCCCCGGACACGACGTCACGGCTGCGGGCCGAGACCCGGCTGCTGCGGCGGGAGACGGCACTGGTGGCCCAGCTGCCGTCACTGCCCGGTGTCGAGCTGACCCGCGTCCCGGCCAGCCCCAACTGACTCCGGGGATGGCCAGGAAGCCGAAGGCGTCGAGCGGCGGCACGCCGGCCACGGTCGCGCTCACCCGGGCAGGCGTGGCCCACGACCTGCACCCCTACGACCACGAGCCGGGGCCGCCCGGGGGCCACGCCGCGTACGGACTCGAGGCGGTCGCCGCGCTCGGGCTCGATGCCGGGCAGGTGTTCAAGACGCTGGTGGCCCGGGTCGACGGCCGGCTGGTCGTGGCCGTCGTGCCGGTGAGCGGCACCCTCGACCTCAAGGCGCTCGCCGCGGCCGTCGGCGGCAAGAAGGCCGAGCTGGCCGAGCCGGCCGACGCCGAGCGGGCAACCGGCTACGTCGTGGGTGGCATCAGCCCGCTCGGGCACCGCAGCCGGCTCGACGTCGTCGTCGACGAGACCGCCACCGGGCTGGACCGGGTCTACGTCTCGGCCGGCAGGCGCGGCCTGCAGGTCTCGCTGGCCCCGGCCGACCTGGTGGCGGTCAGCGGGGCGCGGGTGGCGCCCATCGGCCGTCCGGGCTGACGGCGTCATCCGCGTCGACGCCTGCGGGGTCCGCAGCACCCGGCGGAACCGTCGCCAGCGCGTCGTCGTGGTCCGACTCGAGACCCGCGACGATGGCGAAGAAGGTGATGACTGCAGTCGTCGGCCAGGCCAGCAGCACGCCGATCGCAGAGATCCGCAACGGCCCGTCGAAGCGCTCACCGGCAGGGACGCTGGCCAGCGACTCGGTGACTGTGGGCGGGCTCAGCAGCAGGCCGGTGCGCCAGGCCACTACTGCGCCGAGCAGGCCGCCGGCGACCAGGCCGACCAGCGAGCCCAGCCGCCCGAGCCGCACCAGCAGCACGACGGCGACCGCGACCAGGATCCCGGCCAGCCCGGAGCAGACCGCGAACCACCCGTCGGCCGCCACCGCCGTCTCGGCGGCCCCGACCGGGATGCTCGCCCCGCGCTCCTTCTCGTAGGCCGACAGCGGCGCCACCCAGCGCCAGACCAGGCCGACGAGCACCCCGACCACGATCGAGGCACCGGACACGAGCAGCGCGGAGCGGACGTCGCGCGCTGCTGTGGAGGTCACCGAGCCACGATACGGAACCGGAAGGTCCCCTCGCCGTCGTCCCTGCTGTTCGCCGTGAGCCCGACGCCGGCGAGCGGCGCCAGGTCGGGGTCGGTCGCCTCGTCGCCGGAGTCGCCGGTGTCCCAGCCGCCGAAGAGCGCCTCGATCAGCCCGACCGGGTCGACCCAGACGGCGACGTCGGCGTCGGCGAGGTCCGGCAGCGCCTGCCGGAAGGCCGGCAGCTCGCCCAGGCCACCCTCCCCGGCCAGCAGCCGGTCGACGTGGCCCTCGCTGCTGCCGAGCACGTACTGGCCGTCACCGGTCCGCAGCACGAGGTCGGGTCCGTCGGCGACCAGTCGCTGGATCACCTCCTCGGCCCGGCTGACGTCGGCCGTCGTGACCCGCGCCGCGAGCTGCAGCTCACCGTCCTCGGTGGTCTCGGCGTCGAGGGCGGTGACCAGGTTGTCGCCGAGCAGCACCGCCAGGTCCTCGGGAACCGTGATGCCGGCCTCCGCCTCCGCCTCCGCCAGCAGGTCGTCGAAGGCCGCGCGACCGCCGTCCTCGGACGCCAGGCCCTCGCGGGCGGCGTCGACCAGCCGCGGCACCAGCTCGTCGCCGTCGGCCAGCCCGAGCGCCAGGACGGTGCTCTCCGGCAGCTCACCTAGCCCGGCCACCGGGTGGGTGGCCCAGCCTGCCGGGCCGACGCCGGTGACCGAGCCGACCACCTCGAAGACCTCCGGCCCGTCGAAGCGGGCAACCATGGTGGTGCGACCCGCCTCGGCTCCCAGGCCGGAGACTCCACGCAGACCCACGCCGGTCGGGTCGAAAACGCCGCCCGCCTCCCCCGCCGCGGCGTTGTCGACCCAGACCGCTGCCACGCCGTCGCCCAGCTCGGCCACGTCCGCGGCATAGCGCTCGTCCTCGGCCAGGGACTTCTGACCGGCCTTGCGGGCGTACGCCTCGGCGAGCTCCTGCGACTCCGCGAGCAGCGCGTAGTCGCCCTCGACGACGAAGCCGATCGACTCCGTCCCGCCCATGCCGCCCTGCGACGCGGCGACCAGCCGCCGCAGGCCCTCCTCTGCCTGGTCGGCGTCGGTCACCTGCAGCGCCACGACGCCGGGAGAGGTGAACTGGTCGGCCTTCTCCGCCGGGTAGCCGGCGAAGCCCAGCCGGTCGCCGAGCCACGGGTCGACGTCGGTCTCGAAGTCGATGTCCTGCCAGCCGGCCATCTCGGCGAAGGAGTCGAAGAGCACCTCGCGCACGTCGCCGTCGAGCGGGATCCGTTCGCGAAGCTCGGGGAACTTGCGCAGGAACCTGAAGCCGTCGATCTTCTGGCCGGCGGGCGGGTCGAGGTCCACCTTGGCGAAGGCCACGGCGCCGGCCGGCAGCGCGTCCTCGGGCTGCGCGCCGCCGCCGGAGAGCGAGCCGACGGCCCAGCTCACGCCGCCGACGAGCGCCAGCACGAGGGCACCGGCCAGCGCCACGACCGCCCACCGCGCGCGGTGCGGCTCGCCGTCCGGGTCGTCGGTCGCGAGGACGTCGGAGGACGCGTACGCCGCGAAGCGCTGCTCCGGGCCGGTCGGGCCGGTCCGGCCTGGCCCCTGGCCGTGCTCGCCGTGCTCGGTGCTCATGTCGCGTGGCCCCCCGGCCCCTCACGCCGGCGCGCAGCGCGCCGGCTCAGGACGACGTTATCGGCGCAACCCCCGCCACGGCTTGAGATCCGGCGACCCGGGCGGTCCCGGTCAGCCGAGGCAGGCCGGGCCGAGCAGCGCCTTGAGGTCAGCCATCAGGGCGGGCGTGGGGTTGACACGCAGCCCGTCGTCGATGCGCAGCACGGTGGTGCGCGATGCCGCCTGCAGCCGCAGGTGCACCTCGGTCGCGCCGGGGTGGGTGGCGAGGACGTCCTTGAGGCGCTCGACGACCGGCGGCGTGCACCGCACGACAGGCAGCGAGATGACGACCGGCCCACGCGGTCCCTCGGACAGGTCGGGCAGCGTCATCTCCATGGCGATGAGCTTGGGCACGTCGTCGCGCCGGTCCAGCCGGCCACGGACGACGACGACGGTGTCCTCCGACAGAGTCGTCGCGTAGAGGTTGTAGGTCTGCGGGAAGAACATGACCTCGATGGCGCCCTCGAGGTCCTCGACGGTGGCGATCGCCCAGACGTCGCCCTTCTTGGTGACCTTGCGCTGCAGTCCGCTGACCAGCCCGCCGATCGTGACCTGCGACCCGTCGGCGCGCTCCTCGGATCCGGTCAGCGACGCGATCGAGCAGTCGGCCGCCGCGGACAGCACGTGCTCGACGCCGAAGAGCGGGTGGTCGGAGACGTAGAGGCCGAGCATCTCCCGCTCGTACTGCAGCAGGACGCCCTTGTCCCACTCCCCGAGCGGCACCGGGGGCGTGACGGTGATCTCGGACTCGCCGGCGTCGTCGTCACCGCCGCCGCCGCCGAACAGGTCGAACTGCCCGTGCGCCTCGTTTCGCTTGGTGAGCATGAAGGAGTCGATCGCCTCGGCGTGCACGTTGAGCAGGCCGCGTCGCGGGTCACCGAGCGAGTCGAACGCGCCCGCCTTGATCAGCGACTCGACCGTCTTCTTGTTGCACGCGACCGGGTCGATCTTGCGCAGGAAGTCGTAGAAGTCGGTGAACCGACCCTTGGCCTCGCGGGTGGCCGCGATGCTCGCCACGACGTTCTCGCCGACGTTGCGGATGGCCGAGAGCCCGAAGCGGATGTCGGTGCCGCGGGGGGTGTAGTTCGAGTCGGACTCGTTGACGTCCGGGGGCAGCACCTTGATACCCATCCGGCGACACTCGTTGAGGTAGAGCGCCGACTTGTCCTTGTCGTCACGGACGCTGGTGAGCAGCGCCGCCATGTACTCCGAGGGGAAGTTGGCCTTGAGGTAGGCGGTCCAGTAGGACACCAGGCCGTAGGCCGCGGAGTGGGCCTTGTTGAACGCGTAGTCGGAGAACGGGACCAGGATGTCCCACAGCGTCTTGACGGCCCCCGCCGAGAACCCGCGCTCGGTCATGCCGGCCGAGAAGCCGACGAACTCGGCGTCGAGGACCTCGCGCTTCTTCTTGCCCATCGCCTTGCGCAACAGGTCGGCCTTGCCGAGCGAGTAGCCGGCCAGCTGCTGGGCGATCAGGAGGACCTGCTCCTGGTAGACGATCAGTCCGTACGTCGCCCCGAGGATCGGCTCGAGCGCCTCCGCCAGCTCGGGATGGACGTAGTCGACCACCTCCTGCTTGTTCTTGCGCAACGCGTACTTGGTGTGCGATCCGGCGCCCATCGGGCCGGGGCGGTAGAGCGCGCCGACCGCGGAGATGTCCTCGAAGTTGTCGGGCTTCATCAACCGGAGCAAGGAGCGCATCGGCCCGCCGTCGAACTGGAACACCCCGAGGGTGTCGCCGCGCGCGAGCAGGTCGTACGTCGCCTGGTCGGTGAGGTCCTTGCTCAGCGCGTCGAGGTCGATGGTCTGGTTGCGGTTTGCCTCGATGTTGCGCAGCGCGTCGTCGAGGATCGTCAGGTTGCGCAGGCCGAGGAAGTCCATCTTGACCAGGCCGAGCGACTCGCAGCTCGGGTAGTCGAACTGGGTGATGACCTGGCCGTCCTGCTCCCGCTTCATGATCGGGATGACGTCGAGCAGCGGCTCGCTGGACATGATGACGCCGGCCGCGTGCACGCCCCACTGGCGCTTGAGGTTCTCCAGGCCGCGCGCGGTGTCGACGACCCGCTTGGCGTCCGGGTCGGTCTCGTAGCGGGCCCGGAACTCCCCGCCCTCGGAGTAGCGCTTGTGGGTGGGGTCGAAGATGCCGCCGAGCGGGATGTCCTTGCCCATGACTGGCGGAGGCATCAGCTTGGTGAGCTGGTCGCCGAGCGCGTAGGGGTAGCCCAGCACCCGGGCCGAGTCCTTCATCGCCTGCTTGGCCTTGATGGTGCCGTAGGTGACGATCTGGGCCACCCGGTCGTCGCCGTACTTGTCGGTGACGTAGCGGATGACCTCGCCGCGTCGGCGCTCGTCGAAGTCGACGTCGAAGTCGGGCATCGACATGCGCTCCGGGTTGAGGAACCGCTCGAAGATCAGGCCGTGCTGCAGCGGGTCGAGGTCGGTGATGCGCATCGCGTAGGCGCACATGGAGCCCGCGCCGGAGCCGCGGCCCGGCCCCACCCGGATGGCCTGCTCCTTGGCCCAGTTGATGAAGTCGGCGACCACCAGGAAGTAGCCGGCGTAGCCCTTGGAGCAGATGACGTCGGTCTCGTAGGCGGCCTGGCGACGTACGTCGTCCGGAATGCCTCCCGGGTAGCGCAGCGCGAGACCCGACTCCACCTCCTTGACGAACCAGGACTGCTCGGACTCGCCGTCGGGCACCGGGAAGCGCGGCATGTAGCGCCCCTCGCCCTCGGTGAAGGAGACCTCGCACCGCTCGGCGATCAGCAGGGTGTTGTCGCAGGCTTCGGGCAGGTCGCGCCAGACCCGGCGCATCTCCTCGGGGGACTTGAGGTAGTAGTCGTCGCCTTCGAGCTTGAACCGCTTGGGGTCGGCCATCGTCGCGCCGGACTGGACGCACAGCAGCACCTCGTGCGCCGGCGCGTCCTCCTTGTTGGTGTAGTGCAGGTCGTTGGTGGCGACGATCGGCAGGTCGAGGTCCTTGGCCAGCCGGAGCAGGTCGGCGCGGACCCGGGACTCGATCTCCAGGCCGTGCTCCATCAGCTCGAGGTAGTAGTTGCCCGCCCCGAAGATGTCGCGGAACTCCGCCGCGGCCGCGCGCGCCTCGTCGTACCGTCCGAGCCGCAGGAAGGTCTGCACCTCGCCCGACGGGCACCCGGTCGTGGCGATCAGCCCGCTGGCGTAGGTCTGGAGCAGCTCGCGGTCCATCCGGGGCTTGTAGAAGAAGCCCTCGAGGCTGGCCCGGCTGTTGAGCCGGAACAGGTTGTGCATGCCCGCGGTGGTCTCGGCCAGCAGCGTCATGTGGGTGAACGCGCCGCCGCCGGACACGTCGTCGCCGCCGCCCTGGCCCCACTTGACCCGGGTGCGGTCGCCGCGGTGGGTGCGCGGGGTGACGTAGGCCTCGACGCCGATGATCGGCTTGACGCCGGCGGCGGTGGCCTTCTTCCAGAAGTCGTAGGCCCCGAAGACGTTGCCGTGGTCGGTCATCGCCAGGGCCGGCATCCCCATCGCCGACGACGCCTGGAAGAGGTCGTCCAGGCGGGCCGCGCCGTCGAGCATGGAGTACTCGGTGTGCACGTGCAGGTGCACGAACGAGTCTCGGGATCCCATGGTTCTGGCGGCCTCGATCGGGTGGCTGGGTCGGTGTCCGGGCGGTGGCTGGGTCGGTGTCCGGGCGGTGGCTGGGTCGGTGTCCGGGCGGTGGCGGGGGTGGTCTCGGGGGCCGAGTCTAGGTCGCGCCACCGACCCTTCGGGGCACCTGGCGCGGCATCCCAGCCCGCGCGGCGTGTCGCCCCGGGAGCGCCCAGTCACCTCCGCGGCGCACCCCCGGTCCCCCCGATGATCGTTTGCGACATGTGCTGTCGCGACACGCCCGTGGTGACGGCGTGTCTTGGTCCGGTACGTCGCAAACGATCATTGCTAGTACGTCGTCCACGGCCGGTCGAGTCGAGCGCGTGGTCCACAGATCGGGTCCGGAGCCGGGCCGGCGGCCCCTCGAGTCACCAGGCTGGGCCGGTGCTGCTCGTGCCGTCCCCGCGGCGCCTGGACGGGGCCTTGCTCACCTCGCGCGACACCCGCGTCCGGCTGGAGGCGGTACGTCGCCTGGTGCCGAGCGACGTACCGCTGGGCGGCTGGGCTGCCCTTCGCTGGCTGGGCGTCGAGGCTCTCGACGGGCGCACCGGGCCAGGGGCCGCGACGCTACTGCCGATCACCGTCTGCACCGGGCCGGTCGGCCGGCTGCGCGCACACCGCGGCATCGTGGTCGACCGCAGCACTCTGCTGGAGGTCGACCTCGTCGAGCACGACGGGGTGCTGGTGACCACCGCCGAGCGCAGCTGCCTGGACGTGATGCGCTACCTCGGCGCCGAGGAGGGCTTGGTCGCCGCCGATGCCACCGTGCGCGCGGGACTCACGACACGGGATCGCCTGACGCAGGCATTGGCACGGATGTCCGGCCTCAAGGGAGTGCCACGAGCCAGGTTGGCGGTCCCCCTCGTCGACGGCCGGGCGGAGTCGGGTCCCGAGAGCCGGCTGCGCTACGTCTGGGTGGTCGAGGCGGGGTTGCCCGTGCCGCTGGTCAACCCGGTGGTCGTGGAGCGGGACGGCCGGTTCGTCGCACGCACAGACCTGGTGGACCCGGAGGCCGGCACCGTCGGCGAGTACGACGGGTCGCAGCACCGTGGTCTGGCGCAGCACACGGCCGACAACGTTCGGGAAGAGGACCTCGAGGGGCTCAACCTCCAGGTCACCCGGTCGACGTCGCTGGACCTCTGGCCACACCGGAGCAGGTTGGTGACCCGGTTGCGGGTCGCGCACCGGCGCGGCACCCAACGCGATCGCGGCAAGGACTCCTGGGGCCTCCGAGCGTCGTGACCGGCTGACCGTCCACCCGGCGTCCACCACCGTGCCGACGGCCCGCTGCTGATGATCCTTCGTGCCAGGGCGGCGACATCGACGCCCTGGCGTAGCGGTCGCATGGGCGCAAACGATCATGGAAGCACGGGCGTGGCGCGGGCGGGTGCCGAGATGGTCGGTGGGGCGGCGGGTGAGCGGCTAGGAGGCGGCGCTGACCTCGCGGGGCAGCGGCCACGGGTTCACCCGGCAGCCCTGCATGCCCTTCGACTGCTGCTGCATCACCGGTGCGCGGCGGTCGGGCGCGGAGCAGTACGCGTGACCGAAGCCCAGCCAGTGGCCGGTCTCGTGGTTGACGACCATGTCGCGGTACTCGTCCAGGGTTCCGGGGAAGTAGCGCGAGCCGAAGCGCCAGCGGCTCTCGTTGATGATCACGTTGCGACCGGCCCGGCAGCTGTACGAGGCGGAGCACCCCGAGGAGAAGGCCGGCAGGTAGCGGGACTGCGACAGCACCACCGTGAAGTCGCCGACCCGGCCCGGTGCCGCCGGGCGGAACCGGTGGTGCGCGCCCAGCCAGCCCCGCCGGTCGGCGTACGTCGCGGCGACCGAGGCTCGGAAGACCTCGACGTCGGCCCGGACCGCGCCCCGGGTGCGCACCGAGTAGGTGTGCAGCCGGAAGGCGTCCAGCCGGGGCAGCTCGACGGACACGGCCGGGGCTGCCGACGGTCCGTGAGCGACCCGCAGCCGCCAGAACCCGGGCGTCACAGGGGTCGCACGCAGCGAGTAGGCACCTGCCTCGCCGGCCGTCGTCCGGGCCAGCACCTGCCAGGTGTCGCCGACGCGACGCTCCAGCCGCAGTGCCTGACCGTCGCCCGCCGCGAGCACGCCGGACACAGTGACCGGCCGGCCGACCCGGGTCCCGGCCGACGACAGCGACGCGGTGAGGGGCGCGACCGTCACCGTCACCGGCTGGCTCACCGACTCCTCCGCGGCCCCGGCGGTGCCGAAGTGCAGCCGGAACGTCGTCGACTCGGTGAGCAGCACGCCGGGCACCGACAGCGAGCCGGCCGGGTCGGTGGTCCCGGTGCTGGAGACCGCCCAGTCCCCGTCCGGGCCGAGCACCTCGACCGCGACGGTCGCACCGGCGACGCCAGCACCGCTCGACGGGTCGGTGAGCCGGCCGGCGAGCGTGCTGGTGCCCCCGCGGGCCACCACGGACGGCTCCGCCGCGAATGCCAGGGCCGTCGGGATGCCACTGACCCCCGCCACCGTCTGGACCGGCTGCACGCCGGCCACCGCCCCGCCGGCACCGGCCGTCTGCAGCACCAGCGCGAGCACCGCGAGCGCCGTCGCCAGCACGACCGTCGGCAGGGCCGGCAGCGAGGAGCGCGCGGTCGATGGGCTCATCCGACTCCTACTCGGTAGAAATCACCGTCAACCGTAGGTCACACCGCGGGACCTGGGGCGCAGATCGACCGGCGGCGTCCCGGGGGTCGACCAGTCGCGGGTGGCCCAGGCCGCCCAGTCCGCCCGCTCCGTGCTCGGCCGGGCCAGCAGGTAGCCCTGCACGGCATCGACCCCGAGGCTGCGCAGGGTGTCCAGCTCGGCGGCCGTCTCCACGCCTTCAGCCGTGACCTCGGCCCCGAGCTCGAGGGCCATCAGCACCACCGCTGTCACGAAGGCGCGGCGCGCGGCGTCGTGGTCGATGTCGGCCAGCAGCGACCGGTCCAGCTTCACCACGTCCGGGCGCAGCCGGAGGACGTGGGCGAAGGAGGCGTAGCCCGCCCCGGTGTCGTCGACGGCCAGCCGCAGCCCGCGCGCCCGGTGCGGCGCGAGCGCCTCGGCGATGTCCTCGTAGCGCGCGACCGCGGCGTGCTCGGTGATCTCCACGGTCAACCGGTCGGGCTCCGTGCACCCCGCCAGCTCGGCCGCGAACTCCGGGTCCAGCACGAGGGCCGGCGAGGCGTTCACCGAGAGCCCCACCCCCGAGGGCAGGCAGGGCAGCGACGTCACGGCCCGCCGCACGGCCAGCAGCTCGAGCGACACCCCGAGCCCGGCGTCGTGGGCCTCGGCGAACCACCGGTCGGGCGCCGGCGCGTGGGGGAAGCGGGCCAGCGCCTCGCACCCCGTCCAGCGCGACTCGGCGAGGTCCACCACCGGCTGGAGGGCGATCCCCAGCAGCTCGGGGTGGGACAGGAGATCGTGAGTACGGTCGGACGCCGCCGCACGGCGGCGCCGGGGCTCCTCCGTGGCGGCCAGGTGCTCCGCCTGGGCGGTGACCCGGCGGCCGAGCTCAGCGACGTGCCGGCTGACGTGCAGCGTCAGCAGGGCCAGCGCCGCCAGCGAGCCGAGCCCGGCGACAGCCAGGTAGTCGACCGGCCGGCCGCGGCCGGTGAGGACAGGTGCCAGCCGGTCGCCGCTGACGACCACCGCCACCACCGCCTCGGCGGCGACCACGGCCAGCACCACCCGGAGCGCCCGCAGCGCCCGGTCAGCCCGGTCGGCCAGATCCGGATCCGCCATCTCGCCACCGCCCCACTGCAGCCTCGCCCCGCGACGCTGCGCTCACGGACCAGTACGCAGCGTCAAACGAGCAGGTCGACCGGGGGTTACGAACGGTGGACCCGGGCTCACCGCCGGTTCCGACTAGCTCGGTGTCAGCACCTTGGTCATCCAGCGGTGCGGGAGCCCGGCGTCGTCGAAGACCGGGCCGTGCGCGGCGTACCCGAGATGCTCGTAGAAGCCGAGCGCGTGCGTCTGCGCCGAGAGGGCCACGACCCGCAGCCCGCGCTCCGCCGCCCGCACCTCGATCGCCGCGACCAGCCCCACGCCGAGAGCCGTCCCCCGCGTCTCCGGGCGGACCGCGAGCCGTCCGAGGTGCGCCACCTCGCCGAGCGCCGGGTCGGCATCGGCGAAGCCCGCCCGCTCCACGACCAGCCGGCCGGCGCCGACCGCGCGCCCGTCGTCGAAGGCGACGAAGTGGTCCGCGGTGTCGTCGAGGTCGTCGAGCTCGAGGTCGGCGGGCACCTGCTGCTCGGTGACGAAGACGTCGAATCGCACGCCGTACGCCGCCGCACGCTCGGCCTCGTCGCCGGCCAGGCGGATGACCCGGCCGGGACGGTCGCTCACGACTCGGCGCGCAACCGCTCGAGCGCGGTCGCCAGGTCGTCGGGATACTCGCTGCTGACCTCGAGCCGCTCCCCGGTCGACGGGTGGTCGAAGGCCAGCCGCCTCGCGTGCAGCCACTGCCGCGACAACCCGAGGCGTGCGGCCAGCGTCGGGTCCGCGCCGTAGGTGAGGTCGCCGACGCACGGGTGCCGCAGGGCCGCCATGTGCACGCGGATCTGGTGGGTGCGGCCGGTCTCCAGGTTGATCTCGAGCAGGCTGGCCGCGCGGTGCGCCTCGAGAGTGTCGTAGTGCGTGACGCTCGGCTTGCCGTCGGCGACCACGGCCCACTTCCAGTCCGCACTCGGGTGCCGGTCGATGGGCGCGTCGACGGTGCCCTTCAGCGGGTCGGGGTGCCCCTGAACCAGCGCGTGGTAGGTCTTCTCGACCGTGCGGTCCTTGAACGCGCGCTTGAGGACGGTGTACGCCCGCTCCGACTTGGCCACCACCATCAGCCCGCTGGTGCCGACGTCCAGCCGGTGCACCACACCCTGGCGCTCCGCCGCCCCGCTGGTCGACACCCGGTAGCCGGCTCCGGCCAGCCCGCCGACGACGGTCAGCCCGGTCCAGCCCGGGCTGGGGTGCGCCGCGACGCCGACCGGCTTGTCCACGACCACGAGGTCGTCGTCGTCGTGCACCACGATCATGCCGGGGACCGGCTCGGCGACGACCACCGGCGCAGAGGGCGGTGCCGGTATCGAGACGTCCAGCCACGACCCGGCGTGCACCCGGTCGGACTTGGCGGCCGGCGACCCGTCGACGAGCACGTCACCGCTCCCGACGAGCTCAGCGGCCTTGGTGCGCGAGAAGCCGAAGAGGCGGGAGAGGGCGGCGTCCAGTCGCTCCCCCGCGAGGCCCTCGGGAACTGGCAGGGTGCGTCGGTCGGTCACCCGCCGAGGGTAGCCGTCAGGACGCGGCGCCCCCGCCGACGGCGGCCCGTCGGCGGTCCGCCGTGCTGGGCGCGGCGTCGGTCAGTAGGCGCCGCGGCGGCCGACCACCGCGTGCAGGGTCTTCCACAGGATCTGGATGTCGCCGGCGAAGGACCAGTTCTCGACGTAGTAGAGGTCGAGCCGGACGCTGTCCTCCCAGGACAGGTCGGAGCGGCCGCTGACCTGCCAGAGGCCGGTGATGCCGGGCTTGACCAGCAGGCGGCGGGAGGTCGCCCGGCCGTACTGCTCGGTCTCGCTCGGCAGCGCCGGTCGAGGGCCGACCATGCTCATGTCACCGAGCAGGACGTTGAGCAGCTGCGGCAGCTCGTCGAGGCTGAACCGGCGCAGGAAGCGACCGACGGCGGTCACCCGCGGGTCGTCGCGGATCTTGAAGAGGACGCCGTTGCCCTCGTTGTCGTCCCAGATCTCGCCCAGGCGGCGCTCGGCGTCGACGACCATCGTGCGGAACTTGTAGACGGTGAACATCGCCCCGTCGCGGCCGACCCGGACCTGCCGGAAGATGACCGGGCCGGAGCTGGTGACGCGCACCGCGACGGCGATCAGCAGCAGGAAGGGGCTGATCGCGACGAGCGCCAGGCCGGCGGTGAAGCGGTCGAACGCCTCCTTGACCACCCGCGTCGGGCCGGTGAACTCGGGCTGCTCGACGTAGAGGAGCTGCAGGCCGGAGACCGGGCGGACGTGGACCCGGGGGCCTGCGACATCGGTCAGGGCGGGAGCGACGACCAGGTCCACCCCTGCGCCCTCGAGGTCCCAGCCCAGCCGCTTCAGGACACCGCTGGTCAGCCCGCGCGAGGCGGTGACCGCCACGGTGTCGACGCCGAGGCGGGTGACCGCTTCGGGGACGCTCGTCAGCGACCCGACGACCGGCACCGAGCAGCCGTGGACGGCGTCACCGGGCGGCATGCAGGCACCGACGACCTTGAGGCCGGCGTAGGGCTCGCGCTCCAGCTCGGCGACCAGGGCGTCGACCTCCTCGCGGCCACCGACCGCGAGCACCCGGTGCGACCACCTGCTGGAGCGGCGCCGGGCGTGGTGGAGGACCTTGCGGGCGGCCCAACGGCCGAGCAGCAGCAGGGCGGTCCCGACGAGGAAGGACAGCCCGAACGCCAGGCGGGAGAACTGGAAGCGGTTCATGTAGCAGATGACCGCGACGAGACCCCAGAAGTACATGCTGGCCCGGACGACACGGCGGTACTCGTCACCACCCACGCCGAGGATGCGGCCGTCGTACGTGCGGGTCAGTAGCAGGAACAGCGTCCAGGCGACGGCGAGCGCCGGGCCCAGGACGAGGTAGGAGGTCGGCCGTACGTTGCCGAGCTCACTCGTGATCGAGACGGCCTTGTCGCTGGGCCCGAAGACGTAGCCGAGGGCCAGGCCGATCGCGACGGTGACGAGCAGGGCGTCCAGGAGCAGCAGCCGCCGGCCCAGGCGCCGCAGCCACCGGGTGTCGGAGACAGTCGCGTGGTCGGCGAGCGTCAGGATCTGGGGGCGGTCGACCGCCCGGGCGGGGGCCCGCTGCGCGACGTCGCCGTCCGGCACCACGGACGTCATGCGCTGCTCCCTCCCTGGCTCGTGCTCGCTGCTGTCAGCGTCGCGTGACCGGACGCCCGCCACAGGGTAACGACCGGTCCCCCGTCCGTCACATACCGCCACATGTCAGGCGATCTCCGGGCAACCCGGACGTCCACCTGTCCCAGCCAGCCATGGCTCACATGAGTAAAGAGTCGCGGCGGGCCCGATTGGTTCACTCGATTTTTCCGGGCCCTCGATCCTCGTCGGAACCGTGGGCCTCCTGACCCGCTTCGACCCGTTCCGCACCGTGGGGCACCCCGCGCGCGGTGAGCCCGACCATCAGCACGGCTGCGACGACGATCGCCGAGTCGGCCAGGTTGAAGACCGGCCATCGCGGCAGCTCCAGGAAGTCCACGACGTGCCCGCGGCCGGGACCGGGGCTGCGCAGCAGGCGGTCGAGCAGGTTGCCCAGCGCCCCGCCGAGCACCAGGCCGAGCGCCACCGCCCACCAGCCGCTCTGCAGGCGGCGCGCCACCCGCAGGATGACGACGACCACGCCGAGCGCGACGCAGGTGAAGACGATGGTGAGGCCCTGGGCCATGCCGAAGGCGGCCCCCGGGTTGCGCACCAGGCGCAGTGTCAGCAGGCCGCCGAGCAGGCTGATCGGCTCCCGGTCGGTGAGCTGCGCGACGGCCAGCAGCTTGGTGACCACGTCCAGCGCGAGGACGCCGGCCGCCACTGCCAGCAGCAGCGGCACCCGCCCGACGGATCGCACCCTGCCCGACTCCTCGGCCGGGTCGCTCAGCGACGCTCCTCGCGCTGCTTGCACGTCATGCACAGCGTCGCCCGCGGGAACACCTGAAGGCGGGCCTTGCCGATGGGGTTGCCACAGTTCTCACAGACGCCGTAGGAGCGGTTCTCGATGCGGGCGAGCGCTCGCTCGGCCTGGACAAGCATGTCACGGGTGTTGTTCGCCAGGGACATCTCGTGCTCGCGCTCGAAGGTCTTGCTGCCCGCGTCGGCCGCGTCGTCGCCGGCGCCGTCGCCCGAGTCCCGCAGCATGTCGTCGATCTCGTGCTCGGCCATGTCGAGCTCGTCGCGCAGCCGGCGGACCTCGTCCTGCAGCTCCGAGCGCACCTCGTTGAGCTCTGCCTTGGTCCACGGGTCCTCGTCGGCGCGCACGACCAGCGCCTGCGGACCGGGCGGCGGGCCGGCCGGCCCGGCGGACCGGCGAGCCGCGGACGGTCGGGACACCTGCGTCTTCGCGGCCTGGTTCGGAACGCCCTCCATCGCCGCCTTGCGGGCGGCGGCGGTGCTGGTCGCGCGCGGCGCGGCCGGTGCGGCCTTCGGGGCGGCGGCCGGTGCGGATGCCTTGCCCGCCGCAGCCTTCGTCGCAGGCGCCGTGGCGGTGGGTGCCGCCGTGGCCGGGACCTTCTTCGCGACCGCCTTCTTCGTCGGCGCGGCCTTCTTCGCTGCCACCTTCTTGGCCGGCGGCGCCTTCTTCGCGACCGCCTTCTTGGCCGGCGGGGCCTTCTTCGCGACCACCTTCTTGGCCGGCGGGGCCTTCTTCGCGACCACCTTCTTGGCCGGCGCAGCCTTCTTCGCGACCACCTTCTTCGCCGGCGCAGCCTTCTTCGCGACCGCCTTCTTCGCGGGCGCGGCCTTCCTGGCCGCCACCTTCGCCGTCGACTTCTTCGCGACCGCCTTCTTCGGCGGCGCAGCCTTCTTCGCCGCGGCCTTCGTGGCCGGCGCCTTCTTCGTGGTGGACTTCTTCGCGGCCGGCTTCTTCGCGGTGGACTTCGTCGCGGTGGACTTCTTCGCCGGGGCCTTCGTCGCGGTGGACCGCGCGGTGGACTTGGTGGCGGTCTTCTTCGCCGGCGACTTGGTCGCGGCGCTCGTCGTGGACTTCCGGGCGACCTTCTTCGCGGCGACCTTCTTCGCCGCGGCCTTCGTGCTGGCCTTCGTGGTGGCCGTCGTCCCGGGGGCGGACGACGAGCGCCGGACCGGCGCGGAGGCGCGCCGGGCCGCGGTGCGGGCCGCGGCGAGCACCGTCCGGACGGGGCCGCTGCGGGCTGCGTCACCGGGCGCGCGCGCGTCGCTGCCGGTGCTCTGCTGCGCCATCTCGGCCCCCTTGCTGGCAACCAACTGCGACATAACTCCGGCCCGCCGACGATCAAGCGCGGCCGGGTGTGCGGAAGGATAGGTCTCCGCAGGTCAGCGGACAAACGAGCCACGCCGCCAGGTGGTGCCGCGCCGCACCCGATCGGCATCCCCCAGCGACCATCAATCCCGGTCGACTGGCGCGTTTCGGCTGCACTGTACCGGTACAGATCTGCAGAAACGCGCCACTCGACGGTTCGGGGACGAGGGGCTAGGGCAGCCGATCGGCGAACCGGGCGGCGATCCGACGGTGCCCGGCGGTGCTGGGGTGGAAGCCGTCGGAGGAGGTCAGCCGGGCTCCGAAGGGCACCTCGGAGAGGTCGACGAGCCGGGCGCCTTCGCGGCGTACGACCGTCCGGACCGCCTTGTTGAACGCCGCGACCTCGGCGCGGACCTCGGCCTCCGCCGGCACGACGGGCAGCACGCAGGCCACCCGGGAGGTCTCCCCCGGCAGGCAGGCCCGGTAGGCGGGCAGCCGCCAGAGCTGCGGGACGTTGCCGACGAGCACCTCCGTGCGGCCGCCGCGGCGCAGCGCGTGCACCAGCCGCGCGAGCCGCCGCTGGTAGGCGCCCACCGGCACGCCGCTGATCAGGTCGTTCACGGCCAGCCAGACCGTGACGACGTCGGGGCCGGCCGCGAGCGCCGCCGGCAGCTGGGTCCGGAGCGCACCCTCGACTGTGCCACCGGAGACCCCGACGTTGACCAGTCGGTCCCGTGGCAGTGCCCGGCGCTGCAGGACCACCGGCCAGGCCTCGGTCGCGGGGTCGTCGGCGCCGACGCCGACGGTCTCGCTCGCACCGACGGCGACGTACACCGACGACCCGGTGGGCGTCGACGGCGTCACCGACGACGCGGCCCCGGAGCTCGCGGCGACCCCGGACCGGCCGGCGGAGGGCGAGGCGGGTGCGCCGCCGGAGCAGGCGGGCAGCAGCGCGGCGACCGCCAACACGACCGCCGCGGTCCGAGGCGTCCGGATGGTCACGCCGACAGGCTAGGTGCCCTGGCCGGCGCCGACAGAGCCGTCCCCGACCGGTCAGTCGTGGGCGATGGCCCGCAGGATGTCCATGGTCGTGGCCCGGCGGGCCGGCCAGGCGGCGGCCACGACGCCCGCCGCGCCCGCCAGCAGCAGGTAGGTCGCAAGCTGGCGGACGGGCACGCTCAGGTCGGTCAGCCCCTGCTCGCGCAGCACGTGGACCAGCCCGCCGGCCGCCCCGACGCCGGCCAGGACGCCGACGAGTGCGCCGATCACGGCGATCTGGACGGCCTCGTAGCGCACGGTGCGCCGGAGCTGGCTCCGGGAGAGCCCGACAGCACGCAGCAGACCGATCTCGGCCGTGCGCTCGGTCACCGACAGGGCCAGCGTGTTGACGATGCCGAGCACGGCGATCACCAGCGCCAGTCCGAGCAGCCCGGTGACCAGCGCGAGGACCTGGTCGAGCTGCGCCTGCTGGTCGGCCATGGCCTGGTCCTTGGTGCGGGCCTCGAGCTCGGGGTGGTCGGAGAGGACCTTGTCGATCCCCGCGAGGGCGGCTTCGCGATCGACGCCGTCAGCCACGGTCACCAGGGTGAGCCGGTCGAGCGGCTGGCCCAGCCACCGCTCGTGGTCGGCCAGCCCGATCACGTAGTCGGTGCCGAGCAGCTGCTTCTCGGCGAAGGTGCCGACCACCGTGACGCGCTGCCGGCCACCCAGGGCGAAGGTCATGTCGATCGACTCGCCGAGGTGCCAGCGGTGGCTGCTCGCCACGTCCTCGTGCACCAGCACGCCGCCGTGGCCCAGGGCCGCGACCGATCCGCTCTGCACGTCGAGGTCGACGACGTTCCCCAGCGTCGTCGGGTCCCCGGCCACCAGGTCCGCCGACGATCCACCGACCCGCGCGGAGCCGGTGCGCAGACCGACGACGTCGGCGAGCTCTGGCCGGGCTGCGAGGTCCGCGGTCACGTCCGACGTGAACTCGCTGAAGGTCGGGCTGCTCACCAGGTAGTCGGCACGCTGCCCCTCGTCCAGCGCCCTCCCGAGCGACGCCGAGGCGGACGCGGAGAAGACGCTGGTGAGGGCGACCAGCGCCAGTCCCACCGTCAGCGCGGCCGCGGTCATGACGGTGCGCGCAGGGTTGCGGGCGGCGTGGTCGCTGCCCAGCCTCCCCGGGACGCCGAGGAACCGTGTCCACGGCCGACCGACGAGGGCGACGAGTGGCCGCACGAGGTGACGCGCCACCATCCCGAGCCCGACGAAGGCGACCAGGGCGCCCAGGCCGAGGCGCTGGAGGCCGGACTGGTCCCCGGCCCGCAGACCGGCGGTGACGAGGGCGGCACCGGCGGCCAGGGCGCCGACGCCGGTCGCGGCGACGAGGCGCGAACCGCGCGGCGTCCGGGTGGACAGCCCGAGGATCGCGACCACCGGCGGGATGCGGCCGGCGCGGAGGGCGGGCACGACGGCGGCGAGCAGCGTCACCAAGGTGCCGACGACCATCGACACGACGGCGACCGACGACCCGACCTGGATCTGGGTGTCCGGCAGGGCGATCCCGAGCGCCGGGAGCAGCCGGTCCAGCCCGAAGGCGGCAGCGACGCCGAGCCCGAACCCGGCCGCGGAGGCGACCAGGCCGACCACCAGCGCCTCGCCGACGACGGAGGCGAAGACCTGGCGGGAGGTCGCCCCGACGGCTCGCAGCAGGCCGTGCTCACGCTGCCGCTGGCTCACCAGCATCGAGAAGGTGTTCACGATGAGGAAGGCCGCGACGAACAGCGAGACGGCGACGAACGCCATGAGTGCCATCGGGATGAAGCGGACGGCCTTGCGGACTGCGGCGACGCTCTCGTCCGCGGCCTGCGCACCGGTGACGGTCTGCAGGTCGCCAGGAAGAGCCGCGGCAACCGTGCGTCGCAGCTCACGGGGCGACGTCCCGTCGGCCGCGGTGACCTCCAAGGTGGTGAAGTGCCCGGGTGTGCCCACCAGGCGGTCCGCCACCCGGGGGTCGAAGGCGACGACGCTTGCTCCCGGCACAGTGGTCAGCTCGCCATAGGAGACCAGCCCCACGAGGGTGGCCGGCCGGCTCGGGCCGGCCAGCAGGAGCGTGACCCGGTCGCCGACCTCGAGCCCGGAGGTCTTCGCCGTGCCGACGTCCAGCACGACCTCGCCCAGGCCCCGCGGCGCTCGTCCCTGGCGGACGTCCAGCAGACCGCCGGGGGGCATCGAGATCCCCACCGGCGTCCCGGTGCCGACCACGTCACCGGAGCCGTCGACCAGCTGGGCGAAGCCGACCGACGAGCCGGTCGCCCGCGCCACTCCCGGGAGCGAGCGCACCGTCTCCAGGGCGGATGCCGGCACCGGTGCGCGGTCGGAGACGTCCCCGCCGACCGCGGAGCGGCTGCGCACGGAGACGTCCGAGCCGGTGGCCAGGCTGTCCTCGAGCTGGTCGGTGCTGTGCCTGATGGTGTCGGTGAGCACCATCGTCCCGGCGAGGAACGAGATGCCCAGCGCCACCGCCGTGGCGCTCAGCAGCAGGCGGAGCTTGTGCGCGAAGATCCCGCGTAGGACGACGACGAACATCAGCTCTCCAGGGCGTCGGCGAAGGACCGTGCCACCAGCCGGTGGCCGCGGGTGCTGGGGTGGAAGCCGTCGTCGCTGGTCAGCCGGGTCAGGTCCCGGCTGTGCGACACGTCGACGAGGACGGCTCCCTCTGCTGTCACGACCCGGGCGACTGCGGCGTTGAAGGAGTCGACGACCGCGGCCACCTGCGCCTCGGACGGGACGACCGGCAGCACGCAGTCGCCTGGCCGGGCGGCTCCCGGCAGGCAGGCCCGGTACGCGGGGAGGTCCTGGACCTGCGGGACGTTGGCGACCAGCACCTCGGTGCGGCCGTCCCGGCGCAGCGCGTGGACCAGGGTGCGCAGCTGCTGCTCGTAGGCCTCGACGGGCACCAGGTGCGTGATGTCGTTGACGGCCAGCCAGACGGTGACGACGTCCGGGTCGGCGGCCAGCGCGCGCGGCAGCTGCTCGGAGAGCGCCTCCGACACGGTCGAGCCGGACACACCGACATTGACGTACCGCGCGTCCCGCAGCGCCGTGTCGTGCAGCACCCGCGGCCAGGCCTGGGCGGTGGGCCGGTCAGCGCCGACGCCCACCGTCTCGCTGGCGCCGACGGCGACGTACACCTCCTGACCGCCGGTGCTGTCCGCCGGTCCAGCGGCCGGCTCGGGCGTCTCCGGACCCGCAGTCGCGGATGACCGGGAAGGGGCTGCCGGTCGGGCGGCTCCGGGGCTCCTCGCCGGAGGGGGCTCCGCCGCAGGCGGTCACGAGGGCGCCGGCGAGGAGGACGGCGGAGAGCATCTGGGCACCAGGTCTGGTCATGCGTACGACGCTAGGAGCGGTCGCGACGACCGCCCATGGCGTGCACCGCACGACTCGACGGGCCGACCCCACCACCGAGGGTGCGGTCGGCCCCCCTGGCGGACCGTCGGTCTCACCTCACCGCGTGCCCGCCGCCGCCGTTACAGTCCAAGGCATGGTGCTGCGCATCGTCTTCGCCGACGACAACTACCTCGTCCGGGAAGGCGTGTCCGCGTTGCTGGCCGAGGTGGACGAGATCGACCTCGTCGACACCGCGGCCGACCCGCACTCGCTGATCAAGTCGGTGGCCGAGCACAAGCCCGACGCGGTGCTCACCGACATCCGGATGCCCCCGACGCACACCAACGAGGGCATCGAGGCGGCGAAGCGGATCCGCGCGGAGTTCCCGGACACCGGCGTCGTGGTGCTCTCCCAGTTCGTCGAGGAGGACTACGCCTTCGAGCTGCTGTCGGACGGGGTCGCGGGGCTGGGCTACCTGCTCAAGGAGCGGGTCTCGGACCTCGAGGAGCTGGTGCGCGCCCTGCACGAGGTGTCCCGCGGCGGGTCGGCCCTGGACCCGCGCGTCGTCGAGGGGCTGCTGGCCCGCAAGTCCAGCGAGGAGCGCTCACCGCTGCTGGGGCTGACCGACCGGGAGCGCGAGGTGCTCCAGTCGATGGCTGCGGGGCGCAACAACGCGACCATCGCCAAGACGCTGTTCATGAGCGACCGCGCGGTGGAGAAGCACATCAGCTCGGTCTTCCAGAAGCTCGGCCTGGTGGACGAGCACGAGAACAACCGCCGCGTCATGGCGGTCCTCGCCTACCTCGAGGCGGTCGGCCCCGGCCGCTGACCCGGCTGACCCCGGCGTCGGCAGCCGGGGTGGGGCTGCCCACCTGTGAGCGGGCGGCCAACCCAGCAGGTCCGCCGGTCGGCACCCTGCCCGCCGAGTGGTGCCCGTTCCTAACGTCGAGGGATGACCTCGACGACTGCACCCGACCAGGCTGTGGGCACACCCGCGGCATCCACCACCCCCGCCGCAGACACCGCGCGACCCGCCTGGTGGCGGCCGCGCGACCGGTTCCATGCGCTGGCCGCCCTCGCCGCCGGTGTCCTGGCGCTGCACGTCGTCGACGACAGCCTGGTCCAGCCGGCGGCCGGCACCTCCGCCCTGGACCACCTGGCCAGCGGCACGGTCCCGGTCCTGCTGCTCGCCCTGGTCGCGGCCGTCTGGCCGCGGCTGCGGCCCGGCTGGCAGGCGGTCGTCGCCATCCCGCTGGGAGCCGTCGCGGTGGTCGCCGGCGCGACCGGCGCGGGCTACCACGCGGTGCAGGTCGGACCGTCCGGCGCCGACTTCACCGGACTGCTGGCGATCCCCGCGGGACTGCTGCTCGCCGGGCTCGGCCTCGTCCTGCTGTGGCGCTCCCGCCGTCGCGACGACCACCCTGCCTGGCGGTGGACCCGCCGGGTCCTGATGCTCTCCCTCGTGCCCGTCCTCGGCATGTACGCCGTCCTGCCGCTCGGACTCGGCTGGCTGGCGACCCACGCGATCACGCACACCGTTCCCGAGGCCCACCTCGGCGCGCCGTACGAGGACGTGACCCTCACGACGAGCGACGGGCTCGAGCTGGCCGGCTGGTACGTGCCCTCGCGCAACCGTGCGGCCGTCATCGCCTTCCCCGGTCGCGGCGGCCCCCAGAAGCACACCCGGATGCTGGTCCGGCACGGTTACGGCGTGCTGCTCTTCGACCGCCGCGGCGAGGGTGACAGCGAAGGCGACTCCAACCTCTTCGGCTGGGGCGGCGAGAAGGACATCGACGCCGCCGTCGACTTCCTCGAGGACCGCCCGGACGTCGACCCGGACCGGATCGGCGGCATCGGCCTCTCGGTCGGTGGCGAGCTGATGCTCGAGGCCGCCGCCGAGTCCGGCCGGCTGGACGCCGTGGTCTCCGAGGGCGCCGGAACCCGCTGGCTGGGCGAGGAGCTCGAGGAGCTCTCGGCCGGGGAGCTGCTGCTTGGCCTGCCGACCCTGGTGGTCAAGACCGGCGCGGTGTCCGTCCTGTCGAACACCCCGCCTCCCGCCGAAGCTGACCGACCTCATGCCGCGCGTCACCGCGCCCGTCCTGCTGATCTGGGCGCCCAACGGCGGCAACCTGGAGATCATGAACCCGGAGTACCACCGCCTCGCCGGCGGCCCGGCCTCGATCTGGCGCATTGACGACGCGATGCACATCCAGGGCATCACCGCGCACCCCGAGCAGTACGAGCGGCGCGTCGTCGGGTTCTTCGACGAGACGTTGGTACGCCGCTAGGCCGGTCGGCCCTCAGGACCGGGCGAGGACCCGTTCGAGCCCGTCGAGGATCAGGTCGAGCCCGAACTCGAAGTCCTCGACCCGGCCCGACCGCATGACGTGCGTGATGATCTCGACGACGTGCGGGAACTGCTCGGCGGAGAGCGCCACCGAGGACGTCGGCCGACACCTGCGGGGCCTCCTCCGCCTCGAAGGGCAGCCCGAGCTCCTGCAGGGTGAAGCCGTAGATGTGGCTGTCCAGGGTGTGCCAGGCGTCCAGGGCGCCCTCGACCGTGAACCCGCCCTCGCGCAGCCGGCCCAGCGTCGCGTCCAGGTAGCGCGTCATCCCCGGCCCGATGTTGAAGCGCGACATGATCTGCATCGCCGCCCACGGGTGGGCCAGCAGGGTCTCGTGCGCGGACAGGGCGCGCGCCCGCATCGCCGCCCGCCACGGCGTGCCGGCCGCAGGCACCTCGATGTCGCCCAGGACGAGGTCGGTGATCCCGTCGAGCACGTCGTCCTTGTTCCTGACGTGCTTGTAGAGCGACATCGCCTCGACGCCGAGCTCCTGGCCGAGGCGGCGCATCGTGAGCGCCTCGATGCCGCTGCGGTCGGCGAGGTCGACCGCGGCCCGCAGCACCCGGTCGCGGCTCAGCGGGGCGCGCCCGCCGGCAGGGGCTCGCTGCGCCATGAGGGCACCTCCGGGTGCTGGGCGGATGGCTGGGCGGATGGGGGTGGACAGCGGGGCCGGCCACGAGTACCTTAGCTTACATCGTAAGCATACAACGTAAGCCGCAGCGTCCCCCGGCGTGGCGGCCTTGACGAGGAGAGAACCCCGATGCGCGCCATCGTCCAGGACACCTACGGCACTGCAGACACCCTCCAGCCCCGCGACCTGCCGGTGCCCGAGGCCGGGCCGCGCGAGGTCCTGGTGAGCGTGCGGGCGGCCGGCGTCGACCGCGGCGTGTGGCACCTGATGACCGGCCTGCCCTACCCGATCCGGCTCGCCGGCTACGGGCTGCGCGCTCCCAAGAACCCGGTCCTCGGCATGGACCTTGCGGGCGTCGTGACTGCCGTGGGTGACGGGGTGACCCGGTTCCGGGTCGGGGACGAGGTGCTTGGTATCGGCAAGGGCACCTTCGCGGAGCACGCCCGGGCGCTCGAGGACAAGCTGGTCCACAAGCCGGCCGGCCTGAGCTTCGAGCAGGCGGCGGCCGTGGCCGTCTCCGGCCTCGCCGCGCTGCAGGCCGTGCGGGACCACGGGCGGGTCCAGCCGGGAGACCGGGTGCTGGTGATCGGTGCCTCCGGTGGCGTGGGCAGCTACGCCGTGCAGCTGGCCAAGGCGTTCGGCGCCGAGGTCACGGGCGTCGCGAGCAGCACCAAGCTCGACCTGGTCCGGTCCCTCGGTGCCGACCACGTCATCGACTACGCCCGGGAGGACTTCGCGGACGGTGCCCGCAGCTACGACGTCATCGTGGACATCGGCGGGAACTCCCGACTGGCGCGCCTCCGCCGGGCCATGACACCGCGCGGCACTCTGGTCATCACCGGCGGGGAGGCCGACGGCAGGTGGCTCGGCGGCAACGACCGCCAGCTGCGCGCCAAGCTGCTGTCACCCTTCGTCGGTCAGCGGCTGACGACGTTCGTCAGCAAGGAGAACCACCGCGACCTGCTCGAGCTCGTCGCGCTCATCGAGGCCGGCAAGGTCACCCCGGCGGTCGACCGGACCTTCCCGCTGAGCGAGGCGCCCAAGGCGGTCCGGTACGTCGAGGACGGCCACGCGCGTGGCAAGGTCGTCGTGACGGTCTGACCGGCGGCTCGGGCCGGTCCTCACGACCGCGCTGGCAGCACGCAGAACTCGTTGCCCGACGGATCCGTGTAGGAACGCCACGGCAGCTCGCCCCACTCCGGGTGGTGGAACCTGCCGCCGCCGCGCTCCGCGATGCGTGCCTCGATGTCGTCGGGATCCTCACCGGTCTCGAGCCGGACGTCGAGGTGCATCCGGTTCTTGGCCGTCCCCTTGGGGGCTTGCTCGGGGCACAGCTCGAGGAGGGGACCACGCAGCGACGGGTGGCGCAGGGACCGGGGTGCGACGCCGGCCACGTCGGTCCAGCCGGTCAGCCAGGACCAGAACTCCGCATCCCGGTCCGGGTCGGCAGAGTCGAGCGGGAGCGCCGCGACGGGTCCGGTGTCGGCGTAGGCCGCTCGATCCTCCATGACGCAGCAGGCGTTGCCCTCCGGGTCGGCGAGCACCACCCACGGCACATCCCGCTGACCGATGTCGAGATGTCGTGCGCCCAGGCCGAGCAGCCGCTCGACCTCTTCTGCCTGGCGGGTCCCGCCCAAGAGGTCCAGGTGGAGTCTCTGCGGCTCGGACGGCGACTCGGGGACGCGCTGGAAGCACAGGTCGAGCACCGGGCCGCCCTCGATGGTGAGGCGCGTCTCGAAGCCCTCAGGAACGTCGGTCAGCCGCTCGCCCCCGACCACCGCCTCCCAGAACCGGCCCAGCTGCTGCGGCGCGACCGCGTCCATCACGAGGTTCTCCAGATACATGCACCCACCGTAGGTCCAGCCGGCGACGGCATCGCGAGCCGTGCCACGCCTCTGGCGCCCGGTCCGGACGTGCCGCCGGCGGGGCCGCGACCCGGTGTTCGGTCGCAGCCCCGCCGGTTGTCAGCTGTCAGCGGGCAGTGAGTGTGTGGTCAGTCGGTCACCACCGCCTTGAGCACGTCCACCCGGGCGGCCGACCTGGCCGGGCCGACCGCGGCGAGGATGCCGGCCACGGCCGCCAGTGCGACGTACAGCGTGATCTGCGGGACCGGCACCGAGATGGCCTCGATCCCGTCGTCCTTGAGCGCCTGGGCCAGCGCGACGCCGATGCCGGTCCCGAGGACGGCCCCCGCCAGCGCTCCGATCAGCGAGATGACCACCGACTCCCAGCGGACCATGGCGCGGACCTGGCCGCGGGTCGCGCCCACCGCACGCAGCAGCCCGAGCTCCCGGGTCCGCTCGTGGACGGACAGCGCCAGGGTGTTGACGATGCCGAGCAGCGCGATGAGCACGGCCAGCAGCAGCATCACGCTGACGAACGTCAGCAGCTTGTCGATGAAGCCGCTGGCGACCTTCTCGAACTCCTCCTGGTCGAGAACCCGGGTGTCCGGGTGGTCGGCCAGGGCCGCCGCGACCCGGTCCTTGACCTCGGTGAGGTCCGCGCCCTCGTCCAGGATGACGATCGCGTTGGCGTCCAGCCGCTCGCCGGCAAAGGCCTCCTGGGCGGGCAGACCGAGGATGTAGTCCGACTCGACGAAGCCGCCGGTTCGGTCGTAGATCCCGGCCACCCGCAGCGACTGCTTCCCGGTCTGGGCGAACTCCGCCTCGACCGTGTCGCCGACCTGCCAGCCGTGGGCCTTCGCGACCTTCTTCTTCACCAGCACGCCGTCGTCTCCCAGGTCGGCCGCGCCGCCTGCCGAGACGTCGAGGTCCAGGGCTGCCTCCGCCGTCGCAGGGTCGACCGACGAGTAGAACGTCAGCGCCCCGGCGATCCGGGCCTCGCCGAAGCCGGTGGGCGACACCAGCTTCACACCCCGCACCTCGGCTGCCGCCTTGCTGGCCTCGGGGCTGTAACCCTCGGCCTGTGCGCTGGCGGTGGTCAGGTAGAGGTCCGCGTTCGTCGAGTCGCCGAGGATGCCGGAGAAGGAAGCCTTCAGCGACGACGCGAAGACGCCCATGCTGACCACCAGGGTCAGCCCGATCATCAGGGCGGCCGCGGTCGACGCGGTGCGGCGCGGGTTGCGCATGGCGTTCTGCCGGGCAAGGTCGCCCGGGAGGCCACGGAGTCGCAGCGGTGCCCCGATCGCCGCCGCCAGCGGTCGCGCGGCGAGCGGCGCCAGCGTCATCACGCCCAGGACGACGCCGAGGATGCCGAGCATCACCATTCTCCCGCCGCCACCCGAGTAGAGGCCGGTGAACACACCTGCGAGGCCGGCTCCGCCCATCAGCGTGCCCAGCACGGCACGCGTCCGCGACGGCGGGCGCGAGCCGGGGGTGGCCTCGCGCAGCGCCTCCACGGGCAGGACCTTGGTGGCCCGGCGGGCAGGGATCACCGACGCGACGACCGTGACGAGGGTGCCCACGACCAGCGACACCACGATGGTGCGCGGCTCGACCTGGGTCGCAGTGCTGGGCAGGCTGAAGCCGACCGCGTCCATCAGGAAGGTCAGCCCCTTGGCCACCGCCACACCGAGTGCCAGCCCCACCGCCGATGCGAAGGCGCCGAGCAGGAACGCCTCGGTCACCAGGTTGCGCATGACCTGTCGCCGGGTGGCGCCGACGGCGCGCAGCAGCGCGATCTCCCGCGACCGCTGGCTGACGATCATCGTGAACGTGTTCCAGATGATGAAGGAGCCGACGAACAGAGCGATCCCGGCGAAGACGCCGAACAGGATCGTCACGAACGTGAGGTCCTCGTTGACGGCGTCGGACGACTCCTGGGCAACGGCCGCGCCGGTCACGGCCTCGGTGCCGTCGGGCACGACCGCGTCCAGGCGCTTCGCGAGCGCGGCGTCGGTGATCCCGTCCTCGGCGCTGACACCGATCGAGTCGTACGTCGCCGGCTGGCCCAGTACTGCGGCCGCGGTGCTGGTGTCGAAGTAGGCGCCGGTGGTGCCGCCCAGGTCCTTGCTGTCACCGAAGCCGACGGTGCCGACGACCGTGAACTCCTCGGTCGGACCCCGGAAGAGGACCTTGATGGTGGAGCCGAGCGGGATGTCGTGGTCCTCGGCAGAGCTGGCGTCGATGGCCACCTCGTGCCGCCCGCGCGGGGCGTGGCCGGAGAGGATCTTGGTCTCGCCGCGGAGCTGCCCGTCGTCGGGCAGGTTGTAGCCCATCGTCGGGGCGCCGCCCGCGGTGGTCACCGCCTGGCCCTCGGTGTCGGTCAGCAGGGCGTAGCCGCTGATGCTTCCCTCGGCGGCGCGAACGCCGTCGACGGTGCGGACCTGCTCGAGGACCGACGCGTCGATGGGGCCACGACTCAGGCCGACGCCGCCGCCCTGGTCGAACGCTGCCTCCTGCCGCACGACGGCGTCGGTGCCGGCGGACACCTTGCCGAACAGCTGCTCGAAGGCGAGCTTCATGGTGTCGGTGAGGATGAGCGTGCCGGCCAGGAACGCGACACCGAGCGCGATCGAGGCGGTGGTGAGGGCCAGGCGCAGCTTGTGCGCCAGCATCCCTCGGACCGTTGACTTGAACATGCGTCAGTCCCCCAGGTGCTTCATGTAGTCGAGAACCCGGTCGGCAGTCGGCTCGCGCATCTCGTCGACGATCCGGCCGTCGGCGAGGAAGACCACCCGGTCCGCGTAGGCCGCGGCGTTGGCGTCGTGCGTGACCATGACCACGGTCTGGCCCATCTCACGGACCGCGCGGCGCAGGAAACCGAGGAGCTCGGCGCCGGATCGGGAGTCGAGGGCGCCGGTCGGCTCGTCGGCGAAGACCACCTGCGGCCGGCTGGCCAGGGCGCGCGCGGCGGCGACCCGCTGCTGCTGGCCGCCCGAGAGCTCGGAGGGCCGGTGGTGCAGTCGATCGGTCAGCCCGACCGTCTCGACGACCGAGCGGACCCACAGCGCGTCCGGCTTGCGGCCGGCGATGCGGATCGGCAGCTCGATGTTCTCGGCCGCCGTCAGGGTCGGGAGCAGGTTGAACGACTGGAAGATGAAACCGATCTGGTCCCGCCGCAGCAGGGTCAGCTTCTTGTCGCCGAGCGAGGTGATCTCGGTGTCGCCGAGGTAGATCTCGCCGGCTGTCGGCCGGTCGAGGCCGGCCAGGACGTGCAGCAGGGTCGACTTGCCGGACCCGGACGGGCCCATGATCGCGGTGAACTGGCCGGCGACGAGGTCCACGGACACGTCGTCGAGCGCGTGGACTGCGGCGTCCCCGGCGCCGTACTGCTTGCTGACGCCGACGGCGCGGGCGGCGGCGCTGGCGATGCCGGTCGTGCTGGCAGTGCTTCGGGCGGTGACGGTCATGTCAGGTGTCTCCTCGAGCGGAATGGGGTGGCGGTGCCGCGGTGGCGGGTGCCGCGGTGGCGGCGCCTGGACCCAGGACAGCGCTGATCGGAGCCGGGCCAGATGTGGATGCGCGCCCGGGCGCCGGCGTCAGCCGACCGGTACCGGCCGGGTAGGAGTGCGGCCAGCCCCACCCCAGGGGTTCGGCCGAGCCCCTCCGCGCCGGGTCCCGCGCGGAGCAGACTGCGGGCATGCGGCAGTGGTGGGCTGGCGGGCGCTCGACGCACCAGCGGCGTGCCCGGCTGCTCGTCCTTGTCGGCCTCGGCGGCTTCGTCGTGGGCACGTACGTCGTCGTCGTGCTCGGCGGCGGCGCCCTCATCGGGCAGACCGACTCGCCCAACCTCGCGCTCTCGGTCCTCGCCACCGCGATCGTGGCCCTGGGCTTCGAACCGGTCCAGACCCGGCTCGAGACGGCGGCCACCCGGCTCGTGCACGGCGGGACCCCGTCGCCGTACGACGTGCTCAGCCGCTTCTCCGAGACGGTCACCGGCGGCTACACGACCGAGGAGCTCCCGGCCCGGATGGCGATGCTGCTGGGGCAGGGAACGGGCGCCGAGTGGGCCCAGGTGTGGCTGACCGTCCAGGACCGGCTGACCCTGGCTGCCACCTGGCCGCCGGACGCCGCGGCGGACCAGGACCCTCCGGAGCCGCTCGACGAGGCGGGTGACGCCACCGGCCCCGGCCGGCGGGCGCTGGCGGTGCGCCACGGCGGGCAGGTGTTCGGCGTGTTCCGGCTCCAGGAGCCCGTCGGAGAGCCACTGACCTCCGTCGAGGAACGCCTCTTCACCGGCCTGGCCGCCCAGGCCGGGCTGGTCCTGCGTCTGGTCGGCCTGCGCGCCGAGCTCGCGGCCCGTCACGGCGACCTGGTCGTCCGCGCCGCCGAGCTGCGGGCCTCCCGGGAGCGGTTGATCGAGACCCAGGACGCCGAGCGGCGCCGCCTCGAGCGCGACATCCACGACGGCGCGCAGCAGCACCTGGTGGCTTTGGCAGTCAACCTCCGCCTGGCCGAGACCGTCGCGACCCGGTCCCCCGAACGCGCCGCGAAGGTTCTCGCCGCGCAGGCCGATGCCGCCCGTGAGGCCATCGAGACCCTGTCCCAGCTCTCGCGCGGCATCTACCCGCGGCTGCTCGCCGAGGAGGGGCTGGTCCCGGCGCTCCGTGCCGCGGTGGCAACCAGCCCGGTGCCCGTGACGGTCGAGGCGGACGCCGAGCGGCTGCCCACCGCCGTGGAGGCGGCGCTCTACTTCTTCGCGATGGAGGCCGTGCAGAACGCCGCGAAGCACGCCCGGGCCGGCGGCATCAGCGTCCGCCTCAGCCGGGACGGCGGGGAACGGCGGCTCACCGTCGCCGACGACGGCGCCGGCTTCGATGCGGAGCAGGCCGAGCAGATCCGGACCGGCGCAGGCCTGTCCAACATGCGTGACCGCCTCGACGCCGTGGGCGGCTCCGTGAGCCTGACGTCGGTCCCGGGCCGGGGGACGACGGTGGTGGCGACAGTCGGAGCCGCCCCGTGAGCCGGGTCGTGACCCGGCCGCGAGTCGCGTGGGCGCTCGTGGTCCTGACGGTCCTGCTGTCCGTCGCGGACGCTCTCATCACGGCGCAGTACCGGTCGCTGGTCTCGACCGAGAACCTCGCCGAGCACGCCTGGCCCGCGGTGATGCTCGCGGCGACCGGCAGCGTCGTGATGGGCGCGCTGATCGTCGCGCGCTACCCCCGGCACCCGGTGGGCTGGCTGCTCAGCGCGGGTGGCTCCGTCGCGGCATTGTCCCTGTCGTCCGAGGCCTACAGCCTGTGGGCCACCGACCACGGCGGACCCGGCGGCGTCGCCCTCGGCCGCTTCGTCGGGTGGTTCTCGATCCTGACCGGGGCGTCGTGCACCGTGACGACGCTGACCCTGATCTTCCTGATCGCCCCGGACGGCCGCCTCCCGTCCCGTCGATGGCGGTGGGTCGTCGCCGTCGCGCTGACCGGTCTGGCCGTCTACACCGCAGGGGTGTTCTCGGTGCCGCCGATGGACATGCGGCTCGACCCGGAGCACGAGTACGGGACGCTCACCCTCGTCCTGTGGGTCGTCGGGGTCCTGCTCACGACGGTGGCACTGGTGGCCGCCGGCGTCGCTCTCTTCCGTCGTCTGCACCGGGCGTCGGGCGTGGAGCGCCAGCAGCTGCGCTGGATGGCCGCGTCCGCCACGACGATCGCTCTCGGCCTCGCCATCGCGCTCTTCCTCCCGGCGAGCTGGGTCGAAGACACCAATGCCAACAACGTGCCGCTCTACGTCGCCTACCTCTTCTTCCCGGTCTGCACGGCGGTCGCCGTGCTGCGATACCGGCTCTTCGACCTGGACGTCATCATCAGCCGGGCGCTCCTGCTGGCGATCGCCAGCGGGCTGGTCGCGGGCGGCTACGTCCTCGCGGTCATCATCCTCGGTGCGGCCGCCGGGCGCGGGACGGACGGCTTCTGGCCGTCGCTGCTCGCCACGGCTGTGGTGGCGATGGCCTTCCAGCCCCTGCGCCGGTGGGTCGTGCGGCTCGCCGACCGGCTGGCCTTCGGGGCGGCAGCGACGCCCTACGAAGCGCTCGCCGACTTCGCCCGCCGGCTCGGCGACAGCCCCGACCCGACCCGCCTGCTGCCAGCCGTCGCGGACGCGGCGGGCACCGCGGTCAACGCCTCGACGGTCACGGTGCGCCTGCACGTCCCCGGCCGCCCCGACGAGGTCGTCCGGTGGCCGGTCATCGAGGCGGACGAGGGGGCACCGGCCGTGGTCTCCGGCAGCCGGACCGAGGTTCCGGTGCTCGACCGCGGCGAACGACTGGGCATCATCGCCGTCGAGATGCCCCCCGGCCGGTCCCTGCGGGAGCACGACACCCGCCTGCTGCGCGACCTCGGCGAGCAGGCCGGGATCGCCTTCCGCAACGCGCGGCTCTCGGCCGACCTGGCCAACCAGGTGGCCGAGCTGGACCGGCGGACGGGCGAGCTGCAGGAGTCGCGGCGGCGGCTCATCACGGCTGCCGATGCCGAGCGGGCCCGCCTGGAGAGGTCCATCGCCCGCGAGGTGGTGCCGCACCTCGAGCCGCTCCCGGAGGCGCTGACCGAGCTCGCGGGCTCGGCCGCCACGGGGCTGGACGCGCGACGCCTCGACCCGCTGCTCGCCGCCGCGACGACCGCGCTGGAGGAGCTGCGCGAGATCACCAGGGGCGTGTACCCCGCCCAGCTGGCCAGGTCGGGCCTCGAGCCGGCGCTCCGGTCACTCCTCGGTCGCACCGGCGCCGGCTCCCTCTCCGTCGGTCCCGACGGTGTCGGCCGGCTCGACGACCGGGTCGAGGCGACGGCGTACTTCTGCGTGGCCGAGGCAGTGCGCGGCCTGGGCCCGCCGCTGGCTGTCGCCCTCCGCGAGCTCGGCGGCGAGCTCGAGGTCGTCGTCACCGGCTGCGACGACGGCGAGCTCTCCATCGCCCACCTTCGCGACCGCGTGGAGGCGGCCGACGGCAGCGTCACGCAGGACAGCAGCGACGGGTCGACCCTGCTGCGGGTGCGGCTGCCGGTCGCCGGCAGCCGGACCCGCGCCCCCGCCACGGTCTCGACGTGACCTCCCCGTCCGCGCCGCGCCGGCTCGCCTGGACATTGTGCGGGCTCGCGGTCGCCCTGGCGCTCACGCACACCTGGCTCTTCCTCGGCTGGCCGGCCGCCCGGGAGGGGCCGACCGGCTGGCCGGTCCTCACCTTCGGGCTGCTGGTGTGGTCTGTCCTCGGGGCCGTCATCGTCACCCGCCGCCCGAGCCACCGGGTCGCCTGGCTGTTCATCGCCGGCGCCGTCCTCGCCGAGCTCGGCAACACGCTCGCCGCGTTCGAGGCCGTGGCGACGGCCGGACCGCACCCCGACCCGCCCGCGATCTGGGCGCCGGCGGTCTGGCTGGCGCTCTTCCTGGACGTGCCCGAGCCGTTGATGTTCCTGATCCTGCTCTTCCTGCTGTTCCCCACCGGTCACCTCCCGTCCCGCCGCTGGCGTCCGCTGCTGTGGGCGTCGTGGTCCTCGTTCGGACTCTTCGTGCTGCTTCTCGCCGTCGTGGCCCCGCCGTGGCGGATCGAGCCGGGCAACCGGGACGAGCTGTTCACCGGAGCCGGGGTGCCGATCGGCATCCTCCTCGGCACCCTCCTGCTCGAGCTCCTCGCGGCTGCCGCCTCGGTCGTGGTGCGGATGCGCCGCGCCCATGGGGTCGAGCGCCAGCAGCTCCGGTGGCTCGCCGTGACCTCGTCGATGGTCGCGGTCAGCTTCGTGCTCGCCGCGGTCCTGCCGGTCGACGAGGGCTGGGGCAACTGGCTGCGGGTGCTCCCGCTGCACCTGTCCGTCGTCGCCGTCGGGGTGGGAGCGGCGCTCGCGATCCTGCGGTACCGGCTCTACGACCTGGACGTGGCCATCAGCCGGGCCATCCTGCTGACCGTCTCGACCGGTGTCGTCGCGGTCGCCTACATCCTGCTGGTCGTGCTCGTCGGCGGCGCGCTGCCCGACCGGGTCAGCGACGCGTTCTGGCCGTCCCTGCTGGCCACCGCGGCGGTGGCTCTCGCCTTCCAGCCGGCCCGCCGGAGGATCGTGCGGTTCGCGGACCGACTGGCCTTCGGCCGGCGGGCTGCCCCGTACGAGGCCCTGGCCCGGCTCGGCCGGAGCCTGCAGGACGCTCCGGGGGCGACGGACCTGATGCGCAACCTGGCTCAGGCGGTGGCCGAGTCGACCGGCGCTCGCCAGGTCGTCGCCGTGCTCGAGCTGCCGGGCGGAGCCGAGGTGGCCCAGGGCTGGCCGGTCGAGGCAACGGGGCTGGACAGGCCGTCGACGGACTACGTCGTGAGCGACCACGGGGAGCGGCTGGCCCGCGTGGAGGTGGGGCTGCCGCCGGGACGGCAGCTGTCCCCGGCCGAGGACCTCCTGGTCAACCGGTTGCTCGCGGAGAGTGCCCTGGCGGTCCGCAACCTCCGGCTGGAACGGGAGCTGGCCGAGCGCGTCGCCGAGCTCGACCGCAGCACCACGGCGCTGCTGGACTCCCGGCGCCGGCTGCTCCGGGCGCGCGACGAGGAGAAGTCGCGCTTCGCCGAGGCGCTGCGCCGGACGGTGCTCCCCCACCTCCGTCCGCTGCCGTCCCGGCTGGCGGAGCTGGCCGCCGGCCTGGCCGGCGACGGGTCCGCAGACGCCCGCGAGGTCGACCTGCAGCCGGAGCGCGACGCGGCCAACGCGGCCCTGGAGGACCTACGGTCCCTGGTCCGGGGCACCGGCCGCGCGACGGTCGGCCAGGCGACAGTCGGTCAGGTCGCGGCGGACGACCAGAGCGCTTCGAGCCGGTCCGGCCCGAACGCCGACTTGGTGACGTAGGCGGCGGCCCCGGACTCCGCGACGAAGCCTTCGCCGGCCTCCTCGTCGTAGGTCGAGAGGAGCAGCACCACGGGCGGCCGGGTGAGGGCCTGCAGCCGCCGGGTGGCCTCGAGGCCGTCGATGCCCGGGAGGTGGACGTCCATCAGGACGAGGTCCGGGGCCAGCTGCACAGCCGCCTCGAGCGAGCCCTCGCCGGTGTCGGCCTCCCCGACGACCTCGAAGCCGTCGGTCTCCTCCACGACGCTTCTCATGGCACGCCGGAATGGCGCCTGGTCGTCAACCACCAGGACCCGCACGAGTGCCATCCGGGACGCACCTCCGGGGAGAAGCATGCCGGTCGAGCGGATCGGGGCGCAGGGGGCTGGCCGCACGGTAGGGGTACGGATATCCGCCGTCATGCGGGAGCCTCAGCGACCGAGGGGGCGGGGTCGTAGCTGGAGAGCAGCACGGTGGCTCCCTGGAGGAAGACCGGGCGGAAGAGCTCCCCGACGATCCGGAAGAACGCCTCGTCGGCGCTGGACCAGAGGACGGTGCTGGACCGGAGGGTCTCTGCGGAAGCGGCTGCGTTGGTCATGACGTGCTCCTCGGTAGCGGTGGTGGCCGGCGGGTCCGGGCCACGAGATCGACGTTAGGAGCCGGGCGGCGCGCCGCCCATGGTGCGAGCCGCGTCGCGCCGCGCGCCCGGCCGCACCGCTGCGGGGTGCCACCCACCCCCGGCCTAGGTATGCCTACCCCCTCTCCTAAGGGCGCCCGCCCCCCGAAGACAGGTGGTTTCCCCGATGTCGCGGGCCACCTCAGGCTCCTAGCGTTCGTGGTGTCGGAAAACGCAGTCCCACACCACGCAGACATCAGAGAACGACCCCCGGAAGGAGCGACCACCATGAAGCAGCAGCAGATCCTCAAGCGCTCGAACCGCACGGCCCAGGACGTGCCGGACCTCCGCTCCCCCTCGGGTCGGACCCTCCAGTTCTGAGCCGGACCCCAGTCAGCCACCCAGCCAGACCCTCACGAAGGAGCCCGCCATGTACAGCACCGCACTCGCCCGCCAGCTGGTCACCGACGTGTCCCAGCACCTCGACGACCAGCAGGGCCGCCGCAGTCGCATCGCCCGCCTGCGGGGGCATCGCACCTGAGCGGCCGCAGCACAGCACGCCGCAGCATCGCCGAGGGGCGCCTCCCGTCCGGATCGACCCGGATTCGGGAGGCGCCCCTCCGCGCGTAGTGGCTAGGCTGCGCCACGTACCTGCGAAGGCGACGACGGGGCCATCACCCCCGAGCCGCCGGAAGAAAGCCCCCCGCACGCCGGCGGCGAGGCGACTAGACCCGGCAGCAGGACGACTGGAGAGGGTCGTCGCAGGACCGCGCGAGCGGTCCCGACGGTGGCCAAGGAGGGTGGTACCGCGGAGCCCGGCGACCGGCCGGCCTTCGTCCCTTCACCGAGCACCCGCCGGAACCCGGCGGCGCCGACGAAGGAGCCCCTCCCGTGAGCGGTCGCTACACGCCCGTCCCCCCGCAGGTCGACCTGCCGGCGATGGAGCGAGCCATCCTCGCGTTCTGGAAGGACAACGACACCTTCGCGCGCAGCCTGGCCCAGACCGCGGACGGGGACCCCTGGACCTTCTACGAGGGGCCGCCCACCGCCAACGGCATGCCCGGCGTCCACCACGTGGAGGCCCGGGTCTTCAAGGACGTCTTCCCGCGCTTCCAGACGATGCGGGGCTACCACGTGGTCCGCAAGGCCGGCTGGGACTGCCACGGCCTGCCGGTCGAGATCGCGGTGGAGAAGGAGCTCGGCTTCAACGGCAAGGCCGACATCGAGGCCTTCGGGGTGGCCGAGTTCAACGCCCGGTGCCGCGAGTCGGTGCTGCGCCACGTCGGCGAGTTCGAGGCGATGACCGAGCGGATGGGCTACTGGGTCGACATGACCGACCCCTACCTCACGATGGACCCCGAGTACGTGCAGAGCGTCTGGTGGTCGCTCAAGCGGGTCTTCGACAAGGGCCTGCTCGTCGAGGACTACCGGGTCGCGCCCTACTGCCCGCGCTGCGGCACCACCCTGTCCGACCACGAGCTCGGGCAGCCCGGTGGCTACGAGACGGTCGTGGACCCGTCGGTCTACGTGCGGTTCCCGCTGACCAGCGGGCCGTACGCCGGGAAGGCCGGTCTGCTCGTGTGGACCACGACCCCGTGGACCCTGGTCGCCAACACGGCCGTGGCCGTGCGGCCCGACGTCACCTACGTGGCGGCTCGGAACGACGAGTCGGGAGAGGTGCTGGTCGTCGCCGAGCCCCTGGTCGAGGCCGCACTCGGAGGGTCCCTGGAGGGCTGGTCGGTCGTGGAGTCCTTCCTCGGCTCGAGCATGGAGCGCTGGACCTACCAGCGGCCCTTCGAGCTGGTGGAGTGGCCCGAGGGTGCCGACGGGCACCTGGTGGTCCTGGCCGACTACGTCACCACTGATGACGGCACCGGGCTGGTGCACCAGGCGCCCGCCTTCGGTGCCGAGGACATGGGGGTGGCCCGGGCGTACGGCCTGCCGGTGCTGCGTCCGGTGCAGCCGGACGGCCACTTCGCGCCGGACGTCGCGCTGGTCGGCGGCGAGTTCTTCAAGCACGCGGACCAGGCGCTGGTGCGCGACCTGGACGCGCGCGGGCTGCTCCTCCGGCACCAGGCCTTCGAGCACTCCTATCCGCACTGCTGGCGCTGCCACACGTCCCTGCTCTACTACGCGCTGCCGTCGTGGTACGTCCGCACGACGCAGGTCAAGGACGCGCTGCTCGCCGAGAACGAGCGGACGAACTGGTTCCCCGACAACATCAAGTGGGGCCGCTACGGCGACTGGCTGCACAACAACATCGACTGGGCGCTGTCCCGGTCGCGGTACTGGGGCACGCCGCTGCCGATCTGGCGGTGCGGCTCCGACGATGCGCACCTGGTGTGCGTCGGGTCGCTGGCCGAGCTCGGCGGGCTGGCCGGCACCGATCTCTCGGAGCTGGACCCGCACCGGCCCTTCGTCGACGACGTGACGTTCTCGTGCGCCGAGTGTGCGGATGCCGGGGCTGAGTCCCTCATGCGCCGGGTGCCCGAGGTCATCGATGCCTGGTACGACTCCGGCTCGATGCCCTTCGCGCAGTGGGGCTACCCGCACGCGCCCGGGTCCGAGGAGAAGTTCGCGGCGGCCTTCCCCGCCCAGTTCATCTGCGAGGCGATCGACCAGACGCGGGGCTGGTTCTACACGCTGATGGCGGTCAACACGGTCGTCCACGACCGGTCGTCCTACGAGAACGTGCTCTGCCTCGGGCACATCGTCGCCGAGGACGGCCGCAAGATGAGCAAGCACCTCGGCAACGTGCTGCAGCCGATGCCGTTGATGGACGACCACGGTGCCGATGCGCTGCGGTGGTTCATGGCGGCCAGCGGCTCGCCGTGGGCGCCGCGGCGGATCGGCCACGGCGTGCTGCAGGAGATCGTGCGCAAGACGCTGCTGACCTACTGGAACACGGCGTCCTTCCTCACGCTCTACGCCGGCGCCAACGGCTGGTCACCGGCCGACGGTCCGTGGCCGGAGGTCGCCGAGCGGCCGGCGCTCGACCGGTGGGCGCTGTCCGAGGCCCACCGGCTGGTGCGTGACGTCACCGCTGCCTACGAGGAGTTCGACAGCCAGCGCGTGGGGCGGCTGCTGGCGGCGTACGTCGACGATCTCTCGAACTGGTACGTCCGGCGGAGCCGCCGGCGCTTCTGGGACGGCGACCCGGCCGCGCTCGCGACGCTGCACGAGTGCCTCTACGTGCTGACCTTGCTGATGGCTCCGGTCGTGCCCTTCGTGACCGAGCGGATCTGGCAGGACGTCGTCCGGCCGTGGGGACCGGACCTGCCCGACTCCGTGCACCTGGCGGCCTGGCCGAAGGTCGACGGCGCGCTGGTCGACGACGGACTGGCCCGGCAGGTGGCGCTGGTGCGCCGGGTGGTCGAGCTCGGCCGCTCGGCCCGCGCCGGGTCGAAGGTGCGCAACCGCCAGCCGCTGGGGCGGGCGCTGGTCGGCGCTCCGGGGTGGGGCGAGCTGACCGACGAGCTGCGCGCGCAGGTCGCCGAGGAGCTCAACGTGCACGGCTTCGAGGAGCTGGCCGGCGACCTGGTCGAGCGCAGCGCGAAGGGCAACTTCCGTGCGCTCGGCCAGCGCTTCGGGAAGGACACCCCGAAGGTCGCGGCCGGCATCGCGGGCACCGACACCGACGCGCTGGCCGCTGCCCTGCGCGCCGACGGCCGGGCCCGCGTCCTGGTGGACGGCGCCGAGGTCGAGGTGACCGCCGACGAGGTGCTCCTCACCGAGACACCGCGCGAGGGCTGGGCGGTCGCGACCGAGGCCGGCGAGACGGTGGCCCTGGACCTGACCGTGACGCCGGAGCTGCGGCGGGCCGGGCTGGCCCGGGAGGTCGTGCGGCTGGTGCAGGAGGCCCGCAAGACCAGCGGGCTGCAGGTCACCGACCGGATCGCGCTGACCTGGGCGGCCGACGGCGAGGTGGCCGAGGCCGTGCGCGAGCACGCCGACCTGGTGGCCGCCGAGGTGCTGGCCACCGAGTTCGGCGAGGGCGATCCGGACGGCACGCGGCGCCGGCGGGACGGCCGTGCACGGTGATGCCGACCTCGGCCTGCGCTTCACGCTCACCCGAACGGCCCAGTGAGGACAGCGACGGCTGGTAAAGACTCGGTATCGCCGGGGTCAGTGCGAGCCCGGTTCGCCGCCTGGCGACGCTCCGTTACGCGGATTCACCCGGTTGGCAGAGTGATGTGCCTGGGGGTACCGAGCCGATACTTGGCGTGACGAAACAGACCTGCGGCACGGATCGAGGAGGCAGCGGTGACCCTGCACGTCGTACCGCTCGGTGGGCCGACCGTCGCCGGTCTGCGCCTCAAGGAGGGCGTCATCGCCGTTCCGGCGCTCGCCAGCCACGTGCGCCCTGCCCTGGTCCTCGCGGAGCGCGAGACCCGGGAGCTGCTCGCCTCGGCGACCCGCAACGACGTCGGCCTCGAGGGCCGGTTCTCCGCCGGCCCGGCCGGCATCCAGGTCTGGGACGGCCCGTTCAACGGCCCCAACGGCACCCACGGCGCGGCCAAGCACCTCGGGTCCGTCGACTGGAGCTACGACACCCCCGCCAAGCACTACGTGACCATCTACCGCGTGATGGTCACCCAGGCCGGCGTCGACTCCGGCGCGACGACCCTCTCGATCCTGTCCGACGTGCTGGCTCTCGGCGGTCTCGCCGCCGACGGCAACCGCATCACGCTGCCGGCCCCGCCGGCCCGCGACCCGTTCCGCCGCCTCGCCGCCACCGGCAGCTGACACCACCGGGGTTCACCCGCTGATCATGCGCTCCCGCTGATCATGCGAGAACCCCGGCGAGCTGAGCTCACCGGGGTTCTCGGCCGTGCTGGTCGTATTTGGTCGGGCGATGGCCTCAGCGGCGGTCGCCCTCGTCGAGGGCGTAGCCCGGGGTGGGCTGCTGCGGCGGGCCCGAGGGGCTGTCGCCGCCACCGACCGGCGCACCGGGGCTGAACGGGCTGCGCGACTGCTGGCCCTGCTGGCCGGCGCCGGGCTGGGCACCGGCCGGGGAACCGCCCTGGCCTCCCTGGCCTCCCTGGCCTCCCTGGCCACCCTGGCCGCCCGAGCCCGGCCCGCTGGGGGCCTCCGAGCTGCGGCTGTCGAGCTCGCGCAGCTGGCCCTCCAGGTAGGACTTCAGCCGGCCGCGGTACTCGCGCTCGAACGCCCGCAGGCTCTCGACCTTGCGCTCCAGGCCGGACTTCTCGGTCTCCAGCGACCCGATGGCCTGACGGTGCTTGTCCTCGGCCTCGCGCTTGAGCTGCTCGGCCCGGGTCCGCGCCTCGCTGATGACCCGGTCGGCCTGGGTGCGCGCCTCGGCGATGTGCTCGTCCGCGGTGCGCTGTGCCAGCGCCAGGATCCCGGTGGCGGTCTCCGACGCCCCGCCGGCCTGCTGGGCCGCGGGTGCCGGGGTCGGTGCAGGCTGCGCGGGCGGCGCCACCTGCTGGGTCGTGGCCGGGCGGTTCTGCACCTCGACCAGCTGGCGCTGGGTGGCCGCCAGCTTGGTCTTGAGCTCCTCGTTCTCGCGACCCAGCCGCTGCTCGGCCTCGGTGGGGCCGGTCGGCGTGTTGGGTCGGGTCTCGACCGGTGCCTGGGTCGGCTCGCCACGTCCGGCGGCCGCGAGCTTCGAGCGCAGCTCGTCGTTCTCGCGGTAGAGCCGGGTCAGCTCGGCCTCGACCTCGTCGAGGAACTCGTCGACCTCGGTCTCGTCGTAGCCTGGCTTGAGCCGAGTGCTCGTGAACTGCTTGTTCGCCACGTCCTCGGGGGTCAACGGCATGACGTCACCTCTGCCAGTCTCCTCGGTAGGTCTGAGCCGCGAGCGGGTGCTCACCGGCCCGCCGCGGCGCGGCGGGAGTCGGTCGGCTGGTCACTGCGTGTAGCCGGTCGTGCGGGTGCCACTTCGTGTCGTGCGGGGCCATTGTTGCCCATGACCTGGGGTGACTTACAAATACCCGGCCAGGGAGATGCCGATGTAGACCAGGATGAAGAGCACCAGGAAGCTCAGGTCGAGGCTCACCTGACCGATCCGTAGCGGCGGGATCACCCGCCGTAGGGCCCGCAGCGGCGGGTCGGTGACCGTGTAGATCAGCTCGGCAACCACGAGCAACGGGCCGCTCGGGCGCCACGAGCGCGCGAACATCTGGATGTAGTCGAAGACCAGCCGCGCGATCAGCAGGACCAGGAACAGCCACAGGATCAGCTGGATGATCTGGCCGACGGGTGAGGTCACCCTGCCTCAGCTCTGGTTGAAGAAGCCGCTCTCGGCCATCCGGGCCTTGTCCTCGGCGGTCACCGTGACGTCGGCGGGCGAGAGCAGGAAGACCTTGTTGGTCACCCGCTCGATCGTGCCACGCAGGCCGAAGACGAGGCCCGCCGCGAAGTCGACCAGCCGCTTGGCGTCCGAGTCGTCCATGTCGGACAGGTTCATGATCACCGGCGTCGACTCGCGGAAGCTCTCGCCGATCTGCTTGGCCTCGTTGTAGGTCCGCGGGTGGATCGTGGTGATCCGGTCGAACGGCCGCATCCCGGCACCGGTCGACGGCCGGCGGTCCGGCATCGTCGCCACCGACCCGGAGCGCTCCTCGCGGGCGCCGCCGAGCGATGTCACCGAGCGCGAGGCGGCGTGCCGGGGCTCGTGCCGGCCGTCGGCGTCGTAGTCCTCGTCCGCCTCGTCGTATCCGTCGTACTGATAGCGGTCGTCGTCCTCGACCAGGCCGAGGTAGACCATTGCTTTGCGCATCGCGCCGGCCATGCCTGCTGCCCTCCGCTGGGTGACGAATACCGCATTCGCCGCTCGCGGGAACGCTACCGGAGCGGAGGGCGCGAACCGAGCAAGGCGGTGCCGACGCGCAGGTGTGTCGCGCCGTGCTCGACAGCCACCTCGAGGTCGCCGCTCATGCCGGCGGACACGACAGCCGCCGACGGGTGGTCGCGGCGCAGCCGCTCGGCGACCTCGGCCAGCCGCGCGAAGGCGGCCGCCGGGTCCTCGCCCATCGGCGCCACCGCCATGACCCCGCCCAGGTCGAGGTGCCCGGCTGCGGCGACCGCGCCGGCGAGCGCCTCGACGTCGGCCGGCGCCGCGCCACCTCGCCCGTCGTCGAGCGGCTCGGCGCGCAGGTCCACCTGCACGAGGGCGACGACAGACCGGTCGGCGGCCGCCGCTGCCCGGTCGAGGGCGGTCACCAGGCGCGCGCGGTCGACGGAGTGCACGACATGGGCGTACGTCGCCACGGAGCCCGCCTTGTTGCGCTGGAGCTGCCCGACGAAGTGCCATCTCAGGTCGCGCACCCCGGCCCGCTCGCACTCGGCGACCTTCCCGGCCGCGTCCTGGTCGCGGTTCTCGCCGATGTCGCGGACCCCGAGGGCGGCGAGGTGGCCGACGTCACTGGCCGGGAACGTCTTTGTCACCGCGACCAGGGTGACGCCCGACCGGGCCCGGCCGGCCGCCGAGCAGGCCGCGGCGATGCGGTCCTCGACTGCCGCGAGGTTGTCTGCGATCTCCGCCCGGCGCGCCGCGTGGTCGGGCCCGTCAGTGCGGTCGGCGGCCGTCATGCCGGCAGCCAGACCACGCCGGCGAAGCGACCGGTGACGCCGTCGCGGCGGTGCGAGAAGAGCGCCCGCGTCTCGATCGTGCAGGTCTCGTCGTGGGCGATGTCACGGACGCCGGCGGCCGCCAGCTGGTGCAGCACCGCGCGCGGGAGGTCCAGCCCGGGCGTACCCACCCGCGTCGTGGCGGCGGCCGCGGGGACGGCCGCGACGACCTCGGCCTGCAGCTCGGCGGGCACCTCGTAGCAGCGGCCGCAGACGGCCGGACCGACGTGCGCCTGTCCGGCGGTGACGTCGGCACCCAGCGCACGCATCGCCGCCACCGTCGCACCGACCACGTCGGCCAGGACACCGTTGCGGCCGGCGTGCGCGACGCCGACCACGGGGCCGTCCGCCCCCGGCGCCGCAAGAAGCACGGGCACGCAGTCGGCGACCAGCACGACCAGGCCGGTCCCCGGACGGGTGGTGACGAGAGCGTCGGCCTCGGGCACCGGGGCGCTCGGCGAGCTGTCGACGACCGCCACGTCGCGGCCGTGGACCTGGCGCATGAAGGCGAGCGTCGCGAGGCCGAGGCGTGCGGCCAGGGTGGCGCGGTTGAAGGCCACCGCGGCCGGCTCGTCGCCGACGTGGTCGCCGAGGTTGAGCCCGTCGTACGGCGCCGCGGCTGGTGCCGCCCGCGCTGCCGGTGACGGCGTACCGCGCCGGCCCGAGCGACCCCTCGTCGTGCAGCACGCGCCCGAGCCTACGGACCCCTCCGACATGGACAGACCGGCCGGCGCGCCCTCGGGGGTTCGCGCCGGCCGGTCAGGTCTGGGTGGACTTGCCCGGCTACTTGAGGAAGTCGGGGATGTCCAGGTCGTCGTTGTCGTCGAACACGATCGTCCGCGACCGGGCCGGGGTGGGTTCGCGGCCCACCTCGATCGGGTCGGTCCGTCGCTCGGCCGGCCGGTCCGGGCGGTGGCTGCCCGCCAGCGCCGGCTCCGGCACCCGGTCGGGCGAGCCACCCGACGGGCTGCCGCTGTCGGACGACCGCTCGTAGGACGTACCCGTCGCATCCGCCCGGGTCTCGGGCTGCGGCGCTGCCACGGTCCGGTCCGACGACTCGGTCCGCCGTGCCGGGGCTGGAACGGCCCTGCGCGGCGTACCGCCGTCGAATCCCGCGGCGATCACCGTGACCCGCACCTCGTCGCCGAGAGCGTCGTCGATGACCGCGCCGAAGATGATGTTGGCTTCCTGGTGCGCGGCCTCCGCGACGAGCTGGGCCGCCTCGTTGATCTCGAAGAGCCCGAGGTCCGAGCCGCCGGAGATGGAGAGCAGCACGCCGTGCGCGCCGTCGATCGAGGCCTCGAGCAGCGGCGAGGAGATCGCCATCTCGGCCGCCTCGACCGCGCGGTTGTCGCCGCGCGACGAGCCGATGCCCATCAGCGCCGACCCGGCGCCGGACATCACCGACTTCACGTCGGCGAAGTCGAGGTTGATCAGGCCCGGGGTGGTGATCAGGTCGGTGATGCCGGAGACGCCCTGCAGCAGGACCTGGTCGGCGGACTTGAAGGCGTCGAGCATCGAGATGTTGCGGTCCGAGATCGACAGCAGCCGGTCGTTCGGGATGACGATGAGGGTGTCGACCTCCTCGCGCAGCTCGTCGATGCCGGACTCGGCGGAGTTGGCGCGGCGGCGGCCCTCGAAGCCGAACGGGCGGGTCACGACGCCGATGGTCAGGGCGCCGAGCGAGCGGGCGATGCGCGCCACGACGGGTGCCCCACCCGTGCCGGTGCCGCCGCCCTCGCCGGCGGTGACGAAGACCATGTCGGCCCCCTTGATGACCTCCTCGATCTCCGCCGCGTGGTCCTCGGCGGCCTTGCGGCCGACCTCGGGGTTGGCGCCGGCGCCGAGGCCGCGGGTGAGCTCGCGGCCCACGTCGAGCTTGACGTCGGCGTCGGACATCAGCAGGGCCTGCGCGTCGGTGTTGATGGCGATGAACTCGACGCCCTTGAGGCCGACCTCGATCATCCGGTTGACCGCGTTCACGCCGCCGCCGCCGATGCCGACGACCTTGATGACCGCGAGGTAGTTCTGCGGTGCTGCCACGTCGTGCCTCTCTCCCGCTTGAGTCGGTGGCCGGCTGGCGCCGGTCGTTCTCAGCTGTACGGCGGACTGCCGACGACTCGACGGTCCAGGACCCTCACCCTCTAGTTGAGGCTTATAGTTATGTCAACTTCGAGGTTGCGAGGACGGTAGGTGCGCCAGGGGTCCGACTCAACGACCGACGCGCCGACACGCCGCACCGGTTTGCCGGGCACTGCCGTTACCGGTCGAGGGCGCCAAGATCATCGACTCCCCGACACGAGCGGGACACACGTGGCGGAGGTGGCCGTCTGACCGCCACTCCGGCCACCCCTGTCCCGGTTGTGTCCGGGACTCGGAGGGCGGACCTCGATGCGCGGGGCAGCGGCTGGACGCCGCGCGGACGCCGCCATGGGTCGCGGTCAGCGGCGGGTGGTGGGGCTGTCGGGCGCGGTCACGTCGTAGACCTTGGCCTTGCGGGACAGCAGGACGGCGAGCACGGCGGCCTTGCGGTCGGAGCGCTCGACGCTGCCCCACTCCACCGTCCGGCCGCGGCGCAGCTGCAGGGTCACCTGCTCGAGCCCGGCGGCCCGCACCTCGCGCACCTGGTCGCGCACGGCCGGCGTCAGCGTCTCCAGCACGTCCAGGGTCGCCCGCAGCGCAGCGGGACCCTCGTCGACCGGGGCGCTGATCTTCGGCAGCCCGCGCGGCCGCTTGTCGACGGTGTCGAACGCCACGCCGCTGCGGTCGACCAGCACCCAGCCGGTCCCCCGCGCCTTCACGGCTGCCGCCGTCCGCTCCACCACGGTGATGCGCACCGTCGACGGCCAGTCCCGGTCCACCGAGACCCGCAGCACCGGCGCCAGGCCGGCCACCCGGTCGGCGATCGCGCCGGTATCGAGCCGAGCCAGCGGCGTGCCCGTCGGCACCTCGGCCCGCGCGACGACCTCGTCCGCGGTCAGCCGCGACTCGCCGACCACCTCGACGGCCCGCGCCCCGAGGACGCTCGACCCCAGCACCAGCCATCCGGTCGCGCCGGCCAGCAGCGCAAGCGTCACCACCGTCGCCATCACGACCAGGCGGGTACGTCGCCGCACCCGCCCGCGCTCGGCGACGCGCTGCGGCATGGCCGTCGACACCCGGTCCCGCAGCTCGGTCACGACAGCTCCCCCACTTCGGTCACGACTGCTCCCCCGCCTCGAGCCGCGAGAGCACCTCGGGCCCGATCATCGTCACGTCGCCGGCGCCGCAGGTGATGACCACGTCGCCGGCCTTGGCGCGTTCGACCAGGTGCCCGGCCACCGACGACCAGGACGGCTCGAAGACCACCTGCTGCGGCGGCAGCGGCACGGCGGCCGCCACCAGGGCGCCGGTCACGCCGGGCACCGGGTCCTCCCGGGCCGCGTAGACGTCCATCACGACGACCTCGTCGGCCAGCCCGAGCGCCCGCCCGAAGTCCTCGGCGAAGTACTGCGTCCGGCTGAAGAGGTGTGGCTGGAAGACGACCACGACCCGGCCGCCGTCGGCGACGTCACGCGCTGCGGCCAGGTCGGCCGCCAGCTCTGTCGGGTGGTGCGCGTACGAGTCGTAGACCCGGATGTCGCCGACCGTGCCCTTGTGCTCGAAGCGCCGCCGGGTGCCGCTGAAGGACGTCAGCCCCTCGACCAGCCGGTCCAGCGGGAACCCCAGCCGCAGACCCGCGAGGAGTGCGCCGGCCGCGTTGAGCGCGTTGTGCTTCCCCGGCAGCCGCAGGTCGACCCGGCCGAGCCGCCGGCCGCCCAGCACCGGCTCGAAGGAGCTGCCCAGCCCGCGGGTCACGAGGTCGGCCAGCCGCAGGTCGGCACCGACGCTCTCGCCATAGGTGCGTACGTCGATGCCGGCCGCCCGCGCCACGCCGGTGAGGCGCGTGGCGCCCGCGTCGTCGGCACACGTGACGAGGAAGCCGCCGACGTCGGCGCGGTCGATCCTCGTCACGAACTGCTCGAACGCCTCGGCAACCGCCTCGGGCGTCCCGTAGTGGTCGAGGTGGTCCGGCTCGACGTTGGTCACGATCGCGGCGTGCGGCGAGTAGAGCAGGAAGGAGCCGTCGCTCTCGTCGGCTTCCGCCACGAAGACGTCGCCGGAGCCGTTGTGCGCGTTGGCCCCCGACTCGTTGAGGTTGCCGCCGATCGCGAACGACGGGTCGGCGCCGCAGTGCTGGATCGCGACGGTGAGCAGCGACGTGGTGGTCGTCTTGCCGTGGGTCCCGGCGACGGCGACCGCCCGCCGGCCGGTCATCACCGACGCCAGCGCGCTCGCCCGGTGGATCACCCGCAGGCCGCGCTCGTCGGCAGCCAGCAGCTCCGGGTTGCTCGGCCGGATCGCCGTGGACACGACGACCGTGTCGGCCGCCCCGACGTTCTCGGCCGCGTGCCCGACGTGCACGGTCGCGCCCAGCGCACGCAGGGCGGCCAGGCTCACGCTGTCCTTCGCGTCGCTGCCGCTGACCCGCAGGCCGCGCGCCAGCATGATCCGCGCGATGCCCGACATGCCGGCGCCGCCGATGCCGACGAAGTGCACCCGCCCGAGCTCCTCGGCGGGCAGCAGCGGACCGGCGGTCACGACGCACTCCCTTCGCGCACGGCCTCGAGGACGAGGTCGACGAGCCGCTCGTCGGCGTCCCGCCGTCCCGACGACGCCGCGGCCGCGCCCATCGTCGCCAACCGCGCCGGGTCGGTGAGCAGCGGGGTGAGGGTCGTGCGCACCCAGTCGGCCGTGCAGTCGGCGTCGGCCACGAGCAGCCCGCCACCGGCCTCGACGACAGGACGGGCCATCAGCTCCTGCTCGCCGTTGCCGATCGGCAGCGGGACGTAGGCCGCGGGCAGCCCGACAGCAGTCAGCTCCACCACGGTGTTGGCCCCGGCGCGGCACAGGACCAGGTCGGCGGCGGCGTAGGCCAGCTCCATCCGGTCGAGGTAGGGCACGAGGACGTACGGCGGCCCGGAGCCGTCGTCGGCGGCCGGCGGCGGCTGCACCGACTGGCCGGACCCGGTCGCGTGCAGCACCTGGACGCCCTTGCTGCGCAGGTGCGAGGCGGCGCCGACCGCCGCCTCGTTGAGCCGCCGGGCGCCCTGCGACCCGCCGGTCACGAGCAGGGTCGGCCGGTCGGGGTCGAGGCCGTACGCCGCCCGGCCCTCGGCCCGTCGCGCCGCGCGGTCGAGGGTGGCGACGGCAGTGCGGATCGGCAGCCCGACGAGCCGGCCGTGGCGGATCGGGGTGCCGGGGAAGGACGTCGCGACGTAGGTCGTGAAGCGGGCACCGAGCCGGTTGGCCCACCCCGGCCGGGCGTTGGCCTCGTGCACGACGATCGGCACCCGCAGCCGGCGCGCCGCGAGGTAGGCCGGCCCGGCGACGAAGCCGCCGAAGCCGACCAGCGCGTCGGCCGAGGTCGACTTCAGGACCGCCTCGGCCGCGGCGACGGCGGCCCGCAGCCGGCCGGGCACCCGCAGCAGGCCGATCGGGTCACGCCGCGGGATCGGCACCGGCGGGATCAGCCGCAGCGGGTAGCCCCGCGCCGGGATCAGCCGGGTGTCCAGGCCGCGCTCGGTGCCCAGAGCGGTCACCTCGGCCGAGGGGTCGCGACGGCGGAGCGCGTCGGCGAAGGCCAGGGCAGGCTCGATGTGGCCGGCGGACCCTCCCCCGGCGATGACGACGTGCACGGCTACCGGGCCGCCTCTCGACGACCGGTGCCGGCGGCCGAGCGCGCAGCCGGGACCGAGCGCCCCGACCGCTCGGCAGTCGCCCGCCGGGTCACCCGGCCCCCACCGTCACCGCGCCGGTCGGCCCGGGCGAAGGACAGCAGCATGCCGATGCCGAGCATGGTCGGCACGAGCGCCGACCCGCCGTAGGACACCAGGGGCAGCGGCACGCCCATGATCGGCAGCAGCCCGAGGACGGCCCCGATGTTGACCATCGCCTGCACGAGGATCCAGGCCGTCACACCGGCCGCGGCGTACCGGACGAACGGCTCCGACGCGGCGAGCGCGATCCGCAGACCTGCATAGCCGACGGCGCCGATCAGCCCGAGCACGGCGAGGGTGCCGAGCAGGCCGAGCTCCTCGCCGATGATCGCGAAGATGAAGTCGGTGTGCGCCTCGGGCAGCGCGCCCCACTTCTCCTTGGAGCCGCCGAGGCCGACGCCCCACCAGCCGCCGGAGGCCAGCGCGAACTTGCCGTGCAGCGCCTGCAGCCCGGCGCCGAGCGGGTCGGCCTGCTCGGGGTGCAGCCAGTCGGTGATGCGGCGCATCCGGTAGGAGTGCGAGTTGACCATCCACATCACCAGCAGGCCCGCGGGCGCGAGCGCCAGCGCGAAGAGCCGCGCCGGTGCGCCGGCGACCCAGAGCAGCGACCCGAGGATCGCGGCCAGGATCACCGCGGTGCCGAGGTCGCCGCCGAGCAGCACCAGGCCGAGGACGCCGCCACCGACCGGCACGAGCGGCACCAGCAGGTGCTTCCACTGGTGCAGCAGCCGCTCCTTGCGGGCGAGCAGGTCGGCACCCCAGAGGATCAGCGAGAGCTTGGCCAGCTCGGAGGGCTGGATGCGGAAGGGTCCGCCGAAGTCGAGCCAGTTGCGGTTGCCGTTGACCTCGGTGCCGGCGACGGCGACCAGCACGAGGAGGGCCAGCGACAGCGCCATGCCGACGTACGCCCCGAGCCGCCACGCACGGACCGGGAGCCGCGACGCGAACCACATCAGCGGCAGCCCGATGACGACCCACATCGCCTGCTTGCTGACGATGGCCAGCGACGAGCCGAGGAAGGCGAACGCCGTCACGCTCGAGGCCGAGAAGACCATCACGACGCCGAGGGACAGCAGCAGGATGCTGGCGCCGAGCAGCAGGTAGTAGGGCGTCGCGGCGCGGTCGAGCATCGTGCGGTAGGCCGCGGGCTCGGCGGCGGCGCGCTGCTTCCCACCGGTCGCGGGCGCCGGTGCCGTGGGGACCGCGGTCACGTCGCCAGCCGCCGGACGGCCCCGGCGAAGGCGTCGCCGCGCGCTGCGTAGTCGCGGAACATGTCCATCGACGCGCTGGCCGGCGCGAGCAGCACCGTGTCGCCGGGCTCGGCAAGCCCCGCGGCGGCGCGCACGACGTCGTCCATCGCTCCAGTGTCGGTGCGGTCGACCGCCACGACGGGGACCTCGGGCGCGTGTCGCGCGAGTGCCTCCGCGACCAGCGCGCGGTCCTGGCCCATCAGGACGGCGCCGCGCAGCCGGTCGGCGGCGCCGCTGACGACCTCGTCGTAGGTCGCGCCCTTGGCGAGCCCGCCGGCGACCCACACAACCCGGTCGAAGGCGCGCAGCGACGCCGCGGCCGCGTGCGGGTTGGTGGCTTTCGAGTCGTCCACGTAGTCGACGCCGTCGACGGTCGCGACGTGCGCGATCCGGTGACCGCCGGGCGAGAAGCGGCGCAGCCCTTCCGCGACCGCCCACAGCGGCACCCGGTGCACGCCGGGCAGTCCGAGGGCGCGGGCCAGGCCGGCGGCCGCGAGCGCGTTGGCGACGTTGTGCGGAGCAGGCGGGCGTACGTCGTCAACGCTGGCCAGCACGGCACCGCCGACTCCGTCGGTGCCTTCGTGCAGGTGCTGCATCTCGTCGCCCTGGAGGCCGTAGCAGCGGTCCAGCAGCAGGCCGTCGTGCACGCCGAGGCAGTGCTCGCCGATCGGACCCAGGGTGAAGTCCTGGGTGTCCTCCTGCTGCTGCGCCAGCTCGGCGACCAGCGGGTCGTCGGCGTTGAAGACGGCGTACCAGCCGCCACGCCAGATCCGCGCCTTGTCCTCGGCGTAGGCCTGCAGCGAGCCGTGCCAGTCGATGTGGTCGGGCGCGATGTTGAGGATCGCTGCGCACCGGAACTCGACCGTCTGCATCCAGTGCAGCTGGAAGCTGGAGACCTCGACGGCGAGGACGTCGAAGGGCTCCTCGGCCAGCACCGCGTCGAGCACCGGCAGGCCGACGTTGCCGCAAGCGACCGCGCGCAGGCCGGCGGTCTGCAGGATCGACTCGAGCATCTGCACGGTCGTGGTCTTGCCGTTGGTGCCGGTGACACCGAGCCACGGCGCGTCGGTGGGCCGGACCCGCCAGGCCAGCTCGACGTCGCCCCACACCGGCACGCCGGCAGCGGCGGCCGCGGCGAGCAGCGGCTGGTCGGGTCGCCAGCCGGGCGAGGTCACGACGAGCTCGGTGCCGTCGGGCACCGACTCGGTGGCCGCGGGGCCGAGCCGGACCTCGGCGCCGAGGGCCCGCAGCTCGGCGGCGGCTTCCTGCTCCTCGGGCCGCTCCCGCGCGTCGACGACGACGACGGGCACGCCGGCGCGCGCGAGGAACCGCGCGGCCGACCTACCGGCCACCCCGAGGCCGGTGACGCAGACCGGACCGGTCGGCAGCTCGGGCTCCCGGCGGGCCGGCGGCGGCGCGGGCACGGTCTCCCCGGCACGCAGCTGCCGGAGGTCGGGATCGGTGGTCATCCGACGCTGGCGACCCACTCGGCGTAGAACACGCCGAGGCCGAGCGCCACGAGCAGCCCGGCGATGATCCAGAAGCGGATGACGATGGTGACCTCGCCCCAGCCGACCAGCTCGAAGTGGTGCTGCAGCGGCGCCATCCGGAAGACCCGCTTGCCGGTGGCCTTGAAGAAGCCGACCTGCAGGATCACCGACAGCGCGATCAGCACGAAGAGGCCGCCGACGAGCACCAGCAGCAGCTCGGTCCGGGTCGTGATGGCCAGGCCGGCGAGCGCGCCGCCGAGGGCCAGCGACCCGGTGTCGCCCATGAAGATCTTGGCGGGCGACGCGTTCCACCACAGGAAGCCGAAGCAGGCGCCCATGATCGCGGCGGCGACCACCGCGAGGTCGAGCGGGTCGCGGACCTCGTAGCACTTGGGCGTCTGCGCGAACGCGCAGTTCTGGTTGAACTGCCAGATGCCCATGAGGACGTACGACCCGAAGACCATCACCGAGGTCCCGGTCGCGAGGCCGTCGAGGCCGTCGGCGAGGTTCACGCCGTTCGAGGTGCCGGCGATCATGATGTACGCCCAGATGACGAAGATCACCGGGCCGAGCGCGATGCCGGTGTCCCTGATGAACGAGACCTCGGTCGACGCCGGCGTGAAGTCCGTCGGGAAGTCGGGGAAGTTCATGGCGAGGATGGCGAAGACGACGGCGACGACCATCTGGCCGCCGAGCTTTGCCCACGCCCGCAGGCCGAGGCTGCGCTGCTTGGCGACCTTGATGTAGTCGTCGAGGAAGCCGACCAGCCCGAGCCCGGTCATCAGGAAGAGGACGAGCAGGCCGGAGACGGTCGCCTGGCTCCAGGTCACGGCATGGGACCCGAAGTAGCCGAGCAGCGTGCCCAGGATGATGACCGCGCCACCCATCGTCGGCGTGCCGCGCTTGGTGTGGTGCGAGGTCGGGCCGTCGTCGCGGATCAGCTGGCCGTATCCCTGACGCACCAGGACGCGGATCGCCACCGGCGTCCCGAACAGCGTGATGACCAGGCCGATCGACGCGGCCAGCAGGACCTGCCTCACGAGCCGCTCCCCGTGGTGACCCCGCCCAGCAGGGCCGCCGCGACCCGGTCCAGGCCGGCACCGCGGGACGCCTTGACCAGCACGACGTCGCCCGGGCGCAGCTGCGCCTCGAGCAGCGCGACGGCCGCAGGCACGTCCGGCACGAGCACCGACTCCTCTCCGTCGCCGGCCCCGGCGGCGAGCGCACCGTCGTGGACCGCCCGAGCGCCCTCCCCCACGGCGACGACCCGTGCGACCCCGGAGCCTCGGGCCAGTCTGCCCACTCGGTCGTGCTCGTCGGGGGATGCCGCGCCGAGCTCGAGCATCTCGCCGAGGACCGCCCAGGCGCGCCGGCCGGCCGACATCGCGACCAGCGCCTCGATCGCGGCCCGCACCGACTCCGGGTTGGCGTTGTAGCTGTCGTTGACCACGGTTATGCCGTCGGGACGGTCCACGACCTCCATCCGCCACCGGCTGGGCATCGTCACCGACCCGAGCAGCTCGGCCACCCGGCGCGGAGCGATACCGGCCTCGAGCGCGACCGCGGCGGCCGCGAGGGAGTTGCCGACGTGGTGCGCGCCGTGCAGCGGAAGCGTCACCGCCACCGGCGCCTGACCCTCGACGTGCAGGTCGTACGACGCGCGACCCCGGTCGTCGAGCCGGACCCCGGTCGCGCGCACCGTGGCCGTCGCCCCGGTGCCGACCCCGACGACCCGGGCGGTGGTCCGGCCGGCCATCGCGGCGACCAGCGGGTCGTCGACGTTGAGCACCGCGACGCCGCCGTCCGCTGCGGACGGCAGCGCGGCGACCAGCTCGGCCTTCGCCTCGGCGGTCGCCTCGCGGCTGCCGAACTCGCTCGCGTGCGCCGTGCCGACGTTGAGCTCGACGCCGATCCGCGGCGGCGCGACCCGGCACAGGTCGGCGATGTGCCCGACGCCTCGGGCACCCATCTCGAGGACCAGGAAGCGGGTGGCCTCGTCGGCGCGCGTCACGGTGACCGGCAGGCCGATCTCGTTGTTGAAGTTGCCCTTGGTTGCCACCGTCGGTCCGGCCGCAGCAAGCAGCTGCGCGATGACGTCCTTGGTCGAGGTCTTGCCCGACGACCCGGTGATGCCGACCACGACCAGGCCGTCGGCCACCAGCCGGTCGACCAGCCAGCGCGCGAGTCGCGACAGCGCGACGAGCACGTCGGGCACCAGCACGTGAGGCGCGTCGACCGGGCGGTCGACCAGGGCGGCGGCAGCTCCGTTCGCCACGGCGGCCGCGACGAAGTCGTGCCCGTCGACGTGCTCCCCGGGCAGGGCCACGAAGAGCCCGCCGGCGTCGACGGCCCGCGAGTCGATCGTCGCCGGCGCGGTGACCACCACGTCGTCGGGGTGGTTCGGGTCGTCGGGCGTGCCGGCGCCGACGGCGCCGTCAACGACGCCCGCCAGCTCGGGCAGCCGCAGCGCGATCACCGGCGGACCAGCCCGAGGGCGGCGCGGAGCACCTCGCGGTCGTCGAAGGGCTGCACGACCCCGTCGGTCTCCTGGCCGCGCTCGTGCCCCTTCCCGGCGACCACGACGACGTCGCCGGGCAGGGCAGCCGCGACGGCATGCTCGATCGCCGCCCGCCGGTCGGGCACCACGTCGACGTGCGAGCCGGTTACCCGGTCGGCGCCGGCACGGATCCCGCCGATGATCGCCAGCGGGTCCTCGGAGCGGGGGTTGTCGCTGGTCAGCACCGCGAGGTCGGCGCCGCGTGCCGCGATCTCACCCATAGCGGGCCGCTTGTGCGGGTCCCGGTCGCCGCCCGCGCCGACGACGACGAGCACCCGGTGCCCGCCGGCCAGCGTCTCGACAGGTGGCGAGCAGCCGCTCGAGCGCGTCGGGGCTGTGCGCATAGTCGACCAGCGCCAGCACCGCGTCGGCGTCCGAGCTCACCCGCTCCATCCGACCCGGAACGCCGTCACAGGCGGCGACCCCACGCGCCGCCACGGCGGGGTCGATGCCGGCCCGCACGAGTGCCACCACGGCCAGCGCGGCGTTGGCCAGGTTGAAGTCGCCCGGCAGCCGGGTCGAGCACGAGACCGACACGCCTCCGGGCCCGAGCAGCTCGAAGGTGCTGCCCTGCGGCCCGATGTCCGCCGCGGCCACCCGCCAGTCCGCCTCGCCCCCGACCGTCGAGACGGTCACCACCGGCACTGTCGCGTCCCCTGCGAGCCGCGCGCCGTACTCGTCGTCGACGTCGACCACCGCCGACCGCGAGTGCTCCGGCGTGAAGAGCACCGCCTTCGCGGCGAAGTAGTCCTCGAGGTCGGCGTGGAAGTCGAGGTGGTCCTCGGTCAGGTTGGTGAAGACGGCGACGTCGTAGACCGTGCCGTCGACGCGCCCCATCACGAGCGCGTGGCTGGACACCTCCATCGCGACCGCGGCGACGCCGCGCTCGACCATCACCGCGAGCAGCGCCTGCAGGTCGGGTGCCTCCGGTGTCGTTCGCACGCTGTCGAGCACGTCGTCCTGGATGCGCGTCTCGATCGTGCCGACGAGGCCCGTCGTGTGCCCGGCCGCGCGCAGGCCGGCGTCGACCAGGTAGGCGGTCGTCGTCTTGCCGTTCGTGCCGGTCACGCCGATCGTCGTGAGGGCGTGCGCCGGGTCGCCGTAGACCCAGGCGGCCAGCCCGCCGAGGACGCGGCGCGGCTCCTCGACGACGTACGTCGTCAGGCCGGCCGTGACGGCCCGCTCCCGACCCGCGGGGTCGGTGAGGCAGGCGACCGCCCCGGCAGCCGCGGCCTGCGGCGCGAAGTCGGCGCCGTGGGCGCGCGACCCGGGCAGGGCGGCGTACAGGTCGCCGTCGAGGACGGCGCGCGAGTCGAGCGTCACGCCGCTCACCGGCTGCGCCGGCCGGCCGGCCGGGCCGTCGACCGCGAGCAGCGCGGACCCGAGCCGCTCGGTGAGCTCGTCGGGGGTCTTCGCGGGGGTCCCGGCCGGTCGCGGAGGGGTCGTTCCGGACGGGCTGGGCACGGCGCCGAGGTTACCGGTCAGTCGGTCCGCGCCTTGCGCGCGGTGGCCGGCGGTCAGGTCAGTCCGAGCCGTCGGTGGTCAGCTTGAAGTGCGGGCGCTTCGTGCCGGTCGGCGGGATGCGCAGGGTCTCGAGCGCGAACGACGCCACCTGCTTGAAGACGGGACCGGCGTTGACGCCACCGCCGAGCGCCGACCTCGGCGCCTGCAGCGTGACCGCCACGACCAGCTGCGGGTCGTCGACCGGCGCCAGACCGATGAAGGACATCGTGTAGCCGCTGTAGCAGCCGCAGGCCGGGTTGAAGCGCTGCGCGGTGCCGGTCTTGCCTCCGACCCGGTAGCCCGGGATGTGCGCGAGCGGCGCGGTGCCGCCGTCGTTGGTGACCGTCTCCATCATCAGCCGCACGGTCTGCGCGGTCCGGGCGCTGATGACTCGTGTCTTCTGCGACGCCGGCGGGGTGCGCACCGTGCCTTCGGCGTCGGTCGTCGACTCGAGGAGCCGGGGCGCGACCCGCACACCGTCGTTGGCGACCGTGCCGATCGCCGAGGCCATCTGCACGGTGTTGACCGAGTAGCCCTGTCCGAAGGTCGTCGTGTAGCCGGTGGTGGCCGACCAGTCCCTCGGCTTGAGCAGCGTGCCCGACGCCTCGCCCGGCAGGCCGAGCCCGGTGGGCTGGCCGATGCCGAACTTCTTCAGGTAGGGGTAGAGCCGCTTGAGGTTGCCCAGCCGCTCCGCGGCCCGGATGGTGCCGATGTTGCTCGACTTCGCGATGGTGCCCGCGTAGGTCAGGTGCTGGACCGGGTGGTCCTCGAAGTCCTTGAAGGTCTTGTCGGCGCGGGTCAGCCGGTTGGGCACCACGATCGGGGTCCGCGGAGTGATGACCCCTTCCTCGAGCAGTGCCGACGCGGTGAGCACCTTGCCGGTGCTGCCCGGCTCGTAGGGCTCGGTCAGCGGCCGGTCGCCGCGGTCCTCCGCGGGCGCGTCGCCGGGCTCGTTGGCGTCGAAGGTCGGTGCGGTGGCGACCGCGAGCAGCTCGCCGGTGCGCGGGTCGAGGACGATGACCGTGCCGCTCTGCGACCGGGTGTCGGCCACGGCCTGGGCGATGGCCTTCTGGGCGACGTACTGGATGTCGCGGTCGATCGTCAGCCGCACGTCGCGACCGCCGACGGCGTCGCGCTCGGTGTCGACGCCGCTCGGGATCCGCCGCCCGCCGGCGCTCAGCTCGTACGTCGCGGTGCCGTCGCGACCTGCCAGCTGCTCGTCCATGGCGTACTCGAGACCGCCGAGGCCCTTGCCGTCGGCGCCGACGTAACCGACCAGGTTGGCTGCGACCTTGCCGCCGGGGTAGACGCGGCGGCTGGTCTTCTCCCCGAAGATGCCGGGCAGGCCGTCGATCTTCTCGTCCGGGTGGTCGAGGTCGCGCACCGTGCGCCAGGTCTTCGGGGTCACCTTCTTCGCGATGTAGACGAACCGCGCGTCACCGGTGAGCCGCTCCTGCAGCACCGACACGTCCATGTCCAGCACCGGCGCGAGCACCTGCGCGGTCGTGACCGGGTCGGAGTACTTCGCGATGATCTCCTGGTCGGCGGTGATGTTCACCGCGTCGACCGTCGTGGCGAGGGCGACGCCGTTGCGGTCGGTGATCGTCCCGCGGACCGCGGGCAGGACGACGGTGCGCAGCCGGCCCTGCTCGGCCTCGGCGGCGTAGGTGGTGGCGTCCAGGCCCTGCAGCTGCACCAGCCGGGCAGCGAAGACCGACAGCAGGAAGAGCAGGGCCACGATGCCGGCGCGCAGCCGGCGGTTGCCGTCGCCGAGCCGCAGCAGGCGCGGCGGCCGCGGCGGGACCGGCCGGTGCCCGGCGGTCCGCGGCGGCGGGCGGCGTCCGGGTGGCGCCGGCCGGCGACCGCCCTGCGCCGGTCGGGAGCCACCCGGCTGACGCGGCTGCTGACGCGAGGGCTGGCGCGGCTGGCGACCCTGCGGAGCGGCCGGCCGGCGGGGCCGGCCGGTCTCGGGGCGGCGGGTGCGGGTGGTGCTCAATCCTCGGCCCCCGCTCCGGTCGTCGGGCTGGGCTGCGCGTCGCCGCGGGCACCGCTGTCGCGGGTGGCCTGCTCGTCCGTGGCGCCCTCGTCCGTGGCGCCCTCGTCCGGCGACGTGCTGGCCGACGGGGTCGGAGCTGGAGGCGGCGGAGGCGCCACACCCGGCTTCGGCTTGCCGAGGATCGCGCCGTCGGAGAGCCGGATGAACGCCGGGTTGGGGCTGCGCACCATGCCGAGCGACTCGGCGCGCTGCGCCAGCCGGGTCGGCGACGCCGCCAGTGCGACCTCCTGCTCCAGCGCCTGCTCGCGGTCGGCGAGCACCGCGGAGCGGGTCATCAGGTCGTGCAGCCGGAAGCTGTCCTCCGCGAGCGACGTGTGCAGGTAGAGCAAGCCACCGAGCCCGGCCGCGAGCAGCGATCCGAGCAGGACGACGAAGGGTGCCCGGGGTGCCGGGCGACGGACCGGCGCGACGAGCCGCAGGCCGCGTGGTGCCTTCGTCGCGGGACCACGGGAGGTGCCCGGGGCCGTCGGGGCGGTGGCCGGTGCGGTCGCGCCGGCGGCGGCGCGGGCGGTCCCGGCCACATCCGCCGCGCCAGCCGTCCCGGTCGCCTTCATGCCGCGTCCCGCAGCCGCTCGGCGGCGCGCAGCCGGGCCGAGGCGGCCCGCGGGTTGGCGGCCACCTCCTCGGCAGTGGGCTCCTCGGCGCCACGCGTCAGCAGACGCAGCACCGGCTCGTGCTCGGGCAGCACGACCGGCAGGCCGTGCGGTGCCGTGCTGGTCGCGCCGGCGACCAGGGTGCGCTTGACGATGCGGTCCTCGAGCGACTGGTAGGACAGGACGACGACGCGCCCGCCGACCGCGAGCGCGTCGACCGCCGCCGGCAGCGCGCGCTCGAGGGCGTGCAGCTCGCCGTTGACCTCGATGCGCAGGGCCTGGAAGGTGCGCTTCGCCGGGTGCCCGCCGGTGCGACGGGTGGCCGCCGGGATCGAGCTCCGGACCAGCTCGGCCAGCCGCGCCGTACCGGTGAACGGCTCCTTGTCGCGCTCGCGCGCGATCGCGTCGGCGATCCTCCGGGCGAAGCGCTCGTCGCCGTACTCCTTGAGCACCCGCGCGAGCCGCGCCGGCTCGTAGCCGTTGACCACGTCCGCGGCGGTCATCCCGCGCGACTGGTCCATCCGCATGTCGAGCGGCGCGTCCTGCGCGTAGGCGAAACCGCGCGCGGTCTCGTCCAGCTGCAGGGACGAGACGCCGAGGTCGAAGAGGATGCCCTGCACGCGCCGCGCGCCGACACCGGCCAGCACGTCGGCGATCTCGTCGTAGACCGCGTGCACCAAGGTGGTTCGCTCGGCGTACGGAGCGAGGCGCCGTCCGGCGATCTCGAGTGCCTGCGGGTCGCGGTCGAGACCGACCAGTCGCAACCCGGCGAACTGCTGCAGCAGCGCCTCGCTGTGGCCGCCCATCCCGAGGGTGGCGTCGACGACAACGGCTCCCGGCTCCCCCACCGCCGGCGCCAGCAGCTCCAGGGTGCGCGCCAGCAGCACGGGGACGTGACGCTCGTCCGCCCCGTGGTGGCCGGTCATGTCAACCGCCGAACCGGGTGGTGAGGACCAGGAGCAGGATCGCGACCAGGCCCATGGACCCGAGGGCCCAGCCGAGCAGGAGAGCGGAGTGCCGCATCTCGTCGGCCAGCAGGTCGCCCGACGGGGCCGCCGGGGGCTCGCCGACGACGGCCGCCTCCGTGGGCGGCCCGTCCGGCTCGCCCAGCCGTGCTCGATCCATCTCGACCCTTCATGGAACGTGAGTGCTGGTCGTACGTGTGCTGGTGGTGCGTGTGCTGGCGGCTGCTGCGGGTGGTCCGCCGTAGCACCAGGTCTCCAACCGTTCGGCCGCCGAGGGGGAGCGTGGGCCTGGCACCGGGGAAGGTGTGTCAGGGCCACGGAAGGCGGCGAACGGGTGGAGACCTCGCCCTACGGCGGGACCTCGCTGCGCTGTCAGATCGCTCTCAGATCAATCCGGGCAGCACCTCCTCGGAGAGCTCGGCGAACGCGCCCTCCTGGTCGGCGAGGTAGGTCTCCCAGGCCTGGGCGTCCCAGACCTCGACGCGGGCACCCGCACCGATGACGACGCACTCCTTGTGCAGCCCGGCGTACTCGCGCAGCGGCGGCGGGACGGTGACCCGGCCCTGCTTGTCGGGTGTCTCGCTCGAGGCACCGGAGAGGAAGAGGCGCTGGTAGTCGCGGGCCGCCTTGCTGGTGACCGGCGCCTGGCGCATCAGCGTGTAGAGGCGGCCGAACTCGGCCTCCGGGAAGACGTAGAGGCAGCGCTCCTGCCCGCGGGTGATCACCAGGCCCCCGCTGAGCGGCTCGCGGAACTTGGCCGGGAGGAAGAGCCGGCCCTTGTCGTCCATCCGGGGCTGGTGGGTGCCGAGGAAGGCGGGAACGTCGAAGCCGGCCGTGCCGACCGTGCCGCCGCCGGTGGCCGTTGCTGGGTCACCCGCTGCCGGGGCATCGGCGGCCGGGGAGCCGGCGCCGGACGCGTCCTGCTCCACATCGACCCACCTCCCCACCTCGTCGAGCGCACTGCTCCCCCACTGCGCGCCACTCTACTCCACTAGCCTCCACCGTCAACCAGTTCTCGGACATTCGCCCCCACGACTTGAGCGCCGTCCTCCCCGGTGCTGCTCGGACCCTCTGGTCGAGTGGCGCGTTCGGGCGGTCGGCAATCGGTTGCGAGCGGCCGCAACGCGCCACTCGACAGCCATGGGCGGGCGCGAGGTCTGGGGCGGGCCGGGCGGTGGGCCGGGCGGGGATCGGTGCCGGATCGTGACCGCCGGGTGCTGACCGGGCACGGGCGATCGGGGTTGGATGTGCCGCGTGGCCAGCACAGAGCCGCGCCGCGGCGGGGGCGGCGAGCGCCCTGATCGCGGCGACCGCACGGTGCGCGCGGTCGTCGTCGTGGCGCTGCTCGTCCTCGCGGCCTCGGCACTGCAGGCTCGGCGCGGGCTGGACTGGGACGCCATCTCCGACCCGGTCGAGGTCGAGTGGGTCCGGGTGGCTGCGGCCGTCCTCGTCCTCCTCGTGCTCGCTCAGCTCGCCCGGCCACTGCTGAAGCGGCTACGTCGCAAGCGTCGGCAGGGTGGCCGGCCGGCGGGTGCCGGCGACGGCCCGGAGGGCGAGCCGTTCCCGTGGTGGCTGCGGGTGCTCGGCGTGCTGCTCATCCTGGCCGTGCTCTACACCGGCTGGCTGCTCGCCGGCGCCGTGCTGCCCGAGGTCCAGCGCACCGACCCGGCGATCCGGAGCACCGACCCGCGGGGCGACGCGGGGCAGCCGATCGACGTCAACGGGTCCTGGCTGCCGCTGCTGCTCGCCGGCGCCGTGCTGCTGGCGGTGGCCGTCGCCGGCCGGGTGACCGCCGCCCGGCGGGAAGCCGCCCGGCACCACGAGGTCGCCGACGACAGCTCCGACGAGGCGGTCCGCCTCGAGGCCGCGGTGGTCGCTGCCCAGGACCAGCTGGCCGCCCACGCCGACGCGCGCGCCGCGATCGTGGCGGCCTACGCCGCGATGGCCGCCAGCCTGTCGGCCGGCCTCGCCCGGCTGCCGTCCCCCGGGGCCGCCGCGCGGCCGAGCGACACCCCGACCGAGCTGCTGACCAGGGCGGTCCGGTCGGGCCTGGTCTCGGCCGGACCGGCGACCACCCTCACCGACCTCTTCCGCGAGGCGCGCTTCAGCCGGCACCCGATGGGAGCCGCGGAGCGACGCGCGGCCGAGGGCGCACTCGCCCTGGTGCGGGCCGAGCTGTCAGGAGCCGTCCGTGCCTGACCCCTTCGGCCTGCGAGCCGACGACGAGCTCGACATCGACGAGCAGGACGACGACGAAGGCGGCCTGCTCGGCACCCGGGCCAAGCTGCTGCTCGGTGTCGCGGCCGCCCTGGTCGTGGTCGCGACGGTCGCGGCCGGTGCCGGCGGCCTGCTGGTGTCCCTGTCGGTGCTCGCCGGTGTGACCGCGATCGTGCTCCCGCTGACCCTGCCCGGCGCGGCCCCTGTCCGCAGCACCAGGCGGGCCGGCCCGGCCGTCGACAACGCGCCCTACCGGGCCTACCGCCAGGTCGCCGAGCAGCTGTCCTGGGCCGCGGTGTCGCCTCGGCACTACGACCTGGTGACCCGGCCGCTGATGACCCGGCTGGCCGCCGCCCGGCTGGCCGACCGGCACCGCGTCGACCTCTGGTCGAACCCGGAGCAGGCGCGGGCCGTCCTCGGCGACGACGTCTGGCCGTGGGTCGACCCGGCTCGCGAACCCTCGCGCGACAGCCAGCCACCCGGCGTGGGACCCGAGACCCTGACCCGCATCGTCGACCGACTGGAGACCCTGTGACGGCCGGACCAGAGACCGACCAGTCCGACCCGACCGAGTCGGGCGACACCCGCGACACCCGCGACACCCACGACTCCAGCGGCACCAACGACACGGGGAGTCGGCGCCGGCTGACGACCCGCGAGACAGCCGACCTCGCGCGGCAGGTGCTCGACGAGATCGAGCGGGTGGTCGTCGGCCGACGGCGCTCCCTCCAGCTGGTGCTGCTCGGCATCCTCGGCCGCGGCCACGTGCTGCTCGAGGACGTGCCCGGCCTCGGGAAGACGATGATGGCGCGCAGCTTCTCCGAGGCTCTCGGCCTGAGCTTCGCGCGGGTGCAGTTCACCCCGGACCTGCTGCCCGCCGACCTGACCGGGCTCTCGGTGTACGACCCCGCGACGACCAGCTTCAAGTTCCGTCCCGGGCCGGTGTTCGCCCAGCTGCTGCTGGCCGACGAGATCAACCGCACGCCACCCAAGACGCAGGCGGCGCTGCTCGAGGCGATGGCCGAGGAGCAGGTCACGAGCGACGGCGAGACCCGGCCGCTCCCGCAGCCGTTCGTGGTGCTCGCGACCGACAACCCGATCGAGTACGAGGGCACCTACGCCCTGCCCGAGGCCCAGCTCGACCGCTTCCTGCTCCGGGTCTCGCTCGGCTACCTCGACCTCGCCGACGAGCAGGAGCTGCTCCGCCGTCGCGTCGAGGAGAGCTGGACGCCACCGCGGCTGCGCCAGATCGTCGACGCCGAGACGGTCCTCGCGATGCGGGCCAGCCTCGACGAGGTGCAGGTGGAGCCGCCGCTCCTGGCCTACGTCGTGGCCCTCGTCGACGCGACCCGGCAGCACGCCCAGGTGACCGTCGGCGCGAGCCCGCGCGGCGGTCTGGCGCTGGTCGCGCTGGCCCGCGGACACGCCGTTCTGGACGGGCGCGACTACGTCACCCCGGAGGACGTCAAGGCGGTCGCGGTGGCCGCGCTCGCGCACCGGCTGAGCCTGCGCCCGGAGCTCTGGGTGCGGCGCATCACGGGTGCCGACGTCGTCGCCGAGATCCTCGCGACGGTGCCGGCTCCCAGGTGACGGTGCCCCTGTGACCGTGCCGCTGCGCTTCGCCGCGACCGCGCGGCTGCGCCGGCTGGCGCTCGTCGCGGCGGTGACGGTGATCGGCGGCGTCGTGACCGCACACGGCGAGGTGCTCGCACTGGCCGCGATCCCCCTCGTGCTGCTCGCGGTGCGGCCCCGGTCCGGCCTGCCCACCCATGCCGAGGTGTCCGTCCGGCTGGACCTGACCCGCTGCGTGGAGGACGACGACCTGCGGGTCGAGCTGCAGCTCTCGCTCCCCGGCGCCGACCGGGTCGACGCGCACCTCGTGCTCCCCGACCAGATGGCCGCGAGGTCGGTCGAGACCGAAGCCGACCCGCGCGGCTCGACGACGGTGTGGACCGTGGTGCCGTCCCGATGGGGCCGGCACCAGGTCGGTCCGCTGCGGCTGCGGGTGACCGCCGGCGGCGGCCTCTACACCGCGACCCTGCACCTGCCCGTCGGCGAGGTCGTCGTCTTCCCCGGCGCCGCGGCCCTCGCCAGGGCGGTCGCACCTCGCGAGCTCGCCGCGCCGCTCGGTGAGCACGCCAGCCGGGCGATCGGGTCGGGTGTCGAGTTCGCGGGCGTCCGGACGTACCAGCCGGGCGACCGGCGGCGCGACGTCGACTGGCGCACCTCCGCCCGTCACGGCGAGCTCTTCGTCCGGCAGTACGCCGCGGAGCGGGCGTTCGACCTGGTCCTCGTGCTGGACACCACGGCCGACGCCGGCCCGCCGGGCGACTCCACGATGGACCTGACGGTGCGGGCGGCGACCGGCCTGGCGCAGAGCTATCTGCGGGCGCACGACCGGGTCGGCCTGGTCACCTTCGGCGGTCCGCTGCGCTGGCTGCCCCCGGCGACCGGCCCCCGGCAGCTGTACCGGGTCAGCGAGGCGCTGATGTCGGTGCGCCCGGACGAGGCGGAGCGGGAGGCCGGCGACATCGGCTTCGGGCTGGCCGACCTGCCGCGCAGCATGCTCCCCGGCCGCGCCTTCGTCTGCGTCGTGACTCCGCTGCTCGACGACCGGCCGCTGGCCGCGGTCCGGCTGCTGCTCGACCGGGGCTTCTCGCCTCTCGTCGTGGACGTGCTCACCAGCGAGCCGACGCTGCGGTCCGGCCGCACCGACCGGGTCCGCGACGAGCTGGCGCTGCGCGCCTGGCGGATGCACCGCGAGGCGCTGGTCGGCGAGCTGGCAACGCTCGGCGTGCCGGTCCTCGACTGGGACGGCGAGGGCGACCTGACCGGCGCGCTGCTGCACACGATGCGCGCGAGCACTCCGCGGGTGCGGGCATGAACGCTCGGCAAGCGGCCGGTGCCGACCCCGCCGGCGTCGGGCCGCGGGCCGTGCTGCGCGACCTGGCCGGGCGGGCCACCGTCGTCCTGGCCGTCGCCGCCTGCGTGGCGGTCGCCGTGCTGCCCGACCCCCGTCGCCCGGTCCTGACTGCGGCCGGGACGGCGGTCGCCCTGGCCGTCGCCGCGGCCGTCACCCGCTCCCGGCTGGTCGGCACCGTGGCCATCCTGGCCACGACGAGCACCGTCCTGCTGGCGGCCGCGCTGGACGACTCGGACCTCAGGCCGGTCCAGGTCGTGACCGCCGGAGTGCTGCTGCTGGTGGCGCTGGCGGCCATGGAGCGTGTCGAGTCCGGCGCCGGTCGGCCACTGTCGGTGACCGCCGCCACGGTCACCGTGCTGCGGGCACCGCACCTGTCCCGGCTCGGCCCGGCAGCGGGTGCCGTCGGGGCATCTTCGCTGGTCGCCGCCACAGCGGCCCAGGACGTCGTACCCTCGGTGGGACTGGTCCTGGGGGGACTGGTCGCTGCGGTCGCTGCTCTGGTGGTCACCACCCGGGTGCACCGCGACGAGCAGGCTGACGACGTACGCGAATCGTTATCCGGTCGAGTCCCCCCGGGCTCGTAGCGATGACAGACTCCCGCTCCGACAGGGGGACGTTGTGACCCACCGGGCACCCGGACGGCTCTGGACACCCAGGGCAGCACGGTGACGGCGGGTCGGGACCGAGGAGGACCGTTGACCGTAGGCGAGACGACCGACCACCGGGCCGAGGATGCCGAAGGCTCCTCCGGGTCCGCGCCGGCCAAGGCCGATCTCGCGGCCCTCTCGGACACCACCACCCGGATCCGGCGCGCGGTCGAGAGCGTCATCGAGGGCAAGCGCGACACGGTCCGCCTGGCCATCACGGTGATGCTCGCCGAGGGGCACCTGCTCATCGAGGACGTGCCCGGCGTCGGCAAGACGATGCTCGCGAAGGCCCTCGCCCGCTCGGTCGACTCGTCCGTGCGCCGCGTGCAGTTCACGCCCGACCTGCTGCCGAGCGACATCACCGGCGTCTCGATCTACAACCAGGAGCAGCGCGAGTTCGAGTTCAAGCCGGGCGCCATCTTCGCCAACATCGTGGTCGGCGACGAGATCAACCGCGCGTCGCCCAAGACGCAGTCCGCCCTCCTCGAGTGCATGGAGGAGCGCCAGGTCACCGTCGACGGCATCACCTACGAGCTCGCGATCCCCTTCATGGTCCTCGCGACCCAGAACCCCATCGAGATGGAGGGCACCTACCCCCTCCCCGAGGCGCAGCGTGACCGCTTCATGGCCCGCATCTCGATGGGCTACCCCAACGAGCAGGCCGAGCTGCAGATGCTCGAGACCCACGGCAAGACCTCGCCGCTCGACTCGATGAAGCCGGTGTCGGACGCGACCGAGATCGCTCGGCTGATCGAGATCGTGCGCCAGGTGCACGTGTCGGACCAGGTGCGCCGCTACGCCGTCGACCTGGTGCTCGCGACCCGACGCTCGTCCGAGCTGCGGCTCGGCGCCTCGCCCCGCGCGACGCTGCACCTGATCCGTGCCGCCCGGGCGGCCGCCGCCCTCGACGACCGTGACTACGTGCTCCCCGACGACGTGCAGGCTCTCGCCGTTGCGGTGCTCGCGCACCGGCTGCTGCCGACGGCGGAGTCACAGATCGGGCGGCGCACCACCGAGGACATCGTCACCGACCTGCTCACCCAGGTGCCGCTGCCCGACGACTCGCGACGGCGCAGCGAGCGCTGAGTGCGCGACGCCTTCCAGGGCCTGACGACCCGCGGCCGGTCGTTCGTCGCCGCAGGGGTCGCGGTGCTGGTCGCCGCCGCGGCCACCGCGGCCGAGGACCTGCTGCGGATCGCGGTGCTGCTCATCTCGCTGCCGCTGGTCAGCGCACTCGTCGTCGCGCGCACCCGCTACCGGCTCTCGTCGGGACGGCGGCTGTGGTCGCCGCGCACCGCCGCCGGCCAGGAGAGCGCGGTCACGCTGCGGCTGGACAACATCTCCCGGCTCCCCACCGGCCTGCTGCTGGTCGAGGACCGGGTGCCGTACGTCCTCGGCTCCCGGCCGCGCTTCGTGCTCGACCGGGTGGAGCCGCGCGGTCGTCGCGAGGTGACCTACACCGTGCGCAGCGACGTGCGCGGCCGCTACCAGCTCGGCCCGCTCTCGATCCGGCTCACCGACCCCTTCGGCATGTGCGAGCTGACGCGCGCATTCTCCAGCCGCGACACCCTCGTGGTGACGCCGCCCGTGCAGGAGCTGCCGTTGGTGCCGCTGGCCGGTGAGTGGACCGGCAGCGGCGAGAGCCGCTCACGCTCCCTGGCCAGCGCCGGCGAGGACGACGCGGGCACCCGCGAGTACCGCCAGGGCGACGACCTGCGCCGGGTGCACTGGCGCTCGACGGCGCGGCTCGGTCAGCTGATGGTGCGCCGCGAGGAGCAGCCGTGGCAGGCCCGCTGCACCGTGCTCCTCGACACGCGCAGCACCGCGCACGGCGGCGAGGGTCCTGGCTCGTCCTTCGAGTGGGCCGTGTCGGCAGCGGCGTCGGTCGCGGTGCACCTGGTGCGGCACGGCTACTTCGTCCGGCTGGTCACCGACACGGGTGCGGCCTTCGGCGGTGGCGACCAGACGCTCGACGGGCGGGGCGGTGACGTCGAGGGCGCGCTGCTCGACGCGCTCGCGGTCGTCGACACCTCGTCCAACACGTCGCTGCGTGACGCGAGCGCGAGCCTTCGACGCGGCGGCGGCGACGGCCTGCTGGTCGCCGTGCTCGGCACGATCGACCCCGAGGAGACCCGGCTGCTCTCCCGGCTGCGCCACGGCAGCACGACTGCCGTCGGCGTGCTGCTCGACACCGCGACGTGGGGCTCGTCGGCGGTCCGCCGCCGGGCCGCCGCCGCGGGCACCGACACGGAGGGCTCGGCCGCCCTGCTGCGCGCGTCCGGGTGGCGGGTGATGCCCATGCACGCCGGCGAGAGCCTGCCCGACCGCTGGCACGAGGCGTCCCGTCACCGGCTCACCGACCGGCTCACCGGGGCCCGCTGATGCGGCAGCTCTCCACCGGCTCCCTGCGTCTGCCGATCTTCGCGGCCATCGCGACCGGCTCGTCGACCGTCTGCCTCGGCAGCTCGTTCCTCACCGGCACCTGGTTCTTCCCGTCGCTGTTCGCGATCGCCTTCGTCACCGCCGGCTGCGAGGCCGCCCGGCGGGCGTCGCTGTCGCGCAGCGCGGTGCCGCTCGGCGGGCTGGTCGCGCTGCTCGTCTACCTGCTGGTGCGCTACGGGCACAGCGAGGCCTACCTCGGCCTGATCCCGAGCGGCGGGTCCCTCGACCGGCTGGGCGACCTGGTGCGCGCCGGCCGGCTCGACATCGAGCGCTACGCCGCGCCGATCGGCGTCACCCCTGGCGTCGAGCTGCTCACGGTCGCCGGGGTCGGGCTGGTCGCGCTGGCCGTCGACACGCTCGCTGTGACGCTGCGGCGCGCGGCCCTCGCCGGCCTCCCCCTGCTGGTGCTGCAGACCGTGCCGACCGCGGTCGCACCCGACGGCGTCAGCTGGGTCGCCTTCACCATCGGCGGCGCCGGTTTCCTTGCCCTGCTGCTGGCCGAGTCGCGGGAACGGGTCAGCCGGTGGGGCCGGCCGATGCGCTACACCGCCGAGCGCGCCAACTACCGCCCCGACGTCGAGACCACCCCGCTCGCCCAGGTCGGCCGGCGGGTCGGCGCGACGGCGCTCGGTCTGGCGCTCGTGGTGCCTGCGCTGCTGCCCGAGGTCGATGCGTCCGGGTGGGGCTTCGGCTCCGGCGGCTTCGGCCCGGGCGGTGACGGCGGACCCCAGGTGCAGGTGGCCAACCCGATCCTCGACCTGGGCAAGAACCTGCGGCGCGACGACCCGCAGGTGCTCCTGACCTACCAGGGCAAGCGGACGTACCTGCGCATGGTCGCCGACGACGAGTTCACCGGCGACGTCTGGCGACCCAGCGAGCTGAAGGTGTCGCGTGACGACAACAACGTCGAGGACGGGCTGCGCAACCCGCCGGGGCTCGGCGGCCAGGTCGAGACCACGACGCGCACCTGGCGCATCCAGATCGGCAGCCTGCAGCAGGAGTGGCTGCCGTTGCCCTACCCCGCCCGGCGGGTCTCCGACATCGACGGGACCTGGCTCTACGACACCGACACCTTCAACGTCTTCGGGGAGAACGCGTCCACCCTGAACCTCTCCTACGAGGTCCGGGCCTTCGACGTCACCCCGACGGCGGAGGAGCTGCGGGCGGCCGCCGACACGCCCTATCCGACCTCGTTGCGGCGCTACCTCGAGACGCCGAGCAGCCTGCCGGCACTGGTGGAGCAGGAGGCGCGTCGCGTCATCGGCGACCGCACCAACGGCTACGACCAGGCACTGGCGATCCAGGACTGGCTGCGCTCCGACGAGTTCGACTACTCGACCGAGGTCGCCCAGACGGTCGGTGACACCAGCGGCTCGGACGCGCTCGCCCGGTTCCTCGAGACCCGGCAGGGCTACTGCGTGCACTTCGCGTCGGCGATGGCCGTCATGGCGCGGCTGCTCGACATCCCGTCGCGGGTGGCTGTCGGGTTCACCGCCGGCACGCCCGCCCCTTCCCGCGAGCAGCTGGTGACCTCCGACGACCTGCACGCCTGGCCGGAGCTCTACTTCGAGGGCGTCGGCTGGGTGGCCTTCGAGCCGACACCGGCCGAGCGCACCGGCGACCCGCCGCCATGGGCCCAGGAGGACGCCGGCTCCGGTGGCCCGGGTGGCCCCACGCCGAGCGGTGGCCCCACCCCGAGCGGCGGCGCGACACCCGGGCCGGCCAGCCCACGAACCCGCGAGGACATCCCTGGCTTCACCGGCGACCCGCAGGGCGGCGGCATCGGCGCCGGCCCGGTGCGGGTCCCGGTGATCCCCTTCGCGATCGGGGTCGGCGTCCTGCTGCTGCTCGCCGTCCCGTCGGTCACCCGGTTCGTCGTACGCCGTCGCCGGTGGGCCGGCGCGAAGACCCCGGTCGACAAGGCCCGGGCCGCGTGGGCCGACCTGCAGGACACCCTGCTCGACCACGGCTACTCCTGGCAGGGCAGCGACTCACCGCGCCGCGGCATCGCCCGGCTGGTGGCAGCCCGCAAGCTGGACGGCGACGCCTCGTCCGCCGGCAGCCGCCTGGCCGCGGTGACCGAGCGCACCAGGTATGCGCCGGTGCCGCCCGAGGCTGTCGGCGACCTGCGCGCCGACGTCGACACGATCCGGCGCGGTCTCGGCGGGTCGGCGGGTCGCTGGGAGCGGTGGCGGGCCCGGCTGCTGCCGCGGTCCACCCGCAAGGTGGCCACCGCGCTGTCGGAGAAGTTCGCCGACGCGCTCGACGCGGTCGACCTCGGGGTGGCCGCGGTCACCCGCCGGCTGCACCTGCGCCGCAGCTAGCCCCGGGCGGGTGCGGGGGTCAGCGACCGTCGCCGTTGACAGCCGCCGTCGACCAGAAGCACCCGCGTCGAGGCCAAGAGCGGTGCGTCCCTTCCGGATCGGCCCCCTCGGAGGACCTGGATCGGGCGCGCTTCAGCCGTCGATCCGGAAGGGACCCTCCACGGTGAACGCTTCTGCCCGGTCAGCCAGGGGGCTGGCTCCGGCGATGCGGTGGGTCAGCGGCCGTCGTCGTCGCGGCGGCGGTTCCAGCGCTCTTCGATGCGCTGCATGAACCCGGCCGAGCTGCTCGCCGACTTGGACCGGCGGGTCGCGGTGCGCGGCTTGCGGACCGCGCCACCCTCCACGACGCCGAGCTGGTTGGCGGCTGTGACGGCGCGGTAGCTGGTCACGGCGAAGAAGGCGGAGCCCAGCATGAGCAGGAATCCGAGCACACTGACGAGGATGACCTGGGCGACCAGGCCGGTCATGAGCAGCACGACCCCGACGATGAAGCCGACGATGGCCAGCAGAAGGCGGCGGCGGAAGTTGCTGCGGGGGTCCTTGCCGCGAAGCGACGAGGCGAACTTCGGGTCCTCGGCATAGAGAGCCCGCTCCATCTGCTCGAGCAGACGCTGCTCGTGCTCGGAGAGCGGCACGGACTCCTCCTCACCACCAGAGTCGGATAAAGGGGGGCCGACTCAGGCTGGTTGCTTGCACTGAGGATATGCGCCGGATCGGCTCCGGGAAACCCGAGTGCACAAGTCTGCTCCTACCAAGAAGGACGCCTCACCCGTTCGGAAGGTTTCGTCCGCGTGTGGACCGATCGCCGGACGGTCCTGCTGGCCGCCCTCCGGACGGTCCGGTACGCCGTTCGGGTGACCGGTCCGGCCGCCGCTCACGCTGCCTGTCCGGCTCACCGACCGGCTGGTCCTCCGCCGGCTTCTCCGGCGGGTGACGAGACCCGTCGCCGCCCACCAGGGTGGCCGGCCGGACCGCCCCGTTGCCGAACCGCAGAGCCGCCCGGTCCGCGGCCTGCTCGACCTCGCGACGGCCCCGGTTGCGCTCGCCGAGCAGCAGCTGGTGGGGCGCCGCCTCGGAGATGACCAGCTGCTCGACCCGGATGCCGACCAGCCGCAGCCGGGCCCGGTCCAGCCCCAGCGCCTCGTAGAGCATCCGCGCAGTGCCGTAGAGGGCGGCGGCGACGTCGGTCGCCTCGGGCAGGGTGCGCGAGCGGGTGATCGTCGTGAAGTCGGCGAACCGCACCTTGAGGCTGACCGTCCGGCCGGCCAGCCCGGCCGAGCGCAGCCGGGCAGCCGTCTTCTCGCTGAGCCGGAGCAGCTCGCGCAGCACCACCTCCGGGTCGTCGACGTCCCGGGCGAAGGTCTCCTCGGCCCCGATGCTCTTGTCCGGCTCGTGCGGCACGACGGTGCGCTCGTCGCGACCCCAGGACAGCGCGTGCAGGTGCGACCCGGTCGCCTGGCCGAGGGCCCGGACCAGGGTGGACCGCGGGGTGTTGGCGATGTCGCCGACCGTCCGCAGCCCGAGCCGGGTCAGCTCCTTCTCGGTCTTCTCCCCCACGCCCCACAGCGCCCCCACCGGCAGCGGGTGCAGGAACGCGACGACCCCGGCGGCCGGGACCACGATCATCCCGTCGGGCTTGGCCCGGGTGGACCCGAGCTTGGCGACGAACTTGGTGGTCGCCACGCCGACCGAGCAGGTGATGCCCTGCTCGTCGGCGACCCGGTCACGGATCAGCTGGGCGATCACGGTCGGCCGGCCGAGGCGACGTACCGCCCCCGAGACGTCGAGGAACGCCTCGTCCAGCGACAGCGGCTCCACCAGCGGGGTGACCGACCGGAAGATCTCCATCACGCCCGCGGAGATCGTCGAGTAGAGGCCGTGGCTGGGCGGCACCACGGTGGCCTGCGGGCACAGCCGGCGGGCGCGGGTCATCGGCATCGCCGAGTGCACGCCGAAGCGCCGCGCCTCGTAGGTCGCCGAGAGCACCACGCCGCGCGAACCGCCGCCGACGATCACCGGGGTGCCGCGCAGCTCCGGGCGGCTGATCAGCTCGACCGAGGCGTAGAAGGCGTCCATGTCGACGTGCAGCACCGTGCAGTCGGTGTCGTCGCCCGGCGGGCCGGCCGGCTGCCCGGGCCGGTGCAGCTGCTGGCTGCGGCTCACCGGGCCGTCACTCCCCCACCACGTCCACCGTTCCCACCGGTGCCGGGCCGACCTCAGACCCGGGAGGCGAGCACGTGCAGCTGGGTCGCCACCGCCCGGAACTCCGGCAGGCCGGCCGTCGCCAGCTCGAGGTGGACGAGCTCCTCCGCCGGGTCGGCCTCGGAGTCGGTGGCCGGCGCCAGGTCGGCGAGGGTGCGCACGCCGTGGACGCTGCCCACCTCGAGCCCGGCCGCGCCGAGCACCGCGAGCAGCCCGGCCTCGGTGAACCGGCGGGGCAGCGGGTCGCCCGGTCCCCACCGGCCGTCGGGGTCGGTGAGCGCGTGGCGGGCCTCGGCGAACCGGCCGGCCACCGTGCGCGCGACGACGGCGGCGTTGCGGTGGGCGGCGAGCACGCTGAGGGTGCCACCGGGTCGGAGCACCGCGACCAGGGCCTCGACCGCCGGCCGCACCTCGTCGACGTGCTCCAGGACGCCGTGGCAGAGGACCAGGTCGGCGCTGCCCGGCTCGACCACGTCGAGCAGCCCGGCGGCGTCGCCCTGCACCGCGTGGACGACGGCACCGGTCTCGCCGGCCCGGCGCAGCAGCGAGGCCAGGGCGTCGGGGCTGGGGTCGACGACGGTGACCCGGTGGCCGGCCTCGGCCAGCGGGACGGCGAACCCGCCGGTGCCCCCGCCGACGTCGACCACGTCCAGCAGATGGTCCGAGTCGTCCGGCCGGCCGTAGGTGACCAGCGCGTCGCGCAGCAGGACTCCCCACACGACGGCCGTGCGCGGCGAGCGCGCCAGGTGGGCGGCCGCGGCGGAGAAGGCCGGGGGCGCGGAGGTCGAGCCGTCGAGGGAGGCCACGTGGCCAGGCTACTGAGCGAACCGGCCCAGGCCCGCCCGTCCGCGCCGGTTCGGTCGACCGTTCTCACTGGCCCGAGCTCCCCGGGCTCGAGTGCCACAGCTTGCGCGGCGGCTTCGCCCGCTCCCGATCGGCCGTGCTGGCCTCCTGGCGGGCCACCGCCTGCCGGGTGCCCGCCGCGTCGTCGCCCGGCGGCTTGATGTCGGCGTAGGGCGACTGCCGGAAGCCGCTCGGGTGCACCAGCACCCGCCGGGTGGCGTGCGACGGCGACGACATCCCACCGGCGGCTCCCCCGCCGTTGGCCTCGCGCGGCTCGTAGACCTGCGCGCTGCCACCCGTCGGCGGCCGGGTCATCACCGGCCGGGTGGACCGGCTCTCGGCCGCGCCGGCGACCGACAGGTCGGTGACCGGGCCAGCGCTGGCCATCAGGTCGGCGACCGCGTCGAGCCCGCCGTGCCGCCACGCCTCGTGCAGCTCGGTCAGCTCCCAGCAGCCGGTCGCCCGCAGCGACACCCCGCGCGGCCCGGTGCGCCGGACGTGACCGCGGATCACCAGCAGCCAGGAGTGGAACAGCGTCGCGGCGTAGGGCCCCTGCGCGTCCTCGAAGAACGTCGCGTCCACCGGCCCGCGCGCGTCGTCGAGGGTCACGAAGACCACCCGCTTGCCCGACCGGATCGGCGGGGTCTGGGTGGCGACCTTCACCCCGGCCACCAGCACCTCCGCCTGGCTGCGCGACCGCACCATGTCCGGCGCCCGGGTCACCCCGAGCGCGGCGAGGAACGGCTCGTAGAAGTCGACCACGTGCCGGCTCGCGTCCAGCCCGAGCACCTCCAGCTCGGCGCGCACCCGCTCGGCACCGGTCATCTCCGGCAGCCCGCTCGGCACCACCGAGTGCGGCGCGTCACCGAGGTCGAACGCCAGCTGCACCGAGCTCTCCTCCACCGGCCGCGCAGCCTGCGACTGCCGGGCCGCCAGCTCGCGCACGTCGACGCCCCTGCCCAGCCCCGGGTGCACAGCCAGTCCCGAATGCACAGCCAGCCCCGGGTGCTCGGCCTCCGGGTGCTCGACCATCGTGAGCACCTCGCCGCGGGCGGTGGCGCGCGACAGGTCGCGGGCCGCGCCCGCGGGCAGCACCGCGCGCAGCACCCCGCCCGCCGGGGCGGAGACCGCGGCGAGGGCGGCCGACCCCGTGGTGCCGGCAGTGCCGACGGTGCCGGCAGTGCCGACGGTGCCGGTGGAGCGCCGTCCGGGCGTACGTCGCGAACGGGCTCGGCCCGCGCCGCGCGCCACGGCGCGGGACCACCGGTCCAGCTCGCCGACCTGCAGCAGCAGGTCGCGCCGGGTCAGCCGGTGGCGGGTGGAGCCGACCTGGTGCTCGGGCGAGCGCAGTGCGTACATGGCGTCGAAGGCGCCGGTCAGCACCAGCCGCTCGACGACCGGGCGGGACACCGACGCGCGGGCCCAGAAGTCCGACAGCGACCCGTAGGGCCGGCCCGCGACGGTGCGCGCCACCTCGGCCTCCGACATCCCCTTGACCTCCGAGAGCGCGAGCCGGATGCCGTAGTCGCGGGCCCGCTCCCACGGCCGGAGGCGGTGTCGTCGGGTCCGCAGGAGCCGGGTTGTCGTCGGCGAGCCTCTCGATGCGGTAGGTCGCGTCGGAGCGGTTGACGTCGAGCGGCAGCACGGCGATGCCGAACTGCCGGGCGTCGTCGAGGATCAGCCGCTTGGGGTACATGCCGGGGTCGTGGGTCAGCACCCCGGCGAGGAAGGCCGCCGGGTGGTGGGTCTTGAGCCACGCCGACTGGTAGGTCGGCAGCGCGAAGGCCGCCGCGTGGGCCTTGCAGAACCCGAACGACGCGAAGGCCTTGAGCACCTCCCACACCTTCTCGACGGTGGCCACGTCGTAGCCGCGCGCGAGGGCCAGCGGTCGCAGCCAGAGCCGGACCTCGGGCTGCCCGTCGGGGGTACCGAGCGCGCGCCGGGCCTCGTCGGCCTCGGCCAGGGTGCAGCCGGTGAAGGTCGAGATGATCTGCAGCACCTGCTCGTGGAAGACGACGACGCCGCAGGTGTCCTCGAGGGCGTAGCGCAGGTCGTCGTGCAGGTACTCGGGCTCCGACCAGCCCTGCCGCGCCTTGAGGAACGGCGTGACCATGTCGCTCTTCACCGGGCCGGGGCGGAACAGCGAGATGTCGGTGATCAGGTCGCCGAAGGTCTCCGGCCCGAACTTGCCGACCAGCTCGCGCTGACCCGGCGACTCGATCTGGAACATGCCGAGGGTCCGCGTCGACTGGATGAGCGCGAAGGTGTCGGGGTCGTCGAGCGGCACCTGCGACTGGTCATCAAGGTCGATCGGCTCGACCGTGTCGCCGATGCGCACCAGCTCGTCGACGGCGTAGGCCATCGCGGACTGCATCCGGATGCCGAGCACGTCGAGCTTGAGCAGGCCGAGCTCCTCGACGTCGTCCTTGTCGAACTGGCTCATCGGGAAGCCCAGCCAGCTGGCCTCGACCGGTGTGCGGTCGAGCAGCGTGCGGTCGGACAGCAGCACGCCGCACGGGTGCAGCGCGACATGGCGCGGCAGCCCGTCGAGGCGGGCGACCAGCCGGAAGAGCAGCTCGAGGTTGCCCTCCCCCAGCCGGGACGCCCGCAGCTCGGGCAGCTCCTCCAGCGCCAGGTGCACGTCGCGCGCCCGGATGTGCGGGAAGGCCTTGGCGATCTGGTCGATCTCGCCCGGCGGCATGCCGAGCGCGGCCCCGACGTCGCGGATCGCGTGCCGCACCCGGTAGGTGTCCATCATCGAGACGCAGGCGACCCGCTCGCCGCCGAAGCGCTCGAGGATGCGCTCGTAGACCTCGGTACGTCGCGCCGACTCGACGTCGATGTCGACGTCGGGCAGCGCCTCGCGCAGCGGCGAGAGGAAGCGCTCCATCAGCAGGCCGTGGCGCATCGGGTCGACCCCGGAGATGCCGAGCAGGTAGTTGACCAGGCTGCCCGCGCCGGAGCCGCGGGCGGCGACCCGCACGCCCATCTCGCGGATCAGGTCGACGACGTCGGCGACGGTGAGGAAGTACGACGGGTAGCCGAGCTGCTCGATGACGCCGAGCTCGTCGTCGAGCCGCCCGCGCACCTCCGGGGTCGCGGCCATCGCGCGCCGGCCCAGCCCGGCCTCGCACCGCTCCCGCAGCATCGCCTGGGCGGCCTGCACCGGGTCCTCCCCCGCCCGGCCACCGCCCGGCCCTCCGGACGTCGCCGCGCCGAGCACCTCGAGGTCGGGGAAGTGCACCTCGCCCATCCCGAGGTCGGCGCGCGGATCGACGGCGCACCGGTCGGCGACCCGCCGGGTCGCGGCGAGCAGCCGGCGTGCCGCCCGGTCGTCGACCCCGGCGGCCGACACGATCTCCTCGGCGACCAGCGCCATCTCCTTGCCGGACTTGAGGTAGCCCTCGGCGTTGACCCGGTCGACGTGGCGGGCGTCGAGCGCGACCAGGCGACGTGACGCGTCGAGGACGTCGGTGGTGGGCGCGTCGTGGCGGTCGGCGTAGCGGACCGCGTTGGTGAGGACGGCCGTCAGGCGCTCCTCGGTCGCCAGCCGCAGCATCCGGGCGGCACGTGGCCGGTCGTCGGGACCGCGGTGGGACACCACCTCGAGCAGCAGGTCGTCGCGGTCGACCACGTCGCGCCACCGGGCGAGGACGGCCTGCGCCAGGTCGGGCCGCCGGACGGTGAGCGCCCGGCCCACCTCGGAACCGGGCCCGAGCATCACCAGCAGCCCGCCGGCTCTGCTGTCCGCACATCGCCGACCCGGCCGCTGGCGGCCAGGGCGACGTGCTCGGCGACCAGCTCGAGGGTGGTGACCGGCTGGCCCCGCTCCCCGCGCAGGTGAGTCGCGGAGACCAACCGGCACAGCGCCGCCCAGCCCGCCTTGTCCTGGGCGAGCAGGGTGACCCGCGGGTGCCGCGGGTCGACCGAGGCGCCGCCCCTCGCCGGCTGGGAGCGGGCCGGTCGGGTCATGCCCGGCTGGGAGCTCGCCGGCTTCCCCCGCAGCGAGGGGTGGACCATCGGCGGCCCGGTGAGCAGCCCGCTGGGCTCGATCGCCAGGTCGACGCCGAGCACCGGGCGGATCCCGGCCGACTGCGCGGCCCGGGCGAACTTCACCGCGCCGTAGACCCCGTCGCGGTCGGTCAGCGCCAGGGTGTCCATGCCGTGCTCGGCGGCCCGCTCGACCAGCACGTGCGGGTGCGACGCGCCGTACCGCAGCGAGTAGCCGGACGCGACGTGCAGGTGGACGAAGGGATCGCTGGACACGGGGATGTCTCTCGGGTCGGGCTGGACGGTGGGCGGGCTGGAGGTCGGCGGGCTGGAAGGCGGCTTGCCGAGACAGGCGGGCCGGTCGCCGGGGGCAGGCGGCCGGCCCTAGCTGGCTCGCGGTGCCAGGTGCGGCAGCACCGGCTGGTGGTCCAGCCCGAGCGTCGTCTCGACCAGCGCCAGGAAGGTCTGCGCGTCCCGCAGCAGGTCGTCGGCCTCCCGCGGGGTGACCGCCCGGCTCAGCCCGGCCTCGGCGGCCGCCCGCTTGCTCGCCCCGGCCGCGAAGAACGCCGCCCACTCGGTCAGCTCCGGCGCGACCTGCGGCAGCATCGACCACACGTTGCGCGGCCGCTTGGTCGCGGCCGGCCGGGTCCGCACCGCCAGCACGGCGGCGGCGGTGCGCAGGGCGGCCAGGTGGGCCGCCGCGTAGCGCTCGGTCGCCACCGTCGTCGCGGTCGCCGCGGCCAGGTCGTGTCGCGCGGTGCCCAGCAGCTCGCGGGCCGCCGAGACCACCGGTGGCCGGCGGACCATCGGGCCGTCCCCGGTGACCCGGGCCAGCCGGGAGACCGTGATGCTCATCTGTCCCTCCTCCGCTTGCTCGTGCTCGTCGCTTGCTCGTGCTGTCAGTCGTGGGAGCGCAGCAGCGTCCAGCCGCCGGCCGACCAGTCGAAGCACAGGTCGTAGATCCCGACGCCGTGCTGGCGCCCCGGGGTCGCCTCCACCCGCCACACCTCGCGCTCGGCGGACAGCACCGAGGAGTCGGGGGTCTCCGGCGCGAGGGCGGACGACCCCGCCGTGGCGCCGACCGGAGCCGCGGCGACCGGGGTCCGCCACCAGGCGCCGGTCTCCACCCAGTGCGCCAGCACCTCGCGCACCGCGTAGTGCCGGCCACGCCAGAGGAACTCCGCCGGGTCCTCGTCCCGCCGCCGGACATCGACCGGGTCGTCGTACCGCCGGGTCATCCGCGTCCCTCCTCGTTCAGCCATCGGCACCAGCCGGACACCTGAGGCATGTCCCGCCCGGCGGCTCCCGAGGGTCGAGTCCGGGAACCACCGGGCGGGAGGCTCGTGCTGCTCCCCTGCCGCCCGAGCACCTACCTGTTCGAACGTCTGTTCGAACATGACCCACAGTAGACCCGACCCCCGACACTTCGTCAACCGTCCGTCCACACCAGTTCGCGACGACCGTGCAACCGGTCCCGACCCGGCCGACCCGGCTAGCCTGCGGCCGTGCCCGACCACCCGACCCAGCAGCCGACCCAGCAGCCGACCCAGCAGCCGGCGCAGCCGACTCAGCAGGCCCAGCCACGCGACCACGGCGCCCACCCGGCCGTCCGCCGGGTCGTCGCAGCGCTCACCGACCGCGGCGTACCCGGCATGCCGGACCGCCTGCGCGTCCTCGACGACTCGGCCCGCACCGCCGCCCAGGCCGCCGAGCAGCTCGGGGTCGGCGTCGCCCAGATCGCCAACTCGCTGGTCTTCTCCGCCGACGACGCTCCCCTGCTCGTCATGGCGTCCGGCGGGCACCGCGTCGACACCGCGAAGGTCGCTGCACTCGTCGGCGCGCAGCGGGTCGACCGGGCCGACGCCGACTTCGTGCGGACCCACACCGGCTTCGCCATCGGCGGCGTCGCGCCGGTCGGGCACCCGGAGCCGCTGCGGACCCTGGTCGACAACGACCTGGCAGCCTTCGACGAGGTCTGGGCGGCCGGCGGCCACCCGCACACGGTCTTCCCGACGACGTACGACGAGCTGCTCCGCATCACCGGCGGCACCCCCGCCGACGTCGGCGAGTAGCGACCGACCTCAGCGGTCGGCGATCAGACCCTTGAGCAGGTCGAGGTCCTTGCTGATGACGCCGTCGGCGCCGATCGAGCGTGCGCGGTCCAGCGCCCCCGCGGTGTCCACCGGCCAGACCAGCACCCGGTCCGTCCCTCGGTGCAGCTCGTCGACGACCCGCGCGTCGAGCATCGATAGCCGCACCGACACCCCGTGCACCGGCGCCCGCGCCACCCGCGCGCGCAGCTTCGCCAGCCCCCGCCGCGACGCCGCCGAGAGGACCTGCTGCACGGGCAGGTCGAAGGCGTCGAGCATCCACCACGCCTTGGTGCAGACCGTCAGCCCACGGTCCGGCGCGGACTCCCGCAGCTCCCGCGCGACCATCGGCGCGAGCCGGGGATGCAACCCCTTGAGGTCGATCATCAGCCGGTGGTCGTCACCGAGCGCGGCGATCAGCCCGGCGAGGTCGAGGTGCTCGTGGCGCCACCGCCGCACGACCGAGTCCTTGTCCCACAGGAACGGCAGGCCGCCCATCGACCGCAGGTGGCGCACCTCGAGCCGTCCGCGGTAGGCGTGCACGTCAGCCTCGACGAGGTCGACACCCAGGTCCAGGGCGGTACGCAGCCCGGCAACCGAGTTGCCGCTCCGGTGGGCGATCGCCAGCACGGGTCGCAGTCTGGCCGACGGCCGTCAGGCGGCGAGCGGGGCGGCCGGCCGCAGCCGGCGGATCCCCAGGCACACGCCGCCGAGCAGCAGCGCGGGCAGCCAGGCCAGGACGGCGGCGAGGGCGACGGCGCCCAGGGCCGCCGTCCAGCTCACACCCAGTGACGCCAGCCCGACCACCAGCGCGCCCTCGCGGGGACTGGCGCCGTGCACGCCCGGCACCGCGCCGGCCAGCTGGCTGGCGCCGAAGATGCCGAGCAGGGCGAGCGGGTCGACCTGCTGACCCATCGCCGCGACGCTGCCGATGACCAGGCCCATGATCGTCAGCTGGTAGCCCATCGAGATCAGGATGCCCTTGACCAGCACCCGCGGCCGCGGCATCGGCCGGGCAGCGAGCAGCCCCGGGCGCATCCGGTGCAGCACGAGCCCCGCGACCACCAGCGCCACCGCGATGCCTGCGGCGAGCAGGAGCACCTCGAGCGGCAGGGTCGCGCCGGAGACCACCACGAAGACCGCGACGCCCAGCGTGCCGACCACCCGGTCCAGTCCGACCTCGGCCACGGCGCACGGCCGGGTCATCCCGGTGCCCCGCAGCCGGTGCATGCGCCACACGTCGGCGCCGATGTGCGCGGGCGACGCGAGCCCGATCAGCTCGCTCTCCGCGTAGGCGCGCAGGTGCCAGCGCCGGGTCTGGCCGGCCACCGAGAGCGAGTGCCACCGCAGCGGGCACAGCAGGTACTTCCCGACCACCCACGGCACGAGGCCGAGGGCCGCCGGCTGCCAGGCTGCGCCCGGGACCCGCTCCATGCTCCAGATCGAGACGACGATCGACCCGACGATGCTCAGGATGAGCAGCCATCGCCCCACCCGGGCAGTCCGGGCGCGCCGGATCGAGCGCGCGTCGGGCGTGGCTGCGGGCAGGGCGGGCTGGTGGGCGGGCGCTGCGGCGGCGGTTTCTGGCGTCATCGTTCCTGAGGTCCGGTGGAAAGGGGGAGCCGGGTCGTCACTACCCCTTCGGCCCCGTGATCACGCGTCTTGACAGTGCATGGGGACGGATCCGCGCCTGCGTAGGGTCGGGCCTGTGACGGCAGTGCCAGATGTGGTGACCCTGCACGTCTGGGGCATTCCGGGACGTAGCGTCCCCGGCGCGGTCGCCCGGATGGCGACCCACCGGCGCCTGCTCCGGAGCGGCCAGCCAGGAGACGGACGGCCCGCCTTCGCCAAGCTGCTCGGGACCGGTGACGGCCGGACCTTCACCGTACGAGACGCCGACCCGCACCACTGGGGGGTGCTCGCCACGTGGGACAGCTCCGCCGACGCCGACGCCTTCGAGCGCGGCCCGGTCGCCCGCTCGTGGGCCCGGATCGCGCAGGAGCGGCTGCGGGTCACCCTGCGCCCGGTCGCCAGCCGCGGTGAGTGGTCACGCCGCCGGCCGTTCGGCGACCCCGTCCCCGGCCGGTACGACGGCCCGGTGGCCGCACTGACCCGGGCGCGGATCACCGCACGGCGGACGGTGCAGTTCTGGCGCTCCGTACCGCCGGTGTCCGCTGACCTCCGCCGCTGCCCCGGACTGCGGCTGGCCATGGGCGTCGGCGAGGCGCCGGTCGGGCTGCAGGGCACCTTCAGCCTGTGGGACTCGGCGGCGGCTCTGACCGAGTTCGCGCACCGCCGCGGGCCGCACCAGGAGGTGGTGCGCCGCACGGCCGAGCTCGAGTGGTACGCCGAGGAGCTCTTCGCCCGCTTCGCCGTCCTCGACGTCGAGGGCACCTTCGAGGGGCGGGAGCCGTGACACCCGACCTGCTGCCGATGGTCTTCACGTCCGGCTGGGCGAGCGGCGTCAACGCCTACGCGACGGTGCTCGTCCTCGGGCTGATCGGCCGGCTCGGCGGCGTCGACGCGGTGCCCGAAGGCCTGCAGCGCACCGACGTGCTCGTGGCAGCCGCGGTCCTCTACGCGCTGGAGTTCGTCACCGACAAGATCCCCTACGTCGACTCCACCTGGGACGCCATCCACACCGCGATCCGGCCGACGGTCGGCGCCGTCATCGCGCTGCTGGTGTCGGGTGACGCGGGCTCGCTGGAGACCGCCGTGCTCACCGCGACCGGCGGCCTGACGGCACTCGCGTCGCACCTCGTGAAGGGCGGCCTGCGGCTGGCCGTCAACACCTCCCCCGAGCCGGCCAGCAACGTGGTCGCCAGCGTGGCCGAGGACGTGTCCGTGGCCGGGCTGGTGTCGCTGGTCGTGGTCGCGCCTTGGCTGGCCGCCGGCATCGCGGCGGTCCTGCTGCTGACCGGCGGCACCCTCGTCGCGCTGCTCGCCGGCCGGATCCGCCGTGCCCGACGCCGCCGACGCGAGCGCCGCGCCGCCCGCTCCACCGACCCGCCTCACCCGACCGACCGCGCGTGATCGTCGGGAGACAGGATGAGCGCTGTGGCGACGTACTCCTCCCTCTCGCACCTGGACTGCCCGCGCTGCGGCGAGCGCCACGACGCGACCGTGCGCCAGGGCCTGTGCCCCGCGTGCGGGTCACCCCTCCTCGCGCGGTACGCCCTCGGCTCGGTCGAGCTGACACCCGAGGGGCTGGCCGGGCGCGCACCTGACCTGTGGCGCTACCACGAGCTGCTGCCGGTGTCCGGGCCCGAGCACGTCGTGACGCTCGGCGAGGGCATGACGCCGCTGCTGTCGACGCCGCGGCTGGCTGAGTCGCTCGGGCTCGAGCAGGTGTGGGTGAAGGACGAGGGGCTGCTGCCGACGGGGACGTTCAAGGCACGCGGCGCGGCGGTCGGCGTCTCGCGGGCCAAGGAGCTCGGCGCGACGCGGATGGCGATGCCGACCAACGGCAACGCGGGGGCCGCCTGGGCCGCCTACGCGGGGCGCGCCGGTCTCGCGATGACCGTGACGATGCCGGTCGACGCACCGGCCATCACCCGGGTCGAGACCGTTGCGGCTGGCGGCGACCTGCGGCTGGTCGACGGGCTGATCTCGGACGCCGGTCGGCTGACCGCCGCGGCGGTGGCGGCGAGTGACGACGACTGGTTCGACGTCGCGACGTTGAAGGAGCCCTACCGCATCGAGGGCAAGAAGACGATGGGCTACGAGATCGCCGAGCAGCTCGGCTGGCGGATGCCCGACGTGATCGTCTACCCGACCGGCGGCGGCGTCGGGCTGATCGGCATCTACAAGGCGCTGCAGGAGCTGCTCGAGCTCGGCTGGGTCACCGGCCGGCTGCCGCGGCTGGTGTCGGTGCAGTCGACGGGGTGCGCGCCGATCGTGAAGGCGTTCGAGGCCGGCGCGCGAGAGAGCGAGCTGTGGCCCGACGCGCGGACCGTCGCCTTCGGCATCACGGTGCCCAAGGCGCTCGGCGACTTCCTGGTGCTCGACGCGCTCTACGACACGGGCGGCACGGCCGTCGCCGTCACCGACGAGGACCTGCTCGCCGACGTCCGGCTGGCCGGCCGGCTCGAGGGGATGTTCCTGTCGCCGGAGGGGGCGGCCACGGTGACGGCCGTGCGGCAGCTGCGGTCGACCGGGTGGCTGTCGCCGTCCGACGAGGTGGTGCTGCTCAACACCGGCGCCGGGCTGATCTACCCCGAGACGGTGGCCGTCGACGACGTCGAGACGCTGCCGCGCGACGGCACCTTGACCCTCCGCTGACGGCTCCGGCTCAGACGCAGCCTGGTGATCGTCCCGCGCCCACACAATGGCCCGCCATGGGTCGCGGCGGTCGGTTCTCGCGAGCGTCGGTGCACCCGGTCCGGCCGACCCAGCAGACGCCACTGTGTGGCGGCGGGACGATCTTGGAGGCCTGACCGGTCGCCGAGGCACCCGCGGTGGCGGCCGGACGCGTCAGGATGGGTGAGAGGGGGTGCCCGTGGAGGACGTCGCAGTCGCGACCGGCGCCGATGTGCGCGCGGTGCGATCTGACGCCGCGGGCTTCGACGCCTTCGTCACCGCGCACGGGTCCCGCCTGCTGCGCACCGCGTTCCTGCTGACCGGCGAGCACGGCGCGGCGGAGGACCTGCTGCAGGACACGTTCGTCCGCGCCTGGTCGCGGTGGTCGCGTGTCGCCGGGGCAGACGAGCCGTTGGCGTACGTCCGGCGGATGCTCGTCAACGGTTCCGTCAGCCGGTGGCGGGCCATGCGCGCCCGGCCGAGTGAGCGGCTGGTCGCCGATGCACCCGAAGGCGCTGCACCGGCGCACCGCGAGCACGACGACGAGATGTGGCAGCTGGTCGCGACCTTGGCCCCTCGGCAGCGGGCGGTGGTGGTGCTCGGCTACTACGAGGACCTCACGGACGCGCAGGTGGCCGAGGCGCTCGGCTGCACGACCGGCACCGTGAAGAGCCAGCGGGCCAAGGCGCTGCGGACGTTGCGCGCCCGGCTCGGCGAGGAGCAGACATGACCGATCTCGAGACCCGCGTCCGGGACACGCTCACCGACCACGCCGGTGCCGCCGGCGAGTGGCGGGTGCCCGGCGAGGTGCTGCGGGGGGCGGCGGCCGACCGTGCGTCGTCGCGACGGCGCACGGCGGCCGTCGCGGCAGGTGCCCTGGTGGTGGCCGGCGTCGTCGGTGTCGCGGCGTGGTCCGGCGACGGTCCGCGCGGCGCCACGCCGGTCGACCCGTCCACGTCCTCCCCGACCCCGTCCGCGACCGGGTCCCCGCCGCAGCCGGAGGCGTCCTGGCGTTCCGTCGAGCTGACCGACGACATGTGGAGCAAGGTGGTCGAGGCCGCCGGGGGCAGCTCTGGGTGGAGTCCTGTCGTGGTGACCCGAGCACCCGGTTCCGACAACGTGGTGGTCCTGTTGTCCCGCCGGTCGCCGGGACTCTCCACCGATCCGGCGATCTCGGTGATGACAGTGACGTTGGACTCCGACCGGCCCGGGGCCAGCGCACGCGCAGGCACCCTCGGCGTGTACCCGTCCCTGTCGTCGATCGTGAGCCAGCCCGCACGGTCTGGTGACGCGGCGGTCCTGGTCGTCCTGCTCCCCAACGACCTCGGCGACACGGTCGAGGTGACCACCAGCCGGCCAGGGCGGCCGCTGCAGCGCACGTCGGCATTCGTCGACAACCGGCTGGCACTCGTGCCGGTGACCCGACCTGAGGACGTCACACACCTGCGGGTGCTCCGTGCGGGCCGTGTCGTCGTCGACACGACCCCGCCTGAGGCGCTCCATAGCTCCAGCGCGCCGCGCACTCTGGACCGGGTTGTCGCCTCGACGGACTTCTCGCGCGGTCAGCCGCAAGGCGTTCAGGTCCGCACCGACGGTTCCGTCGCCTGTCGGATGACCGTCGGGTCGTGGTGGGACGGTCCACCTCAGATCCCCTGGAACCCGTTCGACGTGGCCTGCACCTCGATCGACAACGAGGGGCTCCAGCTGCTGCTCGCCGAGGACCGGCGCTACAGCAGCGTCACCGGCGTCGCGCCGGACGGGACGGCCACGGTCCGGCTCACCTGGCGGAGCGGCTCGGACACCGACGTCACCGAGACACCGGTGCGCAATCCGGGTGAGGACGTCCACGCCTTCATCGACGAGAGCGGCCACCGGCCGGACCACCTGACCAAGGCCGAGGCTCTCGACGCCGACGGCAACGTCCTCGCCACGGCGCTCCCCTGACCGGCACGTAGGCTCCGGCGGGTGGCAGCCCGCGACGTCGTGGTGGTCGGCAGCGGGCACAACGCGCTCGTGGCGGCCTGCTACCTGGCGCGCGAGGGGCTCGACGTCGAGGTGGTCGAGTGCGACACCGTCCTCGGCGGCGCGGTCAGCACGGTGGAGCGCTGGCCCGGCTACCTCGTCGACCGCGGCTCGAGCGCGCACATCATGGTGCGGCACACCGGCATCGTCGAGGACCTGCGGCTCGACGAGTGCGGGCTGACCTACCTCGACATGGACCCGTGGGGCTTCGCGCCGTTCGGCGACGCCGCTACTGGCGAGCAGCAGGCGATCACCTTCCACGTCGACCTCGAGAAGACCTGCGCGTCCATCGCCGCACTCTGCGGTGACCGCGACGCCGACGCCTACCGCGCGTTCGTCAAGGACTGGGGCGCCCGCAACGAGGCTGTCTTCAAGGCGTTCCAGGACGTGCCGACCGCGGGTCGGCTCGGTCGCCACCTCTGGGGCGCCGGCAAGGCTGCGAGCGTCGGCGGCCTGGAGATGTCGCGGCAGTTCCTCCAGCCGGCCGACCAGCTGCTCGACGAGCACTTCACCGACGAGCGCCTCAAGACAGCCCTGTCATGGCTCGGTGCGCAGTCCGGCCCGCCGACGCACGAGGTCGCAACAGCAGACCTCGTCGGCTGGAACGCCCTGATGCACAAGCTCCCGCCCGGCCGCGCGGTCGGCGGTTCCGGCGCCCTCACCCAGGCCCTCGCCGAGCGGCTCCGACGGCTCGGCGGCACCGTCCGGCTCGGCGACGGCGCCGCGTCGATCACCCGCAGCGGCGACCGCGTCACCGGCGTCACCACCGAGTCCGGTGGCCACATCAGCGCCCGCACCGTCGTCGCCGGCTGCCACGTCCTCACCACTCTCGAGCTGCTCGCCGACCAGGCGCTGCTCGACCGCGCCACCACAGCGGTAAGAGTCGGCAACGGCATCGGCATGGTGGTCCGCCTCGCCACCACGGCACTCCCCCGCTACCCGTCGGCAGCCGACGACAGCTCCGGTGCGACGTACGCCTCGATGCAGCTCCTCGCACCGAGCCGCACCTTCCTCCGCAGCGCGCACGGCGACTTCGTCGCCGGCCGCACGCCGACCGAGCCGGCCGTCCTCGTCATGACACCGACCGCGCTCGACCCGTCGATCGCACCGCCCGGCAAGCACGTCGTGACCGCGTGGGCGCAGTGGCATCCCTACGAGCTGTCGACCGGCGAGCACTGGGACGACATCCGCGAGCGCGAGGGCGACCGGATCGTGGCGCAGGTCGAGCGCGCCGCGCCGGGCTTCACCGACACGATCGAGCAGGTGCACGTGCAGACGCCGCTCGACCTGGAGCGCGAGCTCGGCCTGCGCCGCGGCAACGTGATGCACGTCGAGATGGGGCTGGACTCGATGTTCAGCTACCGGCCGCTGCCCGAGCTGGCCGGTTACCGTACGCCGGTGCGCGGCCTCTTCCTCACCGGCGCGTCGACGCACCCCGGCGGCGGGGTGTTCGGCGCGTCCGGCCGCACGGCAGCCCGCGTCGCGCTGGCCGCGACCCGCCGGCGGTGGCGATGACCACCGTGTCGTACGCCCTCCGCGGCCGCCGCCGCCCTCGCGCGTGGGTCCGCCCGCTGCCGTGGCTGTTGGCACTCACCACAGTAGGGCTGCAGATCGCCTACCCGCTCGTCGACGGAGCGGCCCGGGACCGCGTCACGGTCGCAACTGTGGTGACCTTCGCCGGCGCCTGCGTCGCGCACGCCGTCGTGACGCGCGGCCCGGCATGGGCGTTCGGCCTGCTGGTCATCACGGCCGGCGCCGGCTTCGCGGCCGAGGTCGTCGGCGTGCACAGCAGCCTGCCGTTCGGCCGCTACTCCTACAGCGACTCGCTCGGCCCGGAGCTCTTCGACGTGCCCGTCGTGGTGCCGCTCGCCTGGACGATGATGAGCTACCCCGTGTTCCTCGCCGCCCGCCGGCTGACACGTCGCTGGGTGCCGCTCGTCGGCGGCTACGGCCTGATGGCGTGGGACCTCTGCCTCGACCCGCAGATGGTCGGCGACGGGCACTGGCGCTGGGCCGACCCGACCCCGTCCTTCCCCGGTGTCGACGGCATCCCGCTGACCAACTTCGCCGGCTGGTTCGTCGTCGGCACGCTGCTGATGCTGGTGCTCTCGGCGGCACTGTCACGGCCGGCCCCCCGCTCGCGCACCGACGAGTCCGTCCCGGCCGCACTCCTCACCTGGACCTGGGTCGGCTACGTCGTCGGCAACCTCTACTGGTTCGGCACCGACTCGGTGGCGCTCGTCGGCGGCATCGCCATGGGCCTGCTCGTCGTCCCGTACCTCTGGGCCCTCTGGCAGTCCCGCGCATGACGGGTCGCGCGCTCGACGCCGCGACCGCCGCCGGCAGCGCACTGGCAGTCGCAGGGCTGGCCCACACCCTGGTCAACCTCCGCCGCCTCCGCGTCCCGCCGGCCGACCCGCCGCCCACCGCCGAACGCGTCGCCGTCCTGCTCCCGGTCCGCGACGAGGCGCACCAGGTCGCCGCCTGCGTACGTGCCCTCCTCGCCCAGACCGGCCTGCGCGACGTGACGGTCACCGTCCTCGACGACGGGTCGACCGACGGGACCGCCGAGGTCGTACGTCGCGAAGCAGCCGGCGACAGGCGTCTTCGGGTCGTCACCGGCGCAGAGCTCCCACCCGGCTGGTGGGGCAAGACCTGGGCGTGCGCGCAGCTCGCCGAGTCGGTGCCCGACGCCGACGTGCTCGTCTTCGTCGACGCCGACGTGGTGCTCGAGCCGCACGCCGTCGCGTCGTCGGTCGCCCTGATGCGGTGGGCGCAGCTCGACCTCGTCTCGCCCTACCCGCGGCAGCTTGCCGAGTCGGCGGCCGAGCGGCTCGTGCAGCCGCTGCTGCAGTGGTCGTGGCTCACGACACTGCCGCTCCGTGCCGCCGAGCTGTCGCCACGCGAGTCGCTCGCCGCCGCCAACGGGCAGCTGATCGTCGTCGACGCCGCTGCCTACCGGCGCGCCGGCGGCCACCACTCGGTCCGCGCCGAGCTCCTCGAGGACGTCGCGCTGCTCCGTGCCGTCAAGCGGTCCGGCGGCCGCGGCACAGTCGTCGACGGCACCCACCTCGCCACCTGCCACATGTACGACGGCTGGGCAGAGCTGCGCGACGGCTACGAGAAGTCCCTGTGGGCCGCCTTCGGCTCGCCGGCCGGCGCCGCTGCGGTGACGGCCGGGCTGCTGACGGCGTACGTCCTGCCGCCGGTCGCCGCGCTCCGCGGGTCACGCACGGGTCTCGTGGGCTATGCCGCCGCGGTCGCCGGACGCGCGCTCGTCGGTCGGCGGGTCGGCGCCCGCGTCTGGCCGGACGCTCTCGCCCACCCGGCGTCCGTCGCGACCTTCAGCTGGCTGGTCGCCCGGTCTCTGCGCGCCCACCGGGCAGGGACGCTGCACGCGAAGGGCCGTCGGATCAGCGGGCTACGGTCGGGGGCGTGACGCACCGGGCCGCGATCGGCATGTCGTTCCACCGCAGCTACCCGCCGGCCTTCGTGACCGAGGCCGCCCGCCGACTCGAGGACGGCGGCGCCGACCAGCTGTGGCTGATCGAGGACTGCTTCTACACCGGCGGCATCAGCCTGGCCGCGGCCGCGCTGACGACCACCGAGCGACTGCAGGTCGGCCTGGGCATCCTGCCCGCCGTCGCCCGCAACGCGGCGGTGACCGCGATGGAGATCGCGACGCTGTGCAACCTGGGGCCCGGCCGGGTGCTGCCCGGCATCGGTCACGGGGTCCAGGAGTGGATGGCGCAGATGGGCGCGCGCACCCCCTCGCCGCTGACGACGCTGGAGGAGGTCATCACCGCGGTCACCCGGCTGCTCGCCGGCGAGACCGTGTCGATGGAGGGCCGCGAGGTGCAGCTGCGCGACGTGGCTCTCGACCAGCCGCCGACCGACCCGCCGCCCGTCCTCGCAGGCGTACGCGGCCCGAAGTCGCTCGCGCTGGCCGGCCGGGTCGCCGGTGGGCTGGTGCTCGCCGAACCGGCCTCGCCGACGTACGTCCGGCTGGCTCTCGAGCAGGCCGGTCACCCGACGCCCTTCCACGTCGCCGTCTTCGCGCCGCTGTGCGTGGCGAAGGACCGTGACGAGGCGCGCCGCCTGATGGCACCGTGGCTCGGCGACGTCCTCGACGAGCCCAATGCGGGTGTGTGGGCGCTGCCCTTCGCCGACGACCTGGTCGCGCGCTACCGCGACAAGGGACTCGACGGCCTGGTCACGATGCCCGGCGACTGGTGGGCCGAGATCGCGCCGGTCGGCACCCTCGACGACGCGGCCGCGCACCTGACCGCCCTCGAGGACGCCGGTGCGCACAGCATCGGGCTCTTCCCCTCGCCCGAGCTCGACGTCGCCCGCCACGACATCGACGACATCGTCGCCCTGGCGGCCCGCTAGCCGATCAGCGCCGAGCAGGTCCCGAGGCTGGCCCGCGTAGGGTCCCTGGCATGGCGTGCAGGTTCACCGAGCTGGTCATCGACTGCCACGACCACGACCTCGTCGGCCGCTTCTGGCAGGAGGTGCTCGGCTACCAGGTCACCGGCCGGTCGGACGGGCCGGAGGACTACTCCGTGGAGCTGACCGGCCCGCCCGGGTCCGGCCCGCGGATCATCGTCGGGCGGGCACCCGACGACAAGGTCGCCAAGTCGCCCGTGCACATCGACGTCAACGCGACCGACCGGGACCAGGACGCCGAGGTCGAGAGGATCCTCGCCCTCGGCGCGACCCGGGCCGACATCGGTCAGGGGGACGACGTCCCCTGGGTCGTGCTGGCCGACCCGGCAGGCAACGAGTTCTGCGTGCTGCGCTCCCGGGTCGACCCGCACGGCGCCTGAGCCCGACGCGCTAGCCGACGGTCACCGAGGTCGAGTGCCAGCCGGTGGCACCGGACGGGTAGGGGTCGGCCCGGCGCTCGGGCTGGGTCCGGCCGTCGGAGTCGGTCGCGCGGACCTCGAGGGTGTGGCTGCCCGGAGTGGCGTCCCACTGCCACACCCACTGCCGCCAGGTGTCGGTGGACGGCACCTCGGCCAGCCGCGCCTCGTGCCACGACCCGCCGTCGACGCGCACCTCGACCTTCTCGATGCCGCGGTGCTGGGCCCAGGCGACGCCGGCCACGGCGACCTTGCCGGCCGTCGGCTTCGCGAAGGGCCGCGGGGTGTCGATCCGCGACATCGTCTTGATCGGGCCCTTCTCGGCCCAGCCGCGGTCCGTCCAGTAGGCGGTCGCGTCGGCGAACCTGGTCAGCTCCAGGTCGACCACCCACTTGGTCGCCGACACGTAGCCGTAGAGGCCCGGCACGACCATCCGGCACGGGAAGCCGTGCTCGGTCGGCAGCGGCTCACCGTTCATGCCGACCGCCAGCAGCGCGTCCCGGCCGTCCATGACGACTGCTGTGGGCGTGCCGATCGTCATCCGGTCCGACGACGTCGACAGGATCATGTCGGCGCCGCTCCTGACTCCGGCCTCGTCCAGCAGGTCCGCCAGCGGGGCGCCCAGCCAGCGCGCGTTGCCGGCGTACTCGCCACCGACCTCGTTGGACACGCACGTCAGCGTGATGTCGCGCTCGACGAGGTCGCGCGCCAGGAGGTCGTCGAAGGTCAGCTCCAGCTCGCGGTCGACCATCCCGTGCACCTTCAGCGACCATCCCTCGGTGGCGACCTGCGGCACGACCAGCGCGGTGTCGATCCGGTAGAAGTCCTTGTTGTCCGTGCGGAAGGGCGTGAGCCCGTCGATGGCCAGGTCGCTGCCGCGCGGCACCGCGGTCGCGGGGCTCGCCGGCTTCGGCAGTCGTACGGCCGCCCGGCTGGCCGTGACGTCGCCCTGGCGGCCGGTGACCAGGCGACCCACCGCCCCGGCGACGACGCCGGCCGCGACCGCCCAGAGCCCGACGACGAGCACCTGTCGGCGGCCCTCGTCGGCGAGTGGCTGCGTCGGGTCGCTCTCGGTCAGCGGGCGCAGGATCATCACCAGGACGATCGCGCCGACAACTGCACCGACGACCGACGGCAGCGGGTCGAGGGGCTGGGTGTCGGGGCGGCTTACGGCGGCGGCCGCGCCGACCAGGCCGAGCACGGCGACACCGGCAATGCCGACGGCCAGCCGCCGGACCGCCAGGGCGCCGGTGACCAGGGACAGGAGCAGCAGCACGACGAGGATCGACCCGATCAGCACCGGCTTGTCGTTGGTGCCAAAGGTACGGATCGCGAAGTCCTTGAGCCACACAGGTGTCGCGTCGATGACGCTGCCGCCGACGGCGACGACCGGCGAGGCCTGCGGGCGCACGAGCGCGGCGAAGAGCTCGGCGGTGCCCAGCGCGACCAGAGCAGCCGCCAGGCCGGCGGCAGCGCCGAGCGCGGTGCGGCTGCGGCGCGTGCCCTTCCCGGCGGTCGTCATGACAGGTGTTCGGCGCCGGCTGACCATCTGGATGGGGTGAGCCGGGTCGCCATAGGGTCACGATGTGGCAAGAGTCGTCGTCGTGGGGGCGGGCATGGGCGGCCTGGCCGTCGCGGCCCGCCTGGCCACGGTCGGCCACTCGGTCGTCGTGTGCGAGCAGTCCGGCTCGGTCGGTGGCAAGGTCGCATCGTTCTCCCGTGACGGGTTCACGTTCGACACGGGCCCGTCGCTGCTGACGCTACCCGCGGTCTACCGCGATCTCTTCGTCAAGACCGGCAATCCGATCGAGGAGTCCGTCGACCTGGTGCCGGTCGACCCGGCGTTCCGCTACCGCTTCCCCGCGGCTGCAGGGGTCCGGGCCGGTGTGGCTGGACGTCCCCAACGCCTCGCGGGCGCGCACGGTGGCCGCGATGGACGCCGCGCTCGGGCCCGGCGCCGGTGCGGACTGGTCGGGGTTCCTCGACCGGGCCCACGACATCTGGCAGGTCACCCGAGGGCCGTTCCTCGAGTCACCACTGACGGGGGCCCGGGACCTGCTGCGTCTGGCGCGGCGTACGTCCGACGTCCGGGCCGTCGCGCCGTGGTCGTCGCTGCGCGCGCTCGGCCGCAAGTACCTGCGCGACTCGCGGCTGCGCATGCTGCTCGACCGCTACGCGACCTACACCGGCTCCGACCCGCGGCGCGCGCCGGCCGCGCTCGCCGTCGTGCCCTACGTCGAGCAGACGTTCGGCGCATGGCACGTTCGCGGTGGGGTCAGCCGCCTCGCCGATGCCCTGCACGAGCGCGCACTGCTGCGTGGCGTCGACGTGCGGACCGGCGCCGACGTGGTGCGGGTGCTGGTCGAGGGCAACCGCGCGTCGGGGGTCGAGCTGGCTGACGGGTCGCGAGTGGCCGCCGACGTCGTGGTGTCGAACGCCGACGCGACGCACCTCTACGGCGACCTTGTCCAGCGGACCGTCGCGGCCTCGGCGAGGCGGCGGCTGGCACGCGCGACGCCGTCGCTCTCCGGCTTCGTCCTCCTGCTCGCGCTGCGTGGGCGCACTCCCGACGTACACCACCACACGGTGCTCTTCCCGGACGACTACGACGCGGAGTTCGACGCCGTCTTCGGCCGCGAGGCTCAGCCGGTGGACGAACCGACCGTCTACGTCTGCTCGCCCGACGACGAGACGATGAGCCCGGCCGGGCAGGAGGCGTGGTTCGTCCTCGTCAACGCGCCGCGCCACGGCACCGGCCCCGGGTGCGTCGACTGGCGGGCACCAGGTCTCGCGGAGTCGTACGCCGCGAAGGTGCTCGACGTGCTCGCCGCCCGCGGGCTGGACGTCCGCGACCGGCTGCTGTGGCACGAGGTCCGCACACCGGCCGACCTCGAGACGGCGACCCGCTCCCCCGGCGGCGCGATCTACGGCACGTCGTCCAACGGGGCCCGCTCCGCGTTCCTCCGGCCGGCCAACCGGTCGCCGGTGCCCGGGCTCTTCCTGGTCGGCGGGTCGGCGCACCCGGGTGGCGGGCTGCCGCTGGTCGGGCTGTCCGCCGCCATCGTGGCCGACCTGGTCGGCCCCGCCTGACCCGCCTGGCCCGCGGTCCCGTTCCTCGAGTGGCGCGTTGCGGCCGCCCGCAGTCGTTTGTCGACCGCCGCAACGCGCCAGCCGACGCGGTCAGGCCAGTCGGCGGCGGACCACGACCAGCAGCTGCACCAGGCCGACGACCCCGAGGGCCAGCCAGGCCGCGGCGCCGAGCGTCGGCCACGGGTCACCCAGCAGGGCGGCCGACCCGAGGAAGGCCGCCGTCACGATCACTCGCGTCGGCCGCTCCCACACCGTGACGACACCCACCTCGGACATGCCCGACGCGCCGGCACGCGCCCGCGCGTACTCCTGCAGCAGCATCAGCGCCGCACCGGCCACGCAGACCCACGGCTCGGCTCCGGCCAGCCACAGCGCGGCCAGGAAGAGCAGGTCGCTGCAGCGGTCGACGACCGAGTCGAGCACCGCCCCCCAGGGGGTCGCGCGGTCGGTCAGCACAGCCACCGCGCCGTCGAGGTTGTCGAACAGTGCAGCCGCGACGACGACCAGCCCCGCGGCCAGCAGCCACCAGTCCTCGCCGCCGGCCGCGAGTGCTGCAGCGGCCCCGCTGACCAGCAGGCCGAGCACCGTCACCAGGTCGGGTGGCACCCGGGTCGCAGCCAACGGCTTCGCGAGGGCGTACGTCCAGGTGAGCCAGATCCGCACCAGCGCGTTGGACCGCGGGTCGTAGCCACCGTGGAGCGCCGCCCACCCGGCGAAGTAGGCCTCGCGGTCCACGGGTCGCCGCGCCTCAGGCGCGGTCGCGCAGGCCGAGCCGCTGGTAGATCTCGCGGGTCGCGCTGGAGGTGTTGAGAGTGATGAAGTGCAGTCCCGGTACGCCCTCGTCGAGCAGCCGCTGACAGAGCTCGGTCGCGGCCTCGACACCCACCCGGCGCATCTCGTCCTTGTCGTCCTCGACCGCGTGCAGCCGCTCGGACAGGTCGGGTGGGAAGGCCGCGTTCGACAGCGACGCGAAGCGCTCGATCTGCTTGACGTTGGTCGCCGGCATGATGCCCGGGATGATCGGCACGTCGCAGCCGGCGGCGGCGACCCGGTCGCGCAGCCGCAGGTAGTCGTCGGCGTAGAAGAACATCTGGGTGATCGCGTAGTCGGCTCCCGCCCGGCACTTCTGCACGAAGTAGCGGGTGTCCGTCTCCCAGTCGGTCGACCGCGGGTGCCGCTCGGGGAAGGCCGCGACGCCGACGCAGAAGTCGCCGGACTCCTTGAGCAGCCGCACCAGGTCCTCGGCGTAGTCCACGCCGTCGGGGTGCCGGACCCAGTCGCCCATCGGGTCGCCGGGCGGGTCGCCGCGCAGGGCGAGGACGTTGCGGACACCGGCCGAGGCGTACTGCCCGATGATGTGCCGCAGCTCACCCATCGAGTGGTTGACGGCGGTGAAGTGGCCGACCGGCATGAGCGTCGTGTCGCGGGCGATCCGGCCGGTCATGTCGACCGTGGTGTCCCGGGTCGTGCCGCCGGCGCCGTAGGTCACCGAGACGAAGGTCGGCTTGAGGCCCTCCAGCTCGCGCAGGACCGTCCAGAGCTTGCGCTCGCCCTCGGGGGTCTTGGGCGGGAAGAACTCGAAGGAGTAGGAGTTGCGGCCTTCCTGGAGCAGCTCGGAGATCGCCGGGGTGCGGCCGGGCATGACGCTCTCCCGCGACCAGGGGTCACGCAGCTGCTGGGACACCCGACGAGGCTAACCCGCGCCGGGTGGACCGCCCGGCAGTGCGCCCGCCGGTGCGCCGGGGCCGGCTTTGGCAGGCGCCGGCACCAGATTTGCCCGATTCGTTGACTTTTGTGACCTATGACACAAAACTTCGGGCAGGCCCACCCCCTGTCATGGAGCTCCAGATGCGACCCACCGCGATCCTGCTCAGCGTCCTCGCCCTCCTCGCCGGTCTGCTGGCCGCCGTCTCCCCCGCGTCCGCCGCGCCGCGCGGTGGCGGGATCGAGGTGTACGTCGGCAACCTCACGCCCGCCCAGGTCGAGGGACTGGGCGCCCGCGGGCTCGACCACGAGGACGTCGCCGTCGGCCGGCTCCGCGACGGCCGGGTCCCCGTCGAGATAGTCATGCCCGAGCTGCTGGCCGACCGGCTGCTCGGCGAGGGCTACGACCTGACCGTCAAGCGCGTGGACGGCAAGAAGGCGTCCACCTTCCTGGCCGAGCAGGCCCGCAGCGGCTACGAGGTCTACCGCCCCTACACCGGGCCCGGCGGCATCCGGGCGGAGCTCCAGACGACGGTCGCCGAGTTCCCGGGGCTGACCAGGCTGGTGAACATCGGCACCACGCTGCAGGACAAGCCGATCTTCGCGGTCAAGGTCACCAAGAACGCCAAGCAGGTCCGCGACGGCGCCCGGCCGGCCGTGATGTACGGCGCCACCCAGCACGCCCGCGAGTGGATCACGACCGAGATGACCCGCCGGCTGCTGCACCACGTGCTCGAGGGCTACGGCACCGACGAGCGGATCACGGAGCTGGTCGACACGACCGAGCTGTGGTTCGTGCCGGTGCAGAACCCGGACGGCTACGACTACACGTTCACCGAGGGCAACCGGCTGTGGCGCAAGAACCTGCGCGACAACAACGCTGACGGCACCGTCACGACGTCCGACGGCGTCGACCTCAACCGCAACAGCGCCACGAAGTGGGGCTGGGACAACGAGGGCTCGTCGCCGGAGATCAGCAGCCAGACCTACCGGGGTGCCGGCGCGGCCTCGGAGCCGGAGACCCAGGCGATGGACCGGCTGTTCGGCCGGGTCGGGTTCGAGTTCTTCATCAACTACCACTCCGCCGCCGAGCTGTTGCTCTACGGCATCGGCTGGCAGGTCAGCACCCCCTCGCCGGACGATGTCATCTACGAGGCGATGGTCGGCACCGACGAGGACCCGGCCGTGCCCGGCTACGACCCGGACATCTCGGCGGAGCTCTACACCACCAACGGCGACATCGACACACACATGCAGGTCGCTCACCGCGCCCTTGGGTTCACGCCGGAGATGACCACCTGCGAGGTGGCCTCCAACGTCGACCCGGACGACGAGTGGGTCGCCGACGACTGCGCCAGCGGGTTCAACTTCCCCGACGACGAGGCGCTGATCCAGGCCGAGTTCGAGAAGAACATCCCCTTCGCGTTGGCGACGGCGGAGTCCACCCACGACCCCGAGGACCCGGTGTCCGTGGTCGGGCTCGACGCCGCCGACCTGGTCGCCGACCCGTTCGCGGTGTCGCACGGCACGACCCAGCCGGTGGCGGTCACCGCGAAGCGGTCGCTGAGCGACAAGACGCTGCACTACCGGGTCGACGGCGGCGCCGAGGTGACCGCGCCGGTCGCGCTCTGGGACGGCGGGGAGCGCTACGGCGACACGCACCACGACTACTACGGCGAGTTCCGCGGCACCGTGGCCGGCACCGCGCCAGGTGACAGCGTCGAGGTCTGGTTCTCCGGCGCCAACCCCGGCGGCGAGACCGTGCAGACCGAACCGTTCACCTACAAGGTCGCCGACGACATCGGCGGCGATGTACTGGTGCTCGCCGCCGAGGACGTGACCGGCGTCAGCCCGGCGCAGGGCGTGACGAGCGCGAAATACGCAGACGAGTACGTCGCGGCGGTCGAGGCCGCCGGGCACTCGGCCGACGTGTACGACGTCGACGCCAACGCCCGCACCGCCCCGCACCACCTGGGCGTCCTCTCCCACTACAACGCCGTGGTCTGGGAGACCGGCGACGACATCATCACCCGGGAGGTCGGGCAGCCCGGCGGCACCGCCGCCGAGCTGGCGCTCGACCTCGAGCTGTCGGTCCGCGACTACCTCAACGAGGGCGGCAAGCTGCTGCACACCGGCAAGTACGCCAACCACGCCTCGGCGACGAACGGCTCCTACTGGTACAACCCGTTCGAGGAAGAGCAGGGCGAGTGCACCGTACGGGCGTACCCGTGCCTGCAGCTCCTCAACGACTTCACGCAGTACTGGCTGGGTGCCTACGAGTACATCGACAACGGCGGCACCGACCCCGACGGCAACCCCTACGCCGTCACGGGCACGGACGGCGCCTTCGAAGGCTTCGAGGGCACGTTCAACGGCGGCGACTCGGCGAACAACCAGAACCACACGGCGTCGTTCCTGCCGACCTCGGGCTTCCTGCCGCCCGACGAGTTCCCGCAGTTCACCAGCGGCGTCGCCCTCGACTGGCTGCGGGAGGGCGCGGCACCGTACGACCCGTACACCGGTGACTGGTACCTGTTCAGCGGCCGGGACGACGTCAGCTGGAAGCGCCTGACCCGCACGGTCGACCTGACCGGCGCGAGCACGGGCAACCTGACCTTCCAGACGTCGTACAGCACCGAGGCGGACTGGGACTACCTCGTCGTCGAGGCGCACACCGTCGGGCAGGACGACTGGACCACCCTCCCGGACGCCAACGGCCACACCGGCCAGGGCACCGGCGACAGCTGCCCGGAAGGCTGGGACGAGATCCACCCGTTCATCACCCACTACCAGACGCCGGACTCCTGCGGGCCGACTGGCACGACCGGCTCCTGGAACGCCGCGACCGGTGGCTCCAACGGGTGGCAGCAGTGGTCGGTGGATCTCTCGGGCTACGCCGGCGAACAGGTCGAGGTGTCCATCTCCTACATCAGCGACTGGGGAACCCAGGGTCTGGGCGTGTTCCTCGACGACGTCGCGGTGACCGTGGACGCTCAGACCGCGCAGACTTCGTTCGAGGACGGGCTCGGCGGGTGGTCGGTGGCCGGGGCACCGGCCGGCTCGGGCACGAACGACAACGACTGGTCCCGGTCGCAGAAGGCGTTCGAGGAGGGTGCCGCGGTGACCACCGAGGACACCGTGTACACCGGGTTCGGCGCCGAGGGTCTGACGACGCAGGAGATGCGGCACGACCTGGTGGCCAGGTCGCTGCAGCACCTGCTCGGCGGCTGAGTGTCCTAGCCGCGCGAGCCGGCCACCCTCCGGCGCCGCCTTCGGATGAGGGCCTCGACCTCATCCGAAGGCGGCTCCCGGACGGAAGACCAGGCATGACCGTAGGCTCGCGAGCTGTGACGCCCGGCACGCCCGCAGACCCCCTCGACGCCGAGGACCTGCGCACGCGCGTCCACAAGGCGCTGGCCGACCACCTCACCGCTCAGTCCGACGTGCTCGACGCGGTCAGCGACGACCTGGCGCCGCTGATGGAGTCGGTCGGCGACCTGCTGACCGGCGGCAAGCGGCTGCGCGCCGCCTTCTGCTACTGGGGGTGGCGCGGCGCCGGCGGCGAGGACTGCGCCGGCATCGTGTCGGTGGCGTCGGCCCTCGAGCTCTTCCAGGCAGCCGCGCTGATCCACGACGACGTGATGGACGGCAGCGACACCAGGCGCGGCCAGCCGGCCGTGCACCGCCGGTTCGCCGCCCTGCACCGCGGCAACCACTGGCTCGGCTCCTCCGAGGACTTCGGCGTCGCCGGGGCGATCCTCGCCGGAGACCTGTGCCTGTCGTGGTGCGACGAGATGTACGCCGGGTCGGGACTGTCGCCCGAGTCGCTCGCGGCCGGTCGGGCCGTCTTCGACCTGATGCGCACCGAGCTGATGTGCGGGCAGTACCTCGACATGCTCGAGCAGGTGCAGGCCACGACGACCGTCGACCGTGCGCGCCACGTGATCCTCTACAAGAGCGCGAAGTACTCGGTGCAGCAGCCGCTGCTGCTCGGCGGCACGCTGGCCGGGGCGTCGAGAGAGCTGCTGGCGACGTACGACGTCTATGGCCGCGCGCTCGGCGAGGCCTTCCAGCTGCGCGACGACGTGCTGGGCGTCTTCGGCGACCCGGCGACGACCGGCAAGCCTGCGGGCGACGACCTGCGCGAGGGCAAGCGGACGGTGCTGGTCGCGGTGACGCTGGAGCGCTGCTCCCCCGCCGAGGCCGCGGTCGTACGTCGCAGCCTCGGTGACCCCCACCTCGACGTGGCCGGTGTCGACCGCCTGCGCGAGGTGATGACCGACAGCGGTGCGCTCGGTGTCGTCGAGGAGATGATCGACAACCTGTCGGCACAGGCGTTGGCGGCCGCGACCGCCGTCGAGGCGCCGGCGCGGGCCGTCATGGAGCAGCTGGTGGCCGCGGCCACCGCCCGCAGCCAGTGAGGACTGTCGACCAGTGAGGACTGTCACCGGACCGACCGACCACGTGGTCGTCGTCGGTGCCGGGCTCGGCGGGCTGTCGGCGGCGCTCCGGCTGGCCGGCGCGGGCCGTCGCGTGACGGTGCTGGAGCGGGAGGCGGTGCCCGGCGGGCGCGCGGGGCTGCTGGAGGTCGACGGCTACTCGTTCGACACCGGCCCGACCGTGCTGACGATGCCCGACCTGATCGCCGACGCGCTGGACTGTGTCGGTGAGTCGATGTCGGACTGGCTGACGCTGGAGCCGGTGTCGCCTCTCTACCGGGCGCGCTACGCCGACGGGTCGTCGCTCGACGTGCACGCGTCCGTGGACGAGATGGCGGCGTCGATCGCGTCGGTCTGCGGGCCGAGAGAGGCCGACGGCTACCGGCGGTTCGTGGGCTTCGTGTCCGAGCTCTACCGGCTGGAGATGCGCGACTTCATCGACCGCAACGTCGACTCGCCGCTGGGCCTGGTGCGGCCGACGCTTGCCCGGTTGGCCGCGCTGGGCGGCTTCCGGCGGATGGCGCCGAAGGTTGCGTCGTTCCTGCACGACGACCGGACGCAGCGGGTCTTCTCCTTCCAGGCGATGTACGCGGGGCTGTCGCCCTACGACGCGCTGGCGCTCTACGCCGTGATCGGCTACATGGACTCGGTGGCAGGGGTCTTCTTCCCGCGCGGCGGCATGCACGCGGTGCCGCGGGCGCTCGCAGGGGCGGCGGAGAAGCACGGCGTGGAGCTGCACTACGGCACCGAGGTGTCGCACGTGGAGATGCGGTCGGGTCGTGCGGTCGCCGTGGTGACGACCGGTGGCGACCGGATCGCGTGCGACGCGGTCGTGCTCAACCCGGACCTGCCGGCCGCGCGCCGGCTGGTGGGCGCGCCGGTGCGCCGGCCGATGCGGTGGTCGCCGTCGTGCTTCCTGCTGCTCGGCGGCTCGTCGCGCTCCTACGGCGAGGCCGAGGGCTTCGCGCACCACACGATCTCCTTCGGGCACGCGTGGAAGGAGGTCTTCGACGAGCTGCTCGGCGGTCGGCTGATGAGCGACCCGTCGTTCCTGGTGACGTCCCCGACGGCCTCGGACCCGTCGCTGGCACCGGCCGGCAAGTCGTCGTACTACGTGCTCTTCCCGACGCCGAACCTCGACGCGCCGATCTCGTGGGCGACCGAGCGGGACCGCTACCTCGACCACGTGCTGACGACGCTGGACGCCCGCGGCTGGTCGGGCTTCGGCGACGCGCTCGAGGTGACGTCGACGACGACCCCGCTCGACTGGGCAGACCGCGGCATGGAGCGCGGCACGCCCTTCGCGGCCGCGCACACCTTCGCCCAGACCGGGCCGTTCCGGCCGCGCAACATCTGGGGCGACAACGTCGTGTTCACCGGCTCGGGGACCGTGCCCGGTGTCGGCGTCCCGATGGTGCTCGTCTCCGGCCGGCTGGCCGCCGAGCGCGTCCTCGGCCCGGACCCCGCCTACCGCTCCCGCGCCTGGCTCTGACATGCCGGCCCGCTCGACCGTGCACCGCGCCTGCCACCGCTGCTCCGGAGGAACCCACCACAGTCGGCCGGTCGCCCGCGGTGGCTCACGCTGCGCGGGTGATCGCGAGTCCGCCGCAGCGGCTGCACTGTGGTACCTCGCGCAGAGACCCAGCCAGGTCGAGGGCCAGCCTGATGGTGTCGGTGAAGAAACTGGGCATGAGCATCACGTGCTCGAAGCCGAACCGCAGCACGAGCAGGCCGCTCAGTGCGTAGCCGTTGTGCCGCTCACAGTCGGACAGCAGGGCCGCACGGGTGAGGCCATGGGTCTCGAAGCCGTCCGTCTCGACGCCGACACCGGCCTCGCGGAAGAGGAAGTCGAGCCGCCTGGGCCCGAGCGGTGTCTGCACGACGACCTGCGTCTCAGGTGCGGGCAGCCCCGCCAGGTGCATCTCGACGCGGCCCGCCGACTCGAGAACCGACTCGGACTTGGGGTCCAGCAGCGATGCGGCAGCTCTCGCCGCCGCGGAGCCATCCCCTTTCAGGCTGCGGGCCGCTCCGACGAGCTGCTCGCAGGTCGCCCGGCGCTTGCGCAGGGCGGAGTCTCCGAGCGCCACCGCATCGCGCAGGGGCAGGTGGCGGAAGCAGTCGAGGCAGGTCCGCTCGACCGACGTGACCGGCTGCGCCGAGATGACCTCCCCCCTGCCAAGATCGCGGCGGTGGATCCGAACTCCGTGGAGTGCCTGCTTCTTGCGGCCCCTGGGGACGGTGACATGGTGGAGCGGATCGGAGCGCAACAGCTCGAGGCCGAAGAATTTCGCCGCTGTGGTGTGGGAGACCGTGCCACCGAGTCGCTCCGCTGCGGCCAGCGGTGCCCAGACGGACGGCAGCAGGTACACGCCTCGGTGCGGACGCAGCACTGTCCCCGCCTTCCACCGCCCGGCCGAGGTCCACCGGACGAACTCCCGCGCCGGTCAGCTCACCGAAGCTCGCGACGCCGTCGCGGTCCTCGAGAGCAGTCAGGACATCCACGCAGCCAGCGTGGCCGCAGCCCGACCTGTCCTGCACTCGCTGCGGCGATCTGTGGACGGCCGGCTGACACCTGTGACCTGTGGAAAGCACCACAGTGCCCCGTGCCCGACTCACGTCGGGCCGAGGCCCGACGCCAGCCGCCGTCGGCCCCGGCGTCCGACTGTGGTGGGTCTCGCCGGTGAGCGGGCGGGAGCTGGACGCGGCCGGCATCACCGACCCGGCGCTGCGGGCGGCCTACGAGACGTGCCGCCGCCTCAACGCCGCCCACGGCCGCACCTACTACCTGTCCACGTTGCTGCTCCCCCCGGCCAAGCGGCCGCACGTGCACGCCCTCTACGGCTTCGCCCGCTACGCCGACGAGCTCGTCGACGACCTCGACTCCCCGGACCCCGACCGGCTGATGGCCTGGGGCGAGCAGTTCCTGCGCGACCTCAAGGCCGGCGACAGCGCCCACGCCGACCATGCGATCAGCCGGGCCGCCATCCACACCGCCGAGACCTGGGACATCCCGGCCGAGACGTTCGAGGCGTTCCTCGAGTCGATGCGGATGGACATCAGCGTCACCGGCTACCAGACCTACGCCGACCTCGAGCGCTACATGTACGGCTCGGCCGCCGTCATCGGCCTGCAGATGGTGCCGATCCTCGAGCCGCTCGACCCGCGCGCCGCCGGCCACGCCCAGACGCTCGGCGAGGCGTTCCAGCTCTCCAACTTCATCCGCGACGTCGCGGAGGACCTGCGCCGCGGCCGCGTCTACCTTCCCCAGGAGGACCTCGACCGATTCGGCGTCACGCGCGCGGACCTGGCCCCCGGCCCGACGCCGCCGAACGTCGTCAGCCTCCTCCGCTTCGAGATCGAACGGACCAGACGCCTGTACGCCGCCGCCGAGCCCGGCATCGACCTCCTGCACCCGGCCAGCCGCGACTGCATCCGCACCGCGTACCTCCTCTACAGCGGCATCCTCGACGCGGTCGAGCAGGCGGACTACCAGGTGCTGGACCGTCGGGTGGCCGTACCGCTGCGGCGCCGCCTCGCGGTCGCCGGCCCCGGTCTGGTCAGGGCCCGTGCTCGCCCGGCGCTAGGCACCCGGCCCAGCCGGCGCCCCCACCAGATCCACCACGCGGTGGTCTGCAGCACCAGCGAGAAGCCGAAGAGCAGGTCCTCGATCGGCGCGAAGACCACGCGGGTGCCGATGATCTCGGCCTCGGAGTAGACGACGATGTCGCGGCCGGTCAGCCACCCGTTGGTGAGCAGCTGGAAGACCACGACGATGCAGTAGGACACCCAGAAGACCCGCCGCGTCACCACCCGGGTCCGCAGCACCAGCAGGTCGAGCACCAGCGCCAACCCGACGCCGGCCAGCGCGAGCCCGGTGTAGCTCACTCGTCGCCCGCCGGCCAGCCGCGCACCTTCCGCACGGCCTCGAAGGACAGCAGCGAGCACACCGGCACGACGACGAAGAACAGCAGCTCCTCGACCGGCAGGTCACCGGGCAGCACCACACCGGTCGTCTGCTCCGGGTCGAAGGTCCAGTGCCCCGCCGCGATCGCATACAGGTCCCACACGACAAAGACCGCCACCACCGGGAGCAGCGTCAGCAGCAGCCGTCGCCACTGCCGGTAGACGCGGACACCCAGCCACAGCTCGAGCGGCAACGTACCGACGAGACAGAAGGCGAGGACCGCGAGATAGGAGAGGTGGCGCACTCAGGGACTCAGAACCCGAGGGCCTGCGCGCGCCGCTTGACCTCCGTGCCGCGGTTCTCGACCAGCGCCTGCACCGGCGAGCCGGGCAGGTCGTCGTCGGTGTAGAGCCAGCGCACCGCCTCCTCGTCGGAGAACTTGGCGTCGGTCAGCAGGGTCAGCGTGCCGGGCAGCCCCTTGAGCACCCGACCCTCCTGGACGAAGTCCGCCGGCACCATCAGCGCGTTGCTCTCGCCGCGGCGGACCGCGAGGATCTGCCGGTCCGACACCAGCTGGCGCACCCGGGTGATGGGCAGGCCCATCCGCTCGGCGATGTCGGGCAGGGTCAGCCATGCGGTCACGAGGTTCTCGTACGCGGCGGCGTGCTGCTGGTCGGCCTCGGAGCGCTGGTCGGTCACGTCGGCAAGCCTGCCACGCAGGGCTCGGCGCTCGCAGTACGGTCCCGGCATGGACGCGATGGGGGACGCCGACGGGTGCCTAGACCGCGGCCGACTTGACGGCCGCGGCCGGGTCGGCGAGCACGTCGGCGTCGACCGACGCGTCGCGCTGCATCAGCCGACGCGCCTGCACCAGGTCGCGCGGCCGGTCGACGGTCATTGCCGCGACGAGGCGGTCGCCGGCGAGCCAGAAGGCGGCCCAGCGTTCGCCGTCCTCCCGCCACACGACACGGTCGCCCGCGGGATGGTGGCCGGCGTACTGCACCATCCGACCCCACTGCTCCGACCAGAAGTAGGGCACCGGGTCCCACACCTCGTCGCCGCCGAGCGCGTTGGCGGCCGCGACAGTCGGCGCGTGCAGGGCGTTGTCCCAGTGCTCCACCAGCATGCGTACGCCGTAACGGCTGGACGGCCAGGACGCGCAGTCGCCGGCCGCGAGCACACCGGGAACCGAGGTTCGCAGACCCGCGTCGACCGCCACGGCACCGGCCGGCGTCAGCTCCACACCGGGCACCGTCACCGGCGTCACGCCGATGCCGACGAGGACGACGTCGGCCGGGATCTCGGTGCCGTCGACGAGATGCACCGCCGACGGCTCGACCCGGTCGACCAGCGCGTCGAGCCGCAGGTCGGCACCCGACCACCACGGCAGCATCCGCTCCCCGACGGCCGCCGGCAGGGCGCCGGCAAGGGGTGTCGCCAGGGCCTCGACCACCGTCACGTCGACGCCCCGCGCCACCGCCTCGGTCGCGACCTCGGCACCGATCCAGCCGGCGCCGACGAGCACCAACCGGGTGCCCGGCCGCAGCGACGACCGCAGCCGAAGGGCATCCTCGGCGGTGCGCAGCGTCAGAGCTGTCGAGTCACCGGGCAGCCGCCGCGGTGCCGCCCCGGTCGCCAGCACGATCGCGTCGGCCTCGAAGTCTCCGTCGTCCGTCGTCACCCGGCCGGCTTCGACCGACAGCGCCCGCGTCGACAGCCGCCGGTCGACGTCGAGCGCGACCCAGTCGGCCTCGAGCGTCGTGTCGTCCGTGTGGCCGCGCAGCAGCTCCTTCGTCAGCGGTGGCCGGTCGTACGGCTCGATCCCCTCCCCGCCGAGGAGGGTCAGCGGACCGCGGTAGCCCTGCCCGCGCAGGGCCACCACCGTGTGCAGCCCCGCGAGGCCCGCACCGACCACGACGATCACCGGACTAGGGTCGCAGCCCGTGTTCACCGACCGGACGGCCCTCACGTCGCGCGCCTACAACGAGCAGGGTCCGCTCGCGGCGCGGCTGGCGATCTACGACTACCAGCGCGACCGGGTCGACCTGCCGGGCCTAGCGGTGGCGGCGCTGGCGGACGTCCGCGGCACGGTGCTGGACGCGGGCTGCGGTCTGGGGACGTACGTCCGGCGGCTGCGCGACGAACGCCCCGACCTCGACGTGCTGCCGCTCGACCTGTCCGCGGGGATGGGGCCGGAGGTGGTCGGCGACATCCAGGCGCTGCCGCTCGCCGACGGGTCGGTCGACGCGGCGCTGGCGATGCACATGCTCTACCACGTGCCCGACATCGAGCTGGCTGCGCGCGAGCTGCGGCGGGTGGTGCGGCCGGGCGGCGTGCTGCTGGCGAGCACCAACGCGGCCGACGACAAGGCCGAGGTCGCCGAGCTGTGGGCTGCGGCGGTCGAGGACCTGACGGGATCGCGGCCGGCGGGCGGGACGACGACGGGCGGTTCACCGTCGACGACGGCGACCTGCTGGCGGCGGCCGGCTGGGACGTGACGGTCGAGACCTGGCGACGGGAGACCGTGGTGCCGACGGTCGAGCCGGTCGTGGCGTTCGTCGACAGCATGCGCGGGCTGGCCGAGGCGGACCTGCCGGACGGCGTGACGTGGTCGGCGTTCCTGGACCGGGTGCGCGCCCGAGTGGCCGATGAGGTCGAGCGCACCGGCGCCTGGCGGATGCACAGCCACGTCGGCGCCTTCACCTGCCGCTGACTGCGCCGCTCAGCCGCGCACCGACGCGGCGCTGGCCACAGCCCCGTCCCGCTACAAGATCGTCCCTCCACCACACATTGAGGGCCGGCCGGTGCGCCGGCACTGTCGCGCTCGCGCTCAATGGGGGTCCGACCAGGCGGTCCGACGCCGCACTGTGTGGCCGGGGGACGATCTTCGCCCGAGGAGCATGCGCACGCGCTTGTCGGGGCCACGCTGAATCACACGGGTGTAGTACCACGAAGGGGTAACAATCGCCCCTCCAGTCACATCAGTCCCACGAGTCACGGCAGTATCACGACCGCACGGTTCGCCGCAGGGCTCCAGACAGCAGGGCAGCGGCAGCAGGTCCCTTCCCCGACCGTGAGGACTCCCTCTCGATGTCTGCACCGTCCGTCGTCCCGACCCGTCCGAGCCGTCCGGCCCGTCCCAGCCGACCCGCCACGACAGATGCCGCGGCCGCCGCCGACCGGGCCCCGATGCGACTCACCGCTCGCGGCCGCCGAGTCGCCCGCCTGGGCAAGGTCGCCAAGATCGTCGGCGCTCCCCTGCTGGTCGCAGCGCTGGTCACGGCCGGCTCGCCCGGGTGGGGGCTCTACACGATCCGCCAGGGCGACACGCTCAGCGACATCGCCGCGCGCTACCACACCAGCGTCGCCAAGCTGGTCAAGGTCAACCGGCTCCCCGGCAACGGCAACCTCATCTATGCCGGCGAGTCCCTCAAGGTCCCCGGCGCCGGCGGCAGCTCCGGCAGCGGCGGCAGCACCGGCGGCCGCAGCCACCTGGTCGTCCGCGGCGACACCCTCTCGGGCATCGCGGCGCGCTACGGCGTCTCGCAGACCGCCCTGGCCAGCGCCAACGGCATCGGCAGCAACAACATCGTGATGCTCGGCGCCACCCTCCGCATCCCCCGCGGCGGCAGCACCAGCAGCGCGAGCAGCAACAACACCTTCGCCGGCCGGACGTACTCGGACTCGGTCGTCAACGCCGCCTCCGCCAACCGCAACCGCCTCGCGGGCCGCAACGTCCCCTCCCGCGAGCGGATGCGCGACATCATCGCCGCCAAGGCGCGCGCCAACGGGGTGGACCCGGCCCTCGCACTGGCCGTCTCCTACCAGGAGTCCGGCTGGAACCAGGGCGTCGTCAGCGTCGCCAACGCGGTCGGGGCCATGCAGGTCATCCCGACGACCACCGACTGGATCTCCGGTGTGGTCGGCCGCCGCCTCGACCCGCTCAAGGCCGAGGACAACGCCACCACGGGCGTCGTACTGCTCAAGATCCTCACCCAGGCCGCCAGCAACGAGCGACAGGCGGTCGCCGCCTACTACCAGGGCCTCAAGAGCGTCCGGGAGAACGGCATGTACACCGACACCAAGCGGTACGTCGCCAACGTGATGGCCCTCAAGCGGCAGTTCGGCTGACCGGCCGGGCAGCCAGCCGCCGGAGCGCCACGACGTGACCCGCGCCACGCTCCCCAGCGCGTCCGAAACGGCTCCTGCCCGAAACGCCCCCTAGAATCCCGACGTGGACACGACTGTCAGGGACCCACTCGTCGGGCGCGTGCTCGACGGGCGCTACCGCGTCGGGTCCCGCCTCGCCCGCGGCGGCATGGCCACCGTCTACGAGGCCCACGACAGCCGCCTCGACCGGGTGATCGCCCTCAAGGTGATGCACGCGAGCCTGGCCGACGACGACGAGTTCGTCTCCCGCTTCATCCGCGAGGCGCACTCGGCCGCCCGGCTCTCCCACCCCAACGTCGTCGCCGTCTACGACCAGGGCGCCGACCAGGGGCACGTCTTCCTCGCGATGGAGCTGGTCCGCGGCCGCACGCTGCGCGACCTGATCCGCGAGCACGGCCACCTCAGCCCGCGCCAGTCCCTCGAGGTCCTCGAGCCGGTGCTCGCTGCCCTCGGCGCCGCGCACCAGGCCGGCATCATCCACCGCGACGTCAAGCCGGAGAACGTCCTCATCTCCGACGACGGGCGCATCAAGGTCGCCGACTTCGGGCTGGCCCGCGCGGTCACCGGCCACACCAGCCACACGACGGCCAGCGGCGTGCTGATGGGCACCGTCGCCTACCTCTCCCCCGAGCAGGTCGAGCGCGGCGTCGCCGACCCTCGCTCCGACGTCTACGCGACCGGCATCCTGCTCTACGAGATGCTCACCGGGCTCAAGCCCTACGACGGCGAGACCGCGATCCAGGTCGCCTACCGCCACGTCCACGACGACGTGCCGCCCCCGTCGCAGCTCGTGCCGAGCACCCCCGCCGAGCTCGACGCCCTCGTCGCCCGCGCCACGTCACGCGACCCCGAGAAGCGGCCGGCCGACGCGCGCAAGATGCTCGCCGAGGTCTCCACCACGAGGCGCCTGCTCTCCGACGGCGAGCTCGACACCCTCGGCCCGGCACTCGCGACCATCCCGACCGCGCAGGACAAGACGATGGTGGTCGACCTCCGCGAGAGCCCTCCCCGCCGCGGCGACACCGGTCCGCTCGGCGAGCAGCCTGCGGGCGGCGTCAAGCGCCGTCGCAGCCGCGGCCCGATGGCGCTGCTGCTCATCGTGCTGCTGGCCCTCGGTCTGTCGGGCTTCGCCTGGCTGTACGCCGCGGTGCTGTCGAAGACGACGACCCCGAGCCTGATCCACATGACCCAGTCGGAGGCGAAGGACCGGGCGGCCAAGGACGGCCTCGACGTCAACGTCGCCGGCCAGGAGTTCAGCGAGACCGAGCCCAAGGGCCAGGTGCTCTCCACCGACCCGGACCCCAACGACAGCATCGACAAGGGCGGCACCATCGGCCTGACCCTGTCGAAGGGGCCGGAGCGCTACGACGTCCCCGACGTCATCGACCTCCAGGAGGAGGTCGCCCGGCAGGAGATCGAGGACCAGCACCTGACGGTCGCCGAGCCGGTACGCAAGTACAACGACAAGGTCGAGACCGGTGCGGTGATCTCGGTCGACCCGAAGGTCGGTGAGCCGCTCAAGCCCGGGACCGCCGTGACGCTGACCATCAGCAAGGGCGTCAAGCCGGTCGCGGTGCCCAACGTCGTCACCCTCAAGCTCGAGGACGCCCAGGCCCAGCTCGAGGACGCCCAGCTGCGCTACCGGGTCGTCGAGAAGTACGACGACACCGTCCCGGCCGGCAACGTGATGAAGCAGAGCCCCGAGGGCAACCGCCTCGCGCCCAAGAACTCGGTCATCACCCTGACCGTCTCCAAGGGGCCGCCGCTCGTCGAGGTGCCCGGCGTCGTCGGCCTGACGGTTGCCGAGGCGCAGCCGCTGCTCGAGCAGCAGGGCTTCGTCGTGTCGGTCTCCGACTTCCCCGGCGGCGCGGACACGGTGCTCAACCAGAGCCCCAACGGCGGCGAGAAGGCCCCGCGCGGCTCGACCGTCACCCTGTACAGCTTCTGACCCACCCCACCCACTGCGTCAGCCCCTCGCTGCGCCAGGCCACACTCGTCGACTGGCGCGCTGCGGCGACCGGCAATCGTTCGCGGCCAGCCGCAACGCGCCAGTCGACGGGATGGCACCCGGGTCCTGACTGCCGAGACGTCGCCGACCTGCGGCGAGGCGCCCGGTTAGGCTCGCCCCGTGGTCGTGGTGATGCAGCCCGAGGCGACGGGCGAGGACGTCGACGCCGTCGTCGCGCGGGTGACGGACGCGGGCGGTGAGGCCTTCGTCAGCCGGGGCGTGTCCCGCACCATCATCGGCCTGGTCGGTGACATCGAGACCTTCGCCGGGCTGAACCTCCGGGCCATGGCCGGGGTCGCCGACGTGATGCGGGTCAGCGCGCCGTACAAGCTGGTCAGCCGCGTCCACCACCCGCAGATGTCCACGGTCTACGTGCGCGGCGTGCCGATCGGGCCGGACACCTTCACGCTGATCGCCGGCCCGTGCGCCGTCGAGACGGCGCAGCAGACGCTCGAGGCCGCGGAGATGGCCAAGGCCTCCGGCGCGACGCTGCTGCGCGGCGGCGCCTACAAGCCGCGCACCTCGCCCTACGCGTTCCAGGGGCTCGGCGAGGCCGGGCTGAAGATCCTGGCCGACGTCCGCGAGGCCACCGGCCTGCCGATCGTCACCGAGGTCGTCGACGCCCACGACGTCGAGCTGGTCGCGTCCTACGCCGACATGCTGCAGGTCGGCACCCGCAACATGCAGAACTTCGCGCTGCTGCAGGCCGTCGGCCAGATCGGCAAGCCGGTCATGCTCAAGCGCGGCATGCAGGCCACCGTCGAGGAGTGGCTGATGGCGGCGGAGTACATCGCGCAGCGCGGCAACCTCGACATCGTGCTGTGCGAGCGGGGCATCCGCACCTTCGAGAAGGCCACCCGCAACACCCTCGACGTCAGCGCCGTCCCGGTGTCGCACGGGCTCTCGCACCTGCCGGTCATCGTCGACCCGTCGCACTCCGGCGGCCGCCGCGACCTCGTCGTGCCCCTGTCGCGCGCCGCCATCGCGGTCGGTGCCGACGGCATCATCGTCGACGTTCACCCGCACCCGGAGATGGCGCTCTGCGACGGTCCGCAGGCGCTGGTCGACGACGACCTGCGCGCACTTGCCGCGGCCGTCCGCCAGCTGCCGCCGCTGCTCGGCCGCCGCCCGGCAACCGCCGCCACGTCGACGTCGGCGGCACCCGCCCGGACGTGACCCGCACCGCGAAGTCGTCGCGGGCTCGCGCGGTCACGCGCGAGCAGGTCCTCGGTCTCCGCGTACGCAGCCAGCAGCTGGACCGGGAGACCGGGGGCACCGTCGCCGACACGGCGCTGCTCGACTTCGGAGCGCAGGACACCGGGCCCGACGGCGGCCGGTGGGCACTGGCGATCCGCGGGGTGGAGGTGGCGACGGCCACCGACGACGACCTCGCCCTTCTCTGGACGCTGCGCGGCGCACCACACTTCTACCGGCGTTCCGACCTGGCATCGGTGGCCGCCGCCGTCGCGCCCTTCTCCGACGCTGACGCTGGCAAACGCATCTTCGACGCCAGCAAGCCGCTCAAGGCGGCCGGCATCAGCAACCTCGAGGCGCTCGACGCGGTGGCCGCGCAGATGCGCAAGGTCGTCAGCAAGCCCACGGTCAAGGGCGACGTGTCGACCCGGCTGACCGCGCTGATGCCCGAGCCCTACCTGCGCTGGTGCAACCCCTGCCAGGCGACGCACCTCCACGAGATGCCGTTCCGCCTGGCCGCCGTGCGTGCCGGGCTGGAGCTGCGACCCGACACCTCTCCCCCGGTGCTGCAGCGCATCAAGGGCCTCTCGGCTGCGGATCTCCGGCGCGCCAGAGACACCAGCACGGCCGCCGACCCGCGGCACGACGTGGTGCGCACCTTCCTGCACCTGCTCGGGCCGTCGACGCCCCAGCTCGCGGCCGCGTTCATCGACGCGCCGATCAACGACGTCAAGGCACGCTGGCCCGAAGACGTCGTCGAGGTCAGCCTCGGCGGCGAGCGGCGTTGGCTGCTCGCCGCCGACGAGGCGCTGCTCGACGACGCGTCACCGGCCGCCGACCTGACCCGGCTGCTCGGCCCCTACGACCTCTACCTGCAGGGCAAGGACCGGCCGCTGCTCGTCGACGACAAGGCCCACGCCAAGGCGCTGTGGCCGGTCATCGGCCGGCCAGGTGCCGTCCTGATCGCCGGCGAGATAGCCGGCTCCTGGCGTCCCCGGAAGAGCGGGAAGAAGCTCCGGCTCGAGGTGGTGCTCTGGTCGCCGAAGCGGTCTACGCGGCGCGCGCGGGACAACGTGGCAGTTCAGGCCGAGCGCCTCGCGGCGTACCGCGGGCTGGCGCTGGCCGGCGTCGACGTCAGCGACTGACGTCGACGACCGGCCGCCCCCGGTCTGCAGGGTCACGCGCCGGACCCGCCGAAGCCCCAGTCGGGGTGGTGGTGCCAGTAGACGAGCGTGTCGACGTAGTCGTCCGCCTGCGAGTACGGCTTGGCCTCCTGCGCCTTCGCCACCAGAGTGGCGACGTAGTCGTCACCGGCGTTGGTCGCCCGGTCGACGCTCGCGGCGCTGATACCCGCCCCCGTCAAGGTGGTGGCGAGGACGAGCGCCGCGCCGGCGGTCAGCCGGAACGCCGTCGCGGTGAGAGCGGTGAGGGTGCTGCTGCGAGTGGTGGTGCGAGTGGACATGAGGACCTCCTGGGTCGTCCCGGTCGGCGCCCTGCCGACCACTCGCAGCCTGGGTAGCGGCGGTACCGGCCGGGTGGTCGCCGCGGTATCAGCCGGGTATCAAGACCGTTGACGCGGTATCAGCGACCGTTCACAGTCGTGGCGTGGCGCTCTCGCTGCTCGGTCCCCTGCAGGTGGACGGGAACGGCCGGCTCTCACCACGTGACCGCGTGGTGCTGTCGGCCCTGGCCGTCCACGCGGGCGACGCGCTGCCCGCCGAGCGCCTGGCCGACGCCCTGTGGGGCGAGGAGCCGCCCGCCTCCTGGCCGAAGGTCGTCCAGGGCTCGATCGTGCGGCTGCGCCGGTCCCTCGGCCGCGACGCCGTCCAGACCACCACCGGGGGCTACCGCCTCGCGCTCGGCGAGGACGAGATCGACATCCGGCGCTTCGAGCGGCTCGTCGAGCGCGGCCGGCTGCTCGCGACGCGGGAGGAGCACGACCGGGCCGCGGCGACCTACGAGCAGGCGCTCGCCCTGTGGCGCGGCGCACCGCTGGCCGACATCGAGGACTGGCCGGACGGCCGGGCCGAGGTGGTCCGCCTCGACGAGCTGCGCCAGGCCACCGAGGAGGCCCTGCTCGACGCGCGACTGGCCGCGGGTCACGACGTGGTGGCCGAGGCGTCGGCGCTCGTCCGGGCCGCCCCGCTGCGCGAGCACCGCTGGTGGCAGCTGGCACTCGGGCTCTACCGCGGGGGCCGGCAGTCCGAGGCGCTGGAGGCGGTCCGGCGCGCCCGACGGACCCTCCAGGAGGACCTCGGCCTCGACCCCGGCAAGGAGCTCACCGACCTCGAGCAGGACATCCTCCAGCACGCCCCCGCGCTGCACGGGCCGACGGCGGCCGAGGTCACCGACCGCGGCTACTGCCCCTGGAAGGGCCTGCTCGTCTACGACCGCGACGACGCCGACCGGTTCTTCGGCCGAGAGCCGGAGGTCCGCGCCTGCCTTCGTGCCCTGCGCGGCTCACCGCTGCTGGTCGTCGCCGGACCCTCCGGGTGCGGCAAGTCGTCGATGGTCCGAGCGGGGCTCGTCCCCGCCCTGCTCGCCGCCGGCGACACAGCGACCGTGATGACACCGGGCACCGACCCGTCGGCGGCGCTCGTCGCCGCCGTCGCGTCCGCACACACCTCCCAGGTCCTCGTCGTCGACCAGCTCGAGGAGCTCTTCACCGCGGGACACCAGCCCGCCGTGGTCACCGCCTTCCTCGACCAGCTCGTGGCGCTGACCTCCTCCGGCACGCGCGTCGTCGCCGTCGTGCGGGCCGACCAGCTCGGCGGCCTGTCCACCTCCGCCGGGATGGCCCGGCTCGCCGAGCGCGGCCTGCACCTGGTGACGCCGATGTCCACCGACGGGCTCCGCGAAGCCGTCGAGGGACCGGCGGCGCAGGCCGGTCTGCGGCTCGAGCCGGGGCTCGTGGAGCTCCTGGTCCGCGACATCGAGGACGAGCCCGGTGCTCTCCCCCTGTTGTCGCACGCGCTCGCCGAGACGTGGGTACGCCGCGAGGCCGGTGTGCTGACGCTCGACGGCTACCGCTCGACGGGCGGTATCCGTGGCGCGGTGGCCCAGTCGGCCGAGCAGATGTGGGAGACGCTGCCGCCGGAGCAGCAGGACGACGTACGCGCCCTGTGGCTGCGCCTGGTCGTCCCCACCGCCGGGGGCGAGCCGACCGCCGTGCGCCTCCCCCTCGGGGTCGCCGCGCCGGACCCGCAGCGACGGCGGGTGGTCGACCTGCTGGTGCGCTGCCGGCTGGTGACGACCGACGACCGGACCGTCTCCGTCGCGCACGAGGCGGTGATCCGCGCGTGGCCGCGACTGCGGTCGTGGCTCGACGAGGACACGGCCGGTCTGCTCACCCTGCGCCACCTCGCGGTCGCCGCCGACGACTGGGACGCACGCGGCCGCCCGGACAGCGAGCTCTACCGTGGCGCCCGCCTCGAGGCGGCGCTCGCGTGGCGGGAGGGCAGCGCGCCATCGCTCACCGCGGTGGAGAACGCCTTCCTGGAGGCGGCCAGTGCGCGGGCGGCGGCGGACCGCGCGGCGGCCATGGCGGCGGACCGCCAACGGGTCCGCGCCACCCGCCGGCTGCGGCTCGCGTTGGTGGCGACGGCTCTCGGCCTGGTGCTGGCCCTGGTTGCTGGCACCGTCGCCGTGCAGCGCGGCAGGGACGCGTCGCGGACGGCCAGCGACGCCCTGGTCGAGAAGCTGGCTGCCCAGAGCGTGGCGCTGCGGTCCACGCAGCGCGACCTGGCCGCGCTGCTCGCGGTCGAGGCCTACCGACTGCGGCCGGACGCCCGCACCCGCAGCGCGCTGCTCGGTGTCTTCACCGCCCGGCCGGGCTTCCTCGGCTACCTGCCGACCGGGTCGGCAGGGGCGCCCGGTGTGCCGCTCGGGTCGGGACACATCCTCGCCGACGGCACCCTGCTCGCGGTCGGCGTCGACGGTGTCCTCCGGTCGGTCGACCTCGAGACCGGTGCGACCAGCGCGAGCTTCCCGTCACCGGGCACCGCGCCGACCGGAGCACTGCTCGGCGTGAGCCGCGACGGGTCGACCGCCGCGACGGTCAGCTGGGACGGTGCCGAGGAGGGCGGCGGCCGGGCGACCCTGGCCGTCTTCGACGTCGCCAGCCGCGAGCGACGAGCGCCGGAGGTGGCTTTGCCGCTGGACGTCGGCGGGATCGCCGTCAGCCCCGACGGCCGATACGTCGCCGTCTCCGGCTACGACGACGGCCGGGTGCTGGTCTACGACACGGCCGGCGCGACAGCGCTGCCCGACCTGGACACGGTCGACTCGCCCGCGGCAGGGGTGCTTAGCCTCCCGCCGATCGGCCCGGCTGCAGGGCTCGAGGCGGTGGCGGACTACGCGGCGGGGCTGACAGACCAGCCGCAGGACTTCCGCGGCGACGCCCGCCTGGACGACCCGCGGCTGCCGCCGCCGGCCTATGCCAGCACCCGGGAGCAGCGCTACACCGCCGCCCTCGCCTTCCTGCCGGACGGCCGACTGGTGGCCGGGTCGGAGACCGGTGTCGTGCGCATCGTCGACCCGGGCTCCGGGCGCGTGTCGGAGCGCCTCACGGGAGCGCCGTGGCTGACCAGCAACCGGACCGTGGCGCTGTCCGACGACGGGTCGGTCCTGGTGACGACCGGGAGCCGCGGTGCCGTCCGGTGGGACCTGCGCACCCGCCGGCCGCAGTGGGTGTCGAGCATCGACGGGCAGAACTGCACGGTCGCCCTGGTCGAGCCACGGTCGCGCACGGTGCTGTGCGGCGGCCTGTTCTCCCGGGTCGTCGCACTCGACCTCGACACCGGCCAGAGCACCACCTCGGACTACGACCTGCAGCGCGGCGAGATCTCCGACCTTCTGCTCACGCCCGACGGCAGCACCCTGGTGGAGCTCAGCGGGACCCAGCGGGTGCTCGCCAGGTGGCGGCTGGACGGCCTGGGACCCATCACCTCGAGCCTGCCGCCCGACGAGACGCCGATCGGCTACAACAGCGACGGGACGCTGCTGCTCACCCGCAGCCCCGAGCAGGACAACGTCAACCAGTACGTCGTCGCGGACACGACGGTCATCTCGGCGACCACCGGCGAGGTCGTCTGGCGGGCCGGCGGCCACGTCGCCGCCGCCTGGGCCGACACGCCGGACCACGTGGTGGTCTGGAGCAGCGACGGGACGGGCCGGGTCCTGGACGTGCGCACCGGGGCGACCGTGCGGCGGCTGGCCGGCGCGTTCACCGGCTTCGACGTGGACAGCGAGGCGGTGCCGCCCGGGAGCGGCCGGCTGCTCGGCTGGGTGGAGGGCACGGGCGGCGGGCAGACGCACTGGGCCGTGTGGGACCTGTCCACCGGTGACCTCCTCGCGACCGAGGGCCTGTCGTGGGAGCGCGATGCCTCGCTGCACCCGGACGGCCGGCTCCTGTTGGCCGTCAACGAGGACAGCCTCGCGACGTACGACCTCACTGACGACATCGGCACACCGGTGGCGACCCGGGACGAGATCGACCTGGCCGCGGTGTCCCGCACCGGCCTGGTCGCAGCCCACGGCGACGACCGGATCTCCTTCTACCGCGCGCGCACGCTGCGACCGGCCGGCCCACCGCTGCGGGAGGCGCCCGGAGAGACCGAGCAGCTCACGTTCAGCCAGGACGGCCGGTTGCTGCTGGTCCGCAGCTCGACCGGCTCGATCCGCCTCGTCGACACCGCCGCGCGCACCCAGCTCGGCGAGCCGATCGAGCAGGGGCTCGACCGGCACCGGGTCGCGGCGCTGCGGCCCGACGGCCGCGCGCTTGCGGTGCGGACCGACGACGGGATCCGGGTGTGGGACCTCCGCCCGCACCACTGGGCCCGCGCCGTCTGCTCGATGGTCGGGCGCAGCCTCACGAGGGAGGAGTGGGCGACCTTCCTCGGCGAAGTCGGCCCCTACGACCCGAGCTGCCGCTAGGCGCCGAGCCTGCCGCTAGGCGCCGAGCGCTGCCGCTAGGCGCCGAGCGCGCGCACCAGTACCCCGGCAGCGACGTCGACGTCGTCGTCACCGATGTCGAGGTGGGTCACGAAGCGCAGGTGCGTCGGGTCGAGGAGGCTGAGCAGCACGCCCTCGTCGCGCGCCCGGGCCACGACCGCGGGCGCGTCGGCGGTCGCGATGACCACGATGTTGGTCTCGACGGTCGACGGGTCGAGCGCGTCGGGGACCTTGGCCGCGACGGCGTCGGCCAGCCGGCGGGCCCTGGCGTGGTCATCGGCGACGCGCGCGACGTGGTGGTCGAGCGCGTGCAGCCCGGCCGCCGCCAGGATGCCGACCTGCCGCATCCCGCCGCCGAGCCGCTTGCGCCAGATCCGCGCGGCGTCGACGCGGTCGCGCGACGACGCGAGGAGCGACCCGACCGGTGCGCCGAGTCCCTTCGACAGGCAGACGCTGACGGTGTCGGCCAGCTGTCCGTACGTCGCCAACGGCACCCCGCTGGCGACATGGGCGTTCCAGAGCCGGGCACCGTCGAGGTGCATCGTCACTCCGGTGGGCCGGGTGAGCTCGCGCAGCCGCTGCATCGACTCCAGCGGGATCACCGTGCCGCCGCCGAAGTTGTGCGTGTTCTCGATCGCGACGGCCGCGGTGGAGACGAAGTACGGTCCGGCGCCCGGCCGGCTCATGCCGGCGACCGTGTCTGGGTCGAAGCGGCCGTCGGGCGTCGACCAGGTGCGGGTCGTGATGCCGGCGAGAGCGGCCGCCGCGCCGAGCTCCGCACGCACGACGTGCGCGTCGGCGTCGCAGAGCAGCTCCTGGCCGGGCGCCACGAGGGTGCGGATGCCGAGCTGGTTGGCCATCGTGCCGGTCGGTGTGAAGACGGCCGCCTCGTGGCCGAGCAGCTCGGCGACCCGCTGCTCGAGCGCGTCGACGGTCGGGTCCTCGCCGTAGACGTCATCACCCACCTCGGCCGCGGCCATCGCGGCTCGCATCGCGTCGGTGGGTCGGGTCACGGTGTCGCTGCGCAGGTCGATCGGCACCCGCCAGAGCCTAGGCCGCGCGATGTTCCGCGAGCGCTGCGAGTCCGCACGGCCGCACGGCCACCCCAGCGTGTCGGGCGTGTCGGGAGCGCTCGGCGGTCGGGCGCGTCGAGCCGGCACGTTGGCCCGCATCTCGTAGTCGACGGCCTTAGGCTGCGCGGCGTACTCGACCGTCTCGGGGAGGCACCGTGCCGCACGTCGACGTCCACCTCAACGCGCGCCTGCAGCCGATGCACCGCGGCGAGCGCTACGAGGAGCCGCTGGAGCCCGTCCTCGCGCGGCTCGCCCCCGGCAGCGAGGTGGTGGGCGGCGGGACCCTGACGTCCGAGGAGGGCGAGCCGCTCTCCTGCGACATCGAGCTGCACCTCACCGACGACGGCATGGCGCATGCCACCGAGCTGATGCGTGCTCTCGAGTCGCTCGGCGCGCCGCGCGGCTCGACCTGGTCGGTCGGCGACGACGCGCCGGTCCCCTTCGGCACCAGTGAGGGTGTCGCGGTCTACCTGAACGGCACCGACCTGCCCGACGAGGTCTACCGCGACAACGACGTCAACGACCTCATCAGCCAGCTGCTCGACCGGGTCGGCGACGAGGGCGACCTGCACTCGTGGTGGGAGGGACCGCGCGAGTCGGCGCTCTACCTCTACGGCCGGTCCGCAGCCGTCATCAAGGACCGCGGTGCCGATGTGCTCGCCGTGCATCCGCTTGCCCAGCGCTGCCGGGTGGTCGACCTCACCTGAGGCACGCGCAGGCACTCGGCGCCGACGACGCCGACAGGCTCAGCGCTCGGCCAGCATCTCCGCGACGAGGAACGCCAGCTCCAGCGACTGCCCGTGGTTGAGGCGCGGGTCGCAGGCCGTCTGGTAGCGCAGCGGCAGGTCGGTCTCCCCCAGCCCACCGGACCCGCCGAGGCACTCCGTGACGTCGTCGCCGGTGAGCTCCATGTGCAGGCCGCCGGGGTGCGTGCCCAGCGCCCGGTGCACCTCGAAGAAGCCGCGCACCTCGTCGATGACGTCGTCGAACTGTCGGGTCTTGCGGCCGTCCGGCGCGTCGAACGTGTTGCCGTGCATCGGGTCGCACACCCACGCGACCGTCGCGCCGCTCGCCGTGACCTTGTCGACCAGCGGCGGCAGCGCGTCGCGCACCTGGCCGGCACCCATCCGGGACACGAAGGTCAGCCGGCCGGGCACGTCGTCGGGGTTCAGCCGCTCGACGAGTGCCAGCGCGGTCTCCGGCGTCGTCGTCGGGCCGAGCTTGACGGCGACCGGGTTGTGGATCGAGGCGGCGAAGGCGATGTGCGCGCCGTCGAGGTCGCGGGTCCGATCCCCGATCCACACCAGGTGCGCCGACACGTCGTAGGGCAGCCCCGTCCGGGAGTCGATCCGCGTCAGCGCGCGCTCGTAGTCCAGCAGCAGGGCCTCGTGGGACGAGTACATGTCGACCGTACGGAATGCTTCCGGGTCGACGCCGCACGCGTGCATGAAGGCCAGCGCCCGGTCGATGTCGCGGGCCATCAGCTCGTAGCGCTGGTGGGCCGCGCTGCCGCGCACGAAGCCGCGGTTCCACGCGTGCACCTCGCGCAGGTCGGCGAAGCCACCCTGGGTGAAGGCGCGCAGCAGGTTCAGCGTCGCCGCGGACGAGTTGTAGACGCGGAGCAGTCTCTTCGGGTCGTACGTCCGGGCTGATGCGGTGAACTCCAGACCGTTGACGGCGTCGCCCCGGTAGGCCGGCAGGGTGATGCCGTTGCGCGTCTCGGTGTCGGAGCTGCGCGGCTTGGCGAACTGCCCCGCGATCCGGCCGACCTTGACGACCGGGACCCGGGCGCCGTAGGTCAGGACGACGGCCATCTGCAGCAGCGTCTTGATCTTGTTGCGGATCGAGTCGGCGGTGGCGTCCACGAAGGTCTCGGCGCAGTCGCCGCCCTGGAGCAGGAAGGCCTCGCCGCGGGCGACCGCGCCGAGCCGCTCGGTCAGCTGGTCGCACTCGCCGGCGAAGACCAGCGGCGGCTGGGTCCGCAGCTCGGCGACCACCTCGTCCAGCACGGCCAGGTCCGGCCAGGCCGGCTGCTGGCCGGCGGCCGGCACCTCCTGCGCGGCGGCGGGCACCTCCTGCTGGGCGGCCGGCACCTCCTGCTGGGTCACCCCACCAGCCTACGGGCGCCACGCCCACCCCACCCGCAAAGTCCGTCCCGCCCGGAGCGTGACCTCCCGCACCCGACGTCGTTGCACACGACGAACCCGCCTCGAACCGACCAGCTCGACCCCGGGAGTGTCATGCGCCTCGTACGTCCAGCAGCTGCGGCTGCCGCAGCCCTCGCCGCCGTCGCCCTGACGGCCAGCCCCGCCAGCGCCGCCCCCAACGACCCGCTCTACGCCGAGCAGTACGGACCGCAGCAGGTCCACGCAGAGCAGGCCTGGGCCACCAGCAGGGGCGCCGGGACCGTGATCGCCGTCGTCGACACCGGCGTGGACCTCACCCACGAGGACCTGGCGGGCAAGCTCGTCAGCGGCGCCACGTTCATCGAGTGCAACCCCTCCTGCGGCAACGGCAACTGGAAGGGCCCGGACGGGGTCGGCCAGCCCAACGACGCGCACGGCACCCACGTCTCGGGCATCGCCGCCGCCGCGACCGGCAACGGCATCGGCATCGCCGGCGTCGCCCCCGACGCCCAGATCATGCCGGTCAAGGTGCTCGAGGACGGCAGCGGCGCGTTCGAGGACATCGCCAACGGCGTCCGCTGGGCGGCCGACCACGGTGCCGACGTCATCAACATGAGCCTCGGCGGCCTCCAGGGCACCCAGGTCCTGAGCCTGACCGGTCTCGACTCGACGCTGCAGGACGCGATCCTCTACGCGAAGTCGAAGGGCGTCGCCATCATCGCGGCGGCCGGCAACGACTCGGTCCCGCTGTGCAACAGCCCCGGCTTCGACGAGGGCGTCCTGTGCGTCGTCTCCACGGACAGCCGTGAGCTCCGGTCGGCCTTCAGCTCCGGCCCGGTCCGCCCGGACCTCAACGCCGTCTCCGCCCCCGGTGGCTCGCTCCTGCCGGTCTGCGGTGAGGACATCGTCTCGACCGTCCCGGCTGGTACGTCCTCGAGCGGGGCGACCTGCGGCTACGGCAACAACTACGACGAGTACGCCGGCACCTCGATGGCCACGCCCCACGTGGCCGGTGTGGCAGCACTGCTCGCCGCACAGGGCCGCTCGGTGGACGCGATCTACTCGACGCTGACCTCGACCGCCCGCACCCCCGGCCTCGGCCTGCGCGGCGTGTTCACGCCGGCCTACGGCTACGGCATCGTCGACGCGGCCGCTGCGGTGACCGCTCCGTAAAGACTCCTCCGGCAGGGGAGACAGACAGAGCCCGGGCGGGCAGCGCAACCCGCCCGGGCTCTGTCACGTCTGCCTCTTGACGTCCGCACTTGGTTAGACTTCACTAACGGTTAGTGAACACTGACCGAGCAGCCGACGGCTGGGGCGCCCTTGCGGACGAGACCCGGCGGGCCATCGTCGCCCGCCTGGCGGAACGACCTCGCGCGGTCGGGGAGCTGGCCGAGGGGCTGCCAGTGACCCGGTCGGCGGTCTCGCAGCACCTGAAGGTGCTCAAGGTCGCCGGCCTCGTCACGGACCGGGCCGAGGGGACCAGACGGATCTACGCCCTCGACCCGGTCGCCCTGGCCGCGCTCCGCGACCAGCTCGACACCTACTGGCGGCGGACGCTGGACGGCTTCGCCGACGTGGTCGCCGACGACCCGGCCCACCACAAGGAGGACTCATGACCAGCACCGACGCCGTCGTGCGCAGCGTCTCGGTATCCGTGCCCGTGACCGAGGCCTTCGAGGTGTTCACCCAGCGGCTGGGCGACTTCAAGCCACCGGAGCACAACCTGCTCGGAGCACCGATCGCCGAGACGGTGGTGCAGCCCTGGGTGGGGGGTCACATCGTCGACCGGGCCGTCGACGGCAGCGAGTGCCGATGGGCCCGGATCCTGGCCTACGACCCACCTGACCGGCTGGTGTTCAGCTGGGACATCAGCCCGCGCTGGCAGCTCGAGTCCGACCCGGCCCGGACCAGCGAGGTCGAGGTCCGGTTCATCGCCGACTCGCCGGAGACCACCACGGTCCAGCTCGAGCACCGCAACCTCGACCGGCACGGCCCGGGCTGGGAAGGCATCCGCGACGGCGTCGACGGCAACGAGGGCTGGCCCCTCTACCTGACCCGGTACGCCGACCTGGCTCACGGCAAGGCGCTCGCCTGACGGCTCCGTCCGAAACGGGCGCGGCCGCCTCAGCCGAAGAAGACCTCGGCCTCGGCGTAGAGGTGCGGCTCCACCAGCTTGAGCACCGTGGTCGCGTCGCCGAGCGGCACCCGCTCGATGTCGGTGCCGTTGAGGGCGACCATCTTCCCCCAGTCGCCGTCCTCGACCGCGTCGATCGCATGCAGGCCGAAGCGGGTCGCCAGCCACCGGTCGAATGCCGTGGGCGTTCCGCCGCGCTGGATGTGGCCGAGCACGGTGGTGCGCGCCTCCTTGCCGGTGCGCTTCTCGATCTCCTTCTCGAGCACCTGGCCGATCCCGCCGAGCCGCACGTGCCCGAACGAGTCGAGCTCCCCGTCGGCCAGCACCATCGTCCCCTCGGCCGGCGTCGCGCCCTCCGACACGACGATGATCGGCGAGTAGTGGCTCTCGAAGCGCGACTCGACGTAGGCGCACACCTTGTCGATGTCGAAGGGCACCTCGGGGATGAGGATGACGTTGGCGCCACCCGCCATGCCGGCGTGCAGCGCGATCCACCCGGCGTGCCGGCCCATCACCTCGACGATCAGGGCGCGGTGGTGCGACTCGGCCGTCGTGTGCAGCCGGTCGATCGCCTCCATCGCGATGTTGACGGCGGTGTCGAAGCCGAAGGTGTAGTCCGTCGCGTTGAGGTCGTTGTCGATCGTCTTGGGCACGCCGATGACATGCACACCGTGCTCGTGCAACCGGGTCGCGACCCCGAGGGTGTCCTCGCCGCCGATCGCGACCAGTGCGTCGATGCCCATCTCCTCGAGGTTGGCCTCGATCTTCTCGACGCCGCCTTCGACCTTGAACGGGTTGGTCCGGGAGGAGCCGAGGATCGTCCCGCCGCGCGGCAGGATCCCGCGCACCGCGTCCACGTCGAGCTGCCTCGTCTGCCCCTCGAGCGGTCCGCGCCACCCGTCGCGGAAGCCGACGAACTCGTGCCCGTAGACGGTCACCCCCTTCCGCACCACTGCGCGGATGACTGCGTTGAGGCCAGGACAGTCGCCACCACCGGTGAGCACGCCGATTCGCATGCGTCGCACCCTACGACCCCCGCTAGGGTCCGCAGGATGACCTTCTCAGTCGTCGGACGGGACGGGGACGCGGTCGGTGTCGCGGTCGCGTCGAAGTTCCTCGCTGTGGGCGCGATGGTGCCGGCGGCGGCCGCGGGTGTCGGCGCCGTCGCGACGCAGTCCTACGCCAACCTCGCCTACCGCGCCGACGGTCTCGCGCTCCTTCGAGACGGCCGTACGCCCGGGCAGACGGTCGAGCAGCTGACCCTGGCCGACGACGGCCGTGACCAGCGGCAGGTCGGCGTGGTCGGCACGACCGGCGAAGGCGCAACCTTCACCGGGGACGCCTGCCACGACTGGGCCGGCGGGCGAGCCGGCGACGGCTACGCGGTCCAGGGCAACATCCTGACCGGGCCAGAGGTCGTCGACGCGATGGAGCAGGCCTGGCTGGCCGGAGCAGCGGCCGGGCTCGCCCTCCCCGAGCGGCTGCTCGCGACCCTCGCCGCCGGCGACGAGGCCGGCGGGGACCGCCGCGGCCGCCAGAGCGCGGCGCTGCTGGTCGTACGTCCGGACGGTGGCTACGGCGGCGACGACACCGAGGTGGAGCTGCGCGTCGACGACCACCCGACACCGGTACCCGAGCTGCGCCGGCTCCTCGACCTGCACCGCCTCTACTTCGGCAAGCCCGACCCGGACACCCTGGTGCCGCTCGAGGGCGACGTCGCCACCGAGGTCGCGCAACGGCTCGACGCGCTCGGCTATCGCACCCTGGACGACTGGGCCGGTGTCGAGAACTACGAGGAGCGGATGGTGGCCGGCCACATCGACCCGCTGGTGCTCGACAAGCTGCGGGAGGCGAGCAACCGGTGAGTGTGCTCGCGATCGACGCCGGCACGACCGGCGTCACGGCGCTGGTCGTCGGCGAGGACGCGCAGGTCGTCGCGCGCGGCTACGAGGAGTTCCCGCAGCACTTCCCGCGGCCCGGCTGGGTCGAGCACGAGCCCGAGGAGATCTGGCAGGCGACGCTGTCGGCCTGCCGGCAAGCACTGGAGAACCAGCAGGTCACTGCCATCGGCATCACCAACCAGCGCGAGACGGCAGTGCTGTGGGACCGGCGGACACTCGCCGCACCGCGTCGCGCGATCGTCTGGCAGGACCGCCGGTCCGCGGCGATCTGCGACCGGCTGCGCGACGCCGGCCACGAGGACCGCCTGCGCGAGCTGACCGGCCTGCGCTTCGACCCCTACTTCACCGGCACCAAGCTCACCTGGCTGGCCGAGAACGACGAGCGCGCCTGGCGCGGCGTCACCGACGGCTCGACGGTCGTCGGCACCGTCGACGCCTACCTCGTCGCGCGGCTGACCGGCGGCGCCCGGCATGCCACCGACGCGTCCAACGCCTCGCGCACCCTGCTCTACGACATCACCCGCGGTGAGTGGAGCGACGAGCTCTGCGAGCTGCTGTCGGTGCCGCGCGCCGCGCTGCCCGAGGTGGTCGCGTCATGGGGCGAGGTCGGGCGGACGTCTCCCGAGGCGTTCCTCGGGCTCGAGCTGCCGGTGGCCGGCATCGCGGGCGACCAGCAGGCCGCGCTCTTCGGCCAGGCCTGCTACGGCGTGGGCGAGTCCAAGTGCACCTACGGCACCGGGTCGTTCGTCCTCGTCAACACCGGCCCTGACGTCGTACGCAGCGAAGCCGGTCTGCTCTCGACCGTCGCGTGGCAGGCGCCGTCGGGAGAGCTGACCTACGCCCTCGAGGGCGCCATCTTCGTGACCGGGTCGGCGGTGCAGTGGCTGCGCGACGGGCTCGGCATCATCGGGGCCGCGTAGGAGTCCGAGGCATTGGCACGGACGGTGCCCGACTCGGGCGGGGTGGTCTTCGTCCCCGCACTGACCGGGCTCGGCGCACCGGACTGGGACCCGTCGGCGCGCGGCGCGATCCTCGGCATCACCCGCGGCACCACGCGGGCGCACCTGGCACGGGCCACGCTCGAGGCGATCGCCTTCGAGGTGCGCGACGTCGTGGAGCTCCTCCCGGACGTACGCACGCTGCGCGTCGACGGCGGCGCGGCCGCCAACGACCTGCTGCTGCAGATCCAGGCCGACACCCTGGCGATGCCGGTGGAGCGTCCCGCGGTGCTGGAGACGACCGGGCTGGGCGCGGCGTTCCTGGCCGGGCTGGGCACCGGGGTGTGGTCGTCGACCGACGAGCTGGCGGCGACCTGGCGCCCGGACCGCACGTTCGAGCCGGCGGCTCGGTCCGCTGACGCGACGACCTTCGAGCAGTGGCGCGCGGCGGTGGAGCGGGCAAAGGGCTGGGCGCGTCGACTGACCCCGGTCCTTCAGGCGGCGGCGCATCCGGCCAGCCGCGATAGCCTGAGGCGTGAGCGTGGAGAGTCGGCACAACGTGACGGTCGCCGGTCGACCGGACGGCCAGCCCATGCTCTTCGCCCACGGCTTCGGCTGCGACCAGCACATGTGGCGGTTCGTCGCCCCGCGGTTCGAGGACAGCCACCGGGTCGTGCTCTTCGACCACGTGGGCGCCGGGGGCAGCGACCTCGCGGCGTACGACCGGGACAGGTACTCGACGCTCGAGGGATACGCCCGCGACGTCGTGGAGATCTGCCGGGCGATGGGCCTGCGCGATGTCGTCTACGTCGGGCACTCGGTGTCGGCGATGATCGGCGTGCTGGCAGCCCAGATGGCACCGGACCTCTTCGACCGGCTGGTGCTGGTCGGGCCGTCGCCCCGCTACATCGACGACGCGGCCGACGGCTACGTGGGCGGCTTCAGCGACGCCGACATCGCCGAGCTGCTCGAGTCGTTGGAGAGCAACTACCTCGGCTGGTCGAGCGCGATGGCGCCCGTGATCATGGGCAACCCGGACGAGCCGGCGCTGGGAGCCGAGCTGACCGAGAGCTTCTGCCGCACCGACCCCGAGATCGCCCGGCGCTTCGCCCGAGTGACGTTCATGTCCGACAACCGGGCGGACCTCGAGTCCGTGTCGGTGCCGACGCTGGTGCTGCAGACCCAGCAGGACGTCATCGCGCCGATGGCTGTCGGCGAGTACGTCCGCGACCACATCCCGAACGCCACTCTTGTCGTGCTCGACGCGACGGGGCACTGCCCCAACCTCTCGGCCCCGGGTCCGACCGCCGACGCGATCGACGAGTGGGTCCGAGGTCCCCTGCCGGCGACCATATGACGCCGCGGCCGGAGGGCGCCCTGGAGGCGTTCTACGGCGCACTTCTCGACGACGACGCGGAGCTGCTCTACGACCGCGCCCCGTGCGGCTACATGTCGACGTTGCCCGACGGCACGATCCTGAAGGTCAACCAGACCTTCCTGTCCCTCACCGGCTACCGGCGTGACGAGCTGATCGGTCGCCGGCGCTTCGTCGACCTCCTCGCCCCCGGTGGCCGGATCTACCACGAGACGCACTACGCGCCGATGCTGCAGATGCACGGCGAGGCCCACGAGATCGCCATGGAGGTCGTGCGAGCCGACGGGTCACGCCTGCCCGTGCTGGTCAACTCGCTGCTGGTCCGCGACGAGGCGGGCAAGGCGACGACGGTGCGGGCGGCGGTCTTCGACGCGACGCACCGGCGGGAGTACGAGCGCGAGCTGCTGCGGGCCAAGGAGAGCGCCGAGGAGGCCGAGGCCCGCGCTGTCTCGCTGGCCCGGACGCTCCAGCAGACCCTGATCCCGCCGACGGCACCGGTCGTGCCGGGTCTCGAGCTGGCTGCTGCCTACCGACCGGCGGGTGGCGGGCTCGAGGTCGGCGGGGACTTCTACGACGTCTTCCAGATCGGCCCGGGAGACTGGGTCGTGGCGATCGGCGACGTCTGCGGCAAGGGCGTCGAGGCGGCCGTGGTCACGGCGCTGGTCCGCTACACGCTTCGCGCCGCGGCCGTGCAGCAGCCCGCACCGTCCTGGGCGCTGTCGGAGCTCAACGACGTGCTGCTCCGCCACGAGACCGACCGCTTCTGCACCGTCGCCCTGGTCCGGCTGAGGCAGGACGACAGGGGCTGGCTCGCCACGGTGGCCTGCGGCGGCCACCCGCTCCCCCTGCTGCGCCGGGCCGACGGCTCGGTGACCGAGGCCGGGGAGCGCGGGACCCTGATCGGCGTCCTGCCGTCCGCGATCACCGTCGACGTCGAGGTCCGGCTCGAGCCGGGCGACGCCCTGCTGCTCGTCACCGACGGGGTGACCGAGGCCCGGCGGGGTTCCGAGCTCTTCGGTGACGCCCGGGTGGCCGACGTGCTGCGGGCCGCCGGCGACTCGGCCGACGCGGTGGTCGACGACCTGCTGGAGCAGGTGCTCGACTACCAGGCCGGCTCCCCCCGCGACGACATCGCGATCGTCACCCTCCGCGTCCCCACCCCCTGACCAGCCGCCGCTCCCAACCCCCACCACCTGACCAGGCGCGGATCCGTCCGCCCCGCCTCGCTCCCGCGCTCCCCCGCCTGCCCCGCGCCCCCGCCTGCCCGCGCGCCCCCACCACGTGCACGAATCGCGGCGTAACGCGTCTGCCCTCGCCGCCGCGCGCATGTCCGCATCCGTTGCGCCGTGATTTGTGCGCGGCAGGCTCGGCGGTCCTTCGATCCGCGGGGTTGTCCGCAGCCACGTCCTGTCCACAGATCCCGGCCGAGCACCCTGCGGCCCGCCCCTGCCGCGCGAGGCTTGTCATGATGGACCCCGTCGATGCCCTCCGGACCTTAGGCGGCAGCTGCCCGCCACAAGGAGCTCGCTGCGTGTCGTCAGTCGTCGCGCTCTCGCTCGGGCTTGCGCCGAGGGCAGGGTCCAGCGGAACGGTAGGACCTACTTCGTAGTCGGCAGCGAAGAGGACCGAGTCCTGGCCACCCGGCTGCGCGCTGTCCGCAGTCCACGTGACGGCGGCCGATCACCACGGGCTGGCGCTTCCTCCCGGGCCAGACGCCGAGACCGAGCTCACCGTTCCGTGGAAGGCGCGCCGGACGTCGGTGCCCAAGGGCGTGCGACCTGCACTACCGGGACTTGCCGGAGGCGGCGGTCGACGGCGACGTGACCTCGCTGGTGCAGACGGTCGTCGACTGCCTGCGAGACGAGCCGCTCCGGACTGCGCTCTCCGTGGGCGACTCCGCGCTCGCGGAGGGTCGGCTGACCCGCGCCATCCTTCGGGCGTACGTGGCAAAGCTGCGCGGTCCGGGCTCGGCGCGCGTCCGGGAGCGCATCGAGCTGCTCGACGGCCGGGCGGCCAATGCCTTCGAGTCGTGTGCCCGCGCGATCCTGGTCGAGGCGGGCCTGCTCGGCTTCGAGCCGCAGGTGACGATCCGCGCACCGGGGGACGTTCGTCGGCCGGGTCGACCTGGCGCAACCGGCAGCTGCGGGTCGTGATCGAGTGCGACGGCTTCGAGCACCACGGCGAGCGCGACCGTTGGGCCCAGACCTGCTGCGGCACACGACGCTCGTCGCTGCCGGCTGGCGGCCGTTGCGCGTCACCTGGGAGCAGGTCATGTTCGCGCCGGACTGGGTCCTGGAACGCGTCGTCGAGACGATCACCAACGAGGTCGGTGACCGCGCACTTTCCACGGCGCAACGACTCTGCCGAGCCGGAGCTGCAGCGGCCTGACGCCGTAACGCCGTGATTCGTGCACGGGCGGCCGGCGTCCAGGCGGCCCTGGTCTGGCGACGGCCCGGCGAGGGGCGGGGCAGCGGGCGGGCGCGGGCGCGGGGCGGGCGGCGGGGCGCGGCGGCGGGCGGGGCGGCGGCGGGCGGGGTCAGGTGGCGGGCGGGGTGCCGAGCTCGTCGTCGAGGCCCTGCTGGATCGCGTAGCGGACCAGCTCCACGCGGTTGTGCAGCTGCAGCTTGTTCAGGGTGTTCTGCACGTGGTTCTGCACGGTGCGGTGCGAGAGCACGAGCCGCTCGGCGATGTCCTTGTAGGACAGTCCCTTCGCCACCAGCCGCAGCACCTCGGTCTCGCGGTCGGTCAGCCGCGGCACGGGCGGCCCCGACGACGGCGCCGGCCCCGACGACAGCCGCCGGTACTCCCCCAGCACCAGCCCGGCCAGCCCCGGCGTGAAGACCGCGACCCCGTCGGCCGTCCGCCGCACCGCGTCGAGCAGCTCCTCGCGCGACGCCGACTTCACCAGGTAGCCCGTCGCGCCCGCCTTCACCGCCTCCAGCACGTCGGCCTGCTCCCCCGACGCCGACAGCACCAGCACCCGGGGCGGCGGGTCCAGCGACGCGACCAGCTCGCGGGTCACCTCGACGCCCGACAGCACCGGCAGCTGCAGGTCGAGCACCACGACGTCGGGACGAGCGGCCGGTGCGCGACGTACCGCCTCACCGCCGTCCCCCGCCGTCGCCACCACGTCGAAGCCGCCCTCGGTGAGGTCCCGCGCGACGCCCTCGCGCCACATCGGGTGGTCGTCGACCACCATCACCCGCGTCGCCCTCGGCTCCCCCGGCTCCCCCGGCGTCTCGGTCACCGCGGCACCCTCATCTCGACCTCGGTGCCGGCCCCCGGTGCCGACTCGACGGCCATCGTGCCGCCCAGCTCGCGCAGCCGGCCCTCGATCGACGACGCCACGCCGAGCCGGCCGTCGGCCGCCGCCTCCTCGAGCCGCCCCGCAGCGATGCCCGCCCCGTCGTCACGGACGCTCACCACGACCTCGTCGCCGTCGTCCTCCACCAGCACCCACGCGCGCGCCGCCTCACCCGCGTGCGCCGCGACGTTGGCCAGCGCGGCTCCGACGGCGGCCGCCAGCTCGCGGGCGCGGGCCGCCGTCAGGACCACCGGCGTCGCGGGGCTGGAGACGGTCACCGCGCTCGAGGCGTACGCCGCCAGCAGCCCCCTCAGGTCGACCTCGCCGGCGGCCGCATCGGGTGCGGCACTGACCAGGGCGCGCAGGGCCTGCTCCTGCTCGGCGGCCAGCCGGCCGATCTCGGCGGCCTCGCCACCGGCCTCCTGGCCGCGGCGACCGACCAGGGCGAGGACCTGCAGCACGTTGTCGTGGATCTCGCGCGACAGCCGCTCGCGCTCCCGGGCCGCGGCCTGGACCGCCAGGGCCCGGGCCAGCGCGAGCTCACCCCGCCGGGCCAGCGACACGGTGTAGCCCACCATGGCCCCCGCGAGCAGCAGCAGCACGATGTTGTTGGCGGTCGGGACGGTCATCGTGCCGCGGTGCACCAGGTCGGCCGCGCCGAGGACCAGCGCGGCACCCACCCCCGCCGGCCACCCGCCGCGGATCGCGAAGGCAAGCACTGGCGCGGCCGCCCAGACGACGGGCAGGGTCTGCGCGCCCTCCTGGATCCGGTCGATGTCGTCCAGCCAGCGCGAGGACACGACCGCCGCCACCGCGATGGCCAGGTCGAGTCCCAGGACCGGCCAGGTCCGCCCCGACGGCCGCGCGTAGATCAGGTAGGTGGCGACCGTCCACGCGGCCATCAGGCCGAGGACGACCCAGCCCCCGACCGGGTGGGCGTACTCGTCCATCCGCCGGACGTACACCGCGACCGCGTAGAGCAGCCCGAGCAGCCGGAAGACGGCCAGCGCCCGCCACACCGCGGTCTCGATGCCCATGGCGTCAGGCGGCGGCCTTGCCGGACTTCTCGGCCTTCTCGGCCTTCTCGGCGGCCCGCGCCTCGGCCCGCTCGGCCTTGATCCGGTCCTTGGCGACCTGGGCGTAGATGTCGACGTACTCCTGGCCGGAGAGCTCCATCAGCTCGTACATGATCTCGTCGGTGATCGACCGCAGCACGAAGCGGTCGCCCTCCATGCCCTCGTAGCGCGAGAAGTCCAGCGGCGCGCCGATCTTGATCCCCACCCGGATGCCGAAGGTCGGCATCTTGCGCCCGGGCGGCTGGATCTTCTCGGTGTCGATCATCGCGACGGGCAGCACCGGGACGTCAGCCTCCAGCGCCATCCGGGCGACGCCGGTCTTGCCGCGGTAGAGCTTGGCGTCGGGTGAGCGGGTGCCCTCGGGGTAGATCCCCAGGCAGTCGCCGCGGCCGAGCACCTTCAGCCCGGTGCGCAGGGCCGCCTCGGACGCCGAGCCCCCCGACCGGTCGACCGGCAGCTGCCCGACGCCCTTGAAGAACTTCGCCGTCATCCAGCCTTTGAGGCCGCGGCCGGTGAAGTAGTCCTGCTTGGCCAGGAAGGTGATGCGCCGATCGACGACGAGGGGGAAGAAGATCGAGTCGGAGAACGACAGGTGGTTCGACGCGAAGATGACGCCGCCGGACGCAGGGACGTTCTCCAGGCCGATGACGTACGGCCGGAAGACGAGCTTCAGGATCGGGCCGAGCACGATCCGCTTCAAGAACCAGTAGAACAACCGCGGACCTCCTCCGAACGCCGTCCTGCCGTCAGTGCCCGGCCGCGTCCGATGCCCGGCCGCCAGCCGACGCCCCGAGGCCTGGTGCCCCGCTCAGCGTCAGGCGAACACTAGGGGATGGGCGCTGGATCGTGCGACGATGCGAGGCATGCCCGTGATGCCGGGGGCCGAGCCCTTCCACGCTGACGGCGGCTCCGACAGCAAGGTCGGCGTGCTGCTCTGCCACGGCTTCACCGGCACGCCCCAGAGCCTTCGTCCGTGGGCCGAGCACCTGGCCGCGGCCGGGCTCACGGTCAGCCTGCCGAGGCTGCCCGGCCACGGCACGACCATCGCGGAAGCCAACCTGACCCACTGGGAGGACTGGTACGCCGAGCTCGACCGGGCGCTCGCGCAGCTCCAGGAGACCTGCGACGACGTCTTCGTCATGGGCCTCTCGATGGGCGGCACCCTGGCGATCCGGCTGGCCGAGCAGCACGGCGACGCCATCCGCGGGCTGGTGCTGGTCAACCCGAGCCTGCTCACCAAGCGGCCCGACCGGTTCCTGCTCCCCGTCATGCGCTGGGCCGTCCCGAGCTGGCCGGGCATCGGCAGCGACATCAAGAAGCCAGGTGCCGTCGAGCAGACCTACGACAAGATCCCGGTCAAGGCGGCCTACCAGCTCAGCCGCCTCTGGCTGACGACCCGCAGCGACCTAGACAAGGTGACCCAGCCGACCCTCATCTTCCGCTCCACCGAGGACCACGTCGTCGAGCCCGACAGCTGCCGGATGTTCCTCGAGAAGGCCAGCACCAACGACGTGCGCGAGGTCCTGCTCGAGGACAGCTACCACGTCGCCACCCTCGACAACGACGCGCCGACCATCTTCGAGGGCAGCCTCGACTTCGTCCGCAAGCTCGCGAAGACCCCCACCTGAGCGACATGGGCCCGTCCAGCAGCAGTGCACCGCGCCGCGACAACGGCCTGCACGCACCTGCCTACGACCGGCTGCGCGACGTCGAGACCCATCTCGTCGACGGCCTCCTCGACCGGCTGCGCGACGTCGACGTCGCCGCCTACAGCGCGCCGACACCGGGCAAGCGCGGCCCCTACGGCGACACCGTCCTCCCCCTCCAGCCCAGCGACTCCGTGTGGGTCGACAGCCGCCGCCGCGACGAGGCCCGCGACGTCGCCGACCGCTACCTCGCCGAGGTCGCCGACGAGCTCGCGTGGGCCGGCATCGTCGCCGACTTCGACCTCGACGCACCCGACGAGGTCCCCCGCTGGCCGGCGAGCGAGGACCTGCCCGACGCACCGGCCAGCGGTGGCCCGGGTGAGGGCGGGGACGACGACGGTACGTCCGGAGACGACTCGGACGGCCGCTTCCGGACGTACTCCACCTTCGAGGACCTCCGTGCCGCGACCCCCGCTCCCCCCATGGCGCGCCCCGACCCGGAGGAGCACTTCGAGCCGCCGCCCCCACCGCCGCTGCCGCAGGTCGACACCGTCACGCGCTTCGCGTGGGCCGGTGCGCTGGGTGGGCCGCTGCTGATCGTGCTCGCCGCGCTGGCCGGCTTCCCGCTCGCCGGGTGGGTCGGCCTGCTGTCGCTGGTGGCGTTCATGGCAGGCTTCGTCACGCTCATCGCTCGGATGAAGGACCGCCCCCCGACGGACACCGGCCCGGACGACGGAGCAGTCGTCTAGCCAGTCGCCAGAGCCAGTCAGAGCGAGTCGTCAGAGCCAGTCGTCATCGGAAGGACCACGACCGTGCACAGCGAGACCGTCGAGGTACGCGGCCACCTCATCGACATGGGCGTCCTGTCGCGGGTGCTCGACGACATCCTCGAGTACAGCGGCGACTACACGATCGACAAGTTCGAGGTCGGCAAGACGCCGGTCGACGAGTCCTACGCGCAGCTGACCGTGCGGTCGGAGGACCCCGAGGCCATCTCGCGCATCGTGATGCGGCTGATGACCCACGGCGTCAACCCGACCGACCCGGGCGAGGTGGTGCTGGGCGAGGTCGAGACCGACGGCGTCTTCCCCGACGACTTCTACTCGACGACCAACCTCGAGACCGTGGTGCGGCTCGAGGGCAACTGGGTGCCGGTCGAGAACCCGGAGATGGACTGCGGCATCGTCGTCGTCGGCGACCGGGCACGGACCATCGCCGTCAGCGACGTCCGCGCGGGCGACCGCGTGGTGTGCGGTGCGAGCGGCGTGAAGGTGGTGCCGCTGCCGACGATCGACCGCTCGACCGGCGGCTTCGAGTTCATGAACTCCGAGGTGTCGTCGGAGAAGCCGCAGGCGCTGCTGGTGCGCCAGATCGCGCAGCAGATGCGAGAGGTCAAGGAGGAGGGCAAGAAGATCCTCTGGGTCGGGGGGCCGGCCGTGGTGCACACCGGCGCGGCGCCCGCGATGGTGTCGCTGGTCAACGCGGGCTACGTCGACGTGCTCTTCGCCGGCAACGCGCTCGCGACCCACGACATCGAGGCGTCCCTCTTCGGCACGTCGCTCGGCGTCGACCTCACGCAGGGCCGCGGTGTCGAGCACGGCCACGAGCACCACATCCGGGCGATCAACCAGATCCGCAAGGCGGGCTCGATCACCAAGGCGGTCGACTCCGGCGTGCTGAAGTCCGGCGTGATGCACGCGCTCGTGACGCAGGGCAAGGAGTGGGTGCTGGTCGGCTCGGTCCGCGACGACGGGCCGCTGCCCGACGTCTACACCGACGTCATCGAGGGGCAGCGGGCGATGCGCGCCGGCCTCAAGGACGTCGGCTTCGCGATCATGGTCGCGACCATGCTGCACTCGGTGGCGACCGGCAACATCCTGCCGGCGTCGGTGCCGCTGGTGTGCGTCGACATCAACCCGGCGACGGTCACCAAGCTGGCCGACCGCGGGTCGGCGCAGGCCCGCGGGATCGTCACCGACATCGGCCTCTTCCTGGAGCAGCTCGCGCTGGAGCTGGTGCCGGCCTACCGCGAGGGCGAGCGCCCCGGCTCCGACGCCTGACCAGCCGGGGCTGTCGGGGCTGTCACGGCTCCCGGGGCGGACCGCCGGCGAGCACTGCCTGCCACACCGCGGACGCGACCTCCTGGCCGCTGACGTCGCTGTGCCCGCTGACGAACTCGTCGGCCAGCAGGTTGTGCAGCCGGCCGCGCTCGAGGTCGTAGTGGGAGCCGAGCTTGCCGAGGGTCTCCTCGACCGCCTCCGGGGTGTGCTGGGCCCCGTTGCTGCCCAGCCCGCCGTAGGGGCTCGACGCGTCACCGATGGCCGAGTCCTGCTGGCCGGCGATCCGCGACGCCATGGCGTAGGCGATGCCGACGGCCACGTCGTGGCGGGTGTGGGTGATGACGACCGGCCCGTCGACGATCCCGGAGGTGATGACCGCGCGGTACGCCCCGTCGCGACCGGGCTTCCAGTTCTTGGCGAACGCGTTGTGCGAGAAGGCTGCCTGCAGCAGCGACATCGAGGCGACCGCTCCCGGCTCCTGCACCGAGGCGGCGGCCGTCACCAGCCGGGCGCCGAAGCTGTGGCCGGCCAGGTGCAGCCGGGCCCGGCCCACGACGTTGTCGGCGAGCACCGGGCCGACCGAGCGGGCACCGATCGTGCCTGCCCTGTTCTTCATCTCGTAGTAGGTCACCATGTTGAGCAGCATGCGGCCCTTCGAGGCGAGGCCGCTGAACAGTCCCTGGGCGGACCCGAGGCCGGCGGCCGCTCCCGGCTGGTCCGCCGGCGGCACCTCGGTCATCAGGTCGAAGGCAGCCGCCTCGATCCGCTCCATCAGCTCGTCGCCGTCGAGGTCGAAGAACTGGTCCATCGCGTCCGACGGCTCGCTCTCCTCGCGGGTGACGAGCGAGCGCAGCAGGTCGGCGTAGCGCCGCCGGGCCGTCGCCGAGTGCTCCAGCTCACCCGCCAGGCCAGCGGCCTCCTCGATCGTGGCCTGCGCCTCGTCGCCGTCGAACGCGCTGCCCAGGTCGAGCACGTCCTCGCCGAGGTGCGGGTCGACCGAGCCGGCCGCTGCGGCGCCCCCGGAGATCAGCGCCCGCTCGGCGAAGCGCTTCGACGGCCACATCACCCCGCAGATCGCGACCGCGCGGTCCGACCCGCCGGCGTCCGACGCGGCGCGCACGGCGTCCAGGCTGGTCGCGATCCGCTCGTAGAGCTGGTGCGCCTCAGCCATGTCGTTGTTCCAGCCGTGCGACACGACGAGGACGTCGGTCGAGTCGTCGGCCAGCTTGCGCAGCGCGCGCACCTGGTCACGGTCGACGAGCGAGCCGTCCTTCGCGACCTGCAGCTGGCGGTAGTCGTAGTGGTCGAGCGCTGACATCGCGGTTCCCCTCAGACGGACTGGATCGCACGCATGGCGTCGACGAGGCCATGGCCCTGGAAGTCCCGGACCCGGCCGAGGTCCGTCGCCGTGGACGTGAAGATCTGCTTGACCCGCTCGGGCCGGCCGATGAACTCGCGGCGGATCGACAGGAACGCGGCGATCACGCCGGAGACGTGCGGCGCCGCCATGCTCGTGCCGCTCGACTCCACGTAGTCGACCTTCCGGCTCCCGGCACGGCCGCCGACCGCCGCCTTCTGCATCTCGCCGGCCGCGGCGGACAGGATGCGCTCCCCCGGCGCGACCAGGTCCGGCTTGGCTCGACCGTCGCCGGTCGGTCCCTTGGAGGAGAAGTACGAGACGCCGTAGACGTGGGGCATGTCGCGGTGCGTCGACCCGACGGTGATGGCCAGCTCGGCGTTGCCCGGGTCGTTGACCGTGAGCGCCCGCCCCGCGGCGATGGAGCGCTTCTGACCGGCGTCCGCGGCGTACGCGTAACCGGTGTTGCCCGCGGCCACCACGACGACGACGCCGCTGCGGACGAGACGGTCGATCTCGACGCACAGGGGGCTCTGCCCGCACGCGAACCACTCGGGGTCGAAGTCGTAGCCGAGGCTCAGGTTCACGCCGTGGATCTTGATCATCCGGCCGTGGTCGTTGATGGTCTGGATGTGCTCGAGGGCGGTGAGGATGTCGCTGGTGCGGCCGAGGCCCTCGTTGGTGAGCACCTTGTAGCTGACGATCGTGCACTTCGGCGCGACGCCGGAGATGGCGGTCAGCGGCACCGGGCGGTCGGACACGTCGCCCAGCTCGTCGCGTTCGTAGCGGACGGCTCGCAGCGGCCGCGACTTCGTGCCAGCCGCGCTCCCGGCGATGATGCCGGCCACGTGCGTGCCGTGCCCGCTCGCGTCCGTCCAGGCGGCGTCGTCCGGGCCGGGCGACGTGAAGTCGACGTGGTCCAGCGGTCCGTCGAGGTTGGCGTGCTCCTTGAAGTGCAGGTGCGCCTTGTTGACCCCGGTGTCCAGGACCGCCCAGGTGATCCCTTCGCCGTGCGCCGCGAAGGACGCCCGCACCGCGTCGGCCTTGACCGTCGCCACCGACTTGTCGAGCAGCGCGCGGGCCACGAAGTCGGGCCAGACGCGGTACACGGCGCGGCCCTTGGCACCGGCCGACTCGCGGTCCAACGTCGCCAGCTTCCTGATGACGGCGGGCTGCAGCTGGGCCACGATGTAGGGCCCGCCGCGCGCCTCCGGCTCGGCCCCCTGCTCCACATCCTTGTCGCCGGCTTCCTTCATCGCGGCGGTGATCAGCTCGAGGGCGCGCTCCGTTGCGGCCGCACGGCCACCGGGGTAGTAGAGATTGACGTCGATGATGACCGGGATCGGCTTGGCCCGGCCGGTCTCCAGCGCGTGCCGGATCCGGCGGAGCAGCGGGATCGAGATGACCGACCGGTCGAGGATCCGCGGGTCGTAGGCGTCCGGGTTGAGATCGTTGTCGTCGGCGTCATCGCGGCCGCCGTCCCCACGATCCCCCGGCTGTGCTCCGTCGTCCGCGGGCATGCGCGTCTCGACCCCCCTTGATCGAACCCCGAACTCACGATGCGCGTGGCGCGAAAGACCGTCAAGTCAACACTTGTCCATGTCTGTCGACGCACAAGCAGACGCGGGGTCATCGTCGGTGGGCACTGCCACGGTCACGAGCACCGGGCGGTGGTCGCTGGCGCGGTCCACACCGGGCACGTCGAGCACCTCGTATGACCGGGTGGCCAGCCCGGACGTACCGAAGACGCCGTCGATCCGCCGGTCGGGACCTGATGCCGGGAAGGTCGGCCCGCTGCCCGGCCCCAGGTCGGCCAGCCCGCCGTCGGCGAACGCCTGCCAGGCCGCGTGGCCGGGCCGCTCGTTGATGTCACCGGCAGCGAGCGCGTGGGCGCCGCCGAGGCCGTGCCGCACCGACAGCACCCGCATGGCGTGCGCGAGGCGCTCCTCGGGCGAGAGCGGCAGGTGCACCGACAGCACGGTGAGCCGTGCTCCACCGCGGGCCACCACCGCACCGGCCACCCCGCGGGCCGGCCACAGGAACTGGCGCGAGAGGCAGAGCTCGGTGGCGCCCTTCACGTCGACGCGCAGGTTGGCCAGCAGGGCGGTTCCGCCCGTCGAGCCTCCGCCGGCGACGTACATCTGGCCGCAGCCGCGCGCGAGCGCCGCGCACCGCGCGCGCCACCGCAGGTACTTCGGCGCCTCCTGCACGCACACGACGTCGGGGTCCGCGTCGCGCACGATGCGGGTCAGGGCGGCGCGGTCGTCCCGCAGCCCGTGCATGTTCCAGGACAGGATGCGGAAGTCGATGTCGGCCACGGGCGCACGCTACCCAGCAACGGAGGCGCTACCCGCAGGCCGGGCGTTCGAGGCGAGCGCGTGCAGCACCGTCTTGACCTGGAACGGCGTCAGGCCCGGGTGCTTCGAGAGGAGCCGCGCGACGAGGCCGGTCACGTGCGGGCAGGCGAAGGAGTTGCCGGTCGCCCGGATGGTCTGCCCACCGGTCCACGCCACGTCGACGTCGACACCCGGCGCACCGAACTCCACCGGCGGGTCCGGGTTGTAGTCGTAGTCGAAGGGGTCGTCGCCGGCCCGCGCCGCCACGGACAGCACCGCCGCGAACTCCGAGGGGTAGGACGGGATCGGGATGTTGTTGACCGCGCAGACCAGGACGGTCCCCGCGAAGTAGGCCTCGTCGGCCACCCGGTGGAAGGTCGCGAACTGCGACGCGCGGCCTGAGGACAGGCTGAGGTTGGCCACGTGCATGCCGTTGTCGACCGCCCAGCGCAGCCCGGCGACGAAGGCGGAGGCCCGGCCGGAGAGGCGCTCGCCGAGCACCCGCACGCTGTAGATCTCGCACTCCGGCGCTGCCCGCCGGATGAGCCCGGCGCAGGCGGTCCCGTGGCCGTAGAGGTCCTCGTGCGGTCCCTCCACCAAGGTCGTACGTCCGGAAGCTGCGTCGATCTCGACCACCACGCCGCCGGCCACTCCCCCGACCGCGGGATGCGACCCGTCCACGCCGCTGTCGACGACCGCGACCTTGACACCGGCTCCGGTCGCGCCGCCCCACGCCCACTCACGGGTCAGCGGCTGGTCGACCGGCAGGGCAGCCACCGACGGCAGGTGCCCGCGGGCGAACTGCCACGACCAGGCCGGCAGGGCGCCGCTCACTGCGCCGGCCGCCGGTCGGCGAAGTTGAGCACCTCGGCGACGAGACGGACGGCGAGCCGGCGCTCCGCGTGGCCCCGCTCGGAGAGCCGCGCGAGCAGGGCAGCCAGCTCGGCGAGGTCCGGGTCGACGCTCGCCTGGCGGTCGGCGGCCGTGGCGCTCAGGGCAGCCGCGACCGCTTCCGGATCGGCGGCCCCGGCCGTGGCGAGCGCGTCGAGCAGCATCCGGCCGGTGTCGGTGAAGAGGCGGGCCGACTCGACAGCCAGCGACGTCTGCAGGGCGAGCATCGAGAGCATGACGAGGTCGCGCTCGGCCCCGGGCCGCGAGGTGTCGCGGTCGAGGACCTCGATGACGCCGATCAGGGACTGCTCGGTCTCCAGCGGCGCGGCGAGGATGGCCCTCGGCAGGTAGCCGGTCTTCTCGGCGATGTCGGCCGCCCAGCGCGGGTCGCGGGTGACGTCGGTGATCTCGATCGCCTGGCCGGACGACACCACCCAGCCGGCGACACCGACCGACACCGGCACCTGCATCCCGACGATGCCCTCGGCCCCGGCGCCGCTGGCCACCGTGAACTCCAGGGTCCGCTCGTCGTCGTCGAGAAGCGCGATCGAGCAGGCCTGCGCGCCGAACGCATCCCGCGCCGACTCGACGAGCGACTGCAGCCGGTCCTGGTGGCCGGGCGGCGCCAAGGCGGGGCCGATGGTCGCTGCCAGGTCGCGCAGCGCGCGCAAGCCGTCAGGGGGGACCGTCGCGCCGCCGTCCGTCACGTGGGCACTCCCGGGGTCTCAGGGCAGGTCGACCGTTCGGGGATCAACTTAGGGGGTCTGTGTCAGCCAGGCGACAGACGGGCGGTTCCTGAGCGGACCAGGATCAGGGCAAGCAGGGCGCCCGTTCCGACGGGCAGACACCATTGACTCGGAGGCCGACATGGTGGACAGGCGGAAGGCACCGCGCGGGCTGCGCGACCGGGAGTACCCCGAGGTCGAGGGCCACCAGGCCTACGCCATCGGCGAGGACGGCACCCGCGTGCCGAGCTCGCCTGCGCCGAAGCCGAGCGTGCCCAGCGGCGACAACCCCGACGACGTGCAGGGCCACGTGGTCGAGCTGGTGCGCCGCAAGGAGGACGGGGAGCGCAAGTAGCTGTATCCACTTCGCCGTCCGGGGGGCTTACCGAGACGGCGAGCAGGGGGGGCCGCCGGGGGCGACGTCCAGCAGAGGGCGACGCCCCCGGCTTTCGCGCGTCCCCCACCGCGCGACGGAGCCCTGGTGCGACCGGTCGGGTGACCGGCCGCACCAGGGCTCTGGGGGTCGAGCAGGGATCAGGCAGTGGCGCCTCAGACGAGCGCCGGCTCACGCTCCTCGTCCGCGGAACCGTCCGCGATCTCGTCCGCGGCCTTCCGCTGCTCGGGAAGCACGATCTCGTCGCCGCCCTCGAGGTCGATGGTCGGCAGGATCCGGTCCAGCCACCTCGGCAGCCACCAGGCCTTGTGACCGAGCAGGCTCATCGCCGACGGCACCAGCACCATCCGGACCAGGGTCACGTCGAGCAGGACGGCCAGGGCCAGACCGACACCGAACATCTTGGTCACGACGTCGGAGGCCAGGATGAAGGCACCGAAGACCGCGATCATGATGAGCGCTGCGCTGGTGATGACCCGAGCTGTGGAGCCGACACCCTCGACCACGGCCCGCTTCGGGTCGCGGTGCTTCAGGTACTGCTCGCGCACCCTGCTGAGCAGGAAGACCTCGTAGTCCATCGAGAGACCGAAGAGGATCGCGAACATCAGCATCGGCGCCAGCGGCATGATCGGCACGGTGTCGTGCACGCCGATCAGGCCGGCACCCCAGCCCCACTGGAAGACCGCCACGACGACGCCGTAGGCCGCACCGACGCTGAGCACGTTCAGTAGCGCCGCCTTCAGCGGCACCAGGATCGACCGGAAGACGAGCATCAGGACCAGGAACGACAGTCCGATGACCGCTGCCAGGAAGTACGGCATCCGCTGCTGGATCCGCGACGAGATGTCTTCGACCATGGCCGTGCTACCGGTCACCGACGCCTGCACTGTCGTGTCACCGACGGCCGCCGGCACGACGTCCTCGCGGAGCCGCTCGAGCAGGGCCGAGGTCTTGGCGTCCTGCGGAGCCGTCGTCGGCGTGACGCTGATGATCGCCAGGTCCTTCTTCTCCGAGTACGTCGCCGGATCGACCGAGGCGACGCCCTCGTCAGCAGCGATGCCCTTGGCGAGGGCGTCGACAACTGCCGTGGCACTCGGCGACCCCTTGGTCTCGACCACGACCGCGAGCGGGCCGTTGACGCCGGCGCCGTACTTGTCGGCCATCAGGTCGTAGGCCTTGCGGGTGGTCATGTTCGGACCGTCGTTGCCGGCGTCCGGGAAGCCGAGCTGCATCGCGAAGGTCGGGATCGCCAGCGTCGCGAGCACGATGCCCGCAGCGGCCCCGTAACGGACCGGCTTGGCCACGACCTTGGCCGTCCACCGGGCCGACTTCGAGCGCGGGTTGTTGGCCGGCTTCTGCTTGATGAAGGGGACGCGCAGGCTGTTGACGCGCCGGCCGGCGATGCCGAGCAGTGCCGGCAGCAACGTCACGGCAGCGATCATCGTGATCGCGACCATGATCGCGGAGGCCCAGCCCATCATCGTCATCATCGGGATGCCGGAGACCTGCAGGCCGGCGATGGCCAGGACGACCGTGGTGCCGGCGAAGAGAACCGACAGGCCGGCAGTGGCGTTGGCCCGGCCGATCGCCTCGGGCACGGACACGCCGGTCTCGAGGGTCTGGCGGTGACGGGCCAGGATGAACAGCGCGTAGTCGATGCCCACGCCGAGACCCATCATGATCGCGACGATCGTGGCGATCTCGGGCACGGCGAGCACACCGGACACGAGACCGATGGTGCTCATCCCGACGAGGAGGGCGACCAGCGCGACCACGATCGGAAGGCTCATCGCGACCAGGGAGCCGAACGCGATGGCCAGCACGACCACGGCGACCAGGATGCCGATCTTCTCGCTGCCCGGCTCTGCGGCACCGGCAGCCAGACCGAGACCGGCGTCGTACTCCACCTGCACGCCGGCGTCACGGGCACCCTTGACCGAGTCCTGCGCCTGCTCGTACTCCTCCGGGCCGATCTCCTGGGTGTCGAAGGCAACGGTCGCGAAGGCCGTGGTGCCGTCCTCGCTCAGAGTGGGGCCACGGGGGTCGTAGGGATCAGCCACGGCGATCACGTGCGCGCCCTCGGCGAGCTGGGTCACAGCCTCCTGAACGGCTCGCTTGGTGTCCGGCTCATTGAGCCCGGACTCGGCGTGGAAGAGGACGTTCGAGCTGTTGAGCGACTCCTGCGGGAACCGGTCCTCGAGGGCGTCGGCGGCGCGTTGCGACTCAGCGCCGGGAAGGCTGAAGCTCTCGTCGGGAGCGCCACCGATGCTCCCGTTGAGCATGAAGGCGGCCACTGCCACCAGAACCCAGGTGGCCAGGATGCGCCAGGGGTGACGACCGGAGAAGTGTCCGAGCCGGTAGAGAAGACGAGACATGACCGTGCCTTTCCTGCCCCGAAAGGGCTGACTGGGTGACCAGGGCGCGGAGGTGCGCCGCCGACTCCTCCGAAATTAGGGAGTGCCGCGCTCCGGTCCCATGGCGTGGGCCGCACGCCCGCCGGGGGCGGCTCACCGACGCAGGGTGCGGCTGACCGCACGCGGTGTGGTGGTCACCCCACCGGGCGTGTGGCTCGCACCATGGGCGCCGGTCGGCCGCGTTCGTACGTTCGAGGTAGTCCACTCACCCGACGCACCAGACACCCCGGAGCCCAGCCATGAACATCGACGCGATGGTCGCCACGATCTGCCCGACCTGCGGGGAGATCGAGCTGCGCGCCGAGCAGCTGTGGCTGGTCCTCGAGGAGCCGACCGGTCAGGCGCACGTCGACTTCCGGTGCCCGCGTTGCGCCGAGACGATCAGCTACCAGGTCGAGGGCGAGACCCTCGAGGTGCTGCTCGAGCTGGTCCCCGTCGAGGAGGTCCGGCTGCCGGCCGAGATCTTCGAGCGGCCCGCCGGCCCGCCGCTCACCACTGACGACCTCATCGACCTGATGCTCGACCTCGAGGCCGTGCCGGAGCAGGCCGACCCAGCCGGCTGCCGCTGACTGGGCCAGCATTCCCCCCGGAACAGCAGAGCTTGCTCTGTCAGTCGAACGACAGACGGCGACCTGCCCGACAGGTGATGATCCAGTCACCGGATGCGCCGCACCCGGCCCAGCGCCCGACCACGGAGGGCCCCATGGAGATGCAGCGAGGACCGCGCGGACTGCGCGACCGGGAGTACCCCGAGGACGTGCAGGGTCACATCGACCCCGCGGGCGAGTCGGATGAGTCACCCGCTGAGGCCCCGCAGGCCGACGCCTCCCACGGACGTCGAGGGTCACGTCGTCTACCACGCCCTCGGTGAGGACGAGGACGACGTGCAGGGTCACGTCGTCCACCAGGTCATCGCCGAGGACATCGACGGCCGCGAGCGATAGGAACCCGAGAGTCGGGTCCTAGTAGTAGCCCCACGCCGCGGCCCGGGTCCGCAGCGACTCGAGGTCGACCAGCTCCATGCGCCCGCGGCCGAGGCGCAGCACGCCCTCGTCGGCAAGCCGCTGCAGCACCTGGTTGGTCGTCGGCCGGGTCGTGCCGGCCATCCCGGCCAGGTCGTCCTGGGTGATGGGAACGGTGACCTCGCCGTTCCCGGCTCCCCCGCCGTAGATCCGGCCGAGGTCGACCAGCCGGGCGACGATCCGCCGGTCCACCGGCACGTAGAGCGCCTCCAGCAGCGCACTGCTGAGCTCCTGCACGCGCTGGGCCAGCGCCTCGGTGACCACCCGCTCCACGGCCGGGTGGCTGCGGCGCAGAGCATCGAAGGCGGAGCGCGTGAGCACCAGCGTCTCCGCCGACTCCAGCGCGATCACTGTGGCGGTGCGTACGTGGCCGGCCCCGAGCAGGGCGAGCTCGCCGAACGACGACCCGGCCGAGATGACGGTCAGCGTCGCGGTGGCACCGGCCGGCGTCGAGACCCGCACCGCCAGCGTGCCCGACCGCACCAGGTGCAGCGACTCCCCCGGCTCACCCTCGCGCATCACGGTCTCGCCCCGGCGGAAGCGCCTGGTCACCGCGGCCGCCAGGACCTCGGCCCGTTCGGTCGCGCTGAGCGGCGCGAGGAGCGGGACGTCGGACGACAGGTTCTGTTCGGATCACCGGCTACCTCGCTCGTCGTAGGTGAGGGCGGCGTCGATGTGCCGGTCGTTGACGACGTCGGCACCGTCCTGGCACGTGATCTGCAGCGCAGTGTGCACCATCAGCACGGCGCGTCGCACGCTACGACTTTCCGTGAGGTACGCGGCGAAAAGCGCCGAATTCGCGACTAGTGCGGTTTGCTGTGCGAGGCAGTCCACACGAGACGGGGCCTACAGCGAATAGTTCTCCTCCGACACGACCTGAGTCCCCGGGTCGAGCGTCGGTTCAGCGGTCGCGGGCCAGGTCGGCGGCCCCGACGAGCCCCGAGTCGTTGCCCAGCTGCGCCGGCACCACCTCGGCCAACGGCCGGCGGCCGCGGCCGGTGAGCAGCTCCTCGTAGGCCTTGCGGGTCGGCTCGAGCAGCACCTCGCCGGCCTCGGAGACCCCGCCGCCGAGGATGAAGACCTCCGGGTCGAGGATCGCAGCCAGGTCGGCCAGCCCCTGGCCGACCCAGTGCCCGAGGGTGTTGAAGGCATCGATGGCGACCGGGTCACCCCGGTGCGCGGCATAGGTCACGTGCTCCCCCGCGATGCCCTGCGGGGTGCCGTCACCGAGGCCGAGGAGCAGCTCGGCCGCGCCCCGGTCCTCCTCGGCGCGCTCCCGGGCCTCGCGCACCAGCGCCCCGCCGCTGGCGTACTGCTCCCAGCAGCCGCGCTGCCCGCAGCCGCAGGGCCGACCGCCCTCGACCATCTGGATGTGCCCGATCTCGGCGGCGACGCCGAAGCCGCCGCGGAAGAGGTGCCGGTCGACGATGATCCCGCCGCCCACTCCGGTGCCGAGGGTGACGCAGACGATGCAGCCCTCCTCGCGGCCCGCCCCGAAGCGGGCCTCGCCCCAGGCGGCCGCATTGGCGTCGTTCTCGACGACGACCGGAAGCCCGATGCGCTTCTCGACCTCCGCGCGCAGCGGGCCGTCGCGCCAGCCGAGCAGGTTGGGAGCGAAGTAGACGACCGACCGCGCCGCGTCGACGAACCCCGCGATGCCCAGCCCGACCGCCTCGATGTCGTCGTGGCGGCCGCGCAGCTTCTCGATGACCATCACGATCGCGTCGGTCGTCGCCTGCGCGTCGCGGGCCGGGGTCGTCACCCGGTGCTGCTCGAGGATCCGCCCGGAGGCGTCCACCACCCCGCCGGCGACCTTGGTGCCGCCGATGTCGACGCCGATCGTCAGCGTCACGGGGAGCCCGTCACGGGGAGCCAGTCTTGCGGCTGCGGCTCAGCGCAGCCATCGCAGCTCCGAGCGACGCGACCGCGTCGGAGAGGTGCCCGAGGACCTCGGGGTCCAGGTTGTTGGCGAAGCGGCGAGCCCGGCAGATCGGACAGGTGCGGCACTCCGGCGCCTCGCCGTCGTGGGCCGGCCGGGTGGCGTCGTCGGTGGCTGCGCCCCACGGGTCGTCGGCGCGGTCACCGGTGCCGCCACCGGTCCGGCCACCCGCCCCGGACGAGTGCGCCTTCAGCCAGAGCTGCGCGACGTCGGCCAGCTTGGCGGCCTCCTCGGCCAGCGAGCCGTGGGGCGGCTGGCTGCGACGCGGCCCGCCGGGCGGCTCCTCCGCCGGTCCGCCGGGCGGCTCCTCCGCCGGTCGGCCGAAGTCCCGAGCGCCCTCCGTCATGCCTCCACCCGCTTCTTGAGCTCCTTGAGCGCGGTGTCGATGATGACCTTCTCGGCCTTGCGCTTGATCATCCCCAGCATCGGGATCTTCACGTCCACCGCCAGCTGGTAGGTCACCGTGGTCGTGCCGTCGCCGTTGTCCTCGAGCAGGTAGGCGCCGTCCATGGCCTTGACGATCTGCTCGGCCTCGACCAGCTGCCAGCGGACCTCGCGGTCGGCCTTCCAGGTGTAGGCCAGGACGTACTGGTCCTTGATGGCGCCCGCGTCGAGGTTGAACCAGACCTCCGTGGGGCGCCCGTTGGAGCCGGTGGAGCGGACCTGGGTCTCCTTCACGGCGCCGGTCCACTCCGGGTAGGAGTCGAAGTCGGCGATCACCGCCATCACCTCGGCCGGCGGCGCGTCGACACTGATGCTGGACTCGGTGCGGTCGGCCATGCGGCGAAGGTTACTAGGACGGGCTTGCCGAATCCGCCCACGACCGGCCCCGCCCGGTCTAAGGTCGGCGCCACAACGATCATCGACCCAGGGGGGTCCCCTCATGCGCATCCGTTTGCTGCTCGTCACCATCGCCGTCACGGCCTTGTCGCTGGTCGCCGCGAGCCCGGCGTCAGCCGCGGTCAGCCACGACGAAGCCGTCGGCGCCCTGCTGACTGCGAAGGAAGTAGGCAAGAACTGGCACAAGGTCGCGGTCAGCGACGGGATGTCAGGCATCCTCCACGGCTGTGCATCCGCGCAGTACACCTCGAAGGGGGTCGACGCCAAGGCGGCACGGGCCCTCCAGTTCCGTCAGCAGGAGTCCTGGATCACCGAGCGCCTCAAGTCGTTCGACACCACCAAGCTGGCCGGGCGCGAGGTCAACAAGTGGGTCGCGCGCTACAGCGAGTGTGACTCCTTCCAGCACGACGGCCAGACCTTCACGATCTCCAAGGCCAAGGTCGGTGACTTCGCCGACAAGACCGCCGCCTTCAAGATCAAGGGCATCGTGACTCGACGCAGACGGCGTCGAGACGCCGGTCACCGCGATCCTCGTCGGAGCCAAGTGGGGCCACCACGTGGTCAGCGAAACGCAGGTCGTCGTGGGCGGCCTGACCGGCGCCCAGGTGGGCGAAATGCGCAAGTCCACCATTCAGGTCGCCAAGGTCGCCGTCGAAAAGATCGACAACAAGCTGGGTCGCTGACCCGACACCGTCGCTCGAGGCGGCCCGGTCGCTCATGCGGCCGGGCCGTTGACGATTTCGGTCGTTTCGCCCCCGTCGGAGGCGGTCGGGCCCTGTCGCTCACCGTGAGTGACGCGTCACCGACCGCCTGGCATCAAGACCGACCTCCCGGCGAGGGCAGCAGGGCCGTCTCCGGCGGCAAGGTGGCGCAGGTCCTCGGTCGCTGAGAGTCCGCCGGCGTTGACGCGACGTTGACCTTGGGCCTCTGGCGCTATCCGTCGCGCTGCTGCATGGTGGGGACGTGCCGCAACGGCTTCAGCGCGCACTCGGGCGACACTGGCCTGCCCGACGACGGCGGGCGGCAGAGCGCCTACACCCAGGGGCAGCGGTCCACCGGGGCCAAGGGCCTGAGCCTGCACACGGTCGAGATCCTGCACGGCTTCCAGAAGCTCCAGGTGCACGCGGGCGAGGTCTTCGACGACCAGGTCCACGCCCGCAGCCAGGAGCACGTACGGCGCCTGCTCGCCCTGGCACTGGTCACCGTGGTCCTCTGGCTGGCGATCCTGATCGTCCTGATGAACCGGGTCTGAGCAGTTCGTTCGCCCGCTCTCTCGTACCGTGACACTCGATGGACGCCAGCGTTCTGACCGAGGTGGTCTCCCTCGAGAAGCGGCTTCTGGACCCCGAGTGCCGGGCCGACGCCGCCTGCCTGCGCGACCTTCTGCATCCCGACTTCCTCGAGTACGGCGCCTCGGGGAGGGTGTGGACACGCGACGGAGTACTGCAGGGGCTGGCTGCCGACCCGACCCTCGACGGGGCCGGCGTCGACTTCGCGGCCACCCCGCTGGCGGACGATGTCGTGCTCGTGACGTTCCGGCTCACCGGCGGGCAGCACACATCGCTGCGGAGCTCCGTCTGGGTGCGGTGCGAGGACGGTCAGTGGAGAGTCCGCTTCCACCAGGGGACGCCGACCGCCTGAGCGTCCTACAGGAGGGCGCCGACGAGCGCCATGAGGGCGAAAATGAGCAGGGTCAGGGCGGCTGCGCCGCCGATCATCAGACCCGCCTTCTTGCCGGTCGTGTCGGTCAGGGAGGACAGCCTCCCCAGCGGGGAGCCGGACTCCTCGACCGCGAGCTGGGCCAGGAGCTGGGCGGCGAGCGCCTCGGTCTCCTCCGCGCTGGGCCGGGTGGAGTGCTTGGCGTGCTTCCCGCGGGGCGCGGCGGGCGAGTCGGCGGCCGGGGTCGCGGTGGCGGCAGCCGGCTCGGTGGGCACGGCGGTCGCGGCGGCAACCGGCCCAGCGGGCGCGGCGGACGCGGCAGCAACGGGCTCAACGGGGGTGGATGCAGGCGCCGGCGCTGGCCGGAGGTCGGCGTAGCAGAGCGTGCACCAGTCGGAGCCGGAGCGGACGTGGGCAGCGCACTGCGGGCAGCGCAGATCGGCGTCGGGCGTGGTGGTGCTCACTCAGGTGGAGTCGGCGCGCTCGAGACGGTCCTTGAGGGCGTACATCTGGGACTTCCAGCCGCGGACCCGCCGCTCGCGCTCCCGCCGGCACCGTCGCCGCGAGCGGGCCACGCGCGGACGGGCGGGGTCGGCGCGCAGGTACCAGTGGACGACGGTGCCGCCCGCGACCGGCTCGAGCCAGACCTCCATGCTCCCCCGCAGCGCGCCGGTGATGGTCCACTGCTGGCCCTTGAGCCCGCGGTCGCGGGTGGTGTGCGGGACCAGGTCGGGCCACCAGCGGATCCACCAGCCGGAGTCGGCGACCAGCCTGGCCACGACCGGCGGCGGCACCCGCAGGAAGGTGTCGTCGGCGATGTCCACGAGGGGCGGCGCGACGGCGTGACCGGGCGATGTGTCGGCGGCCTGGTGGTCGGATGCCACGGCGTAACAGTATGGTCACGGCCAACCTCGTGCCCCGCCGAGCAGTGGCGGGCACCCACCCAGGAGCGCACCCACCGTGAACGAGTACACCTCACCGGTGCTGGCGGAGCCCGCCACGACCGGCAACCTGACCGACATCATCGTGCTCAACGCGACGGAGGTGCCGCAGAAGGTCTGCTTCCGCAAGCGCTCCGGCGACCTGTGGCTGGACGTCACGTGCAGCGAGTTCCTGGCGGAGGTGCAGGGCGTCGCCAAGGGCCTGGTCGCGGCGGGCGTGCAGGCCGGCGACCGGGTCGGCCTGATGGCCAAGACGCGCTACGAGTGGACGCTGGTCGACTTCGCGATCTGGACGGCCGGCGCGGTCACGGTGCCGATCTACGAGACGTCGTCGCCCGAGCAGGTGCAGTGGATCCTCGGCGACTCCGGCGCGGTCGGCGCGGTCCTCGAGACGCCCGAGCACATGGCGGTCGTCGACGAGGTCAAGGCGACCCTCAGCGACCTCAAGCACGTGTGGTGCATCGACACGGGCGCCGTCGACGAGCTGACCGGCTCGGGCAGCCACGTCGCGGACGACGAGCTCGAGCAGCGACGTACGACCGCGAAGCCTGACGACCTGGCGACCATCATCTACACGTCGGGCACCACGGGGCGGCCCAAGGGCTGCGAGCTGACCCACGGCAACTTCCTCTTCGAGGCCGCCAACGTGGTGAGCCTCAAGGACCGCAGCGCGACGCTGGCCGACATCTTCGGCGAGGAGGGCGCGGCGACGCTGCTCTTCCTGCCGCTGGCGCACGTCTTCGCGCGGATGATCCAGATCGGCGTGGTGATGGCCCGCGGGACCCTCGGCCACACCGCAGACGTCAAGAACCTGCTGGCCGACCTGCAGACCTTCCAGCCGACCTTCATCCTGTCGGTGCCGCGGGTCTTCGAGAAGGTCTACAACTCCTCGGAGCAGAAGGCCGAGGCGGCCGGCAAGGGCAAGATCTTCCACACCGCGGCGGCGACCGCGATCGCCTACAGCGAGGCGCAGGACCACGGCGGCGCGAGCATCGGGCTCAAGGCCAAGCACGCGCTCTTCGACAGGCTGGTCTACGGCAAGCTGCGCGCGGCGCTCGGCGGCAAGGTGCGCTGGGCGGTGTCCGGCGGCGCGCCGCTCGGGCCGCGGCTGGGCCACTTCTACCGCGGCATCGGCCTCACCGTGCTCGAGGGCTACGGCCTGACCGAGACCACGGCGGCCACGGCGGTCAACACGCCCGGCATGATCAAGATCGGCACGGTCGGCCGGCCGCTGCCCGGGGTCACCGTGCGGATCGCCGACGACGGCGAGGTGCTGGTCAAGGGCGGCCAGGTCTTCGTCGGCTACTACAACAACCCCGAGGCCACCCGGGAGTCGCTGCGCGACGGCTGGTTCTCGACCGGCGACCTGGGCGAGCTCGACAACGACGGCTGCCTGCGGATCACCGGCCGCAAGAAGGAGATCATCGTCACCGCCGCCGGCAAGAACGTCGCGCCGGCCGTGCTCGAGGACCGGGTGCGCGCGCACCGGCTGGTCAGCCAGTGCATCGTCGTCGGCGACGCGCAGCCCTACATCGCGGCGCTGATCACCCTCGACGAGGAGGCGCTGCCGGCCTGGGCGGAGCAGCACGGCAAGTCCGGCCTGACCCTCGCGCAGGCGGCCGACGACCCCGAGGTGCAGGCCGAGATCCAGGGCGCGGTCGACGACGCCAACAAGGCGGTGTCGAAGGCCGAGGCCATCAAGAAGTTCCAGATCCTGCCGGTCGAGTGGACCGAGGAGTCCGGCGCGCTCACCCCGTCGATGAAGCTCAAGCGGGCCGTGGTCATGAAGGACCACGCCGCCGAGGTGGACGCGCTCTACAGCTGAAGCTCCCCCGCAGGCGCCCGACATGGGCGAAGATTCCTGGGTGTCCCTCGTCGTCGACGTCCACGACCTCCACGTCCGCTTCGGCACGGTCGTGGCGGTGGAGGGCGTCGACCTGACCCTGCCGGCCGGCTCCTCCGTGGCCCTGGTGGGGCGCAACGGCGCCGGCAAGTCGACGACGCTGCGGGTGCTCGCCGGCGTGCTGCCGCCGACCGCCGGTGACGTACGCATCGCAGGGCTGGACATCCGGACCGACCGCCAGGGGGTCAAGGAGCGGGTCGGCTACTGCCCCGACGTCGGCGGCCTGATCCCCCGGGCCACGCCGTGGGAGCACCTCGCGCTGGCCGCCCGGATGCGCCGGCTGGCGCCCGACTGGGAGGACCGCGCCCGCGACCTGCTGGAGCGCTTCGACCTCGGCGGCGAGGCCGACCGGGTGACCGCCGGCTTCTCGCACGGCATGTCCCGCCGGATGTCGGTGCTGCTCGCCGCCTTCCACCGCCCCGACGTGCTGCTGCTCGACGAACCCTTCGACGGCGTCGACCCGCTCGGCGTCGAGGCGGCCATGGACCTGATCCGCGAGGCCCGCCTCGGCGGCGCCGCGGTGCTCATCTCGACCCACCTGCTCGACCTGGCCGTGCAGGCCTGCGAGGAGGCGGTCGTGCTGCGGCAGGGCCGGGTGGTCGGGGCGTCGCCCGCCGCCGAGCTCAGCGGCGTCGAGGGCGCGGCGCGCTACCGCTCGATGCTGTCGTGAGCACCGCGCTCGGTGACCGCGGACGGTGGCAGCGGCCAGCTGCGCGCCCTGCTCTCGCTGCGGTGGCGGATGCTGCGCTCCGCCGCGCCAGCGCAAGGCGGCCTTCCTGGCCTTCCTGCTGCTGCCCCTGCTCGCGGTGGTCGCGATCGTCGCCGGCCAGCTCGCGCCCGACGACCCGGACATCCGCTTCAACTTCGCCCTGCTGGCGCCGACGACCTTCGCCGCCTTCTTCGTGCTGGCCGTCGTGTCGCCGGCCAGCTCGGCCGGTGGCAGCGAGCTCTTCCCGAGCGACCAGCTGGTGGCCTTCCCGGTCCGCGACCGGACGGTGTTCGGCTCCACGCTGCTGCTCGCCCCGGCCAACCTGGCGTGGATGACCAACTTCCTGCTGCTGCTCGGCGTGACGTCCTACGTCGCCGCTCCCGGGCCGCTCGTCTCGCTCGCGCTGGTGACGACGATCGTCTACGCCGTCTCGATGACCGTCGTCGGCCAGGCCGCTGGCGTGGTGGCTCGAGGGCGTGCGTCAGCGCCGCGACGGTCGCTGGTCGCTGCGGATCATCGCGGCGAGCCTGGTCGCTGTCGCTCGCGATCGTGCAGTTCACGGGCAACCTCACGAGGCTGCTCGAACGACCTGCCGACCCAGCGGATCGCGATCAGCGCCGTCCAGGGCTCGGAGGCAGCAGCCTGTCCGTGGGCGCGAGGCCTGCGCCCGTGGCTGCGATCGTCGTCCTGCTCTGATCGTCGACCGGGGTCGTCGCGTTCTACGCCGGCGAGCGCGGCTGCCGCTTCGCGCTCGGGACGGGTGAGCGACGGCGGGCTGCAGCCGGAGACCCGTCCGGTACGTCGCCGCACGACTGCGACGAGCGACCTCCGGGCACTGATGCAGATCGACCGCGCGAGCGTCTGGCGCTCCGCGCCGCTTCGGCGCGGCGCCATCGTCATGGCCGTGCTGCCCGGCGCCATCGCCGCCATCACCGAGCCACGGTGGGACTCGCTCGTCCTGCTCACCGGGCTGGTGGCCGCCGGCTCCGGGCTGCTGTTCGGGGTCAACGCCTTCGGGGTGGACGGCCCGGGCGCGCTGACGCTCGAGGGACTGCCGGTCTCGCCCGAGCTGCGCTTCTGGGCGAAGGCGCTGGTCATCATCGAGTTCGCGGCGCTCACCGAGGCCGGTGCCCTGGTCGTCGGCGCGCTCCGGGCCGACGGCTCCCCGACCGCGTCCCAGCTGACCGCGCTCTTCGCGGCCCTGGTCGTCACCGCGCTGGCCGTGGCGTCCTTCTGCATGCGCGTCTCGGTGCGCTCGCCGCACCGGTCCGACCTGCGGGGCCGACGGGACACCCCGGCTCCGCCGGGAGCGATGGTCGCCTACTCGGCCAGGCTGGCCTGGCGGACGACCTGGATCGCCATGGTCCTGTCCATCGTGGCGCTCGCGCCCTGGGCCTGGCTCCCGCTGGCTGTGGCGACCCCGATGGCCTGCCTGGCGGGGCTCTCGCTCACCCGGTCGGCGAGCCAGTGGCAGGACGAGACGGTGCAGGTCCCGAGTCGTCGTCGACGGTCTCGAGCGGCTGAGCATGGTCCCATAGTCAGAATTGACTAGTCAGGGCATCTGAAGGGACCAAATCTGGTGCGCCATGCACACCGGATGGCCGCTTGCCCCGAAGATAGCGTTGGAGAAGTTCGCCGGAAGGGGGGTCGATGAGGAAGTTCATGCCCGGGGCGAGACGTCGCGCCCGCGACGAGGACGGCGCAGCAGCGGTCGAGTTCGCCCTGCTCCTGCCCATCTTCGTGGTTCTTGCGTTCGGCATGATGTCGGCGGGCATCCTCTTCTGGCACAACCTCACGATCACTCAGGCCTCCCGCGACGCCGCTCGTCTCGGGACGACCCTGCCCATCACGACGGCCGACCCCGGTCCCGACCGGCGAGTACGACATCGCGACCTGGCTCCAGCAGGTCCACGACCTCGCCAAGACCCAGGGCTGGGGATCGTCGACGGCCGACATCACCACCGAGGCCAACGGCGAGGGCTACATCTGCGTCGCCTACGTGCGGCGAGACCAGCGGCCTCGGGCATGAACACGACGAGCATGTACAGCGGTGTTCCGCGTGGCTACAACACGTCGCCGACCTCCAAGTGCTTCGAGGACGGCCGGGACGACAACCGGGTCCAGGTCCTCGTCCGTCGTGACGGTGAGCTCAACGGCGTGTTCATCCACAAGAAGTGGGAGCTGGTCAGCAAGGGCGACATCCCGTACGAGAGGCAGGCGCCGTGAGCCGTCTCCGAGGCGACCAGGGGGCGTACGCGATCCTCTACGCGATGCTGCTGGTCCTGCTCATCGGCATCACGTCGGTGGTCATCGACCTCGGCATGATGCGGATGGACAGGCGCGCCAACCGCGCCGCCGCCGACTCAGCGGCCATCGCCGGAGCCTCGAAGCTCGGGCTCAGCGGCCTGAAGCCGTTCGAGGCTTGCGTGGCCGCTGTCAATTACGCACGGGCTGACCTGGGCATGTCCAGCGTCCCGGTGACCGATGCTTCCTTGAACGACTGCAGGGCGAAGTTCGCGCACACCGGGTTCAATGCCGCCACCGTCTGCGCGGCGGGAGTCGCCAGGACGGCCGTTGTTCCTCTCCCTGGAGGTCGGACGCTGCACGTCACGTGGCCGGTTCCGAACAACTCCCCCTTGATGACGGATCCCGACCATGAGCGAAATCGCTCCTACGACCTGCCCGACCAGGGCACGAGCGTCGCCCAGGACGGGACGAGGTGCCTTCGGGTAGGTGTCGCCATCACGCAGGACCGGACCACGCCGTTCGCGGCCGTCTGGGGCGACATCGACGCCACCCGTGGGACCGTGTCCCACAGCGTCGGTGTCGCCGCTCCCGACGACGGGCCTGGCGACATCGCAGCCCCGCTCGTCGTGCTCGACGAGCACTCCTGCGACGCGCTACTCGTCACCGGTGGGGGGTCGGTCACTGTCAAGGCGTCCACTCTCGTCAACGGAATCTCGACTCCCGGCGTGATCGCCATCGACTCGGACGGCGACGGCACGGGTGAGGTGGCCTGTAACGGTCAGTCCAAGACCATCAAGGCGCCCTCGAGCGTCAACCACATCTGGGCGGTGGACGGCACAGCTGGGCCCGCGTACATCTCGTCCTATGCGATGGCGGTCGGGAACGCGGTCAAGGCATACGACACGGCCGCCATCGCCAACTGCACGCCGGGGAAGTCGGCAAGCGAAGCGACCCTGCAGGCCTCACCACAAGCGGCGCTCTGCCCAGTGCCCATCGCGGGCTCGCGGATCGGCGAGGAGCCCTGGATCGCCAGGTACAACTGCCAGGAGGGGGTCATGTCCTGCCCGTCCCCCAACCCGGCCGCACCGCTGCCCAGCCCACGCAACTACGTCGACCAGTGGAAGGCGTTCGCCGAGAACACCTCGGCTTCATCGGCCCGGGCAACGTGGGGCACCGCGCCGGGCACCAATCGCATCAGCGGCGGTGCCTGCGATCACAACGCTGCCGGCACGGTGGTCACGGGCGACACATTCGTCGACTGCCCTCAATTTCACGTGGCGAATGGCGGGAGCATCGACTTCCACGGGAGGGTGATCTTCAGCGGCAATGTCGACGCGGCCGCCGGCGGATGCATCCGCTTCAACCCAGACGCCTACACGTCCTGCACCACCCCCACGTACGCGGCGATCGCAGACCGAGGGCCGGACGGCGGCAACATCTACGTCGGTGGGTCCGTCACGGGCAACGGCAACGGCTTCTACGCCGGCGCCCTGATCATCAACCAGGCCTTCATGTATGTCGCCGGGCGAGTCAACATCAATACCTCGGACCCCGTCTTCTGGACCGCGCCCTACGGGAAGCAACTCACGCATCTGACCCCCGTTCCCAGCTGCGTCCCCGCCGACCTCGCGCAGCCGGCGACGACAGCGCCCACGCCGGCCTGCTTCGACTCACTCGGTCTCTGGGCGCCGACCTTCGGGACGGACCAGCCCACCCAGGCGAACCGCCTCCGCGGCGGAGCACTCCTGGTGGTCGACGGGACACTGTTCATGCCCAAGAGCTACTTCACCTTCGCCGGTCAGGGCGCCAACTTCCAGGATCGCGCCCAGTTCGTCGCCCGGCGTCTGGAGATCGCCGGCGGTGGTGAGCTGTCAATGGTCCCAGACGGCTCCCGGTCGACCTTGATCCCGCGAGGTGTCGGCAAGCTGATCCGGTGACTAGTCCACGCGGCATCGATGCTCTGACCAATCGGACCATTTCGACCGTTCGCCTGCGCGCCCTCCAGCGGGAGCGTCATCGTGTCGACTAGACACGTACGGCCTAGTACCAACACAGGGAGTAATCGGTGGGGCGTCGCGTAGCACTCCTGACAGCGGCGATCGTGATCGCGGCGATCGGCACGACCCTGGTGTACCTCTACGCCAAGCAGGCCAACGACCGGGCGATCGCGGACGCCGAGCCGCAGAACGTCCTGGTGGCCTCCGCCCTGATCCCGGCCGGCACGAGTGCTGAGCAGGCGCAGGAGCAGAACCTGATGGCGCTCACGAGCATCCCCAAGGACTCGGTGGCCGAAGGCGCCGTCGGTGACATCAGCGAGCTCGCGGGCCAGGTCGCCATCGGCCCGATCTACCCCGGCCAGCAGATCCTGACGCAGCTGTTCGGCGAGACCACCGGTGCCGTGACCGGCATCAACATCCCCAAGGGGCTGCTCGCCGCGAGCTACACGTTCAGCGACACGGCACGCGTGGCCGGCTTCGTCAACGCCGGGAGCAGGGTGTCCATCTTCCTCACCTCGCCGGCCGCCAGCCAGAACCAGGACGAGCCCACTACTCGTCTCCTGCTGCCGGACATCCAGGTCCTGGCGGTCGGCAACGTCACGGCGACCCCGCCGACTGACCCGACCAAGGCCAACCCCGAGGCGCTGCCGCGAGCGACGATGACCCTCGCTCTGACTCAGCAGCAGATCGAGAAACTGACCTTCGCCGAGACCCAGGGGACGCTCTACCTTGGGTTGCGCAACGACTCCTCCGACGTGTCGCCCGGCCCGGGCGTCAACGTCGACAACCTGTTCAACTGATCGGAACCTCCTGACATGACCGTCGTCGTCGACCACGACATCGATGCAGCCCAGACGCTCGCGGCCGCCATCGGCGGCGACTGCGCGCTCCTGACCGGGCTCGACCAGGTGCGCAGGCACCTCGACGAGACGCCGAGGGAGACCGTCGTCGTCCTCGGGGTCACGGTCGACACACAGGCGGCATTCCACTTCGCCCGCGCCATTCGGGGCCAGAACCCGGCGCTCGGCGTGATCATGGTCCGCAAGCGCCTCGACACGAGCGTGCTCGCCGAGGCCCTCCGATCCGGCGTCCGGGAGGTCGTCACCGATCGCGAGCTGTCCGCCCTGGCCGATGCGGTCCGCCGGGCGAACGATGTCGGCCGACAGATCCGTCAGCAGGTCGAAGGATCGATCGACGGCGAGGAGGAAGGCCCTCGCGGGCGGGTCGTGACGATCTTCTCCGCCAAGGGCGGCTGCGGCAAGACGACCATCGCGACCAATCTCGCCGTCGCCCTCGCCGATCGCGGGACGACGCGAGGTCTGCCTGGTCGACCTGGACCTCGCGTTCGGCGACGTCGCCATCGCCCTGCAGCTCTTCCCCGCCCACACGATCGCCGACGCCGTCCCGCTCGCCGGCTCGCTCGACGAGGCCGGCCTCGCCGGACTCCTGACGCCGCACTCCCCCGGCCTGACGACACTGGTCGCACCACTGGAGCCAGGCGCTGCGGAGGGCATCCCCGCATCCCTCGTCGCCGACGTCCTGCGCATCCTCAAGGGCATGTTCGACTACGTCGTCGTCGACACGCCTCCGGCATTCACCGACCACGTGCTGGCCGCCTTCGACGCCAGCGAGGTGCTCGGTCTGCTGGCGACGCTGGACGTCCCGGCGCTGAAGAACCTGAAGCTCACGCTCGAGACCCTCGATCTCCTCAACTACCCGCGGGAGAAGTGGCGGGTGATCCTCAACCGCGCCGACGCGAAGGTTGGGCTCGCCCTCCACGACGTCGAGGCGACACTGGACTCCAAGATCACCGCCCAGATCCCGTCGTCGCGCAGCGTGCCCGCATCGATCAACCGCGGGGTCCCGATCATGCTCGACGAACCGAACCACCCCGTCTCCCAGGCGATCAAGCAGCTCGCCGAGCAGCACGTCGCCCTCGCGCCGATCGGCGGAGTCCCGGAGTCGCTGCGACGTGACCGTCGCGGCGGATTCCTGCGCAGGAAGGCACCGACCACATGAGCCTCGCCGATCGCCTCGCTGCGGCGCGCCGAGAGCGCGTCGACGCAACGGAGCTGGAGCCGGTCGAGTCCGATGCCCTCGCCCACCAGGGCAAGGCCGCCAAGCACGTCGATCCCTTCAGCCACGTCAAGCAGGTCGTCCACCAGCAGCTGCTCGAGACGCTCGGGCCGAAGCTCTACGACGCGCGGATGACGCAGACCGATCTGGAGGCCAAGGTCCGCGCCACGCTGCAGGAGGTGCTGGCCCAGGAGGAGACGCCGCTCACCACCTCCGACCGCACCCGGATCGCGCAGGAGGTGTCCGACGACATCCTCGGCTACGGGCCGATCGAGCCCTTCCTGCGGGACACGGACATCACCGAGATCATGGTCAACGGCTTCGACGACATCTGGATCGAGCGCGACGGCAAGATCTACAAGGTCGAGGGCGGCTTCACCAACGAGGCCCACCTCCGCCGCACCATCGACAAGATCGTCGGCCGCGTGGGCCGCCGGGTGGACGAAGCCAGCCCCATGGTCGACGCCCGCCTGCCCGACGGCAGCCGAGTCAACGCCGTCATCCCGCCGCTCGCCCTCGACGGGTCCCTGCTGACCATCCGGAAGTTCAGCGCCGACCCGTACACCTACGAAGACCTGATCAACTTCGGCAGCATCAGCCGCGCGACGTCCGACTTCATGGCCGCCTGCGTCAAGGGTCGGCTGAACATCCTGGTCTCCGGCGGCACCGGCGCCGGCAAGACCACGACGCTCAACGTGCTGTCCTCGTTCATCCCCGAGGACGAGCGCATCATCACGATCGAGGACTCGGCCGAGCTGCAGCTCCACCAGGAGCACGTCCTGCGGCTCGAGTCTCGCCCGCCCAACATCGAGGGTCGCGGCGAGATCAAGATCCGCGACCTGGTCCGCAACTCCCTGCGCATGCGTCCTGACCGCATCGTCGTCGGCGAGGTCCGCGACGCTGCCGCGCTCGACATGCTCCAGGCGATGAACACCGGTCACGACGGGTCCATCTGCACCGCACACGCCAACTCGCCGCGGGACGCCCTGGCCCGCATCGAGACCATGGTGCTCATGGCAGGTGTCGACCTGCCGATGCGCGCGATCCGCGAGCAGGTGGCCAGCGCGCTCGACCTCATCGTCCACCAGACCCGCTTCAAGGACGGCACCCGCCGGATCACCCACGTGACCGAGGTCGTCGGCATGGAGGGCGACACGATCACCCTCCAGGACATCTTCAAGTTCGACCACGGGATGGGCTTCGACGACAACGGCCGATCGTTGGGCAGCCTGAAGTCCACCGGTCTGCGACCGAAGTTCCTGAACCAGCTGTCCGAGCACGGCGTGCAGGTGAACCCGGAGCTCTTCTCGTTCGAACAGTTCATGCAGCGATGACCCCACGCATGACCGCACGCCTGTCGGTCGCGGCGGCCGTGGTGCTTGCCGGACTGACGGTCGCCTCGCCCGCCTTCGCGGCGGAGGGCAAGGCGAGCGACGTCCGGGTCTCCCGTGACGGCATCAGCATCGTCTTCGAGGCCACGGGGACCGAGTCCACCATCGACCCGACGTCCGTGGAGCTGGCCCTCAACGGGTCGGTCATCCCGTCCGATGCCGAGCTCTTCGACGAGTCCGGAGCCAGCCTGACTCGTAAAACGATCTTGGTCATCGACACGAGCGGCAGCATGAACAACGCGGGGCGTCTCGACGGCGCGAAGGAGGCCGCACGCGCCTTCATCGAGTCGGTGCCGGACGACGTCCTGGTCGGGCTCGTCACCTTCGATGCCGATGCGGAGCTGGTCCAGGAGCCCACCGACGATCGCGCGGCGCTCGGCGACAGCGATCGACGGCCTACAGGCGTCCGGTCGCACGGCGATGTACGACGGTGTTGAGCTGGCCGCACAGACCCTCGGAGACGTCGGGCGTCCGCAGCATCGTGCTGCTCAGCGACGGCAACGAGCAGGGCAGCACAGCGACCCTCGACGAGGCAACGTCACTCGTCGATGACCAGAAGATCTCGCTCGACGCAGTCGCCTTCCAGACGACCGCCGGAGGTGAGGAGCTCGACGCTCTGGCTTCGGCCGGTGGCGGGAAGGTGATTCAGAGTGGAGACTCGGACGAGCTGCTGTCGACGTTCCAGTCGGCCGCGGAGCAGATCTCCCGGCAGCTCGTCGTCACCGCGGAGGTTCCCGACGACGCACCTACCGGACAGGTCTCCCTCCAGCTGACCGGCCTCGTCGACGACGAGACGGTTACCGCCTCCGCGCTGGGCCTGATCAGCGGCGAGTCGGTCGCTCCGCCATCGATCGACTCGTCCCCGAAGGCGACGGCGATCGCCACGGGACCCTGGATGGACTCGTGGTTCGTCTGGCTCGCGATCGGCGTCTTCTTCGTCGGTCTGCTCGGCATCTTCGCGTTCGCATTCAACGCGGCAGTCCCCGAGAAGACGGGCGGAGTCAGCAAGCAGCTCTCCGTCTACACGCTGAACCGCGGCAAGGCCAAGGAGCAGCGACGTGAGCGCACAGTGTTCGGTGAGAGCAACGTGGCGCACACGGCCGTTGATTTCGCGGGCCGACTGACGGCCAAGCGCGGGCTCGAGGAGAGCCTCCAGCGGCGTCTCGACGCCGGCGCCATCCCGCTGAAGCCGGCCGAGTGGATCCTCATCCAGGCCGGCATCTTCCTCCTCGTACCGGTAGTGACATTCGCGATCTCGGGCGGCAGCATCGTCCTGACCATCATCGCGGTCGTGGCAGCCGCGGTCGGCCCGTTCATGTTCCTGAGTGTCAAGGAGAGCAGGCGGCGCAAGTCGTTCGTCGACTCGCTCCCGGACACGCTCCAGCTGATGGCGGGCAGCCTGTCGGCCGGCTACTCGCTCCCACAGGCAGTCGACAGCGTCGTGCGCGACGGGCAGGACCCGATCGCGACCGAGTTCAACCGGGCTCTCGTCGAGACCCGCCTGGGTGTGCCCATCGAGGACGCGCTCGAGACCATCGCCGACCGGATGCGCAGCAAGGACTGGGCCTGGGTCGTCATGGCGATCCGCGTCCAGCGCGAGGTCGGCGGCAACCTGGCCGAGCTCCTGATCACGGTCGCGGCGACGCTGCGAGACCGGGCGCGCATCCGCCGTCAGATCCAGACCTTGTCGGCAGAGGGCCGTCTGTCGGCCTGGATCCTGGGCGGCCTGCCAATCGTCTTCGCGCTCTATCTTCTCGTATCGCGGCCGAGCTACATCCTGACGCTCACTGAGGAGCCGCTCGGGTGGTTGATGATCGCCGGTGGCGTCATCCTGATGATCGTTGGTGGTCTGTGGATGAAGAAGATCGTGAACGTGGAGGTCTGATCGATGGCTGATGTCGCCCTCATCGTCGGCCTGGCCGCGATCTTCGTCGCCGTGGTGATCGTCCTGGCAACGATCGGCGTGCTCACCGGGGAGCGCGAGCAGGTCGGTCGGAGCCTGGCAGCGGTGCAGGCCTTCCAGGCTGCACCGGCGAGCATGCGCTCGGAGCTGGACCGCCCGTTCAAGGAGCGGGTCATCGCTCCACTGGTCAACCGCAGCACTGGACTCGGTCGACGTCTGACTCCGGACGGTCAGGTCGAGAAGTTGCGCAAGCGCTTGGACGCCGCCGGCTCGCCAGCGGGCTGGGATGTCGAGCGCGTGCTCGCGTTCAAGGTGCTCGGCGCGCTCGCCGGCGTCATTGCGACCATCCTGCTGTTGCCGATCTTCCTGAGCTTCGGCGTGCTCTTCACGATCGTTCTCGGGCTGATCCTGCTAGTGGCCGGCTTCTTCGCACCGAACATGGTGCTCTACCAAAAGGCGTACAACCGGGCCGACCGGATGCGCAAGGAACTCCCTGACGCCCTGGACCTCCTGACCATCAGCGTCGAAGCGGGCCTCGCCTTCGACGCCGCGATGTCGCAGGTGGCTCGCCAGACCGAGGGACCACTGGCCGAGGAGTTCTTCCGGGTCCTCCAGGAGATGCAGATCGGCATGGGGCGCATCGACGCCTTCAAGGCCATGGCCGAGCGCACCGATGTCGACGACGTCCGAACCTTCGTCACGGCCCTCGTCCAGGCCGACGCCTTCGGCATCCCGATCGCCCAGGTGCTTCGCATCCAGGCGAAGGAGATGCGACTCAAGCGCTCCCAGCGGGCGGAGGAAGCGGCGCAAAAGGTCCCGGTGAAGATCCTCTTCCCGCTGATCTTCTGCATCTTGCCGACCCTCTTCATCGTTGTCATCGGGCCAGCCGGCCTGCAGATCTACCACGCACTCTTCCAGAAGTAGGCGAGGTCTCGGTGACGTCGGTAGTCGTTGTCACGAAGCGGGCCGGCTTCACGCTGACCCTGCACTCGCCCGACCATCACTTCAGCGAGCTGCGCCCGACGACAGGCTGGCTCCAGCGAACCTGGACCGAGGACGTCGTGGTCCTGGACCTGGAGACCGCCGGTGCCACGGCCGAGGCGGTCGTCGATCTCCGAGCGAGCGGCCACCGGCAACCGGTCGTCGTAGTGGCAAACGACACGGACGGCTGGGACGGGCTCTTCGCCGACCATCCCGACCTGCACCTGATCTCCCTGCCCATCGCACCGAAGTCGCTGCTCTCGACTGTGGACCGTGCCTTTCGTGTCGGCGGGATTCGACCGGAGCCCGAATCCCCTCCCCCAGCTCGCGTCGGTGGGCGCTTCAGACACGGAGTTGCTCAGTCCTGTGCCCGACTCGTCGGTGCCAGAGCCGCTGCCGACCCCGAGGGCACTCGGCGACCGCTCCAGTAGCCGTACCTCCGTCGATTCCCTCGGCTGCACCCGTTCCGCCGGCGGTCGTGCGGTCGGCCACCTCGGTCGAGTCTCACCAACCAGTCCAGCCAGGTGCGCGCGGACGCGATCGACCTGGTCCGCGAGCTCCTACCGCTCGTCGGCCGGCTCAGCCGGCTCCCCGAGGTTGCCGAGATGGCGCGCGTCCGGTGCTCGTCGGTGGTTCCTTGCGAGGCGTCAGCGGTGCTCGTCCCGGACGGGGACGTCTGGCGGGTCGCGGCCGGTGACCGCCTGCGCCCGCTCGAGGAGCGCGTCCAGATCCCGTCGACGCACTGGCTGGTGACCGAGGTCATCGGCAAGGGTCACGGTCTGCTCATCCGGGACACCGACATCGCGCGGACCAAGCTCAGCGGCGCCCACTTGGCCAGCTGGCCGAACCTCCTGGCGATGCCCGTCTCCGACGTGGACGCGGTGATCCTCCTGGCGCGTCGGGACAAGCCGTTCGGGCGGGCGGACCTGACGGCCGCCAGGCAGTCCCTGGGCGCGGCTGCACTCCAGCTGCGTGAGGCGATCGACGTACGCGCCCTGGCCCGCGCTCTGTCGACCGTTCCTCGACCCGGTCGTCTGAGTCGCGGCATCCGTGCACCGTCGGTGAGGAGCGGCCGCAGCCGGCCCGCTACTCGACGAAGACGCGCTCGTCGACCAGCTGCTCGCTGACGACCCTGCCCTTGGTGTCGAAGCGGCCCTGCTCGAAGTGCTTCTGGAACTCCAGGTCGATCTTGTCCAGGCCGGACCGGTTCTTCTCGATCGTCATGACGGCCCAGCTGCGGAATCGTTCGGCGTTGCCGACGTCGAAGACCAGGTGGTGCCGGGCAACGACGTCGTACTTGTCGTTCATCAGCAGGATGACGTCCGGCTCGTAGGCCAGCGCCGAGGAGCCACGCAGGTTGTTGACCCGCAGCCGCTTGCCGGCGACGAGGCCCTCGCGCTCGGCAGCCACGATCGCGATGATCGGGATCTGCAGGCGCAGCGCCAGGTCCTTCAGACCCTCGGCGACGAGCGTGATCCGCTCCTCCTCGGCGTCCGGCCCGTCCGGGACGGGCACCTTCTGGAGGTAGTCGACGACGACGACCGGGAGCTGGCCGGTCTGGTCGATGATGTCCTGGGTGCGCTGCGCCACCTCACGGAGGTCGGAGGTCGCACCGTTCGACCGGGCGAAGAACAGCCGCGGCGAGTAGCTCCGGACCATCTGCAGCGCCTCGCGGCCGCCGGCGGTGTCGTTGAGTCGGTCGGCGAGCTGGGTCTCGCCCTGGCCGTCCGTTGCCTCGAGGGCGGCCCGGATCCGCCGCATCCCGACTGCCTCAGGTCCGTAGAGCAGGCCCGCCTCGAGGGCGATCAGCCGCTCGAGCACGGTGTACTCGTCGTGCTCGTAGGAGAAGTAGACGCCGTGATGGCCCTCGGCGACCATGTTGCGCAGCGCCTGGAGCACCCACATCGTCTTGCCGAAGCCCTGCGGCCCGCCGACCAGGACCAGCTCGCCGCTGCGGACGCCGCCGCTCAGGTAGGAGTCCAGCGGGTCGAAGCCGGTCGGCCACGCCTGACCGGCGGCGCTCTGACCCTGCCGGAGCTTGGCGTCAGCCGTGTCCAGCACCTGGCTGAGCTGCCGAAGACCCGTGTCCATGGTCCCAATGGAATCAGCCGCGGGGCCGCCACGCAGGCCGAATGCCCGAGATGCTGTCGAAATCGGCTGGCATGTGGCACCGTCGCGTCGTGGCGATGTCCGGCTTCGCGGTCAGCCTCGGAGTGCTCGACCGCCAGAAGCTCAGCATCGGGGCTCGCGTCGTGCTGCTCCTGCTCTGCGGCGGGCTCACCTTCATCGAGAGCCTGCGCTCGGCCACCCCCGCCCAGGAGCTCGGCCGCCTGACCGCTCTGCTGAGCATCGCGGTGGTGGCGGTCGTGCTCGCGGCTGCCCGCCCGAAGGCCACCTGGGTCCCCGTCCTGGAGTCCGCCGCGGTCTCGCTGCTGGTCATGTCCGACGGCGGCCCGCACGAGCCCCTGCTTCCCTACCTGCTCGCGCCCGCCCTCGACGCCGGCTTGGTCGCCGGCATCCGAGGTGCCGTCTACGTCGCGGGGGCCTCGTCGGCGATGATCCTGGCAGCGCGGCTCTTCGGGCTCACCGAGCAGGATCCGGTCGACTACAGCAGCACCGCTGCCGAGTGGATCGTCCTCGCCATGTTCACCGGTGCCCTGGCCGCGTGGGCCCGGCGGCTCGGAGTCCGGCCGACCGACCGCAACGAGCCCTACCCCGCCGCCTACCGCCTGGTCAGCCAGCTGCGCACCGTCTCCCGGCAGCTCTCCGGTGGCCTGGACGCCGTCAGCCTCGGCCAGATGCTCCTCGAGCGCACCAAGGAGCGCACCGAGTACGACCGGGCAGCCATCTTCGTCCCCGGCCCGGCCGGCCGCCTGATCGCCCTGGTCAGCGACGGCCACCTCCCCGACTGGGACAGCTCGCTCGCCGGCGACGGCCCGATGGCCGAGGCCTGGAGCAACCAGCGCCCCGCGACCGCCCCCCGGGGTCTGAACGGCACCCCCGGGCTCGCGTCCCTGGCTCTCCCCCTCACCGTCGGCGCTCGGACCATCGGGATCCTGGCGGCCGAGCGCCGCGGCCGCTGGACCTTCACCACCGCCGACGACCTGATGGACGAGATCGACGACGCCGCCCTGCGGATCGAGACAGCCCTGCTCTTCAGCGAGGTCCGGGCGATCGCCACGGCCGAGGAGCGCAAGCGGCTGGCCCGCGAGATCCACGACGGCATCGCCCAGGAGCTCGCCTTCCTCGGCTACGTCCTCGACGACCTGTCCGCCCGTTCCGAGCAGGACGACGTACGCCAGGAGCTCAAGGACCTCCGCGGTCAGGTGACCCGGGTCGTCGGCGACCTCCGGCTGTCGATCTTCGAGCTCCGGAGCGAGGTCAACCACGACGCCGGTCTCGGCTCGGTCGTGTCCGACTTCGTACGGTCCACCGGCGCCGCCACGGACATGCGGGTGCACCTGGCGCTGGACGAGGCGCCCTTCCGGCTCCCCTACGAGACCGAGGCGCAGCTGCTCCGGATCGTCCAGGAGTCGGTCAACAACGCGCGCAAGCACTCCCAGGCCGACAACCTCTGGGTCACCTGCGTGGTCCAGCCCCCCAACGCCCTCCTCGTGGTCGAGGACGACGGCCGCGGGATGCAGCAGCGACGCAAGGACTCCTTCGGTCTGCAGATCATGCGTGAGAGAGCGGAACGACTAGGTGCAAGACTGTCCATCACGGACAGACGGGGCGGGGGCACCCGGGTCGAGGTGACCCTCGGCCAGCCCTCCGTCCCGGACGCGAACGACGAGCACGAGGTGGCCGAGCGGACATGACGACTTCCGTGATCCTGATTGACGACCACGAGCTGATCCGTCAGGGCCTCCGACGCGCCTTCGAGCGGGACGAGACCTTCGACGTTGTGGGCGAGGCCGGCACGGGCGAGGAGGCGCGGCGGCTCGTCGACACGCTCCACCCCGACGTGGCGATCGTCGACATCCGGCTACCCGACGTGAACGGCCTGGAGCTGGCAAAGGAGCTGCGCGCCAAGGCCGAGCAGATGGGCATCGTCGTCCTCACGATGTACTCCGGCGACGAGCACCTCTTCGGGGCGCTCGAGGCCGGTGCCTCCGCCTTCGTGGCCAAGGACGCCCCCGCCGAGGACATCGTCGCTGCGGCCAGGCACGCGTCGGTCTCACCCCGCGCATTCACCGCCAGCGATCTGGCGGACGCGATGCGCCGCCGGCTCGAGCCGACCGGACCGCGCCTGAGCCCGCGCGAGATGGACGTCCTCACCCGCCTCGCCCAGGGCCTGAGCGTCGCCCAGATCGCCGGCCAGCTCTACATCAGCGAGTCGACGACCAAGACGCACATCTCCAAGATCTACGACAAGCTCGGCGCGACCAACCGCGCACAGGCACTGATGACCGCCCTGCGGCTCGGCCTGATCAGGCAGGAGACGCCGGACCGGCCCTAGTCCTTTCGGGCCACCTGGAAAGTCTCAAAGTGCCCCCGAAGGTGCCCTTGGGTCCGATAGCGTCCGCGAGGCCGCGGCGACATCCTGTGGCACAGAGGGGACTCGTGGGGGGTCACCCAAGATCATCTGACCGTGGAGGTCTGAAAGAAATGCTCGCTTACATCCGCAAGGTCGTCGACCGCCACAGTGGCGAGACGACGACGAGGGCGCGTCGGCGGTCGAGTACGGCCTCCTGGTCGCCGCCATCGCCGCCATCATCATCCTGGTCGTCTTCGCCCTCGGCACGTTCGTCAAGGGCGCCTTCAAGGACACCTGCGACGCGTTCGACAAGTCCAACGCCGTCGAACGCGACCGGCCCCGCCAGCAGCGACTGCAACCAGTAGCCGAGAGCGACTGCAGCGGCGTGGCGTCTGACCGGGAACTCTGCGAACAAGCGTGGGCCGGGCCGTTGGCCCGGCCCACGCTGTCGCCGAGACGGGGTAGCCCAGTCGTGCCACAGTGAGTCCTGAGCGCCGACCGGCGCGTCGCGGCCGGGGACCCGCAGGCCGGATCCCCGGTGGAGTGTTGCTCGTTGCCCTCGCACTGGGCTTCGCCGCCTTCGGGCTTCGCCCACTCGGTGATCCGGACGTTTGGTGGCACCTCGGACCGGCGAACTGATCGTCCACGACGGGATTCACCCGCTCGGATCCTTGGTCCATGCTCTCGAGCCAACCCTGGCTGCTCCACGAGTGGGGCAGCGAGGTCTCATGTACCTCGGCTATTGGCTGGCGGCGGGTATCGCGGGGTCATCGCGCTTCACGCGCTGGGTATGCTGGTTCTTGGCGGCATTGCTACTTCGCAGTACGATCCGTCGCAGGGCCCCTACAGCCCCTGTCGCGGCTCTGCGTCGGGCTGGTAGCGCTGTCTCTCGTCCCAGGCTCAGCAGAACGGCCCCAGTTGGTTTCATGGTGCCTGCTGGCTGCGGTCGTTCCTGTCCTTCGCCGACAGGTTCAGAGCGACCGCTCGCCCTGGTGGTCGTGCTGGTCATCGGGGCCTGGGCCAACCTGCACGGCTTGTGGGTGGCATGCTGGTGCTCTATGGGATCCTCATCGTCGGCAAGCTGTTCGACCTGGGCATACGCAGATGGCAAGCCGTGCTGCCGCTCGTGGCCATCGGTGGGATTATGCGCGGCAGCGGCATGTCTCACCCCTAACGGCCCAGCGCTCCTCCTCGCACCGGCGCATGTTCGTACATACGCTCAGTTCGTCACTGAGTGGTCCGCGCCGCCGCTGCTCAATCCCTTCTACGGCTGCGCCTACTTGCTACTCGCCATCGTGCTTGTGGGGTGGTCACAACGGGAATCACGGATTGGGCCAGCCGTTGAGGTCGCGTCCGTGCTGGGCGCAGCTTTCCTCGGCTTGGCGTACATCACCGGACGATCCCCATCGTTGTGATCATTGTCGCTCCGGTCGCCGCTCGCGAGTTGCAGAATCTGTTGGGTGACCGAGTAGGTTCCAGTCCTCTGAAGGGATTCCGTACGATTTCAGCGGCAGCAATCACGGCATTCGCGATTTTGGTCGCGATCTGGCTTCCCACGGTTTCTCGCTACTGGGTAAGCCCCCGCTCGCGGCAAGCGCGCGGCTTTGACGCTTTGCCGGGTCGGGCCACGGTGCTCAACGAGTACGCGGCAGGCGGCTGGCTCTTGTGGTCGGCGCGGGACGTTGTCCTTCGATAGACGGCCGAACCGAGATCTACTCTCCAGAATACGTTCGTTCCCAATTTCGGACCTTGAACCTTGGGCGAGGCTGGCGCGGCTTCGTACGAAGGGGCAAATTCGACGCGGCAATTCTGGGGACAGGGAACACCGCTGATCTATGGGCTCAAAGACCTAGGTTGGCGGGTCACTTACTCCGACCCAAGACGCCTGATTCTTCAGCCGCCAACGTCATGAACCCCGCGAAGAACCAGCTTGAGAGGCATCAGCCACCGAATGTCGTGCCGGCCGATCGGCCCGAGCCAAGCGGATCAGGTCCATCCCACAAAAGCCTCGCCGCAGTCACATACAGGCTGTCTGCAGTCGGCCTCGCCGCGGCCTTTTCCTGGGCTGGTCTTCGCCCAGTGTCAGATCCGGATCTTGGGTGGCACCTGCGGACCGGTCAGTTGGTGCTGCAAGGCGGTTTTCCAACCCGCGATACATGGTCGTTCGCTTCTACTGAGCGGTGGGTCTTACACGAGTGGTTGGGTGAGGTTGTCCTCTATCTCGCCTCGGCGGTAGCCGGGGATCGTGGCGTGATAGCGCTCAGATGCGTAACCATGCTCGTCCTGGCGTCCCTTGTGATAACGAGTTCGAGGCGAGAAGGTCGGCCCTGGCCAGCACTTGTCGTAGCCGGGTTGGCGCTTTGGTCCCTCTTGCCTCGCGCGACCAACGACCACAACTGATCTCATTCTGCATCTTGGCTGCCGTCCTGCCCATGCTTCGGGCGGCGGTGAGTTCGTCGAAGCCCTCCTTGGTGGCTCATTCCAGTCGTTGCCCTGTGGGCGAACATACATGCGATGTGGCCGGCCGCACTCGCGCTGTACGCCCTCCTTGTCACCGGACTGATTATCGAGAGTGGGCCGCGGCACTGGCGTGTCTACGGGCCATTCGCCATCGTGGGCTTCGCCAGCGCCGCCGCGACGATGTTGACGCCGTCCGGGATTTACCTATATCGAATACTTCGGATGGGAGACGCCCGACTAATCGGCGAGTTCGGAATGCCAAGTGTCCTAGACCCAATCAATTTTGGCGCCTTGCTGTTGGGTGTCATCATCGTCGCCACTTGGGCAACTTCGGAGCGCCAAGTGCCGCCAGTGTGGAGATCGTGTTCGTTCTCGGCGCGGCCGTCCTCGGCTCGATCTACAACAGATCAGTCCCGATTGCGGCGATCGCCCTAGCCCCGATCGCCGCTCGTGCGCTGAGCGAACTACTGGCTGCGCGGCAAGGTCGTTCAGGTGTCGTTGAGGCAGCGCCACCCCCTGACCCGAAGGATCGGATAGCGGTTGCCGTTGTCGGACTGGTGCTTTGCGGACTCGCGTTGTGGACGCTGGCGCAGACGCCTGCTCGGCCTTAACGAGGAACGGTACTCGGCATCTGGCAACGCTCGACGCACTGCCCGGGAAAGCTCGCGTCCTGAACGAGTACGGTGAGGGTGGCTGGATCCTATGGCGTGCCCGAGACTCGTCGCCGGCGATCGACGGACGGTCCGAGATATATGGAAGTGAGTACGTCAGTGCGTACCTGTCTGCCATGACCGTGCAACCCGGATGGCGGGCGTGGGTGGCCCGTGGGGACTTCGACGCCGCATGGCTCTACGCGCGCACGCCACTCGCGAACAGACTGCAGGCCGACGGATGGACGGTGCGCCAAAGGGCTGGCGATTCGATAGTGCTACTCCCGCCGGAAAGACGATGACCGCAAGCTCGCCACGAATCGTCCGAACTTACGAACCGTATAGGCCTAAGGGACAGATCCCGCGCAACGTCGAAGGATTTCACGTTGGATTCCCTAGATTGTCCTCGGAGATCCGGGGGTGGGCATGCTAGTCCGGCTACTGCCGAGTATCAGACAACGTTCATGGCGTACGCCACGGCCTACTTGACGGCCTTGGCAACTTCCATCTATGTCTTCGGCCTTCACCCATTGGTGTGGTTGTCCCAGTTCTCGTGGCATACGTACGATCCGACACCTTAGCCCGGATGGCCGTTCATCGGTTGCGGTTCTGGGCGTCCATCATTTCGGTGATTGGCAACAGTTTATGGCCTGGGCCGCCATGGACAACCCCTATCTCATGAACGGTGGCCTCACGGCTCTCCCACCAATTCTCCCAATACTCCGACTGCTCAACAAGCTTTCACTCCTGCAGTCCTGGGGATTCGTCGCATTTCTGTCATGTGCGCTGACGGCAGTTGCGACCTGGCTAGTGGCCAGCCATCGGCCGCGTAAAGAGCGTGCCCTGATTTGGCTTATCTTCTTCGGACTTTCGGCCGGCCTTGGTGCTCCGCAGACCGTGGCGCTTTGACGGCCATCGCTGGAGCACTTTCACTGCTCTGGTGGTGGGCAAGGATGAATCACCGTCCAGGACTTGGCCGTCGTGTGCCTAGCCCTGGCGATCTGCATAAAGCCATACTTGGTGCTACTTCTCATCTCACCGTTGCTCGAGCGCGACTTCCGTCATTTCGTGCGCGTCGTCGGAGCAGTCGCCTCTGCAAGTCTCGTTGGATTTTTGTTGTTGCAAGGGGCCTGGGACACGTCTATCGGCATGTACCTGCAGACGACGGGTCAATACACCACCCAATGGGCAGACTTCATCTATTTCTGGACACACGGAATGCTGGGCATGCTCACCCATCCGGTTCTGCTTGGGACCGGGATCCTTGTTAACTCTAACCTGGATCAAGGCATTCCCCACGTGGGCACTGCTAGCCCCTGGTACTGCATGGCTCGCGCTGGTCACCTGGGTGTTGTACAAGAAAGCTCTTTCGCCGCCACTTCATTTCGCACTTCTGATGTCGCTCGGAATGCTCGTCGTGCCTTCCTCCCAGGCGTACACAGCAATTTTCGCCAGTTGTGCGGGGGTTGTCCTCGTTTCGTCGCCAGTTGGACCCCGGTCAGAAAGTTTCGCACGCGCATGCGTTCAGGCAGCGGTATTTGTCAGTGTCGTGCCTGTGCCGTTCCAATTCGGGGCCCCCGAGATCAACATGGGAGTCTCCTTCTCAGCCCTGATTGCTCCGGTGGCCTGGTTGGTGGCGGGCATCGCCTGTGCAACGTCTCGCAATGCGCGGACCGATCATTGGGATGGCAGCCAGCGCCCAGACGCCGCAGTTCTTCCCCGGAATCGCCGGCCAGCCGATCCGGCCCAGAGCGCGGCGATTTCAACCTGAGGATCAACCGCGCGGTTTCAGCGAAGATCTCGTCCTGGACCCCACATTCCTACCCTCGCGATCACGAGGGCGGCTTCTTCATAGCTCTTGTCGCCATTTCCATGAGTTGGTGGGCCCTTAGCTGGCCCACAACGACGCAGGACGAGTTCTCGCTATTGATCTACCCAGATCTCATACTCAATGGGCGCGCACCCAACGAGGATTTCTTCTCTCCATACGGGCCGGGAGCCTACCTTCCACTGGCGCTCACATATGCGATCTTTGGCAATGCGGACGTACAGCTCTCCAGATCTGTCGGCATGGCATATCACGTTTTATTGGCATTTGGCGTATGGAATTTGACACGGCGTCTCGGCCGGCTGCAGGGCACTAACAGCCGGAGCCTTGGCTGGCTTCCTCTGCGCTGGTTTAATGCTAATTCCCTATGCATGGCTTCTTGCGTCCGCGCTTGCAACGTGGTCGCTGGGCCACGGGATTCGTGAGAATTGGCGACTCGCAGGCTTGTGTGCCGGACTTGCTTGCTCAGTGCGGCCCGAAGTTCTGTTCGCCATCCTACCCGCAACTTCGCTCTAACGCGCAGTCGGTGGCACGTTCGCCGGTTCGTCTTTGGCTTGACCATGGGACTACTTCCATTGATTGGTTTCGCGCTCTATGGCGGCGGATTTCGTGTCCTGCGGAATGTTTTCGTCGATAGGTTCGGCTCAGACACGAGTCTTCACTTCCTCGAAACTGCCTCATCGACACTCATTGGTCTTGCAACGGTGATTATCTTGCTGTTGACTCTGATTCTGCGTGCAATGCAACGAAAGAGTCGGGCCGACACCGCAATAGCACTGTTCTGCCTTGCACTTTTGCCTCAGGCGCTGCAGCGAGTGGATCAGGATCATGTTCTATTCGTGGCTTGTATTGTCGCGCCAATAGCCATCGCAGGACTGCTGCCTTCCGAAGATTTCGCGATGGTCAGACGCCCGCTTCCTCGGCGTCGCTGGGGCTTGTCGCTGGGGGGATTGGTGATCATTGCAGGCATAATGCTCGCGCTCTTCATACCGAACGGCACGCTTCTGGATCCAAACCAATGGGGCCGTTCATTCTACGTTGCGAACTCACAGGTGAGTCACGACCTCGCGCGATCAATGCGTGTGCTGGATTCTCACGTGGCACCAAACAGTCGAGTCCTGATTGTCCCGGGAGACCTCAGCAGACCGGCAGTAATTCCCAACTATATTTATTATCTGCTTCCAAAACACATTCCTAATGCATATTTTCTCGAACTTGCCCCAGGGGTGAGTGAGAGGGCAGATTCGGGAATTCTCTCCGATTTGAGGAGAGCCGACGTCTTGATCGTCTCGCATTTCAGTCGATCACAACGACGGCTGCTCTTTCCCCGAATTGCCCGGGGTTCCGAGCAAGGGAACCTCTATGTCCAGAAGCATTTTTGCACGGTGGTCCGCGTGCCGTCGGTCAGTGTCTATCCGCGGTTTGATGTCGCAAAGCGTTGTGACGGGCCAACTGGCGGGGGATGACGGCGCTCGACCAAACGCATGCCGCCGATTCCCGGATTCTCAGTCTAAGTTGTTGAACGCTGGCGCGCCAGCATCCCGAGCGCTGGCACTCGAAGCACACCCCGGCCCACCTCGTATGTCATCGTCGCTTCGGGTGTCCATCCTCCGGCCAGCAGAATGGCTTGGAGCGAACCGAGCGAAAAGTGATTGAGATGCTCATGGACCTTTGGAAAGGTGAAGGGGGTCCAGGCTTCTCGCCGCAACACCCGCAGTGGCGTTGATAGCAGATCAGCGGCAATCACTCGCCGTCGTGTGCTCAGTCCTTGGACGAAGCGTTCGTTCGCGAGCCTGAGTCAAGCTGGGGGAACCCTTGGGCGGTCCAGTGGTACTTCGACATACAGCCATCCGCCATCCACTGCAACGTCAGCAAGTTCCCGCAGCAGATGAAGGGGTTCGGAGGCATGTTCCAGGACGTGAGTGAGCATGACGAGATCGACTTTCTCCGCCTGTGGATCCTGTACGCGACGAACTCCGGATACTGGCTCGACGTCGGAGACTTCATAGACGAGTCGTTCAACGCCTTCAAGATCCGGTATGAACTGCCCGGCATCTCCCCCATAGTCGAGAATGGATCGGGGCGGAGCTGCAGAGGTCCTTAGAGAGATAAATGATCCCACCGTGTCCCTGCGGTGATTAATAGAGTCTGTGTCGTCGCCGATTCTTTCGTTAACTCGTCGCGTATAGAACGGCTCAACAGCATGCCTCGCACTATAGTATTCCGGACCACGGTACTTGCCGTAGAGGCGACTTATCTCGGCGGCGGAGAACCGCAGATCATAGAACGCCAGGCCGCATTCCACGCAGATGCAGAGATGAGGACTGGTTGGCGCTCCTTCGCCTCGAAGAACATACTGTGAAATGAACGGTGCGACGACCGCCGGATAACTTTCCAGCGCGCTCGATCCGCATCCTACGCATCGGTTAGCGATGTACATTCAGGCACGTCCAATCATGCATGGCTGGCACGACTTCGACAAGTCGCTTGAGCGCACCAGAATGACGGCCGCGCACACAACAAGTGGACCGACGTCAGCGATACCCAGCCCCGGCGGGTTCGCACGTCCCGACAAGTCCGGAGGCACGCTCCAACGCTACATTGGTCATCACTTCAACGTCGAACAAGGGAGCGAGTCGTGGCCAACTTTTGCGGCGAGCCCTGCCCCAATCTTCGAAAGCAGGTCCCTCGGTGAAAGGGGCTGAACGATCATGAAGGCGGTTCTGCTGGCCGGTGGGCTTGGCACCCGCATGAGGGAGGAGACGGAGTTTCGTCCCAAGCCCATGGTCGAGGTGGGCGGTAAGCCGGTGCTGTGGCACATTATGAAGATTTTCGCGACTTTCGGGGTGACGGACTTCGTCGTTTGCACCGGCTACAAGGGCGATGTGATCAAGGACTACTTCCTCGACTACGAGGCCCGCAACAACGACTTCACGATCACGCTTGGCCGTTCCCACGACATCGTCTTTCACGACCAGCACCTCGAGTCAGACTGGCGGGTGACGGTCGCCGACACGGGCGCGACGACGCAAACCGGTTCGCGAGTACGCCAGATCCGTCGCTATGTCGAAGACGGTGGATAGGTTCATCGTGACGTACGGCGACGGCCTGGCCGACATCGACATCGAGCGCCTCGTCGGGTTTCATCGCAATCACGGCAAGATCGCCACGATCTCGACGGTGAGGCCACTGTCCCGGTTCGGGATGGTGGACGTCACAGACGGGCAATCGGTTCGCAGATTTCGCGAGAAGCCACAGGTCGAGGACTGGGTGAGCGCCGGCTTCTTCGTGTTCGAGCAGCAGGTCTTCGACTACCTGGGTGGTCCGACAGACGATCTCGTCCTCGAGCAGGAACCGCTCGGGGAGCTGGCGAGAAGAGGGGAACTGGTTGCTTACCAGCATGAGGGATTCTGGCGGCCGATGGACACGTATCGCGAATCCATGATGCTCAACGAACTCTGGGATTCGGGGTCTGCACCTTGGAAGGTGTGGTCCTAGCCAGAGGCTCAGATCTCAGCAGCAGAGCGACGGATCCCTTCCAGTACCTCGTCGTCCAGATGCGGATACATGTCGTCCAGTTGCGGAGTTCGGATCACGCCGTCGACCATCCGCGACCTCAACCTAGGCTCGAACTCCTGAGCCTGATCCAGGTGGGCAACGCAGACTCGGGGCCGCCAGCCCTGACCGCCACTGCTAGGTCGTCGCGCCATGTCCCGTCCGCGCGCAGATGAGTCACGGGAAGACCGAAGGACTCCGCTACTCGGCCGAAGTCCGGAAAGGAGATCCCGGACGAGGGCGATGCTCCGTACTCGCGACCGAAGAAGTTGCTCTGGGTCTGCTTGATCGAGAGGTAGCCACCATTGTCGAGAATCAGGAGCAGGAGATCTGGTCGCCAGGCCGCCATCGTCTGGAGCTCCTGGAGATTCATCATCAGGGAGCCATCTCCTGCGAGAGCGATCACTGGGCGCTCTGGCGCCGCGACGGAGGCACCCAGGGCGGCCGGGAGGTCGTACCCCATCGATGCACACCCGCTGTTGCTAAAGAGCCGCATGCCGTGCCGGACGGCGAGCACCTGGAACGGCACGATGCAGGCGGTCGCATCCCCGCAAGCAACGACGTGCTTCCCGTCGAGCAGGTCGGACAGTTCCATCACGAGGTGATAGGGGTTGATGCCCTGATCCCTCGAGGCATAGTCCGCGGTGGTGGGTTCATACCGACGGCGAACGTGGCGCACCCACTCCCACCACGATTCCCGCGGCGGCATCTGCACGGAATCGGCCTGGCCGAGAAGCGCGGGGACGAAGCCGGCGAGGTCGGCGACGATGGCCACATCGGGTCGTACGAACGGCTTGTTCATTTCCGCAGGGTCGATGTCTACCCAAACGATCTTGGCGTGCGGCGCGAAGTCCGTCCAGTTATAGCTGACCTGACGAATGTTCAGCCGAGACCCGAGGACGAGCAACAGGTCGCATGCCTGGAGCACAAAGTTGCCCCCCCTGGTTCCGATGGTTCCGGCCCGTCCGGCGTAGTGGTCGTCATCCGACGCGATCGTGTCGTGCGTCCACGCCGTCGAGACCGGGAGGTTCAACGCTCGTGCCAACCATGGCAGCAACCCCGCGGTCCCGGACGTGCGCACCCCGATCCGGCCAGCAACAGCGGCCGGTGTGCCGACTGGATCATGGACAGCACCTGGGTCATGTCGTCTAGTGACGCCTGCGCCGATGGGCGGGCGGGCGATGTGAGCGTTCCCGCAGCCGCAGGATCCAGCCCATCAACATCCTGCCCCTGTACGTCGACGGGAACCTCTAGCCAGACGGGCCCCGGACGACCCGCAAGCGCTGCCCGAACAGCGTCGTCAACGAGCATCTGCACACTCTCAGGGTCATCGACCGCCCCACTCCACACAGTGATAGGGGTGACCATCTCCAAAATTCTGGCCTCTTGGTCGCCGAGCTGACGAAGTCCGGGGATCGCGACCGACCGGCCGTTGGTGTCACGCCTCGCCTGGCCCGCCACGACCACCATTGGCACGGAATCGGTATAGGCACCGAACACGCCATTGAGAGCGTTGATGCTGCCAGGGCCGCTCGTGATGTTGAGGACCGCTGGCTTGCCCGCGATGCGGGCGTACCCCTCAGCCGCCATCGAGCACGCCTGCTCGTGGTGGAGATACCTGACGTCCCAGCCGCCAACTGCCCCAAAGGCGTCGTTGAGATGCATCGCACCGCCGCCCGTGACGGCGAAGCATGTGTCCAGACCCCAGGCGCTCAGCCGACGCGCGATGTAGTCCGCGACCTTCACAACCGGAAACCCTCTCATCGGTCATTCGGAGGATGCCTGCGTGGCCGTACGGCGGATCTGGACTGGCACGCAGGTGTGGCAACCGGCCCAACCATGGCAGAACATGCCTTTGCCTGGTCCTCCGTTATTATCCTCACACAACGGGTTGGCTTGCCGTCCGAGAGCCAGCGATCTGGGGGCATGACAATCATGGTCGAATCGAGTCGTCGCGACAACGCCATCTTCACGAACCTCTTCGTTCTCGAGCTCGCCAACAACCACTGGGCAGCGTCGACCGCGGGCTACGCATCATCAGGGAGCACGGCACCGTCGCGAGGTACAACAACGTTCGCGCGGCGATCAAGCTCCAATTGGGGACGTCGACACTCGTCCATCGGGATTTCCAGGGGAACCAACAGTTTCGCTACGTCAGAAGACCGAAGCAACGAAGTTGACGCACGAGGACTTCGCTGGGATGGTCGCCGAAACCGTGAAGGTCGGCTGCATTCCCATGGCTACGCCCTTTGACGAAGAGTCAGTCGACCTGTGCATCGAGTTCGACATGCCGATCATCAAGATTGCATCGTCGGACATCAACGACTGGTCCCTCATCGAAAGGATCGGATCCGCGCGTAGGCCGGTGATCGCGTCGACTGGGGGCGCGTCCGAGAAGGATTGGACGATCTGGTCACTTCTTCGAGAACCGGGACATCCCCCTCGCGATCAATCACTGCGTGTCGCTGTACCCTTCTGAGAACGAGGAGCTCGACCTCAACCAGATCGATACCTGCGCGACCGATACCCCGGCCATGTCGTCGGCTTCTCGTCGCATGAGTACCGTGACTGGCAGGCATCGATGTACCTCTCATATGCCAAGGGGGCACGAACCTGGGAGCGGCACATCGACATCGACCCACGAAGGAGTCGCGGTCTCGCCCTACTGCTCGCTCCCGGAGCACGTCGACCAGTGGTTCAAGGCCTTTCAAACGGCTCGCGAGATGTGCGGTGGTAGCAGCAACGCCAGGCGGGTGGTCCCCCGCCGTGAGACCGAGTACCTCGATGCCCTTGTCCGTGGGGTTTACGCCCGACGGAATCTCGAGCCAGGGTACGTGTTCAGCAAGGAGTCATTTCGGGGCAACATCTACCTAGCAGTACCACTGCTCAAGGGCCAGCTGTCATGCCGCGAAG
>CAVXNC010000012.1:0-117434 GCA_963762865.1 uncultured Actinomycetota bacterium
CTGCGGCGTCGTAGCGAGGCACAGTGCCGCGGGCGCCCATCTGTCCCTGGACCGTCGAACCGCGGCGTCACCGACCACAACGACTATGGACAGTGCCAGCACGGCGTAGCCGAGCGTCAAGCCTGAGAGGAGCGGTGGTGGAACCGCGTTTGTGTCAGTGCCGACGCGGTCCAGGAAGACATTCCGAACGAGTGCTGGTCCTGCGAACGCTGCGTCAGCGAGGAGTGGCACGAGGCCCGCCATGAAACCCAGCCCGTACCTGCGAGTACTTCGCACGTCACTGAGCAGCACCGCGGCAAGCACCCCGACCACCACGATGAAATCTGGCCGCACCGTGCACGACCCTGCCGCCAGGAGACCGGCAACGAACCACCGCTTTCGGCTGGCGTGCGCCAATGACCACAAGATCAGCCCGAGGCAAAGGAGCCAGCCATAAGCGACGAGGAAGAGCGCGCCGCTCAAGACTGCTGCCGTCGAGCCGGCAGCGAGTGCCGGGAGTCGCCCGTAGCGACGTGCGACCGCCCACACGCCGACGGCAACGAGCACGTGGTACCCGAGTGCCACGACTCGTTCGGCCGCTACTGACGGGCCACCAGTGAGCTGATACACAGCCGTGAGCGGCCAGTAGGTCCCAGGCCCGTAGGGCGTGAAAAAGTCGCGGTTGGGGACGCGACCGTGCGCAATGAGGTCGGGATATATGAGTGGGGGAGCCGTCATGCGTGCGCGTTGGCCACCACCATGCCCAGAGCCCCGCCGACACGGCGAGCGATCCCACCAGAAGGCCATGGGATAGGTCGGTGCTGCGCTTCGCCGAAGGTTCTGGGACCGGACGCGCCGTCTCGCCCACGCCCCCTACTTCCGAGCCGTCAGCATGAGTGATACGCCGCGCCGCGTTCGCAACCAGCCAAGGCGCCGTTCGACCGCAATCACCGCTGACAGCGCACCGTTCGCCAACGTCCCAGGCTCGTCGAGGTGACTTCCACGGAGGCCCCGTCGCCTCAGACGCACCAACGGACGCATGACGACGTTCCATGACCAAAGGTACCACACAACGAAGCCGCCGCCCTGCATCAGCGCCAGCGTTCCGAGCGGGAGTACCGACGCAGGTGGCCAACCGCCAAGTCATGCGCCGACAGAGCTTCATGTCGGCCGGCAAAGCAATCAGGAGCCATCGCCGGCGCGAAGGACTCGATGGATCTCCGGGTCGGCCAGGACGTCGTCTGCGATGTGCTCGAGCACGTCGAAGGCGACGACCACGTCAACCGTCGCATCGGCCACCGGCAGAGCCCGCGCGTCCGCCTGCAGGACGGGAAGTGCGCGGTCCTGAGCGATCGTCGCGCCGGCCGTCTCGTACTCGAGCGCGACGGCGTGCAGACCAAAGTCTCGAAGTACCTCCGTGTTACCGCCGCCGGCGGCGCCCAGGTCGAGCGCGACTTTTCCACAAGCCCCGTCGCAGGACATCGAAAAGGAGATCCCGGAGCAATACTCTCCGCTCGCGATACCACCAATGCTGCCTTTCGACCTCGGCGAGCTTCCGGATCTCGGTAACCTCCATACCACCCCATTCTGCCTTGAGGAGGCCGCGCTGCTCAGCGTTGTAGTGCCCGTGTTCAACGAGCAAGACGTGCTGCCCTCTTCGAGGAACGCGCGCGGCTCGTACTCGACGGCCTCCGATCGGACTACGAGGTCCTCGTGGTCAACGACGGCAGCCTGGACGAGACCCCCCAGCTCCTGCGCGACATGCAGTCGCGATGGCCGGAGCTGCGAGTCATTGAGTTGCGGCGAAATGTGGGCCACCAGGGAGCGCTCGCGGCCGGCCTTGACCACTGCTTAGGCGACTGGGTGGTGACGATGGACGTCGACCTGCAGGATCCGCCGGAGCTGATCCCCAGCATGCTCGCCGCCGCAGCGCAGGCCGACGCAGACGTCGTGTACGCCGTGCGAGGTGACCGCCGCAAGGATTCGTGGTTCAAGCGTGTGACGGCTGGGATCTACTACCGGTTGGTTCGGCGCGCGGCCGGTCGCGACGTGCCCGAGCACGCCGGAGACTTTCGGCTGATGCACCGAGCAGTGATCGACTCGTTGAAAGCACTCCCGGAGCGGCATCGGGTCTACCGGCTGTTGATTCCGTGGCTCGGATATCCCAGCACCCACGTCACCTACGAGCGGGACCCGCGCGCTGCGGGACTCAGCAAGTACCCCATCAACAAGATGACCCGCCTCGCCTTTGACAGCCTAACCTCGTTCACCGCGATGCCCCTGCGCATCGCCACGTGGTGTGGTGTCATCGGCAGCGTCGTCTCAGTTCTCGCGGTCATTACGGCTGTCGCTGCCCAAATCCTCGGAGCTACCGTCCCGGGCTGGACGTCGGTGTTCGTCGCGGTCTTCTTCCTCGGCGCGATTCAGCTGCTCTGCCTGGGACTCCTCGGCGAATACGTCGGGCGTCTGTACGCCGAGGCGCAACACCGACCCCTCTACTTCGTCGGGTCGGACAGCGGCGGTCGCCGGCCAACTGAATGAACGACGACGCGCTTCTCGCCCATTCTCCACCCCCCGCGACTGTTCCTACAGGCGAGCGGAGGCGCCCGATCTGGTTCGACGCATTCATCCTCGGCGCCGGTCTGTTCGCCGTCTTTGTCTTGTCCGCGAACTACTCCGGCCGTCAGATCAACGACAACCTCTCAGCCTTCACGGCGGCGTGGGCGGTCGGGCAGCACGGCACCCTCGACGTCTCGATATCGACACAGCCCAAGCCATGGACAGTCGACGTCGACGGGCATACCTACTCCGATCGTGCACCGGGAATCATCGGCTGGGCCGCCCCCTTCTATGCCTTCCTGGGGCGATCCGAGTTCCTGACGTCGTTCCCTGCTGGTGTCGCATCGGCCGCATCCGCGGCTGCGGCCATGGGACTCCTCTACACCCTCCTGACGCGACTGGTCCCTCCCAAGACGGCGCTCGTCAGCACCTTCGTAGCCGCCTTCGGAACCAGCACGTGGACGATCAGCGCTGACGCCCTGTGGCCGCATGGCCCCGACCAAGTATGGCTTGTCGCCATGATGCTCGCCTTGTCGTCGCGACATTGGGTGCTAGCTGGGGCGGCCTCTGCATGCGCGCTCATGACCCGACCGATCTCCGCGATCGCCACCGCGGCGACGGCCATCTGGATGTCATGGCGCGCCCGGACGCTCAAACCGATGCTCATCATCGGGGCCTTGGCCACCGCTGGCCTCGTAGCGTTCATCGCATACAACCGGCTCGTCTTCGGTGCCTGGACCATCTCGCCCGGCAGTTATTCAGAGCTAACAGGCATGTTCACCGGAACTAGCGACACCTACGATCCGACAGACCTCCCAGTCCTTGCTCGCAACGTCGGCGGTGTACTTGTCTCGCCGAGCCGAGGTGTCCTCGTCCTCTCTCCATTCCTGCTCGCCCTGCTGCCGGGGCTGCGGGCAGGCTGGCGAACCAGCCCCGAATGGGTGAAGGCTTCAGCAGTGGGCGGCCTGGCCTACGCCGTCGCACATGCCTACGGCCACAACTACTCAGGCGGAGCGGGCTTCTACGGATATCGATACACCATCGAATCGCTCACCCTTATGTGTCCGCTTCTCGTGATGGCGTGGCAGCACTGGACGGCGCTGACGACCCGTCGGCGCGTCGCGTTCGCGATCTTGGCCGTGCTTGCCGTCACCCAGCATGCCGCCGGCGCCCTATACACGGTGCCCCGGATCGACGCTTCTGCCTTCGACCCCTGGCGGCATTTCCTGTTCGTCGAGGCGTGGGACGTGGGCGGCCCGACGCGGAATGCGTTCGTGTGCGCCTGCGGTGCCGTCGCCATCCTGGCTTCGTTCGTGGCCCTCCGGGGGCCATCACCAGCGGTTGACGAGTCATCCAATCGTGGAGACGTGTAATCCGTTCGTTCGATGGGCGGTACGGCTGTTTTGACCGTATCGTCGATTCCGTGGGAGGGGTGGGGGCTCGGGCTGACACGGTCTCGGCAAGTGCAGACGCGCTAGCCGCCGGATCGCCACGTCCGGACGCGTCGATCCGCGGACGCATCCAAGGAATCGTCGGCACCGTTTTCGTGGTCGGGGCCATCTGCTTCGGCGCCGCGGCGCTCTGGTCACGGCGAGAAGAGTTCGCGTCTGCGCTGGCTTCACTGAGCGCGATCGGGATCACCTTGTCGGCAGCATTCAGTCTTGTCGGGGTCTTCCTCAGCGCCCAGGTCTGGATGCGCTCCATAAGGGCGGTTGGGGGGACCTTCGACCCGATGTCGGCCCGGAACGTCTTCTTCGCCACTCAGGTTGGCAAGTATCTGCCTGGTCTCGCGTGGCCGTACCTTGCGCAACTCCGCTTCGCCGGGCGATTTGGCCTACCGAAAACCACCATGGCCGCCGGGCAGGCGGTGTTCTTGGCCATTCACCTGTCGACGGGCGCCGCGCTTTCCTGCCTCGCCCTTCCATGGTTGGTGACAACGGACCGTGTGCCGGATGCCTACTTGGTGGTTCTGGCGCCGGCGGCTGCCCTGGCGCTCGCACTCCACCCAAGGATCCTTCGCGCGGTGGTCAACGGGCTTGTGCTACGTCATCGACCAGACGTGCTGTCGGTGGACAGCGGCTCGATCATCCGGGCCATCGGATGGATGAACGCGGTCTGGTTCCTGTACGGCGCGGCTCTGGCAGCCCTCGTCGTGCCTATCACCGCCGACCCCGATCACGCGTTGCTGCTGTGCCTAGGCGGCTTTGCGTTCGCCTGGGTCGTCGGCTTTCTGGTCATCGTCGCTCCTGCCGGGGCAGGCGCCCGCGAGGTAGTGCTGATCGGCGTGCTCAGCGCGCTCGTCAGCCCCGTCCAGGCCGCGGCCGTCGCCGTCGCCTCACGGGTGATCATGACGATGGTGGACCTCGGCCTCGGCGCCGTCGCTGCCACTGCGGCTCGGCGCGACCTAGCGCGAGACCGCGCGAACACGACCCCGTCACAGAAAGATTCCGTTGATGTCAGCTAAAGGCGCCTACCTAGGCGTGATGCGCCAAGTGCGATCCCTGGCCGAACGGTGCGGGATCGACACGCCACGCCGTGGAGAGCGCGGAGCCTCGGCTCACCTTCGCTCCCTTCTGGGCATCCACGACGCCGACACTCTCATCCAGTGGGACATGCCGTGGTGGACCTACCGGGCGGTCACGGCAGTTGACGAGTTCCTAGGCACCCGCGAGTCGTCGAGGGTCTTCGAATACGGCTCGGGGGCCAGCACAGTGTGGCTCGCACGGCGAGCGTCGAGGTTCACACCGTCGAGCATGACTCGACGTGGGCGACGGCGATGGGCCCGAGGCTCGAGGCCCTACCAGGCGTGACGATGCACGTCTGCCCACCAGTCCACGCGACCGAGCCAGAGGCTCCCAGCGGTCGCCGCGGTTGCGCCGGCCTGGACTTTGGTAAATATGTCGACGAGATCCACCGGGTAGGCGGCAGCTTCGACCTGATCGTCATTGACGGCCGGGCGCGAATGGCCTGCCTGGGGGCAGCCCAGGAGCATCTGGCTCCCAATGGGTGGATCCTGTTGGACAACAGCGCACGGCGCCGGTATCGGAGCGATCTGGCATCGGCGACTCTCGGCATCACCCGGTACCGAGGCGCCGCGCGGGACTCCCCTACCCCGACGAGACATCACTGCTGCGCCACATCGGTGACACCGCGAGCATCCCCCACCCAAGGGACTCACGTCTGTCGGACGCCGATCACGTGCTCGCTGGAGATGCTGAATAGTTTCCTACGTCGACCCTGCGCCGGCACTTTTTAGCTTGGTGACAGCTGGCGGGTCGGACGTGCGCCGAAGCCACGGCCATGCCAGCGCCGTGGCGAGCAGGATCAACGCGAGGACCTGCTCGGGCAGGGTGGAGCCGGCCAAAGTGGCAGCGGGCGACCACGCGAGCCAGGGATGGAACGGAAAGTTCGTGGTCAGGTCGTAGAGCGTGGCACCTACGGCGTGGATCCAGACTGAGAGGACCGCCAGCAGGTAGGCGACGAGTTCTCGCGAAGGTCGACCGAGCACCCACTCGCGGTAGGCCACAGCAAGCAGAGGCGCAGCACAGGAACAGGCCCTCGAGTACGTAGCGGTAGGCGTAGATCAGATTGCCGGCGAGGAAGCCCTCTGCACCGCTCTGGATCTGCAGCTGCACGGCGGTGTACGCGATGCCAGACACTGCGCTGGCACGCACCCACCAGGGTGCAAGCCGCCACGCACTTCGAAGACCGGGGATCACGATGAAGAGCAACGGGGTCAGCACGAGGAGACCCCGGGAGCCTGACACGAAGGTGCCAGCAACATTCAGCGCCATACCCGGGGCCGCCGCAGCACTGAGCGCTTGGCCGTCGAGCGGTCGGTTCACATACGCCTCGTATCCCCCCTGCAGGTTGAAGCCGTTGAACATCAACCAGTTGTAGGACATGACGATCAGAAGACCAGCGAATGCCGGGGCTCCAATGCTGAGAACCGGCCGGAGCGACCTCCGTTCCCATCCAGCCCACAGGCCAAGTACCAATGCCACCACCGACAGATGCGGACGGGTTGTGATGGCGGCCATCAACGCCAGGCCCACGAGGAGGTTCTGCCGCTTCAGCAGGAACCAAACTGCGGCCGTCAACCAGAAGACGTCAGGTGCGTGTGGCAGCAACTCAGCGCCGGCCACGCTCCATAGCGATGTGCCGAATCCTGCGACGATCGCGCCATAAAGGGCGAGACGGCGCGAGAGGATCTGGTCGAGGATGAGCCGCAACGTAGCGATCGACGCGGCGCAAAGCAGGCTCGTCGTGATCGCTGCCGGGATACCAGTCGGCCGGTCACCGAACGGTAGCGCCGCGTACATCGGGACGGCCGCTGCGATCAGGCCGGGAGTCCGATTCGAGAAGAGGTGATCCCCTCGGCCGTCAACGAACGCGAAGATTCGCAGCGGCAAGTCCTCGACATATAGGTGACCGTGGTGGACCAGGTGCCACGCGGGGTGGAAGGCGGCTGCGCCGTCGATGAAAAAGATCGGTCCATAGTTCGTCGTGGCGAGCATGACGGCCGCGACCGGAAGGAAGGTCAGGATCCAGCGGGCTCGGTCGGAGGCAGCATCAATGGCAGCCAACCGCGACCATCCGGCGGCCAGTCCCGTGGTGACTCCGTCCAGCCGAGGTATCAGCACGGTGGCCACGGCGAAGATCTCTTCCATCCGACGGTGCACAGCACACCGCGATCCTCGCGTGCATCACGACTGGCGGCGGCAGAATGCCTCGAATGTGCCCGAACGGATGATGCTGGATCTCGTCCGATCAGGACAGTTGGTCGCCCTGCAGCAGCACGTAGGCGACGAGGACGCCGACGGCGATCACGGCGACGATCGCCTCGACGACCAGCAGCGTCATGAAGATCCGCCGACGGCGGGTGCGGACGAGCGTGCGCTGCTCGAGGTCGATGACGTCGCCCTTGCGGCGCTTGCCTCGCTTCGGGGCGGGCCCTTGGGCTCGTTCCTGGGCGGCGCGCTGCAACTGCAGGGATTCAGCGAGGGCCTGACTACCCCGACGCTCGTCCCCGTCAGGTCGCTGTGCCTGAGCGGTCACGAGGCCGACTGTAGCGGCGGAATCAGCCGTTCGGGCCATGTTCGGCTGGTCGTTTCGGCAGATGGCGGTCACCCGATACGGCGAGTCGACGCCCGTGTGCGCAGCGTGGCCGAACCTCACCCAGGCGGCCGACCGAGCAGGTCCCGGAGCCGGCCGCCCATCAGGTCCCAACCCCACTCCTTCTCGACCCACTGACGTCCCCCGGCACCCATCGTCCGGGCGAGAGGCGGGTCCCGAAGGAGCTCAGTCACCCGGGACGCGATGTCTTCGCTGGAGGTCCCGTCCACGACGTAGCCGGTCTCTCCCTGGCGCACGGTGTCCGGTGCTCCCCCGGACGAGCCGACCACGACGGGCAGGCCGATCGCCGACGCCTCGAGGTAGACGATCCCGAGAGCCTCCACCTCGAGCCCGGCCTTGCGTGTGCGGGTCGGCATGCAGAAGACGTCGCCGGCCGCGAAGAACGGTGGCAGCTCGGACCACGGGTGAGCCCCCGCGAACACGACGTCGGACGACACTCCCAGGGACCGAGCCAGCTCGCCCAGCTCGTCACGCATCGGGCCGTCACCGACGATCAGCACCGCGGCGTCGGGCACCTGCTGCTGGATGAGCGGCAGCGAACGGATCAGCATGTCCTGGCCCTTGCGCTCCACCAGCCGGGAGACGCAGACGACGACCGGTCGGTCGCCCAGCCCGTATCGCTCTCGCACCGGTCGCCCGTCCACACCGGGATGGAAGACGTCCACGTCGACACCCGGTGTCAGCCGGACCATCCGGGCCGCGGCCGCCGGCGACAGAGCCTTCGCGATCCGGTCACGGGTGAACGACGCGACGTAGGTCAGGACGTCGTTCGTCTCGCCGATGCGGTGCAGGAGCTGTCGGGGCCCAGGGGTCCGTGCCCACCAGACCTCGTGTCCGTGGGTCGTCGCGACCGTCCGCTGCACTCCCCCGCGCTTCTTCAGCGCGGCGGCCATCAGGCCGAGGGGCGCGGCCGCGCCGAACCAGACCGACTCGCACTCCATGTCGCGCGCGATCGCCACCGCCCGCTTGGTGATCGCCGGCGTCGGGACCATCAGCCGGGACGGGTCGCGGATGACCGGGAAGGGCAGGCCGGCGTCGAACGCGGCATCCCCGGGCTGGCGCGCGGTGTGCACCACGACCGAGTCAGGCGGCATCCGCTTCACCATCGCGAGCACGAACGACTCGATGCCACCCACCCGCGGCGGGAAGTCGTTCGTGACGACCAGGGTGCGGCCGGTCACCGGGCAGCCCGGATCCGTTCCCACGTGCGGGCCAGCGCGATGCGCTGCGGACCGGTGGGGTGCGTCGCGAACATCCCGAACACCAGCGGCGACGGGTCGAGGTCGGACAAGTTGCGGGTCGAGAGCCGCTCCTGCATCTGGATCGACGCGTCGGGCGCGTGCGTGAGGTCGAGCGCGTGCACGTCGGCGCGTGTCTCGATCCGGCGGGAGATCAGGTTCTGGGCCGGGGTCGTCAGGAAGCCGAGCACGGCGATCAGGGCGAGCAGCAGGGCGATCGACCGACCGTCGCCGAGCGCCGGGACACCCGCCCGGCCGAGCAGCCAGCTGGACCGGCCGAACAGGGCCAGCAGGCAGACCAGCAAGGCGACTCCGAACGCGCCCATCACGGTCCCCCACTGCACGTCACGCTCCTTGGCGTGTCCGAGCTCGTGGGCCACGATCAGCTCGATCTCCCGGTCGGACGCGGAGTCGAGCAACGTGTCGTAGACGACGATGCGGCGGGTGGCGCCGAGCCCGGAGACGTAGGCGTTCAGCGACGACGTCCGGCGAGATGCGTCGGCCACCAGCACGTCCTTGACCGGGACGCCGTCCTCCTTGGCGAGCGCGAGCAGCGAGGTGCGCAGCTCACCCGACTGCATCGAGGTGAACTTGTTGAAGACCGGCTCGACGACGACCGGGTAGGCGAAGGACACGACCACGACCAGGATCGCGCCCGCCGCCGCGCCGACCGTCCACCACCAGTCCGGCGACCAGCGCGCCAGCCCGACGAGCAGGAAGAGCACGAGCAAGGTGAGCACCAGGCCCACGCCGTAGGACTTCGCCACGTCGACAGCCCAGACCCCCCAGGTGCGCGTCGAGAGACCGTAGTCGCGGCGCACGGACTCCGACCACGCGTCCCAAGGCAGGGTCAGCACCCGGCCGATCAACGTCAGCGCGATGGTCCCGAGCAGGACCTGCCATGCCCAGCCACCGCCCAGCGGCGCTGCCACCTTCTCGACGATCCGGGCGCCGACGGTGGTGAAGCCGAGCAGCGCGGCGATCAGCAGGGACAGCAGCAAGGAGACGTAGGCGGGCGGCCGGACCGCCGAGTGGTAGGCGTTCTCCCGCGCGAGCTGCGCAGCGGTGAAGTCACGGCCCGGGTCGGACGGCACCGGCGAGACGCCGTGCAGCGGCAAGGGGCGCCACGGCGTGAGCAGCCCGATGACCACCGCCAGTGCCACAGCGATCAGGACGGTTGTCGCGATCAGGGCGGTGCGACTCGTCACGAGGCCGCGGCCTCCGTGGCGACGTACTGCCGCCACTGACGCACCAGCTGACGCTGGCTGATCCCGAGGGAGGTGGCGACCTCCTCCGGCCAGCCGGGACCCGAGCTGTCGGCCATGTCGGCGTAGAAGCGGACGAGGGCACGCTCCCCCCACCGCTCGGCGATCATCCGACAGGCCAGCCAGGCGCCCTCGTAGGCAGACGCGATGTCGCCGGTCTCGGCGTCGAAGTCGGCGTCGTCGGGCAGCTGGCGAGGGGCGTCACCGGCTCGGACCTGCTCGAAGACGTCCCCCGCGACGACCCCGACCGGCACCGAGGTGGGGTCGTAGGCGACGTAGTCGGCGAAGCCCTCCGAGAGCCAGATCGGCACGCTCTGGACGCTGCTCGCCCGGGCCGCCAGGTGGGTCATCTCGTGGCTCAGCACGATCCGCCGGCCGAGCGGGCGCAGGGTGGCGAACGTGCCGGGGTTGATGACCACCCGGTCTCCCCGGGTGGCGCCGTCGCTGTAGGAGCCGGTGGTGACCGCGGCGATCTGGCCCAGCCCCTTGCCGTCGCTGCCGATCAGCGTGGCCATGTCCGCCTGGTTGTCCGGCAGGATCACCAGCGGGCGGCGCGACCACTTGCCGCGCCAGACGCGGTCGACGTCGCGGACCGCCTGGTCGGTCTCGTCGGCGAGCCGTTGGAGGTCGGCCGGCGACGCAGCGCGGGTGTCGGCAAGCACCACCCCGGACTCGGCCTGCCGGACCCGGACGGGACCGAGGTCCCACAGGTCCCGCTGCGTCGCGAATCCCTCGCCTTCGCCGTCGGTATCGCCGGCAAGCAGCCAGCGGCCGCCACGAGGCACGAAGGTGAGGTACTGCTCGCGGTCGGTCTGGGTGTCGCTGCCCTTCACCCGGTAGGTGAGACGCACGTGGACGACCGACGAGCCGTCGGGCAGGGCAAGGCTGCGGTCGTCGTCGAGGGCCGGCCCGGCGCCGACGACCTCGTACTGCCACTCGGTCAGGGGGACCCTGTCGAGCCGGTCGATGAGCAGGCGCTGGGCGGTGGCGAAGTCGGTCTGCGAGGGGTCGATCTGGTCGAGGAAGGAGTCGCGGTCGCTGGACAGGATCGCCTGGGCGCGGTCCTCGAGGAGCGCTTGGACCGCCTCGGTCCGGCCGCTGGCCGCCTCCGGGGCCCCGCCGCCGTCGACCCGCCGCGGATTGTCGGCCGGGGTCGACGTCTGCGTGGCGTCGAACCAGAGCAGCGCAGCGCCCCCGGCGACGGCCAGCGCGGCGACTCCGGCGGCCAGGCCCAGCCAGCCGCGGCTGGAGCGGGTCAGGGAGGCCACCGTCCCGGCGCGGTGCTGGCCGTGGTGGTGCGGGTGCGTTTCGGGGTGCTCTGCGGACGCCGGCGCCGGGAGATCGGTTCCACCATCCACGGACGCCCGCTCATCGTCGACATGAGGCGTCTCAGGCACGTCCCCACCCTACGGTTGGCCAGAGGTCCTGCCCTCCGAGCGACCCAGATCGCGGATCGACCGAACGGCCGATCCTGTCAGTTCCGACCTCCTGCGGCGTCTGAGTGGCGCATAGCGTTCGACGCATGGGGGCTCACGTACGCGTTCCGAGGGCATTCCGGCACGCCCTCGATGATCTCGCCGACGCCTCGTACGAGACCCGGCCCAAGTCTGAACGGCTGCCGCACGGCTTCGCTGGGTCGGCGGAGGCCTCTGGCTCGTGTGCCTGCTGGCCTGGTGCATCCGCTACGAACCACCCCTCAAGACCGGGCCGCTGTTCCTCTGGCTCGTCGCTGCACTCGCAATCGCCAGCGCCGGCAATCCGCTGGGATGGGCCAAAGGCATGGTCGTCGACTGGCTCCCGCTGTACTTGATCCTGGCCACGTACCGAGTCGTCTGGGGCCTCGTCGACGATCTTGGGATCGAGCCGCACCTCAACCCTCAGCACGCGTTCGACACTTGCTCTTCGGCTCGCGCGGTGCTACGGATCGCCTACTTCAGTGGTTCTGGAGAGGTGAGCCTGCGATCTACGACTACATCGTCTGGTTCGTCTACCTGACCCACTTCTGGGTGACGCTCTCCGTGGCCGCGATCCTCTGGACGCGACGCCGTACGGACTTTCTTGCGTACCGACGTCGCGTGGTCACGACATGGCTGCTCGCCCTCGCAGTCTTTCTCGCATACCCGACCGTTCCGCCGTGGATGGCAGCGGACCTTGGTCGGCTGCCCGAGATGACGCGTGTATTGCACCAGGTGCGCCACGCCGCCCTCTCCGGGTCCCGGGCAGCTCAACCTCGTTCACACCTGTGGCCGGCGACGACCGCCTGGACCTGTACAACCCGGTCGCCGCGGTCCCGAGCTTGCACTCCGCGATGCCCGTCGTGCTGCTTCTGACCCTGTGGCCGTTGGTCACTCGGCGCTGGGCACGCACCCTCCTACTCGCCTACCCAATCGCGATGGGTGTGGTGCTCGTCTACACGGGCGATCACTACCTGTTCGACATCCTCGCGGGATGGGCGCTTGCTTGTCTTGTCCACGCACTTTGCTCGCGCATGAGCACAGCAGCCGACGACAAGCGTCCGACGGGTCCACCATGCAACCGACAGCGACGGACACGACGCGCCTACCCGCCGTCACGCGCAGCTGACGGCTGCCGCGCGTCGGACCCGCCGGCTCAGGCGAGCGGGATCTGGCGGAGCCTGGCGGTGGCTACCTGGGTCCACCAGGTCGGGCGGAGCTTGCTGACGGTGTGCTTGCGGGTCGGGTGCTGGCGCTCGGTGCCCTTGCGGGCGAGCTGGCCGGCGATCGAGCGGGAGCGCGACTCGCGGAGCAGGTCGTCGATGCGGCTGAAGGCGATGGTGGCGGTGCTGTGGGCCGAGATGCTGGTCATGGCGGGCTCCTGAGGTGAAGGGCGTTTCCTCGATGACTCCACAGTCGTCCTAAGCCCATCTCGTCACATCGGTAGAAGCACCTAATTGCCCACGGGAGAGCCTCAGAGGGTCCTTAGGCGGTGCATCGCCTGCAGGTAGGACCGCAGGTGAGGACCGGGCTTCCCGCCACGTACGGCGATAGCAAAGTCCGGACCCGCACGCCCGAGATGTCCCTGGGCCGAACGGGTGAAGTTGATCGGCAAATCCGGCGATACCCGCCGCAAACAACCCCGCGTCCCCACTCCTGTTACTAAAAGTACGTTAACGAACACGCAAAGTAACGCGACTATCTCCGTGTCAGATCCGAAACAGCGGAGACACGGGGCTCTGCGCCATCGCAAGGAGCATCACATGAAGGCAGTCGTCGTCACGCGGGTTCTCGCGGCGACCGGCACCATCGCGGCGCTGGTCGCCGTCGTCGGTGCCGGAACGAAGTGGATGTGAACCCGGTGAAGAACTTCTCCACCGGTCTGGTGATCAAGGCGCTGGCCTCGGCCGGCACCATGGTCACCCTCATCGGCATCGTCGGTGCCGGTCGCAAGTGGGCTCCCTGAGCCGGGACGTCCCCACACATGAGCCTGATGAGCCAGGACGACGAGAGGCCCGCGGTCGCACCGACCGCGGGTCTTCTCGGCGTGTCACCGTCGCACGCCTTCATCGGGTTGGTGGTGACCGCCGGCCTGGCCCTGATGGCGATCACGGTCGGGATCCAGGCCGCGGCCTGGCAGCAGTGGGGCGACGTGAGCGTCGCCTGCTACCTGCTCGCGGGCATGCTCTTCATCGGCGAGCTCCGCGCCATCCCGGTCCCCCGCGGCGACGACACCACCGACGAGCTCACCGTCTCCTCGACCTTCGCCACCGCGCTGGTGCTGATCGGCCCGCTGGGCCTCGCACTGGTCGCGCAGGTGGTCGCGGTCGGCCTGGACGACCTGCGGCACCGCAAGCCGCGTCGGGTCTTCCTCTTCAACCTCGGGCAGTACGTCCTCACGCTGGCCGCAGCACGCGGTGCCTTCTGCCTGCTCAGCGGCGACTCCTACCTCGCCCTTCACAGCGACATCGGCCCCCACGACATCCCCGCGATGCTGGCCGCCGGTGTGGCCTACTTCGTCGTCAACAACTCACTTGTCGCCCTGACCGTCGCACTCGACACCGGCGCGCCGATCTTCGAGGTCCTGCTCGAGGACGTGCGCTTCCAGATCGCCACCTCGAGCATCCTGCTCGGCCTGTCGCCCGTCGCAGCGCACGCGAGCCTCTTCTCGGTCGCGATGCTGCCGCTGCTGCTGCTGCCGATCCTCGGCGTGCACCGCAACGCGCAGATGGCCCTGCACCGCCAGCACGAGGCGCTGCACGACAGCCTGACCGGCCTGCCCAACCGCGAGCTCTTCCGCCGGCGACTCGAGCGGACCCTCGCCTCGACCCGGCAGGACGGCGGGTCGATGGCGGTGCTGCTCTTCGACCTCGACCACTTCAAGGAGATCAACGACACCCTCGGGCACCACGTCGGCGACGAGGTCATCAAGGAGGTGGCCGAGCGGCTGCGCTCCATGGCCGGCGCCAACGTGACCGTCGCCCGACTCGGCGGCGACGAGCTCGCCATCCTGCTGCCCGAGGTCGACTCGGTCGTCGACGCCCAGGCGGCGGCCCAGGACTTCCTCGAGGGCTGCCAGCGGGCGCTCGACATCCACGGCGTGCGGATGATCGTCAACGCCAGCGTCGGCGTCGCACTCGCACCGCTGCACGCCGACACCGTGTCGGAGCTGCTCAAGCGCGCCGACATCGCGCTCTACCGCGCCAAGACCAACCGCGGCGAGATCCAGGCCTACCGGCCGGAGATCGACCAGCACACCATCGAGCGGCTCTCGCTGCTGGGCGACCTGCACACCGCGGTCGAGAACACCGAGCTGCGGCTGCTCTTCCAGCCCCAGGTCTCCGCCGGCACCGGAGACGTCGTCGCCGTCGAGGCACTGGTGCGCTGGCTGCACCCGAAGCACGGCGTGGTGAAGCCCGACGTCTTCATCCCGCTCGCCGAGAACAGCGGCCTGATCACGCCCATCTCCCGGTGGGTGCTCGACGAGGCGGTGTCCTCGCTGGCGGCCTGGCGCGCGGCCGGCCACGACTTCTCCATGTCGGTCAACATGTCGGCCCGGGTGCTCTCCGACCTCGACCTGCCGCTCTTCGTCCGCCAGGTGCTGGAGGCGCACGGCGTGCCGGCGAGCCGGCTGACCATCGAGGTCACCGAGTCCACGATCATGGCCGACCCGGTCCGGGCGCTGAAGGTGCTCGGCCTGCTCCGTGATCTCGGGGTCTCGCTGGCCGTCGACGACTTCGGCACCGGCTACTCGTCGCTGGCCTACCTGCGCCGGATGGACGTCGACGAGCTGAAGATCGACAAGTCCTTCGTGCTGCAGATGGGCGTCGACGACAACAGCGCGATCATCGTGCGCTCGACGGTCGAGCTCGGGCACAGCCTCGGGCTCAGCGTCACCGCGGAGGGCGTCGAGGACGCCCCAACCCTCGACACGCTGGTCGCCCTGGGCTGCGACCGCATCCAGGGCTACCACATCAGCCAGCCGCTGACCGCGCTCGCGCTCGAGGCGTGGCTGACCACCCGGGCGCCGGCCGACACCGTCGCCCTGCTCGCCGGGGAGCCGCTGTGATCATCCCCCTCGCCGGCCTGCTGGCCCTGCTGTCGCCCGTGCTGACCGGCGGCCGGATGACCCGCTTCGCCGAGGTCCGGCTGCGGCACGGCTGGATCGTGGTCGGTGCACTCGTCGCCCAGATCCTGATCCTCGAGGTCGTCGCCGAGAGCCAGCGCGGGGTGCTCTCTGCAGTGCATGTGGCGACGTACGCCGCGGCCGGTCTGTGGGTATGGCTCAACCGTCGGGTGCCGGGGCTCTGGATCGTGGCGGTCGGTGCCGCGACCAACGGCGTGACGATCGCACTCAACGACGGGACGCTCCCGGCATCGGCGCGCGCCGTCGCCGGGGCGGGGCTGGAGCTCGACCCCAACAGCTTCGTCAACTCCGGCGTGCTCGCCGACCCCCGCCTGCCGTGGCTGGGCGACATCTTCTGGATCCCTGAGGGCTGGCCGCTGGCCAACGTCTTCAGCATCGGCGACGCGCTCATCGTCGTCGGGATCGCCTGGGGGGCGCACCGCATCTGCGGCTCCCGGCTGGTGCCCGCCCGGTGGGCATGGACCCCGGCGGAGAGCGCGGCGACGCCAGTCGGCTTGACGGTCAGCGAGCAGCCCGCGGCCTGACGAGGACCGGGCTCACTCGCCAGCCGCTGACCCGGGTCAGTGCCGGCGGGCCACCCTGTGCTTCCGCCGAATTGATCACGCTAGCGTGGTCAATGGTTGCTGAACGGGGCGAATTTGCCACGTCCAGGCGTCAGATGCCGCGGTCAGGCCACCCGGCCGGTCACTCCGGCAGGATCACAGTGGCAGGAACCAGTAGTGCCACAGATTCCCCCGTAGCCGTCTCGGGCGACCTTGGTGGACATGAACCCCGAGATCGAGTTCGACGCCCGGTGCCCCAGCTGTGGCGAGGTACGTCTGAGCGGCGACCAGCTCTGGCTGGTGCTGACCTCCGGCGAGACCGTCGACTACTTCGCGTTCCGCTGCCCGCGCTGTGCCGGCCAGGTCCGTTGCCCCGTCGACACCGACACCGCCGGCGTGCTCGCCGAGCTGCTCGCCGTCGAGGAGCTCGAGGTGCCGGAGGAGGCCCTCGAGCAGCACCGTGGCGACGTACTCACCGAGGACGACCTCATCGACTTCGGCGCCGGGCTGGCCCGCGCCGACTACCTGGCGGCCGCTGCCCTGCCGCCGGCCGCCTGAGGCAGCCATGGCCGCGACCGTCTCCGCCGGCGGCGCGTTCGCTGCGCCCGGAGCTGGGGCTGATCGCCGCGCTCTACCAGGTTGCCGGCACTACCCCAGCTGGTCGCGGCGGCGGGTCAGGTAGGCGGTCTCGGCGGTGTTGCCCGCCAGCTCGATGGCCTTGTCGTACGCCGCGCGCGACTGCTGACTGCAGCCCAGGCGGCGCAGCAGGTCGGCGCGGGTCGCGTGGTAGGCGTGATAGCCGGCCAGCGCGTCCTCGAGACGGTCGACGGCTGCCAGCGCCACCTCCGGGCCGTCGAGCTCGGCGACCGCGACGGCCCGGTTGAGGGCGACGATCGGTGAGGGGTCGAGACGGACGAGCTGGTCGTAGAGGGCGACGACCTGCGACCAGTCGGTGTCGCGTACGTCGTGGGCGGAGGTGTGCACGGCGTTGATCGCGGCGAGGATCTGGTAGCGACCCGGAGCCACGCCGGCGGCCAGGCGCTCGCGCACCAGCCGATGACCTTCGGCGACCAGCGTCGCGTCCCAGGCTCCGCGGTCCTGCTCGTCGAGGGTGACCAGCTCGCCGCTCGTCGAGATCCGGGCGGTGCGGCGGGCCTCGATGAGGAGCATCAGCGCGAGGAGCCCGGCCACCTCACCGTCCTCCGGCATGAGAGCACGGACCAGGCGAGTGAGGCGGATCGCCTCGGCGGTCAGCTCGTGACGCACCGGATCGGTGTCGGGGCCGGTCGCCAGGTAGCCCTCGTTGAAGACGAGGAAGAGGACGGCGAGCACGCCGGAGACGCGCGCCGGGAGATCCTCCGCGGACGGCACCCGATAGGGGATGCGAGCCGCCTTGATCTTTGCCTTCGCGCGGGTGATCCGCTGCCCCATCGCGGGCTCCTGGGCAAGGAAGGCGCGGGCGATCTCGGGCACGGTCAGCCCGCCGACCATGCGCAGCGTGAGCGCCACGCGGGTCTCCATCGAGAGCGCCGGGTGACAGCAGGTGAAGATCAGCCGGAGCCGCTCGTCGTCGATGGCGCCGACCGGCTCGGGCGGGTCGACGTCGTAGACCATCTGAGCCTCCTTGTGCTTGTCGTCGCGCTTGCTCTCGCGCCGGACGCGGTCGATGGCCCTGCGGGTGGCGGTGGTGGTCAGCCAGGCACCGGGGTTGGGGGGCACGCCGTCGGCCGGCCACCGCTCGACGGCCGTCGCGAACGCCTCGGCCGCCGCCTCCTCGGCGATGTCGAGGTCACCGAAACGCCTGGTCAGGGCGGCGACCACCCGAGCCCACTCCTCGTGGTGGACCCGGGTGATCGCCTCCCGGACGTGGGTCACGCTCAGCCCAGGAACGGCCGCACCTCGAGCTTCCGGTTGCACGCCTTCGACCCCTCGGTCGCGAGCTCGAGCGCCACGTCGAGGTCGGGGGCCTCGATGATCCAGAGACCGGCGACGTGCTCCTTCGACTCCAGGAACGGCCCGTCGGTGAGCATCGCCGCCCCGTCCCGGTTGTCGATGACGGTGGCCGTGCCGGGCGACGCGAGGCCACCGGCGAAGACCCAGTAGCCCTCGGCCTGGAGTCGCTCGTTGAACACGTCGATGGCAGCCATCTCGTTCGCGGTCCCGGAGCTGGTCTGGTCGTCGATCACGGAAACCAGGTACTGCATCTCGGATCATCTCCTGTCGTTCGTGGCGCCTCTCGTGGGCGGCCGCTCACCCCTGCTACGAACCGCTCCGCCCCGATCCGACAACGCCCTCGAAATTCTCTCAGGGAGTCTCCTGGCCGAGTGAGGTACCACAGTCGGCTCCGGCGGCAGCGGGACCTGAGCGTGGCGACCCTTCGACACGACTCCTCCGCGCCGGTCACTGTGGTCGCCTGCCTCGGCCCCGCCCCCCGTCCCCCGCGCCCGTGGTGCTGGTGCGCGGACTAGTAGCGGCACGGATTCCGCGGAGGCGGATCTGGCCTTTGCTGGGGTCAGCCCCGAGGAGGCGACCCAGATGACCAGGACCCAGATCCAGATCCGCCAGGAGCAGGTGCGCCGGCCGGTGGAGCTCGAACTGCGGACCCCGTCCGGCCGGCCGCTCCCCTTCTGACCAACCCGCGGAGAACGGCGGTGGGGCCAGAGGCGGTCGCTGGCGCTGGCGGCTGGCGGGGATCCGGCGGGTTCAACCGGACGCTGCCCCGCCACAGCTGCTGGCACGGCCGCTGCGGCCACGGCATGATCGCCGGTGCGGCTCAGCAGAGGAGCAGACGAATGCCGAGCGACCATAACGTCCCCGACGAGTTCGACGTCTACACGGTCGTGGTGCTGCGACGCCCGGCCGGGGCGCCGGAGATGTCCGACGAGGAGCTCGACGCTCTCCAGGCACGCCACCTCACCTACCGCGCCGACCTCGTGCGGCAGGGGAAGATCGTCGTCAACGGACCGTTCGACGAGCAGAGCGACGAGTCCTTGCGCGGGATGTCGATCTTCGCCTGCGACCCCGGCCGAGGCCGCACGGCTCTCGGACGGCGACCCGTCCGTCATCGCGGGGCGACTCTCCTACGACGTGATGGAGTGGTGGGTCCGCGCGGGCGGGCTCGCGTTCCCGCTCACCGACCGCCCGGTCGGCGACCGCCGCTCGATGCCCGACGACTGACCACTGACGACAGCCGACCGACGACGCACTCCAGCCCGGCGGTCAGTCGCGCGACGCGCCCTTCCTGCCTTCGCCGGTCTCCCCGTCGCCGCCCGGTGTCCACGGTCGTAGCCGAGGGATCCAGCCGGGAACGGCGCGCCGGTACTCGTCGTAGTCCGACCCGAACTGCGCATGCAGGGTCGGCTCCTCGTAGAGGCGAACGAACGTGGCGACCGTGACGAAGACGACTACGGCGTAGCCCAGCAGGACCGGCCGCACCAGCAGCAGCGACTGCCCGAGGATGCAGGAGACGACCGCGACGTACATCGGGTTGCGCACGTAGCGGTAGGAGCCGCCCACCACCAGCTTGTCGGTCGGCGCGATCGGCGCGGGCGTGCCGCGGCCCTCCATCACGAACCTCGCGAACGCGGCGACGAGCACCAGCACCGCCACGACCAGCAGCACGAGCCCGACGACCCGGACGGGCAGCCAGGCGGCTGAGGAGGAACCGCTCTCCCACTGCGTGAGCCACCACGGCACGACCCCTGCGACGATGCACGGCGCCACGAAGAAGAAGACCAGGCTGCCCAGAGCGGCACGAGCGCGACCCATGTGCCGAGGTCAGGCGTCGATGATGATCGGCATGATCACCGGGCTGCGCCGGTAGGCGTCGCGCGCCCAGCGGGCGATCGTCCGGTGCACGAGCTGCTCGAGCTGGTGCTGCTCCCCGATGCCCTCCTCGGCGGCCTTGGCGAGCGCCTTCTCGATGAGGGGCACCACGGCCTTGAAGGTGGTGTCGTCGTGGACGAAGCCGCGAGCCAGGAAGTCCGGCGGCTCGGTGAGCTTGCCGCTGTCGGCGTCGACGAGCAGCACCACCGTGATCAGGCCCTCCTCCGCGAGGTTGCGCCGGTCCTTCAGGGACGCCTCGGTCGCGCCACCCACGGTCATCCCGTCGACGTAGACCAGGCCGGCCGGCACCTTGCCGGTGATCCGGGCCTGCCCGTCCACGAGGTCGACGACCACGCCGTCGTCAGCAATGACGACGCTCTCCACGGGCACGCCGGTCCGGACGGCGAGCGCAGCGTTGGCGGTCAGGTGCCGCCACTCCCCGTGCACCGGCATCACGTTCGAGGGCCGCACGATGTTGTAGCAGTAGACGAGCTCGCCGGCGCTGGCGTGACCGGACACGTGCACCTTGGCGTTGCCCTTGTGCACCACGTTGGCGCCCCACCGGGTGAGCGCGTTGATGACGCGGTAGATCGCGTTCTCGTTGCCGGGGATGAGCGAGCTGGCGAGCAGCACGGTGTCGCCCGGGCCGACCCGGATCATGTGGTCCCGGTTGGCCATCCGCGACAACGCGGCCATCGGCTCGCCCTGCGACCCGGTGCAGATCAGCGTGATCTTGTCGTCCGCGAGCTTCTCCAGCACCTTCAGGTCGACGACCAGGCCCTTGGGCACCTTGAGGTAGCCGAGGTCGCGGGCGATCCCCATGTTGCGCACCATCGAGCGGCCGACGAAGGCCACCTTGCGGCCGTGGTGCGCGGCGGCGTCGAGCACCTGCTGGATCCGGTGCACGTGGCTCGCGAAGCTCGACACGATGATCCGCCGTGGCGCCGTACGGAAGACCTCCTCGATCGCCGGCGACAGGTCGCGCTCCGCGGTGGTGAAGCCGGGCACCTCGGCGTTGGTCGAGTCGGTGAGGAAGAGGTCCACACCCTCCTCACCGAGCCGGGCGAACGACCGGAGGTCGGTGATGCGGTCGTCGAGCGGGAACTGGTCCATCTTGAAGTCGCCGGTGTGCAGCACCAGGCCGGCCGGGGTCCGGATCGCCACGGCCAGCCCGTCGGGGATGGAGTGGTTGACCGCGACGAACTCCAGGTCGAAGGGGCCGTACTTCTCGCGCTGGCCCTCCGCCACCTCACGGGTCACCGGCTTGATCCGGTGCTCCTTGAGCTTGGCCTCGATGAAGGCCAGCGTCAGCTTCGAGCCGACCACCGGGATGTCGGCGCGCTCCTTGAGCAGGTAGGGCACACCGCCGATGTGGTCCTCGTGCCCGTGCGTGAGGACGATGGCATCGATGGCGTCCAGCCGGTCCCGGATCCAGGTGAAGTCGGGAAGGATGACGTCCACGCCGGGCTGGGTCTCCTCCGGGAAGAGCACCCCGCAGTCCACGATCAGCAACCGCCCGGCGTGCTCGAAGACGGTCATGTTGCGCCCGACCTCGCCCAGCCCGCCCAGCCCCACCACCCGCAGGCCGTTCTTCGGGAGGGACGGGGGCGCGCCGAGCTCGGGATGCGGATGACTCATGCAGGGATCCTCTCCTACACGCGCAGGACGACTGCTTGGTACGTCCAGGAGGCGCCGTTGTCGGCCCAGGTGTCGAACCGCTCGACGGTGCCGTGCCGCCCGAGGATCTCGCGCAGCCGGTCGTCCGAGCGCAGGCTGAAGAACCGCCGCGGGACGATGTCGTCCTGGTCGCGGAGCCCCTCCCAGTCGCGGCCGCCCCAGACGCCGATGGCGAGCGGCGCGCCGGGCTGCAGCACCCGGGCGATCTCGGCCAGGGCGGCGTCGATGTCGGCGTCGGGCACGTGCAGCAGGGTGCTCATCGTCCAGCCGGCCGCGAACGAGTCGTCGGCGAAGGGCAGGTCGAGCACGCTGGCGACGTACGCCTCGATGCCGTTCTCCCGGGCAAGGCGCACATGTTCCGGGGACAGGTCGACGCCGGTGACCTCGAACCCCGCCGCGCGCATCGCGCGCGCGTCGTGACCCGGACCGACACCCACCTCGAGCAGCGTGTCCCGGCCCTCGGCGGCGAGCAGGTCCGCGAACCCGGTGCGCCACTCGACCCGTCGCGGGTCGATGGTGCGGGCGGCGCGGGCCGCGGCGTCCTGGTCGTAGTACGTCGCGAGGTCGGCCTCGAGCGAGCTCACCCGCGGCAGCCTAAGACCGGCGGGAAGCGGCCGGCTGCGACGGGCGGCCGGCGGCTACGGGCGGCCGGCGCCGGTGATCGGCATCGAGTGCAGCCCGGTGATGTGCACGCTGAGTCCCGGGTACGGAGCGTCGATGACCTGACCGCCGCCGATGTAGATCGCGACGTGGCTGATCGGGCTGTAGTAGAAGACCAGGTCGCCGGGCTGCAACTCGCTCAGCGAGACGTGGCGCACGGCGGAGTACTGCGCCGCCGAGGAGTGCGGCAGCGAGACGCCGGCGGCGCCCCACGAGTACATGGTCAGGCCGGAGCAGTCGAAGGCGTCCGGTCCGGCGCCGCCCCAGGCGTAGGGGTCGCCGAGCTGGGCGTACGCCGTCTTGACCGCCTCGGCCGCGCGACCGGAGGCGGGGCCGCTGTAGGACGGGACCGGCGTGCGGTCGCCGCCGCGCGAGGCCCGGTCACCGATGGCCGACAGGGTGGCGCGGCGGCGCTCGGCGGCCAGCTCGGCGCGCTGCTCGGCCTCGAGGCCGGCGACCAGCCGCTTGGCGCTGGCCAGCTTGCGCTCGACCGATGCCCGCTGCGTGGCGAGGTCCTCCTTCAGGGCCGCGGCACGGCTGCGCTCGTCGCGCACCGCCTTGCGGTCCTGGGCCAGCCGGAGGCGGGCGCTCGCCATGTCGCGCAGCATCGCCGACTGGCGTCGGCCGAGCTGGGTGAGGTCGGCGGCCTGGCGGAGGAACGCGGTCGGGTCCTCGGCGAGCACGAGGGCCACGCTGGAGTCCATCGAGCCGTTCTTGTACGCGGTCGCGGCGATCCGGCCGATGACGGTGCGCATCTCCTCGACCGACTGCTGCTGGCGCTGGTAGCGGTCGCGGACGGCGTCCAGCCGGCGGGACGTCTGCTGCAGCTCGACCTTCGCGTTGTTGTAGGCCTCGCCGGCGTGCTCGGCCTGGCGGTTGAGGACGTCGACCTGGCGGCGGACCTGCTCCAACGTGGGCTTGGGCTCGGCCGAGGCGGGCGCGGTCACCGCCAGCAGACCGGCCGGGACCGCGAGGACCCCCGCGAGGAGCAACACAGCGGGACGGCGGAGGAAGGGCAACACGGTCATTGGGCGCGAAGGCTACGTGACCGTTCTGTGACCTCACAAATCGACCGGGCGTGTCGCTGTGGACGACGGGGGTCGATGTGCTAGCGCGGCGCTGTTGCCAGCATCGGGCTGTCACCGAATCGGGTGTCACGATGGACCGTTGCCGCGCCGCCTCCGCCCTGGGCTCGGGGATCGGCGGGGCCACGCTCACGGCCCCGCACCGGTCAGGTCTGTCCCTAGGACCATCGACCGTCCCCGCGCAGCCTTGAGCCCGCGCGACAGATGAGGCGGACGGGGCGAATGTTGCACCGGGCCTCCCGGAGGCCGCCGGGATCACCCCGTCTCGGCCGCCGACGGCGGCGGGTCGTGCTCGTGGCGCCGCAGCACCTCGACGGGCAGGACCAGCCGCAGGGGCGGGACCAGGCCCGAGCCGGCGAGCGCCTCGAGCGCCTCGCGCTCACCCTCGTCGATCTCGCTCGGGGGCGCCCCGAGCAGGGCGGTGACGACGCAGTCGCCGCAGGCTGCCGGCCCGCGGACCGTGCAGCTGTCGCAGTCGATGATCATGTGGAGCCCTCCTCCAGGACGTCGGCTGACCTCTCGCCGGCGACGCTACGGAGGGGGTCGGACATGAACCCGGCTGCCGCGGAGGGGCAGGCGGCAGCCGGGTTCGGTACAGGGGCGTGCGGCCGGCTCCACGAGGTCCGGTGGTGGTGCCCGTGGGTGCGTGTGGTCCCTCCCGTTGCGGGCGCAGTCGATTGCGCCGCTGCTGCGGACGCTAGACCCGGTGGCGGTACCCGTCGAGAGCTACTACGCAAGGCAGTCGCGCGGCCACACTGGGCTGCCGGACGTACGGCACGAAGTCGGTCGCGTCGCCACGAATCGGCGCGCCGGGCGGCCAGTCAGCCGCGGTCGAGGCGGCGCACCAGCGCCACGGCGGAGACCGGGCGGGCGCCTGCGCGGCGTACGCCGTCGGCGACCTCCCGGTCCGACGAGACGACCACCACCGGGCGCCCCGGCGGCTCGGCGCGGACCAGCCGGCGGATCAGCTCGTCGGCGATCTCGTCCGGCCGGCTGAAGAGCACCCGCACGCCGCGGGCGCTGACGGCGGGCACCCGGCCGAGCACGGTCGCCCCGTCGAAGCAGCAGGTCACCTCGGCGCCGGTGCGCGCGGCCAGCCCCGAGAGCCCCTGCACGAGCCGGGTCCGCTGGCCCTCCAGCGGCAGGTCGGGGTAGCCGGTCTTCGTCACGTTGTAGCCGTCCACCACCAGGTGCACCTGGGGCAGCGCCAGCAGCTGGTCGAGCAGGGCGGGGTCGTCGGAGAGCAGGGCCCGCTCGGGCGTACCGGCCAGCTCGTCACCGGGACGGGCGGCGTCGACCAGGTCGCCGGGGTGCTCACCGGGCGGCGGCAGCGCGAGCTCGCGGCGCAGCCCGGAGGCCGCGTCGACCACCGTGTCGAGCAGCAGCCGCAGCCGGGTGTCCTCGAGCGAGCGACCGTCCTTCTGCGCCTTGCGCGACGCGCCCAGGGCAGCTTCCGCCTCCGCCTGCCGGTGGTGCGCCCGCGTGACCTCCGCCTCGGCGGCCGCGACCAGGTCGGCGGCCTCGGCCCGCGCGGCCGCAGCCGACTCCTCCGCGGCGCCGGCGGCCCGATCGGCCTTGCGCCGGGCGCCCTTCTCCTCGCGCAACGCGCGACTGACCGCCTCGTACTCGGCGCGGGCGGCATCGGCGACGGCCTGGGCCTCGGCCACCTCCTCCTTCGCCCGGGTGCGGACCTCCTCGAGCTGCTCTCGCAGCCGCGCCAGCTCGGCGGCGGCCTTGGAGGTCTCCGCCTCGGCCGCCTTGCGCTCGAGCCGCTCCCCCGCGGCCGCGACCAGGTCCTCCCAGCCGGGCGTCCGGCCGAGGTAGGCGATCGCCGCGACGTCCACCGGGTCGGCGGCCGGCGGCGGGTCGCCCTCCGCGAGCGCGGCGGCGAGGTCGGGAAGAGCCTCCCGTACGCGGCCGAAGACCCGTTGCCGGAAGGTCACGTCGCGCTCGACCGCGGAAGCCAGCGGAGTTGCCGCCCGCTTGGCCCGGTGGGCCGGTGCCCAGCGCTTGAACGTCTTCAGCGACCCCGGCACCTCGTCGTCGGGCAGCCCGCCCAGCGTGTCCGACGCGTAGGCCACCACCCGGGCCCGGACCTCGTCGGGCAGCGGTGCGCGCGGGCCGCGGCCGGCGCTCGACTCGACTGCCGACTCTTCTGCCGACTCGGCTGCCGGCTCGTCCTCGCTCATGGCGCGCCGGCGCCGTGCTCACCCGGGTCGGCCGTCTCCCCCGGACTCTCGTCGGGGCCGGGGCGGGGCACCAGCTCCACGGTTCCGACCCCGTCGCACCAGCGGCACCGTACGGACTCGACGTCCTCCGCGAGCACCTCGCGCTCCTCGACCACCGGCTCCCCGGCGAGGTCGACGTGCACGTAGTCCCTGGTCCGGGACGTGCGGGTGACGTCGAAGCGCGTCAGGTTGCCGCACTGGCGGCAGCGCCACCGCGTGGTCGCGGTGGGCGTCGGGGTCGGCGCGCTCACGCTCGCGAGCCTAACGGGGCCCGTCCGCCCGCCGAGCGCTCCCGACACGCCCAACACGCCGGGCGCCAGCGTGACGTCTCGCAGCGCTCAGGGCTGCCACGCAAGACCGGCCTTTCGGGCGTACGTCCGAAAGGTTCTGGGCCGGGCGGTGCGCCTCCGACGTTGTGTCCAGGGGTCTGCCTAGCGTCGTCGACGTGTACCAGTCGAGCGTGCAGGTCCCCGGTCGAGAGATCGCGGGGGTCGCCGTGCAGGCGACGTTCGACGAGCTGGGCACACCGCTGCACGAGGTGACCTTCGTGGTGGTCGACCTGGAGACCACCGGCGGGTCACCGGCGAGCTGCGAGATCACCGAGATCGGGGCGGTGAAGGTGCGCGGCGGGGAGCGGCTGGGCGAGTTCCAGACGCTGGTCAACCCGGGCGTGCCGATCCCGCCGTTCATCTCGGTGCTGACCGGGATCAGCGACGCGATGGTCGGTGACGCGCCACGGCTGGGGATGGCGCTGCCGGCGTTCCTGGAGTTCGCGGGCGACTCGGTGCTGGTCGCGCACAACGCGCCCTTCGACATCGCGTTCCTCAAGGCGGCCTGCGCGGCGACAGGGCGCGAGTGGCCGGGCAACCGGGTGCTCGACACCGCGCGGCTGGCCCGGCAGGTCGTGACCCGCGACGAGGCGCCGAACTGCAAGCTGGCCAGCCTGGCGCGGCTCTTCCGGGCGACGACGACACCCGACCACCGAGCGCTGTCCGACGCGCGGGCGACCGTCGACGTGCTGCACGGGATGATGGAGCGGCTGGGCAACATCGGGGTGCGATCGCTGGACGAGCTGTCGACCTTCTCGTCGCGGGTCTCCCCCGCGCAGCGCACGAAGCGGCACCTGGCCGAGGCGCTGCCGCGGCTGCCGGGCGTCTACCAGTTCGTCGACGACCGCGGCGAGGTGCTCTACGTCGGCAAGGCCAAGGACCTGCGCGCGCGGGTCCGCACCTACTTCACGGCGGCCGAGACCCGCGCCCGGATGGCCGAGATGGTCGGGCTCGCCAAGGAGGTGCGGCCGGTCGTCTGCGCGACCCCGCTGGAGGCGGAGGTGCGCGAGCTGCGGCTGATCGCGAAGCACAAGCCGCGCTACAACCGGCGGTCGCGCTTCCCCGAGCGGGCGCTGTGGCTCAAGCTGACCGCCGAGGCGTTCCCGCGGCTGTCCCGGGTCCGCGACGTGCGCGACGACGGGGCTGTCTACCTCGGGCCGTTCTCGTCAGGGCGCCAGGTGGAGCTGGCGACGGCGGCCGTGCACGAGGCGTTCCGGATCCGGCAGTGCACCCAGAAGCTGTCGCTGCGCGGCACGGCGTCCGCGTGCGCCCTGGTGGAGATGGGGCGCTGCGGGGCTCCCTGCGACGGGCGCGAGTCGGTCGAGGACTACGCGATCCACGTGGACGCGGTCCGGGCCGCGATGCTCGGCGACGTGCGCAGTCTGGTGACCGCGCTGACCCGCAAGGTGACCCGGCTCTCCGACGTCGAGCGGTTCGAGGAGGCCGCGATGCACCGCGACCGGCTGGCCGCGTTCGTGCGGGCGGCGTCGCGGGTGCAGCGGCTGTCGGCGTTGACCTCGTGCGCCGAGGTGGTCGCCGCGCGGCTGACCGACGACGGCGGCTGGGAGGTCGTGGTCGTGCGGCACGGCCGGCTGGCCGCGACCGGGGTCGCCTCTCGGCTGGAGGACCCGCGGGCGCTCGCCGACGCGCTCGTCGCCTCCGCCGAGGTCGTCGTGCCCGGCATCGGCCCGACACCGGCCGCGACGGCGGAGGAGACCGAGTGCGTGCTGCGCTGGCTGGAGAAGCCGGGAGTGCGGCTGGTGGCGATGGAGGGCACCTGGGCGTGCCCGGCCTACGGCGCGGGCGGTGTGCGGATCTGGACCGACGCGGCCGAGGAGGCGCGCAGCGCGCTCAGCGGCGGCTTCGGCGACAAGCGCGACCTGCGGCCGGTGCACCAGCCGGGTGCGATGGTCAGCCGGATCGCCTGACGTCAGGGCTTCGGGCTGCTCGCCGTCGCCCGACCTAGCAGCTGTCCGTGGCCCCGCCACCCGTGGCGAGCGCGGTGCAGTTGGGCGAGCTGGCGATGGCGGTGTTGTTGTCGCCGGTGCTGGCGGTGGCGGAGCTGTTGTCGCCGCTGGCGATGGCGGTGTTGTCGTTGCCAGTGATGGCCAGGGCGGAGCTGTTGTCGCCGGTGGCGGTGGCGGTGTTGTTGTCGCCGCCGTTGGCGTTGGCGAAGCTGTCGTCGCCGGCGGCGGTGGCGGTGCTGTCGGTGCCGAACCGCGCGACGGCGCTGCCGTTGTCGCCGGTGGCGATGGCGGTTTGGTTGTCGCCGTTGGCGGTGGCGCCGGCTGTCGGTGCCAGTGGCGATGGCGGTGTTGCCGTCGCCGACGCCGGCGTTGGCGCCGCTGCCGTCCCCGGTGGCGGTGGCGGTGTTACCACTGCCTATGCCGGCGAAAGCCTCGCTGTTGTCTCCGCTCGCCCGGGCCAGGTTGTGCTGATCACCGTCGGAGAAGCCCGCGGTGGCGGTGCTGCCCGCGCCGCTGGCGATGGCCACGTTGCCGGGCCCGGCCACCGACGAGCAGGTGGCGGTGCCCTTCTGTACCCGCACCGTGCCGTTGGTGGACACGCACTGGTCCGGTGCGGCCGAGGCCGGGCCGGCGGTCAGGGCCATGAGCAGGCCCGTGCCGGCGAGCGCGACGGCGCCGCGGCAGCTCGCCCGCAGGAGGGTTCGGTTCATGCTCGCGAGTGTCCGCCGCCTGCCGCCACCGGCACTGCAGTTGGCCAAAGCATTACCTCGGAAGGCGTCCGGGACTTCCGGCGTGACCTGGCTTCATGACCTGGCCCGCCCGGCAGGCGGCGCTGAGGCGGCACCTGCCAGAGTCAGGACCATGTCGCGCCGCTTCGAGGAGCTCGCCTGGAGCGAGACGCCGATGGGCGACATCACCCTGCGACGACGGCTCGACCCGCAGCTCGGGGTCGACGTCTACGAGGTGAAGCTCGGCGACGAGTTCCTGATGTCGAGCCTCTTCACCGTCGCCGAGATCGAGCTTGCCCACCTCGGACTCGGGTGGGTCCCGCCGCCCGCCGCGGACCTCGACGTCATCGTCGGCGGGCTAGGTCTCGGCTACACCGCGCGCGCCGCCCTGGACGACCCGCGCGTCCGGTCGGTCACCGTCGTCGAGGCCCTCGGCGAGGTCATCGACTGGCACCGGCGCGACCTGCTGCCCGCGACCGCCGGCCTGGCGGCCGACCCGCGGCTGCGTTTCGTCCACGCCGACTTCTTCGCAGCGGCCAGGGCGACCGAGGGTCTGGACAGCACCTCGCCCGGACGGCGGTTCGACGCCGTACTGCTCGACATCGACCACTCCCCCCGGCACGTGCTGCACCCCAGCCACGCGCCGTTCTACACAGCCGACGGACTGCGCGCGATCCGCCGATCCCTCACCGAACGTGGCGTGTTCGCGCTCTGGTCCGACGACCCGCCCGACGACGACTTCGGCGCGGTGCTGGCCGAGGTGTTCGACCGCTCGGAGGCCCGGGTCGTCGACTTCCCGAACCCGCTGACCGGCGGCACCTCGGCCAACACCGTCTACCTCGCCGCCTAGCGCCCGCGGCGGGGAACCTGCCGGGACCCGGCTGCGTCACAGCGGCATGGGTGTCCGGCGGTCGGCTGTCGTGGCGCTGCTCGGCGCTGCCCTCACCGGCTGCGGGTCGCACGTGTCGACGACCGGCGCCGACGACCCGGTGCCGGTGCGGGCCGGCGCGACGACTCCCGTCGGCACCACGACATCCGGCCCGGACATGACCGGCATCGAGGCACCGCCGCCCTTCCGGGTCCGTGCCGACGACCAGGAGATCGTGCTCCGGCCCTACGCGTTCTGCTTCCGCAACGGCTGTGCCGACGGCGCCCCGACCCACGTGGTGTCCGTCGGCAGCCCGGCGGAGGTGCACGTCTTCGTCCCCGTCGACGGGTGGGACCTCGAAGCCACGGTCACCACCGGCGACGTGCAGTGCGGCCGTCGCCAGACGGTACGTCCGGACGGCGCCGACGGTTGGTACGTCCTGCGGCCGGTCGGCCGGGCCGGTGACCAGCGCGTCGACCTCTTCGCGCGCGGTGACGGCGGCGACATGATCGCGGCCTTCGACTGGCGCACGACGGCTGACGGCGCACTGCCGGAGCCCGAGGCAGTGACCGCGCTGATCGCGGACCACGACGGCCGGCCCGACAGCTACGGCGTCGAGCTCACGCTGTCCAACCTCGCCAGCACCCCCGAGTCCGCGACCGCGCGGGTGACGGTGACCGCCGCCAACGGGAGCGCACTGACCTTCGACGCGCACCGCTCGTCGCAGGACTGCCTGTCCGACGGCACGGTGTTCTTCGACGGACCAGACAGGTCGGGTCGCGACGCGGCGGACCTCGGCGGCTTCCCCTTCCGCTACGACGTCACTGTGACGCTGGACGGGACCACCCACCAGGCGACGGCGCGCTACCCGGCCGACGAGATCGAGGGCAACGAGCCCAGCGTGCGGCTTGACTTCGACCCGCCACTGCCCGCCCTGCGCTGACCCGGCGCGACAGGAGCGGACCCCCTGGTGGCAGGGCAGGCGGACGCGGACAGTGGCCGGCTGACTACGGTGTCCGATTTTTCCTGATCGGCGCCGGCCACCGACCAATCCCCGGAGCCGACGGCGGTGAATGCACGGCGACTGCTGTGACACGGGTCACAGCTCCGACGCCGGAGGCACCGATGGATCGCACACCACGACAGCCCAGTACCCGGGGGAGGGTCACGGCCCTCCTAGGCACCGGCTCGCTCCTGATCGTCGCCGGCGCCGCGGCCCTCTCGCCCGTGCCGGCGGGGGCATCGAGCCACCGCGAGGCACCCGGCATCACCGACCAGCCGAAGTACGACAACACCGACGTCTACGCGTTCGTAAGCCCGGACGACCCGGACTCGGTGACCCTGATCGGCAACTGGATCCCGATGGAGGAGCCCGCCGGCGGCCCGAACTACTACCCCTTCGCGACGGACGCGCGCTACGAGTTCCACGTCGACAACGACGGGGATGCCAAGGCCGACCTGACCTACCGCTACACCTTCCGCGACGACCGCACGCCGCGGCCGGCGGACAGCTTCAGCGGGCTGGGCACCTTCCTCTACAACAACGGTCAGGTCACCTCGCTCGACGACCCGAACCTGCTCTTCCGGCAGAAGTACAAGCTGGAGGTCATCGACGAGCGCGGCCGCAAGACGCAAATCACGTCCGACGCGATCACGGCGCCGTCCTTCGTCGGCGACGTGTCGATGCCGGACTACCAGTCGCTGCGCGACTCGGCCGTGGAGACCATGAAGGGCATCACGACCTTTGCGGGGCAGACCGAAGACCCGTTCTTCCTCGACCTGCGGGTCTTCGACCTGCTCTACGGTGACCAGGGCACCTGCGCAGAGGAGGTCGGCAACGACACCCTCAACGGCTACAACGTCAACACGATCGCACTGAAGGTGCCCGCGGCACAGCTCACGGCCGGGACCGACCCGGTCATCGGCGTGTGGAGCACGACGTCGCGCCAGACGGCGAAGGGCGGCTACACACAGGTGTCGCGGCTCGGTCAGCCGCTGGTCAACGAGGCCGTCATCCCTTACCAGGTGAAGGACACGTTCAACGCGATCGACCCGACGCAGGACGCGGCGGCGCTGCCGTTCGTGCTCAAGCCCGAGCTGGCCTTCCTGCTGAAGAACGTCTGCGGTCTGAGCCAGATCCCGACCGACAACCGCCAGGACCTCGCCACGATCTTCCTCACCGGTGTGCCGGGTCTGAACCAGCCGGCCGACGTGACGGCCAGCGAGCAGTTGCGGCTGAACACGTCGATCGCACCGTCGGTGGATCCGAAGCGGCTCGGTGTCCTCGCAGGCGACACCGCAGGCTTCCCCAACGGGCGTCGCCTGACCGACGATGTCGTCGACATCGCACTGCAGGTGGTTGCCGGCGAGCTCGCCGGGTCGTTGGGCGGGGACTCCGGAAACACGAACTTCCCGAACGACCTGGGCGACGCGGTGGACACCAACGCGTCGGGCTTCGGTGACGACTTTCCCTACGTCGCCCTGCCGCACTCGGGTTCCGTGGAGCAGTCGTCGGCACCGGCCGACAGCGGCGAGACGCTGCTGACCGGCGGCGACGGGCGCGGCCCGTCCGGCGGGTTCCCCACAGGACCCGTAGCCGTCGTGGCACTCGGTGCCCTGCTGCTGATGGCCGGCCTCGCCACGGCCCGGACGGCAGCCCGCCGCCCGGTCCTCGCGACTGGCTGACCCCTCGACCTCGACTGGCGCGTTCCGGCTCCCCGCAATCGTTTGACACCTGCCGGATCGCGCCAGTCGACGGGTTCAGCACCCGCCGCTCGACGGGGATGAAGCTGCCCCTGGTCAGCAGGCCTCGGTGTCGTAGCGGCAGGCGACCGGACGCGGGGTGTCGAAGTTGTGGCCCATCTCGAGGCTGCGGGCCAGCCGGACGAATTGAGCATGCGTCCACGCCAGCGGCATCGCCGAGAGGGTCGGCTCGCCCGGCGTGAAGTCCGGCGTGCCGCTGGGCGGCTTGTCGTCCCAGACCTGCTCCGGCATGAAGTGGCTGCGGTCGTGCGCCGCCCGGCCCATCGTCTTCAGCATGGTCCGCGCGAACCGCTTCTTGCCGGCCTGCAGGGCGTACTCACCGCGCTCGCCGCCCAGCAGCGGCCACCCGCGACCGATCGTCCTGCCCGACCCCGGGTCCGAGGGCTCCCACTGGCTGCCGTCGCGCTGCTCGCCGTAGCCGTCGTAGCTCGCGCGGTGCCAGAACCGGCCGTTGGGCGTCGAGTAGCTGAGATGGTCGTCGACCACGGTCAGCGAGTTGCGGATCACCGGGTCGCTGGCCTTCTTGACACCCAGCCGGACGAGGTCCAGGAAGCTCGGGTCGACGACGTACCGCTCGTCGATGAAGGGCCCGCCGTCGCTGATCTGCACCTGGGTGCCGGAGTCCGGCGTCCCGTTCTTGGAGATCCGCAGGTAGTAGGGCTTCGGGTCGTACGGCCCGGTGCTCGTCGCGGTCCAGGACTGCACCTGGGCAGCCCAGCTGTCCGCCGTCTGCAGGTACGTCGCCTGGGATGCGGAGTCACCGTTGCGCCGTGCGATGTCGGCCGCCAGGACGAGGCCGGCGACCTCGGCGCCGATCGTGGCCGGCGAGTAGCCGCCGATGTTCTCCCACCGCTCCTGCGGCGTGCTCGGACCGTGGGCGACGATGTAGTCGGCGGCGGACTTCACGTGCTGCCAGTCGGCCGCGCCGCGTCGCTCGAGCTGCCACGCCATGACGATCGGGAAGGCGACCTCGTCCATCTGCAGGTCGCCGAAGACCGGCTTGCCGTCGAGGCGGGAGTTCTGCGGGAAGGAGCCGTCCGGCTTCTGCTGGTGCTGCCAGAGGTAGGTGAGCGTGCGGTTGGCGGCGGCGTTGTCGCCGATCGCCAGCAGCCCGGTCATGATCTGGTAGAGGTCGCGCGACCAGACCGCGTGGTAGACGGGCAGGTTCTGCAGGTCGTTGGCCCACGCCCATGGCTTGCCCGGTGCCGCGACGAAGCCGCCGCGGTAGGTCTTGTCCTCGCTCGCGGCGAGCACCATCGCCGAGACGTTCCACTCGGTGGTGTAGCTGCCGACACTGTCGGGCGCCTTGCGCACGTCGCGCAGGTAGGCGTGCCAGCCGGCGGCATACTCCGCGAGCGTCTTGAGGAAGTGCGGCTCGGCCGAGGCCGACGCTCGTCGGGCCGCCATGCGCTCGGTGGCGGCGAAGCCGATGGACACGGTGAACCGCTGGCGGCCGGTTCCGTTGACCGGCACCCGACCGGTCTGCACGACGTTGCCGGGCTCGAGAGCCTGGAAGGTCCAGTCCATCGAGTGGTCGTCGCGCAGGTCGGTCCAGCCGTCGCTGTGCCCCAGGTAGCCGCTGGACGTCTGGGTCATCGCCGGCCGAGTCACGACCGCGCTGGCGACCTTGCCGTCGCTGAGCACTCAGCACACCGGCTTCGTTGCTGCTCCCGGTGTCGTCGTCGCCGGTCATGTTCAAGGCTGGGTCGTGCAGCAGGTAGAGCCGCAACGCCTTGCCGGTGAGTGACTCGAAACGCACCCGCTCGAGGACCGAGGGCCGCCGCGAGTCGGTGACGAAGATCTTGGTGATCCGCCAGTCCCCGGACTTCGCCGTGGTGACCAGCTTGTAGGTGAGGCTGCGACGGTCGAGCAGCGTCACCCTGCTGCGGGCATCGGAGTCCTCGCGATCGGTGAAGGTCTTGCCGTCGGTGACGACGAACTGGCTGTCGCGGATGCTGGGGGTGTCGATGCGCGGGTAGTAGACGTCGCTGAGCTTGCCGCGCGAGAGCGTGTACCAGACCTTGCTCGCGGTGCCCCGCGCCGTGCCGAAGCCGGCCTTGTCGCCCGGGACCCAGTCGGCCTTCTTGCCCGGGGCGCCGAAGGCCGGACCGGTGGTGGCGGCAGACGCCGCAGGCGCGCCCGGCGCGACGAGCAGGGCGGCACCGACGGCCAGGCCGGCGACGGCGGCGACCGCGCGGGCGGGTCGGCGGGATGTCGGAGCAAGGGCAGGCGGCGACAACGGCACGGCGGCCTCCAGCGGGACGACGACGGCTCGATCGGCGGCCGGGTACCCCGGATCTCGCCGCCCTACTCCCTCGGCGTCAACTCTTTGCCGGCCCACGACTGGCGCTTGCGAAGCCTGCAACGGTTAGCGCCTGCCGGCACGCGCCAGTCGACGGGTCAGCCCGTCGTCATCGCTAGCTCGCCCGACCGCCACCTGCTGGAGGCCCGATGATCACCGCGATCGTGCTCGTGCACGTCGAGAGCGACCGCATCCCCGAGGTGGCCGAGTCGATCGCGGACCTCGACGGGGTGAGCGAGGTCTACTCGGTCACCGGCGGCGCGGACCTGATCGCGATGGTGCGGGTCCGCGAGCACGACGCGCTGGCCGACGTCATCGCCGACCGGCTCAGCAAGGTCAGCGGGGTCCGCGCGACCGAGACGCACATCGCCTTCCGGACGTACTCGAAGCACGACCTCGACGCGGCCTTCTCGCTCGGCGTCGAGGACCCCGACTAGCGCGCACCTTCCACGATCGTCGACGCGGTACGTCGCTCAGGCGCTGGCCAGCGACCGGCTGGTCTCGACCCATCCGGCCAAGGCGCGCGCGGCCGCTCCGCTGTCGACCGCCTCGGCGGCCTGCTGCATGGCGGCGCGCAGCTGGCCGGCGACCGGCCCGTCGCCGGGTGACAGGGCCACCAGGGCGGCGGCCGCGTTGAGGAGCACCGCATCACGCACCGGCCCGCCCTCACCGGCGAGGAAGTGGCGCGTGACCTCGGCGTTGAAGGCGGCGTCCTCGCCGCGCAGCGACTCGGGCGCGGCGCGCTCGACGCCGACGTCTTCCGGCGCGATCCGCTCTTTGGTCACGCTGCCGTCCCGCACGACCCAGAGCTGCGACTCCGCGCACGGCGTGAGCTCGTCGAGCCCGTCGTCGCCGCGGAAGACCAGCGCGCTGGTGCCGCGGTCGGCAAAGACCTGCGCCATCACTGCGGCCATCCGCTCGTCGGCGACGCCGACCGCCTGCGCACCGGGCTGCGCCGGGTTGGCCAGCGGGCCGAGGAAGTTGAAGATCGTCGGCACGCCGAGCTCGCGACGGGCGGCGAGCGAGTGCCGCAGCGCCGGGTGGAAGCGCGGCGCGAAGCAGAACGCGATCCCGGCCTGGTCGACGCAGTCGACGACCTGCGCGGGTGACAGCTCCAGGACGACGCCGAGCTCCTCGAGCAGGTCGGCCGACCCGCAGGCCGACGACGCCGCGCGGTTGCCGTGCTTGACGACCCGGGCACCGGTGCCCGCCACGACCATCGCCGACATCGTCGAGATGTTGACCGTGTGCGCCCGGTCGCCGCCCGTGCCGCAGGTGTCGACGGCCGGGCCGGCGACCTCGATGCGCTCGGCCAGGGCAAGCATCGCGGCGACCAGGCCGCGTACCTCTTCAGCGGACTCGCCCTTGGCGCGCAACGCGATCACGAAGCCGGCGACCTGCGCGGTGGTCGCCTCCCCGAGCATCACCTGCTGCATGGCCCAGGTCGTCTGGTCGGCGCCGAGGTCCTCGCGGCGCAGCAGCCGGGTGAGCAGGTTCGGCCAGGTCGGCTCGGCCGGCGGTGCCGGCGCTGCCGGCACTGAACCCGGCGGCGACGCCGATGCCACCGGAGAGGCCGGTGCCGTGTCGCCCGGCGGGGGCGTGGTCACTAGCCGGCGGTGAGCTCGGAGCGGCGGCTGCGCATCAGCTCGGCGACCGTCTTCGACAGGACGAAGGGGTCGAGCGGGTGCGGCACCGCGGCCTCGGCGCGTGACCACGCGGCCAGCCAGCTGTCGTGCGGGCGGCCGGTCAGCACCAGGATCGGCGGGCACTGCCAGATCTCGTCCTTCACCTGGCGCGCGATGCCCATGCCACCGGTCGGGGCCGCCTCGCCGTCGAGGATCGCGACGTCGACGCCGCCCTTGTCCAGCGCGGCGATGACCGCCGGGCCGGTCGCGCACTCCAGCCACTCGACCTCGGGCAGGTCGGCGGCCGGCCGCCGGCCGATCGCCAGCTTGACGCGCTCGCGGGTGTCGACGTCGTCGCTGTAGAGCAGGACGGTCATCGTCGGCTGCTTCGCCTCGTCACTCACCCGGCCGATGCTATCGGGCCCGCCGGGCGTGGCTGCGCGGCCTCGGGAGCCCTCGAATGTGCGCCGGTGCACCAGACACGCCGAGCGGGCGGTGTGTCAGCGCACATTGGGGGTCAGCCCCAGCCGACGTCGAGGACCTCCACCAGCGACGAGTAGTCGTCGGTCCACGCCTGCACGCCGTCGCGCGGCTGGGCGGGCACCCACATCCCCAGCGCCTGCAGCGGCTCGAGGTCGGCCGGGTCGCGGGCCAGCACGACCCAGGTCGACACCGAGGCCGGCGCGGTGGCGGCCTGGTCGACCCGCACCAGCGCCGCCATGCCGAGGTCGCGCGCCTCGGCTGCCACCACCGGCACCAGATCGAGGTGTCGGTTGGTGACATGGACCGCGAGCAGCCCGCCCGGGCGCAGCACCCGGCGGTACTCCCGCACCGCGTCCTCGGTCAGCAGGTGCGCCGGGATCGCGTCGGAGGAGAAGGCGTCGAGCACGACGAGGCCGTACGTCCGGGCCGGTGCGTCGCGCAGCGCCAGCCGCCCGTCGCCCACCGTGACGTCGATCTCCGCCTTCGACCGCCGCAGGTAGTCGAAGTCCGTCCTGGCGATCCGCACCACGGCCGGGTCGATCTCGTAGAAGTCGAAGCGGCGGCCCGGCTCGCCGTAGGCCGCCAGGGTGCCGACCCCCATGCCGACGAACGCGGCCCGGTCGAGCTGGCCGCTGTCCGCGTAGGCCGACATCACGTCGCCGACCGGCCCCTGCCGCGCGTAGTACGAGGACGGCTGCCCGACGTAGGGCCCCGTCAGGTCCTGCCACCCGTGGAAGGTCGTGCCGTGCGCCAGCAGCCGCCTTTCCGCCGTGTCGATGACCCGGTAGCTGCCGAAGAACGTCCGCTCGCGCTGCACGACGTCGTGCTCGATCAGCTCGGTGCCCACATAGGTTCCCAGCAGCAGCACGGACATGGCGGCCATCGGCTCGCGCGCGATGCGCCGGACGACCCCGGTGCCCGCCGCGGCCGCGCCGCCCATGCCGATCGCCAGGGCCGGCACCATCGCCACCACGAGCGGGTACTCCCACGGCCGGTCGAAGAGGACCGGCGCCAGCAGGCCGTTGAGCAGCCCGCCGAGGGCGCCACCCAGCGACACCAGCAGGTAGAACCCGGTCAGGTGCGCCACGTCCGGCCGGGTCGCCGACAGCCGCCCGTGCGCAGCGAGGCCGGCCAGCGCGAGCAGGGTCAGGTCCATCGCGATCGACGCCCACACCGGCGGGTCGAGCACTCCGGCCAGGCTGAGCATCACCGGCAGCACCAGCGCGGACGCCAGCAGCGCGGTCACCCGCGGCTGCTCCCGGGTCGAGCGGCCGAACGCGACGACGAAGGTCGCCAGGTAGACCGCGAGCGGGATCGTCCAGAAGAGCGGGATCGCCGCGATGTCGGTCGAGACATGGGTCGTCACACCGAGCATCAGGCTCGACGGCACGAAGGCGATGGCCACCCAGCCGAGCCGGGTGCGCGCGCTGGGCGCCGGCGCCGGCTCGCGGGCGGGTTCCGGCTCCGTGGTCGGTCCCGGACCCGGTGCGGTCGACCCGTCGGTGCCGGCGTTGCCGGTCACGGCCGCTGAGGGCGTACGTCCGGAGGAGGCCCGGCCGGCCACCACGCCGCAGACCGCGACGAGCACGGCGAAGCCGACGTAGGTCCACGACCACCACCGCGTCTGGTCGGCGAGGCCGACGTTCGGCTCCACGAGGAAGGGGTAGCCGAGCAGGCCGACCACGCTGCCCGCGTTGCTGGCGGCGTAGAGGAAGTACGGGTCGTCGGCGCGCCGGTGGCCGGTCCAGGAGAACCACCGTTGCAGCAGCGGCCCGGTGCTGGCGAGCAGCACGAAGGGCAGCCCGGCCGCGAGCAGCAGGGTGCGCAGCAGCCACAGCGCGGGCTCGGTGTCGGGACCGGGAGCGGCGTCGGCGGGCAGCGCCACCGGCAGGGCGACCAGGGGCAGGACCAGCAGGACGAGGTGCAGCCACGGCTGGCGACGGGGCCCGAGTCGGCGGGTGGAGAGGTGCACGTAGCCGTAGCCCGCGAGCAGCAGCGCCTGGAAGAAGAGCGTGCAGGTGTTCCAGACCGTCGGGGAGCCGCCGTAGGCGGGCAGCACGAGCTTGGCCAGCATCGGCTCCACGAGGAAGAGCAGTGCCGCGCCGACGAACGACGCGGCACCGAAGAGGATCACCACCGGGTCAGCGTGGCCGACCGCCGCCCATCGTGTGGACCCTTCCGCACCAGACACGCCGAACGGCTGGTGTGTCCGAGTCCACTAGGCAGTGGGGGTGCGGGTGGCGCGCGACTCGGCGGCGGCCTCGGCCTCGAGGCGGTCGAGGCGCCGGTCCTCCCGGACGGCCTCCCGCTCGGAGGCCCGCGCCCACTGCACGAAGAGGGCACCCAGCACGAGCAGCGCCACCAGGTCGCCGCTGGCCCACAGCACCCCGCCGGCGATCTCCTGGTCCTTGGCCAGCGTCGGCCCCCAGTCGCGGCCGAGGTCGCGGTACCAGTCCCCCGCGATCAGCGTGGACTGGCTCATGATCGCGACACCGAGGAAGGCGTGGAACGGCATCGTGGCGAAGACCGCCACCAGCCGCATCGGGTAGGGGATCCGCAACGGCATCGGGTCCAGCCCGATGATCGGCCAGAACCACAGGCAGCCGATCAGCACGAAGTGCAGGTGGTTGAGGTCGTGCAGCCACGGGTTGCGCAGCGTGGCCTCGTACCAGCCGGTCAGGTAGAGGGCGAACGGGTTGGCCACGAAGAGGACGCCGGCGAACACCGTGAAGCTGAGGACCTTCGCGACGCGGCTGTGCAGCACGGCCTGCACCGCGCGCCGGCCGCCGCGCGGCAGGGTCCGCAGCGCCAGCGTGATCGGGGCGCCTAGGGCAAGGAAGATCGGCACGACCATCCCGAGCACCATGTGCTGGACCATGTGGACCCACAGCAGGGTCGTGTCGTAGACCGCCAGGAAGGACGTGGTCGCGACCAGGAAGGCTCCCAGCCCGAGCCCGACGAAGAACAGCGACCGCCACCGTGACCAGGAGTCCCCGCGCGCCCGCAGCCGGTGCACCCCGTAGAGGTAGAGACCACCGACCACCACGACACCGAGCATCGGCAGCAGGGCCGGCTCCCAGGCGGTCAGCAGCCGGGTCCCGGTGAGCGGCGGGAGCTCGTCGTGCGGCCCGCCGTGCGCCAGGACGGACCCCCAGGGAACGACCTCACGAGGGGTGTCGAGGGGGCTGCCGAGCACTCCGGTGAGCACCATCTGAGCGTACGTCCGGAAAGTGGCCCCAAGATCGGGGGGTCGGGGGTGCCGACCCGGGCCGGGACCGCAATAATGCGCGGGTGGCGACAGCAGCAGCGCAACGCGCTCGTTCTCACGTCCCGGCGAGCCGCCCGGACACCACTGCGGTCGGGACGATCGTGTGGCTGAGCTCGGAGCTGATGTTCTTCGCGGCGCTGTTCGCGATGTACTTCACGATCCGCTCGGTCAGCCCGGAGCTGTGGGAGACCGAGCCCGAGCTGCTGAACATCCCGTTCTCGACCCTGAACACCACCGTCCTGGTGCTGTCGTCGGTGACCTGCCAGCTGGGGGTGTTCGCCGCGGAGAAGGGCGACGTCGTCCGGCTGCGGACCTGGTTCATCATCACCTTCCTGATGGGCTCGTTCTTCATCGGCGGCCAGGTCTACGAGTACGCCACGCTGGTCTCGGACGACGGGCTGACCCTGGCCTCGAACCCCTACGGCTCGGTCTTCTACCTGACCACCGGCTTCCACGGGCTGCACGTCACCGGCGGCCTCATCGCCTTCCTGCTGGTGCTCGGGCGCACCTACACCGCCAAGCGCTTCAGCCACGGGCAAGCCACCAGCGCCATCGTCGTGTCCTACTACTGGCACTTCGTGGACATCGTGTGGATCGGCCTCTTCGCGACCATCTACCTGATCAAGTGAGCGAGCACGTGAGACGACCTCGACGAGCTGGCCGCATCGGCCCGGCTGCCCTGCTGGGCTCGGTGTCGCGCCGGCGCCGGCACCGCTTCGCCCCGGTGCTCCTCCTGCTGGTGGCCCTGGCGGCCACCGGCGGCGTCTACACCGCGTTCGCGCCGACGCCGCAGGCCGAGGCGTCGTCCGGCGAGCCCACCGGCTCGGTCGACGAGGGCCGGGCGCTGTTCCTGAAGAACTGCACCAGCTGCCACGGCCTCAACGCCGAGGGCACCACCGACGGACCGACCCTGGTCGGCGTCGGGGCCGCGTCGGTCGACTTCCAGGTCGCCACCGGCCGGATGCCCGCCGCCCAGAGCGGCGCGCAGGTCCAGGCGAAGCGGGTGCAGTTCAACGAGCAGGAGATCGCCGACCTTGCCGCCTACGTCGCCTCGCTCGGCCCCGGCCCGGCGATCCCGGACGAGGAGCAGCTGGACTACTCCGACGCCGACGCGGCCGAGGGCGGCTCGATCTACCGCACCAACTGCGCCATGTGCCACAACTACGCCGGCTCCGGCGGCGCCCTGACCGCGGGCAAGTACGCCCCCTCGCTGATGGGGGTGACCCCGAAGCACATGTACGAGGCCATGCTGACCGGACCGCAGTCCATGCCGGTCTTCGGCGACAAGACGATGACGCCGGAGGACAAGCAGGCGATCATCGCCTTCCTCAAGACGACCGAGACCGAGGCGTCGCCTGGCGGGGCGGCTCTCGGCAAGCTCGGGCCGGTCACCGAGGGTGGCATCGGCTGGATCGTCGGGCTGGGCGGGCTGATCGCCTGCGCGGTCTGGCTCGGCGCGAAGGCACGGTGAGGGACCAGCTATGAGCGACGACCAGCGCATCCGCACCGGGGACCACGACGGAAGCAGTGACGTGCAGGCATCCGGGGCCTCCCATGACGCCGTGATGGGCAGCGAGGGCACCGCCGCACCCGGCGCCGGGTCCGAGGTCGCCCACGGCGGCGCCGACGGGCGCGGCGAGCTGGACCGGAGCTGGGCCAACCCGGGCCTCCCGGCGCACCTCTACCGGCGCTCCGACGTCGACCCCAAGGCCGCCCAGCGACGCGAGCGCGAGGTGGCGGCCCTCTTCGGCGTCTCCACCCTCGGCACCCTGCTCTTCATCGTCGCCTACTTCGCCATCAAGCCGGACGGGGAGGACTTCCTCGACGAGGTCAGCCTCTCCACCAAGCTGCTCGGGGTGGGCCTGGGCCTGGCGCTGTTCTGCATCGGGGCGGGCGCCATCCACTGGGCCAAGACGCTGATGCCGGACGACGAGATCGTCAGCGAGCGCAAGCCCATGCGCTCCAGCGAGGCCGACCGCACGGAGGCCGTCGCGGCCCTCAAGGAAGGCGCCGCCGGCGCCGGCCTGGGCCGCCGCAAGCTGATCCGCAACAGCCTGCTCGGCGCCCTGGCGCCGCTCGGGCTGCTGGCCATCATCCCGCTGCGCGACCTGGGCCCGCTCCCCGGCGCCAGCCTGACCGGCACCTGGTGGAAGCCGGGTCGCCGGCTCATGACCGACCCGACGGGCCGGCCGATCAAGGCGGCGGACATCCCGATCGGCGCCGTGATCCACGTCCAGCCCGAGGGCGTCGACGAGGCACCCGAGCCCATCAACGAGCGGGCCAAGTCCACCGTCCTGGTGATCCGCCTCGAGCCCGACGAGATCCAGGACGAGAAGCAGCGCGACTGGGCCGTGGACGGGATCGTCGCCTACAGCAAGATCTGCACGCACGTCGGCTGCCCGGTCGGCCTGTACGAGCAGCAGACCCACCACCTGCTCTGCCCGTGCCACCAGTCGACCTTCGACGTGACGCGGGACTGCGCAGTGATCTTCGGCCCGGCGGCCCGCCCCCTGCCCCAGCTGCCGCTCGCCGTCGACGACGAGGGCTACCTGGTGTCGAGCGAGGACTTCCAGGAGCCGATCGGACCCAGCTACTGGGAGCGAGGGTAGACATGGCGCTCGAGCAGATCGCCGGCAAGACCGCCAACGAGATCGACGAGCGGTTCGGGTCGGCCAACTTCGTCAAGCGCAGCGCGCGCAAGGTGTTCCCGGACCACTGGTCCTTCATGCTGGGCGAGATCGCGCTCTACAGCTTCATCGTCCTGCTGCTGACGGGCACCTTCCTCACCCTCTGGTTCAAGCCGAGCCACATGGAGGTCGTCTACGAGGGGTCCTACGTCCCGCTGCACGGCCTGCACATGTCGGAGGCCTACGCCTCGACGCTGGAGATCTCGTTCGACGTACGCGGCGGCCTGATCATCCGCCAGATCCACCACTGGGCGGCACTGATCTTCGTGGCGGCCATGATCGTGCACATGTGCCGGGTGTTCTTCACCGGGGGTTTCCGCAAGCCCCGCGAGACCAACTGGATCATCGGCGTCATCCTCATCACACTGAGCTTCATCGAGGGCCTGGCGGGCTACTCGCTCCCCGACGACCTGCTCTCCGGCACCGGCTTGCGTATCACCGAGGGCGTGCTGCTGTCGCTCCCGGTCGTCGGGACCTACCTCTCGTTCTTCCTCTTCGGCGGCGAGTTCCCCGGCGAGGACATCATCCCGCGGCTCTACATTGCGCACGTGCTGCTGATCCCCGGCATCTTCCTTGCCCTGATCACGGTGCACGTCATGCTGGTCTGGTACCAGAAGCACACCCAGTACCCCGGCCCCGGCCGGACGGAGAAGAACGCCGTCGGCTACCCCTTCTTCCCGGTCTACACCGCCAAGGCCGGTGGCTTCTTCTTCATCACCTTCGGCGTGACGACCCTGCTGTCCGCCTTCGCCTCGATCAACCCGGTATGGCTCTTCGGGCCCTACAACCCCGGTGAGATCTCGGCCGGCTCGCAGCCGGACTGGTACATGGGATTCCTGGAGGGCGCGCTACGGCTCTTCCCCAACTGGGAGACCCATCTCCTGGGCTACACGATCTCCTGGAACGTCCTGGGCCCTGCCCTGATCATCCCCGGCCTGCTCTTCACCCCCATGGCGATCTATCCGTTCCTCGAACGCTGGGTCACCGGTGACAACCGGGAGCACCACATCCTCGACCGGCCGCGCAACGTGGCGACCCGGACCGGCCTGGGCGTCATGGCCCTGATCACCTGGCTGATCCTGCTGGCTGCCGGCGCCAACGACGTGATCGCGGTGGCTTTCCACCTCTCGATCAACACGATCACCTGGACCTTCCGGGTGCTGATCTTCGTCGTTCCGCCGCTGGCCTACGTCGTGACCAAGCGGATCTGCCTGGGCCTGCAGCGCCGGGACCGCGACCTGGTCCTGCACGGCCGTGAGACCGGCCGCATCGTGCGCCTCGAGAACGGCGAGATGATCGAGGTCCACGAGCCGATCTCCGACGCCCGCAAGTGGGAGCTCACCCAGCACCACGTGCCGCGGCCGGCCGAGGTCGGGCCGTCGACCGACGCCAACGGCGTGCCCCGGCGGCGGATCCTGGTCGCCAAGGTCCGCGCCAAGGTGTCGAAGTTCTACTTCGAGGACCGCGTCGAGCCGCCCACACCCGCCGAGGTGCACGAGCTCGAGAGCAGCGGCCACCACTGAGCGACCCCGACCCCGACGCTCTCTGCCTGGTCACCGGCGCGTCCGGCTACATCGGCGGCCGACTCGTCCCCGAGCTGCTGGCGGCGGGCTACCGGGTCCGGGTGATGGCTCGCAACCCGCAGAGCCTGCGGGACCGGCCGTGGGCGGCCGACGTCGACATGGTGCGCGCCGACGCCTCGGACGCCGGGTCGCTCGCGACGGCCCTGGACGGCGTCGACATCGCCTACTACCTGATCCACGCGCTCGGCACCCGCGGCTTCGAGCGGACCGACCGGGAGAACGCCCGCCGCTTCGGTGACGCGGCCCGGGCCGCGTCGGTGGGCCGGCTGGTCTACCTCGGCGGGCTCGCCCCGGACGACGAGGTGCTCTCCGCGCACCTGCGCTCCCGGGTGGAGGTCGGCGAGACCCTGCTGGCGTCCGGCGTCCCCACGGCGGTCCTCCGAGCGGCGGTCATCATCGGCTCCGGCTCGGCGTCCTTCGAGATGCTTCGCTACCTCACCGAGCGGCTGCCCGCGATGATCACCCCGCGCTGGGTCGACACCCGCATCCAGCCCATCGCGATCCGCGACGTGCTGCGCTACCTGGTCGGCGCCGCCGCGCTCCCGGGCGAGGTGTCCCGGTCCTTCGACATCGGCGGGCCCGACGTCCTGACCTACCGCCAGATGATGCATCGGTACGCCGCGATAGCCGGTCTGGCCCGGCGCATCATCGTGCCGGTGCCCGTCCTGACCCCGACCCTGTCCGCCCACTGGGTCGGGCTGATCACACCGGTGCCGTCGACGATCGCCAAGCCGCTGGTGGACTCGCTGCGCAACGAGGTCGTCGCCAAGGAGCACGACATCGCGGCCTACCTGCCGGACCCGCCCGAGGGCCTGCTGACCTTCGACCAGGCGGTCGAGCTCGCGCTGCAGCGTGTCAGGGACGCCGAGGTGGTCACCCGGTGGTCGTCCGCGTCCGTCCCCGGCGCGCCGAGCGACCCGTTGCCGACGGACCCCGACTGGGCCGGTGGCTCGCTCTACGAGGACGTCCGACGCCGCGAGGTGCAGGCCTCCCCCGCCGCACTGTGGAAGGTGCTGGAGGGCATCGGCGGTGACCGCGGCTGGTACTCCTTCCCGCTCGCCTGGCGGGTCCGCGGCCTCGCCGACCGGCTGGTCGGCGGCGTGGGTCTGCGCCGAGGGCGCCGCGACGCCCAGCGGGTCTACGTCGGCGAGAGCATCGACTTCTGGCGGGTCGAGGAGCGCGACGAGGGCGAGCTGCTGCGGCTGCGCGCCGAGATGCGACTGCCCGGCCTGGCCTGGCTCGAGCTGGGGATCGAAGCGAGCGACGGATCGCCGCCACCGGCCGGAGCGGGCTCCTCGACGACGTACGTCCAGCGGGCGGTCTTCCACCCCCGCGGCCTGCTGGGGCACCTCTACTGGTGGGCGGTTGCGCCGTTCCACGGGGTGGTCTTCGGAGGGATGGCTCGCAACATCGCGCGGGCAGCCGAGCAGCTCGACCGGGGCGAGCCGGTCACCACCACGTCGTCCTGAGCCGCGTCAGCGCGCGGCGGGCACGCCACCCATCTCGGTGTTGAGCAGGTTGGCTGCCACCTTCCACGGCGGGGGCGACGGGTACGCCCGCTCGTAGAGGTGCGGCACGGCCGGGACCAGGGTGCTCAGGTCGACGAACCGGGCGACGTCGTCGCTGGTCTCGCAGTCGGCCTGCCAGAAGCCCTTCCAGCTGACCCGCAGCATCATCGAGGGTCCTCGGCCGGGCACCTCGCGAACCACTCGTTCCACACGCCATCCGGCCGCGCTGACCATCGTCATCTGGGCTCCATGCTGGAGGGTGTCTGGACTCCCCACCCTACGCCCTGGCCCGGGCGCCCCCTGCCGGTCCGCGCAAAGCCGTGCTCAGGTCGCCCGGCGGCCGGCGCGTAGCCGCTCCTTGGCCTCCTGCTGGTCCACGACCGGTGCCGGGTAGCCCAGCGCGGCGAAGTCGTCCTCGGGCAGCAGCCACGGCTCGTGCACGTAGGCGTCGTCGATGCCGGCGAGCTCGTCCACGTAGCGCCGGACGTAGGCCCCGCGCGGGTCGTGCCGCCGCGCCTGCAGGGTGACGTTGTAGGTGCGGTTGAAGCGGCTGTCGGTGCCGGTGCCGGCGACCCACTGCCAGTTCATCGTGTTGTTGGCGACGTCCGCGTCGAGCAGCAGGTCGACGAAGTGCTGCGCACCCTCGCGCCAGTCGATGTAGAGCGTCTTGGTGAGGAAGTGCCCGGTGATGAGCCGGGCGCGGTTGTGCATCCAGCCCTCGCGGGCGAGCTGGCGCATCCCCGCGTCCACGACCGGGTAGCCGGTGCGGCCCTCCTTCCACGCCTGCAGCTCCTCGGCGCTGGAGTGCCACCGGTCTCCCCGCGGCCGGTAGTCCTGCCGGGTCGCGTCGGGCCGGGCAGCCAGCACCTGGTGGTGGAAGTCGCGCCAGGCGACCTGCCGCACGAAGGACGCCGCCGCGCTCGACCCGTGCTCCCCCGCCGCGCGCACCAGCTCGACCGGCGACAGGCAGCCGAAGTGCAGGTAGGGCGAGAGCCGGGACGTGTTGTCGTTGCCGAGGGCGTCGTGGTCGTCGTCGTAGTCGGCCAGGCCGTCGCGCAGCCACCGGTGCATGCGTTCGCGGCCCGCCGTCTCGCCACCGGTCATCAGGTCGGGCGACGGCTCGCCGCCGGCGATGTCACCCGGCTTCGGCAGGTCGCCGCGTGCCACTCGCGGCATCGTCAGCCTGCGCGGGGTCGGCACCAGGTCACGGCGCGGCGCCTGCTGCCACTTGCGGAAGTAGGGCGTGAACACCGACATGTGGTCCTTGCCGGCCGTCGTCACCTCGCCCGGCGGCACCACGAGGAGCGCGTCGTCGTGGACCTCCAGCCGTACGCCGTCAGGGAGCCGCCCGGCCAGGTCCTCGAGCCGCTGCCGGGCGTACGACGAGACGTCACCGGCGACGTGCACCTCCGCCGCACCGACCTCCCGGGCGAGCTTGGCGACCTCGAGCGCCCAGCGTGCCGCGGCGCACGACCAGGCCGGCGCCTCGCGCACGCAGGGAGGCGTCGAGGTCGGCCAGCGACTCGGCGAGGAACTGCGCGCGGTTGGCCCGGTTGTAGGCCGACCGCAGGATCGCGGTGTCGAGGACGAACAGCGGCACGACGCGGTCCGAGGCGGCGGCCGCCCCGAGGACCGGGCTGTCGTGGACCCGCAGGTCACGGGTCAGGACCGCGATGGCAGTGGTCGGCACGCCGCTCTTCCTGCCCCTCGCCGGGGGCAGATGCACCTAGCAGGTCAGAGCGCGCTGCCCTTGAGCCACGTGGCCCAGGACACGTTCCAGTCGGTGTAGCCGTTGCCGGCCTCGAGCGTGCGGGGCGAGCCGGTCACCTTGACGACGTCGCCGACCGTGCTCAGGTTGAACAGCCAGATGGCGTTGGACGGGCTCATCCCGACGCAGCCGTGGCTGACGTTGTCGCGGCCCTGGGAACCGACCGACCACGGCGCGGCGTGGACGAACTCGCCGCTCCAGGTCACGCGCATGGCGTAGGGCACGTCGAGGCGGTAGTACTCGGGGTCGCCGGGCTGGATGCCGATGGTCCGGGCGTCCATGACCTTCAGCGTGTGCTTCTCGAGGATGACCTTGGTGCCGTTGCGGGTCAGGAAGCCGGCCTTGCCGGTGCTGACGGGGATCACCCGGACCTTCTCGCCGTTGCGCCAGACGGTGAGCGTATGGGCGTCGACGTCGATGACGCTGACCATCGAGGAGCCGGTGCGGAACTTCACCGTGCGGTTCTCCATGCCCCACACGCCGCGGCCGGCGTCGACGCCCTTGAGGTCGACGTGCACGGTGACCGTGTTGTAGGCGGGCCAGAACTCCTTGGGCCGGAAGTGGACCTCCTCGTCGGAGACCCAGCTCCAGGCACCGTCGATGGCCTTCTTGGAGTCGACCGAGAGAGCGGCCTCGACGGCGGCGCGGTCCTTGACCGGCGCGGTGAAGCGCACGATGACCGGCATCCCGACGCCGACGCTCTGGCCGTCGAGGGGCGAGATGTAGGTCTCGAGGACCTTGCGCGGAGTGACGGTGGCGAAGAAGCCGGTGGCCTCGGTGACCCGGCCGTCGCCGTCGACGGCGGTGGCCGCGAGGCGGTACTTGCGGGAGATCTTGACGCCGTTGGACGACGTCCAGGTCAGGCCGTCGGCCGAGGTCTCGCCGGCCAGCGTCTTGCCCTTGTCGTCAGTCACGGTGACGCCGGTCAGCTCGCCGTCGGTCGCGGTGACCGTCACCGGCTCGCCGGGCGCGACGTCGCTGGTGTTGGAGGCCGGGGTGAAGGCGATGGTGGCCTGGGGGGTCGGCGTCGAGTCCGAGGTGTCGATCGCGGCCTCGGCGCGGGACGGGCTGGCGGGGGTCGAGGTGCAGCCCGCGGTGAGCAGCAGCCCGGCGATCGCCACGGCTGCTACTGACGGGATTCTCAACCGCCCCTGCATCCCTGCCCCGCCCCGATCCCCGAGCACATTGCCTCCATGACTCCCCCGTCCAGGTGACCTCAGGTGTCGCATGTCACGGCACCTCTCACCTGGACAACGCCTGAGCAGTCTGACTGGTTGCCCCGTCAGACGTCCACTTGACCTTGGGTGTCCCGGATAACGAATCGGCATGCGAGGGCGCCGCCCTGAGCCCGGCGGGCAGCCGACCTCACGTCCGCACGATGGCCGACACGCACGCTGACCTGCGGGAACGCACCGCTCGCAGGCGGCTCAGGCGGCGGGCTCGCCCCGGTAGTACTCGAAGACCAGGCCGATCACGGCCAGCCCGCCCCCGAGGGCGCCGATGATGAACAGCCACCAGCCGATCGCGACGCCCAGGAAGGCCGTGGCCGCGAAGATCGCCACCACCAGCGGCCACCAGCTGTGCGGGCTGTAGAAGCCCAGCTCGCCGGCGCCCTCGGCGATCTCGGCGAACTTGCTGTCCTCGGGCCGGGGGTCGATCCGCCGGGCGGTGAAGAGCAGGTAGTAGCCGACCAGGAAGGCCAGGCCCGCGGTGAACGCCAGCGCCACGGTCCCGACCGGCTCCTCGGCCAGGATGCCGTAGATCACCGCCGAGATCGCGAAGAAGAAGAACCCGGCCGCGAAGAGCCAGCCCTCGACCTTCACCGCTGACCTCCCGTGCCGCCCTCGAGGTCCGGCTCGCCCAGCATCTGGTCGAGCAGGTTCTTGTCCTGTGCCGGCTGGTCCATGGCCGCGACGTGCGGGTAGTGCAGGTCGAAGGCCGGGGACTCGGAGCGGATCCGAGGCAGCTCGACGAAGTTGTGTCGCGGCGGCGGGCAGGACGTCGCCCACTCCAGCGAGCGGCCGTAGCCCCACGGGTCGTCGGTGGTGACCTTCGGGCCGTGCATGCTCTTCCAGACGTTGTAGAGGAAGGGCAGCGTCGAGGCACCGAGGATGAAGGAGCCGATCGTCGACACCATGTTCATGCCGGTGAAGCCGTCGCTGGCCAGGTAGTCGACGTAGCGACGCGGCATGCCGACAACACCCAGCCAGTGCTGGATCAGGAACGTCGTGTGGAAGCCGACGAACAGCGTCCAGAAGTGGATCTTGCCCAGGCGCTCGTCGAGCATCCGGCCGGTCATCTTCGGCCACCAGAAGTAGAAGCCGGCGTTCATCGCGAACACGACGGTCCCGAAGACCACGTAGTGGAAGTGGGCGACCACGAAGTAGGTGTCCGAGATCGGCCAGTCCAGCGGCGGCGAGGCCAGGATCATGCCGGTGAGCCCGCCGAAGAGGAACGTCACCAGGAAGCCGATGGACCACAGCATCGGTGTCTCGAAGGTCAACGACCCTCGCCACATCGTGCCTATCCAGTTGAAGAACTTCACTCCGGTGGGCACGGCGATCAGGAACGTCATGAAGGAGAAGAACGGCAGGAGCACGGCCCCGGTCGGGAACATGTGGTGCGCCCAGACCGTCACCGAGAGACCCGCGATCGCGATGGTGGCGAAGACCAGGCCCTTGTAGCCGAAGATCGGCTTGCGGCTGAAGACCGGCAGGACCTCGGACACGATGCCGAAGAACGGCAGCGCGATGATGTAGACCTCGGGATGGCCGAAGAACCAGAAGAGGTGCTGCCACAGGATCGCCCCGTTGTTGGCCGGGTCGAAGATGTGGGCGCCGAACTTGCGGTCTGCCTCGAGCGCGAGCAGCGCGGCCGCCAGCACCGGGAACGCCATCAGCACCAGGACGCTGGTCAGCAGGATGTTCCAGGTGAAGATCGGCATCCGGAACATCGTCATGCCGGGCGCGCGCATGCAGATGATCGTGGTGATGAAGTTGACGGCGCCGAGGATCGTGCCGAAGCCACCGAGGGCCAGGCCCATGATCCACAGGTCCGCGCCGATTCCCGGCGAGAAGAGCTCGGAGTTCAGGGGCGCGTAGGCGAACCACCCGAAGGACGCCGCACCGCCGGGTGTGACGAAGCCGAGCGAGGCGATGATGCCGCCGAACAGGAAGAACCAGTAGCTCAGCATGTTCAGCCGCGGGAACGCCACGTCGGGCGAGCCGATCTGCAGCGGCATGATGACGTTGGCGAAGCCGACGAAGAGCGGCGTCGCGAAGAGCAGCAGCATGATCGTGCCGTGCATCGTGAACAGCTGGTTGTACTGCTCACCGGTGAACAGCTGGTTGCCCGGTCGCGCGAGCTCGGCGCGCATCAGCATGGCCATCAGGCCGCCGATGAGGAAGAACACGAACGACGTGATCAGGTAGAGATGACCGATCGTCTTGTGGTCGGTGCTGGTGATCCACTTGACGACGACACTGCCCTTGCGGGCCGGCCGGATGACACCTGTGCCCGGACGTGGCTGGGCGGTGAGAGTCACTGCGCGCTCCCGTTGTCGTTGCGGGTCTTCAGCTCGCTGATCGCCTGCTGGTAGTCACCGGGCGGGACGACCTCGACGTTGAACAGCATCCGGGAGTGGTCCTGGCCGCAGAGCTCGGCGCACTTGCCGACGAAGCTGCCCTGCTTGGTCGGCACGATCTCGAAGGTGTTGGGCTGGCCGGGGATGACGTCCATCTTGAAGAGGAACGCGGGCACCCAGAACGAGTGGATGACGTCGTCTGACACCAGCCGGAACTGCACGCTCTCGCCCTCGGGCAGGACCAGAGTTGGCGGCTTGCCGGGTGTGCCGGTCGTCTGGGCACCACCGTCGGAGGTGTAGGTGAACTGCCACGACCACTGCATCCCCGTGACGGTGATCCTGTGGTCGGGGTTGGCCGACGTACGCATGATCTCGTCCTCGTCGCGCGCGGTGAAGTAGAAGAAGACCGCGACGGCGATGAACGGGACGACGGTGTAGAGGACCTCGATCGGGAGGTTGTAGCGGGTCTGCGGCGGCAGCCCGGTCGCGTCGCGCTTGCGACGGTGGGCGAACACCGGCCAGAGGATGAGACCCCAGGTCAGCGCGCCGACAGCCAGCGCGGCGATCCACGATCCCTGCCAGAGCGACAGGATCCGCGGCGCGTGGTTGGTCGCGTCGCGCTCCGGCATCGCGAAGGTCGGCAGGTCGTCCGACGAGCACGCGGTGAGGGTGAGCAGCAGGATGCCGGTGAGCGCGAGCAGACGGGCGCGGGACCCTCGCGGGCGCGCCGGTCGCCGGGTGGTGACGGTGCCGGACGGACGCAACGTTTCGCCTCTCCCGCTGACTCGGTCGGGTCGTTCGGTGCCCGCAGCCGGGGGTCGGTCCCCGGGTGCCTGATCGCGGTCAGCACCCTACTCCAGACGACCTTGGAGACGGCGGCAAGGTGGCCACTTCGGGAGGGCGTCGCGGCGGGCTACCGTCGGGCCGTGACACGCGGCGCCGGCCACTTCGACGCGGCCTCCGGCGAGCGCCTGCACCCGGCGGCCAGAGAGGCCTGGCTGGCGGCGGTCGACCAGGGCTGGGCGGACCCCGCCCGGCTCTACCGCGAGGCCCGCCGGGCCAGGCTCCTGCTGGACGCCGCGCGCGAGAGCGTCGCCGCCGCCATCGGCGCCCGACCCGACGAGACGTCCTTCACGGCGTCCGGCACGCAGGCCGTGCACCTCGGGCTGCTCGGCCTGGTCGCCGGGGCGCGGGGCGGCCACCCCGCGCGGGTCGTGACCAGTGCCGTCGAGCACTCGGCGGTGCTGCATGCCGCACAGCACGCCCGGCTCGTCTCCGGCGCCGAGGTGGCCGAGGTCCGCGTCGACCGCGAGGGTCTGGTCGACGTCGAGGCGTACGTCGCGGCGCTGGCCGGTCCGCCCACTGATTCCGACAGGGGGCGCCCGGTCGTGGCAGCACTGCAGTCGGCCAACCACGAGGTCGGCACCGTCCAGCCGGTCGACGAGGTCGGTGCGGCGGCTGCGGACCACGGGGTGCCGCTGCTGGTCGACGCCGCCCAGTCGGTCGGCCGGGTGCCGCTGCCCGGTGCCTGGTCCGTGCTCACCGCCAGCGCCCACAAGTGGGGCGGGCCCGCCGGGGTCGGCGTGCTGGCGGTGCGCAAGGGGGTGCGGTGGCGGACACCGTCGCCGGCCGACGAGCGCGAGGCCGGTCGGGTGCCGGGCTTCGAGGACGTCCCCGCCGTCGTCGCCGCCGCCACTGCCCTCGACGCGGTCCGGGCCGAGGCGGCGGCCGAGGGCGCGCGGCTGTCCGCGCTCGTGGACCGGCTCCGAGCCGAGGTGCCGCGGCGGGTGCCGGACGTCCAGGTGGTCGGCCACCCGACGCTGCGGCTGCCCCACCTGATGACCTTCTCCCTGCTCTACGTCGACGGCGAGGCAGTGGTGACCGAGCTCGACCGCGAGGGCTTCGCGGTCAGCTCCGGCTCGTCGTGCACGGCCAGCACCCTGACGCCCAGCCACGTGCTGGCCGCGATGGGTGTGCTGACCCACGGCAACGTCCGGGTGTCGCTCGGCCGGGGCACGACCGCCGACGAGGTGGACCGCTTCCTCGCGGTGCTGCCGCGGCTGGTCGAGCAGCTGCGGGCCCAGTCAGGGGCGACGGGACTGTGACCGACCACCCGGCCGGGTCGCCGGACGAGGCCACCGGTGGCGACGTACCCGCGCTGACCATCGACACCCGCGGGTCGCGCTGCCCCGCGCCGATCATCGAGCTGGCCCGGCGGATCGGCGAGGTGCCGGTCGGCGCCGTCGTCGCGGTCCTGTCCGACGACGAGGCCGCCCGGCTGGACGTCCCCGCCTGGTGCGCGATGCGCGGCCATGAATACCTCGGCGAGGTGGTCCCCCACGAGTACCGCGTCCGCCGGGGCAGCTGATCACGTGCTTCCGATGGTCGTGCGCGGGTGGAAGGGGTCGGCGAGCGGGAGGGCGGTGGCCAGCCGCTCGAGGTAGGCCGTCCGCGGGATCTCGACCGCGCCCAGGCCGACGAGGTGCTCGGTGGCCCACTGGACGTCGAGGACCCGACGGTCGGCGTCCCCCGCCGACCGCAGCAGGTCGACGAGCGCGACGAGCGCCGCCTTGGACGAGTCGCGGTCCTCGCGCAGCTGGCCGTGGAACATCGACTCGCCGGCGAAGAGGCCGCCGACCGAGACCCCGTACAGCCCGCCGGCAAGGTGCCGCTCGTGCGGCTCCTCGCCCAGCGTCCACGCCTCGACGCTGTGTGCCCAGCCCATCTCGTGCAGCCGCCGGTAGCTCGCGCGGACGTCACGGCGGATCCAGCCGCCGTCGCGGCGCGGGTCGGCGCACGCCGCGATGACGTCGTCGAAGGCGGTGTCGACCCGGATCTCGAAGCGCCGAGCCGACGCCCGCAGCGACTTGCTCACGCGCAGCCCGTCGAGCGGGATGACCCCGCGCGGGTCGGGCGACCACCAGCCCAGCGAGCTGCCGATCCGGGACCGGCGCAGCCCGGTGACCGGCATCGGGAATGCCCCGGCCCGGTAGGCCGCGAGGACCGTGGCCGGCTCCAGGTCGGCGCCGAGCCCCAGGAAGTCCTCGCCGGCCGGCGCGGCGGACAGGTCGAACTGCCACCGCGACGGCCCCGGGTCCACCGGGGTGCTCAGCGCAGACGTGGTGTCCCCCTCAGGGGCGCGGGCAGCGCAGTCGGGGCTCGACGTCGGCGACCGCACCCGGTCCGTAGGCCCCGCCGAGCCGGTCGAGGAAGCGCGCCTGCCCCAGCTCGTACTCCTGGGTGCCCACGGTCTCGATGACGTAGGCCGCCAGCAGGCTGCCGATCTGCGCCGACCGCTCGAGCCCGACGTCCCAGGCGAGGCCGGCCATGAAGCCGGCGCGGAAGGCGTCGCCGACCCCGGTCGGGTCGGCCTTGCGCTCCTCTGGGGCGCACTCGACCTGGATGCTCGGCTCGTCCAAGCGGTCGATGCGGACGCCCTTGGCCCCGAGGGTCGTGACGCGGGTGCCGACCCGGTCGAGGATGTCCTCCGCCGACCACCCGGTCTTCTGCTCGACCAGCGCGGCCTCGTACTGGTTGGTGAACAGGTACGTCGCGCCGTCGATGAGCTGCCGGATGCCGGCACCGTCCATCCACGCCACCTGCTGGCTCGGGTCGGCGAGGAACGGGTAGCCGCGGAGGCGGCACTCCTCGGTGTGCCGCAGCATCGCCTCGGGGTCGTTGGCACTGATGACGACGAGGTCCAGGCCGCCGACGCGCTCGGCGATCGGCGCCAGCTCGATCTCGCGGGCCTCCTGCATCGCCCCGGCGTAGAACGACGCGATCTGGGCGTGGTCGGTGTCGGTGGTGCAGACGAAGCGCGCGGTGTGCCGCAGCTCGGAGACGTGCACCGAGCCGGTGTCGACCCGGTGCCGCTGCAGCCACGACCGGTAGTCCGCGAAGTCCTGCCCGACGGCACCGACCAGGATCGGGTCGAGCCCGAGGCAGCCAAGACCGAAGGCGATGTTGGCCGCGATGCCACCCCGGCGCATCTCCAGGTCGTCGACGAGGAAGGACAGCGAGATCTTGTCCAGCTGGTCGACGACCAGCGACTCGCTGAACTTTCCGGGGAAGGTCATCAGGTGGTCGGTGGCGATCGAACCGGTGACGGCGATGCGCATCGGTGGAGGTCTCCCGTCGGGGGATGGCGTGCGACACGAAAGACTACCGACCGGTAGGCGTTCCGCTGGCTCGCCGTGCTGCCTACCGTGACCGTATGCCCGCGCTGGAGACCCGACCGGAACAGCTGCAGGTCGCTGTCATCCCTGGCACGGCGGGGCCGCTCGACGATCTGGTCGCGGACGCGCGGGAGGTCGCGGTCGCACTCACCGCGCTGCGGGCCCACAGCGGACGGCGCGCGGTGCGCATCCCCGCGCAGGCGTTCGACGCCGTCGAGGACATGGGGTCGTACGGCGCGTAGCGCCCGCTCCGGTCCACCCGCGGTCGACTTGCACCGGCGGAACCAGCCGACCGGTCCCCGCGTCCCACCTCACATGAGCCCCACCCTGCGCCGCGCCGTGCCTCTCCTCGTCGCCGCCGTGGTGCTCGCGATCCTCGGCGTGGTCCTGGGCGTCGTCCGGCCGTGGACCGACCCTTCGGCGGACGACTCCGTCAGCGCCGGGACGGGGCCGGGCAGCGACTCCCCCGTCGTGCCGCCTGCCACCGGCGGCGGGTCGTCCGGCTCGACAGGAAACGCGTCACCCCCGGCGACTCCGAGCGTCGAACCCGGACCTGACGACCAGCAGACCCGCTTCACCTCGGTGGGGCTCGGCGCCGACGGCACGACGCTGGACGTGGCGTTCTGGGGCGGCGTGGACACCTGCTACCGCTACACCGTGCGCGCCGACGAGGACGGGCAGGCGGTCGCGCTCTCGCTCGCCGAGGACCGGCGGACCGACGGCCCCTGCATCGACCTGGCGCAGGAGTGGCGGAAGTCCGTCCGGCTCGACGACCCGCTCGGTGACCGTGTGGTGCGCGACGCCGCGACCGGCGAGGTCGTCCTCGACCCGCGGGGTTGACCAGCTGGCGCACAACGCGACGGGCGGGCCACCTCTCGGTGGCCCGCCCGTCGTCTGTCAGGTCAGTGGAAGGAGTCGCCGCAGGCGCACGAGCCGCCGGCGTTGGGGTTGTCGATCGTGAACCCCTGCTTCTCGATCGTGTCGACGAAGTCGATCGTCGCGCCACCGAGGTAGGGGGCGCTCATCCGGTCCACGACGACGCCGACGCCGCCGAAGTCCTTGGTGACGTCCCCGTCGAGCGAGCGCTCGTCGAAGAAGAGCTGGTAGCGCAGGCCGCTGCAGCCACCGGGCTGCACGGCGACGCGGAGGCGGAGGTCGTCACGGCCCTCCTGGTCGAGCAGGTTCTTGACCTTCACCGCTGCGGCATCGGTCAGGAGGATGCTCTGCTGCTCGGTGGTCTGGTCCTGAACGGTCATGGACGGGCTCCCAGTGGACGTGCGTCGGAGGAACTGCCTTACCGGTGGCGAACGGGTCGTCCCCGGCAGGTCATTCCCCTCCATGGTGACACAGCACGGCGGCTATGACCGGCAGGTGGCGGGGCGTCGGTGCACAGGCACCACCGCTAGCGGGACCAGGTCCGCGCCACCCGGGCGGCCAGGGCGGCGATCCGCTCACCCGCGGTGTGAGGAGAGTCACCCGCCAGGCCCGGCTCACCGTCCCCCCGGTCGCTCCGGGGTGAGTCGTCGACGGCGTACGCCGCATCGATCCCGGCACTGGAGAGCTCCCGGCGGCCGACGTCGACCCGTTCGGCCAGCACCACCGTCGGCCGGCCGGCCGCCTGGGCCGCCCGAGCCACGCCGATCACCACCCGGCCGCGCAGCGCCTCCCAGTCGAAGACCGCCTGGCCGGTCACGGCGACGTCGGCGGCCCGCACCCGGTCGTCCAGGCCCACCAGGTCGGCGACCAGCTGGGTGCCGTTGACCCGCTCGGCCCCCAGCAGCAGCAGGCCGAAGCCGATCCCGCCGCCTGCCCCGGCACCCGGGCGTACCGCAAGACCGCCGTCCGTGACCGTCGCCCACTCGCGCAGCGACGTCTCCAGCGCATCGCGGGTCGCGCGGTCGGCGCCCTTGGCCTCCGCGAAGCCGTGCGCCGCCCCGGAGTGACCCATCAACGGCGCGTCGGTCGCGGTCGCGACGACCAGCTCGACGCCCTCGACCAGGGCCCGGCCGGCCGCCAGCCCGTCGAGCGCGTCGACCAGGCCTCGACCGCCGTCGGTGGTTGCGGTCCCGCCCACCCCGACGACGACCCGTTGGGCGCCGGTCCCCACCGCGGCAGCGACGAGCTCGCCGACACCCTCCGTCGACGACCCGGCCGGGTCGCGGTCCTTCGGGGCCACCAGGTGCAGCCCGACGGCCTCGGCGGCCTCGACGTACGCGGTCCCGTCGACGACGAGGACCCGCGCCGGCACCGGCTCACCGAGCGGGCCATGGACGGTCGCCACGGACAGGTCGCCGCCGAGCGCGGGGTGCAGGACGTCGAGGAACCCCGGCCCGCCGTCGGAGAGCGGCAGCAGATCGACCTTGTCGTACGGCGCGCTGCGAGCCCAGCCCTCGACGATCGCCTCCGCCGCCTCGACCGAGGTCAGCGTCGCGGCGCCACCGGAGAACCGGTCGGGGGCCACGAGCACGCGCATGCCCGGATCATTGCCCATCAGGGCGGTCCCAGCCCCGCACTTACTTCCATGATCATGAACGTTCCGGCCGGTTAGTGCTGGCTCGAACATTCATGATCATGGGGCGGGGGGCTCGTCCACAGGACAGCCGTGGATGTCGGTCCTGCACAGATCGGCTGCAGGGCAGTTGCGGGGCGAAGTCCCTCGCCAGGCTCGTGGGGTGCCCCGGCTTCGTCCACCTCCCGATGAGGGGCTGCTAGAGCTGATCGCGGACCAGGCGCTGGCCGTCAGCCGCACGCAGGCGCTGGCGGCTGGCATGTCGGCGGACCAGATCCGGCGGTCGGTCGGCCGGATCTGGCAGCCAACGGTTCATGCGGGCGTCTACGTCGCTGCGACCGGACCGGTCGACTACCTCACCCGCTGCTGGGCGTCGCTGCTGCACGCCGGGCCAGGCAGCGCCCTCTGCATGGAGACCGCCGGTTGGTTCTGGACGCTCGAAGACGACGTGCCCGACGACGTCCACGTGATGGTGCCCGGCGACCGCCGTCCGGCGCGGCAGACCGGGACCCGGTTCCACATCCGCGTCCACCTCGCGGAGCGGGTGCACCCCGCGAGAGTCCCGGCGATGGTCACTCTCGAGGAGACGGTCCTGGACCTGGTCGACCGGGCGTCGACGACGGAGAGCGCCGTGGTCGGACTGGTGCTCAAGGCCTGCCAACGTCGACTGACGACGCCGCAGCGGTTGGCCGAGGCGCTCGACCGGAGACTCAAGATCCGACATCGCAGCCTGGTCTCCGACGTGCTGTCCGACGCGACCGAAGGCGTCCAGTCCCCGTTGGAGCACCGCTACTTCAGAGATGTGGAGCGAGCCCACGGCCTGCCGCGAGGGCAGCGGAACCACCTCGAAGTCCTGAGTGGGGCACGCCGCTACCGAGACGTTCGCTACCTGGCCTACCGCACCTGCGTCGAGCTGGACGGCGCGGCCGCGCACCCGGCCGACCGGCGCGAGCTCGACGACCTGCGCGACAACGACCTATTGGTCAGTGAGGAGACGCGCACCCTCCGCTACGGGTGGCGGTCGGTGACTGCCCTGGCGTGCCAGAGCGCCGGCCAGGTCGGCCGGCTCCTCCTGCTCGGCGGCTGGCAGGGGTCGCCGAAACGGTGCGGACCCGGCTGCCGCCTCCCCCGCTGACCCGTCCCGTTTCCATGATCACGAATGTTCGGGCCAGCAAGTGCTCACTCGAACATTCATGATCATGGAAGGACGGGGAGGACCCACTGGTCGTCGGTGATCAGCTCGACGGACCGGCCGTCGCGGGTGGTGCCGACCACGTCGACGCCCGGGCCGCCGACGACGACGTCGGTGTGGACGGCCGAGGAGTTGAGGCCGGCGGCGGCCTGCTGGTCGGGCGAGGTGCCGGGCAGCACCATCGCGAAGCCCTGACCCCATGCGACGTGGCAGCCGGCGTTCTCGTCGTAGAGCGTGTTGTGGAAGACGACGCCCGCGGCGCGCACCCGCGACGAGCCGTCGACCAGGGACACCTCGCCGAGGCTGCGGGCACCCTCGTCGGTGTCGAGCTCGACCCGCACCGCCTCGACCCCGCTGTCGGCGGTCACGTCGACGACCCGGCCGCCCTCGAAGCGCGCCTCGAGCCCCTCGACGACTACGCCGGCGCGCGGCATGACCAGCGGCCGGGTCAGGCGGATGGTGCCGTCGGCCCGCCGCCGGTCGGGCGAGGTGAAGACCTCCTCGGTCGGCAGGTTGGGCATGAAGGCCACCCCGGCGTTGGTCTCCACCGAGCCGCTGACCCACCGGGAGCCCGGGATCAGCCCGACGGTCAGGTCGGTGCCCTCGCCGACGTAGCGCACGCTGTCCAGCTCCAGCGCCTCCAGCGCCCGACCGCGCGCGTGCAGCCTCGCGGCGTGCTCGCGCCAGGCGGCCACGACATCGTCCTCGTCGAGCCGCATCGCGACCGCCACGGCGTCCCAGAGCCGCTCGAGGTCGGGCTCGCCGAAGACCTGCTTCGCCCATCCGGCGTTGGGCGCGGCGACCACGGCCCAGGCCACGTCACCCGCGTCGACCAGCGCCCGCGAGGCGATGGCCAGGTCCATCGGGACGGCACCGACCCGCTCGGCCGGGATGCCGTCGAACAGGTGCGGGTCGGCGTTGCCGGTCAGCGTCAACGTCGCGCCTCGCGTCTCCTGCAGGTGGTGGACCTGCTGCAGCCGCCAGCCCGGGGTCGTCGTCAGGGTCTCCATCGGCGCGTGCACCAGCGTGGACCGTCGCACGTGCGGGTCGACGTAGTCGACGGTCACCGCCGACGCGCCCGCCAGGTACGCCTGCTCGACCACGGCCCGGGCGACGGTCGCGTGGTCGAGGTCGGCCCGCACGTGCACCGGCTGTCCGGGCTGCACGTTGAGGCCGACGCGCACCACCAGCTCGGCGTAGCGCTGCAGCCGCACGTCGGCCGCCTCGGTCGGGTCCGTCGGGTGGGTCGGGTCGGACGGGTCGGGCCCGGGCGTCGTACCGGTCGTTGCGGTGGTCACCGGCACACCCTAGGAGCCGAGCCGTGCCACGACGTGCTCGGCGATCGCCAGGCTCGAGGTGGCACCGGGTGAGGGCGCGTTGCGCACCAGCACGACCGGCCCGACGTGTTGCACGACGAAGTCGTCGACCAGGCTGCCGTCCCGCGCCACCGCCTGGGCGCGCACCCCCGAGCTCGCCGGCACCAGGTCGGCAGCCGTCAGCCCCGGCAGGTAGCGCGCCGCCTCCGCCGCGAACCGCCGCCGCGACACCGACCCCGCGAGCTCGCGCATCCCGGTGCGCCAGTGCCGCACCGCCAGCCGCCGGGTGCCCGGCCACGACAGCACGCTGCGCAGGTCGCCGAGGTCGACGTCACGCCACCGGTAGCCCTCGCGCGACAGCGCGAGCACCGCGTTCGGACCGACCAGCACCTCGTCCTCGACGGTGCGCGTCAGGTGGATCCCGAGGAAGGGGAAGCGCGGGTCCGGCACCGGATAGACCAGGCCGCGCACCCGGTCGCGGGCCGCTGGCGTGAGGCGGTGGTACTCGCCGCGGAAGGGCACGATGCGTACGTCGTCAGGCGCCCCGGCCATCGCCGCGACGGCGTCGCTGTGCAGACCGGCGCAGGCCACCAGGCGGTCCACGACGAGCGGTCGCTCACCGTTGCCCCGGCCGACGGCCACCTCGACCTGCGAGCCGGTCGGACCGGTCGGCCGTACCGCTTCGACAGGCGACGAGAGCCGCACGACTCCCCCGGCGGCGGTCACGTCGTCGGCGAGAGCCCGGCAGACGGCGGTGTAGTCGACCACCGCGGTGCGCGGCGAGTGCAGGGCGGCCAGGCCGCTGACGTGCGGCTCGATCTCGCGCAGGGCCGCCCGGTCGAGGCGGGCCAGGCCGGGCACCTCGTTGCGGCGCGCCCGCTCCTCGATCCTGCCGAGCGCCACGACCTCGTCGGTCGTCGCGGCGACGACCACCTTGCCGAGCTCCCGGTAGGCGATGCCGTGCTCCTGGCAGAAGTCACGCAGCAGGCCCATGCCTCTGCGGCAGAGGGTGGCCTTGAGCGAGCCGGGCTCGTAGTAGATGCCGGCGTGCACCACGCCGCTGTTGTGCCCCGACTGGCCGGCGCCCAGGTGGTCGGCGGCCTCGAGCACCGTGACGGCGGCACCCGGTGCGCGGTGCAGCAGCTCGCGGGCCACGGCGAGGCCGATGATGCCGGCGCCGACGACGACCGTGCTTCCGCCGCCGCCGGGTGCGCCCGTCACGCTGCCCTCACGCCGTCATCGTCGCAGGAGCAGGTCGGCGGATCCGTGTCAGGATTGGGGTGTGACCACGTCGCCCCTGACCGACCTGCCCGACGGGGTGCAGCCCAGCCCGCTGGCCCTGCTGCTCATCGGGCGCAACCAGCCCGACCTGCGCACCGAGCGAGGCGTCGAGTGCCCCGGAGACCTGCCGTCGCCGAGCGACCCCGACCTGGTCGAGCGCGCGCGGGCGGCGAAGGCGGCGCTGGGTGACCAGGTCTTCGTGCTCGGGCACCACTACCAGCGCGACGAGGTCATCCAGTTCGCCGACGTGACCGGCGACTCGTTCAAGCTCGCGCAGCACGCGGCGGGCCGGCCGGAGTCGCCCTACATCGTGTTCTGCGGCGTGCACTTCATGGCCGAGTCGGCCGACATCCTGACCGCCGCGCACCAGCAGGTCGTGCTGCCCGACCTCGCCGCCGGCTGCTCGATGGCCGACATGGCCGCGGCCAGCCAGGTCGAGGACTGCTGGGACGCGCTGGTCGACGCCGGCGTCGCTGACGGCGTGGTGCCGGTGTCCTACATGAACTCCTCGGCCGACATCAAGGCCTTCACCGGCCGGCACGGCGGCACGATCTGCACGTCGTCCAACGCCAAGGCGTCACTCGAGTGGGCCTTCGGCAAGGGCGAGAAGGTCCTCTTCCTCCCCGACCAGCACCTCGGCCGCAACACCGCGGTGCTGCAGCTCGGGCTGTCGCTCGACGACTGCGTGCTCTGGGACCCGCACAAGCCGCGCGGCGGCCTCACGACCGAACAGCTGCGCGCCGCGAAGATGATCCTGTGGCGCGGCCACTGCTCGGTGCACGGCCGCTTCAGCATCGACTCGGTGCGCGACGTGCGCGAGCGGGTGCCAGGGGTCAACGTGCTGGTGCACCCGGAGTGCAAGCACGAGGTCGTGACTGCCGCCGACCACGTCGGCTCGACCGAGGTCATCATCCAGACGCTGGAGGCGGCCCCCACCGGCTCGGCGTGGGCGTTGGGCACGGAGCTCAACCTGGTCAAGCGGCTGGCGGACGCGCACCCGGACAAGAAGGTCATGTTCCTCGACCGCACCGTGTGCTTCTGCTCGACGATGAACCGCATCGACCTGCCGCACCTGGTCTGGTCGCTCGAGTCGCTCGTCGAGGGTCGCGTGGTCAACCGGATCCAGGTCGACGACGACACCGCGCACTGGGCCAAGGTCGCGCTGGACCAGATGCTCGCCCTGCCGAGCAGCCAGGCGCGCAAGGACTGACCCGGCCGTGACCGACCCGGAGCACGAGCACGCCGACGGGCACGACCACACACAGCCACCCCGCCGACTGGCGGCCGGTGCCGATCCTCCCCTACCGCGACGCGGCCGCGACCAGAGCCTTCTGGACCGCCCTCGGCTTCCGGGTCAGCGACGGGTCGCCGGACGACACGCCCTACCTGCTGGCCGTCCGCGATGGCGCCGAGGTGCACTTCCGGTGGCTGCCCGAGGTCGACCCGGTGACGTCGGGGTTCTCCTGCTACCTCGCGGTGGGCGGCGACGCGGGAACGCTGGACGCGCTGCACGCCCAGTGGTCGGCGCTGCCGGTCTGGGCGGACCCGCTGCCCCGGCTCGAGGGACCGGAGGTCAAGCCCTGGGGGCTGCGCGAGATGACCGTGGTCGACCCGGCCGGCACCGCGGTCCGGCTGGCCGCGAGCCACTGACCGGCCTGTCGGCGTACGCCCTCCGGAACCGAGGTCAGAGACCGGGCGCGCCCCACACCGGGAACCACCGCGACAGGTCCGGCTCGACGGGCAGGTCGGCGCCGAGAGCACCGCGGACCTGCAGCTCGTAGGCCGAGTCGCGCTGCTGGTCACCGATCGGCGCGAACGGGTAGAACGTGCCGCGCTTGTAGAGGTAGACCAGCCCCAGCCGACGGCCCGAGCCGTCGGCGAAGGCGACCAGCGAGCAGAGCAGCGACGGCCCGAAGCCGTTGTCGACCAGGGTCGAGTTGATGGCGTGCAGGTCGGTGACCAGACCGGCCGTCCCGTCCGCGTCGGCCGGGTCGTGGCGCAGCAGCAGCCAGGTGTAGCCGAAGGAGTCGACCGACTGCTCTGCCGTCGGCACGTCGCCCGCGCCGAGCAGCTGCGCGATCTCGGTCACCGTGCCGGCCGACGCGCCGCCCTCGGCCGCGCGGAAGGCCACTGAGCCGAGGCCGGTCGCCTTCAGCCCGGTCGCCGACTCGAGGGTCAGTGCCGCGCCGGGCAACGCGAAGAGCGCGTCCAGGCCGGCCGGCGGCGGGGTGCTCCGACCCATCAGCCGCCCGAGCCAGCTCACGAGGTGGGGCGGCCGAGCTGGGCCGAGATCGACCCGAGCTGCTCGAGGCGGCGCTCCAGGGTCGGGTGCGTCGAGAAGATCGTCGACAGGCTGAAGCCGGGCGCGGCGGCCGGCGCGAAGAAGAACGCGTTGTAGGGCTCGGCTTCGCGCAGGTCGCGGCTCGGGATCCGGCCCATCTCGCCGCTGATCTTGGTCAGCGCCGAGGCCAGCGCAGAGGGCCGCCCGGTCAGATAGGCAGCGCCCCGGTCGGCAGAGAGCTCCCGGTAGCGCGACAGCGCGCGGGTCAGCACGAAGCTCAGCGCGTAGACCACGATGCTCACCAGCATGATGATCAGCACGACGGGTGTGCCGCTGGTGTCGCGCCCGCGCCGGCCCATCCCGCTGAAGATCACGATGCGGGTCAGGAAGCCGGCCAGCACACCGACCACCGACGCGATCGTCATCACGGTCACGTCGCGGTGCGCGACGTGGGAGAGCTCATGGGCGAGTACGCCCTCCAGCTCGCGCTCGTCCAGCCGATGCATCAGGCCCGTGGTCGCGCACACGACCGCCCGCTGCGGGGTCCGGCCGGTGGCGAACGCATTGGGCACGTCGGTGTCAGCGATCGCCACCGTCGGCTTCGGCATGTCCGACAAGGCGCACAGCCGGTCGACGATGCCGTGCAGCTGCGGCTCCTCCTCGGGCGTCACCACCCGGCCGTGCATCGCGTAGAGCGCGATGCGGTCGGAGAAGAACCACTGCGCGAAGAGCGCGCCGCCGCCGATGACCAGACCGAGGCCCAGGCCGACGTACGACGTCACCACCACGATCAGTGCGACGTAGAGCAGGCCGAGCAGGAACATCGTGAGGCCCATCCGGGCGGTCAGGCCTCGGTCGGGCCGGTATCGCGAAGCGGCCATCAGCCGGGGATGAGTCCCTCGGCCGCGTCGGACAGCATCTCGCGCACCTCCTGCAGCGTGGCGTCCTCGGCGGGGAGCAGCGCGTCGGACTCGACGAGCTCGTCGTCGGGCAGCGGCTCGCCGAGGGTGCGGACCTGGGCCAGCAGGTCGGCCAGCGCGGAGCGGAAGGCCGTCTCGTCACCGGACTCCACCGCCCGCTCGAGCCCGGTGTCGAGGCCGTTGAGCAGGTCGGCGTGCGCGTCGTCGACCCGGCGCTGGCCCTCGCCGAGGATTCGGACGATCACGGCCGCTGCTCCTCGGTCTTCGCCGGCTCGGCCGTGGCTGCCGGCTCGACGGTGGCTGCCGGCTCGGCCGACCCGGCCTCGATCGCGTCGGGTGCCTTGCCCGCACCGATCTCGCCCTTCAGCCGGGCCAGCTCGATCTCGACGTCGGTCTGGCTGGACATCCGCTCCAGCTCGACGGTGATGTCGTCCTTCGCGGTGCCGGTCGGGTCGTCGAGTGCGCCGCTGGCGAGCAGCTCGTCGATGGCGCCGGCGCGGGCCTGCATGGTCTGCGTCTTGTCCTCGGCCCGCTGGATCGCCAGCCCGACGTCGCCCATCTCCTCGCTGATGCCGGAGAAGGCCTCCCCGATCTTGGTCTGCGCCTCGGCCGCCGTGTAGGTGGCCTTGATGGTCTCCTTGCGGGTCCGGAAGGCGTCGACCTTGGCCTGCAGCCGCTGCGAGGCGAGGGTGAGCTTCTCCTCCTCGGCCTGCAGCGCCGCGTGCTGGGCGCCCAGGTCGGTCAGCTGCTGCTGCAGCCCCGACCGGCGGGTCAGCGCCTCGCGGGCCAGGTCCTCGCGGCCGGCTGCCAGCGCCTGCCGGCTCTGCGCCTCGAGCTTGTCGGACTGCTGCTGGAGCTGCTGCTGCTGCAGCTCGAGGCGCTTGCGGGAGGTGGCCACGTCGGCAACGCCCCGGCGCACCTTCTGCAGCATCTCGAGCTGGCGCTGGTAGGAGTAGTCGAGGGTCTCGCGCGGGTCCTCGGCACGGTCCAGGGCCTTGCTGGCCTTGGCACTGAAAATCATCTTGAGCCGCTTCATGACGCTCATGAGCCGACAGAGCCCCCTCACTGGGACGACAGGTGCGCGCGGGCTGGGCCCGCTGACCAGGCCACCCTAGATCGCCCGACGAGTGGTCGGGCGCACGAGTTCCCCGCGACCGCCCAGTGCGCGTTCCCGCGGGGACCCAGCGGTTAGGGTGAGCGCGTGTTCGGACGGAGCAAGGAGTCGACGGCGACTGCCGCCGATGGGTCGTCCGCGGAGGCCACCAAGGTCGGCGGCAAGGGCCGCCCGACCCCCAAGCGCCGCGAGGTCGAGAAGGGCCGTCGCCGGGCCGTCGGGGCACCCAAGGACCGCAAGGAGGCCTACAAGCAGGTCCGCGAGCGGCAGCGCGAGGACCGGACCCGCTCGATGCAGGCCCTGCGCGCCGGCGACGAGAAGCACCTGCCGCCGCGCGACCGGGGCCCGGTGCGGCGCTACGTCCGCGACACGGTCGACGCCCGCCGCACGGTCGCCGAGTTCTTCCTGCCGCTGGCTCTCCTGATCTTCATCCTGACGCTGGTGCCTTCGGAGCAGGCCAAGCTCTTCGGCTCGACGCTCTGGATGGCCCTGGTCGTCCTGATCGTCATCGACTCGGTCCTGCTGGTGGCCCGGCTGCGGCGCGGGCTGCGCAAGAGCTTCCCCGACCAGAGCCACAAGGGCGCCGTGCCCTACGCGCTGATGCGCAGCATGCAGATCCGCCGCTTCCGCCTGCCGCCGCCGCGGGTCCGTTCCGGCCGGCGCCGCGCCGGCCGCGGGTGACCGACCGCTCCACACCCTCCCGGGCCTCGGCGGACGCCTTCGAGACCGGTCGTGACCTCTGGCTCGCCCGGCTGGGCAACCTGCGCAACGTCGTGCGTCAGCACCTCGTCGCGAGCCAGCTCGCCGACGCGGTCCACGACCTGCTGCCCGACCGGCCGCTGACCGTCCTCGACGTGGGAGCCGGCCAGGGCACCCAGGCGCTGCGCCTCGCCCGCGCGGGTCATCACGTCACGGCCGTCGACGTGTCGGCGGAGATGCTCGCGCCGTTGGAGGCCGAGCTCGCCGAGGACCCGGAGGTACGCCGCAACGTCACCGTGCGGGTCGGCGACGTCCTGGACCTGCCCGGCCAGGGTGCTGTGGCGACGTACGACCTCGTGCTGTGCCAGGGCGTGCTGATGTACCTCGACGACCCGGAGCCGGCGCTCGCCGGCCTGGCCGCGGCGACCGCGCCGGGCGGCGTGCTGTCGCTGGTGGTCCGCAACCGCGAGGCGATGGCGCTGCGGCACGCGATGAGGAGGCAGTGGGCCAAGGCGCTGGCGGCGTTCGACGACACCGGCTACGTCAACGAGCTCGGGGTCAGCGCCCGGGCCGACACGGTCGACGACCTGACCCGGCGGCTGGCCGGGCGCGGCCTGACGGTCGAGCGGTGGCACGGCGTCCGGGTGCTGAGCGACGGCGTGCCGCTGGAGGAGCCGGTGCCGCCGCCCGACGAGCTGGCGACCCTGCTGGCGGCCGAGGAGCGCGCCGGCAGCACCGACCCCTACCGCGGGGTCGGGCCGCTGGTGCACCTGCTGGCCCGGCGCCGCCAGCCCTGAGCGTCAGTCGCGGGCGCGGTGCTTGGGGGCGTTCTTGGCCGTCCTGCCCGGGTCACGCTCGACGATGTCGCCGAGTGCATCGTCGATCCGCTTCATCGCCTCGACCGGGATCTCGACGCCGGCGGCCGCGACGTTCTCGACCACCTGCTCCGGCCGCGAGGCACCGATGATGGCCGAGGCGACGTTGTCGTTCTGCAGCACCCAGGCGACCGCCAGCTGGGCCATCGTCAGGTCCAGCTCGTCGGCGATCGGCTTGATCTCCTGGACGCGACCGAGGACGTCGTCGGTCATGAACCGCGAGATCATGTCGGCGCCACCCTTCTCGTCGGTGGCACGTGAGCCGGCCGGCGGAGCCTGCCCCGGCAGGTACTTGCCCGTGAGCACGCCCTGGGCGATGGGCGACCAGACGATCTGCGAGACACCGAGCTCGCGGCATGTCGGGACGACCTGGTCCTCGATGACCCGCCAGAGCATCGAGTACTGCGGCTGCGACGAGATCAGCTGGATGCCGAGGTCCTGCGCGAGCTCGTGCCCGGCGCGGATCTGGTCGGCCGTCCACTCGCTGACGCCGATGTAGAGCGCCTTCCCGGCGCGGACGACGTCGGCGAAGGCCTGCATCGTCTCCTCGAGCGGCGTCTCGGTGTCGTAGCGGTGCGCCTGGTAGAGGTCGACGTAGTCGGTCTGCAGCCGCAGCAGCGACGCGTCGATCGACTCGCGGATGTGCTTGCGGGACAAGCCGGTGTCGTTGGGGCCGCCGGGGCCGGTCGGCCAGTAGACCTTGGTGAAGATCTCCAGCGACTGGCGGCGCTCGCCCTTGAGGGCGTCGCCGAGGACGGTCTCCGCCTTGGTGTTGGCGTAGACGTCGGCGGTGTCGAAGGTCGTGATGCCGGCGTCGAGAGCGGCGCGGACGCAGGCGACCGCCGCCTCGTTCTCGACCTGGGAGCCGTGGGTCAGCCAGTTGCCGTAGGTGATCTCGGAGATCTTCAGGCCACTGTTGCCGAGGTATCGGAAGCGCATGCCCACGACCCTAAGGTGGCGCCGTGCGCATTGCCGAGGCGGTGGTCGGTGCGCTGCTCGGCGCCGTCGTGGCCGGGTGCTCCGCAGGTGGTGGCGACAGCTCTTCCGGACGTACGTCCGAGAGCCCACCCGCGTCGACGACCGCATCCTCGGCAGCCGCGTCCGCGACCGCCTCGTCGACGCCTCCCTCGACGACCTCGACCGCGCCGGTGCGCAACCGGGCGCTCGACGGGCCGCTGATCCGCGCGGCCCGCCGCGGCCAGGTCGACCGGGTGCGTGACCTCCTCGGCAGAGGCGCTTCGGTGCGCGCCCGCGACGAGCGAGGTCGCACAGCGCTCGTCGCGGCTGCCTACGAGAACCACCGCGGCGTCGCCACCGTGCTCATCGACGCCGGCGCCGACGTGAACCGCAAGGACGACACCGAGCAGAGCGCCTACCTGATCGCGACCAGCGAGGTCGGCGACGACACCCGCCTCCTGGACCTCACCCTGCGGGCGGGGGGTGACGTGCGCAGCCTCGACAGCTTCGACGGGACGGGGCTGATCCGGGCGGCGGACCGCGGCTTCCCGCGGGTCGTGCGCCACCTGCTGGCGACCGACATCAAGGTCGACCACGTCAACAACCTGGGCTGGACCGCACTGCACGAGGCAGTGATCCTCGGCGACGGCAGCGCGCGCTACGTGCAGGTCGTCCGGCTGCTCGTGGCCGCGGGAGCCGACGTCAACAAGCCGTCCCGGAAGGACGGTGTCCGGCCGCTGCAGCACGCGACCAGCCGCGGCTTCGACGAAGTCGCCGACGTCCTGCGGGCTGCCGGCGCTCGCTGACCGGCTGCCCTATGAGGACGGCTGACGGGTGTGTTCGGTATCCGGCATTCTGCACACCAGCACCGGCTGTAAGCACGGCCCGAACGAGCCATGTCGCCTCGCTACAGTTCGTCTGGTGATCGCTGATGAGCAGACCTCGGGTGCCGTTCGAGCCCTCATCGAACAGACCTACGCGGCGATGTCCACGCCTGGATCAGACGTCGCCGATTTGTTCGGCGCAGCTGACATCGCCATCGCCGGTTCGGGACGGGGTGAACTCTGGACGGGGCCTGAGGAGGCTGTCGGGGCGGCTGCTGTCGTTGCCTCGTGGGGTCTCGGCTGGTCTTCCGGAGATGTGACGATCTGGCGAAAGGGCGATGTCGCCTGGGCACAGATCCTCGGATCAGTCCGCGTCATCCGTGATGGCATCGAAGAAGCAGTGCCTTACTGGACGACAGGCGTGTTCGGACTCGAGGGCGAGCTCTGGAGATGGCTCTATTGGGGTGGTTCTGAGCCACAGGAGTCACCGAAGGTCTGACTCGGCCGACCAGAAGTGCCGTTCTGGCGCGGCACACCCACCGATGGCCGAACCGGACCGGCTGCTGGCCCGGCTATCACGTCGCACGCCGGTCCCCTTCGTGTGCAAGCCGGCCGGGAACGAGCACTCAGCGCAGGTTGGCGCGGGCCGGCCCGCCGCGTAGTCGACGGGCGCTGATGCGACCGCCCGGCACCGGCGCAGCTCGGCGAGCACACCTGACGTGTCGGCGAGCACGAACGACGGCGTAACAGGTGGGTCAGTGCCGAGATCAGCCTTTGCAGGGGCGTTGCGCCGCGATTCGTGCTCACCCGACGCCCTCAGCGTCGCTCCGGAGACGTATTGCGGTCACTACACCGCGGATCGTCTCCGGAGACACCGCTGACCGGGGCGTCGGCTGCCGGCCACCGGGTCTCCCGACCGGCGGGTGCGGCTACTGCTGCGGGTGCAGGCTCATCGGGCCGTAGACGACCCGGTCGTCCTCCAGCAGGGTGACGGCGTCCACCCCGTCGTCGACCAGCTCCTGCCAGGCCTCGCCGACCCACGACTCGGCGTCGGCCTGGCTGGGGAAGCGGTCCCCGCCGGCCCGCTCGACCGTCGTGCCGTCGGTGGTCTCGAAGCGCCAGTGCCAGGTCATGCCGCCGATCATCCCCCAGCCGTGGCGACCTCGGGCACGCGACGCCGGCAGGCGCGGGCATGCGACGCCAGGCACGCGCGTGCTTTGACGGGATGCCGCCCCGCGTGGTCTAGTCCGACCTGCCGGCACCGCCGGCGAGACAACTGCAGACGCGTGCACCCAGGGGAAGCCGGTCGAAGCCCGGCACTGACCCGCAACCGTAGGCCGCAGCCGGGCATCGCCCCGGTCCCGCGGCGAGTCGGAACGCCTGTGTGGACGTGAGCGGCTCCTCTCATTCCGTCGAGGTATGCGGGGCGGAGCCCGGACCACTCCCGGTCCCCGGACCTCCCGCCCCCCACGCGCACTGTCGCGTCGGGGGCGTCGTCGTCCCTGGGCAGGTGCACGGTCGGGGATCCGTCGCGGATCGCTCCCGAAAGGACTCACCAGTGCCCAGTCCCTCCAGATTCCTGCGTGCCCGGCCCCTTGCCGCGCTCGCTGCCGTGCTCGGCGTCGCGCTCGTCGTCGGCACCCCCGGCGTCGCCGACGCCGCCACCACCCGCAACCGCGCCGACGTCGGTGCCGGCTGGCTCGGCCGCCAGCTCGAGGACAACACGGTCGTCACCGGCGGCTTCACGTCGTACGGCGCCACGGCCGACGTGGTCCTCGCCCTGACGGCTGCCAAGACCGGGCAAGGGAACCGCCGCGGCCGCCACGAAGGTGCTGAAGCAGAACGTGCTCGGCTACACCGGCGGCAACGACACCGCCGAGTACTACGCCGGCGCCTTCGCCAAGCTGCTCGTGGTCGCCGCCGCTCGCGGCGCCGACGCACGGGCCTTCGGCTCCTCGGCCCGCGCCGACCTGGTCGCCGAGCTGCGCGGCCTCGAGTGCGGCCCCCGCCGCCCGGACTGCCTGCTCACCGACCGCGGCCGCTTCAGCGACATCAGCCAGTTCGGCGACTTCAGCAACACGATCACCCAGTCGCTCGCGCTGATCGGCCTCGAGCGCACCACCGCCACCGGCCCGTCGCGTGCCGCCGTGCGGTACCTGCTCGGCCAGCAGTGCGACAACGGCGCCTTCCCGGAGGTCTTCGGCGCCGACACCTGCGCCGGGTCCGTCGACGGCACCGGCTTCGCCGTCCAGGCACTCGTGAGCGTCGGGGGCCCGGCAGCGATGGACGCCGCAGCCCACGCCGGCAGGTGGCTTGCCAAGAAGCAGCATGCCAACGGGTCCCTCACCGGCAACGAGGTGCGCAACGCCAACAGCACGGCGCTGGCCGCGCAGGCCTTCGAGGCGCTCGGCCGTGACAAGAAGGCCACCAAGGCCCGGAAGTTCGTCCGCAGCCTGCAGGCGGCCTGCGACGCCCCGAAGTCGGTGCGCGGCTCGGTCCGCTACAGCCGCGCCGACGCCGGTGACCGGGTGCTCGCCACCAGCCAGGCCGTCCCGGCCCTGGCCCGCGTCACCCTCGGCGAGGTCAGCAAGACCGGCTCGACGACCGGCCTGCTCCGGCTGGCCTGCTAGCCGGACCGATGACGGTCACGGCAGGCAGATGATCTCGATGGGCAGGCAGAGGACGGCCCGGCGCCTCGCGGCAGCACTCGCCGCGACGGCGCTGGCCGGCCTCGGCCTGCTCGCCGGGCCGGCCGCACCGGCGGCTGCCGCCGAGCCGTGCGTCGGCGTCGTCGTCGACGCCCGGCTGCTGGGCGGGAGCGTCTCCACCGGCTGCGCCAAGGGCGACCCCGACAGCGGGCTCGAGGCGCTGACCAAGGCCGGCTACAGCTACGCCTTCGTCCCTCGCCAGCCCGGCCTGGTCTGCCAGATCAACGGCAACCCCGAGTGCTCCCGCACCTCCACCGACACCTACTGGTCCTACTGGTACCGCGCCAGGGGCTCCAGCACCTGGGTCTACGCCAGCCAGGGCGCCGCGAGCCACGACCCCGCCCCCGGGTCGACCGAGGCGTGGGTGTGGCAGGACGGCGGCCGCCGCCAACCGCCGGACATCGCGCTGCGCACCATCTGCCCGCAGGTCGCGTCGCCGCCGACGAAGAGCTCGTCACCAACGCCGGACAGGACCACCCGGTCGGCCACGGCATCACCGTCCCCGAAGCAGTCCTCCTCGTCACCGAAGGGTGATGGTGCGGCCGCTTCCGGACGTACGTCCGACAAGCCCTCGGCCGACACCACCACCAGCGCCGCACCGACCAGCACGACCGCGAGTCCGACCACCGCCACCACGTCGAGCCGGGCGCCGTCGACGGCTGCGGCGTCGGCGGCCAGCGACGGCGATGACGGCGGCGGCGCGCTGCCGTGGGTCGGCGTGGTGGTCGGCGGCGGCCTGATCGCAGTGTTCGGCGGGTCTGCCCTGGCACGCTCGCGGCGGGGCGGCGGACCGTGACGACGACTGCGCCGGCCGCCGGACCGGCGCGGGCCCGGGTGCCGCTGCGCGACCGGCTGGTCGAGGCGTCCGGACTGCGCCCGCTGCACCCCGGTGCGTGGTGGCTGTGGGCGACCGGCCTGGCCGCGGCGGCGAGCCGCACGACCAACCCGCTGCTGCTGGGGCTGGTGCTGGCGGTCGCGGGCTACGTGGTCGCCGCGCGCCGGACGAACGCGCCGTGGAGCCGGGCCTACGCCTTCTACCTGCGGATGGGGATCGTCGTGGTGGCGATCCGGGTGGTCTTCGCCGCGCTCTTCGGGGCGCCGGTGCCCGGCCACGTGCTGTTCACGCTGCCGGAGGTGGAGCTGCCGGACTGGGCGGCCGGCGTGCGGCTCGGCGGCCCGGTGACGGTGGAGGGGGTGGCCGGGGCGGTGTACGCCGGGCTGCAGCTGGCCACCATGCTGGCCTGCGTGGGCGCGGCCAACGCACTGGCGAACCCGCGGCGGATGCTGCGCGCCGTGCCGGGTGCGCTCTACGAGGTCGGGGTGGCCGTGGTGGTCGCGCTGTCCTTCACCCCGCAGCTGGTCGAGGGCGTGACGCGGGTGCGCGCCGCGCGCCGGCTCCGGGGCCGGCGGCACACCGGCATCCGCGGGCTGCGCGGCGTGGCGATGCCGGTGCTCGAGAGCTCGCTGGAACGCTCGCTGGAGCTGGCTGCGGCGATGGACGCGCGCGGCTTCGGCCGGGTCGCGCCCGCCACCCCTGCGGCTGACGTGTCACGCAGCGGCGCGGTGACCCTGGCCGGGCTGCTCGGCGTGTGCGCCGGTCTCTACGGGCTGCTCGATGCCGGCTCGCCAGGGCTGCTGGGCCTGCCGGTGCTCGCGCTCGGGGCCGGTGTGGCCGCGGTCGGGCTGCACCTCGGCGGCCGCCGATCGGCGCGGACCCGCTACCGGCCGGATCGATGGGGCCGCCAGGAGTGGCTGGTGAGCGCCTGCGGGATCGCCGCGGCGACGACCGCCGTCGTGGCGTCGGTGACCTCGCCGGAGGCGATGTTCCCCTCGACCTCGCCGCTCGTCTGGCCCGCACTGCCGCTGCTGCCGGTGGTCGGTCTGCTGGTCGCCGTGCTGCCGGCCTGGCTGTCACCGCCTCCGCCGGACGCGCTCGGGCGGCCACGGTGATCCGCTTCGAGCAGGTGTCGGTGCGCTACCCCGGCAGCGACCACGCGGTTCTCTCCGGAGTCGACCTCGAGCTGCCCGAGGGCGAGCTGGTGCTGGTCGTCGGCCGCACCGGCTCCGGCAAGTCGACGCTGCTGCGCTGCGTCAACGGCCTGGTGCCGCACTTCACCGGCGGGATGCTGACCGGCCGGGTGACCGTCGACGGCCGGGACACCCGCGACAACCGGCCCCGCGACCTGGCCGACGTCGTCGGCTACGTCGGGCAGGACCCGCTCGCCGGCTTCGTCACCGACACGGTCGAGGAGGAGCTCGCCTACGGCATGGAGTCGCTCGGCGTCGCGCCCGACGTGATGCGCCGCCGGGTCGAGGACGTGCTCGACGTGCTCGGCATGGCGGCCGAGAGGTCCCGGCCGCTGGTGACCCTGTCGGCCGGCCAGCAGCAGCGGGTGGCCATCGGGTCCGTCCTGACACCGCACCCCCGGGTGCTGGTGCTCGACGAACCCACGTCGGCCCTGGACCCCGGCGCGGCCGAGGACGTGCTCGCCCTGCTGCAGCGGCTGGTGCACGACCTGGGCATCACCGTGCTGATGGCCGAGCACCGGCTCGAGCGCGTCGTCCAGTACGCCGACCGCATCGTCCTCGTCCCCGGCAACGGCCGACCGGTGGAGTCCGGCCTGCCCGCCGACGTGATGGTCACCGCCCCCGTCGCGCCGCCGGTCGTCGAGCTCGGCCGGCTCGCCGGGTGGTCACCGCTGCCGCTGTCCGTGCGCGACGCGCGGCGCCGCGCGGGCGACCTGGTGACCCGCCTGGCGGCCGTACGTCCGGACGGGCCGGTGCCGGCGCCAGCCGGCGCTCAGGTGGCGCACGCCGCCGGTGTCGTGGTCCGCTACGGCACCACTGCCGACCGCCCGGCGCTGGCCGGGGTGGACCTCACGCTGCGCGCCGGCGAGGTGGTCGCCCTGATGGGCCGCAACGGCGCCGGCAAGTCCACGCTGCTCGCCGCCCTCGTGGGGCTGCGCCGTCCCGACGCCGGCCGGGTCAGCGTGGGTCTCGACGGGCACGACCCGCACGAGCTGGCCTCCCGCGACCTGGTCCGCCAGATCGGCATGGTCCCGCAGGAGCCGGGCGACCTGCTCTACGCCGACACGGTCGACGAGGAGTGCCGGGCCGCCGACCACGATGCTGGCGCGGACCCCGGTACGACGCTGGCGCTCTTCGCCGACCTGGTGCCCGGCGTCGACCCGCGAAACCACCCGCGTGACCTGTCCGAGGGCCAGCGGCTGTCGCTCGCCCTGGCCGTCGTGCTGGCCGGCCGGCCGCCTGTGGTCCTCCTCGACGAACCGACCCGCGGCCTCGACTACCCGGGCAAGGAGCGCCTGGTCGCCGTGCTGCGCGGCCTGGCCGACGACGGCCACGCCGTCCTGCTCGCCACCCACGACGTCGAGCTGGCCGCCACGCTCACCGACCGCACCGTCGTGCTGGCCGAGGGCGAGGTCGTCAGCGACGGGCCGTCGCGCGAGGTGGTCGTCGCCTCACCTGCGTTCGCACCGCAGGTCGCCAAGGTGCTCGCGCCGCAGCCGTGGCTGACGGTCGCCGAGGTCGCCCACGCCCTGCGGGCCGGGTGAGCCGGGTGAGCCGGGTGACGACGACACCAGCCCCGACGCTCGGGAAGCGGCAGCTGCGTCGCGCCTCGCACGCCGTCCGACTGCGACCCCGCGCCGCCCTCGCGCTGACCATCGTGAGCGCGGTCGGCGTCGTCGCATTCTGCTGGCCGCTGCTGGTCCAGCCCGGCAGCGGGCTCGACGGCGCGACGACGGCGCCCTGGCTGTTCGTGGCGCTGCTCCCCCTGCTGCTCGCCGTCGTGCTCGCGGAGGTCGCCGACGGGGGCATGGACGCCAAGGCGGTCGCGGTCCTCGGCGTCCTCGCGGCTGTCGGCGCCGCACTGCGGCCGCTCGGCGGCGGGGTCGCCGGATTCGAGCCGGTGTTCTTCCTGCTGGTGCTCGCCGGACGGGCACTCGGCCGCGGCTTCGGGATGGTGCTCGGCTCGGTGACGCTCTTCGCCAGCGCGCTGCTGACGGCGGGAGTCGGGCCGTGGCTGCCCTTCCAGATGCTCGCCGCCGGCTGGGTCGGCTTCCTGGCCGGCTGCCTGCCGCCGCTGCGGGGCCGCGCGGAGATCGCGATGCTCACGGCCTACGGCGCCGCGGCCGGCCTCCTCTACGGACTGCTGATGAACCTGCAGCTGTGGCCCTTCGCCGTCGGCCTGGAGAGCGAGCTGTCCTACGTCGCGGGCGCGCCGCTGAGCGAGAACCTCGGACGGTTCATCGCCTTCACGCTTGCCACCTCGCTCGGCTTCGACATCCCGCGCGCCCTGACGACCGCCGCCCTGGTGGCGCTGACCGCCAGGCCCGTCCTGCTCGCCCTGCGCCGGGCGGCCCGCAAGGCCGAGTTCGGCGCCGTACCGGTCTTCGACGACGCGACCGCGACCGCCCCGGCGGCCGCACCGTGACAGCCACCCCTGACCTCGACGCCGTCCTCGGCTCGATCGCGAGGCCCGACGACCAGGCCCGCCGCGCCGCCCGCGAGCGCCTCGCCGCAGGTGCTCCCCGTGGCCGGCTCGACGAGCTGGCCGCCTGGCTGTCCGGGGTGCAGGGCGCGAGCCCGGCTCGACCGATCGGCCAGGTCCGCCTGCTGCTGCTGGCCGCCGACCACGGCGTGGCAGCCGCCGACGTCTCCGGGCACGCGGCCGGTGACACCGAGGCGCTGGTGCGGGACACCCTCGCCGGGTCCTCCCCGGTCGCGGCCGTCGCTGCCTCCGTCGGGGTGTCCGTGCGCCCGGAAGCCCTCGGCCCCGACACACCAGGGGCGCGGGTCGACCAGGCCGACGCGATGTCCGTCGACGACGCGCGGGCCGCCGTGCTGCGCGGCGTCGCGATCGTCGACGAGGAGGTCGACGGGGGCACCGACCTGCTCGTGCTCGCCGATCTCGGCAGGGGCGTGGGCACGGTCGCGTCGGCGTTGGTCGGCGTCCTCACCAGGCGCGACGCCTCGGCTGTCACCAGCAGTGGTGCGGGGATCGACGACGCCCGGTGGATGCGCCGGTGCGCCGTCGTGCGCGACGCGATGCGCCGCGGCCGTCCCCTGCTCGGCGACCACGTCGCGGTGCTGGCCACGATCGGCGGGCCGGACCTGGCCACCGCGACCGGGATCCTGCTCGGGGCAGCCGCGCGGCGTACGCCCGTCGTCCTCGACGGCATCGCCACCGCCGCCGCCGCCCTGGTCGCCCAACGGATGTCCTTCCGCGCGGTCGACTGGTGGCTGGCCGGGCACCGCAGCCCCGAGCCCGCGCACGCGATCGCTCTCGACCGCCTCGGCCTCAAGCCGGTGCTCGACCTCGGCATCCGCCGGGAGGACGGCACCGGCGCCCTGCTCGCCGTCCCCGTCCTGCGCGCCGCCGCCGCCGACCTCGCCATCACTGGCCCGCCCCCGGCCGCCGACCCCGACCGGCAGCCGCCCCCGGCGAATTGATCACGCTCGCGTGGTCAACATGGGCTGGACGAGGCAAATTTGCCCATGTCAGCCACCATTGACCACGCGAGCGTGATCAATTTCGGAGAGGCCGCCGGCTGCGCATGATCATCGCGGGCTACAGGGCGGCGAGGACCTGCGTCGCGTGGTCGGCGGGAGTCCCCGTCGTCGTGTCGAGGACCACGTCCGCCACCTCACGGTAGAACGGCTCGCGGCCCTCGAAGAGGCGACGCAGGGCGGTCGCCGGGTCGGGCTGCAGGAAGGGTCGCCCGCCGCCGTCGCCGACCCGCTCGACCAGTACGTCGAGCGGGGCATGCAGGTAGACGACCAACGCGTCGGTACGCCGCAACAGCTCGAGGTCCTCGGGCACCTCGACGACTCCCCCAGCAACGCCGGCCACCAGCGGCCCCGGGTCGTCGATCGCGCGCCGCAGCGCGGCCGACTCGGCCTCGCGCAACGCGTCGACCCCGTCGCGATCGAGCAGCTGCGCGGTCGGGATCCCCGCGATCTCGCCGACCAGCGAGTCGTTGTCGCGGTAGGCCCAGCCGGTCTGTCGGGCGATCTCCTCCCCGACCGAGGTCTTCCCCGAGCCCATCATCCCGAGCAGCAGCACCCGGGTGCCCGACCGGTCGCCGGTCATGTCGGTCACGTCGGTCTCGCCGGTCACGTCGGCGAGGACTGGACGAAGGGCGGCTTGACGACGCGGAAGCGGGCCGCCCGGCCACGCACGTCCACCGCCACCTCGTCGCCCTCGGCGACCGAGCGGTCCAGCAGGGCCAGGGCGATGCCGACCTTGCGCGTCGGGGAGAACGTCCCGCTGGTCACCTCTCCGGCGGCGGTGCCGTCGGCGGTCGACACCGCCATGTGGGGTCGCGGGATCGACCGCTCCAGGCCCTCGAGGCCCCACAGCGTCCGACGCGCACCGGCATCCTTCTCGGCGACCAGCGCGTCGCGGCCCCAGAAGGCCGGCTTCTTCCAGCCGACCGCCCAGCCGGTCCGGGCCTGCACCGGTGTGATGTCCATCGACAGGTCCTGGCCGTGCAGCGGGTAGCCCATCTCGGTGCGCAGGGTGTCGCGGGCGCCCAGGCCGCAGGGTCGGATCCCGAACGGCTCCCCCGCCTCGAGCACGGCGTCCCACACCGCAGCCGTCGACTCCCACGGCGTGACGAGCTCGTAGCCGCGCTCACCGGTGTAGCCGGTCCTGCAGACCACCAGCTCGGTCCCCCGCCAGTCGACCGCCTCGAAGGACATGTAGCCGTGCCCGTGCGGCAGCCCGAGCGCGGCGAGCACCTGGTCGCTGCGCGGGCCCTGCACCGCGAGCACGCCGTGCCGCTCGTGCAGGTCCACGACCGCCACGCCCTCGGGCGCCGCTGCCTGCAGCCGCCGCACGACCTCGGCGGTGTTGGCCGCGTTGGGGATCAGGAAGACCTGCTCGTCGGCCTGGTAGTAGGCGATCAGGTCGTCGACCACGCCGCCGGTCGCCTCGTCGCAGCACAGCGTGTACTGCGCCCGGCCCGGGCCGATCCGGCCCAGGTCGTTGGTCAGGCAGGAGTTCAGGAAGTCGGCCGCGCCCGGGCCGCGCACCACCGCCTTGCCCAGGTGCGACACGTCGAAGAGCCCGACCGCCTCGCGCACCGCGGTGTGCTCGCGCACGACGCCACCACCATCGGCTGACTGGTACTCGATGGGCATCGACCAGCCGCCGAAGTCGGCCATCTTGGCGCCCAGCGCGACGTGGCGCTCGTGCACAGGTGACTGCCGCAGAGCGGCATCTGACGTCGGGTCGCTCATCCGGCGGACGCTAGCATCGCCAGCCTTGCCCCTCCGGGCACGACCGAGAGCACCAGCAGCCACCAGCAGCCACCGAGAAGCGGGACAGCACCTGTGAGCACCGTCGCTCTGAGCAGCAGCAAGCCCACCAACCTCAAGGTCGACGCCGTCGTCGTCGGCATCGTCAAGGACGACGACGCGAAGGGCGGCGCCGGCATCTCGCTCGCGCCCGGTGCGGAGGAGGTCGACAAGGCCTTCAAGGGTCGGCTGGCCGCGACCCTCGTGGCCCTCGGCGCCACCGGCAAGGCGAACGAGGTCACCAAGGTCGCCTCGCTCGGCGCGGTCTCCGCGCCCGTCGTGGTGGCGGTCGGGCTCGGTGACCGGCCGCAGTCGAGCGGGCGCCGCGCCAACAGCTCCTCGGCGGCGTACGCCCATGAGGTGCTCCGGCGGGCCACCGGTGCCGCGGCCCGCGCGCTCGCCGGGACCGCATCGGTCGGCCTCGCCCTCCCAGCCGAGGACGCGACCCAGGTCGCGGCGGTCGCCGAGGGCGCGCTGCTGGGCGCCTACTCCTACGGCCGCTACCGGGTCGCCTCGGCGGAGCGGCACAAGCCGCCGGTCGAGAAGTTCACGCTGCTGACCGGGTCGCCGCGTGACCGGGCGGTCAAGGCGGCCGTCACGCGCGCTGCCACCGTCGTCGACGCCGTCCACCTGGTGCGCGACTGGGTCAACGCCGCACCTGCCGACCTGCCGCCGGCCGAGTTCGCCACCCTCGCGGTCGCCGCCGCCAAGGACGCCGGCGTCGCGGTCGAGGTGCTCGACGAGAAGGCGCTGAAGAAGGCGGGCTACGGCGGCATCCTCGGCGTCGGCCAGGGCTCCTCCCGGCCGCCGCGGCTGGTGCGCCTCACCTACAAGGCCGGGCGGGGCAAGCCGCACCTGTCGCTGGTCGGCAAGGGCATCACCTTCGACACCGGCGGTCTCTCGCTCAAGCCGGCCGTCGCGATGGAGTGGATGAAGTCGGACATGGGCGGCGCCGCGGCGGTCATCGCAGCCGTCACCGCGATCGCCCGCCTCGGCCTCGACCTCAACGTGACGGTGTGGGCCCCGATGGCCGAGAACATGCCGTCGGGCACCGCCCAGCGCCCCTCGGACGTCCTGACGATCTACGGCGGCAAGACCGTCGAGGTGCTCAACACCGACGCCGAGGGCCGGCTGATCCTGGCCGACGCCCTCGTCCGCGCGGGCGAGGACGACCCGGACGTGCTCATCGACGTCGCCACGCTGACAGGTGCCCAGCTGGTCGCGCTCGGTGCCCGGACGTCGGCGGTGATGGCCAACGACGACGACCTGCGCGCGTCGATCGTCTCCGCGGCCGGGGAAGCCGGCGAGCTGATGTGGCCGATGCCCCTGCCCCCGGAGCTGCGTGCCTCGATGGAGTCGCCGGTGGCCGACATCGCCAACATGGGCGACAAGTTCGGCGGCATGCTCGTCGCCGGGCTCTTCCTCAAGGACTTCGTCAAGGACGGCCAGCGCTGGGCGCACGTGGACATCGCCGGCCCGTCCTGGAACGCCGGTGCCGAGCACGACTACACCCCCAAGGGCGGCACCGGTCACGCGGTGCGCACGCTGGTCCGGCTCGCCGAGGAGCTGGCGAGCGGGACGGCCTGAGCAGGGCGGCTCAGGCCTCGGGGCGGGCGGCCTTCTTGGCGTTCCAGTCCCGCATCCGCTGCGGGTAGCCCACGACCGCCGCGTCGTAGGACGGGATCCCGAGCTTGTTGGCCAGCTCGTGGGCTGCCCGGGCGTCGGCGACCCGGCGGCGGGTCCACTCGCCGGTGTTGGCCACGAACACCACCGTTGTCGTCGACACCGCGGTCGGGGGCTCGACGAACGCCTCGACGCCGGTGTGGCCGCGCGCGAAGGAGGTCAGGTGACCGACGTCGGCATTGTCGGCCAGGCGCACCTGCCCGGGTCGGGCCCGTCGACTGAACAGCCGCACCCTGGTCCTCCTGCTCCGCTCTCACGCACCGGTCGTGCGCAGGCTCGTCTGCGGTCCAACGGTAGGGCACCGGAGCGCGTTCCGAGGGCTGTGACGGGCCTCGCCCCCAGCCCGATCACCCGCGTGAGCGAGCGCACCGGAACGGTGACAGGATGAGGGCCGGACCGAAACGGGTTTACGTCATTGACAGATGTCGACACCTGACCACAGCCGCCCCCACCGGGGCGAGGAGAACGCGAGGAGTGCGCCGTGGCCGACAGCGCCGGCACCCAGACCACCCAGACCGGGCAGAACGGGCAGAGCGGTGACAGCGACCAGTTCGACGTCGTAGTGCTCGGCGGCGGCAGCGGCGGCTACGCCTGCGCCCTGCGCGCGGCACAGCTCGGCATGAAGGTCGCCCTGGTCGAGAAGGGTGAGCTCGGCGGCACCTGCCTGCACCGCGGCTGCATCCCGACCAAGGCACTGCTGCACGCGGCCGAGGTCGCCGACTCAAGCCGCGAGAGCGAGCAGTTCGGGGTGCGGACGACCTTCGACGGCATCGACATGCCGGCGGTCAACGAGTACAAGGACGGCGTGGTCGCGCGGCTCTACAAGGGCCTGCAGGGGCTGGTGAAGAGCCGGAAGATCACCTTCGTCCAGGGCATGGGCCGGCTCGTCAGCCCGACCGCCGTCGAGGTCGACGGTCAGCGGTACGAGGGCAAGCACGTCGTCCTGGCCACCGGGTCCTACTCCAAGAGCCTGCCGGGGCTGGACATCGACGGCCAGCAGGTGATCACCAGCGACCAGGCGATCAAGCTCGAGCGGGTGCCCACGTCGGTCGTCGTGCTCGGCGGCGGCGTCATCGGCTGCGAGTTCGCCAGCGTCTGGAAGTCCTTCGGCGCCGAGGTGACGATCGTCGAGGCGCTGCCCCACCTCGTGCCACTCGAGGACGAGCAGTCCTCGAAGATGCTGGAGCGAGCCTTCCGCAAGCGCAAGATCGCCTTCGAGCTCGGCGCCCGGTTCTCCGGGGTCGAGAAGACCGAGGGCGGCGTCAAGGTCTCCCTGGAGAACGGCAAGACGATCGACGCCGAGCTGCTGCTGGTCGCCGTCGGTCGCGGCCCGACATCGCAGGAGCTCGGCTACGAGCAGATCGGCGTCGAGATGGAGCGCGGCTTCGTCAAGGTCGACGAGCACTGCCAGACCAGCGTCCCGACGATCTCCGCCGTCGGAGACCTGATCCCGACCCTGCAGCTGGCGCACGTCGGCTTCGGCGAGGGGATCATGGTCGCCGAGCGGCTGGCCGGGCTCGAGCCCGCTCCGATCGACTACGACGGTGTCCCCCGGGTCACCTACTCCGAGCCGGAGGTGGCCTCGGTCGGCATCACCGAGGCGCGCGCCAAGGAGAAGTACGGCGACGACGGCGTCGAGACGGTCACCTACGACCTGGCAGGCAACGGCAAGAGCCAGATCCTCAAGACCGCGGGCTTCGTCAAGCTGGTGCGTCAGAAGGACGGGCCGGTCGTCGGCATCCACATGGTCGGCAGCCGGGTCGGCGAGCTGGTCGCCGAAGCCCAGCTCATCTACGGCTGGGAGGCCTACCCCGACGACGTGGCCTCGCTGGTCCACGCCCACCCCACCCAGACCGAGGCGGTGGGCGAGGCCCACCTCGCCCTGGCCGGGAAGCCCCTGCACGCCCACGGCTGAACCACCGTCCGGGCGGGTACGGCGATCCCGAGCCGCTCCGGACGCCTCGACCGCCCACCCGCCGCGCCACGCACCATCGCCCGACGAGATCTCCCGACGAGAAGGAGCCCGTGAGCAATGTCGCACTCGGTAACCATGCCGGCCCTCGGCGAGAGCGTCACGGAAGGCACCGTCACCCGCTGGCTCAAGCAGGAGGGTGAGGAGGTCGCGGTCGACGAGCCGCTGCTCGAGGTCTCCACCGACAAGGTGGACACCGAGATCCCGTCCCCCGCGGCCGGCGTGCTGCAGAAGATCCTGGTCGGCGAGGACGAGACCGTCGACGTGGGTGCCGAGCTCGCGGTGATCGGTGACGGCGCCGGCGACAGCGGCGGCGACGCCGGTGGGGCGGACCAGTCGGCGGGCCAGGAGCAGCAGGGCCAGCAGGACCAGGGCAGCAGGACCAGGGTCAGCAGGACAGCAGGAGCAGCAGGACCAGGGTCAGCAGGATGGCGGCGGCGGTCAGCAGGCCGAGCAGCCCAGCGAGCAGCCGCAGCAGTCGGCTCCCGCGGAGCAGGAGTCGCAGCAGTCCGATGACCAGTCCGGCGGTTCGGGCACGTCAGGTGGCTCGGGCGGCGGTGGCGGCACGTCGGTGACGATGCCGGCGCTCGGCGAGAGCGTCACCGAGGGGACCGTCACCCGCTGGCTCAAGCAGGAGGGCGACCAGGTCGAGACCGACGAGCCGCTGCTCGAGGTCTCGACGGACAAGGTCGACACCGAGATCCCCTCGCCGGCCTCCGGCACGCTCACCAAGATCCTGGTCGGCGAGGACGAGACGGTCGCGGTCGGCGCCGAGCTGGCCACCATCGGCGGTGGCGGTGGCGGTGGCCAGCAGGAGCAGTCGTCCCAGCCCGAGTCGCAGCAGGAGCAGCCCGCCCAGCCGGAGCAGCCCGCCCAGCAGCAGTCGGCGGCTGCGCCGCAGCCCTCGCTGATCTCGGCGCCGGCCGCCCAGCAGGCACCCGCGCCGCAGCAGGCACCCGCGCCGCAGCAGGCACCCGCCCCGCAGGAGCAGGCGCCGGCCGCCCAGCAGGCACCCGCGCCGCAGCAGGCACCCGCCCCGCAGCAGACCCAGCAGGCGGCCCCGGCACCCCAGCGGTCCGACCGGTCCGCCGCCTCCTCGGGCGACGGCGCGACGTACGTCACTCCCCTGGTGCGCAAGCTGGCCGCCGAGCACGGCGTCGACCTCGCCGGGCTGCGAGGCACCGGAGTCGGCGGGCGGATCCGCAAGCAGGACGTCCTCGAGGCCGCCAAGGCGCAGCAGGAGAAGCAGGCCCAGCCGGCGGTGGCCCAGCCGGGCGCCGCCACCCAGTCCTCGGCGCCGGCCACGGCCGCGTCGCCGCTACGCGGCACCACCGAGAAGATGTCGCGCCTGCGCAAGGTGATCGCGACCCGCATGGTCGAGTCGCTGCAGGTCTCCGCGCAGCTGACCACGGTGGTCGAGGTCGACCTGACCCGGATCGCCCGGCTCCGGGAGCGCGCCAAGGGCGACTTCGAGGCCCGCGAGGGCGTCAAGCTCTCCTACCTGCCGTTCCTCGCGAAGGCCACCGTGGATGCGCTCAAGGCGCACCCCAGGCTCAACGCGAGCATCGACACCGAGAAGGGCGAGATCACCTACTTCGACAACGAGCACCTCGGAGTCGCGGTGGACACCGAGCGCGGGCTGCTGGTGCCGGTGGTCAAGGACGCGGGCGACCTCAACATCGCCGGCCTGGCTCGCAAGATCGCCGACCTGGCCGACCGGACCCGGAGCAACAAGATCGGTCCCGACGAGCTCGGCGGGGGCACGTTCACGCTGACCAACACCGGCAGCCGCGGCGCGCTGTTCGACACCCCGATCATCAACCAGCCGCAGGTCGGAATCCTCGGGACCGGCGCGGTGGTCAAGCGGGCCGTGGTCGTCGACGACCCCGACCTCGGCGAGACGATCGCGATCCGCTCGATGTGCTACCTGGCGCTGTCTTACGACCACCGACTGGTCGACGGCGCCGACGCCGCGCGCTTCCTGACAACGATCAAGGCCCGCCTCGAGGAGGGCGCCTTCGAGTCGGACCTCGGCCTCTGAACAGGCCCGAGCAGCATCCGGGGAACGGTTCCCGGCGGAATGGAACCTCGTGAAGGTCGTACTCACCGGCTCGTCCGGTCCCCTCGGGCAGGCTCTCGTCAGGTCGTTCCGCGAGGACGGTCACGAGGCCGTCCGACTCGTCCGTAGGACCCCGAGCGCCCCGGACGAGAGCCGCTGGGATCCGCAAGGAGGCACCGTCGACCCCGGCGCGCTCGACGGCGCGGACCTGGTCGTACACCTCGCGGGTGAGACGCCCGGCTCACGGCTGTGGACGGCCGGTCATGCGCGGGACGTGATGGACAGCCGGGTTCTGGGAACCCAGACCATCGCACGGGCGGTCGCCGATGCCGGCATCCCCCGGCTCCTCAGCGCCTCCGGGACCGGCTACTACGGCAACCCCGGCGACCGGGAGCTCGACGAGTCCGCCGCGGCCGGCACCGGTTTCATGGCCGAGGTCGCGCGCCGCTGGGAGGAGTCCACGGCGCCGGCTCGCGACGGCGGTGCTCGAGTGGTGCCGATGCGGACCGGCGTCGTCGTGACGGCAAAGGGCGGCGCGTTCGGCCGCAGGCTGCTCCCGATCTTCCGGCTCGGGATCGGCGGACGCATCGGCTCGGGACGTCAGTGGTTCAGCTGGGTGGCGCTGCAGGACTACGTCCGAGCGGTCCGTTTCCTCGTCGACAGGGAAGACATCTCAGGTCCGGTGAACGTGTGCGCGCCAGAGCCCTTGACCAACGCCGACATGACCGCAGCAATGGGACGCGTGTTGCATCGGCCGACGCTGACGCTGGCGCCGTCCTTCGGTGTCCGCTGGGTCTTCGGCGACTTCGGCAAAGATCTGCTCGGCGGGCAGCGAGTGGTGCCGGGCAGGCTGCTCGATGCCGGCTTTGAGTTCGCCTACCCCAGCTTCGAGACCGCGCTGCGGGCCACGCTGGCTCACGCCCGCGTCACGTCGTAGACCTGCCACCTCCCTCCTTCTAGCGCGAGTGTCACCGTCCAGGTCACGGCCGTACGCCCGGGCCGGTGCTCGACGAGTACCCCTGACCCGTCGACGACCCGGTGCGGCCGCAGCACGTCGACCACTCGCAGCCGTACGTGCCGCTGGGTCCGGCGCAGCTCGGTGACCCGAAGGATCCGCAGCCGCAGGCCCTCGGCGCGCAGCCCCGCCCCGCGCAGACCGGTCAGCTGCCGACGGTCCCGCCGCCCGGCAGGCGACCCCGCGGTGTAGACCCGCGCGAGCCGGTCCACGTCGCCGGCGGCGAACGCCGCTGACCGCTCGGCGTCCAACGCCCCGAGAACCTCGGCCCACGACTGCTCCGGCTCGCTCGACGACGCAGGGCCCGTCCTGCCCGCCGACTCCCCCGCCGTCGACCCCCCGGCCGTCGACTCCCCGGCAGCTCCGGCGCTCGCCGCGAGGCCCCGGGCGGGGGCCGACCCCGACCCTGAGCCGGCCCACGCGATGCCGGTCACCGCGGCGGTCGCCACCGCCACTGCGCCCAGCAGGGCGGTCACCGCCTGACGCCAGCGCCGCAGGAGCGCCGGGCGACCGGCCGCCCGCGCGCGGCGGTGGGTGCGCGGTCCGGTCGAGACGGCCGACCCGGCCGAGCCGGCTGCGACGCCTGGAGGCGCAACCCGCCGGCGGGACGACACCACGGTGAGCGGGGCGCCCTCCCCGGGACCGTCCACGGGATCGACCAGGGCTCCGGGCTCCAGCCGCACCGGCGCCGCCCGGCAGGTCGCGAACGCCCGCCGCGCGAGCTCCGCCGCGGCCGGGCGCTCGGCGGGAGGCGCGTCCAGCACCTGCTCGAGGAGCTCGAGCACCGGTCCCTGCCCGGCGGCTGCCGGGAGCCGGGCGGCGCTGCGGTCGCGGTCGCTGCGGTCGCGGTCGCGGCGGTCGCAGGTGCCGGCCTCGAGGCCATCGCCGTCGCCCACCTCATAGGGCGGGGCACCGGTCAGGGCCAAGAAGCAGGTGGCCGCCAGGCCGTGCACGTCAGACGCGGGCCCGGCCCCCCAGCCCGGGTGCGGGTCCCGGTAGCCGGGTGTCCCGGCATCCACGACCGGTGACCCGCCGGCAACCAACCGGGCCACCCCCAGGTCGGCCAGCACCGGCCGGCCGTCGGCGGCGAAGAGCACGTTGGCCGGCGTCACGTCGCCGTGCACGACCCCACGTGCGTGCACCTCGGCCAGGGCCTCGGCGAGCGGCACCAGGACGGTCACGACCTCGCCCGGCGACAACGGGCCCCGGCGCGCGACCAGCCGCGCGAGGCTGCCGCCGGTCGCCAGGTCGAGGACGAGGGCGACCTCGTCCGAGCCGATGCAGCCGGCGACGCCCCGCAGCCGCAGCACGTGGGGGTGGTCGATGCCCGCGAGGACGGCCGCCTCGCGCCGCAGCCGGTCACGGACCGCGATGTCGGCTCCCGGACGTACGCACTTGACGGCGACCGCCTCGCCGGTCGCCCGCTCGGACGCCAGCCACACCTCGCCGCCGGACCCGCGCCCCAGCACGCGCCGGAGCTCGTAGCCGGCGACCTCGGGTGGACCCATGTCTCCAGCCTGGCGGAAACGGCCCGGCCGACCGCGGGCGTTGTCCACAGCCCGGAGTTGTCCGCAGCCGCCGCACGGGAGAGGCTGCACCGGTGAAGATCCTTGCGACGTCCGGCGGCTTCCTGCCCACCGACCGCGGTGCGTTCCGGTGGCGCACCGGCCCGCTCATCGACTTCGCCGTGCAGCTCGCCGGCGGCCCGGCGCGGCCGCGGATCTGCTTCGTGGGCACCGCGTTGGGTGACAGCCTCATGGGCACCGCGGCCTTCTACCGGGCGATGGTCGACGTCGACGTGCGCGCCAGCCACCTCGAGCTCTTCCCGATGCCCAACGTCGCCGACATGCGCGCCCACCTGCTCGCGCAGGACGTGATCTGGGTCAACGGCGGGTCGGTCGCCAACCTGCTCGCGGTCTGGCGGGTGCACGGTCTCGACGAGATCATGCGCGAGTGCTGGGAGCAGGGCGTCGTGCTCGCCGGTGTCTCGGCCGGGTCGATCTGCTGGCACGTCGGTGGCCCCACCGACAGCTACGGCCCCACCCTTCGGCCGGTCCTCAGCGGCCTCGGCTTCCTCCCCTACGGCAACGGCGTGCACTACGACGGCGAGACGCAGCGCCGCCCACTTCTGCACCAGCTGGTCGCCGAGGAGACCCTGCCGCTCTCCTACGCCAGCGACGACGGGGTCGGGCTCGTCTACGAGGGCACCCAGCTCGTCGAGGCGGTCGCTGACCGGGCGGGTGTCGCGGCGTACCAGGTGGAGCGCGGTGCCGACGGGCACGCCGTCGAGACGCGCATCGAGGCGCGGCTGCTTCCCGGCGCCGAGCGCGCCTGAGTGGTCACGACAGGCGGACGACCAACCCGTCGCGGGCGGACGCGCGAGCGGCGTCGAGCACCTCGATCACCGCCACCGCCTCCTGCGGGTCGACCGGCGGGATCGTGCCCTCGACCAGCGCCTCCCGCACACCGGCGTAGAAGTCCGCCGCGGTGCCGGGCGCGCGCTGGACCGGCTCGGACTCCTCGCCGCGCACCAGGAAGCCGCGGTGCTCGTCGTCGGCGTCGCGCCACGCGTCGTAGGCGGTCGGGTCGCCGTCGACATCGGCCACGAGGTACGTCGCCTCACGGCCCAGGAGCCGGGTCCGCGGGCCGGGCGCCCCGGCCAGGGACGTCGCCCCGAGATGGCTCACAACGCCCGACAGGTGACGCAGCGCCAGGAAGGCCACGTCGTCGCCGACGGTCGTCACAGCGGCGAGCTCGGCGTAGACCGACTCGACCGGCCCGAAGAGGTCCAGTGCGCCGTCCACGAGGTGCGGCTGCAGGTCCATCAGCAGGCCTCCGCCCTCCTCGCTGGTCGACTGCTCGCGCCACCGCTCCTTCGGCACCGGGCGCCACCGCTCGTACCGCGCCTCGTAGCGCACGATCTCGCCGAGGACGCCGGAGGACAGCACCGCCCGCGCGGTCAGGTGGTCGGGGTACCAGCGGCGGTTCTGGAAGACGGTGAGCATCGCGCCGCGCGCCTTCGACAGCTCCACGAGCTCGCGCGCGTCGTCGGCCGTCGTCGCCATCGGCTTGTCGATGACCACCGCCAGCTCGCGCCGCAGCGCCTCGCGGGCGTGCTCGGCGTGGAGGGCGGTCGGCGACGCGATCACGACGACGTCGATGGCGCCGGAGTGCGCCCACAGCTCCTCGGCGGTGGCCACGACGCGCACGTCGGGGTTCTCGTCGCGGGCCGACGCGGCGCGCTCGGCGTTGCCGGTCACGACGTGGGTGATGCGCAGCCCCTGGACGGATCGGATCAGCGGGGCGTGGAAGTCGTGGCCGGCCATGCCGTAGCCGACCAGGCCGACGCGGAGGTCTCGCACCCGCGCAAGGGTAGGGGCTGCGGCACCCCGCGCCGACGAGGCGTCGGCGCCGTGCTGGACGTACCCTCGGACCGTGAACGACCTGCGGATGGTGCACGCCGGGCTGGTCGACTACCAGGCGGCGTGGGACGAGCAGCGCCGCGTCCACGGGGCGCGCGTCGCGGGCGACGGCCCGGACACCGTCCTGCTGCTGGAGCACCCGCCGGTCTACACCGCGGGCAAGCGAACCTCGCCCTTCGAGCGACCGCAGGACGGCACGCCGGTCATCGACGTCGACCGTGGCGGCAAGATCACCTGGCACGGGCCGGGGCAGCTCGTCGGCTACCCGATCGTCGCGCTCCCCGAGCCGGTCGACGTCGTCGGCCACGTCCGCCGCGTCGAGGAGGCGCTGATCCTGGTGTGCGCCGACCTCGGTCTCGAGGCCGGGCGGGTCGAGGGTCGTTCCGGCGTCTGGGTGTCGGACGAGCGAGGCGAGCGCAAGGTCGCAGCCATCGGCATCCGCGTCTCGCAGGGCGTGACGATGCACGGCTTCGCTCTCAACTGTGACTGCGACCTCACCTGGTTCGACCGGATCGTGCCGTGCGGCATCAGCGACGCGACGGTCACGTCGTTGACGGCTGAGCTCGGGCGGCCGGTGACGGTCACGGACGCCATGCCGTACGTCGAGAAGCGGCTCGCAGAGGTCCTCCGCGGCTGACGTAGGCTGGAACGCGTGACCATCGCCCCGGACGGCCGCAAGCTGCTGCGCCTCGAGGTCCGCAACGCGGAGACCCCGATCGAGCGCAAGCCGCCGTGGATCAAGACCCGGGCCACGATGGGGCCGGAGTACACCGAGCTCAAGTCGCTGGTGAAGCGCGAGGGCCTGCACACGGTGTGCGAGGAGGCCGGCTGCCCCAACATCTTCGAGTGCTGGGAGGACCGCGAGGCCACCTTCCTCATCGGCGGCGACCAGTGCACCCGGCGCTGCGACTTCTGCCAGATCGACACCGGCAAGCCGCAGCCCCTGGACCGCGACGAGCCGCGCCGGGTGGCCGAGTCGGTGCAGGCGATGGGCCTGCGCTACGCGACCATCACCGGCGTCGCCCGTGACGACCTGCCCGACGGCGGCGCGTGGCTCTACGCGGAGACGGTGCGGGCGATCCACGAGCTCAACCCGGGCACCGGTGTCGAGAACCTGATCCCCGACTTCAACGGCAAGCCCGACCTGCTGGCCGAGGTGTTCGAGTCGAGGCCCGAGGTGCTGGCCCACAACGTCGAGACCGTGCCGCGCATCTTCAAGCGGATCCGCCCGGCGTTCCGCTACGACCGCTCGCTGGACGTCCTGACCCAGGCGCGCGCGTTCGGCCTGGTCACCAAGTCCAACCTGATCCTCGGGATGGGTGAGACCCGCGAAGAGGTCTCGCAGGCGCTGCGCGACCTGCACGAGGCCGGCACCGAGCTGGTGACCATCACGCAGTACCTGCGCCCGTCGCCGCGCCACCACCCGGTCGAGCGGTGGGTGAAGCCGGAGGAGTTCGTCGAGATGCAGGCCGAGGCCGAGGAGATCGGCTTCGCGGGCGTGCTGTCCGGGCCGCTGGTCCGCTCGTCCTACCGGGCCGGCCGGCTCTACCGGCAGGCCATCGAGGCCCGGGGCGAGGCCGAGGGCTTCGACACCGCGGCCAGCGCCACCGCCTGACCTGCCCAGCGCCCCGCTGCCTGACCGGGCCGACCTGGCCAGCGCGGTGCGGGCCTTCCGGATCGACGGGTCGGAGGGCCCGTCAGGGGCCGTTGTCGAACCACGAATCCGGAACGGACCCACCGCCGGCGTGCACGAATCACGGCGCAACGGCCCCGCCCGCGGCCGCAATCGATGGTCACGGCCGATCCGCCGTCTTTTGTGTCCGTGGGCTCGTCCCCACGCCGCACAGCGGTGCGGAAACTTTTGCGTCCTGGACATGCCTGCGTAATGTCCGCCCGCAAGGCTCACGGGCATGACCTTCTACGAGCTCATGGGTGCGGTGGTGCAGACGGCGACCCAGGGGGTGGCAGCCGGCTCGCGCCGCAACGCCCTGGGGGCGCTCGAGTCCCGCTACCAGCTCACCCGCGAGGGACGCGACGTGATGCTGGCCCTGACCGCCGCCGTCTCGCCCGCCCCGGCAGCCACTCCGGAGCGCCGCTCCGCCTGACGTCGCCGACGGGCGGTCCACCGCCGCGCCGGCGCCACGTATCCTGCGCGTCATGGCACGCAAGGACTCCACGGCCGACGCGCCGGCGAAGCAGGGCCGGTTCAAGCAGATCGGCGCCGCCTACTCGATGACCCGCAAGGTCGACCGGATGGTCGGCTGGGTCACCCTGGCGGCGGGCCTGCTGGCGTTCGCCGTGTTCCTGGCGATCGGCTTCCTGATCGGGCACCCGATCTACCTGGGCATCGTCGGCTTCATGGCCGGTGTGCTGGCGGCGACCATCGTCTTCGGCAAGCGCGCCGAGAAGGCGGCGTTCTCGCAGGTCGACGGCCAGCCCGGCGCCGCCGCCGCCGCGCTGAACATGCTGCGCCGCGGCTGGACGGTCACGCCCGCGGTCGCGGTGACCCGCAACCAGGACATCGTCCACCGCGTCACCGGCCGACCCGGCGTGGTGCTCGTCGGCGAGGGTTCGCCGACCCGCCTCGGCAACCTGATCGCCCAGGAGAAGAAGAAGGTCGCGCGGTACGTCCCCGACGTCCCGATCTACGACCTCCAGGCGGGCAACGAGTCGGGCCAGGTGCCGCTGCGCAAGCTCAACAGCCGGCTGATGAAGCTGCCGCGCAACCTGAAGACCGACCAGGTCATCGAGGTCAACCGCCGCCTCAAGGCGCTGGGCAGCATGCAGCTGCCGATCCCCAAGGGGCCGATGCCGAAGAACATGCGGATGCCGCGGGGGCCGCGCGGCTGACGCGCGACGTGTTTGTGCAGGTCAGAGCCCCGTCGAATCGAGGTGCTGAGCTCAGCCGCGGGCCACCACGACCACCGAGTCGGCCGCCTTGTCGTGCAGCCCGCGGCCGTCGCGGTCCCAGATCAGCGCCGGGATCAGCAGCAGGAGGAGCAGCGTCCGCAGCGCCGCCCTGGGCAGCCCGAGCGGCCGGCCGTCGAGGCGCACCACCCGCAGTCCGCGCGCGATCTGGCCCGCCGACCCGCCGGCCAGCCCGGTGAGGACCAGCACCTCGACGGCGAAGACCGCCAGCGTCCACGTCTGGTCACGGAAGAGGCCGTACGAGATCACGGCGCAGGCGATCGAGTCGATCAGGTAGGCGACGATCCGGGCACCGAACCCGGCCACGGCACCCGGCCCGGACCGTGGCCTGCCGAGCCGCTGGCCGGCGTACTCCTGCTCGCCGGACCCACCGCCTCCGCGGCCACCGGGGCCCTCGAGCCACGATGCGACGTCCTTACGCTCGACCACCCGGCCAGCGTAACGTCGAGCCGGCCCCCGACCCCCGAACGCGTAACACCCGCGAAACACGAGGGTCACGACCGGGAAACCGCCCGGTCCTAACGTCCTGGCAGACGGCACCGTGCCGGTCCCGAGGAGGATGGATGTTCAGCAACGCGGACGAGGTCCTGCGCTTCATCAAGAAGGAGGACGTCAAGTTCATCGACGTCCGCTTCTGCGACCTGCCCGGCATCATGCAGCACTTCAACGTGCCGGCGGAGTCGGTGGACGAGGACTTCTTCGTCAACGGGCAGATGTTCGACGGGTCGTCCATCCGCGGCTTCCAGGCGATCCATGAGTCGGACATGAAGCTGATCCCTGACCCGGCCACGGCGTACGTGGACTCGTTCCGCAAGGAGAAGACGCTCGCGCTGAACTTCTCGATCGTCGACCCCTTCACCGACGAGCCTTACAGCCGCGACCCGCGCAACATCGCAGCCAAGGCCGAGGCGTACCTGAAGACCTCCGGCGTCGCGGACACCGCGTACTTCGGGCCGGAGGCGGAGTTCTACGTCTTCGACGACGTGCGCTTCGAGACCAACCAGCACTCCGGCTACTACTACATCGACTCCATCGAAGGCGCCTGGAACTCCGGCCGCGTCGAGGAGGGCGGCAACCGCGGGTACAAGACGCGCTACAAGGGCGGCTACTTCCCGGTCCCTCCGGTCGACCACTACGCCGACCTGCGTGACCAGATGTCCCTCGAGCTCAACCGGGCTGGCCTCGAGGTCGAGCGAGCGCACCACGAGGTGGGCACTGCCGGCCAGGCCGAGATCAACTACAAGTTCGACACCCTGCTGCACGCCGGCGACAAGCTGATGCTCTTCAAGTACATCATCAAGAACGTCGCCTGGGCAGCGGGCAAGACGGCCACGTTCATGCCGAAGCCGCTCTTCGGCGACAACGGCTCGGGCATGCACTGCCACCAGTCGCTGTGGAAGGACGGGTCGCCGCTCTTCTACGACGAGCTCGGCTACGCCGGCCTGTCGGACACGGCGCGCTACTACATCGGCGGCCTGCTGCGACACGCCCCGTCGCTGCTCGCCTTCACCAACCCGACGGTGAACTCCTACCACCGCCTGGTGCCGGGCTTCGAGGCGCCGGTCAACCTGGTCTACTCGCAGCGCAACCGCTCGGCGTGCATCCGCATCCCGATCACCGGCGCGAACCCGAAGGCCAAGCGCATCGAGTTCCGGGTGCCCGACCCGTCGTCGAACCCCTACCTCGCCTTCTCGGCGATGCTGATGGCCGGCATGGACGGCATCCGCAACAAGATCGAGCCGGAGCAGCCGGTCGACAAGGACCTCTACGAGCTGCCGCCGGACGAGCACGCCGAGATCTCGCAGGTGCCGGCGTCGCTGCCCGAGGTGCTCACCGCGCTCGAGGAGGACAACGCGTACCTGCTCGAGGGCGGCGTCTTCACGACCGACCTGATCGAGACCTGGATCGACTGGAAGCGCACCAACGAGGTCGACCCGATCCGCCTGCGCCCGCACCCCCACGAGTTCGAGCTCTACTTCGACATCTAGGCCAGAACCCCCCGATCCATGCGCGCTGGCGGGGCTCCGACCGGTTCAAGCGGACGGAGCCCCGCCACCGCGCTCCGGGAGCCTTTGCGCTCCCGTTGTTGCCGACCGGAGTCCGGAGGAGTAGGCCAGAGGTGACGGATCGGTCCGTTCGGAGCGGGCTGTCCGCCGGGGGAACAGATGGGGTCGTGGGGGGTTCTGTCGCGTCGACCGGCCACGCCGCGCCGGCACAGTGCCGGTGGGCGCACCCAGTCGTCAGCTGACCCGTGGGCGTTCGCGGCTCGCGGCTGGCTACTAGCCCTCGCGCTGGCGGTGACGGCGGCGACGGTCGGTGCAGCTCCGGTCGCCGCAGTCGGCGAGCCGGTGCCCAAGGTGGTCGGCGACTCCATGCTGCTTGCGGAGAAGAAGATCAGGTCGTGGACCCCACCGGCCGGCGGCGCCGCGGTACCTCTCTTCGACCCCGCAGCGTCCCCCATCGATGACGATGCCGTCGTCGTCGTCAGGCAAGGGGAGCCGTTCGAGGAGCCACCGGCACCGGGCGACAAGCTGGCGACGACGGTGGTGCCGCTCACGCTCGGCGTGCTGATGCCGGCCGTCACCGACCTCCCGCAGGCCGATGCCCTTGCCCGGCTGGCCGCGAGTGCGCTGGACACCGTGGTGTTCGAGCCGCGCGCAGCCCCTGCCCGAGGCAGAGGTGACCGCACAGGACCCGGCAGCCGGGGCACTGGTCGCCTTCGCAGACCAGGTGACGTTGACCGTGACGGACCTGGTGATCGTGCCGGGTCTCGGCGGCCTGACCGTGCCGCAGGCCCGCCAACGCCTCGCGGACGCCGGGCTCGAGCTGGCCGCGCCCGCGTCCGGCTTCGTCGTGACCCAGAAGCCACTCCAGGGAACTCTTGTCGAGCGCGGCTCGACCGTCTCGGTCACGGTCAGCCCCGTCCGGGTCGTTCCGAGCGTGGTCGGGCTGACGCTCGCCGCCGCTCGCCAGGTGCTGGAGCGGGAGAAGCTCCCCCTGGATGTGCCGAAAGGAACCGGTGACCTCGAGGAGGTCACCGGCCAGCGACCGATCGCGGGTACCGCCATCGTCGACGGGCTGGTGGTGAGCCTCACCTTCGCAGGGAAGGTCCGGGTCCCGGACGTGGTGGGCAAGGGGCTGCGGGCGGCCCGCTCCGCCCTCGAGGCGAGGGACCTCGTGATGGTCACGGACGCTTCGTCGGGCTCGGTCGACACCCAGGACCCGCCGGCCGGCACGCGGGTGGCGGCCGGCTCGTCCGTCACCGTGACCGTCGACGACGACGAGCTCCTGGTCCCGAACGTGCTGGGTATGACCGAGGAGCAGGCGCGGCGCTCGGTCACCGCGGTCGATCTCGTGCTCCGCGTCGTCGACGGCTCCGGTCGCGTCGTCGCCCAGGACCCGGCCGGACTCAGCCCGGCCGCGGTCGGTGACGTCGTCTCGGTGACCTTGCAGGAGACCGGTCCGCCCGTCGAGGACGACGATCCGTGGTGGGACCAGCTGGTGTCGTTCCACCCGGGGGGCCGGGGCACCGGCGGCCTGGTCGCGGCCGTCCTGGTGTTCGCTGCCGGGGCACTGGCGAGGTCGGAGGTCCGACGCCGACGGGTGCGCCGCTTCCTCACCCAGGCCGTGACCGTGACGGCGCGCGGCCGGACCGAGATGGTCGCCGTGACGGAACTTCCCGACATCGGACGATGGCAGCTGCACGTCCGTGCCAGCTCAACGATTCGTCGAGTCCGCTAGGAGACGTCGATGACCACAACGGCACCCAGCCAGCCCCAGACCTGCGCCCAGCTCCTGTTAGGTGGCGCGGGGACGGACGCGCCGCCCCCGGACGCGTTGCTGCCATGGTTCGGGCCCGCGCTGAGCGAGCTGCCGCAGAAGGTGAAGAGCGCCGCGCCCCGCGCACCGGCGGCGGCGCTGAGCGCGATCCGCAAGAAGGTGTGCGCGGAGGCGGTCGATGAGCTGCAGAAGGACAGACTCGTCGACCGGTTCGCGCAAGGCTGGGCTGCCGTCCAACGCGTGCAGGACGCCGCGCAGCGCAGCGTCGCCGAACCCGACACCGACGTGCACGAGTCGCTCGGGGCGCACACCAACGTGTTCCGGCACATCGTCACCGTCGAGCTGCGGGTGCACGGCGAGCCGGTGCTGACCGCCACGCTGCCGGCCGAGCTGGAGGTGGCGGCGACCGCCGTCCGGCTGACCCTGCGCAACGGCTCGGTGACCGCGGCCTCTGCCGACTCGGCCAGCGCCACCGCGACCATCCGGCTGGAGGAGACGCCGCTGCTGACACGGTCCGTGGAGATCGACCTGAGCCGTCTGGTCAGCCTCGAGCTGGACGTGCCCATCGTGCTTCCGGACGCCTCGGTCGTCCCTGCGCAGGCCGACCAATCCGGGACGGCTCTGCGCGCCGCGCCGGCCAGGCGGACACCTGAGTGACGTGCGGGCAGCCAGCAGCGCGTGGTCGTTGCCGCTCGCCGCGCTCAGCACCGGATCGATCCCTCCGCCGGCTCCGGCTCGGACCCTGGGCACGACGGCATCCTGCACGCGTGCATTCTGCCGCCAGGTCGAGCGGTGCCGGCGGAGGGCCGACGTCCTGAGATTACTACGGGTCCGTAGTAACCTGTCGACATGGGTCGCTCCGCTCCCGCCGTCCTGCTCACCGCGCTGCTGGCGTGCCTCGCAGGCTGTGCCGACACAAGCGAGCCGACGGCTGCACCCCGCTCGCCGTCGCAGCCCGCGAGCAGCAGCAGCCCCAGCACGCCTAGCAGCAGCCCCACCGGCGACGGCGCACTGCCACCTGCCGTCCAGGGCCTCGAGGAGTGCCCGGGGCCGAGGGACGAGCCGTTCACCCTGCGCCGCGGCGACGACCGCATCACCGGCTTCGCGCGCGGCCGAAGCACCCGCGTCGCGGTCCTGACCCACCAGTTCCGCGGCACGCCGTGCGACCTGTCCGGGCTCGGCGCGGCACTCGCCCGCGACGGCTACCGGGTGGTCGCCTGGACGACGGACACCAGTCCCACGCCGCGCACGCTCCGCGCCCTGGTCACCCACGAGCGTGCCGGGGGCGCGCGCACGGTCGTGCTGGTCGGCGCCTCCGCGGGAGGCGCAACGTCGATCGTCGCCGCGGGCACGGCCGACCCGCAGGTCGACGCGCTCGTCGCCCTCTCCCCCGCCGACTACGCGATGAGCCAGGGCGACGTCGATCGTGCGGTACGTCGCTACAGCGGGCCGCTGATGGCCGTCGCGGGCGAGCTGGACGGGGCCTTCGCCGAGCTGCCGCCCCGGCTGGCCGACGAGCACGACGGCCCGGAGCTCGTCGAGATCGTCGAAGGCACCGCCGACCACGGCAAGGACTACGTCCGGCGACGGGCCGACCCGATGGTCGGGCAGATCCTGGCCTTCCTCGACGAGCAGCTCCCGAGCCGGTGACACTGCCTCCGTGAGCCCGACGCCGCCGACCTACTCGGTCCTCTTCGACCTCTTCGTCGCCGACTCGGCGTCGGGCAAGCTGCTCGCACCGGTGATGGCCCCGACCGGCTTGACCGCCGCGCAGTACGCCGAGTACTCGATCCTCCACGTCGACGGGCCGCTGTCGGTGAGCGCCTTCGCGGCAGTGGCACGCGTCCCGCTCACCACGGCCTCGGACACGCTACGGGCAATGGAGCGGCGCGGGCACGTCGTCCGGGAGCGCGATCCGGACGACGGCCGAGCCTGGCTGGTCGGCCTCACGGACGAGGGCCTCGCGGCCCATGCCACGGCGCGGCGCGCGTTCCGCCAGGCTGCCACCCGGGTCAGTCGCCTGCTCGGCGACGCCGAGCCGGACGTACGGGCTGCCCTGCGACGGCTGGCCGACGCCTGCACGGAGGCGAGCCGCGCCTGACCAGGTGTCACCTTCGGTAGCGGACCAGCAGCGGCCGGAAGTCGACGATGGTGCTGCCTGAGACCGCGGTCTGCAGCCCCTGCAGGTCAAGCGTCGAGCCCGCGGCGGCGCCCAGGGGGATGCGCAGTCGCTTCGTCGGGTGCCAGAACACCCGCTTGAGGCCCCGGGCGTCGCGCAAGGTGCAGGTCACCAGCCCGCGGCGCGTCCCGGTGGCGACCGTGCGGCATCCGGCGAGCCGCGAGCCCGACATCCAGCGCTGCACCTGCTGGAACGCCAGCCCGGCCGCCGTGGCTTCGCCGTCGGCGCTCAGCACCACAGCCACGTTGCCGCGCTGGGACCAGCCGTACCAGAAGACCCGGCGCACGTCCGCGGCGGCTTGCAGCAGGTAGGTACGCGCGACGAAGGCCGCCTGCCGGGCAGGTGAGAGGTTGACGACCGGGTCCGTCGAGCCGCCCTTGACCATCCCGTAGTTGACCTCGGTCGTCCACACCGGCTTCGTGACCCGATGCACGTCGAGGATCTTCCGCCGGAGATGGGCCAGCCGGGCGACGCCGGACTCCGGGCCTCCGTCGGTCACCGGGTAGAGCGAGAGCGCGACAGCGTCGACGAGGCTGTTCATGCTCCGGCCCGTCGATCCGCTGCTGCCAGTAGCGGTCCATCGGAAGGATGTTCGCGCGGGCCACGAACGACGGCGCGACCAGCTTCAGTCTGGTCCCGCGCTCCCGGTTGACGGCATCCACCACGGAGCGGGCGACCGAGGTCAGCCGTGCGAGACCACGGGGTGTCCCCGACCAGAAGCCAGGGACATTCCCTTCGTTCCACACCTGCAGCGCCTCGATGTCGCCGGCGTAGCGCAGCGCGACGGTCCGCACGTAGGTCCGCCAGGCCGGCAGGCGGGGTGCTCTCGTGGCACCCTCGCCCATGAACTCCGGACGTGTCGGCAGCGGAGCACCTGCCGCGACGTGGAAGGCGGGTGTCTGGCCGAGGACCAGCGTCACCCGTGCCCCGTGCGCGCGAGACTGCGCGACGTAGCTGTCGAGCCGCGAGAAGTCGTACGTCCCCGGCTCGGTCTCCAGGTCCCGCCACGTCGTGCCGGTGTCCCACAACCGGACGGAGCCGACCGGGACAGTGGGCCAGGCGGCGGGATCGCTCACGTGCATGCCGAAGAGGGCAGGACGCACCAGCGTCGAGCGGCGAGCGACCGCCGCGTGCGACCCTCCCGGCGCCACGACGACTCCTGCGACCAGCGTCGCCAGCACCACCACGAGCCGCAGGAGCCTGCGCCCATCGGTCGCACGTGTAGAGCGATCAGCCTCCGCAGTCCCCGTCATGGGGCCAAGGACGCACGACCCGAAGGACCGGTTCGCGACGACGGCCCCCGACCGCAGGGTCGGGGGCCGTCGTGACGCAGCTACGCGCTATCGCCGGGAACGCACCATCACGGGGGTGAACTTCACGCCGATGGTCTTGTTGCCGCCGACCCTCTCGTCACCGCCGGACTGGAAGTACAGCCGGGTCGCGGAGGACGCCGTGCGGACGGTCGCCTTCCGCGACGGGTTCCAGTAGACGCGCTTGACGCCGTCGCTGTAGCGGAACGTGCAGGTGTAGGTGCCGTTGCCGCTGCGCGAGCAGCCCAGCGCACGCGTCCCCTGCAGCCAGCTCTTCACCACGCTGTAGGTCTTGCCGGCCGGCGTCACGCTGCCGTTGGCGAAGGTCAGCCGGGTGTTGGCGAGCTTCTGCAGGTCCCACGAGTACCAGTACACGCGCTTGACGTTGTTGGCCGCGTTGAGGGCGTACGTCCGCGCGACGAACGCCGCCTCCTTCTTGGCCGAGATGTCCTTCGCGGTGCCGCCGCCGCCGATCTGCAGGCCGTAGTTGATCTCGGTGTTCCAGATCGGCTTGGTCACGCCGTAGCGGCGCAGGATCGACCGCGTCGTCGACAGCAGGGCCATCGACGCCTCAGGGCCGTCGTTGGTGAGCGGGTAGAGGTTGAGGGACACGACGTCCATCCAGCGACCGACCCGCGCACCGCCGGTGCGCTGCGAGTAGAACTTGTCGACCCACTTCTGCTGGCTCTTCAGCCGGGTCGCCATCGCGGGCGAGACGACCTGGGCCTTCGGGTCCGCGCTGTTCAGCACGTTCCAGGTCACCTTGGTGAGCTCGGCCAGGTTGGCCGGCGTGCCGCTCCAGAAGCCGGGGACGTTGCCCTCGTTCCAGACCTGGTAGTCGACGCCGCGACCCTTGTAGCGCAGGGCCACCTTGCGCACGTAGCGCTTCCAGGGCGTCAGCTTCGGCGGCGAGCTCGCGCCCGGCGCGTTCAGGCTGGCAGCGTTGGGCCGCTTCGCGTGGAAGCGCGGCGTCTGACCGAGCACGAGCAGGACGTCGGACCCCTTGGCACGCGCGGCGTTGACCGCCGCGTCGAGACGGCTGAAGTCGAAGACGCCCGGTGAGCGCTCGATCTCGCGCCAGGTGACGCCCGAGTCCCACAGCCGGATCGCGCCGGGGCGGCTCGACGGGAAGCTCGCGGCGTCGAAGTCGGTCATGCCGAAGAAGCTGGTTGGTGACCTTCGGCGCGGCACTGGCCGGACCGGCGGGCAGCAGGGTCACCGCCAGGCCGATCGCGACAGCCAGGACGAGCGCGCGCGGACGCGCAAGAACAGCGAGTGGAGTCATAGGTGAGGGATTCCCCGTGGAGGTTGGAGGTTCGGTGGACGTGGCCGAGATCTCAGACCTTCGACCGCACCATCAGCGGGCGGTAGTCGACGGTCTTGACCGACCCACCCTTGGCTGACTTCCTCACACCGTAGACGGTCTGCGTGAACGATGCACTCTTGACAAGGCGCACCTTGACCGACTTGGTCGGGTTCCAGTAGATACGCCGGACGCCCTGCCCGTACTTCACCACGCACGTGTAGGTGCCGGCGCGGTCGACCGTGCACGGCTGCGAGGACCTCGTCGGACCGACCAGCTTGCCCTTCATCCACCGCTGCACCAGGTAGAACGCCTTGCCGGCCGTCGTGAGCGTCGAGCCGTTGGCCGGGCTGGTCAGCCGGGTGTTGCCGAGCGTCCCGCCGGTCGAGAGGTAGCTCATGTCGTACGAGTACCAGAACACCCGCTTGATCCCGCGCGCCGAGTTCAGCAGGTAGGTGCGGATGACGTACGCCGCCTGCCGGCCGTCGGTGATGCTCGTCGCCTTGGTGCCGCCGCGGCTGCCGGACTGCATGCCGTAGTTGATCTCGGTGTTCCAGATCGGCTTCGACGCCGGGACGCCGCCCGCGGCGAGGCTCGCCTTGGCCTTGGCGAGCAGCTTCATCGTGTCCTCGGGGTTGCCCATCCGCCCGCTGTACTTCGGCATCGGGTAGAGGTTGAGGGACACGACGTCCATGAACTTCCACACCGGTGTGCCGTCGAGCCGCGCGAAGTAGAACCTGGTGAGGTTCTTCAGCTGTGCGGTGTAGCGCGTCACGAACGCCGGGCCGACGACCTTGGCGCCACCGTCCACGGTGTTGCGGACCTGCGTCACGATCTGCGACAGCTTGCCCATGTCGGTGAAGTTGCCGGTCCAGAAGTTGACGACGTTCATCTCGTTCCAGACCTGGTAGTACTGGATGCCGCGACCCTTGCCCTCGAAGTTGCGGTAGCGCTCCATCACCGCGCGGACGTAGGCGCGGTACGCCGCCCGCACGGTGTCGTTGTTGACGTTGGTCGACGCACCGTAGAAGCCCGGGGTGATGCCGAGCACCAGCGTGACCTCGACCTTGCGCGCCATCGCGGCCCGCACGATCTGGTCGAGGCGCGCGAAGTCGTAGACGCCGGGCGAGCGCTCGATCTCGGCCCAGGTCACGCCCATGTCCCAGAGCCGGATCGACCCGGTCATCGGACGCGTCAGCGACACGAGCCGGTTGTCGTGCACGCCGAAGAGGCGCTTGTCGAAGCTCACCGACTTCGCGCTCGCCGAGGTGGTCGGCAGCAGCGTGGTGGCGAGCACCGCCGCGACCAGGGTCGCGAGGACCCGGACGGTGGTGCGGCGGACGGGGGCGGGCAGCGCAGGACGCAGGTCGCGGAGCGCAAGGAGCATGGTGCGGTCTTCCTCGAGGCGGTACGGGAGGGAGGGGCTCACCCGGAACGAGCACCTGGCCGGTGCCCCGGTTCCGCCGGTGGCCGTGCCATTCTGCCGACGAGGCAGGTCAAGCACTGGTAAATGGGCAGATTGTCCGGCTCCCCGCGTGTCGGGTCAGCCCGCCGCGTAGACCCGCCGAGCCGCCCGCCGCACCTCCCCCGTCGGCCACGACCGGTGCGCCGACCCGACCAGCGCCAGACCGATCACCGCGGCAACCGTCACCGCCACCGCGGGCGACGCCAGGTCGGCCACGGCACCCGCGGTCAGGAAGGTGATCGCCGTCACGGTGCTGAAGCCGGCACCTGCCAGGCCGTTGACCCGGCCGCGCAACGCCGGGGGGCTCACCAGGTTGACCGTCGTCATCAGCGGCACCATGAAGCCCTGTGAGGCACCGGCCACGAACCACAGCGGCAGCGCGACGTACCACGGCGGAGCCAGGCTGGTGAGCATCAGCGGGGCGCACGACGCGACGGCCAGCGGGATGATCAGGTTGACCTGGCGCATCGGGTCCAGGCGCGCGACCAGCAGCGAGCCGATCGCCGCACCGGCGGGCAGGCTGGCCATCAGGGCCGCACCGACCACCGGCTCGGCGCCGTCCTCGCGGGCATAGGCCAGGGCGACGGCCTCGGGGGCGATCAGGAAGACCGCGGCGCCCCAGGCCAGCACCACCAGGGCGCGCAGCGCCGGGTCGTCGAAGACCAGCCGCCAGCCCTCGCGGAAGTCCCCGAGCAGCGTCCGGTGCTCGGCCTCGGTCGTCGCCCCGCTCGCCGGCCGCCAGCGCAGCGTCAGCGCCAGCACGACGAAGGACACGACGAACGACCCGACGTCCAGCAACAGTCCGGCCCGCTCCCCCACCACCACGATGACGACGCCCGCCGCGACGATGCCGACGACCTGGTCGACCTGGTAGAGGGTGCGCAGCAGCCCGGTGCCGACGATGCACTCGCGAGGGTCGGTCAGCACGTCCGGAATGACAGCCCGGTGCGCGGCCTCGAACGGGGCCGTGAAGGTCTCCGCGACGAGCAGCAGCCCGAGGAGCACCCACACCGGCGTCGAGTCCACGGCCAGCAGCGCGATGACGCCGACCACGACCGCCCGGGCGAGGTCGCAGCCCAACATCACCACCTTGCGCGGCAGCCGGTCGGCGAACGCGCCGAGCAGCGCCGAGCCGAAGACGGCAGGCACGAAGCTGACGACGAACGCGAGCACGGCGAGGAAGGCGCTGTCCGTGCGGGCGAGGACGAGTGAGGCGAGCGCGACGCGGGCGATGTGGTCCCCGAGCTCGCTCGCGACCTGCGCGACCACCAGCCCGCGGAACTCGCGGTGGCGCAGCACGTGGCGGTAGGTCGGGCGGGTGCCGTGCGGTGACTCGCTCACCGGTAGAACACCCCCTCGACGACTGCCCGTGCCCGCCGGGTCGCCCGCCGGTAGTCGTCCACGAGCTGACCCGATGCGCCCGGAGGGTAGCCCAGAACCGCCGCCACCCCCGAGAGCTCGCGGAGGTCCGTCGGCAGGCTGTCACCCGGTCGGCCCCGCACGAGCAGCACGGCGTTGCGGACCCGGCTCGCCGTCCGCCAGGCGTGGGCCAGCGTGCGTGCCTGATCGGGGTCGAGCAGCATCGCCTCGGTCGCCGCGGTGAGCGCGCGGAGCGTCTGGGTGGTCCGCAGCGCCGGCACCTCGGCCGCGTGCCGCAGCTGCAGGAGCTGCACCGTCCACTCGACGTCGGCCAGCCCGCCCGGCCCGAGCTTGGTGTGCCGCCACGGGTCCGAACCGCGCGGCAGCCGCTCGGCCTCCACGCGCGCCTTGATCCGGCGGATCTCTCGAACGTCGGCGTCCGTCACCCCGCCGGTCCGGTAGCGCAGCGGGTCGACGAGCTCGACGAACCGCTTGCCGAGGTCGGCGTCCCCGGCCACCGGGTCGGCACGCAGCAGCGCCTGGCTCTCCCAGACGTGCGACCACCGCTCGTAGTAGGCGGCGTACGACGCCAGGGACCGCACCAGCGGTCCCTGCCGCCCCTCGGGCCGGAGGTCTGCGTCGACGGCCAGCGGCGGGTCGGGCGAGGGGACCGAGAGCAGCCGGCGCAGCTCGCCGACGACGGCGTGCGCGGCCTCGGACGCGGCTTGCTCGTCGGCTCCCTCCACGGGGTCGTGCACGAAGAGAACGTCCGCGTCACTGGCATAGGTCAGCTCGCGCCCGCCGAAGCGACCCATCGCGACGACCGAGAGCCGGGTCGGCAGGTCGCCACCGCGCGCGGCCGCGACCGAGCGGCCCGCGACGTCCAGCGCCACCTGCACCGTGGCCGCGGTGACGTCGGTCAGCGCCCCCTCGACCTGCTCGACGCTGGCGACCCCGAGCAGGTCGGCGGCCGCGACCCGGAAGAGCTCGCGTCGGCGCAGCCCGCGGGCGAAGGTGACGGCGGTCTCCGGGTCGTCGTGGCGGGCGACAGCGCTGGCCAGCTCTGCGCCCAGGTCGTCCCGCCCGCGGGGGACCAGCTCGGCGTCGTCGGCGAGCAGCCGCACCGCCTCGGGTGCCCTGCCCAGCAGCTCGACGGCGTACCTGCTGCTGGCGAGCAGGTGCGCCATCCGCTCCGCCACCGCCCCCTCGTCGCGCAGGACCCGCAGGTACCACGGCGTGGTGCCGAGCGCGTCACTGATGCGCCGGAAGGCGAGCAGCCCGCCGTCCGGGTCGGGTGCGTCGGCGAACCAGCCGAGCAGCACCGGCAGCAACGTCCGCTGGATCGCCGCGCGCCGTGACACGCCCTCGGTCAGCGCCTCCAGGTGGCGCAGCGCACCCGCCGGGTCGGCGTAGCCGAGCGCCTCGAGCCGGGACCGTGCCGCGTCCGGCGTCAGTCGCGCGTCGTCGGACGCCAGCCGGGCGACCGAGGTGAGCAGCGGCCGGTAGAAGAGCTTCTCGTGCAGCCGGCGCACCTCGCGGGCGTGCTTGCGCCACTCGCGGTCGAGCTCGCCGACCGGGTCCGCGCGCAGGCCGAGCGAGCGCCCGATCCGGCGCAGGTCGGTCTCGTCCTCGGGCATCACATGGGTACGTCGCAGCCGGTGCAGCTGGAGCCGGTGCTCCACCGTGCGCAGGAAGCGGTACGCGCTGTCGAGCTGCGCCGCGTCGGCCCGCCCGACGTATCCGTAGGTGGACAGCGTCTCCAGCGCCTCCAGGGTGTTGGGACTGCGCAGGGTCTCGTCGGTGCGGCCGTGCACCAGCTGCAGCAGCTGCACCGCGAACTCCACGTCCCGCAGCCCGCCCGGCCCCAGCTTGAGCTCGCGGTGGCTGGTGCCGCTCGCGAGGGTGCCCTCGACCCGCCGGCGCATCTGCTGCACGTCGGCGACGAAGTCCGGGCGTTCCGCGGCCCGCCACACCAGGGGCGCGAGGGCGTCGACGTAGGCGCGGCCGAGCTCCAGGTCGCCGGCCACCGGCCGGGCCTTGAGCAGCGCCTGGAACTCCCAGGTCTTGGCCCACCGCTCGTAGTAGGCGACGTGGCTGGCGAGGGTGCGGACCAGCGGTCCGGCCTTGCCCTCGGGACGCAGCGCAGCGTCGACCGGCCAGATGGTGCCCTCGGCCGTCGTCGCGGAGCAGGCCCGCATCGTCGCGACCGCGAGGGCGTTGGCCGTACGGAGCGCAGCCTGCTCGTCCCGGGCGGCCTCGCCACCGGATGCATCTGCCGCGGCCGGCTCCGCCACGAAGACGACGTCCACGTCGCTGACGTAGTTGAGCTCCCGGCCGCCGCACTTGCCCATGGCGACGACCGCCAGCCGGCAGCCGGCCGCGGCCTCCGCGCCGACCTCTGACCGCGCGACGGCCAGACCTGCCTCGAGGGTCGCGCCGGCCAGGTCCGCCAGCTCGGCGGCCACGTCCGCGACGTCGAGGCCGCCACCGACGTCCCGGGCAGCCAGGCCCAGCAGCGCGCCGCGGTAGGCCACCCGCAGCGCGTCCAGCAGGTGGGCGGGCTCGCCGGCACCGACCGGCACCGGCGACGCGGGATCGGCGCCGACAGCGGTGAGAAGTGCGGCCCGCAGGCCCTCGGCCGTGGGCCGGGAGTCGGGCTCGCCGACGAGCAGGTGCCAGTGCCCCGGGTGGCGGTGCAGGTGGTCGCCCAGGGCGGCGCTCGCACCGAGCACTGCCAGCAGGCCGCCGCGCAGGCGCTCGTCCTCGCACAGGGCCGAAGCGAGGTCCGGGCCGTCAGCGGCGGCAGCCAGCAGCCGGCTCAGCGACTCGAGTGCGCCGTCCGGGTCGGCCACGGTCGCCAGGGTCGCCAGCACCCGCTCGTCGGCGACCAGGTCGGCCAGCAGGGCCGAGGCCTCGACCGTCGCCGCCGCCCTGGCCGGCTCGGTGAAACCCACCCGGGCCAGCCGCGCACTGGCACTCGTGCCGCGGCCCGTCGTCACGAGCCCTGACGCTAACCCGTGGCGTGGCGCAAGGCCACGGCGGCGAACGCCTCGGCCACCGGGCGCCAGGTGTCGACCAGTGCCGGGGTGGCCGCCTCGACCTCTGCCACCAGGCCCGCCGGCTCCCGACCGGCAGCCAGCAGCAGCGGGCTGTCCTCGCGCGCCCAGTCGGCGGCGATACCAGGCGTCACCTCGGGATGGCCCTGCACGCCCCAGGCCGCCGACCCGACCCGGAAGGCCTGGTGCCGGTAGGCCGGCGAGGTGGCCAGCAGGACCGCGCCCGCGGGCAGCTCGGCCATCTCCTCCCAGTGCCACTGCAGCACCGGCGCGCCCCGCGGCAGCGACGCCAGCACGGCGTCGGCCGCCGCCTCGGCGGTCGGGTCGTTCGTCAGCACGCCGAGCTCGGGACCGACGGTGCCCCGCCGCACCGAGCCGCCGCAGGCCACCACCAGCAGCTCGGCGCCCAGGCAGATCCCGAAGGTGGGCAGGCCGGTGTCGACCGCCCGCGCGAGCAGCCCGCGGGTCTCCGGCAGCCAGGGGCAGGCCTCGTCCTCGACCGGCCCCATGGCTCCCCCGAGCACCAGCAGCGCGGCGTACGACCCGAGATCGTCGGGCCCGGGCAGCGCGTCTCCGGCGTACGGATGGCTGACCTCCAGCGCGAGCCCGGACGCGGCGAGCCACTCGCCCCACCACCCCGGCCCGGTGCTGGCCTCGTGCTGGACGACCAGCACTCTCGGGAGGGTCACAGGGCCGTGAGGTAGCGGTCCAGCTCGAAGGCGGTGACCTCCCGGCGGTAGTCGAGCCACTCGGCCCGCTTGTTGCGCAGGAAGAAGTCGAAGACGTGCTCGCCCAGCGTCTCGGCGACCAGCTCGCTGCCCTCCATCCGACGGATCGCCTCGGACAGGTTGGTGGGCAGCGGCTCGATGCCCAGCGAGTGGCGCTCCCCGTCAGTGAGGGCCCACACGTCGTCCTCGGCCGCCTCCGGCAGCTCGTAGCCCTGCTCGATCCCCTTGAGCCCTGCCGCCAGCATCACCGCGAAGGCCAGGTACGGGTTGGTCGCCGAGTCCGGCGTCCGCAGCTCCACCCGGGTCGACTGGCCCTTGGCCGGCTTGTACATCGGCACCCGGACCATGGCGGAGCGGTTGTTGTGCCCCCAGCAGACGTAGGCCGGGGCCTCGCCGCCGCCGAGCAGCCGCTTGTAGGAGTTGACCCACTGGTTCGTGACCGCCGTGATCTCGCCGGCGTGGCGCAGCAGCCCGGCGATGAACGAGCGGGCCACCTTGGACAGCTGGTACGGGGCACCGGCCTCGAAGAAGGCGTTGCGCTCGCCCTCGAAGAGCGAGACATGGGTGTGCATGCCCGAGCCGGGGTGGTCGGTGAGCGGCTTGGGCATGAACGACGCCTGCACGCCCTGGCTGAGCGCGACCTGCTTCATGACGTGCCGGAAGGTCATGATGTTGTCGGCGGTCGAGAGGGCATCGGCGTAGCGCAGGTCGATCTCCTGCTGCCCCGGTGCGCCTTCGTGGTGGCTGAACTCCACCGAGATGCCCATGTTCTCGAGCATCGTGATGGCGTCGCGGCGGAAGTCGTGGCCGATGCCGTGCGCGATGTGGTCGAAGAAGCCGCCCTGGTCCACCGGCGTCGGGGGCTGCCCGTCGCCGGCCTGGTCCCGGAACAGGAAGAACTCGATCTCCGGGTGGGTGTAGAAGGCGAAGCCGAGGTCCGACGCCTTGGCCAGAGTCCGCTTGAGCACCTGCCGGGGGTCGGCGTAGGACGGCTGACCGTCCGGCAGCACGATGTCGCAGAACATCCGCGCGGTGCCAGGAGTCTCCGAACGCCAGGGCAGGATCTGGAAGGTGCCGGGGTCCGGCCGGGCGAGCATGTCGGACTCGGCCACCCGGGCGAAGCCCTCGATCGCGGAGCCGTCGAAGCCGATGCCCTCGTCGAAGGCGCCCTCGAGCTCCGCTGGCGCCACCGCCACCGACTTCAGGAAGCCGAGCACGTCGGTGAACCAGAGGCGGACGAACCGGATGTCGCGCTCCTCGAGCGTCCGGAGCACGAACTCCTGCTGCTTGTCCATGCGCGGCATGCTGCCCGGCGGGTGTTTCGACGGTGTTACAGGAGGCCCCCGGGCTGGTGCTTCGACATCTCCCGGCATCGGCTGGATGGCCCACCCGGGTGCCCCCCGAACGGGTAGAGATCCTTTGCCATTGCCACGCAGCGTCATGGTCAGTCCCACACTCAGTGCGGTCGATCACTCATCTGCCCGGACGACTCCCCCGCTCCCCCCGCTCCCCCGGCCCACCCCTGCTCCCCCGGCCCACCCCTGCACCCCTGGAGAGAACCGCTATGACCCGTACCGCGATGCGAGCCCTGCCGACGACGGCCGTTGCCTTCCTGATCGCCCTGGCCCTGGCCGTCACGGCCGTCCTGGTGGCCGGCTACGGCCTGGCCGGCTCGGACGACGCCGGAGCGACCTGGAACCGGAAGCACCCGGGTGCGACCTGGAACTCCGTCGAGGCCGGCGCGACCTGGAACGCCAAGCCCAGGAACGGCGCGACCTGGAACTGACGTCTCGCGACTCGGCCCCGCCGACCATCAGTGGGCAGAAGATTTACCGAGTGCAGTCCGTCGAACCCGCACAGTAATCGCCCACGATGACCGACACTGCGAATGTGGGGGACCGTCCGTCCAGCGATCGACTGATCTGGCTGGTGAGCGCAGGCCTCGCCGCGGCAGGAGCCGTCCTGTGGTGGCGAGGTCTCAGTCTGCCCGGCGGTGAACCCCACCTGTGGTGGCCGGCTGTCGCCCTCGGCTTCGCCCTCTCCGAGCGCTTCGCCGTGCACATCCCCTTCGGGCGGGACACCCACAGCCTGACGTTCAGCATCGCCCCGATGGTCCTGGGGCTGTTCTTCCTCGACGCCGACGAGCTGCTGCTCGCGGCCGTCCTCGGGATGGCGCTCACGCAGGCCGTCATCTACCGCAACGCACCGATCAAGCTGGTCTTCAACGCAGCCTCGATCTTCCTGCAGACCGCAGTGGCGATCGCCGTGTTCGACGGCCTCGTGTCGGCGATGGGCGTCCAGGCCGACAGCCTGGTGCCGGCGACCTGGCTCGCCGCGATCGCCGCGGCGCTTGCCGCCGACCTCCTCGGCAACCTGGCCCTCTTCCTCATCATCGGGCTCCGGCAGGGCACCTGGGACACCGGCGAGCTGGTCCGGACGCTCGCGATCGCAGCGGTCGGCACCGTGGTGGTCACCGACCTTGCGCTCGTCACCGCGTTGGTGCTGGTGCGGCAGCCTCAGGGCCTCGCCCTGCTCGGCGTGATCGCCGTCCTGACCTTCCTGCTCTACCGGGGCTACCAGGTGCAGCGGCTGCGCTACGGCCGTCTGCAGCTGCTCTACCGTTTCACCCGGTCCGTCGACCAGGCCCTCAAGGAGGGCACCGTCGAGGCGACCGTCGCCTCCGAGGCTCGCGAGCTGCTGCGCTCGGGCCACGCCGAGCTCTTCCCGTGCCAGCCGGAGTGCGAGGGCGCGTGGTACGCGGCGGCCTGCGCCGGCAAGCCCCTCCGCCTCGCCCGCGGCGGCACCAGCGACGCGCACCGGGCGCTGCGCGAGGCCGGTCACCTCGACGGGCTCGCAGCACCGCTGCGCGACGGCGGCGAGATCATCGGGGTGCTCGTCGTCGCCGACCGCCTCGGCGACGTCAGCACCTTCGACCACGAGGACGAGCTGCTCTTCGAGGCGCTGGCGGGGCACGCCAGCGTCGCGCTCGCCAACTCCCGGCTCGTCGAGCGGGTGCGCACCGCCGCCGACGAGACCGAGCACCTGGCCCTGCACGACCCGCTCACCGGGCTGCCCAACCGCCTGCACTTCCAGCAGCGGCTCGAGCGCCGGCTCGCCACCACCGGCTCGGCGGCCGTCCTGCTCATGGACATCGACCGCTTCAAGGAGGTCAACGACACCCTCGGGCACGACGTCGGCGACCAGCTCCTGCAGGAGGTCGGCGCGCGCCTGGAGACCCTGGCCGGCGACGAGACGGTCGTGGCCCGCCTCGGCGGTGACGAGTTCGCCGTGCTCCTCGGCGGCGACGACGTCCACGTGGAGGGGATGGTCGCGCGCATCGCTCGCGACGTCGCCCGGCCGATGCGGCTCGGCGAGATCCTGATCGACGTCTCGGCGAGCATCGGGATCTCGGCCACGCCGCGCGACGGCTCGTCCGCCGCCCTCCTCCTCCGCCGTGCGGAGGTCGCGATGTACGACGCCAAGGACGGCCTGTCCGGCGTCGCCCGCTACTCCCCGGACCGCGACCCGTACAGCTCCCGGCGTCTCTCGCTCATCGGCGACCTGGCGAGAGCCCTCGAGGACGAGTCGCTGGAGCTGCACTACCAGCCACAAGCGGACCCCTCCACCGGGCAGATCGTCGGGGTCGAGGCACTGCTGCGCTGGAAGCACCCGCTCTGGGGGCACGTGCCCCCCGACGAGTTCATCCCCCTCGCCGAGCACACCGGCCTGATCCGCCCGCTGACCCGCTTCGTCATCGAGACGGCGGTGCGCCAGTGCGTCGCGTGGCAGGAGGCCGGCACGCCGGTCCTGATGGCCGTCAACGTCTCGATGCGCAACCTGCTCGAGCCGGAGCTCGCCGACACCGTGGCCCGACTGCTGGTCCAGGCCGGTCTGCCCGCCGCGCTGCTCAAGCTCGAGGTCACCGAGAGCGCCATCGTCGCCGAGCCGGAGCGCGCGGTGCAGGCGCTCGAGCGCCTCGTGCAGCTCGGCCTGTCGGTGTCGGTCGACGACTTCGGCACCGGCTACTCCTCCCTGACCCGGCTGCGCAGCCTGCCGGTGCAGGAGGTCAAGATCGACCGCAGCTTCGTCCGCGACCTCGCCGAGCGGGACGAGGACATGGCGATCGTGCGGGCGGTCATCGGCCTCGGTCACGACCTCGGCCTGCGAGTGTGCGCAGAGGGCGTGGAGGACGAGAGCAGCTGGCGGCTGCTGCAGGACCTCGGCTGCGACCTCGTCCAGGGCTACTTCCTCGCCCGCCCGATGCCGGCCGACGCGATGACGACCTGGCTGCGCGACCGGATGGCGGGCTTCGCGACGCGGCTGCACTCCGACCAGCCCGCCGAAGGCGCCCCCCGACCACTGGGCGGCGCCCCTGCCCGCCGGAAGGCCGGTCCCACCCTTCGCTGAGCCGGCCACAGGTGCGCTCACTAGGCTCGTGACGTGCCAGCGCTGCGCATCGCCCTCGCCCAGCACGACCCCGTGGTCGGGGACCTGCCGGGCAATGCCGCACAGGTCCGCCGCATCGCCCGGGAGGCCTCTGATGCGGGCGCTCAGGTCGTCGCCTTCCCCGAGATGGCTCTGACCGGCTACCCGGTCGAGGACCTCGCGCTGCGCCGGTCATTCGTCGACGCGTCGCGTGCCGCGCTGGGCGATCTCGCGCGCCAGCTGTCCGACGACGGTCTCGGTGACCTCCTCGTCGTCGTGGGCTTCCTGGACGGGTCCCCTGACGTCGCGCCGGTCCTCGGCACGCCCAAGGGCGCTCCGCAGAACGCCGCCGCCTTCCTGCACCGGGGGAAGGTCGTCGGCCGCTACGCGAAGCACCACCTGCCCAACTACGGCGTCTTCGACGAGTACCGCTACTTCGTGCCTGGGCGGTCGCTCACCGTCGCTCGGATCCACGGCGTCGACGTCGCGGTCGTCATCTGCGAGGACATCTGGCAGGAGGGCGGGCCGGTCGCTCTGGTCAGGGAGGCCGGCGCGGGGCTGCTCGTCGTCATCAACGGGTCGCCGTACGAACGCAACAAGGACGACACCCGCCTCGAGCTGGTGCGCCGGCGCGCCGCCGTCGCCGGGTGCACCCTCGCCTACGTCAACATGGTCGGCGGCCAGGACGAGCTGGTCTTCGACGGCGACTCGATCGTCGTCTCGGCCGAGGGCGAGGTCCTGGCCCGGGCGCCGCAGTTCGAGGAGTCCCTGCTGGTGGTCGACCTCGACCTCCCGGCTGCCACCACCGATGCGGGCACGGCCCGTGGCGAGCACGTCGAGCGGCTCACGGTGTCGACCGAGCCGTCTCCGACCGACGGGCAGCTGGTGGCCGGCGTCGTGGCGCCGCGGATGGGCGACGAGGCCGAGGTCTACGGTGCACTGGTCCTCGGGCTGCGCGACTACGTGCACAAGAACGGCTTCCGCAGCGTGGTCCTCGGGCTGTCCGGCGGCATCGACTCCGCCCTGACCGCTGCCATCGCCTGCGACGCGCTCGGCGCCGCCAACGTCTACGGCGTCTCGATGCCGAGCAGCTACTCGAGCGACCACTCCCGCTCGGACGCATCCGACCTGGCGGAGCGCACCGGGCTGGTCTACTCCACGGTTCCGATCGCGCCGATGGTCGACGCGTTCCAGTCCAGCCTTGACCTCGCGGGTCTCGCGGAGGAGAACCTCCAGGCGCGGGTCCGTGGCACGACCCTGATGGCGCTCTCGAACCAGAACGGCCACCTCGTGCTGGCGACCGGCAACAAGAGCGAGCTGTCCGTCGGCTACTCCACCCTCTACGGCGACTCCGTCGGGGGATACGCCCCGATCAAGGACGTGCCCAAGACGCTGGTCTGGGAGCTCGCCCGGTGGCGCAACGTCGACGCCGCCGAACGTGGTGAGACACCGCCGATCCCGGAGGCGTCCATCACCAAGGAGCCGTCGGCGGAGCTGCGGCCGGGTCAGCTCGACAGTGACTCCCTGCCGGACTACGCGATGCTGGACGACGTCCTCGACGACTACGTCGAGATGGATCGTGGCTCCTCGGAGCTGCTGGCTGCCGGCTTCGACCGCGAGCTGGTCGAGAAGGTGCTGCGGCTGACCGACACCGCGGAGTACAAACGGCGGCAGTACCCGCCCGGTCCGAAGATCTCGCTGAAGGCCTTCGGCCGCGACCGCCGGCTGCCGATCACCAGCCGCTGGCGCGAGCACGCCACCCCGACAGACGTCCACGGGGGCTGACCCCCGACCGGGCGTGACTGCCCGGGCATCCGGGGCGCCCGCTGGACGTGGCACCATGAACGTGTCCGGGGACTCCACCAGGGAGCCTCGAGGCATCTGGAGGACACGACATGTCCGAGACCACCGCGCCCTACGGCACCGGTCCCACCCCCACCGCTCCTGATGCGCCTACAGCTCCGCGCAAGCGGGTCCGCGTGCATCACCTGCAGGGCATGAAGGACCGGGGCGAGCGCTTCGCGATGCTGACGTCCTACGACCAGCTGACCGCCGAGATCTTCGACGAGGCCGGGATCCCGGTGCTCCTCGTCGGCGACTCGGCCGCCAACAACGTGCTGGGCTACGAGACCACCCTTCCCGTGACCGTGGACGAGCTGCTCCCACTGGTGCGCGCTGTCAGCCGCGGCGCTCGCCACTCATTGGTGGTCGCCGACCTGCCCTTCGGCTCGTACCAGGTCTCCCCCGAGCAGGCTCTCGGCACGGCGGTGCGCTTCATGAAGGAGGGGGCGGCCCACGGCGTCAAGCTCGAGGGCGGGGTCGCGGTCACGCCGCAGGTGCGCGCAGTCGTCGAGGCCGGCGTGCCGGTCATGGCCCACATCGGCTTCACCCCGCAGAGCGAGCACCAGCTCGGCGGCTACCGGGTGCAGGGCCGTGGCGACACCGGTGACGAGCTGGTGCGCGCGGCGCTCGCCCTCCAGGAGGCCGGCGCCTTCGCGGTCGTGCTGGAGATGGTCCCCGGTGACGTCGCGAAGCGAGTGACCGCCGAGCTGACCATCCCGACCATCGGCATCGGTGCGGGCGTCGACTGTGACGGCCAGGTCCTGGTCTGGCAGGACATGGCGGGGCTGCGGCAGGGCACCATGGCCCGGTTCGTGAAGAAGTACGCCGACCTGCGGGGCACCCTGATCGGCGCTGCGGGGGCCTTCGCCGCCGACGTCGCAAGCCGGGACTTCCCCGGCGAGGAGCACACCTTCCACTGACCGGCCTGGCGCGCCGGTCTGCCGCTAGCGGCCCGTTGCGCGGCAGCATGGGCGCCGTGGACAGCTCCCGGGTCATTCTCCTGCGCGAGGCACTCGCCGGCTCCGGCTGGGTCGAGCGCACCAAGTCCTTCGCGTCATCGCTTCGCCGCGTCGACGAGCCTGGTGGCCTGCTCCTCGTCGGCACACCCGACGAGGAGCCGTGGCACCTGGCGGCACACCTCGACGACGAGGCGCGGATCTCCGGCATCGACCGGCTGTCACCGACCCTCGTGCGGTGGGCGGCGCCCGACAACGCACCGGCGCACCTGTCAGTGACACTTGCGCGACTCGAAGCCGCAAGACGTGGCGAGACCGTGTTCGTCGTCGCCCCGGACACACCTCCGGAGTCGCTGCTCGAACGCGTCGCGGACGCGCGACGGATCGGCGCGACGGTGCTCTCCATCGACGACGGAGACGACGATCTCGGGTCACTCGCACACGACAGACTCGTCGTCCCGACGGCGTCGACGGAGCGACTCGTTGTTGCACAGGAGATGCCCGACACGGTCGACATCGACACCGTCTCGCACCTCGTGAGTGTCGCGGCGGGAGAAAACGTGTCGCGGTCTTCGATGCGCGATCGCATCGCAAGAATGCTCGACAAGGTGAGCGGACCGGCACCACGCCGCTGACAACATGCACGATGTCGCAACAATGAACGCATGCCCAAACCCGTTGCCACACAATGGTTTCTCGACCGTCTCCTGTCGGAGCGACCGTTGCTCGACACGTCAACCGCACGACACAGCACGAGTGCGGCGCGCCTCGTTCCATCGTCACTTCGCAACCGTCGCCGATGCGACGCGGAAAACTGGTTGTGCGAAATGCTGGTAACCATCGCCACGTAGTGCGATCTTTTTGGTTGAAGACGTCGACCAATCCGGATCGACGACCAAGCGCAGGAGGCACGTGTGCCGGCAACAGAGGACGACACCACGGCGAAGGTGACTTCAGCCGCGAGCAGCTCGTCGCGTAAGACGACCACTGCACGGACGGCGAAGAAGACCGCTAAGAAGTCGCCTGCCAAGAAGGCGGCGAAGAGGTCCACCGCCAAGAAGACCGCGGCCAAGAGGACCGCGAAGAAAGCCACCAGGAAGACCACCGCCCGCAAGACTGCGGCCAAGAAGACGACCGCGCGCAAGACCACCGCCAAGAAGACGACCGCCAAGAGGACCGCGAAGAAGGCGGCGACGAAGCGGACGGCGAAGAAGACCACCCGCAAGACTGCGGCGAAGAAGACCGCGCGCAAGACCACCGCCAAGAAGACGGCGGCCAAGAGGACCGCGAAGAAGGCGGCAGCGACCCGAGCTCGCAAGACGACCGTGCGCAAGGCTGCCGGCAAGAAGGCCGCAGCCACCAGGGCTCGCAAGACGAGCGTGCGCAAGGCTGCCGGCAAGAAGGCCGCAGCCACCAGGGCTCGCAAGAAGAGCTGACCGCCCGGCACGACAGGCCGAAGGGGCCGCACCCGATGCCCGGGTGCGGCCCCTTCGTCATGCTCGGGTCAGTCGTCGTTCCAGCGCGGGTCCTTGTCCCACTGCTCACTGCGCTCGGCCGCGTGCGCGATCGCCGCGGTCGCCTCGTCGCGGGTGGCATAGGGCCCCATCCGCTCGGAGTTCGCGCACCCGGTCCCCTGCTCCACCTCGTTGTGCTTGAGGCAGAACCACCACTGGTCGTCTTCATCGCTCATGGCCGCATCCTCCCCCGATCTAGACTCCTGCACCATGCCCTTGCTGACCCCCGGGCGCATCTCGCCCCTCCGCTCCGTGCCGGACGCCATCGAGAGGCCCGAGTACGTCGGGCGTCCCGGCCCGGCGCGCTACACCGGCTCGGCGGTGCAGGACGCCGACACGATCGCGCGCATGCGAGTCGCCGGCCGCCTCGCCGCGGAGGCGATGGAGGCGGTCGGTCGCCACGTCGCGCCCGGTGTCACCACTGACGAGCTCGACGCCATCGGCCACGACTACCTGGTCACGCGGGGCGCCTACCCCTCGACACTCGGCTACAAGGGCTTCCCGAAGTCGCTGTGCACGTCGGTCAACGAGGTGATCTGCCACGGGATCCCGGACAGCACCGTTCTCCGTGACGGCGACATCGTGAACATCGACATCACGGCCTACCTCGACGGCGTCCATGGTGACACCGACGCGACGTACCTCGTGGGGGATGTCGACGAGGAGAGCCGACAGCTCGTGGAGCGGACCAAGGAGTCGCTGCGACGGGCCATCAGCGCGGTCCGCCCCGGCCGGCCGCTCAGCGTCATCGGGCGGGTCATCGAGTCCTACGCGAAGCGATTCGGCTACGGCGTGGTGCGCGACTTCACCGGACACGGCATCCACACGTCGTTCCACTCCGGCCTGGTCATCCCCCACCACGACGACGAGCGGTACTCGACGGTCATGGAGCCCGGCATGACCTTCACCATCGAACCCATGCTCAACCTGGGCACCCACGAGTGGCGGATGTGGGACGACGGCTGGACCGTCGTGACCGCGGACGGCCGCAGGTCGGCGCAGTTCGAGCA
>CAVXNC010000013.1:0-44600 GCA_963762865.1 uncultured Actinomycetota bacterium
GGAAACGCCTTCTGCTGACCACGCGCGTAGAGGTCGTTCCTTCGCGGCCGGCGGGTAACAAGCTCACCGCCTGCTGATGGACAGGCCTTCCCGCCGGAGACTGGTACTCGGCCGGGCGCCGGTCGTCTGCTTCGGCTGCTTGCGGCCAAGATCACCTCTCTGGACGGCCGCCCGCCGGGAGGCAGTCGTCAGAAGATGACGACGATCACCGTGACGTTGTCGATCCCACCGGCGTCGAGAGCGCTGTCGACCAGCCCGTCAACGGCCTCCTGAGCGGTTCCCCGGCCGAGCAGGGTCGCCAGGTCGTCGTCGCCGACCATGTTTGTCAGCCCGTCGGTGCACAGCAGCAGCCGCGACCCCGGCGGGCAGGCCACATCGGCGACGTCCGGGTGCACGTCACGGTCCAGGCCCAGTGCCTGGGTGAGGTAGCCGTGCATCCCGTGGTCCTCCGTGATGGCGACGAGCGCGCCGTCGGCGTCGAGCTGGTAGGCCCGGCTGTCGCCGACGTGCAGGACCAGAGCGGAGCTGTCCCGCAGCGCGGCCAGCACGAGGGTCGTGCCCATGCCGGTGCGGCCGGGCTGCTCCTGCGCTGCCGCGAGCACCGCCTGGTGCGCAGCAGTAGCGGCGCCGCGCAGGTCGTCGCCGCTGGACTCCCCTGACAGGTCCGAGCCGTCCACGCTGGCCAGGGCGGTCAGGCTGGCGACATCGCCCGCCGGGTGCCCGCCCAGCCCGTCGGCGACGGCGAGCAGGCCACGCTCGGGGCGTGCGAGCAGCGCATCCTCGTTGCGGGAGCGGACGTGGCCGACCTCGGTCCGGTACGCAACGTCCATCCGCACACCGTATTGGGTCCGGGTGACCGACCTCACGCTGCGCACCGACGGACACGCCGGGCGTGCCTGCGAGCATGGTCAGCAAGATGTCCGAGCACCGCGCGACGACCCGACCGACCGCAGGCGCGAGCGGTCCGGCCCTGTCACCCACCCTGCTGGTGACCGCCATCTTCCTGGCCGCCCTCAACCTGCGAGCGGCCCTCGCCTCGGTCCCGCCGCTGGTCAACACCATCCAGGACGACCTCGGTCTGAGCTCCGCCGCCGCCGGGCTGCTGACCACCGTGCCGGTCCTCTGCATGGGCCTCTTCGCGCCGGTGTCGCAGCGGCTGGCCCACCGGGTCGGCCGCGAGATGACCGTGGCGATCGCCCTCGGCCTGCTCGTGGTCGGACTGCTGCTTCGGCTCGGCGGCGACGCCTACCCGGTGCTGCTCGTCAGCACGTTGGTGCCGGGGATCGGCATCGCGCTCTGCGGCACGGTGCTGCCGGGCATCGTCAAGGAGTTCTTCCCCGGCCGGTCCGGCGTGATGACCGGCGTCTACCTGCTGGCGATGATGATCGGAGCAACGGCGGCCTCTGCCCTTGCCGTGCCGCTGGCCGACGCACTCGGCTCGTGGGAGCAGTCCCTCGCCGTCTGGTCAGCCCTGGCGATGGTGGGTCTGGTCGGCTGGCTGCCGGTCGTACGCCGGGTCAACGACCACGACGAGCCGTCTGACCCCGCGGACGCGTCCCCGGCGGCGCGGGTCGCTCTCCCGTGGCAGTCCCCGACGGCGCGGCTGATGGCAGCGTTCATGGCGCTGCAGTCGCTCGGCTTCTACACCCAGCTCGCCTGGATCCCGCCGTCGTACGAGGCGCACGGCTGGTCGGCCCGCGACGCCGGGTTGCTGCTGGCCTTGTGGAGCATCGTGCAGCTGGCCAGCGGGGTCGGCGGCCCGGCGCTGGCCGACCGGGTGCGCGACCGGCGGCCGCTGGTCGCGGGTGCGGTGCTGCTGACCGTCCTCGGCACGCTGGGCATCGCCGCGGTCCCCACTGCCGCACCCTGGCTGTGGGTGACCCTGATGGGGCTCGGCCAGGGAGCCGGGTTCTCGCTCGGGCTGGTCAAGCTCGTCGACTACGCCCCGACACCCGCCGCGTCCGCCCGGCTGTCCGCGATGGTGTTCCTGTTCTCCTACTCGCTCGCGTCGACCGGCCCGTTCCTCTTCGGCGCCGTCCGGGACGCCACCGACAGCTTCGCGATCCCGTTCGGTGCCCTCGTCGTGGTCGCCCTCGTCCAGCTGGCGCTGACCCCGCGACTCCACCCGGACCGCACCACCGAACAGCCATCCCCACACCCTCCCCGCTGACCATGCAGAGCTGAGATGCGGCTAGCGGGTCGGGAGGTCCTCAGGCCGGTCGACATCGGCATCGCTCGCCACGTCCCCGCACTCGACGGTGACCACCTCGTCCGCGTGCACCGCCAGGACCTCGCGGGCACCGACATCGCCGACCGCCGTCGCCATGACCTCCCGCCAGTGCGCGCGCCCGATGAGCACCGGGTGCCCCCGTCGACCGCCGTACGTCGCCGTCGCCAGTCGAGCCGGGCCCGACCCGGCTGCCAGCACCCGGCTCACCGCTGTCGGCGTCAGCCCGACCTGGTCGACGAGCACGACGAGTGCCGCCTCGACGTCCACCGCCATGGCCGCCAGGCCGGCGCGCAGGGACGACCCCATGCCGGCGGCCCAGTCCGGGTTGGCCACGACGGCTGCACCCGCCACGTCGAGCTCGACGGCGCCGCTGACGACGTACGTCCGGCTGATCCCACCGGCGCGCAGGACCCGCACCGCACGGTCCACGAGCCGCTCGCCGTCGAGCTCGACCACCGCCTTAGGCCGACCGAAGCGGGAGCCCGCGCCGGCGGCGAGCACGAGCCCCGCGACCTCACTCATCGGTGCGGCATCGGTGCGGGGTCGGGGGCGGCGGCGTCGGTGTGGATCGGGCCGGCGGACTCGGTGAGCCGGCGCCCGCTGCCGCCCCAGCGGTTCGCGACGATCTCGGCCGCGATCGACACGGCGGTCTCCTCCGGCGTGCGCGCGCCGATGTCGAGACCGATCGGGGAGGCCAGCCGGGCGAGCGACTCCTCGGACACACCTTCCTCGCGCAGCCGGGCCAGCCGGTCGTCGTGGGTGCGCCGGCTGCCCATCGCCCCGATGTAGGCGGCGTCGGTCTCGAGCGCGACCTCGAGCAGTGGCACGTCGAACTTCGGGTCGTGCGTCAGCACGCAGATGACGGTCCGCGAGTCGACGGTCGTGGACTGCAGGTAGCGGTGCGGCCACTCGACGACCACCTCGTCGGCCTCCGGGAACCTCTTGGCGGTCGCGAAGACCGGCCGCGCGTCGCACACCGTCACCCGGTAGCCGAGGAACTTCCCGACCCGCGCGACCGCGGCCGCGAAGTCGATCGCCCCGAAGACCAGCATCCGCGGCGGCGGCGCGAAGGACTGCACGAAGACGGCCAGCTCGTCCTGTCGCCGTTCGCCGTCCGGCCCGAGGCGCAGCAGTCCGGTGGTGCCGTGGTCGAGCATGCCGCGTACGTCGTCTGCGACCGCAGCGTCGAGTCGCTCCGAACCGAGCCCGCCCTCAGCCGGCCGGTCCACGTCGGCCCACACCGCGAGGTGGGCACCGATCGTGCCCGGCCCGTCGACCACCGTGGCGACCGCGACGGGCTCGTGCGCTCGCACCGACGCGACCACTGCGGGCAGCTGCGTATAGGCCGAGGCGTCGACCGGTTCGACGAAGACGTCGATGATGCCGCCGCAGGTGAGCCCGACCGCGAAGGCGTCGTCGTCGCTGACCCCGTAGCGCTGCAGCACGGCCTCGCCGCTGGCCATCACGTCCTGCGCGAGCTCGTAGACCGCACCTTCGACGCAGCCGCCCGAGACGCTGCCGGTCGGCTCACCGGCCGTCGACACCACCATCGCCGCGCCGGGCTGCCGGGGCGCGCTGCTCCAGGTGCCCACCACGGTCGCGAGCGCGAAGCGCTCACCGGCTTCGTACAGCCGCGACACCTCGTCGACGACGTCATGCACGGTCGACCACCTTCTCACCGGACAGGACGGCGGCGAGGCGCTGCAGCGCCGCGACTGAGTGGCCGTCGACGAAGTCGTCGACCCACGGAAGGGCGGCCTGCATGCCGGCGGTCATGGGGGCATAGCCCGGCTGACCGCGGTGCGGGTTGGCCCAGACGACGCGGTGCGCGAGCCGGGCGAGGCGCTGCATCTGGTCCGCCAGCAACGTGGCGTCGCCGCGTTCCCACCCGTCGGAGGCGATGAGCACGACGGCACCACGGGCCAGGCCGCGCTGCCCCCACCGGTCGAGGAACGCCTTCAGCAGCTCCCCGAGCCGGGTGCCCCCGCTCCAGTCGGGCACCGTGCCCGACACGGCGAGCAGCGCCGCCGACGGGTCGCGGCCGTGCATCTCGCGGGTCACCCTCGTCAGCCGGGTCCCGACGGTGAAGACCTCGGTGCCCCCCGGGCGCGCGCTGCGGCGTGCGCGAAGCGCAGGAACGGATCCGCATAGGGCTGCATCGACCCGCTGACATCCAGCAGCAGGACCAGGCGACGCGGCCGTGGCCGTCGCGCACGGCGCTCCAGGCGCACCGGCTCGCCGCCGCGGCGCAGCATGGTGCGCACGGTGCGTCGCGGATCCAGGGCACCGCGGTGCGACGGCCGGTACCGCCGCGACAGACGGGTCTCCCCCACGGGGTGGATCGCCGCTATCAGCGCGCGCACCAGCTCGCGCTCGGCCCCCGTCAGCCCGGCCAGGTCGCGGTGGCGCAGCACCTCGAGGTCGCTCGCCGTCGCGGCGGGCTTGTCCTCGGAACCGTCGCCCGCCCGGTCCCGCTGCGTCCCGGGCACCGCGACCGGACGCATCACCTGCACCGGCGGCACCCGCCGGAGAGGTCGCGCCCCGTCGCCCGCGAAGTACGCCGCGAAGGCCCGGTCGTAGCGGGGCAGGTCGTCGGGGCAGCTGCACAGGGTCAGCCGCCCGGCCCAGTAGAGGCCGCTGCGGTCACTCGGGTCCAGGTGCCCGGTCGCGAGCACCGTCTGGTGCACCCGGTCCGGGGTCGCGTCGACACCCGCAGCGCGCAGCGTCCGCGCGAAGCCCACCAGCGTCGGCGTCCCGTCGTCGGTCGCCGCCTCGCCGTCGCCCACGGACCCTCCAGGCGTGCTCACCCCGCGGCCGCCCACTCGGCCAGCCGGCCAGCGACCCGCTCCTGGTCCTCGCGGTACTTCAGGAACGCCCCGAGGCTGGCGCACGCCTTGTCCAGCGACCCGTCGGCCAGGTCCTCGACGCCCAGCGCGACGAGCGCCTCCGTCCAGTCGATCGACTCGGCGACGCCGGGTGGCTTCACCAGGTCCTCGGCGCGGGCGGCCCGCGCGACCCGGCCGACCGACTCGGCGAGCGCGGCCGTGGCCACGGGCAGCCGGCGGCGGATGATCGCCACCTCGCGCTCCAGGTCGGGGTGCTCGAGCCAGTGGTAGAGGCAGCGCCGCTTCAGCGCGTCGTGCACCTCACGGGTCCGGTTGCTCGTGACGACGACGACAGGCGGCGTCTCGGCGCGGATCGTCCCGAGCTCCGGCACCGAGATGGTGAAGTCGCTGAGCACCTCGAGCAGGAACGCCTCGAACTCGTCGTCCGCGCGGTCGACCTCGTCGACCAGCAGCACACACGGTGTCGTCTCGAGAGCCTGCAGCAGCGGACGGGCGACCAGGAAGCGCCGGTCGTAGAGCTCGGCCTCGAGCTGCTCGGCGTCGTGGACCCCCGCGGCTTCGGCCGCGCGGAGGTGCAGCAGCTGCCGCGGGAAGTCCCAGTCGTAGAGCGCCTGCGCCGCGTCCAGCCCCTCGTAGCACTGCAACCGGATGAGTGGCGCGCCGAGCACGCCCGCGAGCGCCATCGCGAGCGAGGTCTTGCCGACCCCCGCGTCGCCCTCGCAGAACAACGGCCGGCGCATCACCAGCGAGAGGTAGGCGGCCGTCGAGACAGCCTCGTCGGCGAGGTACCCCTGCGCGTCGAGCAGCTCACGGAGGTGCGCGGGCGATGTCACGTCGGTCGCAGGCACGGTCACGAGGACACCGTACGACCGGCGGACCTCGCAGGCTGCCGCGAGCGCCGGACCTGGTGGCCCGAGCCTGCGAGGATCCTGGGATGCGCGACGACCGACCGTGAGATCGCCAGGTGGCGGTTGCGCAGTCAGCACCTCGCGACCCCGCATGCCGGGTCGGTGGGCGCGGTGGTCCGGAGCCTGCTTGCCGTCCAGGCCGAGAACGCGAGCCAGGCCGCGTGGGCGGTTGCCGGCCGGACACCACGCCCGGACGCCGGAGACCTCGACGCGCTGCTCGACGAGGGGCAGGTGGTCCGCACCCACGTGCTGCGACCGACCTGGCACTTCGTCGCGGCCGAGGACATCGGATGGCTGCTCGAGCTGACCGCGCCACGCATCCGCCCTCTCATCCTTCGGCAGCTGGAGGACCTCCACGGGCTGTCCGGCGCCGGTCTCGCCCGCGCGACAACGGCCGTCGTCGACGGTCTTTCGGAACAGCCCGACCAGACCCGCGAACAGATTGCGGACCGCCTCCGGGCGCACGGTGTCGAGCCGACCGGGCAGCTGCTGATGCTCCTGCTCGTCCTCCTCGAGCTGGACCGACTCATCTGCAGCGGTCGGCGGTCCGGCGGGGTGCACACCTATGCAACCTTCGCCGACCGGGTGCCATCACCCAGGCGGATGGACCGCGACGAGGCACTCGCGGAGCTGGCTCTGCGGTACTTCACCGGGCACGGCCCGGCCACAGAGCGCGACCTCGCCTACTGGGCGACGCTCACTCTCGGCGACGTGCGTCGAGGCCGCACGCAGGTCCAGGACGTGCTCGCCTCGTTCGATCACGACGGCCGCACGTTCTGGCACGCCCCCGAAGAGTCCCCGCCGACCAAGCGCCTTGCGCCACCGGGACACCTGCTGCAGATCCTCGACGAGATGTACCGCGGCTACCAGGACAGCCGGATGGTGCTCGACAGCGAGGGCATCGTTCCCCGCGGCCGCGAGACCGCGATCGGCATGGCCCTGGTCGACGGACAGATGGTCGCCGGAATGAAACGCACAGTCGGCCGACGTGTCGTCTTCGAGATCAGCCCGTACGACGGACCGCTGGGACCCGAGCACCTGGCGGCTGTGGAGCAGGCCGCTGCGCGGTATGGGGCATTTATCGGCCTCGAGCACGAATTGCTCATGCGCTGAACCAGCAAGCCGCTCCGAGGTTCAGTCCGCGAACTGGTACCGCGAGTCGGCCGGTGGGAGCCTCTGGTTGTGAGGAGCTACGGCCAGTACTGCCCGATCGCTCGGGCCTCGGAGCTGCTTGCCGAGCGCTGGTCCATCATCATCCTCCGCAACATCGTCATCCTCGGTTGCCGGACGTTCAACGAGATCGCCGACGGGGCGCCTGGCATGTCTCGGGGGCTGCTGTCGAAGCGGTTGCGGGAGCTGGAGAGGGCAGGAGTGATCGAGATCCGGCCCAAGCCCGACGGCCCCGGCTCGGTCTACGAGCCCACCGAGGCTGGTCATGAGCTGTCGCAGGTGATGCAAGCGCTCCAGCACTGGGGCTCGAGGTGGGCCGCCCTGACCCCCGAGCAAGCCCATCCCGGCGTCGTGCTGTGGATGTGGGCGACGTTCTTCCTGGATCGTGAGCGGCTGCCACAGCGACGAGTCCTGGTCCGGTTCGACTACCCGACCCTGTCGGGACCGGGCAGCCGCAGCTGGCTGCTGATCGAGCGGGGCGACGCCGAGATCTGCGAGAAGTACCCGGGCGGAGACGAACATCTGGTCGTGGTGGTCAACGACCCGTTGGTGTTCGCACGCTGGCACCTCGGCGAGATCGCATGGGGCGACGCCCTGCGGCTCGGCGGGATCGAGCTGGCCGGGCCCCCCGGCCTTGCCCGAGCCCTTCCGAGCTGGCACCGGAGTCATGAGCGCGGGCCCCAACCGCTACACGAGCGACCTGTCCCGCAGCTATCGCATGGAGGGTGATCGTGGTGGAGATCGCAGGGTTCTCGGGCACGGTGCTCGCCGCGGGCGACGATGGCTTCGACACAGCCAGGCAGATATGGAACGGGGACATCCAGCGCCGGCCCGCTGTGATCGCCGGCTGCACGGGGACCGGGGACGTGCTGGCTGCCGTGCGCTTCGCTCGGGATCAAGGGCTACCTGTAGCGATCCGAGGTGGTGGGCACGCGGTGGCCGGGCACGCGATGTGCGACGACGGCCTCGTGATCGACCTGTCGGCCATGACCGGCGTGCGCGTCGACCCGCTGGCCAGAACTGTCCGGGCCCAAGGGGGTTGCCTGTGGAGCCACGTCGACCATGACAGCCAGGCGTTCGGCCTCGCCGTGACCGGTGGCATCGTTACTCATACCGGGATCGGCGGACTGACGCTCGGAGGTGGGATCGGCCACCTGATGCGTCGCTTCGGGCTCACCATCGACAACCTCGTGTCCTGCGACCTGACCACTGCCGAAGGCGAGTGCCTCGTGGCCAGCGCCGAGGAGCATCCCGACCTCTTCTGGGGCCTGCGGGGCGGCGGTGGCAACTTCGGGGTGGTCACGTCCTTCAAGTACCGGCTCTGGCCGCTCGGTCCCGCGGTGCTCGCCGGCGTCCTGGCGTGGCCAATGGCCGACGCCGCAGCCGTGTTGCGCCACTTCCGTGACTTCGTGGCCGAGGCGCCCGACGCTGTCGGGATCATGGCGAACCTGCGGCTCGCCCCCACGCTGCCCGTCTTCCCCGAGGAGCTCCATGGGGAGCCCATCGTGGCGTTGATCGTCTGCTACGCCGGACCCATCGACGAGGGCGAGCAGGTGCTTCGCCCCCTCCGCGAGTTCAAGAATCCCGCACTCGACAGCGTCGGTCCAAAGCCCTACGAGGCACACCAGGCGATGTTCGATCCGGCCTTCCCCCACGGCCGCCACTACTACTGGAAGGCCTGGAAGCTGCCGCCCCTCGCCGACGGCGCGATCGACGTCATCGCCGAGCAAGCCGCGGCCATCACCTCGCCGCTGTCCGCCATCCCGATCTTCACGCTGGGTGGCGCCGTGGCTCGGGTCGACGACGACGCCACCGCCTTCACGGGACGGAGCGCGGCGCATGACATCAACTTCGTCGCTTCCTGGCTTCCCGACGACCCCGACCCTGAGCGCCACAAGGCGTGGGCGCGGGCGCGCCCATGAGGCGATGCAACCCTTTGCCCACGGTGTCTACGTCAACTTCATGTCTGATGAGCCACAGGCGCAGGTGCAGGTCGCCTACGGGGACCGCAAGTACGCTCGGCTGGCTGCACTCAAGAGCAAGTACGACCCGTCAAACGTCTTCCGCTTCAACCAGAACGTCGCCCCAGCGGGTTGAGCGGGCTCAGACCAAGGTGACCGAGTCGCCGTCGACGACGAGTGCCTGGCCGTCACGCAGCTTCCAGTACGCCGTCCCGTCGGCGTCGTAGCGCGCCACCACGTCATCGATCATCTCCGTCTCGGGGTGCCCGGGTGACTGCCAGTGCGGGACGAACTGCCGGTCCAGGACCGCCAGGCCTTCCCACACCGGCTCGATGCCCGGATGGACCCGCTCGACGTCCTCCACCGGATCGACCAGCTCCAGGCCCCGCAGGGTCGGAGCGAGCGCGCACGGCCCGGCGCTGTAGCCCGCGTAGACGAGCTCGTCGGCTGCGATGGCATCGGTGAGCACGCCGTCGGCACCGCTGAGTCGCATCGCGACGCGCAGCACGAAGGTGTTCCCGCCGCGAACCCAGACGGCGTCCACCTCCCGCACCGCCGCCTGCACGTCGGCCGGGCCACCCATCTCGCGCAGGTCGACCTCGTGCGGCACGAGGCCGAGCCCGCGCAGCGCCGCCAGCTCCAGCTCGACCCCCTCGCGGCGGATGTCAGCCGGCGCGCCGTCGATGGAGTTGGCGATGACCGCGACGCGTGCTCCCTGCCCGGCGAGCCGCACGAGGTGATCTGGGTGGTCACCCAGCCGGAAGGACGACAGGTAGAGGCGCACAGGAGGAAATCCTTCCGCACCCGACGGCTCCGCGTGCCACCATCCCGGCCATGACCGATGCCACCCACTCGAGCACCGACCTGGCGCCGGAGGCGCAGCGAGCGCTCGCCGTCCGGCTGTTCAACCGCACCTGGGAGCTGCTCGACAGCGAGCGCGACGGGGCAGGCGACCGAGAGGTGCTGGCCACCGCGATGGCATCCCGGCTGCTCTGGCAGGGCGTCGGCACCGACGAGAACCTCGCCGCCGGCGACTGGCTGGTGTCCCACGTCGCGAGCCGGCTCGGGCACGGCGACCTGGCCCTCGACTTCGCCGCGGCGGCCCACGAGCGCGTCTCCACGTCGAGCGAGCAGCTCCCCGCATGGCTGGTCGCCTCGACGCTGGAAGGCCTCGCCCGCGCACATGCCGTTGCGGGTCACGACGAGGAACGCGACGGCTTCGCCGCCGACGCGCGGCACGTCCTCGAGGCCGTCGACGACGACGAGGACCGCGAGATCGTCGAGGGCCAGCTCGCGACCGTTCCCGGCCTCGCGCAGCCGTGATGGTCAGCCGATACCGGCGCTTCCGGTCACGACGTCGCGCAGGAGAGCAGCCACCGCGTCCGGCGCCTCGAGGTTGACCATGTGACCGACGCCGCTCAGCACGACCAGCCGTGACCCGGGGATCCCTCGGTGCAAGGCGTCGGCGACCGGGCGCGGCGCCCGTGCGTCCAGCTCGCCGTGCACGACGACCGTCGGGCAGCGCACGGCCGACAGCTCGTCGCGCAGGTCCGCGACGGCGAACCCCTCGAGCAGCACCCTGGTCGGCCCTGGCCGGAAGCCTGCCGTGGCCTGCGCGAGGAGGTCAGCAAGCTCCGGAGCAAGGCCGCTGCCGAGCAGGTTGGGCACGATCGCCACCGGGTCGGGGTGCGGCGGCTCCCCGACCAGCGAGCGCGCCCAGGCCAGCCGCACCGCCAGCTCCTCGGGCTCCAGCGAGCCGCCCCAGCCCGCGTAGCCCGACATCAGCACCAGCGACCCCGGCAGATCCGGGAAGCGGGTCGCGACCTGCAGCGCGAGACCGCCGCCGTAGGACAGACCGCCGACATGCGGACGCTCCAGACCCAGCGCGTGCACGAAGCCGGCCACCGCGTCGGCGATGTCAGCCAGTGACGACCCGTCCGGCGGGTCGTCCGAGGCGCCGCAGCCGGGGACGTCCAGGGCGACCAGGTCGGCGACGTCGCCCAGCCGGGACATCACCGGCAGCCACTCCCGCCCGTCGCTGAGCCCGCCGTGCAACAGGAGCAGCGCAGGCCCCGTGCCGGTCCGCCGGTAGGCGACCTGCCGGCCGTCGACCACGACCTGCCGGATCTCCAGGTCGAGCACCGGACACCTCCCTGGCAGGTGTCACCCATCGTGCTCCGGACACAATGGACGGGCAACAGCCCAGCGACCACAGGACACGCGACCCGCGATGACCGAGCAGAGCGACCGACCCGAGCCAGAGCAAGGCCCCATCGGCCAGCTCGTCAGGCTCTTCCTCACCCAGCTGCTGGCCGTGGTGGCCATCGCCGCGGTCATCACGGCAGTCGTGTCATGGACCGGCGCCGGCCTCGACGACGACGTGACGGCAGCCCCCGCCGACGTCACCGGAAGCGCCAGCCCCCGGCCGGACTCCTCGTCGGCCCCCGCGACCACATCGAGCGCGCCGGCGACACCCGCCCCCTCGTCGACCTCGGCCGCGCCGACCACGTCCTCGCCCGAGAGCGCCCTCCCGCTGGTCGACGTGCTCAACCAGTCGGCCCCCGGCGGCTCCGCGTCGCAGCTGGCCGACCAGCTGCGCCGGCGTGGCTGGCAGATCGGCCGGGTCGACGACTTCGTAGGCAACGTGGCCGAGACGACGGTCTACTTCCAACCGGGCCTGCGCGCCGAGGCCCGCCGGCTCCGGGCCGACGTGCCGGGCTCGCCGCGCCTGCTGCCCGCCTTCAGCACCCTCAAGCCCAGGCGGCTCTCCGTCATCCTGGTCGACTGACCGACCGTCCGGGCGTACGCCCAAGAGGCGCTCCGGACGTACGTCCGCCGAGGACCGCAGCGGTCAGCGCCCGCGCTTCTCCCGCATCTTGACGCTGACCTCGATCGGCGTCCCGACGAAACCGAACTCCTCACGCAGCCGGCGCTCGACGAACCGCCGGTAGCCCGCCTCGAGGAAGCCGGTTGTGAAGAGCACGAAGCGCGGCGGTCGGGTGTCAGCCTGGGTGGCGAAGAGGATGCGCGGCTGCTTGCCGCCGCGGATCGGGTGCGGGTGCGCCGCGACCAGCTCGCCGAGGAACGAGTTGAGCCGGCCCGTCGGCACCCGGCTGTCCCAGGACGCCAGCGCGACATCGAGGGCCGGCACCAGCTTGTCGGCGTGCCGACCGGTCACGGCGGAGATGTTGACCCGCGGCGCCCAGGTCACCTGCACCAGGTCGCGCTCGATCTCGCGCTCGAGGTAGAAGCGGCGCTCCTCGTCGAGCAGGTCCCACTTGTTGTAGGCGATGACCAGGGCCCGGCCGGACTCGACGACCATCGAGATGATCCGGGTGTCCTGCTCGGAGAGCGTCTCGCTGGCGTCGACGAGGACGACGGCGACCTCGGCGCGGTCGAGAGCCGACTGGGTGCGCAGCGTCGCGTAGTAGTCGGTGCCGCTCGTCTGGTGCGCGCGTCGGCGGATGCCTGCGGTGTCGACGAAGCGCCACTCGCGGCCACCGAGCTCCACGATCTCGTCGACCGGGTCGCGCGTGGTGCCGGCGACCGAGTCGACGACGACCCGCTCCGTCCCGGCGAGCTTGTTGAGCAGCGAGGACTTGCCGACGTTCGGCCGCCCGAGCAGCGCAACCCGGCGCGGCCCGCCGGCCTCGTCGAAGCGCTCCTCCGGCGTCTCGGGCAGCGCCGAGAGCACGGCGTCGAGCATGTCGCCGCTGCCGCGGCCGTGCAGGGCGGAGACCGGGTAGGGCTCCCCGAGGCCCAGCGACCACAGCGCCGCCGCGTCGCCCTCGACCCGCTCGCTGTCGACCTTGTTGGCGACGAGCACGACGGGCTTGCCGGCACGACGGAGCACGCGCACCACGGCCTCGTCGGTGTCGGTCGCGCCGACGGTCGCATCGACCACGAAGAGCACGGCATCGGCGGCCTCGATGGCCATCTCGGCCTGGGCGGCGACCTGGCCCTGCAGCCCCTTGGCGTCCTGCTCCCAGCCGCCGGTGTCGACGACGGTGAAGCGCCGGCCGTTCCACGCGGCGTCGTAAGGAACTCGGTCGCGGGTCACCCCCGGTACGTCTTCGACGACGGCCTCGCGGCGGCCGAGGATCCGGTTGACCAGCGTGGACTTGCCGACGTTGGGCCGGCCGACGACGGCCAGGACCGGCACCGGGCCGGAGTCGGCCTCGAGCAGCTCGTCGCTGCTGCCGAGCTCGGTCACGACGGTCCCCCGGCGGCGCCGGCGGCACGGGCGGTATCGACGAGCGCCAGCACGGCCGCCACCGTCTCCTCGAAGCTCATCGCCGACGAGTCGACGACGGTCACGCCGTCGGCCGCCTCGGTGAAGGTCGCGACCGTTGAGTCCTGCGCGTCCCGACGGACCACGTGGTCGCGAGTCGCGGCGATCGCGTCGTCGTCGTCGGAGCCGTGGACCTCCAGGGCGCGCCGGGCCAGCCGGGCAGCTTCATCGGCGGTCAGCAGCACGCGCACGTCGGCGTCCGGCGCGACGACCGTGGTGATGTCCCGTCCCTCGATGACGACAGCGCCCTCGGCAGCGATGTCCCGCTGGCGCCGCACGAGCTCCTCGCGGACCCCGAGGTTGGTGGCGACGGCGCTGACCGCCGCGGAGATCCGCGGGTCACGGATCGCGGCCGTGACGTCGTGGCCGTCGACCGTGACGTTCTGGGTCGCCGGCTGCAGCGAGATCGACAGGGGCAGCTTGTGGGCGAGGTCAGTCACCTGCTGCGCCGTGGAGCCGTCGGCGAGGTCGACGCCGAGGTCGAGCGCCCACCAGGTCAGCGCGCGGTACATCGCGCCGGTGTCCAGGTAGCGCAGGCCGAGCCGCTCGGCGACCGCCCGGGAGACGCTGGACTTGCCGGATCCGGAGGGGCCGTCGACCGCGACGACCAGGCGCCGGGTGGGCGGTGGCTCGGCGCCGGGCGCGGTGGACGGGGGCGACGCGGGCATGCGGGAACCTCGGCAGTCAGGTGGGGGACCCGAGAAGATTACGCCTCTTCGGGGTGCACGACCCACCCGAGGCGCGTCAGCACCTCCGTGACGGCGTCCTTGGCGGCCGGTGCGACAGCCAGCTCCACGAGCCCCACCGGCTGCCCCGGGGAGTGCTCGATGCGCAGGTCCTCGATGTTCGCCCCCGCGGTCGTGGCGTCGTTCACCAGCCTGGCCAGCTCGCCCGGCCGGTCCGGGACGACCACCGGCACCACCGCGTAGATGGTCGACCGCCCGCCGTGCTTGCCCGGGAGCCGGGCCCGGCCGGCGTTGCCCCGCATGAGGACCTCGCGCAGGGCGTTCCGGGCCCAGTCCGGGTCGTCGGCGACCTCCTGCAGCGCGTGCACGACCGCGTCGAGGTCGTGGCGCAGCTCGGTGAGCAGGTGCGCCACCGGCTCGGGGTTGGCCGCGAGCACGTCGACCCACAGGTCCGGGTCGGAGGCTGCGACCCGCGTCACGTCGCGCAGGCCCTGCCCGGTCAGCGGGAGGGCGTCGGTCCCACCCTCGGCCAACCGGGCGGCCACCAGCGAGGCCGCCACCTGCGGCACGTGCGAGACCAGAGCCACGGCCACGTCGTGCGCGGCCGCCTCCATCTCGATCGTCACCCCGTCACACGCGGCGACCAGGGCTCGGGCCCGGTCCACCGACCGTTCGTCGGCGCCCGCCGGCACGACCACCCACGGCCGACCGGCGAAGAGGTCGGCGCGCGCCGCCCCCGGCCCGGACCGCTCGCGCCCGGCCATCGGGTGGGTGCCGACGAAGTGCGGCGCCTCCCCCAGCGCCCGTCGTACGTCGCGCAGCACCCCGGCCTTCACGCTCGCGGTGTCCACGACGGTCGCGGCACTGTTGCCGGTCAGCAGGCCGATCACCACTTCGGCCGTGGCCGACGGGGCTACCGCGACGACGGCCAGGTCGACCTGCTGGGTGGCCGTGGCCGCGGTCCCGGCGCCCAGGTCGGCGGCGCGGCGTACGGCCTCCGGGTCGCGGTCGGTCAGGTGCACCTCGACGCCCTGCCCGCGCAGCGCGAGGGCCACCGAGGTGCCGATCAGACCCGTGCCGACGACGAGGCAGGACCGGATCTCCCTCACTGGGCTGTCGGTTCGCTCGTGCGCCTCGCTGGCGCTCGTCGCTCGCTCACTGGGCGAGGTCCCGGCGCAGCGCCGCGGCGCCGCGCAGGTAGACGTGTCGCACCTCGGCCTTGGTGCGGTCCGTCTCCGCGTGGACGAGGACGCGGATCACGCGCGGCATCGCGCCCGCGATGTCCAGCTCCTGAGCACACAGCAGCGGTACGTCGCCGATGCCGAGCTGGCGGGCGGCCAGCGCGGGGAACTCGCTGCGCAGGTCCGGTGTGGCCGTGAAGATCATCGAGACGAGGTCGTCGGTGGCGAGCTCGTTCTGCCCGAGGATCTCGCGGATCAGCTCGTCGACCGAGGCGAGGAGGTGGTCGCGCTCGTCCTCGTCGAGCTGGACCGCACCGCGGATCGCCCGCACCGCCACGGCGCCTCACCTCCTCCCGTCGGGTCCCGGCCACTCAGCGCAGCGCCCGTCGCGGCAACCTATCCCGGTCCGCCAGGCGGAGCCTCCTAGGCTCGACCGGTGAACAGGCAGCCAGCGCACCGGTCGCCGACCGACCGGGTGCCCGCGCCGGCGCTGGTGCTCGTGTCGATCCTGTCCGTCCAGTTCGGCAGTGCGGTCGCCTGGACAGCCTTCGATGTCGCCGGTCCCAACGGCATCACGCTGATGCGGCTGGCGTTCTCCGGGCTGATCCTTACGGCGATCGTGCGCCCGGCGGTCCGGCGCTGGTCCCCGGCGCAGCTGCGGGCCGCTGTGCTGCTCGGGCTGACCATGGGCTCGATGAACCTGGTGTTCTACCTGTCCATCCAGCAGATCCCGCTCGGCGTGGCGGTGACGGTGGAGTTCATCGGGCCGCTGCTCGTGGCCCTGGTCCAGACCCGGCGGCTGGTCGACCTGCTCTGGGTGGTGCTTGCCGGCGCCGGGGTGGCGCTGCTCGGGCTCGAGGGCGGCACCGACCTGCCGCTCACGGGGCTCGCCCTGGCCCTGCTGGCGGGGCTGTTCTGGGGCGGCTACATCCTGGCCAGTGCCAACGTGGGCCGCCTGGTGCCCGGGATGGACGGGCTCGCCGTGGCGCTGCTCGTCGCGGCGCTGCTCGCGCTGCCCTTCGGGGCCGTCGGTGCGACGCGGGCGCTGGACGACCCGGTCGTGCTGCTCGCCGGCCTCGCTGTCGCGTTCCTGTCCTCGATCATCCCGTACGGCCTCGAGCTGTCGGCGCTGCGCCGCATCCCGACCCGCGTCTTCGGGATCCTGATGAGCCTGGAGCCGGCGGCGGCCGCCCTGGCCGGGCTGCTGGTCCTCGGCCAGCACCTCGGGCCGCGCGAGCTCGTCGCCCTCGTCCTGGTGAGCGCCGCGAGCCTCGGCGTCACGCTCGGCCGGCGCGAGGGTCAGCCCCCGGTCGCACCTCTGGAGTAACGGACGCGTATCGGTTCTGCCCACACCTCGCCCGTCCGTCGTAGCCTCGGCAGGACCGTCGACGTCGGGGAGGTGGTCCGGACGCCCGGTGCCCGTGACCCGCTGCGCCTGCTCGCTCTCGGCGTGGTCGGCGTGGTCCTGCTCGCGCTGGTGGTCGTGTCCACCGGGGCGCTGGCGCTGCGCGGCGACGACTCCACCGACCGGCCTCGCGACGGTGCTGACGCGGGAGACGGCGCCACCGAGGCCACCCGCGCGCAGGCCGACCGGGTGCCAGACGAGGCCCTGCTGCCCGACCTGGCGTCCCTGCCGGCCGACGAGCTGGGCATCCGGGTGCGCGCCGACGGGCAGCGGGTGCTGCGGTTCGCCGCCGTGCTGGCCAACACCGGAGCCGGCCCGCTGCAGGTCGACCCGGTCCCGGTGGTGGACTGCCCGGCCGGGCAGCGGCTGGTGGTCCAGACCGTCTACCTCGACGGCGACGGGGACGGGGACTTCGACCGGGAGCGCGACCGCGCCAGGACCCAGCTGCCTGGCGGCTGCATGCTCTTCCACCGCTCCCACGACCACTGGCACTTCGACGGTACGGCCGGCTACGCCCTGACCACCGTGGACGACTCGACGCCGATCGTCGAGCGCAGCAAGGTGAGCTTCTGCCTGCGCGACAGCGAGCGGAACCCCGCCGCGGCCGAGCGGCACACCCGGGCCTACCCCTCCTGCGCGCGGGACCGCCGGCAGGGCATCAGCGTCGGCTGGGCGGACCGCTACGACGCCACGCTGGTCGGCCAGCGGCTCCGGCTGCCGCGGTCCATGGCTGACGGCGCCTACTGCCTGCGGCTCTCGGCAGACCCGCACGGCCAGCTCACCGAGTCCGACGAGGCGAACAACTCATCCGGGGTGGTGATCCGGCTCGCCGGTGCCAACGTCGAGCGGGACCCGACCCGCTCCTGCTCCCCTGATCCCCCCGGTGATCGTTTGCGACATCAGCTGTCGCGACACACCGGTGGTGACGGCGTGTCCCGGTCCGCTACGTCGCAAACGATCACCCGCTGGGTAGTCGGCAACCGGCCGGCAGGGCAGTCGCCGAGCGCTCTAGCCTGGCCGCATGGGGACCGAGGCGACCACCGCGCAGGAGTACCTGGCCGAGCTCGACGACGAGCGCCGTGACCAGCTGGAGCCGGTCTACCGGCTGGTGAGCGACGCGATGCCCGAGGGCTACGCGGAGACGGTCGCCTGGGGGATGATCACCTGGTCGGTGCCGCTGGAGACCTTCCCGGACACGTACAACGGGCAGCCGCTGGCCTACGTGAGCCTGGCCGCGCAGAAGCGGCACAACGCGCTCTACCTGATGGGCCTCTACTCCGACTCCGAGGAGGCCGAGGACTTCCGGCGGCGCTGGACCGAGGACGGCCGCCGGCTCGACATGGGCAAGAGCTGCCTGCGCTTCCGCGAGCCCAGCGACCTGCGCACCGACCTGCTCGCCGAGGTGGTCGCGGCGACCCCGCCGCAGCGACTGATCGAGCTGCACCAGCAGGCCCGCCAGCGCTGACGGGGTCAGCCGCCGAGCGCTACCGCTGACGGGGTCAGCCGGCGAGCGCTCCCGAAACGCCCGACACCCCGGTCGCTCGCGGGCCAGCTGGCAGCGCTCGGCGAGGCCGGCGGGGCGGCGTGCCTACAGGCCGACGGCCTGGTAGAGCGCGCCGACCTCCTGCTGGGTGAGCCGGCGGTGCTTGCCCGGCTTGAGGTTGCCCAGCGTGATCGGGCCGACCTCGGTGCGGACCAGCCGGGACACCGGGTGCCCGACGGCCGCCATCATCCGGCGCACGACGTGCTTGCGGCCCTCGTGCAGGGACACCTCGACCATCACCCGGTTGCCCACGGTGCTCACCAGCTTGAAGCCGTCCGCCTGGACCACCCCGTCGTCGAGCTCGATCCCGTCCTTCAGCCGCCGCCCGACGTCGCGGGCCACCGGGCCGACCACCTCGGCCAGGTAGGTCTTGGTGACGCCGAAGGACGGGTGCGCCAGCCGGTGGGCCAGGTCGCCGTCGTTGGTGAGCAGGATGAGGCCCTCGGTCTCGGCGTCGAGCCGCCCGACGTTGAAGAGCCGGGCCGACCGGTCCGCGACGTACTGCTCCAGCGACGGGCGCCCCTCCGGGTCGCTCATCGTGCTCACGACGCCGCGCGGCTTGTTCAGCGCGAGGTAGACGTGGTCGGGAGCGCTCGCGATCCGCATCCCGTCGACCTTGATGACGGCGGTCTCCGGGTCGACGCGCATCCCCTGGGTCCGCACGGTGGTGCCGTCGACCTCGACCCGGCCCTCCTCGATCAGGACCTCGCAGGCCCGCCGGCTGCCCAGCCCGGCGGCGGCGAGCACCCGCTGCAGCCGCACACCCTCCGCATCCGCCCCCGTGCGTGCCCCCGTTCCCTCGCGGCTCACGCGCCGGCCAGGTCGTCGACCGTGTCCAGCTCCGGCAGGAAGGGCGCCAGGTCGGGCAGCTCCTCCAGCGAGCGCAGGCCCAGCCGCTCCAGGAAGTACGACGTCGTCCGGTAGAGGATCGAGCCGCCCTCGCCGCCCCCGTCGCGGCCCGCGTCCTCGACCAGCCCGCGCGCGACCAGCGTCCGCATCACGCCGTCGACGTTGACGCCGCGCACCGCGGAGACCCGCGCCCGGCTCACCGGCTGCCGGTACGCCACGACCGCGAGGGTCTCGAGAGCGGCCTGGGTCAGTCGTGCCTGCTGGCCGTCGAGGACGAAGCGCTCGACGTACGCCGCGCACGACGCCCGGGTGTAGAAGCGCCAGCCGCCGGCGACCTCGCGCAGCTCGAAGCCGCGCCCGGCCTCGTCGTACTCCGTCGCCAGCGCGTGCAGCGCCTCGCGCACCTCGTCGGTGGGCCGCTCGGTCACCTGGGCGAGCAGCACGTCGCCGACCGGCTCGTCGACAACCATCAGGATCGCCTCGAGCGCGGTCCGCAGACCAGGGTGGTCGCCACCGACGTCGCCGAGGTGGCCGAGGTGCGCGAGCTGCACGTCCGGCTCGTGGTCGGCGGGCTGCTCGTGGTGGCTCTGGTCGGGCTGGTCAGTCATCGGTGGCGCTCTCCTGCGGCTGTTGCGGGCGTACGTCGTCAGGCTGGTCGGCTTCGGCGACCTCGAGTGGCACCGCGTCGTCGGGCGGCGGGTCCGCCGCGCCCTCGGGTGGCGGGACGTCGTCGAACTCGTCCTCGACGTCGACCTCGCCGTCGTCGGTGCCGGTCCAGCGGATGTGCAGCTCGCCCAGCGGGTCCATCTGGTCGAAGGTCACCGCGCCCTCGCGGTAGAGCTCGAGGAGCGCCAGGAAGCGCGCGACCACCACCAGGGTGCCCTCGCAGTCGGCGACGAGCTGGCGGAAGGTGCTGGTCCGCGACCGTCGCAGGGCGATGACCAGGATCCCGGCCTGCTCCTTCACGCTCACGGCGGGCGCGTGCAGGTGGTCCATCGACACCATCGGCACCGGCCGGGGCGCCATGGCCCGGGCGGCCAGCGCCGCGAACTCCGTCGGCCCCAGCCCGATGAGCACCTCGGGCAGCAGGGACGCGAGCTGCGGCTCCAGGCTCACGGCCCGGGCGTAGCGGCCCGCCTCGACGGCCATCCGGCCGGCGAAGACCGCGGCCACCTGCTTGTAGGCGCGGTACTGCAGCAGCCGGGCGAAGAGCAGGTCGCGCGCCTCGAGGAGGGCCAGGTCCTCCTCGTCGTCGACCTCGCCGCTGGGCAGCAGGCGGGCGGCCTTGAGGTCCAGCAGGGTGGCTGCCACGACGAGGAACTCGGTCGCCTGGCCCAGGTCCCACTCGGGACCCTTGCTCTTGATGTGCGCGATGAACTCGTCGGTGACCCTGGACAGGGCCACCTCGGTGACGTCCAGCTTGTGCTTGGCGATCAGGCCGAGGAGCAGGTCGAACGGGCCCTCGAAGAGGTCCCCGAGATCGACCCGGAAGTCGCCGGACCCGGACGAGGCGACCGCCGCGTCCTCGCTCGCATCCGCGCTCGGGTCCACCGCCGCACGGTAGTCCAGCACCGCCATCCGCGAGAAACCGATCAGCCGGGGCGGCCGGGGGCGCCGGTCACTCGGGGCGCAGCCGTTGGACGACCACGCTGGCCTCGCCGTGGGCGTCCAGGTCGATCAGCATCTCCGCCACGGCCTCCCGGACCAGCCGCCCGCGGTCCACGGCGACGCCGTGCTCCGCGCGCAGCACCAGCCGGGCCTGCTCGATGGCGACCAGCTCCTCCGGGCTGACGTAGACGGTGATCTTCTCGTCGTGGCGCTCGCGCCCGGTGGTGCGCCGGGCCGCGCCCGCGGGGCGCAGCCGGCGGACCAGGGCGGGTGCCTGCTCCGGCAGCGTCTCACCGGAGGCGTCGGGAGCCGCGGGGGGCATCTCCCCGGGAGTACTGCTCACGTGCCCGGGCACCGGGCGATGACCTCCCGGGCCAGCTGCCGGTAGGAGTAGGCGCCGCCCGAGGCCGTCGCGAAGGTCGTGATCGGCTCGCCGGCGACGGTGGTCTCCGGGAAGCGGACCGTCCGACTGATCGCGGTGTGGAAGACCTTGTCCTCGAAGGCCTCGACCAGCCGGGCCAGGACCTCGCGGCTGTGGACCGTGCGGGAGTCGTACATCGTGGCGACCAGGCCGTCGATCTCGAGCTCGGGGTTGAGCCGGTCCTGCACCTTCTGGATCGTCTCGACGAGCATCGCCACGCCGCGCAGCGCGAAGAACTCGCACTCCAGCGGCACGATCACGCCGTGGCTCGCGGTGAGCGCGTTGACCGTGAGCAGGCCGAGCGACGGCTGGCAGTCGATGATCACGAAGTCGTAGTCGCCGACCACCGGCGCGAGCGCCCGGGAGAGCACCTGCTCGCGGGCGACCTCGGTGACCAGCTGGACCTCGGCGGCCGACAGGTCGATGTTGCTGGGCAGCAGGTCCATGCCCGGCACGTTGGTCTTGATGACGACGTCCTCGAGCGCGGTCCCCCGCTCCATGAGCAGGTTGTAGACGCTCTTGTCGATGTCGTAGGGGTTGACGCCGAGGCCGACCGACAGGGATCCCTGCGGGTCGAAGTCGACGAGCAGCACCTTGCGGCCGTACTCCGCCAGGGCCGCGCCCAGGTTGATCGTGGTCGTCGTCTTGCCGACGCCACCCTTCTGGTTGCACATCGAGATGATCCGGGCCGGGCCGTGCGTCTCCCGCGGCGGCGGGTCCGGGATCAGCGGCATGGGACGCCCGGTCGGGCCTATCGGACGGCCGGCAGCGGACGCGGCGGCCACGGCCGGGTCGGGCTCGTGGGTGGCCAGTGGGGTGGTCAGCTCCACCGGCGGCACCGGCTGGTGCTCGCCTGGTGCCGCCGGCGGGGTCTCGGGGACCCCGACGAGCTCGAGCGCGTCGCTGGCCGCCTCGGGCGGGACGTACGGTTGGGTGCTCACGGGGCCGTCCTCACGGATATGTCGACTCGTCGGCCTGTCGCCGTACCGACCTTCGAGCCTCGACAGTAGGCAGCGTCCCCGGCGATCCGAAGCCGCCACGCCGGGGCCGGTCCGGGGAATCCGGCAGGTGGGCCTCGCGCCCCGCGCACGACCGCCAGCGTTCGGCAAACCGCCTCAGGTGAGCGCCCCGGAGCGCCGACACAACCCCGGTGCCGTCCCTCACCCGCGCCCTGACCCGTCCCCTCGCCCTCGCCGCCGCGCTCGCAGCGCTCGGGTCGGGCCTGGTCGCCGCCCCGGCCGCCTCGGCGGCCCCGGTGTCCCTCGGGGGCACCGGCAGCACGGTGGTCACCGGCGGCGACGTCTCCTGGCCGCAGTGCCCGGTCGGGATGGGTATCCCGTCCCGACGCTCGCTCGGTCTCCCGATGCCGGGCGACCGGGCGCGCTTCGTCGTCATCGGGCTGACCAACGGCCCGGCGTTCACGCCCAACCCCTGCCTCGCGAGCCAGGTCCAGTGGGCGCGCGACCGGCGGGTCCCCGTCTCGGCCTACGCCGTCGCCACCTGGCCCACCGCCCGCCAGCTCTCGCGGTACGGCGCCACGGGGCCCTATGCGGGCACCACGCTGCGTTCCCGGCTGCGCAACGTCGGCTACGCCGAGGGCCGCTACAACCTCGGCCGGCTGGGCACGGTCGGCCTGACGGTCCCGCACGTCTGGATCGACGTCGAGCACTACTCGATCCGCCCCTGGTCCAGCGACCGCCGCAACAACCGGGCCGTCGTCCGCGGGGTGGCTCGCGCCTACCAGGACGCCGGCATCGCGACCGGGTTCTACTCGACGTCGCTGCAGTGGACCGACATCGTCGGCCGGGTGTCCTGGGGGCTGCCCGAGTGGCACACCGCGGGGCCGCGTTCGAAGTCGGTCGCGCTGAGCCGGTGCTCCGAGGCGTCCTTCCAGGGCGGTCCCGTCGTCCTCGCCCAGTGGTGGACCGACAGCGCCGACCACGACCTGGTCTGCCCGGGCGGGCCCGCAGCAGCCAGCATGCCGGCGTTCTTCACCGCGGCACCCTGACGATCGGTCCACGGGTCCGCGCAGTCAGCGGGCGCGCGGGTGAGAGGTTGCGTAGACCTCGCGCAGCCGGTCGACGGTGACCAGCGTGTAGACCTGGGTCGTGGTCACCGAGGCATGGCCGAGCAGCTCCTGCACGACCCGGACGTCCGCGCCGCCGTCCAGGAGATGGGTCGCGAAGGAGTGCCGCAGGGTGTGCGGTGACACCTCGCGGGTGATCCCGGCCCGCTGGGCCGCCGCGCGCAGCGCCGTCCAGGCGCTCTGCCGCGACAGCCGGCCGCCGCGAGAGTTCAGGAAGAGGGCGGGCGACCCCTTGCCGGCGGCGGCCAGCGCAGGGCGGGCCCGCACCAGGTAGGCCTGGACGGCCTCCCGGGCGTACGACCCGACCGGCACGACCCGTTCCTTGCTGCCCTTGCCGAGCAGCCGGACCACGCCCTGCTCCATGTCCAGCTCGTCCATGTCCAGCCCCACGGCCTCGGAGATGCGGGCGCCGCAGCCGTAGAGCAGCTCGAGCAGCGCCCGGTCGCGCACCGCCCGCGGCGTCTCGTCCGCGCCCGCCGCCGCGAGCAGCGCTTCGACCTCCTCCACCGAGATCGCCTTCGGCAGCCGCTTCGGTGGCGTGGGCGGCCGCACCCCGCGTGCCGGGTCGGACGTGGTGAGGCCTTCGCGCAGCAGGAAGCGGTGGAAGCCGCGAACCGCGACGACCGCCCGCCCCGCCGAGGTGGCGGCCAGCGGCGGGTGCTCCTCGTCGCCCTCCCGCAGCGCCATCAGGAAGGACGAGACGTCTGCCTCCGCCACCGCACCGGGGTCGGTGACTCCGCGCGCGGCGAGGTGCGCGAGGTAGCGACGCAGGTCGCGCCGGTAGGACGCGAGCGTGTTCGGCGCCAGGCCGCGCTCGACCGTGAGGTGGTCGAGGTAGCCGCGCAGCGCCGTGTCCAGCGCCTCTGTCATGCAGTCACGGGCTAGCGCAGGACCTCGTCGAGCGGGAGGACCTCGGCGCCGTGCGCCTCGGCCACCGGCCCGTAGGTGATCCGGCCGTCGTACGTGTTCAGGCCGAGCGCCAGAGCCTTGTCGCGTCGCAGTGCGTCGCGCCAGCCGCGGTTGGCCAGCTCGACGGCGTACGGCAGCGTGACGTTGGTCAGCGCGTAGGTCGACGTGTGCGGGACCGCCCCGGGCATGTTGGCCACGCAGTAGAACACCGAGTCGTGGACCTTGTAGGTCGGGTCGTCGTGCGTCGTGGGCCGCGAGTCCTCGAAGCAGCCGCCCTGGTCGATGGAGATGTCGACCAGCACGGAGCCGGGCTGCATGCGCGACACCAGGTCGTTGGTGACCAGGGTCGGTGCCTTGGCGCCGGGCACGAGCACGGCCCCGATGACCATGTCCGCGTCGACGCAGGCACGCTCGATCTCGTAGGTGTTGGAGGCGACCGTCTGCAGGTGCCCCTGGTAGATCCGGTCGGCCTGGCGGAGCCGGTCGATGTTGCGGTCGAGCAGCAGCACCTCGGCCTGCATGCCGAGCGCGATCGCGGCCGCGTTCATCCCGGACACCCCGGCGCCGATCACGACCACCTTCGCGGCGTACACACCGGAGACGCCACCCATCAGGATCCCGCGGCCGCCCTCGGCCCGCATCAGGGTGTGCGCGCCCACCTGCGGCGCGAGGCGGCCGGCGACCTCGGACATCGGCGCCAGCAGCGGCAGCGAGCGGTCCGGCAGCTCGACGGTCTCGTAGGCGATGCCGGTGACCTTGCGGTCGATCAGCGCGTCGGTGCACGGCTTGGAGGCAGCCAGGTGCAGGTAGGTGAAGAGGGTCTGGCCCGCCCGCATCCGGCCGTACTCCTGCTCGATCGGCTCCTTGACCTTGAGGATCAGGTCGCCGGCCGCCCAGACGTCGTCAGCAGCGGGCAGGATCTCGGCACCGGCAGCGGTGTAGTCCCCGTCGGGGATGGACGAGCCGGCACCGGCGTCCTTCTCGATGACGACGTCGTGGCCGTTGCGGACCAGCTCGTGCACGCCGGCGGGAGTGATGGCCACGCGGTACTCGTGGTTCTTGACCTCGCGAGGGATACCGACCTTCACGGCTATCAAGTCCTCTCGGCCCGCCGGAGGGGCTGCCGGCTGGTCGTCGCTGCCGACCTCGTTGTCGGCGCCCGGGAGTCTAGGACACCACGGACCGGGGAAGGCCGTCCGGATGAAGCTCTACGCGGAGCGGCCGCTGCGCCTGGTGAACCAGCTCCTCGGCGACGTGCTCGTGGTGGTCCTGGTCTACCTGTGCGTCCGGCTCGGCCGGGCCACCACGGACAAGGTGGCGGCTCTCGCCGGCCCGGGGCGCGAGGCGGAGGCCGCCGCCCGCGACGTCGACGGCCGGATGCGGGACGCGGCGGGCGGCGTGGCCGACGCCCCGCTCGTGGGCGGGACGCTCGCCGAGCCCTTCAAGGCCCTCGCGGGAGCCAGTCGCGACCTGGCCCTGACCGCCCAGGACTACCAGGACGCCGTCGCGGACCTGGCCCGGCTGGCCGGGATCCTGGTCGCCGGTGTGCCGATCCTGCTGCTCCTGGCGCTCTGGCTCCCCCGGCGGCTCGCCTGGGTCGCCGAGGCCTCGGCGGCGCACCGCCTGCTGAAGGCCGGGTCCGCGGGCGCCGACCTGCTCGCGGTGCGGGCGCTCGCGCGCCAGCCGCTGCGCCGGCTCGCCAAGATCGACCCCGACGTTATCCGCGGGTGGAAGGCCGACGACCCGGCCGCCACCGCGGCGCTCGCCCGGCTCGAGCTCGACGAGCTGGGTCTGACCGGTGGGCGGGCCCTGGAGGCCGCCACGGCCCGTCAGCGGCCGGGGACCTCGTGGGCGAGGTCGTAGCCGTAGTCCCCGTCGTAGTCGATCGTCTGCGTTGGCACGTAGACCGCCTCGACGACCGACTCCGGGGCGACCTGCCGGACGTCGGTCTCGTGCGCGAGGTCGTACTCGAGGTCGGGCTGGTCGGGCTGATCGATCTCGTCGGTCCGGTCGCGAACGGTGTCGTCAGTCACGACGACCACTGTGCCCCGCCGGCCCACCGCGCGCCAGCCCCTATCGTCCGCGGCTGCGCCAGCACCGGCACCCGGGTCAGCGGCCCGGCGACCGCTCCGGCCACGGCGCGTCGGCCGGCCGCAGCGTCGCCCAGCCGGCGTCCCGGGCCGCGCACGCGGCGAGGATCCCGTTGACCGCGGTCGGGTTGTGCAGCCGCCCGGCGAGCACCATGTCCCGCGCCTCGTCCAGGGGCAGCCACACCGTGGCCATGTCACGCTCCTCGTCCTCGCGCTCGTGGCGCTCGGCCTCCGGCACCTCCGACAGCCCCCGCGCCAGGTAGCAGCGGAAGGACTCGGTGCTGCCGCCCGGGGAGTTGAAGTAGTCGACCAGCACGTGCCAGTCGTCAGCGACCAGGTCGGCCTCCTCGGCCAGCTCGCGTCGCGCGGTGACCAGCGCGTCCTCGCCCGGCACGTCCAGCAGACCGGCCGGCGGTTCCCACAGGAAGTGACCCACCGGGTGGCGGTACTGCCGCAGCAGCAGGACCCGCTCCTCGGCGTCCAGCGCCAGCACGCCGACGGCGCCGGTGTGCACGAGCACCTCCCGCGTGACGGTGCCGTGACCCAGGTCGACGACGTCGCGCCGTACGTCCCACACGAGGCCGTCGTGGACGCGCTCGCTCGAGAGCACCGGCAGGTCGGCCAGTTCGTCGCTGATCGGCGTCACGTGGTGGGCGCGCCCGCCGACGTCAGGTCGACCTGCTCCACGTCGCCCGAGCTCCCCGAGTCGCTCGCGTCGGCCGGCGAGGCGGACTGGGCAGCCACCGCCGCCGCGACCAGGCCGGCGAAGAGCGGGTGCGCCCGCGCCGGGCGGGAGCGGAACTCCGGGTGCGCCTGGGTGGCGACGAAGTAGGGGTGCGTCTCGCGCGGCAGCTCGACGTACTCGACCAGCCGCCCGTCCGGCGAGGTGCCGGAGAAGACCAGCCCGGCCTCGCCGAGCTGGTCGCGGTAGGAGTTGTTGACCTCGTAACGGTGCCGGTGGCGCTCCTCGACGAACGTCGCGCCGTAGACCTCGGCCGCGAGCGACCCCTCGGCAAGGTGCGCCGGGTAGAGCCCGAGCCGCATCGTGCCGCCCATGTCGCGCTCGCCGGCCACCACGTCGTGCTGGTCGGCCATCGTGGAGATCACCGGGTGGGTCGTCGACTCGTCGAACTCCGTCGACCCGGCGTCCTCGAGACCGGCCACGTGCCGGGCGTACTCGATGACCATGCACTGCAGTCCGAGGCACAGGCCGAGGGTCGGGATCCTGTTCTCCCGGGCATGGCGCACCGCGCCGAGCTTGCCCTCGATGCCGCGCACTCCGAAGCCGCCCGGGATGCAGACCGCATCGACTCCCTCGAGCTGGCGCGCCGCACCCTCCGGCGTCTGGCAGTCGTCGGAGGTGACCCAGCGGATCAGCACCTTGCAGTCGTTGGCGAAACCACCTGCCCGCAGCGCCTCGGTCACCGACAGGTAGGCGTCGGGCAGGTCGATGTACTTGCCGACCAGGGCCACCGTGACCTGGTGGGTCGGCCGGTGGACGCGCCGGAGCAGGTCGTCCCACTCGCTCCACTCCACGTCGCGGAACGGCAGGTTGAGCCGCCTGACGACGTACGCGTCCAGACCCTCCGCGTGCAGCACCTTGGGGATGTCGTAGATCGACGGCGCGTCCTTGGCCGCGACCACCGCCTCCTCGTCGACGTCGCACATCAGCGAGATCTTGCGCTTGACGTTGGGCGGGATCTCGCGGTCGGAGCGGCAGACGATGGCGTCGGGCTGGATGCCGATCGAGCGCAGCGCGGCGACCGAGTGCTGCGTCGGCTTGGTCTTGAGCTCGCCGGACGGTCCGATGTATGGCACCAGCGAGATGTGCAGGAAGAAGACGTTGTCCCGGCCGACGTCGTGACGGACCTGGCGGACGGCCTCCAGGAAGGGCAGCGACTCGATGTCGCCGACGGTGCCGCCGATCTCGGTGATGACGACGTCGACGTCGGGCCCCGCCATGGCGCGGATCCGGGCCTTGATCTCGTTGGTGATGTGCGGGATCACCTGGACGGTGTCGCCGAGGTACTCCCCTCGCCGCTCCTTGGCGATCACCGACGAGTAGACCTGCCCCGTCGTGACGTTGGCCGACCCGTGCAGGTCGCGGTCGAGGAAGCGCTCGTAGTGCCCGACGTCGAGGTCGGTCTCGGCCCCGTCGTCGGTGACGAAGACCTCGCCGTGCTGGAACGGGTTCATCGTCCCTGGGTCCACGTTGAGGTAGGGGTCGAGCTTCTGCATGGTGACCCGGAGTCCGCGGGAGCGCAGCAGGTGACCGAGCCCGGAGGCGGTCAGGCCCTTGCCGATCGAGGAGGCGACGCCCCCGGTCACGAAGATGTGCTTGGTGGTCGCCGGTGCGGCCAAGGGGGGCTCCCGTGGGCTCGAGTGCCGGCAGAGGAGACTCTGCCCGTCCACGGGCTTCGAGGTTATCAGTCGCTGCCGACGACCGGGACGACACGACGCGCCGACTCCGCGAGGCCGTAGTCACCGGAGCGGCCGGTGAGCTGCTCGGCGAGTGCCAGGACGGTCGCGGCCGAACCGACGGTGGTGCCCGCCGAGTCCACCGTCGACGGCCCGTCGGTGGCGGAGCGAGTCCCCTGCCGTACGGCGCCCAGGAGCCCGGTCTTCGCGGTCCCGGGGCCGGTCAGGACGGCCCCGAGGCTCGCCGCGTCCAGCGCGTCGAGCAGCCCGACGAGGGCCGGGTGCGCCTCCTCGTCGTCACCGGGGCCGGTGACCATCACCGCGAGCTCGGCCCGCGTTCCCGGGGTGCCGTCGAGGCGCACCGCGTCGAGCTCGTCCAGCCCCGCGATCACTTCGGCCGCGTCCTTGTCGATCCCGTCGTCGGGGGTGTCGCCCTCGTCCGGCGCCTGCACCGTCGACCGGGCGAGCACGGTGCCGACCCGCTCGATCGGCAGCGCCCCGTCCGGGAAGTCGACCTCCGGCGGCACCAGCCGCAGGCTCAGGTCCTCCAGCGGTGACTGCGCCTTGGCCGGGTCGACGTAGGGCTCCTGCAGCCTCAGCGTGCCGGTGAGGGTGGCGCCGGCACCCTCGAGCGCTGCCTTCACGGCGCTGACGTCTTCGTCGCCGGCACCGGGCGTGGTGACCACGAGCACCGAGCGGCCGTCGAGGCGACCGGCGGTCAGCGGGCGCGCCACTGCGGCCACCGCCTTTGCGTCGGCGGCCGAGGCGTCGCGCAGCGCCGCGACCCGGCCCTCGAGGTCGTCGACGCGGACCGCCAGCGCGCGGTTCTGCCTCGCGCTGCCCGCCGCGTCCTGCTCCGCGACCGGGCCGGCGCCGACGACCACACCGAGCAGCAGGGCCAGACCGGACGCGGCCAGCGAGAGCAGGAGGTGGCGCCCGCCTGTCACGAGCTGCCCCCGGTGCCGAGCCAGGACTGCACAGCCTCGACGGAGTCGTTCCGCCACTGGCCGACGACCGTGTCGTCACCCGCCAGGACCGCGGTGGCGACGATGCCGGCGACCAGCACGACCAGCAGCAGCCACAGCGGCCAGGTGCGGGCTGACCGGCGGTGCAGGGCCGCGACGGTGGTCGGGTCGACGAGGCGGTCGGCGACCGTGAGACGGGTGAGGAACGTGCCGGCCATGTCGGCGCGGCTGCGGTCGACGAAGTCGGCCAGCACGACCGAGGTGCCGACACCGACGATCAGCGTCGGCCGGTTGGCGTGCACCAGCAGCAGCGCGGCGTCCTCGGCCGAGCCGGTCACCGGGAAGATGACGGTGCGGGCGCCCAGTGCGTCGGCCCGGTCGAGCCCGGGTGCCTGCCCGGGCAGCTCCGCCCCGGTGCCCCTGTCCACCCGCACGACCACCTCGGGGCCGCCGACCAGGGCCTGCTCGACCACCAGCTCCGGGTTGCCGACCACGAGGTGCGGCTTGAGCCCCGCTGCGAGCAGGGCGTCGGCCCCCTCGTCGACGCCGACGAGCACCGGATGGACGTCGCGGACCCAGTGGCGCAGCCGCCGCAGCTCCTCGCGGCAGCCTGGACCGGTCGACACGACGAGCACCGGGCGGCCGGCGATGTCGGTCTCGAGCGGGGGAAACCCCTCACCGTCCAGCAGCAGGTCACGCTCCCGGCGGACGTGCTCGACGGTGTTGTTCGCCAGCGCCTCGAGCTGGTGGGTCAGCCCGGCGCGCGCCTGCTCCATCTGGCGGTGGACCGCGTCGCCGTCCAGGACCTGGCCGGTCGCGATCGCGGTGTCTCCCTTGTAGAGGGTGTCGCCGTCGAGCCGGAGCCGGTCGCCGTCGCCGACCAGGCGCATGACCTCGGCACCGGCCCGGTCCAGCACCGGCACGCCGGCCTCGGCCAGCACCCGGGGGCCGAGATTGGGGTAGCGGCCGCTGATGCTCGGTGCGGCGTTGACGACGGCGCCGACGCGGGCGGCCACCAGCAGGCGGGCCGTGCCGGCGTCCAGGTCGAGGTGCTCGATGACGGCGACGTCGCCGGGGCGCGCCCGGCCCGCCAGCCGGGCGGCCACCGGGTCGACCCGGGCTGTCCCGTGGATCCCCGGAAGCGGTGGCTCCGTGCGGGCACGGCGAAGCGTGGCGAGGCGCATGCTCGCGATGCTGTCATGTGACTGGTGTGACTCCTGGGATTGACGCAGGCGCGCCGCGCCACGGTCAGGTCAGAGGCCAGGAGGGTCAGGACGGGTCAGGACGGACAGTCAGCCGGCCAGCTTGTCCTGGGCGGCCGCGGCCAGCAGCTCCTTGGCGTGGGCCCGGGCGGACCTCGACTCCTCGAGCCCGGCGAGCATCCGCGAGAGCTCCTGCAGCCGGCCCGCCTGGTCGAGCGCCACGACCCCGCTGCGGGTCACCATCCCGTCGTCGGCCTTGCGCACCACCAGGTGCTGGTCGGCGAAGGCCGCGACCTGCGGCAGGTGGGTCACGACCACCACCTGGGCCGTCCGGGCGAGCGCCGCCAGCCGCCGCCCGACCTCGACCGCCGCCTTGCCACCCACCCCGGCGTCCACCTCGTCGAAGACCAGCGTGGGCACCGGGTCGGCCCCCGCCAGCACGACCTCGACGGCCAGCATCACCCGGGAGAGCTCGCCGCCGGACGCGCCCTTCTGCAGCGAGCGGAAGGGTGCCCCGGCGTGCGGGCGCAGCAGCACCTCCACGTCGTCGACACCGGTCGGCCCGAAGGCGAGCCACCGGCCCGCCACCTGCAGCGCCGCGTCGCGAGCGGCGCCGTCCGCCGCCGCCGTCTGGGTCACCCGGGCCTCGACCGCGGCGTTGGCCATCGCCAGCGACGCCAGCTCGGTGGTCACCTCGACCCCGAAGCGCTCGGCCGCTGCCGTCCGCGCGGCGGTCAGCTCGCCCGCCAGCCGGCCCAGCTCGGCGGCGAGCTCCGACGCCCGGGCCGAGAGCCCGGCGACCCGGTCGTCGTCGCCGTCCAGAGCCGCCAGCCGGGCCGCGGCGCGCTCCGACCAGGCCAGCACGGCAGCCGCCTCGTCCGGCTCCTCGTCGGCTCGCGGCGGCCCGTCCAGAGCCGTGTCGGCGTACTTCCGGACCAGCCGGGTGACCGCGGCCCGCCGCTCCTGCACCACCGCCAGCCGCGCCGGGTCGGTCTCGACCGCCGAGGCGTAGGACGCGACGTCGGCCCCCAGGTCGCCCAGCAGGTAGGCGAGCTCGCGCAACCGGGCCACCAGCGCGTCCAGCTCGGGGTCGTCGACGCCGGCGTTCTCCAGAGCTGCCCGGGCGGACCCGACCAGGCCGGTGGCGTCGGGCACGTCCAGCGCCGCGTCGTCGCCGACCAACGCCGACCGCGCGCTGTCGGCCGAGGCCCGCAGCGAGTCGGCGTGCCCCAGCCGCGCCTCTTCCACCGCCAGTGCCCTGGCCTCGCCCGGCTGCGGCGACACCGCCTCGATCTCGTCCAGGCCGAAACGCAGCACGTCGGCCTCCTGCGCGCGCTCGCGGGCGCGCTCGGTGATCTCGCTGAGCTCGGCCCGCACCGACCGGAGCTCGTCGAAGGCCCGGCGGTACGCCGCCAACGGGACCGCGACGGCGGCGCCGGCGTAGCTGTCCAGGGCGGCCCGCTGCCGTGCCGGCTGCAGCAGCCTCGACTGGTCGGACTGGCCGTGCACGGCGACGCACGAGTCGGCCAGCTCCGCGAGCGTCGACGCCGGGACACCGCGGCCGCCCAGGTAGGCGCGGGAGCGGCCCTCGGCCGAGACGCTGCGGACCAGGACGAGGACGTCGTCGTCCAGGTCGCCGCCGGCCTCGGCGGCCCTGGCGGCGACCGGCCCCGCCGGGTCGACGCGCACCCGGCCCTCGACGACGGCCTGGGAGGTGCCCGCGCGGACGGCGCCCGGGTCGGCCCGGCCGCCGAAGAGCAGCCCCAGACCGGTGACCACCATGGTCTTGCCGGCTCCGGTCTCGCCGGAGACGACGGTGAGCCCGGGCGCGAGCTCGAGCACGGCGTCCTCGATGACGCCGAGGCCGCTGATCCGCATCTCCTCCAGCACGGCTGCCGAGCCTAGTGCGTGCCCTGGACATCACCGTTCTCGCGCGCCTGGCCGCCGCGCGCGCCGCGCCACCCCATGACCGGCAGGTCGAACTTCGCCACCAGCCGGTCGGTGAACGGAGCGGTGTGCAGCCGGGCCAGCCGCACGGGTCGCGCACCGCGCCGGGCCTCGATCCGGGCGCCGCGCGGCAGCTCGGCCGCCCGGCGGCCGTCGCACCACAGCACCCCCGACCCGTCGGTCCGCGGCAGGACCTCGACGGCCATCACCGAGTCCGGCGAGACGACCAGCGGCCGGGCGAAGAGCGCGTGCGCCGAGATCGGCACCATCAGCAGGGCGGCGACCTCGGGCCAGACGACCGGCCCGCCGGCCGAGAACGCGTAGGCGGTCGACCCGGTCGGCGTGGCCAGCACGATCCCGTCGCAGCCCCATCGCGACAGCGGCCGGCCGTCGACCTCGACCACCACCTCGAGCATCCGCTCGCGGCTGGCCTTCTCCACCGAGGCCTCGTTGACCGCCCAGTTCCTCGCGGCCACCTGGCCGTCGACCGTGACCGTCACGTCGAGGGTCATCCGCTCCTCGACGGTGTAGCTGCGGGCCACGACGCGGTCGACCGTGTCGTCGAGCCCCTCCCGTTCGGCCTCCGCGAGGAAGCCGACGTGCCCCAGGTTGACGCCGAGCAGCGGTGTGCTCGTGTCGCGGGCTATCTCCGCGGCCCGCAGCAGCGTCCCGTCGCCGCCGAAGACGACCACCACCTCGCAACCGTCGGCCGCCTGCCCGTCGGACGGGTCGACGGCCTGGACTCCCTCGAGGCCGATGTCGGCGGCCTCGTCGGCGAGGACCCGGACGCCGACCCCGGCCGCCGCGAAGCGCTGCGCTGCCCCGCGCACCGCCGCCAGCGCCTCGTCCCGCCCGGTGTGCCCGACGAAGAGCACCGTGCGGCCGGTCACTGCGGGCCCTCGGCGACGGCCCGCTCGAGAGCGGCCCCGTCGAGCGGCTCGGCGTCCCGCCGCAGCCACAGGAAGTACTCCACGTTGCCCGCCGGCCCCGGCAGCGGGCTCGCGGTGACGCCGGCGACGCCCAGACCGAGCGCCCCGGCCGCCGCGGCAACGCCGCGCACTGCTTCGGCGCGCAACCCCGGCTCCCGCACGACGCCGCCGGGGCCGAGCGCCTCCCGCCCGACCTCGAACTGCGGCTTCACCATCAGCACCAGGTCGGACTCCTCGCCCGTGACAGCGACCAGGGCGCTCAGCACCAGCCGCAGCGAGATGAAGGACAGGTCCCCCACCACCAGGTCGACCGGGTCGCCGACCGCTGCCGGCTCGAGGTCCCGGACGTTTGTCCGGTCGAGCACCGTGACCCGGTCGTCGGTCTGCAGCGACCAGGCCAGCTGCCCGTAGCCCACGTCGACGCACAGCACCGAGACGGCACCCCGGCGCAGCAGCACGTCGGTGAAGCCGCCGGTCGACGCGCCGGCGTCCAGCGCCCGCCGGCCGGCCACCGTGAGCCCGTGCGCCTCGAACGCGTCCAGCGCGCCCGCGAGCTTGTGCCCGCCGCGGGACACGTACCCCACGCCGGGCGGCTCCTCGACCACGATCGGCTCGGCCGGCGTCACCTGGGTGGCCGCCTTCACGGTCGTACGTCCGGGGACCCGCACCTGCCCGGCGGCCACCAGCTCCTGGGCCTGCTCCCGAGACCGGGCGAGTCCGCGGCGGACCAGCTCCGCGTCCAGCCGGGCGCGCCGGGTCACTGCTGCGCGCCGCCTGCGCCGCCGCTGCCTGTCGCGTCGCCGGGCCGGTCGGACGGCTGCGCGTCGGTCAGGGCGTCGTGCAGCACCTGGTGCAGCTCCTCGTAGACCTCGACGTGCTGCTCCGGGGGCGAGTCGCCCAGCGCCTGCAGACGGGCCACCGCCTCGGCGATCCGTGGGTTGCCCGGTCCGGTGTCGTCCGGGCCGGTGTCCTCCGGGCCGGCATCGTCCACGACGTCCGCGTCGAGCCCCGCGTCCACCACGTCCTCGTCGACCCCGGCGTCGTCGACGCCGTCCGCGTCGACCAGGCCGGGCTCGCGCTCGCCGTGAGGCGCCTCGGTCACGCCTCGGTCGACTTCGGTGTCGTGGCCGGCTCCGCGGTGGACGTCGTCGGCCGTGGACGCATCGGCCGCGGGCGCCTCGGCCGCGGGCGCCTCGGCCGCGGACGTCTCGGCCGCGGACGTCTTAGCGGTGGACTTCTTGGCCGCGGCCTTCTTCGCGGTGGACTTCTTCGCGGTGGACTTCTTCGCGGTGGACTTCTTCGCGGTGGACTTCTTCGCGGTGGACTTCTTCGCGCCGCGCAGCTCCTGCTCCAGCTCCTCGACGCGGCGCTCCAAGGCTCGCGACCGCCGGGTGGCGGCCGACAGCTCCTGCGCGGAGACCAGGCCCAGCCGAGCGACCGACCGCTCGACCTCGGCGCGCACCAGGTTGAGCAGCAGGTCACGGTTGGCGCGGCCGGCGGCCAGCAGGTCGTCGGTCAGGGAACCGACCTGGCTCCGTACCGGCGCGGGCACGACCGCGCCCACCCCCTCGCCCTGCGCCACCATGGCCTTCGCCGCCTGGCGTGCACGTTCGCGCGTCACGTCGGTCAAGCCGTTGGCCAGCTGGATGTAACCGCGCAGCCCGTCGAGCACCATGCCGCCTCCGCTTCCTCGCGCCGGGTCCGTCACTGCGCAGACGCTACCCCTCGGGGCCTCCGACCTGCCCTGCGGTAGCGTCTCGCGCCTGCACGGATACGGGGCCGGCACGAGGAGGGCGAGCACCGGAGATGGCGAGCATCGCGCAGTGCCGCACCGCGCTGGAAGAGCTGGCGTCCAGGCTGCGCGGCGTGGACGAGGACGAGCGCAAGAGGCACACGTTCGACCGCAGCCTGAGCTGCTACGTGCCGGACCTCGACGTGACCTTCTCGGGTCAGCTCAGCGACGGGCACATCACCGACATCACCACCGACCCCGCCCCGAAGGCCCAGATCCGGCTCACGTCGTCCAGCGACGACCTGGTCGCGCTGACCGAGGGCGACCTCAACTTCGGGCAGGCCTGGCTCGCCGGCCGGGTCAAGGTCGAGGCCGGCGTCCGCGACCTGCTCAAGCTGCGCTCGATGCTCTGAGCGGCTCTGAGCGACCGCCGCCGGCAATCGACACGACCCTCAGAACCCGACGGCCTCGACCACCCTGGCCGCCTCGTCCGACGACAGCGGCTCCCCCGACCAGGCCGCCACGCTGACCGCTCGCAGCCCGTCCAGCGGGGCTCCCTCGCCCGAGACCTGCAGCCCGCCGCCCGCAGCGGTGCCGCGCCGCACCCGCCAGCCGCCGCACGACCAGGCGCCGTCCTGCTCGTCGACGGCCGGGTGCGGCTCGAGGAGACCGTCCGCCAGCCCCGTCGAGACGTACGTGGGCCGCAACCCGGCCCTCGCCTGCACGAGGCCGGCGGGGCCGGCGACGCCGGTCAGCACGAGCAGGCTGGGCACCCCGGCGTTGTTCGCGCCCTCGATGTCGGTGTCGAGCCGGTCCCCGACGACGATCGGTCGGCGCGCGCCGGTGCGCCGGACCGCCTCGTCGTGCAGCGGGGTCTCCGGCTTGCCGGCCACCGCGTCCGGCCGGCGCCCGGTCGCCCCGGCGATGACCTGGACCAGCGCGCCGTTGCCCGGCGCGATGCCGCGCGGTGTCGGGATCGTCGCGTCCAGGTTGCTCGCGAGCCACGGCAGGCCGGCCGTGACGGCGTACGCGCCCTCGGCCAGCAACGTCCACGACACGTCCGGGGCGAAGCCCTGCACGACGGCGGCCGCGTCCTCGGCCGTCGCGGTCGGTCGAAGCCCACGCTCGGTGAGCGCCACCCGGAGCCCCTCGCCGCCGACCACGAGGACCGGCGCACCGGCCGCGACGCGTCCGGACACCAGCGTGGCGACGGCCTGGGCGGAGGTCACGACGTCCGACTCCTCGGCCGGGATCCCGAGCTCGGTGAGGTGGGCGGCGACGGACGCCGGCGTCCGCGACGCGTTGTTCGTGACGAAAGCCGGCCGCAGGCCGGCCCGCGATGCTGCCGCGACAGCCTCCGCGGCACCGGGCACCGCGTCGGGGCCGATGTAGAGCACGCCGTCCAGGTCGAGCAGCGCCACGTCGTGCCGGCTGACCAGCGGTTGCGGCGTACCGTCGGAGAGCGGTGCGGGCAGGTCGCTCACCCTCAGGCCTCGTCCGTGGACTCGCCCGTGCCGGGAAGCCAGGAGCCCAGGCCGGACCGTTCATCCGGGCCGATGACGCCCGGCAGGCCGGCGTCCTCGCGGGCGGCCAGCGTCGCCCGGGCCTCGCGCAACGCTCGCTGGTAGTCCTGGCGTCCCGGGCGCATGGTCGCTGCCATCGCCAGCTGCTCGACCGCGCCGGGGACGTCGCCCATCCGCATCCGGGTCAGCCCGAGCCCGAACCGGGCGTAGTCGTTGTCCGGGGACGCGTCGGCGAGCTCGGCGAAGAGCTCCGCGGCGCGGGTGTAGCGCCCGGCGTCGAACGTCGCCCGGGCGAGCGCCTCGAGGATGCTGGCCGACGACGGCTCCGCGGAGCGCGCGTGCGCCAGGAGCTCGGCGGCCGCCTCCGCGTTGCCGCCCTCGAGCAGCGCCAGCCCGCGGACGAACCAGTCGTAGACCTCGCCGCCCGGCTCGCGCGGCACGCCCTGCTCGGTCACACCGGTCCCTCCCGCCTCGTCGATCGTGCTCACGGCCCGGGTCACCGGTGGCCGTAGCATGCCCGCCATGCCCGCGACCGACCCTGCACCCGTGACGGCGCCGGGTGGCCTTCCGGACGACCGGTCGGGCCTGGTCGTCCGGCCGTTCCGCGGCCTGCGCTACGACCCCGCCCGGGTCAGCGACCTCGCCGCGGTGACCAGCCCGCCGTACGACGTCATCGACCCGGACGACGCGGAGCACCTGGCCGCCCTCGACCCGCACAACGTCGTCCGGTTGATCCTGCCACGCGCGCTGGCCGCGGCCGGTGCCCCGGGCACCGACCTGCCGCCCGGCTACGCCGGTGCTCGCGCGGCGCTCCAGGAGTGGCAGGACGAGGGCGTGCTGGTCCGCGACGAGCAGCCGGCGATCTACGCCTACGAGCAGTCCGGCAACGGCCTCCAGCAGCGGGGCGTGATCGCGGCCGTCGCCCTGCGGGACCCGGCCGACCGCGTGGTGCTCCCCCACGAGGACGTGATGCCCGGCCCGGTCGCCGACCGCCTCGAGCTGATGCGGGCCACGGCCGCCAACCTCGAGCCGATCCTGCTCGTCTATGACGGCGGCGGCGACACGGCCGCGGTCCTGGACGAGGTCTGCGCGGGCCAGCCGCTGCTGGAGACCCGCAGCGAGGACGGCCTCCTGCAACGGCTGTGGGCGATCACCGACCCCGACGTCCAGGCCCGGGTGGCGAGCGACCTCCGCGACCGGCAGGCGCTGATCGCCGACGGCCACCACCGCTACGCCACCTACCGCAAGCTGCAGGCGGAGCATCGCGCCGCGGGTGACGGCACCGGCGGATGGGACCTCGGCCTGGCGATGCTCGTGGACTCGACCACGCACCCGCTGCGGGTGCAGGCGATCCACCGGGTGGTCGCCGGGCTGCCCGTGGACGAGGCGCTCTCGCGCATCGAGCGGGTCTTCCGCCAGGAGGACGCCGGTTCGGATCTCGCAGCGGCGCTCGGCCGGCTGCAGTCCGCCGCCGGGGAGCACCCCTTCGTGGTCACCGACGGTCGCCGCTTCGTGCTGGTCCAGGACCCGGACATCCAGGAGGTGGCGGCGGCTCTCCCCGCCGGCGCCCACTCGCCGGACTGGAACGAGCTGGACGCGAGCGTGCTGCACGCACTGCTGCTCGAGCGCGTCTGGCGGGTCGACGACGACCGGGTGAGCTACCTGCACGACGCGGAGGCCGCCCTGCGCCAGGCGTCCCGGGTCGACGGCGTCGCAGTCCTGATGCGGCCGGTGACGGTCGACGTGGTTCACGCCCTGGCGGCCCACGGCGAGCGGATGCCCCGCAAGTCCACCTCGTTCGGGCCGAAGCCGCGGACCGGCCTCGTGCTGCGGCTGCTCGACGGCTGACGCCGCCTCCGAGTGGGCGCCGCTCAGCCCAACCGGCGCACGCGCAGCACCTCCACCTCACTGCGGCTGGCGGCGCCGGCACCCGTCCGCCAGAAGCGCCGCCGCAGCGCGCCCTCGACCTCGAGCACCTCGCCGGGCGCCGCCCGGGCCAGCGTCCGCTGGACGTCGCGACGCCAGGCGCTGCAGTCGAGCGTGTCCACCGTCGGCGTCCGCGCCGAGCCGCCGTTCGCGGCCGACCGGCGGGCTTTGAGGTCGCGATCGACGACCAGCCGGAACGTGACCAGCGAGTCTCCGCTCGGCAGGTCCTTCTCGACCGGCTCCACGGCCAGCCGCCCGACCAGGCGCACCTCGTTGACGTGGGCCGGCGACCCGCCGTCCGCGTCGTCAACCGGCTCGGCGCGCCGGACGCGCCCCCGTCCGCCCCCGGGTCTGTCGGCCAACGCCTTGGCCATCTCGGTCTCCCCTCGCCTCCGGCGCCCCAGCGGCCCGGTCCGGGGACAAGCGTGGCCCGACGAGGCGGCCGAGAACGGGCCCGTCACCGAGCTGTGGATGGCGGGCGGGCTGCCGCGGACCTGTGGACGGCCGCGGGCTGCGGGTGGGGTTGCCGAGGCTGGCTCAGCGGCTGTCGCCCGTCGTGCGGCGCCCCGTCCACCGCGGACTAAGCACCGTCCTCAGGCTCCTCCTCGAGGAAGGCGACGTCGGCCATGATCCCGTCGATGACGTCGAGCCGCTCAGCGGCATCGGTCTCGGCCTCGGTGTCCGCGGCGGCGGCGTGCCGTAGCCAGGTGACCGCCTCGTCGTCCCGGCCGGCGTCGGCGAGGGCCTCGGCATAGGCGTAGAAGAGTCGCGCGGACCACGGTCGGCGCATCTCCGCGCGCAGCTGCGGGCCCTGAAGCACCAGTACGGCGGCGTCCGCCTGACCGAGGTCGCGTCGGGCTCCCGAGGCGACGATCTTGAGCTCGACCCGCGTGGCGGCGTCCAGTGACGGCACCTCCGGGGCCTCCGTCATCGCCAGAGCGCGCTCCGGTCGCCCGAGGCCCCGTTCGCAGTCCGCCATGACGGCCATCAGGCTCTGGTCACCGCTGATCCGCCGGGCGGCGCGCAGCTCGGAGAGCGCCTCTGCGTAGTGACCCGCCCGGTAGGCAGCAAGGCCGGCGGCTTCCCGCACCGCGCCGACCCGGCCGGCCCGCTCCCGGGCGGCGACCGCGTGGCGGTAGGCCTGCTCCGGGTCGGTGTCGATCAGCCGGGCAGCCGTCACCAGGTGCTTGGCGACGATCTCGGCGTTGACCTTGGCCAGGGACGCGAGCTGGGCCCGCACGGAGCGGTCGAGCTCGGCAGCCGTCACGTCGTCGGGCAGTTCCGGCTCGACCCGGCGGGGCCGGCTGCTGTCGTCGCGCCTCGGCCGGGCAGCATCGTCGTCGCGGTGCGGGCGCTGCGGCGACGCGGCGCCCCCACCGGCGCGCTGGTCGGAACCGCGCGGCGCCCCTCCTCGTCCCCGGCCGCCGCGGCCGCTGTTCGGCCGGCCGGCACTCGGCCGGCCGGTGCCGCTCGACGGGCCCTCGGGGCGACGGCCTGACTCGGTCATCTGATCCATCCTCTTTCGGAGCATTCCGGGTCCGGCGCGAAGAATTCGGCTCGGACATGCGACAAGGGCCGTTCCCAGCGTGGGGAACGGCCCTTGTCGAAAGAATGTCCGGCGGCGTCCTACTCTCCCACGCAGTCCCCCGCGCAGTACCATCGGCCCTGAGAGGCTTAGCTTCCGGGTTCGGAATGGAGCCGGGCGTTTCCCTCTCGGTATGACCGCCGAAACTCTATGGAGATGTGTGGTCGGGTCCCGACCGTATCTCGGGAACCGCACAGTGGACGCGTAGCAAAAAGTTCTCCTCGCGGCGAACCGCGAAAAAGAGAATGTGGTCAAGTCCTCGGCCTATTAGTACCGGTCAGCTCCATGCATTGCTGCACTTCCACTTCCGGCCTATCAACCCAGTGGTCTACTGGGGGCCTTACCAGGTTAACCCTGTGGGAGACCTCATCTTGAAGCGAGCTTCCCGCTTAGATGCTTTCAGCGGTTATCCCTTCCGAACGTAGCCAACCAACCGTGCCCTTGGCAGGACAATTGGCACACCAGAGGTTCGTCCGTCCCGGTCCTCTCGTACTAGGGACAGCCCTTCTCAAGTCTCCTGCGCGCACAGCGGATAGGGACCGAACTGTCTCACGACGTTCTAAACCCAGCTCGCGTACCGCTTTAATGGGCGAACAGCCCAACCCTTGGGACCTACTCCAGCCCCAGGATGCGACGAGCCGACATCGAGGTGCCAAACCATGCCGTCGATATGGACTCTTGGGCAAGATCAGCCTGTTATCCCCGGGGTACCTTTTATCCGTTGAGCGACGGCGCTTCCACAAGCCACCGCCGGATCACTAGTTCCTGCTTTCGCACCTGCTCGAGATGTCTCTCTCACAGTCAAGCTCCCTTGTGCACTTGCACTCGACACCTGATTGCCAACCAGGCTGAGGGAACCTTTGAGCGCCTCCGTTACCTTTTGGGAGGCAACCGCCCCAGTTAAACTACCCACCAGACACTGTCCCTGATCCGGATCACGGACCTAGGTTAGACATCCAGAACGACCAGAGTGGTATTTCAACGTTGACTCCACCGACACTGGCGTGCCGACTTCACAGTCTCCCACCTATCCTACACAAGCCGTACCGAACACCAATATCAAGCTGTAGTAAAGGTCCCGGGGTCTTTCCGTCCTGCTGCGCGTAACGAGCATCTTTACTCGTAGTGCAATTTCGCCGAGTCTATGGTTGAGACAGTTGGGAAGTCGTTACGCCATTCGTGCAGGTCGGAACTTACCCGACAAGGAATTTCGCTACCTTAGGATGGTTATAGTTACCACCGCCGTTTACTGGCGCTTAAGTTCTCAGCTTCGGCCCGAAGGCCTAACCGGTCCCCTTAACGTTCCAGCACCGGGCAGGCGTCAGTCCGTATACATCGTCTTGCGACTTGGCACGGACCTGTGTTTTTAGTAAACAGTCGCTTCCCACTGGTCTCTGCGGCCGAAGGCGGCTTCGGGAGCGAAGTCCCTACACCGTCCGCGGCCCCCCTTCTCCCGAAGTTACGGGGGCATTTTGCCGAGTTCCTTAACCATAGTTCGATGGTATGACTTTCGAAGATGCTCAACTCCCCCGAAGATGCTCACATAAGAGACATGAGCAGCTTCGACGATGATCATTCAGATCGTTGCCTCGCCTTTTCTCTCGGCGTGCCGCCGCCTCTATGCTCGGCGTCAGCGGAAATACGCACAGACCGGTTGTACGATATTGCGAGGGGATGTCATGAAACGCGATTTTGGTAGGCTATTCCAATTAGCTCCCTAGAAGATCGCGATTTCGTTCAATGTCCTCTCGACGGAGCGCCAGTCTGTAGTTGCCCCGCCTGTTGTTGTACTCCAGCGTCTCGATGCCGGCTGTTTGAAGCCGGTTATCGATTTCTCTGACTGCGGAAGTTTGATCTGAAGACCGACGTGTTTCTTGCGAGGCCTTAGTCTTACAATGTTGAACGGCTGGCCGTCTTGTGCAGCCCCTATATAGAATTTGTTGTATTTCGGCTCCAGTGTTTGATCGAACTCGCGGGCGAGGTAAACAATTCGTCAGCAAGCTGAACGGTCGTGGCCGGGCCTAAAATTGCCTCATAACCTCGGCGTCCATTCGTTGACCCGGCAAGATCAGCGAATCTTCTAAGGTCGGCGAATCGGTCAGCAGCCCAAAGTTGGTTCGTCTTCCACGTGACGTCGCGAGCAGAGCCGAGGAGCCGTAGTCTAATCACTCATTCCTTGGGGACGTCGGGGCTGATTTGCTTGGTGGGCAGACGGCTTCCCGAGCCTTCTTCCACCCAACCATTCTTGCATCCAGCCTTGAACTCCTCGAGAGACACTTTGTGGTCGCTGTTCGTATCCACCATGTGGAAATTGGTGATGAATGGAGCAGCCTTATCCGACCCCAGTGCATCATCCACTCTGTCGGTTTTGTTCCATATGGCCTCGCATTGGGCTTCATCGGAGATGACCTGACTTGGGCGACCGGAGGGAGGGCTGCTTTCAGGGATCGCTGGCACCGGCGCTCCGCCACCAGCCATTGCATAACCGGCACTAAGCAACATCGCCAATGTGCTAAGGCTTGTGAGCTTCATTCGGGAAACTCCTGTATTGGGAAACTCCGTGCGGGATTTCGCAAGCTTGCAACGCTACACAACCGCCTTTCGTTCCGGTGGCCGGTTCCTGCGTCTCTGCGCTCGCCGGAATCCGCGTTATCAGCGACTTTAGAGCGATGCTTCACGACACATGTTACGCCAATCAATGCTAGCGAGACCGTTTGTTAGCGAATACTGCGACAGAGCGCGCCTTTCCAGTGTCGAGCTTCTTATGTGACTTCCGGCACACCCTCTTTAAGAGACTGCGCCGTCCGTGGCGCAGCCAGCTTTCGCTACGGTGCCGTGCGGATCGAGAATGAATTTCACTGGCGCCCCTTATCGAAATCGGCATAGCCCTTTGGCGCTTCCTCGAGCGTGATCACCTGCGCATTGACGACGTCCGCGATTGGGATGCGATCATGCAAGATCGCCTGCAGGAGCTGACGATTATAGCGCAAGACCGGCGTCTGGCCGGTAAGGAAGGAATGCGATTTCGACCAGCCTAGACCGAAATTGAGCGACAGCGCTCCCTTCGCGGCCTGCTTGTCATGCGATCCGGGATCTTTGGTTACGTAGAGGCCCGGAATGCCGATCGAGCCCGCGTAGCGTGTGACTTCCATGGCCTGGTTGAGTACGACTGCCGGCTGTTCGGCGCCGCCATGGCCTTTCGCCTCGAAGCCGACAGCGTCGATGAAGCTGTCGACGACCGGCTCGCCAATTACATCAGCGACGAGTTCGCCCAGCCGGTCGTGGGCGGTGAGATCGATCGGCTCGAAGCCAACCTTCTTCGCGTGCGCCAGGCGTTCCTTGTTCATGTCGCCGATCATCACCACCGCCGCGCCAAGAATGCGCGCGGACGCCGCAGCCGCCAAACCGACCGGCCCGCAGCCTGCGATATATACGGTCGAGCCAACGCCGACCTTCGCCCTGACCGCGGCGTGAAAGCCGGTCGGCAGAATGTCGGTCAGCATGGTCAAGTCGCGGATCTTGGCGAGCGCTTGCTCTCGGTCCGGGAACTTCAGCAGGTTGAAATCGGCATAGGGTGTCATGACGTAGCGTGCTTGCCCGCCAATCCAACCGCCCATATCCACATAGCCATAAGCGCCGCCGGGGAGGCCAGGATTTACCGTGAGGCAGACGCCCGTGTCGCCCGCGCGACATGTACGGCAGCGCCCACACGCGACGTTGAATGGCACCGAGACGATGTCGCCCACATCGAGGAACTCGACGTCAACGCCCTTCTCGATCACTTCGCCGGTGATCTCGTGGCCGAGCACGAGTCCGGCCGGCGCCGTCGTGCGACCGCGAACCATGTGTTGGTCTGATCCGCAGATATTGGTCGAGACGATCTTGAGGATCACCGCATGGTTGATTTTGCGACCATGCGGATCCTCGAATTTCGGATCGGCGATGTCCCGAACCTCGACCACGCCCGGCTTGACATAGACGACACCGCGATTCTTGCTCATCGCATTACTCCTGACGATGGGGCTACTGTCGCAATGTCGGACACGCCACGTCGAAGCAGACAATCAATTAGATGGCCGAGGGGGCCCGAAAGGTTCCCGGCGAGGGGTAGAGAGAGAGGCGCAAACCTCTTACGTGCGACTCCTTCTTAGGTTTGCGGTTCAGCCGGCGGTCGCGCGCTCCATCAAAA
>CAVXNC010000014.1:0-482299 GCA_963762865.1 uncultured Actinomycetota bacterium
GCTTGGCACGGCGGGCGCCGCTGCTCTACAGCGTGCTGACCAGTCGCCACTTGCGAGCTCATCGTGTTGCACATAGGGGAGCGCTCAGCCGGGCGCTCATGCAGTCTGGGTGATGACCCCTACCAGCCCTCGGCCCACGCTGACCTCGGAGCGGTTGCCGAGTACTGTCGACGTCCTCCCGGTCAAACGACCGAGCTTTGATGCGCAACCTGGGAACAGGAGAGGCCGATGGTCGCGAAGGTCGAGCATCCGAGCGTTGACGACCGCAGAGCGCGCGGCAAGGAGGCCAGCAACCGGACCCCTCCCTCGAGCCACGCCGGCTGGGAGCCAGCCGGCAGCCGGCCCGACCCGGTCGCCCTCCTCGAGCAGCAGAACGTCACCCGGGAACCGGACCTGGTGCCTGTCCGGCACGGTCGGATGATGGTGTCGCCGTTCACCTTCTACCGTGGCGCTGCCAAGGTGATGGCGGCCGACCTGACGGACACTCCGACCGCCGGGTTGACGGTGCAGCTGTGCGGCGACGCTCACCTGTCCAACTTCGGGGCGTATGCGTCACCCGAGCGCCGGCTCCTCTTCGACCTCAACGACTTCGACGAGACCCTGCCCGGCCCGTTCGAGTACGACGTGAAGCGGCTCGCCGCCAGCTTCACGATCGCCGGGCGCAACAACGGCTTCGGGAAGGCCGACTCGCGCGCCGTGGCGACCGCGGCCGTCACGGCGTACCGGGAAGCGATGGCCGAGTTCGCGCAGATGCGCACGCTGGACATCTGGTACGCCCACCTGGCGCAGGACGACATCGTCGCGGCTGCGCAGGTCCAGGCACGTGGCAAGGCGCAGGCCAAGGAGGTCAAGCGGGCCAAGAAGAACCTGGCCAAGACCCGGACGCGAGACAGCCTGCAGGCGCTGTCCAAGCTCGCCGAGGTGGTCGGCGGCCAGTACCGGATCGTGAGCCAGCCGCCGGTTGTGGTTCCGCTGCGGGACCTCGGCCCCTACTACGGCCTGTCGTCAGATGAGGCGGAGAACACGGTTCGCGAGCAGTTCCGCGCCTACCGGCAGACGCTTCAGGACGACAGGCGTCTCCTGCTCGAGCGCTTCCGGATCGTCGACGTCGCCCGCAAGGTGGTCGGTGTCGGCAGCGTCGGGACCCGCGCGTGGATCGTGCTGCTCCAGGGGCGGGACGCCCAGGACCCGCTGTTCCTGCAGGTCAAGGAGGCGTCCACCTCGGTTCTCGAGGACCACCTGCCCAGGAGCCGGTACCGGCAGCACGGGCAGCGCGTGGTCCAGGGACAGCGGAAGATCCAGTCGGCCAGCGACATCTTCCTCGGCTGGACGCGGGGTGCGGACGTGAGCCGCCATCTGTACTGGCGGCAACTGCGGGACATGAAGGGCTCGGCACTGGTCGAGGCCATGTCCCCCGCCGCCCTCGGGTTCTACGCTCGAAGCTGCGGCTGGACCCTGGCCCGGGCTCATGCGCGGTCCGGCGATCCGATCGCGATCGCCGAGTACCTGGGCGACTCGGACGCGTTCGACCGGGCCGTAGCCGACTTCGCCAAGCGCTATGCCGACCAGAACGAACGCGACTACCAAGCCTTCGTCGGGGCCGTCCACTCCGGCCGGATCGACGCGTTGCAAGGAGTCTGAGCGGCACTCCGGTCGCCAGGTCGGATGCTAGGAGTCCGCATGAACCTGATACCCGCACCGCTTCGGGGGTACCAGCGGAGCTGGCTGACCAGGGACGTCGTGGCCGGGCTCACGCTCTCAGCTGTCGCGATCCCCGAGGTGATGGGCTACACGTCGATCGCCGAGACGCCGATCGTCACCGGGCTGTACACCGTCATCTTCCCGACCCTGGTCTTTGCGCTGCTGGGCTCCTCGCGGCTGCTCGTGGTCGGTGCTGACTCGGCTACCGCGGCGGTGCTGGCCGCGGGGCTCAGTGGTCTGGGTGTCGCCGGGCTGGCGCCCGGCTCGGAGGAGTGGGTCGCCTACGCCAGCCTGACCGCGCTCGTGTGCGGCGGGCTGCTCGTGCTGGCACGGTTGCTGAGGCTCGGCTTCATCGGCGACTTCCTGAGTGCGTCGGTGCTGATCGGGTTCCTCACCGGCGTCGGCATCCAGGTGCTGTCCGGGCAGATCCCCGGCGTGCTCGGCATCCCCAAGGGCAGTGGCAGCTGGTTCGAGCAGCAGTGGCACTGGATCACCTCGCTGTCCTCGATCAGCGTGACCACCTTCGCGTTCGGGCTGTCCACGATCGTGATCATCCAGATCTTCGAGCGCTTCCTGCCGGTCGTTCCGGGCGCCATCGTCGCAGTCGTGCTGCTGACCACGGTCTCGGCTCTGACCGACGCGCAGGCACACGGCGTGGCCGTCGTGGGCGCAGTGCAGGGCGGTTTCCCGCCGATCGGCCTGCCGTCCGGACTGTCCTGGTCGGACGTCGGCAGGGTGCTTCCGACCGCGCTGTCCTGCTTCGTGCTCATCATCGCCCAGAGCGCCGCCACCTCTCGCAGCTTCGCGTTCAAGCACGGCGACTCCGTCGACATCAACCGGGACATCATGGGGCTGGCCGGTGCCAGTGTCGCCGCCGGTCTGAGCGGCACCTTCGTGGTCAACGGCAGCCCCACCAAGACGCAGATCCTCGACGGTCAGAAGGGGCGCACCCAGCTCGCCAACATGACGATGGCGGCCGTGGTCCTGGTCTTCACGCTGTTCCTCACCGATCTGCTCGCGGACATGCCCACCGCGGTCCTCGCCGGGATCGTTCTCCTCATCGGCGTCAGCCTGATCGACGTACCCGGCATGAAGCGACTGCTGGGCCGCCGCAGGAACGAGTTCGTGGTCGCCGTGATCACGGCGGTCACCGTGTTCGCCGTGGGCGTCGAGCAGGGCATCGTGCTCGCGGTGGTCCTGTCCCTCCTCGACCTGGTCCGTCGGCAGTACAAGCCCGGCGACTACGTCCTGACCCAGGACGATGCCGGTAGGCCGGTCTACCAACCGGCGAAGCCGGGCTCGCAGAGCCTGCCTGGGCTCATCGTCTTCCGCTACGACGCCGAGCTCTTCTACGCCAACACCAACCGTTTCGTCGACCACCTCGAGGCGCTGATCGCACATGCTCCCGACCCCGTCCGCTGGGTCGCTCTCGACTGCTCCGCGATCCCCGACGTCGACTACTCGGCGGGGGTGAGCCTCTCCCAGCTCGTCGACTACACCCGCGCACACGACGCACGCTTCGTGCTCATTCGACCGGACACCCAGCTGATGGCCACTCTCACGGCCTACGGCACGCTGGACAAGCTGGGCGAGGACGACATCTTCGCGACCCTGGGAGAGGCCTTCGCCGCGTACCGCGCGTCGTCGACACCGGAGGCGCCGGGGCGGCAACCCCCACCTGGCAGACGCTGACCCTGCTGCTTGAGGGCCACTGGGGAGCCCGGCCTCAGAAGAGGCCGGGCTCCGTCGAGCCGTGCGTCACATCATCATCATCAGCTGCAGCCGCTGGTGCTGCCGCAGCCCTCGCAGACGTAGCAGGAGCCGGCGGGCCGCATCTTGATCCCGCAGGTCATGCACAGCGGGGCGTCGGAGACCTGGCCGGTGATGACCTCCAGCAGCTCGGCCGACGAGTGCGCCTGGGCCGGAGCGGCCTTGACCGCGGCCGACTCGGTGTCGACGGGCTTCGCCTCGGTCTGCGGCGACTCGGTGACCGGCGCGGACTGCGCCAGCGTCTCGAGCTCCTCCTCGACCTCCTCGTCGGACTCGTCGGCGAGGTAGGACCCGGTCTCGAGCTGACGGGACCGCTCCTCGGCCGAGTAGATGCCGTAGGCGGCGCGGGTGTCGAAGTCGAGGTGGTCCAGCGCCAGGCGGCGGAAGACGTAGTCCATGATCGACTGCGCCATCCGGACGTCCGGGTCGTCGGTCAGACCGGCCGGCTCGAAGCGCATGTTGACGAACTTCGAGACGAAGGTCTCCAGCGGGACGCCGTACTGCAGGCCGATCGAGATCGCGATCGAGAAGGCGTCCATGACACCGGCGAGGGTCGAGCCCTGCTTCGACATCTTCAGGAAGATCTCGCCGAGGCCGTCGTCGGGGTAGGACGAGGCCGTCATGTAGCCCTCGGCACCGCCGACCGCGAACGACGTCATCTGCGCCGGACGCTTCTTCGGCAGCCGCGTGCGGGTGGCCCGGTACTCGACGACCTTCTCGACGGCCTTGTCCGCCGACGCGTCAGCGGTCTTCGCCTTGGCGTCCGACAGCGGCTGGCCGACCTTGCAGTTGTCGCGGTAGACCGCGAGCGCCTTGAGGCCGAGCTTCCAGCCCTGGAAGTGGACGTCCTCGATCTCCTCGACGGTCGCCGTCTCCGGCAGGTTGACCGTCTTCGAGATGGCGCCCGAGAGGAACGGCTGCACCGCGGCCATCATCCGCACGTGGCCCATCGGCGCGATCGAGCGCTCGCCCATCGCGCAGTCGAAGACCTCGTAGTGCTCCTGCCGCAGACCGGGGGCGTCGATGACGTGACCCTTGTCGGCGATGTGCTCGACGATCGCCTCGATCGTCTCCTCGGAGTAGCCCATCCTCCGCAGCGCCCGCGGGATCGTGAGGTTCACGATCTGCATCGAGCCGCCGCCGACCAGCTTCTTGAACTTGACCAGGGAGAAGTCCGGCTCGATGCCGGTCGTGTCGCAGTCCATCATGAAGCCGATGGTCCCGGTCGGGGCGAGCACCGACGCCTGGGCGTTGCGGTAGCCGTTCTTCTCCCCGACCTTGATGACCGCGTCCCAGGCCTTGGTGGCCTCGCGCTGCACGTCCTTGTCCATCGTGTCGATGCCGCGGATGGCGTCATTGGCCGCGGCGTGCTTGCGCATGACCCGCTTGTGGGCGTCGGCGTTGCGGGCGAAGCCCTCGTAGGGGCCGACGATGCCCGCCAGCTCGGCCGAGCGCTTGTAGGACGTGCCGGTCATCAACGAGGTGATGGACGCGGCCAGGGCCCGGCCGCCGGGGCTGTCGTAGCCGTGCCCGGTCGCCATCAGCAGTGCGCCGAGGTTGGCGTAGCCGATGCCGAGCTGGCGGAACTTGCGCGTCGTGTCAGCGATCGGCTCGGTCGGGAAGTCGGCGAAGCAGATCGAGATGTCCATGGCGGTGATGACCAGCTCGACGACCTTGGCGAAGGTCTTCTCGTCGAACGTGTCGTCGTCGCGGAGGAACTTCAGCAGGTTCAGCGACGCCAGGTTGCACGACGAGTTGTCCAGCGACATGTACTCCGAGCACGGGTTGGACGCGGTGATCCGGCCGGTCTCGGGGTTGGTGTGCCAGTCGTTGATGGTGTCGTCGTACTGGATGCCGGGGTCGGCGCACGACCACGCGGCGACCGCGATCTTCCGCCACAGCTCGCGGGCGTCGACGGTCTCGATGACCTCGCCGGTCGCTCGGGCGCGCAGGCCGAACTCGGAGCCCTCCTCGACGGCGCGCATGAACTCGTCGGTGACGCGCACCGAGTTGTTGGCGTTCTGGTACTGGACCGAGGTGATGTCCTTGCCGCCGAGGTCCATGTCGAAGCCGGCGTCACGCAGCGCCCGGATCTTGTTCTCCTCGCGCGCCTTGGTCTCCACGAACTCCCCGATGTCGGGGTGGTCCACGTCGAGCACGACCATCTTGGCCGCGCGACGGGTCGCACCGCCGGACTTGATCGTCCCGGCCGACGCGTCGGCGCCGCGCATGAACGACACCGGCCCGGAGGCGGTGCCGCCCGAGGACAGCAGCTCCTTGGACGAGCGGATGCGGGAGAGGTTGAGGCCGGCACCGGAGCCGCCCTTGAAGATCAGACCCTCCTCGCGGTACCAGTTCAGGATCGAGTCCATCCGGTCGTCGACCGCGAGGATGAAACAAGCTGACACCTGCTGTGGCGACGACGTCCCGACGTTGAACCACACCGGCGAGTTGAACGAGAACACCTGGTGCAGCAGCGCCCAGGTCAGCTCGTGCTCGAAGACCTCGGCGTCGGCGTCGCTCGCGAAGTAGCCGTGCTCCCTGCCGGCCTTCGTGTAGGTCAGCACCACGCGGTCGATCAGCTGGCGCAGGCTCTGCTCGCGGACGTCGGTCCCCACCGCGCCGCGGAAGTACTTGGTGGTGACGATCGTCGAGGCGTTGACCGACCAGAAGTCGGGGAACTCGACACCCCGCTGCTCGAAGATCGTCTCGCCGGTCTTCCAGTTCTGCTGGACGACGTCGCGTCGCTCCCAGGTCACCTCGTCGTAGGGGTGCACCCCCGCCGTGGTGTAGATCCGCTCGATCTTCAGACCCTTGGCCCGGCCCTGCCGGATCACCTGGGGCTTGTCGTGCGACGTCTCCGTCATCCCTGCTCCCTCCTCAAAACCGCTACTTATTCAACACGTCTGGTGCGACAGAAACTCCGCCCTGATTGCCCTGAGTGCGGGTCCCTCCGTCGTCTTCTAGGGGTTCTTCTCGTACGTCGCGGAGAGCTCGTGCTCCGCCCGGAGAAGGGCGATCTCGGCCTCGAAGGCCGCCAGGTCGTCGAACGCCCGGTAGACGCTGGCGAAGCGCAGGTAGGCCACCTCGTCGAGCTCGCGCAGCGGCGCCAGCACCGCCATGCCGACCTCGTGGGCCTCGATCTCGGCGACCCCGCTCGCGCGGACGGTCTCCTCGACCCGCTGGGCGAGCAGCGCCAGGTCGTCCTCGGTGACCGGCCGGCCCTGGCAGGCCTTCCGGACCCCGGACAGGACCTTGTCGCGGCTGAACGGCTCGCTGGCCCCAGACCGCTTCGTCACGCTCAGGCTGGCCGTCTCCACGGTGGTGAACCGGCGGCCGCACTCCGGGCACTGCCGGCGGCGGCGGATCGAGGTGCCGTCGTCGGAGGCCCGGCTGTCGACCACGCGGCTGTCGCCGTGCCGGCAGAACGGGCAGTGCATCCGGGGGCCTCCTGAGCGTTCCCTAGAGCTGCGGCAGGGCTGGTCTGGCGAGCTGGTGTCGAGCTCATCTGTGGACCGATCTGTGCACGTCCCTGTGCACGACGGGCCCTTTCCTGGGCACATCCTGTGGAAGTCACATGTGGATAACTACACGGGTGTGATTCACAAGATGTAGGGGTCACTCTGCCCCCCGACCACCACATGTGCAAGCGATTCGGGGTCATCAGTTCGGCTGATTTCGCCGCTCCCGGCCAGCCGGGTGCCGGACCGGCCGGCCGGGCGACGTACGCCGGTCGACGTCCGCGCGTTCCCGCAGGTCAGCGCATCGTGAGCCCTCACGGACCCGGCCGTACGGTGCCGCGCCGCCCGCTCCGGGATCCCCGCGCGGCCGGTCCGACCGGCGTGTCGGCCCCGCGACGGCACGCTCCCGGAGCCCGCGCGGGCCGGCCCGACCGCTGCGCCGAACGGGTGACGCGCCCTGCGCGAGCCCGCCGATTTTGCCTGGCATTTGTCCAGCCGTCCGCCCAGGCGCCGATGTCGCTGAAGACCGAGCAGAGACGACCACACCTGACATCCCGGAGTCCGACGCCGTGCCCGAGAGCCACTCCCGGTCGGGCAGCCGCACCACCACTGCGCTGCTGATCGCCACCGTCCTCGCCCTCCTCGCCACCTTGCTCGGGACCGCAGTCCCGGCCGAGGCGGCAGCTGTCAGGGCAGCCCGATCGGCCTACCCGGCGGCCATCGAGCCGCTGGCTCGCTACCAGGCGCAGACCACCTGCTCCCCCACGGCGAAGCCGGGCGTCGCGGACCTCGCGGCCCGCCTGCTGCGCGCCTACCCGACGACCCGCAGCCTCGGCATCGTCCGGGCCTGCTCGGTCGGCGGGACCTCGGAGCACAAGGAGGGTCGGGCCTTCGACTGGGGCGGCCTGAACGCGGCGAAGGCCAGTGACCGGGACCGGGTCAAGAAGTTCACGACCTGGCTCTTCAAGACCGACAAGTACGGCAACCGCTACGCGATGGCCCGCCGGCTCGGCATCCAGTACCTGATCTGGAACCGCAAGATCTGGGGCTCGTACTCCGCCGCCTCGGGCTGGCGCAAGTACACCGGCGCCAACTCGCACCGTGACCACGTGCACATCTCGTTCACCTGGGCGGGCGCTCGCAAGAAGACGTCGTTCTGGACCGGCAAGGTCGGCAACGTGCAGGCCGCCCCGCCGCCCTCGAGCTACCCCACGCCGACTCCGACCCCGACGACGCCGACCACGCCGAGCGGCACCCCGCCGCGGGCGAAGCCGGCGCCCGCCGCCTGGCTGCCCGCCGGTCCCGCCGTCACCGACGAGACCGTCACGGTCCCCGCCACCAGCGAGGGCGTGCTGACCACCGGTTCCCTCGCCGCCGGTCAGGAGTACCTCGTCGAGGTCAGCGGCACCTACCGGTACGGCGCCAAGCCCAACTTCCTGGCCGACGCCGAGTGCTCGCGCACGCCGAGCGACCCGACCTGGCGCCGGGACCGCTCGGTGCACACCTGGCAGCCGGGCGAGGACCACCTGGACGTCTACGTCGACGGGCAGGACCTGTGGGCCGACGCCGATGACGAGGACTCCGAGGGCTGCGACACCCGCACGCACACCTACCGCGACACGTTCACACCGTCGCGCACCGGCCGGGTCATCCTCGCGATGTGGGACCCGACGACGCTGTCCGACGACGCCGGCGCCCTGACCGTACGGATCATCGCCGTGACGCCGCAGGCGACGATGGACTGGCAGCTGCCGGCCACCGCCGCGGCCGGCGTCACCAGCCCCGGCGCCGTCGAAGCCGGCCGGACCTACCTGGTCACCGTCAGCGGGACGGTCGACGCCGGCGCGGGGGTCACCTCGGACGCCGAGTGCTCGACCAGCACCGCCGACCCGGTGTGGCGCCGAGACCGCTCGGTGGACCCGGCGGACCCGGGTGCCGACCACCTGGACCTGCTGCTCGACCGCGACGACGTCACCTTCCGGCCGGTCACGGACCCGGACGGCGACGGCTGCGACGTGACCGGGCACACCTACCGGTACTCCTTCACCCCCAGCACGACCCGCCCGATCAACCTGCGCATCGACGACCCGGCGTGGACCGACGACAACGGGGCGCTGAGCATCCACGTGCAGCGCGTCGACCCGGTCGTGGGCACCGAGTCCGTGTCGCTGGACACCGCGCAGGTCGACGACACGGTCACTGCCCGGACGTACCTCGCGGGACAGCGGCTCAAGCTGACCGCGACGGGCACGTACGTGACCGCGCCCGGCATCACCGCCGACCCGGAGTGCTCCGCGACGACCGCCGACCCGACGTGGCGGACGTCGCGCACCGAGCTCTACGCGGAGGGCCGCTACCTGGGCGACGTGACGCTGAACGGGACGTCCGGCGACTGGCTCACCGCGACGGCCGCGCGCTGCGACACGACGACGCACGCCTACTCGTGGTTCGTGACGCCGAGCGTCACCGGGCCGCTGTCCCTCGGCGTGGCTGACACGGACCGGACGAACAACTCCGGGACGCTGGCCGTCACGATCTCCCCGGCAAGCTGAGACGGAGCGTTGATGCGCAAGCACGCAGTTCGCTGGGTCGCCCTGGCCCTCGGTGTCGGCCTGCTGGTGGGCGGGATCTCGGCGGCCGTGGCCGACCAGGGCTCCTCCTCGCCGGACACGTCGTCGGCCGCTAAGGAGTCGCCGGACTTCGGGGAGGACGGGCCCGGCCCGTCCGACAGCCCCGACCCGGCGCTGTCGGACAAGCCGGTCCCGACCCTGCCGCCCGGTGACCCCGGCGACGGGCTCGGACGACGACGCGACATCGGGGCCGAAGCACAGCGACGAGGCGCCGGACCCCGACGCCCCGGACAAGGGCCGGCTGGCCACGGTGCCGGCGTCGGCCCTGCTCGACGCGCAGACCGTCGGCGCCGTGGCGGGCGGGTCCTGGGCTCCGGCCCAGGGCGACGCGGCGACGGGCGTGGAGGCATGTCTGACCGACACCCCGGCCGGTGCCGCGGCCGGTCGCTCCTCGGTGCTGGCCGCCGATGACGCCTCCGGCCGGCTCGTGCAGCAGGTCGCCACCTGGCGGTCGGTGCGCGCGGCGAACGCCGGCGTCGACACCGTCGCCGCCGCGCTGGCCGGCTGCGGCTTCACGGGCACCGGCGACCCCCGGCTCGGGGACGCCTCGGCGCAGCTGGAGCGGACGCTTGACGGCGGCGCCGTCGAGCGGGTCGTCGTGATCGCCGCCGAGGGCGCCACGGTCACCCTGACGGGGTCCGGCCCGGCCGCGGCCGCCGGGACCTGGGAGTCGCTCGCCGACCTGGCGATGGGCGGCCTCTGCGCCGCGGGCGTGCACGGCTGCCACTGACGGCTCCGCTCGGACCCGGTCCGGAATGCGGTAGTTGGGCCATAACTCACCACATAGCCACGCGGCGGGTTAGCGTCAGGGCCCTGAACCTGTCCCGCCCGGAGCCGCACCTATGCCGCCGTTCGACGTCTCGACCGCACTGAGCGGGTTGCGGCACACCTCGCCGCAGCACGTCGTCGCCGCGCTGACCGAGGCGGCGCACCCGATCGCCCGGGACGTGGTGCTGTCCCTGATCGACTTCGAGCAGGAGATCCTGCAGCCGCTGGTCGACGGCTCGGAGCTCGTGATCCCGCTGGAGGAACCGGTCGCCTCCACGCTGGCCGGCCGGGCATACCAGTCGGGCGAGCCGGTCGTGGCCGAGCGCGACGGGTCGCTGCGCGTCTGGGTCCCGGTGTTCGAGCACTCGGTCCGCGCAGGGGTGCTCGCACTGACCGTGGACGACGCTTCACCGGAGGTCATCGACCGCTGCCGAAGCCTCGGCCTGCTCGCCGGGCTGCTGGTCGCCTCGGCCAGCAGGTACACCGACCTGATGCACGTCCGCAAGCGCGGCCGGTCGATGAGCGTCGCCGCCAGCATGCAGTGGGACCTGCTGCCGCCCCTCACCGTCCGCACCGAGCAGGTGGTCGTCGCCGGGATGCTCGAGCCGGCCTACGAGGTCGCCGGCGACTGCTTCGACCAGAGCGTCAACGGTGACCGGGTCGACGTGGCGGTCTTCGACGGCATGGGGCACGGCATCGGGTCGACCCTGCTGAGCACCCTGGCGGTCGGGACCTACCGCCACCAGCGCCGCGAGCATCGCGACCTGGCCACCATGCACGCGACGATCGACACGGCGGTGGCCCAGCAGTTCGGCCCGGACGCCTTCGTGACCGGTGTCCTCGCCCGGCTGGAGACCCGCACCGGTCTCCTCGAGCTGACCAACGCGGGTCATCCCGCGCCGCTGCTGCTGCGGGACCGGCGCGTGGTCGGCGAGCTGGACGGCGATGCCAGCCTGCCCTTCGGCGTCGGGAGCTCGTTCGAGACGCCGCTGCGGTTCGACCTGCAGCCGGGTGACACGGTCGTGCTCTACACCGACGGCGTGGTGGAGGCGCGGGGCGCCGACGGCTCGGAGTTCGGCGTGCACCGGCTGCGGGACCTGCTGGAGCGGGAGGCGGCCTCGGAGCTCCCGCTGGAGGACGTGCTGCGCCGACTGGTGCGGACCGTCCTCGAGCACCAGGGCGGGCCGCTGCGTGACGACGCGACCCTCGTGCTGATGTCGTGGACGGGTCCGGCCGCCGAGGTCATCCCGAGCCAGCCGGGAGCGGTCGAGCACTCCTAGGGCTGACAGCGCAGTCAGAAATAGCAGGGCTGACCGGGCGGCTCAGGGCAGCAGCAGGACGCTGCCGGCCTCGACGGCGACCGAGTCCAGGTGGTTGAGCCGCAGGATGTCCTCGACGGTGTCCCGCGGGTCGGTGCCCGGCGCCTCCCGCTCGGCGATGCTCCAGAGCGTGTCCCCGGGCTGCACGGTGATCCTGGTCGCGGTGGCCGCTGCGCCGAGCTCGGTGCCGGCCGACGCGAGGTCGCCGGCAGCAACGACCCCGCCGGCCAGGAAGCCCACGAGCAGGACGAGCGTCGTGACCAGCCGGCCGCGGCGGGTCAGCCGGACCGGCGAGGGGCGCCGCTGCGGCGCGACCGCCCGCACGCCGACCGACCGCACCCCGGCCGCCCGCACGCCGACCGACCGCGACGTGAACGCCCCTGCGCTGATGGTCACCGTGCTCATGTCTGCTCCTCGGCCTGGCTCGTCGTCTTTAGTCCTGCTCCGTCATGCCCGACCGAACGCCTGTTCGATCGAACACCTGTACGAGTTCTACCCCATCACGCCGACAAAATCCAGGGACACGTTCGAACAGGTGTTTGATTTCTGTCCCCGACCCTGGCTACTGTCCGACGCGACACACCATCGCGGCAGGGCTGGACACAACCCCGCCGGACGAGCAGCAGGAGGCAGCCGTGACGCGACGAGACCAGCCCGCGCCGCCGGCCAAGAGCGGCGGCGCCGTGGCGGAGATCCCGGACGGACCGCCGGACGAGGTGGGCCTGACCCCGCGTCAGCGCAGGGTGCTCGAGGTGATCCGAGACTCGGTCGACCGGCGGGGCTACCCGCCGAGCATGCGCGAGATCGGGGAGGCCGTCGGGCTGACGAGCTCGTCCAGCGTCTCCCACCAGCTGGCGACGCTGGAGCGCAAGGGCTTCCTGCGACGCGACCCGAACCGTCCGCGGGCGATCGAGGTCCGCAGCCCCGACGCCCAGGCGGGCCACCGGGCGGGGTCGCAGGCGGGGCGCGGGGCGGCGTACGACGGCGCCGGTGGCAGCGTGCACGACCTCGAGACGGGCAGCGGCGACGCGCGCCCGGCCGCCGCCTACATCCCGGTGGTGGGCAAGATCGCGGCCGGCGGCCCGATCCTGGCCGAGGAGGCCATCGAGGACGTCTTCCCGCTGCCCAAGCAGGTCGTCGGCGAAGGGACCCTCTTCCTGCTCAAGGTGCAGGGCGACTCGATGGTCGACGCGGCGATCTGCGACGGCGACTGGGTGGTCGTGCGCCAGCAGCAGGTGGCCGACAACGGCGACATCGTGGCCGCGATGCTCGACGGCGAGGCGACCGTCAAGACCTTCAAGCGCCGCGACGGGCACGTGTGGCTGATGCCGCACAACCCGGCCTTCGAGCCGATCCCCGGCGACGAGGCCACCGTGCTCGGCCGGGTGACCGCGGTCCTGCGCCGGGTCTGAGGACGGGGCGGGGCAAGACCTGGCAAAGTCCGGTCGGGGGCCGTCAAGAGGCCCCCGACCTGCACCGATGCACAGGCTGTGGCTACCCGACATCGCGGGTGGTCCGCCGTTCTTCCCCGTCAGGCCAGCACGACCACCTCGAGCAGCAAAGTCGGCACCGCGACCAGCGGGGCCGGCGGAGTGGGTCTGCTGGCCGCCCTGCGGCACGAGGACGTCGCGACCGCTCTAGACGACGGGCTGGGCGTCTTCGACGCTCGGGGGACCGGTCTAGAGTGCAACGCCGCCCTGCGGCGGCTTCTCGACGTGCCCGAGCCCGCGCTCCCCGACCTGACCGCGTTGCGAATCGTCGACGAGTCCGGGCAGCAGGTGCCGCTCGCCGCCACACCCTTCGGCACCGCGCTGGCCACCGGCGAGCCGGTCGCCGGCACGGTCCTGGGCCTGGCCCACCCCGACGGCACCGCGACCCGCTGGGTCCGGATGGCCGCGCTCCCCCACGACGGCCCGGGCGGCAGCCACCTGGTCGTGCTGACGTGCACCGACGTGACCGCCGAGCGCGACGCCGTGCTGGCCCTGGCCACCGCGGAGCGCCGGCTGCGGCTGACCGCCGAGCATGCCCCGATCGGCATCGCGCTGGTCGGCACCGACGGCGCGCTGCTCGACGTCAACGAGGCTCTCTGCCGGCTGCTCGGCTACACCCGCGAGGAGCTCACGGCACGCACCTTCCACGACATCACCCACCCCGACCACCTGGCCGGCGACGTCGCGCTGGTCGAGTCGCTGCTCGCGGGCGAGGCGGACAGCTACAAGCTGGAGAAGGTCTACCTGACTCGCGACGGCCGGGAGGTCTGGGCCCAGCTGTCGGTCGCGCTCGCCCGCGACGAGCACGGGGAGCCGCAGTACTTCATCAGCATGATCGAGGACGTCTCCGCCCAGCGCGCTGCGACCACCGCGCTGGACTACCGGGCGAGCCATGACCAGCTGACCGGCCTGCCCAACCGCACGTCCCTCCTCGAGCGCGCCGAGGCCGCCCTGCTGCGCGCCGAGTGGCAGGGCGGCCACGTCGCACTGCTGTTCTGCGACCTGGACGAGTTCAAGCTCATCAACGACAGCCGGGGCCACGCCGCCGGCGATGCCGTCCTCGTCGAGACGGCTCTGCGGCTCGAGCAGTGCATCCGGGACGCCGACACGGCCGCCCGTCTCGGCGGCGACGAGTTCGTGGTGCTGTGCGAGGGCCTGTCCGGGCGCACCGAGGCCGAGACCGTCGCCCAGCGGCTGATCGACGCGCTGACCGAGCCGATGGCGCGAGCCGGCGGGATCACCATGACGGTCAGCATCGGGGTGGCCTTCGCCGAGCCGGGTGTCACCGCGGCCGAGCTCCTCCGCAACGCCGACGCCGCGATGTACCTCGCCAAGACTGGCGGCCGCGACCGCTTCGCCCTCTTCACCCCAGACCTGGTCGAGCAGGCCACCGAACGGCTCGACCTCGAGCACCAGCTCCGCGACGCGATGCGCTCCGGTGCGCTCTTCCTGGACTACCAGCCGGTGCGACGCCTCTCCGACGGCACGATCGTGTCGTACGAGAGCCTGGTCCGCTGGCAGCACCCGACCCGCGGGCTGCTGCCGCCGGCCGCCTTCCTGCCCATCGCCGAGGCCAGCGACCTGGTGCTCGAGCTCGACCGCTACGTGCTCCCCCGGGCCTGCGCAGCCGCCGTCGCGTGGGGCAGCCGGCCCGACGCACCGAGCGTGAGCGTCAACGTCTCGGCCCGGCACGTCGGCCGGGGCCGGCTGCCCGGCATGGTGATGCGGGCGCTGAAGGACACCGGCCTGGCTCCGCAGCGGCTGGTGCTCGAGCTGACCGAGACCGCCCTGCTCGGCATGACCCCGACCGCGCAGGCAGAGCTGGACACCCTGGTGCACCTCGGTGTCCGCCTGGCGATCGACGACTTCGGCGCCGGCTACTCCTCGCTCAAGCACCTGGTCGACGTCCCGGCGAGCTTCGTGAAGATCGACCGGTCCTTCGTGGCCGCGATGAGCGAGTCCGATGCGAGCATCGCGGTGGTCTCGGCCGTCATCTCCCTGTGCCAGGCGCTCGGGGTGTCGGTCGTCGCGGAAGGCATCGAGGACGAGCCGCAGCGCGGGCTGCTCGCCGCGCTGGGCTGCTCCTACGGCCAGGGCTACCTGCTCGGCCGGCCCGGCCGCATCGACCTCACCCAGCTCAGCCCCGCGGGCTGACCGGCGATCGACGGCGGTCCTACGGCTCGCGCACGACCTCCTCGGGCGACTTGTCCTCGCGCAGCCCCCGCCAGGTCGGATGGCGCATCCGGCCGTCGCGGGTCCACTCGGAGAACGCCACCTCGCCGACCAGCTCCGGCGCCACCCAGTGCGCGCCCTTGGCGTGCGCGCGCGGCACCTCGTCGGCAAAGGGCGGCTTGGGCCGCTCAAGCCGGGCCAGCCGCGCGCCCAGGTCGGCCAGCACCCGGTCACTGAACCCGGTGCCGACGTGCCCCGCGTAGACCAGCCGCCCCTCGTCGTCGTGGACGCCGAGAAGCAACGACCCGATGCCGCCGGCCCGCCGCCCCTCCCCCGGCGACCAGCCGCCGACGACCACCTCCTGCATCCGGATGTGCTTGGCCTTCAGCCAGTCCCGCGACCGCCGCCCCGGCAGGTAGCCGGAGTCCCGACGCTTGGCGAGCACCCCCTCGAGCCCCTGCGCCTTCGACACCTCCATCGCCGCGGCGCCGTCGCCCTGGAAGGCCGGCGGCGTCGCCCAGTGCGGCCCGTCCAGCCCGAGGTCCTCGAGGACCGAGCGCCTCTGGTCGTACGTCCTCGACAGCTGTGACTCACCCCCCGCGTGGAGCACGTCGAAGAGGAGCAGGCTGACCGGCACCTGGGCGCGCAGCGCGGCGGACGGCTGCTGCACGTGCATCCTGGCCTGGAGCTCGCCGAAGCTCGGCCGGCCCTTCGAGTCCATGGCGACGATCTCGCCGTCGAGAATCACCGGGCCGGGCACCGCGTCGGCCAGGCCGCGCAGCTCGGGATAGGTGGCGACGACCTCCCGGTCGTTGCGCGTGAGCACCCGGACGTCGCCGCCGTCGACGTAGACCACCGCCCGGACGCCGTCCCACTTCATCTCGAACGCCCACCGGTCCTCGTCCCGGGGAGCCGGGAGCGGCCCCGCGACGGCCAGCATCGGCCGGATGAGGGCGGGCAGGCTCCCGCTGGGCTGAGGTTTTCCGGGCACAGCCGACTTGTTACCGCAAAGTTGGCCCCAAGGCTTCCCGGATCGCTGGAGCGAGGGTTAGGTTCCATCGCAAGCCGGACACCCCGGCGCATTTCCCTCGTGTCCCTCGGAGGACCTCCGTGCTGCCTGCCGTACCGATCTTCGCCGTGCCGCGGCGCACAGTCGCCGTCCTGTCGACCCTGGCCCTGCTGGCCGCCGCGCTGGTCGCCGGCATCGCGCCGGCCAAGGCAGCCACCCCGGACCGAGCTGCTCATCTCGGAGTACATCGAGGGGATCCAGCATACAACAAGGCGATCGAGATCTACAACGGGACGGGGTCGCCAGTCGACCTGGCTGCGGGCTACTACACCTGCGAGCTCTACAGCAACGGTCTCGTGCCACCGTCGAGTCAGAGCCTGACGCTCGGCGACTCGCTGGCAGCCGGCGACGTCTTCGTGGTCGCCCAGCTCGACTGCCAGCGCGAGCGCTCCTCGCGCAGCGCGCGACCAGACCAACGGCTCGGTGCTGAACTGGAACGGCGACGACGCGATCGTCCTGCGCAAGGGCGGCACCGGCGCGTGGTCGACTCGATCGGGCAGGTCGGCGTCGACCCCGGCACCGAGTGGGGCAGCGGGCTGGCCAGCACCGCCGACAACACGATCCGGCGCAAGTCGACCGTCCTCGCTGGCGACACCAACCCCGGCGACACGTTCGACCCTGCCGCCCAGTGGGACGGCTTCGCGATCGACACCTTCGACGGATTCGGCTCGCACACGATCGACCCCGGCGGTGATCCCGCGCCGACCGTCGTGTCGACAACCCCAGGCACCAACGCGACTGGCGTCCCGGCGGGTCAGAACGTCTCAGTGACGTTCAGCGAACCGGTCGACGCAGCCGCCGGCGCCTTCGCCCTGGCGTGCGCGGTGGCCGGCCCGCAGGACGTGGCCGTATCCGGCGGCCCCACCACCTTCACGCTCGACCCGACGTCGGACTTCTCGGACAACGACCGCTGCACCGTGACGGTCGAGTCCACGCTGGTGACCGACCAGGACACCATCGACCCGCTCGACGCCATGGCGGAGGACTACACGTTCTCCTTCCACACCGACGCTCACCTGTGAGGGGTCCTACACCCCTGCGCACGACATCCAGGGACCTGGCAGCGCGTCGCCTCTCATCGGCGACTGGGTCGTCACCGAAGGCATCGTCGTGGGCGACTACGAGGGCACCTCAACCACGACGCTGCGCGGGTTCTACATCCAGGAGCCCGACGCCGATACGGACGCCGCCACGTCGGAAGCCCTGTTCGTCTTCAGCGGGCGCGCCAACGAAGTCACCCTGGGTCAGCGGGTCCGCGTGACGGGCTTCGTCAGCGAGTTCCAGAACCAGACGCAGGTCACGACGAGCCAGGCACCGCTCGCGTGCGGGACCGGCAGCGTCGAGCCGACCGGCGTGACCCTTCCGCAGCCGGCCACGGACTACTTCGAGCGCTACGAGGGCATGCTCGTCGCCTTCGACCAGACGCTGGCCGTGACGGAGACCTTCCAGCTCGGGCGCTTCGGCCAGGTGGTCATGTCGTCGGACGAGCGGCTCTGGCAGCCGACCCAGCTGGTCCAGCCCGGTGCGCCGGCGCTGGCCATGCAGGCCGCCAACAACCTGGACCGAGTCATCGTCGACGACGCCTCGCAGGGGCAGAACCCCGACCCGATCCTCTTCGGTCGCGGAGGTGATCCGCTCAGCGCGGACAACACGCTGCGCATCGGCGACACCGCAGACGATGTCGCCGGGGTCATGACCTACACCTGGGCCGGCAACGCCGCCAGCGGCAACGCCTGGCGGGTCCGGCCGGTCGGGTCGCTCGACGCGCACCTGCCGACCTTCGAGGCGACCAACGAGCGGCCCGAGCTGCCGGACGACGTCGGTGGCTCGCTCAAGGTCGCCAGCTTCAACGTCCTGAACTACTTCAACACGTTCGGCAACGCCTGCACCCTCGGGGTGGGCGGAGAGACCGACGAGTGCCGGGGCGCGAACACTCCGCTCGAGTTCGAGCGTCAGGCAGACAAGATCGTAGAAGCCCTGGTGCGGCTCGACGCGGACGTCGTCGGCCTGATCGAGATCGAGAACGACGGCTACGGCCCCGGCAGTGCCATGCAGGATCTGGTGAACCGTGTCAACAGCGAGGTCAGTGCCGAGGACGCGTACCGGGTGCTGGACGTGGACTACCTCACCGGGCAGACCAACGCGGCAGGGACCGACGCGATCAAGGTCGGCTTCATCTACCGGCCGGCCGACCGTGAGCGCGATCGGTGAGACCGCGGTTCTCAACACCGGCACGTTCGGCCTCTACGAGGTCGAAGGCGAGGAGGACCCGATCGGGCGCAACCGACCGGCCGTGACTCAGACGTTCGTCGAGAAGGGCACCGGCGGACGAGTCACCGTCAGCGTCAACCACCTGAAGTCCAAGGGGTCCGGCTGCGAGGACAACATCTCGCCGGTCGGCCCGGACCCGGACGCCCAGGACGGCCAGGGGAACTGCAACCTGACGCGGGCCGCTGCTGCGGCTGAGCTCGCGGACTGGCTGGCCGGCAACCCGACGAAGATCAAGGAGTCCGACCAGCTGGTCATCGGCGACCTCAACGCGTACGCCAAGGAGGACCCGATCGTGGCGCTCGAGGATGCCGGCTTCACCAACATGATCGCGCGAGGAGATCGGCGAGGAGGCGTACTCCTTCGTCTTCGACGGGCAGTCGGGCTACCTCGACCACGCGCTCTCATCACCCAGCCTGGTGAGCCAGATCAGCGGGGTCACCGAGTGGCACATCAACGCCGACGAGCCGACGGTCTTGGACTACAACACGGAGTTCAAGTCCGCGAACCAGGTCGCGGACTTCTATGCACCCGATCCCTTCCGGTCCTCGGACCACGACCCGGTTCTGATCGGGCTGAACCTGGTCCCGCAGGGCGGCGCCGCGGGCCGCTAGACGGAAGGCCGCGTCAGTCAGTGCCCTGGTGGCCGTCCTGCACCGCCGAGAGGCGGCGCAGGGCGGCCACCGCCACGTCGTGGTCGGTGGTCGCCCAGAACGGCGGGAGTGACATGCGCAGGAACGGCGCGTAGCGGGCCGTCGCCAGCCGGCTGTCCAGGACAGCGACCACGCCTCGGTCGCTGGTCCGGCGGATCAGCCGGCCGGCACCCTGTGCCAGCCGCAGAGCGGCATGCGTTGCGGCCACGGTCATGAAGCCGTTGCCACCGGCGTCGGCCACGGCCTGCGACCGCGCCGACATCAGCGGGTCGTCCGGCCGCGGGAACGGGATCCGGTCGATGACCACCAGCTGGCAGGCATCCCCCGGCACGTCGACGCCCTGCCACAGCGACAGCGTTCCGAACAGGCAGGTCGCCGGGTCGGCGGCGAACTGCTTCACCAGCAGCGCGGTGCGCTCCTCCCCCTGGCAGAGCACCGGCACGTCGAGCCGCTCGCGCATCTCGGCGGCCGCGGCCTCGGCGGCCCGCATCGACGAGAAGAGGCCCAGCGTCCGTCCGCCGGCCGCTCCGACGAGGGCGGCCAGCTCGTCCATCGCGGCCGGGGACGCACCGTCGCGTCCAGGAGGGGGCAGCCGCTTGGCGACGTACAGGATCCCCTGCGTCGGGTAGTCGAACGGCGAACCGACGTCGATCCCCACCCACTCCGGTGCGTCCTCGCCGGTGAGCCCGACCTGGCGCGCGATCGGCTCGAAGGACCCGCCGAGCTCGAGGGTCGCGCTCGTCATCACCACCGCGCGGTCCCGGAAGAGCGCCTCGCGCAAGAGGCCGTTGACCGACAGCGGCGCGACCTTCAGCACCGAGCCGCGGCGCTGGTCGTGCACCGCCCAGGTGACGTCGTAGGGCGAGTGCGCCGCCAGCCGTTCGGCCGTGTCGAAGACCGTGGAGACCGCGGCGTGTGCGACCTTGCGCGCGCCGTCGTCGGCGTCCTTCGCACGCCCGATCTCCGACAGCACCTCGCGGGCAGCATCCCGGACCATCGCCAGTGCGGTCGCAAGCTGCTCCGGCTGGTCGACCACCCGGCCCTCGGGCAGCGCGTCGAGCGCGGCCGCGAAGGTCCCGGCCGCATCGGTCAACACCTCGGTGCCGTCGGCCAGCCGCCGGGCGCGGGTGGCCGCACGGTCGACCATCACCGACGTCAGCTCGCCGGTGGCGACCCCCGTCACCCGGTCGACAAGCTCGTGCCCCTCGTCGACGACCACGACGTCGTGCTCCGGCAGGATCGGCAGGCCCTCGAGCGCGTCGATCGCCAGCAGCGCGTGGTTGGTGACGACGACGTCGGCCTGGGCGGCGCGGCCGCGGGCGAGCTCGGCGAAGCACTCGGTGCCGTAGGGGCAGCGCGTCGCGCCGAGGCACTCGCGCGACGTGACGCTCACCTGCCGCCACGCGCGGTCCGCCACGCCGGGGTCGAGCTCGTCGCGGTCACCGGTCTCGGTGTCGTCGGCCCAGCCGCGCAGCCGCACCACGTCGCGCCCGAGCTGGGTCGTGGGTGACGGGTCGAAGAGCGCGTCGCCGTCGTCGTCCGGCATCCCGCCGAGCACCTTGTTGCGGCACAGGTAGTTGGAGCGGCCCTTCAAGATGGCGTACGTCGGCCGGCGCCGCAGCAGGGGCTCCGCGGCGTCGACGAGAGCGGGCAGGTCCCGGTCGATCACCTGGTTCTGCAAGGCGATCGTCGCGGTGGCGACCACGACCCGCCCGTCGTGCAGCAGCGCCGGCACCAGGTAGGCCAGCGACTTGCCGGTGCCGGTGCCGGCCTGGACGAGCAGGTGGCTGCCGTCGGCCATCGCCTCGGCCACCGCCTCGGCCATCCGCACCTGCCCGGGCCGCTCGCTGCCGTGGACCGCGTCGACCGCCGCCGCGAGCAGCTCGGCGACGCTGGGCCGGTCGGAGTCGTCGGCCCCGTCCGAGGGGTCGCCCGGGTCCGACGGAACCGGGTCGCTGGCCACGTACCCGAGGCTAACGAGGACCACCGTCCGCGCCGCGCACCCCTGTTGACGACGCGAGCGCTGCGACCTTGTTGCACCTGACCCTTCATGATCCAGGCTTCGTAGCCTCCCGAGGAGGGCACAACGCGGCGCCTGGATCACGACGTTGCCGGGCAGCGTGACAGCCACCCCGACTCCAGCTCCGCGAGAACTGTGCCGGGCGAGGACCGCACCCGCGCCGGCGACACCGGGACGACCAGGATCCCGTGCGCCGCGAATCCGGCTTGTCGCTGCATCGTCGCCTCCCAGTCGACCTCCGCGAAGTGATGCTCACGCGAGTTGACCTCGGCCGCCATCAGGGCTTCCGGCCACCAGCCGTCGGCTATGCCAAGCAGGCGACCACCGATGCGGATCGGAGCGTTCCAGCGTGGCTCCGGCAGGACCCTGCTGGTCGACACCAGGTCGCGGAGCTCGCACTCGGGTGCCGACCGGCAGCCAGCTACGAGGTCCGCGACAGCCCGCCGGGGCAGCGCGCTCCCCGCGCTGTGTCCGTGCGCGAGCTCCAGCTCGAGCTGCTCGACCCGCGCGTGTCGCCGCTGCACCGTGTCCCCGAGGATGGCGCGCACCTCGCGCAGGCTCGGCAGGCTACGGCTGACGTCGATGACAGCACGAGCAGCCGGCGCACACCGCAGTCCATTGACAGTGACCGGTCGCGGCATCCGATGGGTGCGATGGACGACAAGACCGGACCGGTTGGACAGCTGATGCTCGTGCGGCACGAGGAGGTGAGTCCGCGGGTCCTTCGGGAGATAGCGGATCTGGTACCGCGCCGCTGCTGTCACCGAGTGGAGCTGCGCGTCTGGCCCGGCGAAGAGCAGCGCAGCTCGAAGGCGCACATCGTCCGGGACCGGTCCGCTGAAGGCCGCGTAGACACCGGGCAGCAGGCGCTGCCACCGAGATCGCACGCGGTGACGGAGCGCCGTGTCCGAGAGGCCGAGCTCGACGGCCTGTCGTCGGGTGAGGAGACCGTGCTGACGCTGGATCAGGCGGTCGACAGTGAACTCGACATCGGTCACGTGCCCATCGCAGCTGCCGGGGGGCCCTCGGCGGGGAGCCCTAGCGGGATCTGTGGACAGCCGAGCGGCGCACGGCGGCTTGTGGAGGCCGCGAAGCGCCGTGATCCAGGCGTTGTGACTTGCCCGCAAGGGCAGGTTCGGCCGCCTGGATCACCGGAGTCGGGTGGGTCGGCAGGGTGCGGCGGAGGCGAGCAGGTGCGGCGGAGGCGAGCAGGTGCGGCGGAGCGCTCGGCGAGCCTCAGGCGGAGGCGGAGGCGGTGGCGGTGGCCGTGGCCTTGGCAATCGCGTCGGACTGCGCGACCAGCAGCGCGTCGATCTCGGCCGCCGGCATCGGCCGGGCGAAGAGGAACCCCTGCCCGTAGGTGCAGCCCATCGCCTCGAGGGCGACCCGCTGCTCCGGGGTCTCGATGCCCTCGGCCACCGTGTCCAGCCGCAGCGACTCGCCCAGCCGGACGATGGTGCGCACCAGCTCGCTCTGGCCGTCCTCCTGCCCGAGGTGCGCGACGAAGGACTTGTCCACCTTGAGGATGTCGACGGGGAATCGCGACAGGTAGGACAGCGACGAGTAGCCGGTGCCGAAGTCGTCGACCGCCAGCCGCACCCCGAGCGTCTTGATCCGCCGCAGCAGCTCGACGATCTCGTCGGTGCGCTCCATCAGCACGCTCTCGGTCATCTCCAGCGTCAGCGCGGCGCCGGGCAGCTTGTTCGCCGACAGCACGTCGCGCACCTCGCGCGGCAGGCCTGCCTCGAGCTGCTTGGCCGACACGTTGACGGCGACCTTGAAGACACCACCCGGCGCGGCATGACGCTGCCACCGGGCGCCCTGGCGGCAGGTCTCCTGCAGGGCCCAGCTGCCGATGTCACCCACCAGCCCGGTCTCCTCGGCGAGGTCGATGAAGCGCCCCGGCGCGATCAGGCCGAGCTCCGGGTGCGCCCAGCGGGCCAGCGCCTCGACACCGACGATCCGGCCGGTCACCAGCTCGACGACCGGCTGGTAGTGCAGTACCAGGTCGCCGTGCACCACCGCGTGGCGCAGGTCGGTCTCGGCCTTGACGCGGGCGAGCAGGGCGTCGTGCATCTGTGCTTCGAAGCGCACGAACGACAGGTCCCGGCGGGACTTCGCGCGGTACATCGCAAGGTCCGCGTTGCGGAGCAGCTGGTCCGCGGTCTCGTCGCCGGAGTCGCTGATCGCCAGCCCCGTGGACCCGCCGAGCGTGAGCTCACGGCCGTCGAGGACGTACGGCGTCGCCAGGGCACGACGGACGCGCTCGGCGACCCAGACGGCCCCCTCTTCGGCCGTCGGGCCGGTGACGAGGACCGCGAACTCGTCGCCACCGAGGCGGGCCACGACGTCGCCGGGACGCACCGAGGAGCTGAGCCGCTTGGCGACGAGACAGAGCAGCTCGTCACCGATGTGGTGGCCCTGGGTGTCGTTGACCGCCTTGAAGCCGTCGAGGTCGAGGAAGAGCACGGCGACCTCGCGCGGCGCCAGCGCCACCTTCAGGGCGAGCTCCACCTTGGACCGGAAGAACGCCCGGTTGGCCAGGCCGGTGAGCGCGTCGGAGAAGGCCTGCTGGGTGAGCTTCTCCTCCAGCCGGCGCCGCTCCGAGACGTCGCGGGTGTTGAGCACCAGGCCGCGGATGTCCGGGTCGTGCATGAGCGACGTCACGGTGCTCTCGGTGTCGCACCAGCTGCCGTCCTTGGCCCAGACCGGGAAGTCGAGGGTGACCGTCCGGCCGGGGGTGCGGGCGGCGGTCGACAGCGCCCGACTGAGCCGACGGGCGTCCGTCGGGCGCAACAGGTCGGTGACCGCGGTGCCCACCAGCTGCGCCGGGTCGTGCCCGAGGATCCGGGTCACCGACGGCGTCTGGAAGCGGATCGTGCCGCGCGGGTCCACGACGGTGATGACGTCGGAGGAGTTCTGCACCAGGGCCCGGAACCACTTCTCCCGGTCGCCGAGCGAGAGGGTGCGCCGCAGGACCAGTCCGTCCATCTGGCGCTCGGTCGCCAGGCTGTCGAGGCGGGCGAGGACGCCGCCGCCGATGAGGGTCACCGCGAGCAGGAGCGCGCAGGTCAGGGTGAGCCCGGTCAGGGGCTGGCCGAAGACGTTGGCGCCGAGCAGGACGGCCGCCGCGACCGACAGGGGCGCGATCGGCATCAGCACAGAGACCCGCTCGCGCCACACCGTGGCCCGGTCGGACTCGGCGTCGCCGACCGCCAGGGCCGCGCCGGCCAGCCACAGCAGCCCGGGGCCGGCGGCCGCGACGAGCCCGAGGGCACCACTCACCCCGTGGTGCTCCATCAGGTCGAGCACCCCGAGCAGCATCGCACCGCCGCCGAGCAGGAGCAGCGTCGGCAGCGGCAGTCCGCCCGGACGGCGGGCGCGGCCGATGACGGCCACGGCTGCGGTGGCCAGCACGACACCGGATGCCGGGTGGACCAGGGCCGCCGGGTCTCCGGCGGCCGTCGCGAGGCCGTCGGGCAGCAGGATCTCCACGGCCGGCACCGCGAACGCGAAGCCGGCGGCCAGGGCATCCAGCGCGGTGCGCAGCAACGACCGCCGGCTCTCAGCCGGCGCCGGCAGCAGCCACAGGCCCCACGCGACCAGCCCGGCCAGCACGAGGTGCTGCCAGGTCGCGTCTCCGTGCAGGGCACCGTCGCCCGACGGCTCGGTCGCCATGACCGACCAGGCTCCGTGCACGAGGACGGCGAGCGCCAGCAGCAGCCAGCCGGAGCGGGCGCGCCAGGTCCCCGGCCGGCCGCGCAGCACAAGGGTGACCGCGGCAGCCGCGGTCGCGACAGACACCACCAGCGCGGCGACCGGACGGGCCGCCGGCTCGAAGCCGAGCAGGGCCAGCACGGTCGCGCCCAGGGCGAGGGACGGCAGCGAGACGAGGGCCGCCGTCACGGGCCGAGGCAGGGGCCACCTCCCCCGAGGTGCGCTGTGCATGCCTTTTCATCGACTCGCCATGACCTCGGATTGACCTCTCGAACCGGCCAATCTGCGGCGAACGGCCCATCTCGGTCACCCGTTCGGCGCAGTCACCGCCGTCCCGTCCGTCACCAGCCGCTGCCAGCCCGTCGGCCGCGTGCGCGCTCAGCCCTGGGTGGCGGCCGTGACCGCGAAGGGCCGTAGCTCGGCAGCCAGCGCGTCGCCGACCCGGGCACGGACCCGGGTGCCCTCCGCGACGTGCTCCTGGACGACGCCGTGGCCCTCGTCGTGCAGCCGCGAGACCAGGTCGCCGCGGTGGAACGGCACGAGCACGTCGACCGGCACCTGTGGCCGCGGCAGCTCGCGCGCGATGACGGTCTCCAGCTCGTCGAGGCCCTCACCGGTGCGGGCGGAGACGACGACGAGGTGCTTCTCGCGGCGGCGCAAACGATCGATCACCAGCGGGTCAGCGAGGTCGGCCTTGTTGACCACCACGAGCTCGGGCACGCGATGCGCGTCGACGTCGGCGAAGACCTCGCGGACCGCGGCCAGCTGCGCCTCCGGCGCGGGGTCCGAGCCGTCGACGACGTGCAGGATCAGGTCCGCGCCGGCGACCTCCTCCAGCGTCGAGCGGAAGGCCTCGACGAGCTGGTGCGGGAGGTGGCGGACGAAGCCCACCGTGTCCGTCAGGGTGTAGTCGCGGCCGTCGCCGGTCCGCGCGCGGCGGACCGTAGGGTCGAGGGTGGCGAAGAGCGCGTTCTCCACGAGCACCCCGGCACCGGTGAGCCGGTTGAGCAGCGACGACTTGCCCGCGTTGGTGTAGCCCGCGATCGCCACCGACGGCACGGCGTGCCGCTTCCGCTCCTGCCGCTTGGTGTCGCGAGCGGTCTTCATGCCCGCGATCTCGCGGCGCAGCTTGGCCATCTTGGTGCGGATGCGACGCCGGTCGGTCTCGATCTTCGTCTCGCCGGGACCGCGGGTGCCGACACCGCCGGACGCCGAGCCGCCGGCACCACCGGCCTGCCGGGACATCGACTCGCCCCAGCCGCGCAACCTCGGCAGCATGTACTCCATCTGCGCCAGCGACACCTGCGCCTTGCCCTCGCGGCTCTTGGCGTGCTGGGCGAAGATGTCCAGGATCAGCGCAGTCCGGTCGATCACCTTGACCTTGACCACGGCCTCGAGCTGGCTGAGCTGGCCGGGCGTCAGCTCGCCGTCGCAGACCACGGTGTCGGCGCCCTCGGCGACGACGACGTCGCGCAGCTCGCGGGCCTTGCCGGAGCCGACGAAGGTGGCCGGGTCGGGCTTGTCGCGCCGCTGCATCATCCCGGCGAGCACCTGCGAGCCGGCGGTCTCCGCGAGCGCCGCCAGCTCGGCGAGCGAGCTCTCGGCCTCCTCGACCGTCCCGTCGGTCCACACGCCGATCAGGACGACCCGCTCGAGGCGCAGCTGGCGGTACTCGACCTCGGTGACGTCCTGCAGCTCGGTCGAGAGGCCGGCGACGCGGCGCAGCGCCTGCCGGTCCGCGAGGTCGTACTGGTCGCCGTCGATCGGGTCCTCAGCGAGGTCGTCAGCGAGGTCGTCACGGTCCTCGAAGCGTTCGTCGAGGCGGTCGTCCGGGTCGACGACGGGCTCGACCCGGACGGGCTGGTCTGGCTGGTATGCGGTCATCGGGTCCCAGGGTGTCACGCGAGCGACGCCGCCGTCGCCTCAGTTCGGCCCTCCCAGAGGGCAGCCGACACGGTCCCCTCCGCGACGAGGACCGCCGGACCGGTGAGCTCCAGGTGGCCGTCCGTCCGGCGGTTCACCGTCAGCCGTCCACCGGGCACGTCGACGACGTACGCCCTCGGCTCACCCTGGCCGACACCTGCGTCGCCGGTGTCCTGGACCGCGGCGGCGACCATCACGGCGCACGCGCCGGTGCCGCAGGACCGGGTCTCCCCCACGCCCCGCTCGTGGACCCGCATCGCGAGGTGTCCGGGGCCGCGACGGACTGCGAACTCCACGTTGACGCCGTCCGGGAAGGCCGGCGCGACCTCCGGGGCGCTGCGCAGCTCGCCCGCCGCCGCGAGGTCGTCCACGAAGACCACGGCGTGCGGGTTGCCGACGTCGACCTCCACGGCGGCCCAGGACGTCTTGCCGACCCGCACGGTGCGGGCGGTGCCCGGCAGCGTCGCCGGGCCCATGTCGACGGTGACGTCACCGGACCGGTCCAGCCGCACCGTCTTCACCCCGTCGCGGGTCGCGATGGGCAGCTCGCCCTGCTCTGCCCAGCCCTCGTCGACCAGGAAGCGGGCGAAGACCCGGATGCCGTTGCCGCACATCTCGACGGCCGAGCCGTCGGCGTTTCGGTAGTCCATGAACCACTCGGCGTCGCCGGCCATCGCCGAGGCCGCGGGATCCGCGGCTGTCCGGACGACCCGCAGGACGCCGTCGCCGCCGATGCCGGCGCGACGGTCGCACAGCCGCTGGACGCGCTCGTCGGTGAGGTCGAGCGCGCCGTCGGCATCGGGCAGCAGCACGAAGTCGTTCTCGGTGCCGTGCCCCTTCACGAACCGGGTCACGCCTCCAGGCTACGGCGGCGACCCGGCCGGGAGGCAGTCCGGCACCCGGCCATCAGCCTGGGTCGACAACGGCGGCCGAGCCACCGCCGCGGCGCACCGGCTCGGCGACCGCGAGCATGCCTCCGTCGTCGGCGAGCTCGATGGCCGTGGCCGCCCCGATCTCTCCCGGCGCGGGCGGCAGGACGAACGAGTGCCCGAGCGCGGTGAGCCCCGGCTTGTCGAACGCCGGCTCGGCCTGGACCGCAGCCGTGTTGCGCTGGCTGGCTCGGGGCGCCGCCACCGCCTCGGGTAGAGACATCCCGAAGTCCAGGTGGTTGACCAGGATCTGCAGCACCGTCGTGATGATGGTCGACCCCCCGGGCGAGCCGACGGCGAGGACCGGGCGCCCGTCGTCGAGGACGATTGTCGGCGCCATCGACGAGCGCGGCCGCTTGCCCGGCGCCGGTAGGTTGGGGTCGCCCGGCACCGTCGGCGCGAAGTTGAAGTCGGTGAGCTCGTTGTTGAGCAAGAACCCGCGGTTGGGGACGACGATGCCGCTGCCGCCCGTCTGCTCGATGGTCAGCGTGTACGCGGCCACGTTTCCCCACTTGTCGGCCACCGTCAGGTGCGTCGTCGACAAGCCTTCCTGGTCGGCGCCGGGCGGTGTGGTGTCGTTCGTGGCCGGGCAGTCAGTGATGTAAGAGCCGTCGGGGGTACCCGACGGCACCGGCTTGTTCGCCGCCGCCGACGGGTCGATCTGGCAGGACCGCTCGGCCGCGAAGGAGTCGGAGAGCAGCTCGCCGAGCGGCACGTCCACCTCGGCCGGGTCGCCCACGTAGCGGTTGCGGTCGGCGAAGGCCAGCGCGCTCGCCTCGAGGTAGTAGTGCGTCGCCAGGGTGCGGTCCATCGCCGACAGGTCGGATCGCTCGAGGATGTTCAGCGCCTCGCCGACCGTCGAGCCTCCGCTCGACGGCGGGGCCATCCCGTAGACGTCGAGTCCCCGGTAGCCGACGTGGGTCGGGTCGCGATCGAGCGCGTCGTACGCCCGCAGGTCGCTCTTCTGCATCAGGCCGGGTCGGGCGTTGTAGGTCGAGCCTTCGACGAGCGGAGGCTCCCGGACGGTCTCCACGACCTGGGCACCCAGGGCGCCGGAGTACAGCCACTCGACGCCGTCCCGGGCGAGGCGCTCGTAGGTCATGGCCAGGTTTCGGTTGGTGAAGACCGACCCGACGGCCGGCGGGGAGCCGCCCGGGAGGAAGAGCCGGCGGGTCGACGTGAAGTTCGCGAACCGCGCCGCGTTGGCGGCGGTCTGGTCGTAGAAGGTCTGGTCGACCACGAACCCGTCGCTCGCCAGCTCGGTCGGTCCCGCGAGGACGTCGGACAGCGACATGGTCCCCCAGCTGTCCAGCACCCGGTCCCAGGTGGCGGGGGTTCCGGGCACGCCGACGGACAGCCCGCTGGTGACCGCGTCGGCGAACGGGATAGGGACCCCGTTCTCCAGGAACGACGTCGCCGTCATCGCCTGCGGCGCCGCCTCCCGGCCGTCGACGGTCTGCACCTCGCCGGACGCGGCGTCGTAGTAGACGAAGAAGCCGCCGCCGCCGACCCCGGCCGAGTAGGGCTCGGTCACACCGAGGGCGGCAGCAGTCGCGACCGCCGCGTCGGCGGCGTTGCCCCCAGCCTCGAGGACGTCGAGGCCGACCCGCGTGGCGTCGGCGTCCACGCTGCTCACCGCACCGCCGCTGCCGGCCGCGGTCGGCTCCTTGGCGAAGCCCTGCTCCGGCGACGCCGGACGGGGCAGCGACCAGGGCCGACGTCGCGACCGCCGCGACGAGGGTGCCGGTGGCGAGCAGGGACCGGGGTGCGGCGAGGCGGCGGCGTGTGGTCACGCCCCCATGCCTACCAGGTGTCGGGCGAAACGGACATACCTGGCGGGTGCCCGACGACCCCGGCGAGGGCTCCGCTCGACCAGGCCGGGTGCGCCGGCGTCCAGCCAGCGCACCCGCTGGTCCCTGCGGAACCACGACTCCTGCCGGCGGGCGAACCGCCGGGTCGCGCGCACCGTCTCGGCGCGCGCCTCCTCCTCGGTGCACTCCCCGTCGAGGTACCGCAGGACCTGCGAGTAGCCGAGGGCCCTCGACGCCGTGCGCCCCTCGCGCAGCCCGTCGGCCGCCAGCCGGCGGACCTCCTCGACCAGTCCCTGCTCCCACATCCGGTCGACCCGGGTCTCGATCCGCGCGTCCAGCGTCGGTCGGTCCACCGTGAGTCCTACCTGTACGGCGGGCACCGCGTAGGCGCCCGGCTCGGGCAGCGACGCCGTGAAGGGCGCGCCGGTCATCTCGACGACCTCCAGGGCACGCACCACCCGGCGGCCGTTGCTCGGCAGGATCGCCGCCGCGGCCGCCGGGTCGACGGCGGCCAGCCGCGCGTGCAGCGCGGCCGGACCGATGTCGGCCAGCTCGGCCTCGAGCCGCGCGCGGACCGCGTCGTCGGTGCCAGGGAAGGCGAGGTCGTCGAGGGCGGCCCGCACGTAGAGCCCCGACCCACCGACCAGCACGGCCCGCCGGCCACGTGCGGCGATCTCGAGCAGCTGACGGCGTACCAGCCGCTGGTAGTCGGCGACGTTGGCCGCGACCCGCACGTCCCACACGTCGAGGAGGTGGTGGGGCACGCCGCGGCGCTCGGCGTCGGTGAGCTTGGCGGTGCCGACGTCCATGCCGCGGTAGAGCTGCATGGAGTCGGCGTTGACGACCTCGCCGTCGAGATGAAGGGCAAGCTCGACCGCCAGGTCGCTCTTGCCGGTGGCCGTGGCACCGACGACCGCGACCACGGGAGGCGGGTCGGCGGGAGTCACGATCGTCAAGTCTCGCGCAGGTGGCCTACGGTGACGCCATGGGCATGTTCGACAACATCCGCAAGAAGGCCGAGAAGGCCGTCGACCAGCACGGCGACAAGATCGCGCAGGGCATCGACAAGGCCGGCGGGATGGCGAGCAAGAAGACCGGCGGCAAGCACGACGCGCACATCGCCAAGGGCTCGTCGGCGGCGAAGAACGCCCTCGACAAGCTGGACGGCAAGAACGACGACATCCCTGACGACAAGCCGAAGCCGTCGAAGCCGCCGCAGCAGCCGCGCCCCTGACCCGAGCCGTCAGGCGGGCAGCCAGGTCGCGACCAGGTAGCCGACGCCGTAGGGCGCCGCGTCGTAGGTGACCTCGCCGCGCCACGCCGTGCCCGCGGCCGCGCCGGCGAGCACCTGCCACGCGGCCCGGCCCTGCACCAGAAGGTCCTCGGCCAGCACGACGTCCAGGTCCGCCAGGGCGCCGGGGTCGGCCGCGGCCAGCGCCGCCGAGACGGACGCGTCGAAGGGCTCGGCCCGGTCGTCGAGGTAGCCCGGCTTGGGTGTCCGCCGACCCGTGCCGTCGCCCATGACGAGCATCCCGACCCGTGGCGCGCGGTCCGCGAGGGCGGCACCGATCTCGACGCAGCGGTCCCGCGCGGCGTCGGCGGCCACCCCGAAGAGCAGCCCGCCGGCGGCACCGGCGCGGTCCAGCAGCCAGCGCCCGAGGGTCAGCGGGAGCGGCAGGGTCGGCTCGCCGTCTCCGGCGAGGATCCCCAGGTGGCGGTCGTCGAGGCCGTACGCCCTCAGCGACCCCCACGCCCCCGCCGGGAAGGGACCCATCCGGTCCGCCGCCCCGACCACGACCACCAGGTCCGGCTGCGCGGCGAGCAGCACCGCCACGGCCGCGTCGCAGGCGGCTCGCAGGTCGTCGGTCTCCGCCGTGGCGCCGGCCGCGACACCGGGGACGAGCAGCGGCGGGTGCGGGCACACCGCGGCAGCGACCAGCACCGGGCCACCGTAACGACGTCCGGCGGCCGACCTGCGCCACTAGCCTCCGGGCGTGGACCGGACATCGGCGACCGAGACGGCAGGTCACGCCGTCGAGGTGGTGGGCCGTGAGAGCGAGCTCGCCGACGTCGGCGAGCTGCTCGGCGCGCGGCCCGACGAGGGGATGCGGGTCCTGGTCGTCACCGGGCCGCCGGGCAGCGGCAAGTCCACCCTGGTCGACGCCGCGCTCAGGCGAGCCGCCGACCTGGCGGTGCCGGTGCTGCTGGCGCGCCCTCGGGAGCCGGAGCGACTGCTCGCCTTCAACGTCCTCGCGGACCTGCTCGAGAGCCTCCCCGACCGCCTCGACGACACTGACCGTTCCGGGCTGCCCGCCCCGCAACGGGCGGCGCTGCGGCACGCCGTGGGTCTCGACCTCCCGCCGGCCGGTGCGGAGACCGACCCGCGGCTGGTCGCGGCGGCGCTGCGTAACGTCCTCGCCTCGGCGGCTTCGGCCGGCCGGGTCCTGGTCGTCCTCGACGACGCGCACTGGGCGGACGCGAGCAGCCTGCTCGTGCTGCCGCACGCGCTGCACCGCGCTCGGGATGCTGCGATCTCGGTGCTCGTCGCGACCCGCCCGCAGCCCGGCGCCGACCTCTGGCCGGGCGGCGACGGCCGCGCCGACATCGACCTCGGTCCGTTGACCGAGGCCGCGGTCTTCCACCTGGTGCGCTCCCGGCTCGGCCGCACCCTCGGCCGCGGCGACCTCCGTCGCATCGTGGCCGTCTCCGGCGGCAACCCGATGTACGCCCTCGAGCTGGCCGGGCTCGGGGACGCCGGCGGCCGCATGCTCTCGCCCACCCTCGAGGGTCTGGTCGCCGGCTCGGTGCGTGGCCTGCCGACACCGACCCGGCGCCTGCTGGTGGCCGCCGCCCTGGCCCACGACCCGCGGCTCGACGTCGTCGGCCTGGCTGCCGGGCTGGCCACCGCTGGGGCGGACACGTCGGCAGTCGACGCCGCCGTCCTGGCCGCGTCGCCGGTCGCGACCGTCGAGGGCGGGCGGCTGCGGTTCCGCCACCCGCTGCACTCGGCGGCCGTGGTGGGCGACACCGCACCGGAGGACCTGCGCGCGGTCCATGCCCGGCTCGCGGAGCTGGAGACCGGTGACGAGGTGACTGCACGGCACCTGGCCATGGCCGCCACCGGCCCCGACCCGGTCATCGCGCAGCGGCTGTCGGTGGCCGCCGGCCAGGCCCGGGGCCGCGGCGCCCGCGCGGCAGCCCGGGACCTGGCCACTCTCGCCGTCGCAGCCACCCCGCCTGACGACCCGGCCGGGCCGGGCCGGAGACTCGAGCTCGCCGGCTGGGCGCTGCACGACGGCGACCCGCAGACCTGCGCGGAGCTGGCCGGTCCGCTGGCCGCGGGCGACGGACCAGTCGCCGCGCGGGCGCACGTGCTGCTCGCCGCGCGGGCGGCGATGGCGGACAGCGTCGACCAGGTCGCCCACCACAGCCAGGCCGCCCTCACTGCCGCCGACGGCGACCCCCTGCTGCGGGCCGCTGCTCTGGTCGCCTGGGCCGACGGCGCGCCGCGCATGGACGAGATGGCCGAGCACGCCCGCTCCGCGCTGGCCGAGCTGGACACCGCCGGCGCCACCGACGAGGTCGAGGGGCTCCGGGCCCGCGCCCTGGCGCTGGCGGCGCTTGCCGACGTGATGCGCGGGGCCGCCGGCTCGCCGGACGAGCTGGCGGCCGCCGCGGCGCTCGAAGCGCGCTTCCCGCCGGACCTGGTCGTGACCGGCGCCCGCTTCGCCCAGGCGCAGCAGCTGCTCTTCTCCTCGCGGCTGGAGGCCAGCCGGGAACTCTTCACGACCTTGCTGGCCGAGGCGCGCACCCGCGGCGACGAGCTGTCCGAACCATACATCCTGCTCAACCTCGGCCACCTCGAGCAGCGCGCCGGGCGACTGGACCGCAGCGGCCGGTTGGCCCGTGAGGCGCTGGCCCTCGCCGAGGTCACCGGCAGTATCCCGGCGAGGGCGCTGGCGGAGCTCCAGGTCGCCAACGACGAGGCGCGGGCGGGCGACTGGGCGGCCAGCAAGGAGCGCCTCCGGGTCTCGACGGTGTTGACGGACGAGATCGGCGACCCCTGGCTCCTGGGCATCGCCTCGACGATCCTGGGCCAGCTCCTGAGCACCCAGGGCGACCATGCCGGCGCTGTGGACGCATTGCGTACCGCGGCGCAGCACGCCGACCGCGCCGGCCTCGCCGACCCCGGCTGGGCGCCGTGCCCCGGCGAGCTGGTCGAGTCACTGCTGGCCCTGGGACGCGACGACGAGGCCGAGGTCGAGCTGGCCCAGCTCGCCGCCGCAGGGGCCGGTCTCGACCGGCCCCACCTGGCGGCGGTGCTCCCCCGGCTCGAGGCACAGCTGCGGGCCGCACGCTCCGGGCCGGACAAGGAGGCACGCGACCTGGCGCTGGCCGCGGTCGCCGCCCACGAGGACCTGGGCACCACGTTCGAGCTCGGCCGCAGCCTGCTCGTGGCGGGCCGGCTGCACCGGCGAGCCAAGCAGAAGCGGGCCGCCCACGAGCTGCTCAGCCGGGCGGTCGAGGTCCTCGCTGCGGCTCCGGCGCCGGTCTGGGCAGACCGGGCGCGCGAGGAGCTGCGCCGCGTCGGCCTGCGTCCCTCCGCGCCGGGCGGCCTGACCGTCACCGAGGCCAGGGTCGCCGCGCTCGCGGCGGCCGGCCGCACCAACCGCGAGATCGCCGCCGAGGTGTTCGCCAGCCCCAAGACCGTCGAGGCGGTGCTCGGTCGGGTCTACCGCAAGCTCGGTGTCCGGTCGCGCGTCGAGCTGGTCACGGCGCTGGCCACCATGCCGGGCGGCGCCAGCACCTAACCGCCTGCCCGGCGCACCCGGCCCCACTGATCGAGGGTGTTCCCGGTTACGGCGCGGGGTGGCCGCCGAGCAGGGTCGACCCGTGCAGATCCCCGCTCTCACCAGCGCACCGCTGTGGCTCTCCGAGCACTACTGGCCGGACCTGGCCGACGGCCTGGTCCTCACCCAGACGCAGCGCACCGCGATGGTCGGGCGGCCCGTCCGCTGGCTGGCGACCATCGTCGTCCCCGGCCAGCAGACCGCGTTCGGGCTCTTCACCGGACCGTCGTCGCGGGACGTCGAGCGGGCGCTGCTCGCCGCCGGCCCAGGCGTCGACCGGGTGAGCGCCGCCTGGCGCGTCACCGCCGACGACCACGAGCTCCCCAGGAGGAACTGACATGACCGACCACTCCGGCCACACCGACCAGACCGACCAGACCCCGACCGACGGGCCGGCCAGGGCAACGCATCCTCGCCGGCGCCAGACCCAGCTCGCCGCGGCGGTGGCCGGTGCGGCCGCACTCGTCGGGACAGCCGTCCTCACGACCTCGCCGACGGCCAGCGCGACGGCGTACTCCCAGGACCTGAAGTCGGTCCGCGTGGCGACCGCCCGCTTCCACTCCCCCGAGCAGGCGCTGCGCGCCGGCTACCTCGCGTCACCGGAGTGCGTCGCGGCTCCGTTCGGCGGGATGGGCTTCCACTACGAGAACCCGGCGCTGATGGCTGACCCCGCCGTCGACGCCGCGAATCCGGAGATCCTGCTCTACGCGCCGGGCGCGGACGGAGAGCTCGAGCTCGTCGGCGTCGAGTACTTCCGCAACGCGAGCGACGGCGCGATGGCGCCGACGCTCTACGGCCACACCTTCGAGGGTCCGATGGACGGACACCACCCCGGCATGGGGTCGCACTACGACCTGCACGTGTGGGTCTGGCAGGCCAACCCGTCCGGGACCTTCGCGCAGTTCAACCCCGACGTCAGCTGCTGAGGAGGAAGGATGCACCGCACACTCGTCGCGACGGCCACGATGCTCGCCACGGCCGTCACCGCGCTCGTCACCACCGTGGGTCTCGCGGCCCCCGGCAACGCCATCATCGGCGGGCAGCCGGACACGACGCACAGCAACGTGGGTGTCCTGCTGCCCACTGCCGCAATGCCCGGTGGCGCGCTGGTGCGGCGTGACCCCGGTGGCGCCGAACGTCGTCGTCCTCGCCGGTCACTGCGCCGCCCTCCGCCTGGCCAACTTCGGCGAGACCGAGGGCGACATCACCTTCGACCCGCGCTTCCTCGACTCGCTCGGCGACAGGGAGAGCGGCTGGGCCTACACGGGCAGCTACCCGACCTACCACGGCACCCTCGCGGCCCACCCGCTGTACAACCCGCACAGCTCCGGCTACGACGTCGCCGTCATGGTGCTGGACGAGCCGGTCACCGGGTTCGACATCGAGGCGCTGCCTGCGGCCGGGCTGCTCGACGACCTCAAGGCGGCCGGTTCTCTCCGGGAGCAGTCGATGACCGTCGTCGGCTACGGCACCACCGCTCGGCTGCCCAGCAACGTCTACGTCGGCGGCGGCTACCGGCAGTACGCCGAGCAGACCCTGCAGTCACTCGGCAACGCCATCGTGAAGCACCAGAGCGACGGCGGCGCAACGTGCGCCTACGACTCCGGATCACCGCTGTTCGTCGGCGACCAGCTGGTGGGCGTGCTGAGCGCGGGCGACGCCGCCTGCTCGAGCCTGAGCGTCTCCGCACGGCTGGACGTGCCCGCGGTGCGGTCCTGGCTGCTCGAGCAGGTCGCGGGGACGGGCACCACCTGACCGCACGCGCGGTCGGCACGGAAGGCCGACGGTCGGCGCCGGAGGGGACGCCGACCGTCGGCCTGCTGCACGTGCCTGCGCGTCAGTGAGCCGTCCTCAGGAAGTAGTGCTTCCCGACCTCACGCGCGATCCGCGGGTAGTGCTTCGCGGTCTCCTCCATCGTCGTCCGGTAGTGCAGACCGCCCCAGACCCGCGCGTCCGCGACCTCGGTGACGAGGTCGTCGAGCCGCTCGTACGTCCGGCTGGTGCCGACCACGGTGCTGGTGATCGTCAGCTCGACGTGCTTCGTCTGGAAGTAGCCGCGCAGCGCCTCGGTGACGGCGGCCGTGAAGCAGGCGTGCCCGGACGGGTACTCCGGATGGTTGCCGGTGACGAGCGGCGTCCACGAGGAGTCGGCTGTCGTGCCCGCGTTGCCGTCGGTGTCGGCGCGCTGGATCGCGTGGTTCGGCCGCCAGAACATGTAGTGGAACTTGGCGTCCCAGCAGGCGATCATCGTGTCCGCGGCTGCCACGTGCACATAACCGAGGAGCCGGGCTGACTCGGAGACGTCGAGCCCGCGCTCCTCGACGAGGCCGCGCAGTGCCCGGCTGTACTGCACGAACGTCTGGTCGGTGTAGAAGCGGACCGTCTCCGTCTGCTTGTCGGTGCGCTCGGAGCCCGTTGCCCGGCCGAGGTCCGTCAGCTCGCGTACGTCCGCCGCGTACTTCTTGCCGGTCAAGGCGTAGGGCTCACGCGGCCGGTGGTCGCTCGGTGAGTCGTAGGTGAACGGCCGTACGAACGGCAGCTTCGTGTCCACCGGCGCCGTGGCGGCGATGGGCTCGAAGACCCCCGGGCCGGGCGTCGGCTGCACGTACGCAACCACGTCGTCGTAGCGGTCGCCGTGCCGCGCGGCGAGCATGCCAGCGGCTGCAGCCGCACCGGCCGCCGAGCCGGCAGCCTTGGCCGGGCCGGCCGGAATGCCCGCGACGTACGTGTCGAACGCCGTCTGCACGGCTCCTGATTGGCCCGGCACTCGTGCGACCAGGACGTCCCTCGCCGCCTGGGCGACTGCAGCCTCGACCGAGGCGCCGGGAGCCGCGTTCACATCGGTGACGAACGGCTCGAGCCTCGGATCGACCGCTGCCACGGCGTCGTAGATGGCGCCGTGCACCATGCCGCCGAGGACACTGCTGCTGGCCGGTGGCCGCCCGGCCGCGATCGCGGTCTCGGCCACAGCGCTCCAGTGCAGCACTGGGTTGGGGCCGGTATCGGCCGACGTCACAGCCGGTCGCGCGAGTGTCACGACCGGGACAAGGGTCACGGCCGCGAGCAGACCGATCGCACGCCGTCTGGGCATGGCAAAGCTCATGAGATGTCCCTCCACCGGACTCGGTCCGTCTGCCGTCCGACAGTCGGCGGATCGTCGACGGACTCCTTGCCTACAAGTCGTCTCCGGGCCGGAACGGTTGTCCGCCGCGCCGGATCGGTTTGGACCTTGCGCCGAGTTAGACGGCGTCTGATGTGCAAGGACGCAGTTGAGGGCGTGGAAGGTTGCACGGTCCCGCCCGTCGTCGACCGGCGAGGGTGCTACGAGCAGCTGCCGCCAGGCGCTGCGACCGCCGGGACACCGACGGTGGGCATGCCGAGGAGGACCCCGGCGGGTGCGGGCGCGGTGCCGGTCCTGGCCGACCACGCGTCACCGGCACGAGTGCGTCGTACGCCCTCAGCCGGCCCGACCTGCGCCAGCAGGTGGTGCGGCGCCGCGTAGGTGACCCGGGCCGTCACCACGTCGCCGGGCCGTGGCAGATCCGAGACCGGCGTGGAGTCCGAGAAGGCGACATGGACGAGCCGGTTGTCCTGCGCGCGGCCGGAGAGCCGGTGGGTGGCACCGTCCTTGCGGCCCTCCCCCTCGGCGACGAGCACCTCGAGGTCGCGGCCGACCTGCCGCTTGTTCTCCGACCACGACACGTCGTCCTGCAGGGCGAGCAGCCGCTCGTACCGCTCCTGCACGACGGCCTTGGGCACCTGACCGTCGAGCTCCGCTGCCGGTGTCCCGGGTCGCTTGGAGTACTGGAAGGTGAAGGCGCTCGCGAAGCGCGCCGCCGCCACGACCTCGAGGGTCTGCTCGAAGTCGTCTTCGGTCTCGCCCGGGAAACCGACGATGACGTCCGTCGTGATCGCCGCGTCGGGCATCGCAGCGCGGACCCGGTCGATGATGCCGAGGTAACGCTCCCGGCGGTAGGAGCGGCGCATCGCCTTGAGCACCCGGTCGGAGCCGGACTGCAGCGGCATGTGCAGCGAGTGCATGACGTTGGGCGTCTCGGCCATCGCGGTGATGACGTCGTCGGTGAAGTCCTTGGGGTGCGGCGAGGTGAAGCGCACCCGCTCGAGCCCGTCGATTGCGCCGCAGGCGCGCAGCAGCTTGCCGAAGGCCAGCCGGTCGCCGAACTCGACGCCGTAGGAGTTGACGTTCTGCCCGAGCAGCGTGACCTCGAGGACACCCTCGGCGACCAAGGCTTCTACCTCGGCGAGCACGTCACCTGGGCGGCGGTCCTTCTCGGTGCCACGCAGCGAGGGCACGATGCAGAACGTGCACGTGTTGTTGCAGCCGACGCTGACCGACACCCAGGCCGCGTAGGGCGACTCGCGCCGGGTCGGCAGCGTCGAGGGGAACACCTCGAGCGACTCGAGGATCTCGACCTGCGCCTCGTGGTTGTGCCGGGCGCGCTCGAGCAGCGCCGGAAGTGACCCGATGTTGTGGGTGCCGAAGACGACGTCCACCCACGGCGCTCGGCGGGTGATCTCGGCGCGGTCCTTCTGCGCGAGACAGCCACCGACGGCGATCTGCATCTCGGGTCGGACCTTCTTGGCGGGCGCCAGGTGACCGAGATTGCCGTAGAGCCGGTTGTCGGCGTTCTCGCGGACGGCGCAGGTGTTGAAGACCACGACGTCGGCCTCGCCCTCCGGCCCGTCGTGGCGGGCGTAGCCGGCGTCCTCCAGGAGGCCGGCCAGCCGCTCGGAGTCGTGGACGTTCATCTGGCACCCGTAGGTGCGGACCTCGTAGGTCCGGGGTGCGGGCTGAAGGGCAGCGGTCATGGCGCCGTCCAGGGTACGGTGCGAAAGCCTGGCGAGAGGGGGCACCGATGGAAGCCGCCGCGGACACCCTGCAGAAGGCCCTCCGGATCAACCTCGACCCCCGGTGGTACGGCACCATCGCCGAGATCGGCGCCGGGCAGGAGGTCGCCCGCTGGTTCTTCCGTGCCGGGGGCGCCGCAGGGACCGTCGCGAAGACCATCTCCGCCTACGACATGGCCGTCAGTGACGCCGTCTACGGCAAGTCCGAGCGCTACGTGTCCAAGGGCCGGCTGCAGGCGATGCTCGACCACGAGTACGCCCTCAACATCGAACGGCTCGACACCCAGCGTGGCGACGACAACGCGTTCTTCGCCTTCGCCGACACGGTCGTCGCGCGCAGCTTCCGGGGCGGCAACGAGTGCCACGGCTGGATGGGCGTGAAGTTCCAGTCCCACCAGCACGACGAGCCCAGCCAGATCGTGGTCCACGTGCGGATGCTCGACGAGGAAGCCGCGCTCCAGCAGGAGGCCCTCGGGGTCGTCGGCGTCAACCTGCTGCACGGTGCCTTCTTCCAGCACCACGAGCCGGAGGCACTCGTGGAGAGTCTGCTCGACCGGCTCACGACCGGGCGCATCGAGATCGACATGATCGAGCTCACCGGCATCGAGTTCCGCTCCGTCGACAACCGGGTGATGGCACTCAAGCTGGTGCAGCTCGGCCTGAGCGGCGCCGCGATGTTCGGTCCCGACCGGCAGGTGCTGCAGCCCAGCGAGGTGCTGCGCAAGAAGGCGATCCTCGTCGAGCGAGGCAGCTTCCGGCCGCCGACGGTGGTCAACATCGACATGCTCGAGTGCGCCCGGGAGAAGTTCGAGAAGGATCCGGCGGTGATGGACCGCGAGACCCTCATCCTCACCGAGCTGACGATGGCGAACCTGATGGGCGACAGCGACACCGTCGACCGCCGTGACTTCCTGGCCCGCGCGGACCTGCTCGCGGCCTGCGGAATGACCGTGCTCATCTCGGACTTCCTCGCCTACCACCGGCTGGCCGCGTACCTGGCCTGGCGCACCGACGGGCGCATCGGCATGGTCATGGGCGTCCCCAGCCTGATCGACCTCTTCGACGAGTCGGCGTTCGCCGACCTGCCCGGCGGGATCCTGGAGGCCTTCGGCCGCCTCTTCAAGAACGACCTGCGGCTGTTCGTCTACCCGATGCTGCGCGACGGCGAGGTCACAACGGTCGGAACCCTGGAGGTCTCCGAGACGCTGCGGCCGCTCTACGACTACCTGGCCCGGCGCGGCAGCTTCGTCGACCTGGACAACTACAAGCCCGAGCACCTGCCGATCCTGAGCCGCGAGGTGCTGCGCCGGATCACCGCGGGCGAGGAGGGCTGGGAGCCAATGGTGCCGCCCGAGGTGGAGAGCCTGGTCAAGGCGCGCGGCTTCTTCGGCTACCGGGCAGACAGGGGCTGACTGGCTGACCGGCTGACCGCTGACCGGCCCTCGTCCGACCGGCACGATCGGGTCACGATCCACCGGTCGGCCACCCGCCAGGTGACTTGACCTGTTTCCACCCACTATGTTGCCGATGCATGACGACCGGCGAGGAGCAGACCGGCGAGAACCAGGCGGGCTCTCCCCGAAGTACCACCGGCGCCACCAGGGAACCGCTGGTCGTACTGGAGAAGGTCAACAAGCACTTCGGCGACCTGCACGTCCTGCGTGACATCGACCTCACCGTGCACCGCGGTGAGGTCGTCGTGGTCCTGGGCCCGTCCGGGTCGGGCAAGTCGACCCTGTGCCGCACCATGAACCGGCTGGAGCCGATCGACTCGGGGACCATCACGCTCGACGGCCAGCCCCTCCCGGTCGAGGGCAAGGGCCTGGCCCGGCTGCGGTCCGAGATCGGGATGGTCTTCCAGTCCTTCAACCTCTTCGCGCACAAGTCCGTGCTGGACAACGTCACCCTCGGGCCGATCAAGGTGCGCGGGCTCGACAAGGCGTCGGCCGAGCGGCGGGCGCGCGGGCTGCTCGACATGGTGGGCATCAGCGAGCAGGCCGAGAAGCTGCCCGCCCAGCTCTCCGGCGGCCAGCAGCAGCGAGTAGCGATCGCCCGCGCCCTCGCCATGGAACCCAAGGTGATCCTCTTCGACGAGCCGACCTCGGCCCTCGACCCGGAGATGATCAACGAGGTGCTGGAGGTCATGACCCGGCTGGCACGCGACGGGATGACGATGGTCGTCGTCACCCACGAGATGGGGTTCGCCCGGCGGGCCGCCGACCGGGTCGTCTTCATGGACCACGGCGAGATCGTCGAGGAGGGCGAACCCGAGACGTTCTTCAGCTCGCCCCAGAGCGAGCGCGGCAAGGACTTCCTGTCAAAGATCCTCAGTCACTGACGAACGGGAGAATGCACATGTCCACACCGACCACGACCCTCAGACGGTTGCAGGCCATCGCCGGCGCCGCCGTGCTCGCCTTCGCGCTCTCGGCCTGCGGCGGTGACGACGGCGGCAGCGTGGAGGTCGAGTCCGACGCGTCCTTCCCGGCGGGCACGACGATGGCCAAGCTGAACGAGGCCGGCAAGATCACGATCGGCACCAAGTTCGACCAGCCCGGCATCGGCGCCAAGAAGCCGGGCGCGGACGCACCCGAGGGACTCGACCCGGAGATGGGCAAGATCATCGCTGCCAAGCTGGGCATCGAGGAAGACGGCATCAAGTGGGTCGAGACGGTCTCCGACAACCGGGAGCCCTTCCTGGGCAACGGCACCGTCGACATCGTGATCGCGTCCTACTCGATCACCGACGAGCGCCGAGGGGTGGTCGGTCAGGCGGGTCCCTACTACGTCACCGGCCAGCAGCTCCTGGTCGCGAAGGACGACGACTCGATCAAGGGGCCGGACGACCTGGACGGTAAGAAGGTCTGCTCGGTCGAGGGCTCGACGTCCATCAAGACCGTCGAGGAGGAGTACGGCGCCGCGCCGGTGCCCTTCGCGACCTACAGCGAGTGCGTCCAGCAGCTGCTGTCCGGGTCGGTCGACGCGGTCACCACCGACGGCGCGATCCTGCTCGGCTACGCGGCGGAGAACCCGGACGAGCTCAAGGTCGTCGGCGACGCCTTCAGCGAGGAGCGCTACGGCGTCGGCTTCAAGCACGGCGACACCGAGATGTGCGAGTTCCTCAACGAGACGCATCGAGGGCGCCTTCGAGGACGGGTCCTGGCAGGACGCCTTCGACGCCACGCTCGGCGAGGCCGGCGTCGAGGCACCCGAGCCGCCGACCGTCGACCCGTGCGAGGCGTGACGGGTCGAACTGAGGACCTGGCGACGTGCAGACACTTCTCGACAACCTCGGGAAGATCCTCGACGGCTTCCAGCTGACGGTGATCATCTTCGCCGGCGGGACGGTGCTGGCCCTCGTGGTCGGCACCGTCCTGGCGGCGATGCGGGTGTCCCCGGTGCCGCCGTTGCGCTGGGCCGGTGCGGCGTACGTGAACGTCGTCCGCAACACACCGCTTCTGCTCGTCTTCATCATCGTCGTCTTCGGCCTCCCCGAGGTCGGCGTGCAGGTGTCCTTCCGGAACTTCGCCATGCTCGCGGTCGGGATCTACACCGCCGCCTTCGTGACGGAGGCGCTGCGCTCCGGCATCAACACCGTCGGGCCTGGCCAGGCCGAGGCCGCCCGCTCGCTGGGCATGACCTTCGGCCAGACCCTGTCCCAGGTCGTCATGCCGCAGGCAGCCCGCAGCGTCATCCCCCCGCTCGGCTCGATCCTCATCGCGATGCTGAAGAACACCTCGGTCGCCGCGGGCTTCGGCGTCGTCGAGGCGACGGGGACGCTGCGCAACCTCGGCCGTGACAACCCGCAGGCTCTCTACTGGCTGTTCTTCGGCATCGCCGTCGGCTACATCATCCTCGTCCTGCTCATCTCCGTGGTCTTCCGCGTTCTCGAGCATCGTCTGGTCGTCGTGCGATGAGGACGGTGCAGCCGTGAGCAGCATCCTCTACGACAACCCCGGGCCCGTCGCGCGCCGTCGCGCCCGCATCGGCAGCGTGGTCGGCGGTGTCGTCGTCCTCGGCATCGCCGCGGTCGTCGTGTGGCGACTCGCCGACCGAGGTCACTTCGACGCAGACAAGTGGGAGGCCTTCCAGGAGCCGGGCACCTGGGAGGAGATCGGCAAGGGCCTGCGGAACACGCTCAAGGCGGCCGCGCTGGCGATCGTGCTGGCGCTGCTGGTCGGTGTCCTGCTGGCCGTCGGCCGGCTCTCCGAGCGACCGCTGGTCCGGATCCCCGCGGTGACGGTCGTGGAGTTCTTCCGCGCCGTACCCGTCCTGATGCTGATCTTCTTCTTCTACCTGGCCTACCCCGACCTGGGTCCCTACGGCGCGCTGGTGGCCGGGCTGACGCTCTACAACGGCGCCGTGCTCGCGGAGATCTTCCGCGCCGGGATCCTGGCGGTGCCCCGCGGGCAGAGCGAGGCCGCGTACAGCCTCGGGCTCAGCAAGCGCCAGGTGATGTCATCCATCCTGGTGCCTCAGGCGGTCCGGGCGATGCTGCCTGCCCTGATCAGCCAGTGCGTGGTCGTGCTCAAGGACACCTCGCTCGGCTTCATCGTCACCTACGTGGAGCTGGTCCGTGCCGGCAGGCTGATCTACGAGTCGTACTTCAACATCATCCCGACCGTCATCGTGATCACGGTCATCTACGTGTCGATGAACATGACGCTGTCCGGGCTCGCGAACCTCGTCGAGCGCCGGACCCGTGCCCGCACCGGCGGGGCGCCGGTGGTGCACGCCCCGATTGACACGGGCGCGGCCGTCTAGCTGTTCTGCCCGGGCCGCCGGCTGGGGCCGGTCAGGTCCAGCCGTGGCCCGACCGCAGCGCGGCTGCCACCTGGTCGAACCGGGCCCGGTCGAGGACCGCGCCCTCGCGGCGGATGCCGTCGGCCGGCATCTCGAGCACCCGGTCGAGACGCACCCAGCTGGGCCGGCCCTCGCCGTCCCAGGGGCCCGACCCGAGCGGCAGCCACGACGGGTCGCCCTGGTGGTGGTCCTGGCTGGAGAGCATCAGGGCGAGCACCATGTCGTGCCCCTCGGCCGCCCTGTCGTGCCCCACCACCAGCACCGGCCGGTCCTTGCCCTGCGAGGGGTCCTCCTCGTAGGCCACCCAGCCCCAGACCACCTCGCCCGGGTCGGCGTCGCCGTCGAGGTCCGGCGTGTACTCGAGCACCCGGCTTGCCGTCGGCGCCGGCCCTCCCGGTCTGGGCAGCGCGGGGGTACGCGGGCTCGGCGGAGCGGCCGACGATGTCCTGGCTGGCGACGTACCGCCGAGAGCTGCACGGACGGACTCGAGGAAGCGGCGCACCGCTCGACCCTAGCCGTGCTCACCGGGGACGACGCGCGCCCTCAACGGGCGACCTCGGTCGCGCGGGACTCGCGCACGACCGTCACCCTGATCTGGCCCGGGTAGGTCAGCTCGGTCTCCACCTGCTTGGCGATCTCGCGGGCCAGGACCTGCGCGCCGATGTCGTCGACGACGTCCGGCAGCACCATCACCCGCACGTCGCGGCCGGCCTGCATCGCGAAGACCTTGTCGACGCCGTCGTGGCCGGCAGCGATCTCCTCGAGCCGGTGCAGGCGCTGCACGTAGGACTCCAGCGACTCGCGGCGCGCCCCCGGCCGCCCACCGCTGATCGCGTCGGCCGCCTGGGTCAGGACGGCTTCGACGGTGCGCGGGTCGACCTCCAGGTGATGCGCCTCGATGGCGTGGACGACGTCGGGGTGCTCGCCGCAGCGCCGCGCGACGTCGGCCCCGACCATGGCGTGGGATCCCTCCACCTCATGGGTGAGCGCCTTGCCGATGTCGTGCAGCAGGCCGCACCGCCGCAGGAGAGCGGGGTCGAGCCCGAGCTCGGCGCCCATCAGACCGGCGAGGTGCGCGGTCTCCACGAGGTGCCGCAGGACGTTCTGTCCGTACGACGTCCGCAGCTGCAGCCGCCCGAGGAGCTGCCCGAGCTCCGGGTGCAGATCGGTGACGCCGACCTCGTGCAGCGCATCCTCGGCAGCGCGCTGGCAGACGGCTGCGACCTCCACCGTGGCCCGCTCGTAGGCGTCCTCGATGCGCTGCGGGTGGATCCGCCCGTCGAGCACCAGGGCCTGCAGCGCGAGCCGGGCGATCTCGCGGCGCACCGGGTCGAAGCACGACAGCAGCACCGTCTCCGGCGAGTCGTCGATGATCAGGTTGACGCCGGTGAGCTGCTCGAAGGCCCGGATGTTGCGACCCTCGCGACCGATGATCCGGCCTTTCATCTCCTCCGACGGCAGCTGGAGCACGGCCACGACCGACTCGGTGGTGTGCTCGGTGGCCAGCCGCTGGATCGCGCCGACGACGACCTCGCGGGCCAGCGCCTCGGCCGAGGACCGGGCCTCCCGCTCGATGTCGCGGGCGAGCTGGGTCGCGTCGCGTCGTGCCTGCACCTCGACCGCGGCGAGCAGCTGCGCCTTTGCTTCTTCCGCAGAGAGGCCGGCAGTCGTCTCCAGGGCCTGGCGGCGCTCCGCGTCCAGGTCGACCGACCGCTGCTGAAGGGCGGCCCGCTCCGCGGCGACCGCCAGCTCGAGGTCGTGCACCTCGTGCCCCCGGTCCTCGAGGTGCCGCTGCTCCACGTCGAGCCGCTCCTCCCGGTCGGCGACGCGGTGCTCGCGGCGTTCGAGATCCTGGCGCTCGGCGTCACTCCCGCGCTCGCGGCGGCGCTGACCGACGAGCAAGGTGACGAGGACGCCGATGGCGAGCAGCTCGACCACGGCGAGCCCCAGCACGGTGAGCAGCTCGGCATCCATGTGGCGCGCCTCCTCGTGCGAGGTGACGGCTCACAACGGCACCGGACCGGCGACCCTCTGGTCTCAGCGGGCTCGTCGGGCTCGTCGGGCATGCCGAGTCGTCGCGGCGGTGCGCACTCCGGAGGGGCAGCGGTCTGTCGTCGTTGTCAGTCGTGTCAGGAGGGGCCGATGACGGCCCCTCAGTCCGGAGGCTAGATCCGGGTCACGGAACGGTCAAGGACAGCGACGATGCGCCGCTCGACCCGGCAGGCTCCGGCCGTGCCAACCGTGCCCTTCTCGGTCTCCGTCGTCGGCGACGACCTGCCGCCGGCGTTGCTGGCCGCGGTGCGACGGATGGTGTGGGCGGCCTTCGGCGACGGCGGCTTCGCCGAGGAGGACTGGCAGCACACGTTCGGTGGCCGGCGGGTCCTGGCGCTGGACGGCGAGGTGCCGGTCGGGCACGCCGCCGTGGTTCCGCGGCTGCTGCAGGTCGGTGGCCGTCCGGTCCGGACCGGCTACGTTGAGGGCGTCGCCACCGCACCGGACAGGCATGGCACCGGTGTCGGGTCGTCGGTCATGACCGCAGCCGCGGACATCGTGCGGGCCGACTACGAGATGGGGGCGCTCTCGACAAGCCGGCAGACCTTCTACGGCCGGCTCGGCTGGGAGCGCTGGCTGGGCGCGACGTACGTCCGGGACGGCGCGAACCTCGTTCGCACCGCGGAGGAGGACGACGGGGTGATGGTCCTCCGGCACGGAGTCTCGGCAGACGTCGACCTGACGGCGGACCTCAGCTGCGAGGCACGCACCGGCGACGACTGGTGACCCCGGCGCGGGCCAGCCCCCACCGGCCGCGGAGAACCCCACCCTCCTGTCGCCGGCCGTCGGTACGGTCGCCGGGTGGCCACGATCGACGATGTCGCAGTGATCGCCGCAGGGCTGCCCGAGGTGATCGAGGGCGAGCGTCACGGCACTCGCACCTGGACCGTGCGGGGCAAGGCCTTCGCCTGGGAGCGACCGTTCAGCAAGGCCGACCTCAAGCGGTTCGGTGACGAGCAGCCGCCCGAGGGGCCGATCCTCGCGGTCCGGGTCGAGGATCTCGGCGAGAAGGACGCGCTGCTCGAGGCGAATCCGTCGGCGCTGTTCACGATCCCGCACTTCGACGGCTACGCCGCCGTGCTCGTCCGCCTCCGGGCGGTCTCGAAGAGGGCGCTCCGCGAGGTGGTCGTCGACGGGTGGCTGGCCTGCGCTCCCGATGCTCTGGCCCGGTCGTACGTCGCGAAGGACTGACTGCCGTGCAGCTCGGTCAGGTCAACGTGGCGGTGCAGCGCGCCTCGCTGCGGCACCGGACCATGGCCGGCTTCGTCGCCGCCTACGACCCGGTCTCCCGGCTGGCCGCGGAGAGCCCCGGCTTCGTCTGGCACCTGCGTTCCGACACCGGGCACACGGTCCTCGACGACGAGGGCCGTCAGCTGGTCGTCAACGTCACCGTGTGGCGCGACTACCCGAGCCTGCACGAGTTCGTCTATCGCGGCCTGCACGGGCAGGTGCTGCTGCGCCGCGGCGACTGGTTCCTCCCCACGCCCCAGCCGTCGACCGCGCTGTGGTGGCTGCCCGACGGTGAGCGGCCGACCGTCGAGCAGGCGCTTGCCCGGCTGCGCCACCTGCGCGAGCACGGCCCGACACCTCAGGCGTTCTCGCTGACCCGGCAGTTCACCGCGGAGGGTCGGCCGGTCAGCCGCGGTCGACCACGGTCAGCCGGACCGCGATGACGTCGCCTTCCTCGATGCCTTCGGCGTCACGCACTGCGTCCTTCAGCGGGACGACGTACCGCCCGTCCTTGGGCCACAGCGACGTCTCGAAGTCGGTCTCGCCGACCCGGCCGCGGACCGGGATCATCCCCCAGCCGTAGGTGACCCCGGCAGCCACGTCCTTGATCTGCGCGCTCTCCTCGTCGGGCACGGTCACGAAGTAGTAGGGCGCCGGGCCGCGCCACTCCCAGACGTCGCCGGTCACCTCGAGGTCCATGGGTCCCAGGCTAGGGTCGGTTCCGGACGGTGTGCTTCCGGATCGATGAAGGGGAGCTGCGGTGGAGTCGCCCGCAAGCCCGACGGCCCGCGCGCTGCTGGCTCTCGAGCTGCTCCAGGGCAGTCCAGGGATCACCGCCGAGCGGCTCGGCGACAAGCTCGGCGTATCGGAGCGTGCTGCTCGCCGATATGTCGGCATCCTGCGCGAGGCCGGCATCCCGATCGAGTCCGAGCGCGGGCCTTACGGCGGCTACCGCGTCGGCCGTGGTCTGCGCCTGCCGCCGCTGGTCTTCACCGCGACCGAGGCTCTCGGCCTGGTGATGGCCGTGCTCGACGGGCACCACGACGCCGCCGACCCCACCGACCCTGTCGGCGCGGCGCTGGGCAAGATCGTGCGCGCGCTCCCCGAGCCGGTGGCTGCCCAGGCCGAGGCGGTACGTCGCGCCACTGCCCCTGCCCCCGACCGCGCCGCGGCCCGGCCGGACCCCGGCACGACCAGCGACCTGGTGCAAGCCATCTCCGACGCCCGGCGGGTGCGGTTGACCTACCGATCCGAGGCGGGGTCGGAGTGGTCGACGGAGGTCGACCCGTGGGCCGTCGTGGTCCGGCACGGACGCTGGTACCTGCTCTGCCACTCGCACTCCGCCGACGCCCGACGCGCGTACCGGGTCGACCGGGTGCGCGCGGTCGAGCTGCTGCCCGACTCGTTCGCCCCGCCCGCCGACCTCGACCCGGTAGCGATGCTGGAGGACCACCTCGCCGTCGGCTGGGAGTACGAGGCCGAGGTGCTCATCGATGCCCCGCTCGAGTCGCTGGCGCGTCGGGTCCCGCGACCGCTCGGGCGGCTCGAGGTGGTCGACGAGACCACGACCCGTCTCGTCGGCAGCACCAGCAACCCGTGGTGGTACGCCGAGAACCTCGCCGCCCTTCCCGCGCCCTTCCGGGTGGTCGGCGGGCCTGAGCTGCGCGAGACGGTCACCGCCGTCGGGCGACGGATGCTCGCGGCGACAGCCGAGCCGGCTCGCGCCGACACCGACTCCTGAGCCCACCGCCCGAGGCCGACAGTCGCCGGGTCAGGGCCGCCAGCCGTCCGGCGGGTCCTCGCCGACGACGCCGTCGACGGCCTCGCGGAGGAGGTCGGCGTGGCCCGTGTGCCGGCCGTACTCCTCGACGAGGTCGAAGACCAGCCGGCGCAGGCTGGCGTGCTCCCCCGTCGGTGCCGACACATCCGCGGGCTGGTCGAGCCCGCCGTCGGCCAGCGCCGCGGCGATGCGGGCGTCGGCCCGCTCGACGGCGGCGTCCCACAGCGCGTAGAGCTCCTCGGGACTGTCGTCGGCGGCCGACCGGATGTCCCAGGCGGGGTTGGCGTCCCAGTCGACCTCCTGCCAGGGACTGCCGGGCGCCTCGCCGCGCAGCTTCCAGGTGAAGGTCATGTCCTCGACGCAGGCGAGGTGCTTGAGCAGCCCACCGAGGGTCAGGTCGGAGGACGGGATCCGGTGGCGGAGCCCGGCCGCGTCGAGGTGGCCGGCCTTCCACCGGAAGGTCGTGCGCAGCCTGCCCAGGGCACCGAGGAGGTGCTCGGTCTCGGTGCCGGCGAACGGCGGCTCCCACGGGTTCGGCACCCAGGCCGAGCCGGTCTGGTCGGTGTCGGTCGTCAGGTTCTCGGTCATGCGAGCACGCTAGAGCCGGTTCCGGACGATCCACGCCCGGTTCCGAGATGGCGCTGAAGTGGTCCCCGTCAGCCGCGCGACATCGCGTCGACGCAAACCGTGACGGCCAGGATCAATGCCACGTCCTGACCTTCAGCCATCTCGACGCCGTAGGAGTCGCGGACTCGGAACCACTTCTTCGACACGTTCGCGACGGTGTCGCCGTCTCGTTCGATCTCGTACTCATGGTCGACGATGTTGCCGTGGGCCTTCAAGTCCTTGGCGCCGTCGACCTCGATGATGTAGTGATCGCGAATGCCCAGTAGGCGCTTGTGCACCGTCGCCCTGGTTGTTCCGCGTTCGATCGTCATCTTGTCGCGCACGCTGAGCTTCTTCTCCTGGATCTTCGCGAGCTCGTTGCCATTCGCGTCCTCCAGGATGAAGGTGTCCCGCAGCCGAGCGGCCTTGCCGTCGACCTTGAAGACTCTCCTGCCGTCCTCATCCTCGATCCAGAAGTCGTCGCCGATGGCCATGAGCTTCTCGCGCATCTGGAACTTGGGGCCGTTCAAACCCCGATGACGTAGTCCCATCTTCGTCCTCCTCGCCGCGGCGCGGGTCTGCGTGTCGATCCTTCAGCGAACCCTGCGACCACGCCTCATCCAATCCGTATGAGACAGCGTCCGGCCCATCGCAACGGCATCACGCCGTATCCCTCCTATGACAAGGGATACTCCTAGAGGGGACGTATCAGTCCCCGCCGTCGAGTACCGAGTCGACGCCCAGATCGCTCTCCGTGGAAGTGCTCTGCAGGCCCCGCCCCTCCGCGGTGATCGCGTCGCGGACCACGCGGTGGGCGAGGCCGGCGTCGTATCCCTTGCGGGCAAGCATCCCGGCGAGCCGGCGCACGCGCGTCTCGTAGGGCAGCCCACGCGTCGACGGCAGCCGCTTGGCCACCAGCGCCTCGGCCGTCGCCACCTCGTCGTCGGCCGTGACCGACTCGAGGGCAGCCGCCGCCTCTTCGTCACCCACGCCCTTGCGCCGCAGCTCCTGCTGGAGTGCACGGCGAGCCAACCCTCGGCTGTCGCGGCGGGTACGCACCAGCATCTGGGCGTAGGCCTGGTCGTCGACCAGGCCGACCTCGGTGAACCGGTCGAGCACCTTCGTCGCCACGTCATCGGGCACGTCGCGGGCTGCCAGGTCGGCCGCGAGCTCCGACCGGCTGCGCGGTGCCGCTGTCAGCCGGCGCAGGACGATGCCCTTGGCCACCGACTCCGGGTCGGCCTCGGGGGTCTCGTCGGCCGCGCTGCCGGGGGTGGGCTGGTCGGGCCCGGCCCACCCCCGCGAGCGCTGCCGTCGTCGCTGTGCGGTCACACGTCCGAGGGCTTGACGGCAGGCGCCGGCACCACGCCGACCGGGCTGTCGTCCAGCGGCTTGTCGACCTGGGCGCCGATGCCGAGCTTCTCCTTGATGCGCTTCTCCAGCTCGTTGGCCAGGTCGGGGTTGTCGCGCAGGAACGCCCGCGAGTTCTCCTTGCCCTGACCGAGCTGGTCGCCCTCGTAGGTGTACCAGGCACCGGACTTGCGCACGAAGCCCTGCTCGACACCGACGTCGATCAGACCGCCCTCGCGGCTGATGCCGGTGCCGAACATCAGGTCCATCTCGGCCTGCCGGAACGGAGGTGACATCTTGTTCTTGACGACCTTGACCCGAACCCGGTTGCCCACGGGATCCGTGCCGTCCTTGAGGGTCTCGATGCGCCGCACGTCGAGCCGGATCGAGGAGTAGAACTTCAGCGCCTTGCCACCGGACGTGGTCTCCGGGCTGCCGAACATGACCCCGATTTTTTCGCGGAGCTGGTTGATGAAGATCGCGGTCGTCTTCGACTGACTGAGAGCACCGGTGATCTTGCGCAGCGCCTGGCTCATCAGTCGGGCCTGCAGGCCGACGTGGCTGTCACCCATCTCGCCCTCGATCTCAGCGCGCGGCACGAGCGCGGCGACCGAGTCGATCACGATGATGTCGAGGGCGCCGGACCGGATCAGCATGTCGGCGATCTCGAGCGCCTGCTCACCGGTGTCGGGCTGCGACACCAGCAGCGCATCGGTGTCGACACCGAGCTTGCCGGCGTACTCCGGGTCGAGGGCGTGCTCGGCGTCGATGAACGCCGCGATGCCACCGGCTCGCTGCGCGTTGGCGATCGCGTGCAAGGCGACGGTCGTGTTGTGCGACAAGACACCGTTGGCAAGGAAGCTGTGCGTCGTGGGAAGCACGACGTCGAACGTCGGCTGCTTACCGAGATCCTCGATGGACTCGATCCGCTCGTAGGTGTGCTGCGCGGCCGCGAGAGAGCGCAGGTGCTCCACCATCGCGCGGCAGCTCGGGGAGAGCCGGTCGGCCCGCTGGTCGAACCACTCGACCACCTTGCCCAGACGCTGACGTGAGCACGCGAGGTTCATGTCGGTACGGAAGAGGTCCCCCGCGACCCGGTCGAACTCGCGGTCGCCGCCACAGGTGTCCCGGAGGTCGCGCAAAAGGCCGGCCATGTAGGGGACGTTCTCCAGCTGGGGGTCCCGCGCGGACGCCGCGAAGTTCTTGGCCACCTGCTGACGCCGGCGTTCGGAACGAAAACCGACCTCCGCGAGGAACCGGTGCGTCACTGCCGGGTTCACCGTGACCGTCCAGTAGTCCTTCTCGTAGATCGGGTTGTAGTTGGCGGACACGGTGGCTGGGATACCGAGGCCGAAGAGCAGCAGCTGCACCTGCCGGACGAGCTGCTCCGATGCACTCCCCAGCCCGACCGTCGACGTGGGGTCGATCCAACCGTCGCCCTCGAACAGCGCGGACAGGAACGCCCGCTGAGCCTTGTGCCCGGCCGTGCGGACACAGTGCGGCACGGTCTTGCCCTCTGCGTTGACGTAGTCCTGCCCGTAGCGCTCGGCGAAGTGGCTCCGCAGGGAGGTGTCGAAGACGCAGTGCTCCTTGCCGCCGTCGTAATGCCGAACCGAGACGCCGAAGAGACCTTCCATCAGTGCGGTGTACTCCGCCGCCACCTCGGGGTCCCAGTTGGTGAACCGGATCGCGTTGCGCCCGCGCATGCTGCCCTCGGCCACCAGGTAGCCCAGCAGCACGGCCTCGTCCTCGCTCAGCCCGTCGCCGGCCGAGGCCTCGACTGCGCCGAAGAGGCCCGAGACGAGGTGGTCGCCGGGACGCAGGTCGCCGGCCTTGCGCCAGACGATGAACCCGCGCTCGGACATCACTCGGAGGGGGTGGTTGTGCGTGACCGACACCGTGCGACCCGAGCGGACCTTGATCCGCAGGACCGACTTCCGGTTGTTGTGCGTCACTGCGGCCAACGTCTCGAGCTCACCGTGCTCGTTGACCATCCGGACGCCCTGGTCGCGCACGTCGGTGACCCGCGAGGTGCAGGACACCGGCTGGCCCACCCGGTCGAAGAGCTCCTCGACGGTCTCGAGCCCGCGATCGGTCCACACGTACGTGTCCGCGGTCAGGCACTTGCCGCTCGACTCCGGTCCGTATATCTCCACCACCCGGCCGCGCGGCAGGCCGCCGATGCCGAGGGCGATGTCGAGGGCGATCGAGCCGGTCGGGATGACCTCGATGGGCGCCCGGACGTCGTCGCCCAACCGCATCACCGAGCCCTTGCCGAACTGCCGGTCGATCTGCGCGAGAGCGGTGTCGAGCGCCTTGTCGCGGTCTGCTGAGGGAGCCATGGCTGCCGTCCCGGAGGAGGAGGTGCGGGTCTGGGTCGTCTTCTTCGTCACGTTCGAGAACCTAGAACCGGCCCCGGACACAACTCGGTCGGCCGGTCTTTCTGTGGATGGGTGCGGACAGGTCGATGGCTGTGGACATTACCCGAACACGTGTTCGATCAAGCGCCGACACGCCGCGCCCGGACGGCAGGCAGCGCGAGCCCGGCGAGCACCAGCATCGGCAGCGCCAGCGCCCCCGCGAGCGCGTTCAGGGTCCCGTATCCGGTCAGCCCGATCACCACCCCGGCCAGCGCTCCCCCGACAGCCCCGCAGAGCCCCATCGTGAAGTCCGCGGCCCCCTGCACCGACGGCCGGGACCCCACCGGCACCGACTCCGACAGCAGCGTCGAGCCGGCGACCAGCCCGCAGGACCAGCCCACCCCGAGGAGCACCAGCCCGACACCGAGAACCGCGTGCGACTGCGCCCGACCGGACACCAGCACCGCGCTCAGCAGCACCACGTTGCCGATGACGAGCACCGCTACCCGGCCCAGTCGGTCCGAGAGCCAGCCGACGACCGGCGAGAGGGCGTACATCCCGGCGACGTGGACGCTGATGACGATCCCGACCACCTCGAGCTCGGCACCCTCGTGGCGCATGTGCACGGGCGTCATCACCATCACCGAGACCATCACCGTGTGCGCCACCGCCACGGCCAGCACCGCGAGCAGCGCCGGCGGTGTCGACCGGATCACCCGCAGCGCCTCCGACAGCGACCCGTGCGGGTGCCCCTCCTCCCCCGCGTCACTGGCGATCGTCCGCGCCACCAGCAGCGGGTCGGGGCGCAGCATCACCCAGAGCAGCGCCGATGCGACGGCGAAAGCGACCAGCGAGAAGAGCAATGGACCGGCGAGCTCGGGCATGTCGAGCGCGCGAGCCACGGTCGCGCCGGGACCGATGAGGTTCGGACCGAGGACGACGCCGACAGTGGTCGCCCACACGACGACCGACAGCGCCCGCGCCCGGTGCCCGGCGTCGGCCAGGTCGACCGCGGCGTACCTCGACTGCAGGTTGGTCGCGGTGCCGCTCCCGAGGAGCAGCGCACCGAGGAGCACCAGGACGAAGGCGTCGAACGCCCGCCCCGGCGGTCATCAGCACCGCGCCGCACGCGGCCACCAGGTAGCCCGCCACCAGACCTGGTCGCCTGCCACGCCGGGACATCAGCCTGGACATCGGCAGCGCGGCGATCGCTCCCCCGAGCACGGAGGCCGTCTGGCTCAGGCCGGACAGCTCGGTCGAGCCCGACACGTCCTCGGCCAGCAGGCCGCCGACTGCGATCGCGCTGCCGACACCGACCCCGCCGAGCACCTGCGCCGCCGACAGCACGCGCAGCGTCCGTCGCTGCACCGTCGCCCGGTCGTCGCCCGCCACGTGCGGAGGCTACGACCTCAAGGCATCGCTAGGAGGTGGTTGTCGCCGACACCCCGGGGATCTCGTCAGAGCGGAACGCCGACACGAAGAGGTGGTGGTCGGCCCGCGCCCGGTCCGCGTAGGAGTGCGCGAACTCGACCATGTCCTTGACGAAGGCGTCCACGTCGGACACCGCGCCAGCGACCACGTCCTCGGTCTGGAAGTCGACAAGAGGGGTGTCGCCGGAGTCCTTGTCGCTCACGCAGTGGACCTTTGCCGTCGCCCTGCCGAGCTGCTCGACAACCGGCGCGAGGTCCCCGGGCTCGGAGATCTCGGACCAGTCCAGGTCGGCGTCGTAGGGCGAGACCTCCGCGACGACGTAGCCGGTGCGACCCATCTCGGTCCACCCGAGCCACGGGTCGGCGTGCGCCTGCAGGGCGGACTGCGAGACGGCGGTCCGGTGTCCGTGGTGCTTGAAGAACGACTCCGCCTCCTGGTCGCTGACAACGCGGCTCGGCGCGGCGACGTTGCCCTGCTTCATGGAGAGCACGATGTCGTTCTCGAGCGCCTGGGTGTGGCCCTCCACCAGCAGGTTGTACGACGGCAGCCCGGCGCTGCCGATCCCGAAGCCGGACGCGGCGATGACGTCCTTGAGCGCGTAGCTGATGCTGCCCATCCGCTTCGACTCGGGGATGGTCCTCAGGTAGGACTCGTAGGCCTTCTCGACCTTGCGGCGTTCGCGGCGTCCGAGCTCGCGGGTCGACGACGAGTGGCGGAACCGGCGCTCGTAGTCCTCGACCACCGTCATCCGGTCGAGCAGGTCGATGCGGGTCGACAGCTGCGCCTGCTGCAGCGCCTTGTGCACCGCGCCCTCGGCGGTGTCCAGCCGCAGCGCCCACTCGTGGTCGCGGTCGTTCTCGACGAAGTAGTGCACGTGCTCGACGTACGCCCTCAGGTAGCGGCTGCAGAGGTCGTCGATCGCCGCGTCGGGCAAGGCCTTCTGCCAGCACATCAGCGCGAGGCTCGAGACGAAGCGGCGCAGGTCCCACGTGAAGGGGCCGAGGTAGGCCTCGTCGAAGTCGTTGACGTCGAAGACCAGCGCGCCCTTGCCGTCCATGTAGGTGCCGAAGTTCTCGGCATGCAGGTCGCCCTGGATCCACACCCGGCCGGCGTCGCCCTCCGCCCAGCGGTCCTCCTGGCCGGCCATGTCGGCGTAGAAGAGGCAGGCGGTGCCGCGGAAGAAGGCCCACGGGTCAGCGGCCATCTTGCGGAACTTCACCCGGAAGGCATCCGCGTCGGCGTCCATCAGGTCGGAGAAGGCGTCGACGAGGGTGTCGACGATCAGCTTCTTGCGCTGCTCGTCGTCCGAGCCGGAGGTCTGCGGGCTGCTGGCGTTGGTGGGCACCCCGCGCCCTTGCCCGGCGCGGGCGTCCGGCACACGCACGACGTGCCGTTCGACGCGCTGCGCCGCGGAATGCGGTTGCCGTGACCGGCCAGGCGGGGGACGCTCGCGGCGATGACTCTCCACCACACCGTGTCCGGGACCGGTCCGCCGGTCGTCCTGATCCACGCCGGCGTCGCCGACAGCCGGATGTGGGCCGCCCAGGCAGGGAGTGGGCCCGGTGGCCTCGCGGACCGCTTCACCCTGGTGACCCCGGACCTGCGCGGCTTCGGCCGATCCCCCGAGCCGTCCCCCGAGGACGCGCCATGGTCCCACGCCGACGACGTACTCACCGTCCTGGACGAGCTCGGGATCGGCACCGCCTCGGTCGTCGGCTGCTCCTACGGCGGCCGGGTCGCCCTCGAGCTCGCCTGCCCTCGCCCCGGACCGGGTGGACCGGCTGGTCCTGGTCTGCTCCGCGCTCCGCGGGCTGGAGCCCACTGCTTCGGTGCGGGCCTTCGCCGACGAGGAGGACGCGCTCCTGGAGGCGGGTGACGTGGCTGCCGCCACCGACCTCAACGTCCGCACCTGGGTCGGCCCCGAGGCCGACGACGCCGTGCGTGACCTGGTCCGCACCATGCAGCAGCGGGCCTTCGAGGTCCAGCTCGCCGCTGACGAGGTGGAAGCTGAGGACGTCGTCGTCGACCTCGCGGCGATCACGATCCCGGTGACCGTGATGTACGGCGCCAAGGACCTGGACCACTTCGCGAACGTCGCGCGGCACCTGCACGAGAACCTGCCGACGTCCGAGCTCGTCGAGCTGCCGTGGGCCGGGCACCTGCCGACCCTGGAGCGCCCCGAGGAGATGGCCGGCCGCCTGTCAGCCGCACTCGCGGTCTGATCGCGCAGCGTGCCCTGACGGGCCACCGGCTGGGCTGACGGCCCTGACGGGCTCGTCGCGCACCGGCATCATGAGCAGATGGCACCCAGGGAGGCCGACCGACTCTCGTCGTCGTTGGTCGCCCTGACGCTGGTCGTCCCGGTGGCCGGACTGGCCCTGCTGCTCCGCGTGCCCTCACTCGATGCTCACTGGGAGCACCACCCCTCCCACTTCTGGCTGGTGTCCGTCGTGGCCCTGCTGAACGTCGGGCTCGGCCTGATCGTGAGCGAGCTGGCCAGCCGGAGCCGTGACGAGCGGCTCTTCCTCGTCTCCATGGTTCTGTTGACCAGCGCCGGCTTCCTCGCCCTGCACGCGCTGGCCACTCCGGGCGTGGTGCTGACCGGTCCGAACGGTGGCTTCGTGCTCGCCACGCCGGTCGGGCTGCTCCTGGCGTCGGGCTTCGCAGCCCTGTCCGCGATGGAGATCGACGGCCGCACCGCGAGACTCCGGAGCCTGCAGACACCCATGCGGGTCGGGCTCATCGCGGTGCTGCTCGCCTGGGCGGTCGCCTCCCTCGCCGGGGTCCCGCCCCTCGACCGGGTGATCGAGTCAGAGCGGGCGCCGTGGCTGCTGGTCCTGCTCCCGTTCGGGATCGCGGCCTACGCGTTCGCGGCCTGGCGTTACCTGCGTCTCTACCGGGTGCGCCGGCGCCCGTTGCCGCTCGCCGTCGCGGTGGCGTTCGCGCTGCTCGCCGAGTCGCTCGTCGCGATGGCGTTCGGCCGCGCATGGCAGGCGTCCTGGTGGGAGTGGCACGTCCTGATGGCAGTCGCATTCACCACAATCGTGCTCGCGGCCCGGCACGAGTACCGCCAGGCGCGGTCGATGTCGGACGCGTTCGGTGGCATCTACCTGGACCGGACCCTGGAGCGGCTGGACACCCGGCAGTCGGCGGCGATGGCGGAGCTGCTCCGCGCCGACGCCGCCGGCTCCATGGACGCCGCGACCGCGCTGCTTCGCGCCCGGGGCTTCACCGCGGACCAGATCGCCCTGATGACGGACTCGGCGCGCGAGCTGGCCCGGATGGACCGCCTCCTGCGGCAGTACGTCGGCCCCCATCTCGCCGACCGCCTCGACGCCGACCCGGACCTGGCCCACCTGGGCGGCCGGGAGCAGGAGGTCTCCGTGCTCTTCGCGGACCTCGCGGACTTCACGACGTTCGCCGACGGCCGGCCGGCCACCGAGGTGATCGAGATGCTCAACTCCTACTGGGGTGCCGTGGTCCCATCCGTGGTGGAGCGCGAAGGCGGTCTCATCGAGCGTTTCGCGGGCGACGCGGTCCTCGCCGTCTTCAACGCACTCGGCGATCATCCCGACCACGCGGCTCGCGCCGTGCGCGCGGCCGTCGCCATCCGCGACCGGTCGGCCCACGTCCGCGCGTCCGACGACTGGCCCCGGTTCCGCGTCGGTGTGAACACCGGGATGGCGGTTGTCGGCAACGTGGGTGCCGGAGCCCAGCGCTCGTTCGCGGTGATCGGTGACACGACCAACATCGCCGCCCGCCTCCAGGGTCTGTCCACGCCTGGCCACATCACGCTCGCGAGCCGGACCGTGGACGCCGCGAGGTCCGAGCCCGGGGTCGTCATCGACGTGCGGCCGCTGGGCCCGACCGACCTCAAGGGGCGGTCGACCCCGATGGAGGCCTTCGAGCTGCTCTCCGTGGGCGCCGCTCCCGACGACTGATCCCGGTCAGCGCTGGGCCGGCGGGACCTCCATGCCCTCGCACACCGCGCGCCAGACGCGGACGGTCGGCTCACCGTCAGCCAGCGCCTGTGACGGGGTGCGACCGCCGAGCTCGGTGAAGACGTGCAGCTCGGCGAGCGACTCGGCGTGCGGGCCGAACTGCCCGCGCATCCGGTCCCAGAAGTCGGTCAGCCGCATCCCGCCATTATCCGCGACCAGGAAGCGGTCGGTCGCGGGCGGTCACCGGCGCCAGACCGGCGCGACGTTCTTCCGGTAGCCACGTCCGAAGATGCCCGTCAGCACCGCGAGCACCGGGCCAGGCACCTCGCTGGTCGCCGCACGCCGCTCCTCCACCGAGGCGCCGTCCAGGACCCAGGCGAAGAACCGGCCACCCCGAGAGACACCGCCGTCCCTGGCGAAGGCCTTGCCCATGGCCTTGATCTCGGGAGTGTCCCGCTTGGCCTGGTAGACCCCTTCGATCTCCGTCTCCTCATGGTCCAGGTGCGCGCTGGTGACCTCGCGCAGCCGGGCGACGGCGTCGCGGGCGGCCGACGCCTCGGCCGCGCCGCCGGTCCGGGTCAGCGAGCTGATCGCCGTGCGGGCCTCGGCCAGGGCGGCAGCCATGGTGTCGTGCTCGGCGTCCAGCTCGGTCAGCAGCTCGGGGCTGACGCCCACCGACTGCAGCGCCGGCCAGGCGATCCGGTGCTCGCCTTCGTGGTGGTAGGTGAGCTGGTCGTCGAAGTTCTCCCACGCCCGCGACAGGTCGGCTGCCCGCGCCCGGTCACCGGACGGGAAGTGGTCCAGAGCCACCACGAACCTGTCCAGGTCACGCCGTACAGCGCCGTGGATCACCTTGTTCATGCTCATCTCAGCCATCCGGCGACCCTAGACGGCACCGGCATTCGTCCGACAGGGCTCAGCCGCGTCCCCACGCCGAGCCGGACGCGTAGCGGCGCAGCCCGGCCGTGAAGGTCCCCCAGCCGAGGACCGCGAAGAGCCCGGCGACACCGAGCATCAGGGCGGCGTCCCTGAGGTCGAAGTCATCGACCAGCTCCGCAGGTACGCCGCTGACGAAGGCGGCCGGGACCGCGGTGTAGAGCAGCACCTTCGTCGCCCCCGCGAAGACGTCGGCCGGGTAGGACGCGAGGAGCAGCACCGCGTTGAGCCCGAGGTCCGCGCTCTCCCCCCGGCCGGTGAAGAAGACGAGCGACCCGGTCAGCACCAGGAAGCCGGTCAGCAGCACGGCGCTCGCCAGGGTGCCGGCGACGTAGACCAGGGTGCGCTGCGGGGTCGGGTGGGCCGCGACCGCGAAGAGGACCAGGCCGAAGGCGACGTCGCCGAGGTTGACGGTGTCGAGCCGCCGGACCAGCAGGTGCGGCAGCGGCGCGACCGGCAGGGTCAGGACCTCGTCGAGCGAGCCGTCAGCGACCAGCGTCGGTATGCGCCGGCTGTTGGACAGCAGGCCGAGGACGAGGCCCGCGGACGTGCAGAGCACGGCGAGCAGCAGCAGCACGCGGTCGACGTCCCACCCGCGCACGGTGGCGACCTCCTGGAAGAAGATCACCCAGAAGGCGACCCAGGCGAGGTCGTTGGCGATCATCGCGCCGATCTGCCACCAGAAGGCGGACCGGCGGGCGGCCGCATCGGTGAAGGCGCTGCGCAGCACCGCTCGGGTCGCGGGGACGGCGCGGCTCATCCGCCCACCACCTGCAGCCGGCGCTGCCCCGCGGCGAAGACGGCTGCGGCGGCGGCGACGAGCACGACCAGCCAGCCGGCCTGCACGACCAGCAGCCAGGGCTCGACGTGACCGGAAGCCAGCCGAGCCGGCGCGTAGGCCATCGCCATGAAGGGCAGGGCCATCGCCACGTCGTGCAGGACGCCGGGCAGCACCTGGAGCGGCAGCAGCATGCCGCCGAGGAGGAACACCAGCTTCTGGTAGAGGAACCACATCGCCCTCGTGTCGCGCAGCCAGAAGGCCGAGCCGGCCAGGGCGTGCTGCATGCACAGGTTCGTGGCCACGGCGAGGACGAGCGCGGGCAGGGCGAGGAGCGCGCCCGCCGTGCTCGGCGGGGGCCCGACCACGATCCAGGCGTACGCCGCACCGGGAAGCAGCAGCACCGCCAGGCGCGCGGTGCAGCGACCAACCTCGGCGGCCAGGCGCACCGTGACGACCGGCAACGGGCGCAGCATCTCCACCGCCACGGCGCCGCTGCCGATGTCGTCACCGACCTCCTCGATCAGCCGCACGTTGATGGCGCAGGTGGCGGCCTCGGCGGTGACGACGTACCAGGTGAGGGCCGCGGCGCTGTAGCCCGCGACGTCCCCGTGCTCCCCTGCTGCTGCGCGCCAGAGGGCGGACAGGACCACCGACACGATCAGGTAGAAGAGGACCGACACCACCAGGCCGTCACGTGACGCAAGCAGCCGACGACCGGAGACGTCGGCGGGCACGCCGAGCCGGCGCAGCATCGGCGTGCTCACGTGCGTCGCTCGCTGTAGATCTCGGCGATCACCTGCTCGAGCGGCGGGTCCACGACCGAGATGTCGCTGACCGACCACTCGTCGAGAACACGGCCCAGCACCTCGCGGATCGAGGTGCGCGAGGTATCGACGGAGAGCCTTGCCGAGGACTCGCCCTGGTCGAGGACCGTGACTCCGTCGAGGTCGAGCGGTGCGCCGGCCCGCTCGAGGCCCACGTCGACCAGCTTGGTCGAGAGCATCGTGCGCCGCATCGCCGGGACGGAGTCGTCGTAGATGAGCCGGCCGGCGCTGATGACGACGACCCGCTGCGCCACGTGCTCGATGTCGGCGACGTCGTGCGAGGTGAGGAAGACGGTGGTGCCGCCCGCCTCGTTGAGGGTGACCAGCAGCTCGCGGAAGCGCCGCTTGGCCAGCAGGTCGAGGCCGATGGTCGGCTCGTCGAGGAAGAGGATGTCCGGCTCGTGCAGCAGGCAGGCGGCCAGCTCGCAGCGCATCCGCTGGCCCAGCGAGAGGTCCCGCACCGGCTGGTCGAAGAGGTCGGTGGCATCGAGCAGCTCGCCGAGCTCGGCGACCCGTCGGGTCTCCCGGGCACGGTCCAGCCCGTAGATGGCGGCGAGCATCCGCAGCGACTGCCGGGGGCTGAGCTCGAACCAGAGCTGCGAGCGCTGACCGAAGAGGGTGCCGGTGCGCTCGGAGAGCCTGCGCCGCTGCTGCCACGGCACCAGCCCGAGCACGCGGGCGGTGCCGGCGGTCGGGTGCAGGATGCCGGTGAGCATCTTGATCGAGGTCGACTTCCCGGCGCCGTTGGGGCCGATGAAGGCGAGCCGCTCACCACGGGACACCGAGAGCGTCAGGTCGTGGACCGCGTCGACGGCGCCGGAGGACCCGCGGAACCGCTTGGTGATCCCGGCCGCCTCGATGGCCGGGGCACCTCGCTGCAGCTCCGGCATCCCCATCGCCCGATCATCCTCCCGTGACCCGGCACCGACCATCGAATACCGGCCCGACACGATGGATGGCAACGCTGGGGCTCACTTGAGGAGGAGCTTCTCCAGCCGTCGGCCGGTGACCACGAGACCGACGACGCCGAGCAGCACGAGGACCAGCACGTGCCAGAGCGAGCCGAGGCCGACCGACCCGGTCGTGAGCTCTCGCAGCAGCTGCGCGGAGTGGTAGAGCGGGGACAGCCGCACCACCCACTGCAGCGACTCCGGGTAGACCGAGATCGGGTAGAACGTCGCCGAGAAGAGGAAGAGCGGCAGCTGCACGAGCGTGATGTAGCTGAAGTCCTGCCAGCTGCGCATGTAGGTCGTGCACGCCGTCCCGGCCGCCGCGAAGCAGAAGCCGGTCAGCACCACGGCGGGCAGCGCCAGGAGCGCCCACCACGACGTGATCAGCCCCATGAAGAGCATCAGGACGATGAAGGAGACCGAGTAGAGCGACCCGCGCGCCAGCGCCCAGGTGATCTCGCCGACGGCCACGTCGACGGGGGTCACCGGAGTCGCGAGCACCGCGTCGTACAGCTTGTTGTACTTCAGCTTGAAGAACAGCCCGAACGTCGCGTCGATGACCGCACCGTTCATCGCGCTGGCCGCGAGCATCGCCGGCGCCACGAACGCGGTGTAGGTGACGACCTGGCCGCCCGGCAGCTCGACGTCGCCGACCAGCTGCGAGACGCCGACCCCGATCGAGAAGAGGTAGAACACCGGCTCGAGGAAGCCCGAGACCAGCACCAGCCACTCGTTGCGGTAGACCCGCACGTTGCGCTCCACCAGGTAGCGCGCGCCGCCGGAACCCACCAGCCGGCGGGTCAGGACCGGCGGCGCCACGCGCAGGGTGCCGGGGGTCACGAGACCAGCCGCCGGGTGAAGTTGCGCAGCGCCCACACGAAACCGACGGCGATCCACAGGCACAGGTAGGCGACGTGCCCGAGGGACGGCAGCAGCTCGGGCGTGCCCAGGGCGAGGTCGCGGCACAGCTCGACGCCGTGCCACAGCGGTGTCGCGACGGCGATCGGCTCCAGCCAGTCGGGCAGCTGCGAGATCGGGAAGAACGTGCCGGAGAAGAGGAACATCGGCATGATCGCGAAGCGGAAGACCAGCGCGAAGCCGCTGTCCGTTTCGAGGGTCGCTGCGAAGCCGAACATCCCCGGCACCCACGCGACCCCGGTGAGCACCGCAGCCGGGATGCAGAGCACCGCCCACGGCGAGTGCAGCGTGCCGAAGAGCGCCATGATGACCAGGAACACCGCGGCCGAGATCGCCAGGCGGATGGACACCCAGATGATGTGTCCGGCCAGCACGTCGCGGATGCGCAGCGGTGACGCGAGCTGGGCGTGGTACTGCCTCGCCCACTTGATCGCGCCCAGCACCGGGTAGCTCGACTCGAACGCCGCCTGCTGCATCACGCTGGCCGCCATCAGGCCGGGCGCGATGAAGTCGAGGTAGCTGACACCGCCGAGGGTGGACGTCTGAGCACCGTCGTCGACGATGGAGCCGAGGCCGAGTCCCATCGCGGCCAGGAACCCCAACGGGGTCAACACGGTAGGCGCCCACGTGCCTCGCCAGGTGCGGCGGTACTGCACGCGCCAGAAGTCGACGGCGCGCGCAGTCAGCACTGCGCCGGAGGGTGCAGGGGCCAGCCCTCCGGACGTACGCCCGGAAGCGCTCACGACGCTCACTCGACCAGACTCCGTCCGGTGAGGCGGAGGAAGACGTCCTCCAGCGACGACCGCCGGACGAGGACCGACTGCGTGACGACACCCGCGCCGTGCACCTCGGCCACCGTCGCGTCCCCGTCGTTGCTGTAGAGCAGCACCCGGTCGGGCAGCACCTCGACCCGGCTGACCAGCCGGTGCAGCGGGCGCTCGGACTCGCCGACGAGTGCCTCGACCTTCTCCCCCGCGACCTCGTTCTCGCCGGCGGTGAACCGCAGCTCGACCACCTCGCGGGTGGACCACTCCTGGATCAGGCCCGCCGGGGAGCCCTCGGCGGCGATCTTGCCGCCGTCCATGACGACCAGGCGGTCGCAGAGCTGCTCGGCCTCGTCCATGTAGTGCGTCGTGAGGACCAGGGTCACGCCCTGCTGCTTGAGCCGGAAGAGCCGGTCCCAGACGACGTGGCGGGCCTGCGGGTCGAGCCCGGTCGTCGGCTCGTCGAGCAGCAGCAGGTCGGGCTCGTTGACCAGCGAGCGCGCGATGGTGAGGCGGCGCTTCATGCCGCCCGACAGCGGCTCCACGAGGCTGCTCGCGCGCTCCTCGAGCTGGACGAACTCCAGCAGCCGCTTGGCCCGCTCCGCGGACTCGTGCCGGGAGAGCCCGAAGTAGCGGGCATAGACGACGAGGTTCTCGAAGACCGAGAGCTCGAAGTCGAGGGTGTCCTCCTGCGGGACGACGCCGAGCCGGGCCCGGATCCGCGCGCCGTCGGCGGCCGGGTCGTGACCGAGGACCCGCAGCGTCCCCTCGGTGACCGGGGAGACGCAGCCGATCATCCGCATCGTCGACGACTTGCCGGCGCCGTTGGGGCCGAGGAAGCCGAACGCCTCTCCCCGGGCCACGTCGACGTCGATCCCGTCGACCGCGGTGAAGGAGCCGAAGCGCTTCACCAGCCCCCGGGCGTGGATGAGTGGCAGCTCGTCGGTCGGCACCTGACCGACCCTAGATCGACCCGGCGACAGCCGGGCAACCGAGTTTCCCGCCCCTTGTCGACTGGCGAGCTGCGGCTGATCTTGACCGGTCAAGGGCAGCCGCAACGCGCCACTGGAGCAGGGCCGGCAAGGTGTCGGTGGCCTGGGTGAGGATGGGTGGGTGACCCCCCGGTTCTCACCCGCCACCCAGGCGTGGTTCGACGCGTCGTTCAGCGCGCCGACGGCGGCCCAGGACGGGGCGTGGGACGCCATCGGCTCGGGCAGCAACGCCCTGGTGGTCGCCCCGACCGGGTCGGGCAAGACGTTGGCCGCGTTCCTGTGGTCGATCGACCGGCTGGCCAGCGACCCGGCCCCGGCCGACCGCCGGCACCGGTGCCGGGTGCTCTACGTGTCGCCGATGAAGGCGCTGGCCGTCGACGTCGAGCGCAACCTGCGGGCTCCCCTGACCGGCATCCGGCACGCCGCGACCCGGCTGGGGCTGCCGGAACCCGACCTCACGGTCGGTGTCCGCTCCGGTGACACCCCGGCCGACGAGCGGCGCCGTTTCGGACGTACGCCTCCCGACATCCTGATCACCACCCCGGAGTCGCTGTTCCTGATCCTGACCTCGCAGGCCCGCGAGTCGCTGCGCGGCGTCGAGACCGTCATCGTCGACGAGGTGCACGCGGTCGCCGGGACCAAGCGCGGCGCGCACCTCGCCCTGTCGCTGGAGCGTCTCGACCAGCTGCTGGCGAAGCCGGCCCAGCGGGTCGGGCTGTCGGCGACGGTCCGCCCCGTCGAGGAGGTCGCCCGCTTCCTCGGCGGTGCGCACGACGTCGAGATCGTCCAGCCGCCGGCCGCCAAGCAGGTCGAGCTCGAGGTCATCGTGCCCGTCGAGGACCTCGGCGAGCTCGGCCAGACCACGGGCGAGGTGAGCGGCTCCGCGGCCGGCGAGGAGCGACGTACCTCCATCTGGCCGCACGTCGAGGAACGCATCGTCGACCTCGTCTCCGCGCACCGCTCGACCATCGTCTTCGCCAACTCCCGCCGGCTCGCCGAGCGGCTCTGCGCGCGGCTGAACGAGATCAACTACGAGCGCGTCACCGGCGAGGAGCTGCCCGACCCCGGCTCGCTGCAGCCGGCCGCCGTCATGGCGCAGGCCGGGTCGTCGGCGGGGCGCCCGGAGGACGGTGTCGTCCCCGAGATCGCCCGCGCGCACCACGGCTCGGTGTCCAAGGAGCAGCGCGGCCAGATCGAGGAGGCGCTCAAGGCCGGCCGGCTGCCCGCTGTCGTCGCAACGTCGTCGCTCGAGCTCGGCATCGACATGGGGGCCGTCGACCTCGTCATCCAGGTCGAGTCGCCGCCGTCGGTCGCCAGCGGCCTGCAGCGCGTCGGCCGCGCCGGCCACCAGGTCGGCGCGGTGTCCCGCGGTGTCATCTTCCCCAAGTACCGCGGCGACCTCGTGCAGACCGCAGTCGTCGCCGAGCGGATGCGCGACGGCGCGATCGAGGCCCTCCGCTACCCGCGCAACCCGCTCGACGTGCTCGCCCAGCAAGTCGTCGCGATGGTGTCGGTCGAGGAGTGGGACGTCGAGGTCATGTTCGACGTCGTACGCCGCGCAGCGCCCTACAGCGCCCTGCCGCGGTCTGCTTTCGAGTCGGTGCTCGACATGCTGGCCGGGCGCTACCCGAGCGACGAGTTCGCCGAGCTTCGGCCGCGACTGGTGTGGGACCGGGTGGGCGGGGTCGTGACGGGGCGGCCGGGCGCGCAGCGGCTGGCGGTGACCAGCGGCGGGACCATCCCGGACAGGGGTCTCTTCGGGGTCTTCCTGGTGGGAGAGAAGCAGAGCCGGGTGGGCGAGCTCGACGAGGAGATGGTCTACGAGTCGCGGGTGGGCGACGTGTTCACCCTCGGCTCGACGTCATGGCGCATCGAGGACATCACGCACGACCGGGTGCTGGTGACGCCGGCGCCTGGCCAGCCGGGACGGCTGCCCTTCTGGAAGGGCGACGCCCCCGGGCGGCCGGTCGAGCTGGGTCGCGCGCTGGGCGCGTTCACCCGGGAGATCTCGGCGCTGTCACCGGAGGCCGCTCGCGAGCGGGTGATGGCCGGCGGGCTCGACACCTGGGCGGCCGACAACCTGCTGGCCTACCTGCGCGAGCAGCGGGAGGCGACGGGACACCTGCCGGACGACCGCACGATCGTGGTCGAGCGCTTCCGCGACGAGCTCGGTGACTGGCGGGTCGCGATCCACTCGCCCTTCGGAGCGCCGGTGCACGCGCCATGGGCGCTGGTCGTGTCGGCGCGGCTGCGCGAACGCTTCGGCGTCGACGTGCAGGCGATGCACTCCGACGACGGCATCGTGCTGCGGCTGCCCGACGTCGAGCTCGAGGACGGCGGTGCGCCGGAGGCGGTCGGGCTGGCCGTGGTGGAGCCCGACGACGTCGAGCCGCTGGTGACCGCGGAGGTCGGCGGGTCGGCGCTCTTCGCGTCCCGGTTCCGGGAGTGCGCGGCGCGAGCGCTTCTCCTGCCGCGTCGCGACCCCGGCCGCCGGACCCCGTTGTGGCAGCAGCGGCAGCGCTCGGCGCAGCTGCTGTCGGTCGCCAGCGACTACGGGTCCTTCCCGATCGTGCTGGAGACGATGCGTGAGTGCCTGCAGGACGTCTTCGACGTGCCCGGGCTGGTCGGTCTCATGCGCGACGTCGAGTCGCGGACCGTTCGCTTCGTCGAGGTGGAGACCCAGCAGCCGTCGCCCTTCGCGCGGTCCCTGCTGTTCGGCTACGTCGCGCAGTTCCTCTACGAGGGCGACTCGCCGCTGGCCGAGCGACGCGCGCAGGCCTTGTCGCTGGACGCCACGCTGCTGGCCGAGCTGCTCGGTCAGCAGGGCTACGGCGCGTTGCGCGACCTGCTCGACCAGGGGGCCATCGAGTCGCTGGCCCAGGACCTGCAACGGCTCTCCGACGAGCGCCGGGCACGCGACCTCGAGGGCGTCGCCGACCTGTTGCGGATCCTCGGACCGCTGAGCACCGCGGAGGCGGTCGAGCGCGGCGCGACGCCGGCGTGGCTGGCCGGCCTCGAGGAGGCCCGTCGGGCGATCCGGGTTCGGGTTGCCGGCGAGGAGCGGTGGGCTGCGGTCGAGGACGCGGCCCGGCTGCGGGACGCCCTCGGCACCCCCATGCCGGTTGGTGTGCCGGGCGCCTTCCTGGAGCCGGTGCGCGACCCGGTCGGCGACCTGGTGGCCCGCTACGCACGTACCCACGTGCCCTTCCATGCCGGCGCGGTGGCCGAGCGCTACGCGCTGGGACCGGCCGTCGTGGGGGCGGCGCTCGACCGGCTGGCCGCGGCCGGGCGGGTGGTGGCGGGTGAGTTCCTGCCGGGCGGCTCGGGCCACGAGTGGTGCGACGCCGAGGTGCTGCGCACGCTGCGCCGCCGGTCGCTCGCCAGCCTCCGAAAGGAGGTCGAGCCGGTGCCGGTCGAGGCGCTGTCGGCGTTCCTGCCGGCGTGGCAGCAGGTCGGCGGCCGGCTGCGTGGCGCGGAGGGCGTGCTGCGGGCGGCCGAGCAGCTGCAGGGTGCCCAGGTCCCCGCGTCCGCCCTGGAGTCGCTGGTGCTGCCCGCCCGGGTCGTGGGCTACTCCCCCGCGATGCTCGACGAGCTGTGCGCGGCCGGCGAGGTCGTCTGGCGCGGGCACGGCGCGCTGCCCGGCTCCGACGGCTGGGTCTCGCTGCACCTCGCGGACGCCGCCCCCCTGACGCTGCCGGAGCCCGACGCCGACGCGGTGGCGACGCCGCTGCACGAGTCGGTGCTGGCGACCCTCGACGGCGGCGGCGCGTTCTTCTTCCGCGGTCTCTCCGACGCGGTGGGCTCGACCGACGACAAGGCGCTGGTCGCGGCACTGTGGGACCTCGTCTGGTCTGGTCACCTCACCAACGACACCCTCGCACCGCTGCGGCAGCTGGTCGCCGGCGGCGGTGGACGGGGCGGCGGCGCGCACAAGAGCCGGGCCGCGACCCCGCGCGGCCGCTACGGGCGCCCACGACCCGGCATGGCGGGACGGCCGGCGCTGCCGACCCGCACCGGCCCGCCGACCGCGGCCGGTCGGTGGTCGCGGCTGCCCGACATCGAGCCGGACCCGACCCGGCGGGCGCACACGCTGGCCGAGATCCTGCTCGACCGGCACGGCGTCCTCACCCGGGGTGCGGTCATGGCCGAGCGGGTGACAGGGGGCTTCGCCGCGGTCTACCGGGTCCTCGCCGGCTTCGAGGAGGCCGGCCGGGCGCGGCGCGGCTACTTCGTCGAGGGCCTCGGCGCGGCACAGTTCGCCCAGCCGGGCGCGGTCGACCGGGTGCGCGCGACAGCGACTGCCCTGGAGCGGGCCGCCGAGCCGCCAGCCGCCGAAGCCTGGGCGCCGCACCGGCCGGCCGGCAGCACCGACGCGACCGGGCCGCGGGCCGTGGTGCTCGCCGCCACCGACCCGGCGAACCCGTTCGGTGCCGCCGTCGCGTGGCCGGCCCGGCCGGCCAAGGACGGAGTGGGCGCCGAGCGGATGGACGCCGGCCACCGGCCGGGCCGCAAGGCCGGCGCGCTGGTCGTGCTCGTCGACGGCCGCCTGGTGCTCTACGTCGAGCGCGGCGGCCGCACCCTGCTCACCTGGGCCGAGGACCAGCCAGCCCTGCAGCCGGCCGTCGACGCGCTCTCGCTCGCCGTGCGCGAGGGGCACCTCGGCCGGCTGACGGTGGAGCGGGCCGACGGCGCCGGTGTCCTCGACTCGCCGCTCGGCCGGGCGCTGGAGGAGGCCGGTTTCCACGCGACCCCGCGGGGCCTCAGACTCCGGGTATGACGGAGGACGCGGGGACCGGCGACTGGGCGGCCCGCAGGCGGGACGCCGCGGCCGAGCAGGTCGCCAGGCTGGACCGGGAACGTGCGGCCGAGACCGCCCAGGCGCGACGGCTCGTCGAGGACTTCGTCGCGGCAGCGAAGGCGGCCGGGCTGCCGGTCGTACCGCTGACTGCCGGTGCCATGAACGGCCGCTCCCGCTACCGCACCGGCCTCACCGGCTGGTACCTCAAGCGCAACGGAGCGGTGGCTGTCGACGAGGACGGCCACTACTACCTGATGTCGGCGCCGACCAGTCTCGCGTCGCGCGTCACCGGCGCCACCGTGCGGCCCACCGACCCGCCGATGGTCGTCGGTCGCGGTGGCCGCGACGGTGAGTCGATCCCGCTCGCCGAGCTGCTCTCGCTCCGGTTGGCCGCCGGCCCGGGCGACGTCTGGAAGCCGTGACGATGCGCAACTGGGCCGGCAACGTCACCTTCGGCGCGGCGGCAGTGCACCGGCCGGAGACCGTGGAGCAGCTGCAGGAGCTGGTCGCGGCGAGCCGCCGGATCCGCGCTCTCGGCAGTGCCCACTCCTTCAGCAGCGTTGCCGACACCGACGGCGACCTGGTGTCGCTCGCCGCCATCCCGCCCCGGGTCGACGTCGCCGCCGACCGCCGGACAGTGACCGTCGCCGCGGGGATGCGCTACGGCGAGGTCGCGCCGCTCCTGCACGCCGAGGGCCTCGCCCTGCACAACCTGGGCTCGCTGCCACACATCTGCATCGCCGGCGCGGTCGCCACCGGCACGCACGGCTCCGGCGAACGCCTCGGGTCGCTGGCCACCGCGGTCGTCGGCCTCGAGATGGTGCTCGCGGGCGGCGAGCTGGTGACCGTCGACCGGTCGACGCCGTGGTTCCCCGGCGCGGTGGTCGCCCTCGGGTCGCTGGGCGTCGTCACGGCCCTGACTCTCTCGGTCGAGCCGGCGTACGACGTGGCGCAGCAGGTCTACGACCACCTCCCGGCCGCGGCCCAGTCGGCTCACCTGGACGAGGTGTTCTCGGCCGGCGAAAGCGTCAGCATCTTCACCCTGTGGGACCAGCGCGGCGCCGACCAGGTGTGGGTCAAGCGCCGCACCGACCGTGCCTGGGAACCGCTGCCCGAGGGCTGGCTGGGTGCGACAGCCGCCGACGGACCCCGGCACCCCGTCCGGTCGGTGCCCGCCGAGGCAACCACCGACGCAGCTCGGCGTCCCCGGCCCGTGGCACGAGCGGCTGCCGCACTTCCGGCTGGACCACACACCCAGCGCAGGCGACGAGCTGCAGACCGAGTACCTCGTCGACCGGGCCGACGCGGCCGCGGTGCTGGACGCGGTCGGCAGCCTGCGGGACCGGATCCGTCCGCTGCTGCTCGTCTCCGAGCTGCGGACCGTCGCCGCCGACGACCTCTGGCTGAGCCCGACCTTCGGCCGCGAGTCGCTGGCGGTGCACTTCACCTGGCGCCCGGACCCGGCGGGGGTGCTACCCGTCGTGTCGGCACTGGAGGAGCTGCTGGTGCCCTTCGGTGCCCGGCCGCACTGGGGCAAGGTCTTCGGCACCTCTCCCGGTGCGCTGGCCGCGGCGTACCCCCGACTCGACGACGCCCGACGGCTGCGACGCGAGCTCGATCCCGACGACGTCTTCGGCAACGCCTTCGTGGACCGCTACCTCCCGCGCTGACCGATGGACAGAAACGAGCAGGCGACGAGCGACGCGGACATCACCGTGCTCCGCTCGCTGGACGAGGTGACGTACGCGAGTCTGTGCAGGCTGCTGCCACAGCTGAGCACGACCGCTGAGACTCCCAGCTTCGATCAGCTTCGCGACGTGATCGAGGCCCCGAGCAACCACGTCCTGGTCGCCCGGCTTCGCGGCGAGACCGTCGGGATGCTGACCGTGGTCGTCCTGCCGATGCCTACCGGCCGCGTCGCGCGTATCGAGGATGTCGTGGTGACTGAGGCCGCTCGCGGACAGCGCATCGGACGTGCCTTGGCGCTCGCAGCCGTCGATGTCGCCCGGGCCGCCGGCGCGAAGCACGTCGAGCTGACGTCTCGCCCGAGCCGTGAGGCGGCGAACAGCCTGTACCAGTCACTGGGGTTCGTGGCCCGGGACACCAACGTCTACCGGCTCCCGTTGCGGGACTGACCGACGCGCTCACGCCATGGCGGGGCGATCCGTCACCGGATGTCCATCCGGCTGCCGTTGCCGGTCAACAGGCCCCCGTCGACCGGGAGCGTGTGACCCGTGATCCAGGCTGCGTCGCGTGATGCGAGGAAGGCGACGGCGCCGGCTACGTCCTCGGGTTCGCCGACGCGCCCGAGCGGATACAACGGCTCGAGGCGATCCGCCCCGCCCTCTTGACCGTCCCAGACCCGGGTCCTGATCGTGCCCGGCGCCACGGCGTTCACCCGGATACCGTCGCGCGCCAGGCTGGCGGCGAGATTGCCCGTCAGTGACGTGAGCCCCGCCTTCGCCGAGGAGTACGCCTCACTACCCAGCGCGGTGAAGGCGTTGATCGAGCTGACGGTCACGATGGCCGGGCTCATGCTGCTTCGCCGAAGGTGCGGAATCGCCGAGCGGCAACAGCGGACGACGCCGAGAAGGTTGAGCTCGAGCACTCGTGCCCACACCTCGTCGTCGGTGTCTTCGAACGCGCCGTGCTCGACGTCTCCGCCGGCAACGTTGACCAGGATGTCTACCTGACCGAGCTCGCCAGCAGCGCGACCTATTGCCTGTTCGACCGAAGACCGGTCGGTCACGTCCGTCTGCACCGCAAGGTGCGGACGCTCACCGCGCTGCGCAAGTCGAGACACCACGTCATGAGCAGCCCCCTCGTCGACGTCCAGGACAGCGACCCGCGCGCCTTCGTCCGCGAGGCGAGCTGCGCAGGCCCGGCCGATGCCATGTGCTCCGCCAGTCACCAACGCTGCCGCACCGTCGAAGCGCTCACCCTGTCCGAGAACCATCCGTTCAGGTTCGCACGTCACCGTCAGTGGTGGCTGGGCCCGGTGGGCCCGCGCACATGACCTTGCCTGGCGCAGCTCGGCCGACAGTCACGGCACCTGGCGCTCGTACCACCGCACGTCGACCCACCGGCCCAGCTTGTGCCCGACCTCCGTGTAGGTGCCGAGCTCGCGGAAGCCGAACCGGCGGTGCAGCCGCTCCGAGGCCTCGTTGGGCAGGGCGATGCCGGCGTAGGCGCGGTGCACGTCCGCGGTGGCGAGCAGCTGGAGGAGCTCGCGATAGAGCGCCGTCCCGAGCCCTCGCCCGGTCACCGCCGGGTCGCAGTAGATCGTGGTCTCGACCGAGTGCAGGTAGGCCGGCTTGCTCCGCAGCGCGGCACTCGTCGCATAGCCCGCGACGACGCCGTCGACCTCCCCGACGAGCAGCCGGTGCGGGCCGGTCGGCGCAAACCGGGTGAACCACTCGCGCCGCTGGTCGACAGTGAACCGCTCCACGTCGAACGTCGTGACGCTGTGCTCGACGAAGTGGTTGTAGATCGCCGTCAGCGCCGGCAGGTCCTGCTCCTCGCCCGGACGGACGAGGATCGCGGGGGCCTCGGTCACCCTGCCGCCTTGACGGCGAGGATCGGGCAGTCCAGCCCGAGAACCACGGTCATGAGGGCAGTCTGGCCGATCGTCGTCCGCAGTGGCATTCGATGCCCAGCAGGCGAGCGGCAACCACGCCCCTCGGGTCAGACCTTGCGGCCGGCGAACGCGGCGATCCGGGTGTAGGCGTCGGCGTCCGGCGGCGCAGGCTGCTCAGGGTCGAAGGCCGGTGCTCGGTTGTCGTCGTTCAGCGACGGCCGCATGAAGGCGAGCCCGCGCACGGCGACGTCAGGATCCAGGTCGGTGGTCGACCGGCCCAGCGCAGTGGCGAGGTCCCAGGTGTGCACGGCGAGCTCGGCGCACTGCCAGTCAGGTCCGGGTGGAGCGTCCGGCGCATCGGCGAGCGCTGCACGGAGCTCGTCGGCGTGCCTGCGATAGGCGGTCAGTGGGTCGGCCTCGTGCGGTGTCGGCGCCGTCCAGTCGACGTCCTCGCCGCGAACCATCCGGGCGAACTTCCGCGGCGTCTGGACGAGATGGTCGACGAGGTCGGAGACCGACCAGTCCGAGCACGGCGTCGCGCGGCCGAGGTCATCGGGTCCGACAGCTCCGAGAAGCGTGTCCACCTGGTCGAGACCGGTGTGCAGGACGTCGAGTGGTGCGCGATCGCTCATGCCGTCCGGCCTACCCGCTCGGCACGCCCGCCACGCCACCCGAGGATGGGAGTGGCCATGGCTGAAGGGCAGGATGGTCCGCATGCCCGACGAGGAACGCTCCGGGGTCCGGCTGACGAACCTCGACCAGCCGCTCTTCGCTGACGCTGCGGCGACCAAGCGCGACCTGGTCGACTACCTGGACGCGATGGCGGACCGCTTCCTACCTGTCCTCGCCGGCCGGGCGCTGAGCGTCATCCGCGTGCGCCCCGGTCAGGCACCGTTCATGCAGAAGAACCTGCCGGCCTACGCCCCGGAGTCGATCCCGACGCTCGACGTCCCGACGCAGGACGGCAAGAGGGTGGTCCACTACCCGGTCTGCGACGACCGCGAGACCCTCCTGTGGCTGGGCAACCAGCGGGCTGTGGAGTACCACCCGACCCTCTTCCGGGGGCGCGACTTCGACGCGCCGACGCACCTGGTCGTCGACCTCGACCCGCCGGCCGGTTCGACTGCCTTCGCCCACGCGGCGACGACCGCGGTGCTGGTCAGGCAGGTCCTCTCCGACGTGGGGATGTCGGCAGCGGTCAAGACCAGCGGCGCGAAGGGCGTGCACGTGCTCGTCCCGCTGGTGCCCGGTACCCCGGCGATGGACGTCGCCGCGGCGACGCGCGCGATCGCGGCTCGCGCGGAACGGCTCGACCCGCAGCTGACGACGACCGCCTTCGTCGTCGAGGAACGCGGCGGCAAGGTCTTCCTCGACGCCACCCGGGCCGGCGGCGCGACCGTCGCGGCGGCCTACAGCCCGCGCGCCCGGGCCGGCGTGCCGGTGTCCTTGCCGCTGCCCTGGGACGAGCTCGCCGACGCGTCGCCGGCCGACCTCACGATCAGGACGGTGCTGGACCGGATCGGGGATGGCGATCCCTGGACCGACCTCATGCCGGCGCCCCAGGAGCTCGACCCCGGGCTGGTCGAGGAGGGGCACACCATCCCGGTCGCCCGGGTGGCGGCGATGCACGAGGGCAAGCGCCGGGCGAAGGCGCGCCGGGACGCGGAGCAGCAGGACGGCTAGAACGTCTCCAGCGTCGCGCGGCGGCGGCTCTCCCACTCGAAGTAGGCCAGCATCAGCATCCCGATCACGAGGAAGGCGGCACCCACGCCAGCCTCCTTGAGCAGCAGCCCACCCACGTCGCCGAGCGTCGCGCCGTCGGCGAGCTGCCGGGCCGCCTCGATCCCATGCGTCAGCGGGAGCCACGGCGAGACCTCGGCCATCCAGCCGGGCAGCAGGTCCACGGGGATGTTGGCCCCGCAGAAGACGAGCAGGAAGCCGAAGACGACGTTGGCGAGCACCGCGGTCTCGCGCACCCGCAGCGCCAGCGCCGCGCACACGAACCCCAGGCCGGTGCAGGAGAAGGACGCCACCAAGGTCGCGAGCAGGATCGGCGCGTAGGCGGACGGTCGGGACGTCGATGCTGAACATCAGCCCGCCGACGACCAGCGCGAACACCGCCACCAGGAAGCCGTTGAGGATGACCGGCAGCGCACGCCCGAGGAAGAGCGGCACCCGTGGCGCCGGCGTCGACAGGATGATGCCGAGAGTCTTCTCCTCCCGCTCGTCTCCGACGGTGCTGCTCATCGCGAAGAGACACGGGATCGCGGCGTACTGCAGGGCGTTGCCGATGACGTAGAACTCGTCCGACGCCACGCCGGCGCTTCGTCCCAGGTAGGCGAAGAGCAGGATCTGCGCGAGCGGGCCGACCAGGAATGACGGGATGAGGATCCACGGCGACAACCAGTTGAAGAGCGCGCGGTAGCTGATGATGCCGCCGACCACCAGGATCCGCCCGGAGTTGACCAGCGACCTCGGCGGCGCGCTCACGTCAGCGCCAGGCTGGCGTTCTGCCGCGCGGAGCGCAGCACCGACTCAGCGCAGACGACCCCGATCAGCAGGTAGCCGACCCCGAGCCCCAGGCAGGCCAGCAGGTCGGGCAGCGGCTGGCCGCCGAGCGCCGACTCGCGAATGGCCCGCACCCCCCAGGTCGGCGCGAGCACCCACGAGATCGGCCGCACCCACTCCGGCAGGATGCTGATCGGCACCAGGAAGCCGGACACCAGCCAGACCGGCAGCTCGAAGGCGTTGCCCAGCGCCCACGCGGTCCGGTAGCGCACCACGGTGACGCTGAGCAGGAAGCCGAGCATCCCGATCGCCAGGACGGTCACCGGCACCGACACCGCGAACTGCAGCGGGTGCGCGATCGTGACGTCGATGCCGAAGAGCAGCCAGCCCCACAGGAGGGTCGCGGCCATCGAGTAGAGCCCGACGGTCGCCATGGCCGTGGTGATCGGCAGCAGGACCCAGGCGATCGGCACCGGCGCGGCGACCAGGAGCTCGAGGGTCCCCTGCCGCCGCTCACGCTGCACCGTGGCGCTGCCCGACGTGCTCACGGCTGACCAGACACCCATCACGCTCGCGCCGATCGACGCGTAGAGCAGGGTCCGGTCGTCCCCGGTCAGCCCGTAGACCAGGAAGGCGATCGTCGCGAAGAACAGCGGCCAGATGATGGCGAGGAAGCCGTTGAACGCCGAGGTCGCCAGCATCTTCAGGTGCATCCAGTAGCCGATGGCCAGGGCACGCGGCACCGCGGCTGCGCTCACGCGGTCGTCGCCCCAACCAGCTCGACGTAGGCGTCCTCGAGCGTCGGTTCGCGGGTGGCAACCCGTCCCAGCGGTACGTCCGCAAGGCACCCGAGCACCGCATGGGTGACCTCCGCACCGGGCACGGCACGGACGACCAGCACCTGCGCCTGGCCACGCTCCTCGACACCGGCCCCCCGGACACCGGGCAGCGCCTCGACGGCAGCCACCGCGGCACCCGCGTCGCCGTAGACCTCCACCTCGACGACGCTGCCCTCCCCGACCCTGGACTTCAGGTCGGCGGGCGTCCCCTCGGCGACGATCCGGCCGCCGGCGATGACCGCGATCCGGTCGCACAGCTCGTCGGCCTCGAACATGTAGTGCGTCGTCAGCAGCACCGTCGTCCCCGCCGAGCGCAGGTCGGCCACCGTGCCGCGCAGCTCACGGGCACCGACCGGGTCGATGCCGATCGACGGCTCGTCCAGGAAGAGGACCTCCGGCTTGTGCAGCAGGCCGCGGGCCACGTGCAGGCGCTGCCGCATGCCCCGCGAGTAGCCCTCGACGCGCTCCTTCTCCCGGCCGGTCAGCCCGACCTGCTCGAGCAGCTCACCGATCCGCGCGCGCTGGTCGCGGGCCGGCACGCCGTAGAGCTCGGCGAAGTAGCGCAGGTTGTCCAGGCCGGAGAGTCGCTCGTAGAGACCCCGGTCGCCGCCGAAGACGTAGCCCACCCGGCGCCGCACCTCGCGCGACTCCTCGACCACGTCGCGACCGAGGACGCGCGCAGTCCCAGACGTCGGGATCAGCAAGGTGATGAGCATCTTGATCGTCGTCGTCTTGCCCGCGCCGTTGGGGCCGAGCAGGCCGAAGAGCTCTCCCCGTTCGACGGCGAAGTCGACGCCGCGCACCGCCTCGACCTCGCGGACGGCACGCCGCCACGGGCTGGCCCGGGTGCGGTACGTACGACGCAGGTCGCTGACCTCGATGACCGTCACGGCTGCGCCGTCATTCCGCGAGCTCCTCGGCGGTCAGGGCGCGCAGCACGCAGAACTCGTTGCCGTCCGGGTCGGCGAGCACCACCCACGTGGACTCGTCGCCCTGCCCGACGTCAACCCGACGAGCACCCAGTCCCTCGAGCCGGGACACCTCGGCCGCCTGGTCGTCGGGCCGCAGGTCGATGTGCAGCCGGTTCTTGACGACCTTCTCCTCGGGCACCCGCAGGAACAGGATGTCCGGCGAGACGCCGTCCTCGGGGCTGCCCGCGGGCGGTTCGAGGACGACCTCGTCCGGTTCGTCGGCCGTACGCCGCCAGCCGAGAGCTGCCTCCCAGAAGTCAGCGGTGTGGGACGGGTCGGTCGAGTCGACGCAGATGCACTGCCAGCGGATGCTCATCCGGCCACCCAACCGGAGCACACCGACACATGTCGACTCGATTGGTCCCTGTCCGGCCCCCTACCCGGCGAAGGTGAGCCGCAGGCTGCGCAGCCGGCGCCCGGCCAGGTAGGTGGCGCCAACGAGAACGACCAGCAGGAGGACGACGGAGATGGCCGGGCGCACCGCCGCCGTCAGCTCGAGGGCGTCGGCCCGGTCACCGCCCACCACCGCGCGGGTCACCGCGAGCGACCACTGCTGGATGCTGAGCGCGCGAGCACCAGGCAGGACGTTGCCGACGCCGGCCTCCCAGACCAGCGCGTAGATCAGCCCCACGACGACGGCGTTGCGGGTCAGCACCGACAGCAGCAGGAAGGCCGCGCAGTACGTGACCCCGGCGACCAGCGCACCCAGGCCGAAGGCGACCGCCAGCCGGTCCTGCCCGCCGACGAGCACGAGACCGGCGAGGAAGACCGGGACGGCTCCGAAGAGCGTCACCACCGCGCCGGACACGGCCAGCTTGGTCGTGATGATGACGTGCCGGCTCACGGGCTTGCTGAGCAGGTAGATGATCGAGCCGTCGTCGATCTCGCCGCCGAGAGCGCCGGTGCCCGCGATCAGCGCGATCAGCGGCACGACGGTCGCGATCGCGAACGCGCCCAGCACGACCACGGCCACGTCGGTCCGGTCGTCCTGACCGACCGTGAGACGCAGCAGCACCGAGAGGATGAGCAACGCCACCGGCAGAACGAGCAGCAGCCACGCACGCCGGCGGCCCAGGAGGGTGCGCAGCGTGAGCTCGGCGATCGTCCGGTTCATCGGCTCACCGGGTTCATCGGGTCACCAGGTACGCGAAGACGGACTCCAGCGACTCGTCGGCCGGCGCGACCGAGTAGAGCCGGATGCCGCCGTCGCGGGCGAGGCGCGGCAGGTCGTGCACGAACCTCCCGTGGTCGGTCGACTGCACCCGCAAGGTGTCCCCCAGGTCGACCGCCGATGCGCTGCCGTCCGCGATGACGGCCGCCGCGAGCGCTCGGTCGTCGCTGGAGGAGACGGTGAACATGTGCGGCCGCTCGGTCATCAGCCGGCGGATCTCGCGGAAGTCACCGGAGGCGGCGTGCCGCCCGGCGACCATCACCTCGATCGTGCCGGCGATCTCCTCGACCTCCTCGAGGATGTGCGAGCTGAAGAGCACGGTGCGGCCCTCCACGCCCAGTCGGGTCAGCAGGTCCATGAGGTGCAGCCGCTGCCGCGGGTCCATGCCGTTGAAGGGCTCGTCGAGCAGCAGCACGGCCGGGTCGTGCACGAGCGCCGAGGCCATCTTGACCCGCTGCTTCATGCCCTTGGAGTAGGTGCCGATCTCCCGGTCCGCCGCCGCCGTCATGTCGACCAGCTCGAGCGCTCGCTGGGCTGCAGCCCCGGGCTCGGCCAGCCCGTGCAACCGGGCGTTGGCGAGGACGAAGGTGCCCCCCGTCACGACGTCGTAGGCCGCCTCGGTCTCCGGGACGATCCCGATCTGCCGGTAGACCTGCTCGTGATGCCACACCGCCTCGCCGTCCAGCTCCACGGTGCCCGCCGAGGGCGCGAGGAAGCCCGCCATCATCGAGATCAGCGTCGACTTGCCGGCGCCGTTGGGACCGAGGAGCCCGGTGATGCCCGGTCCGATGGTCATCGTGACGTCGTTGACGGCGACCACGTCGCCGTACCACCGCGACACGGTTGCCAGCGTGATGACGCTCACGAGTCGGTCACCGCCCGGTACCGCCGCACGAGCAGCAGGTAGCAGCCGGCGACGAGGACCACCGCGGCGAGGGCGAAGACCGGTCCGCCCGCGTCGCCGGGCGGCCCGGTGACGAGCGAGGTCGAGGAGTTCAGCAACCAGACCTGCACCCCGTCCACGATCGCGGTCGGCGAGATGAGCCCCGCCCAGCCGGCCAGCGTCTCGTGGTCCTGCTCGTCCGCGATCCCGGAGATGATCGCCGAGATGCCGCCGAGCAGCGTGAGCACGGTGACGATGGCGGCGACACCGATGCCACGGCGAGGGGTCCAGGCAGCGATGGCGAGACCGACCGACGCCAGCACGACCGCGAACATCGCGGCACCGGCCACGCCCTTGAGGAAGCCCAACGTGTTGTCCCACACGTCGAGCTCGCCCAGCAGGGCGCCCACGTAGAGCACGAGCAGCGGTGCGGTGAGGAACCCGAAGAGCGCCAGGGACATCGCGACGAGCTTCGTCCGGACGTACGTCGTCCGCGAGATCGGCCGGGCGAAGTAGAGGGCGACGAGGCGGAAGCGGAGATCGCGCGACACGCTCTGCGGCGACTGTGCCGCGACGAAGATGGTCACGACCGCGCCCAGCCGCACCGCGTAGGACGTGTACTCGAGAGGCAGCTCGTCGGCGCCGCCGAGGACGACGACGAGCGCGATCACGAAGGCCGGCACGACCATGGCGGCCAGCAGCAGGAACGGCATCACCTTCGACCTGGTCGCCCGGCCGAGTCCGAAGGCGCCTTTCAGGCTGTGGACTGCCAGCGACCGGGCGATGTAGGGCACGCCCAGGCGCGGGCCCTCGTAGCGCCGGTAGCCGATGTCGTGGATCGCTCCGGTCTCGCGAGGCACGGTCACGCGGCACCCTCCGGCGCGTCCCGGAACATGTCGAGCATGTGCTGCCTGCCGCGCTGCAGCCGGACCAGCCCGACACCCAGGTCGGCGACCGCGTCGCGGATCACGTCGTACGTGCTGTCGTCGACCAGCACCAGGTGGAGCACGTCGCCCTGACGGCGGACGCCCACACCGGCGGCGACCAGGCGCCCCTCGACGTCGGCGCCACGGTCGGTGACCTCGACGATGACGTCCTGCGTCAGGGCGGTCATCGACGAGGTCGTGGCCGAGCGCATCAGCCGGCCCCCGTCGATGACCACGACGTGGTCGCAGATCCGCTCCAGCTCGCCCATCAGGTGCGACGTGACGACGACCGAGATGCCGAAGACCGAGCCGATGCGCCGGATCAGGCCGAGCATGTCGTCCCGCCCGGCCGGGTCGAGCCCGTTGGTCGGCTCGTCGAGCAGCACCAGCTGCGGGTCGTGCACGAGCGCCTGCGCCAGCTTGACGCGCTGCTTCATGCCGGTGGAGTAGCCGCCGACCGGGCGGTAGCGCTCCTCGAAGAGCCCCACGTGGCGCAGCGTGTCCGCGGCCCGTTCCCGCGCCGCCGTCGTCGGGAGTCCGGACATCCGGGCCAGGTGCACCACGAGCTCGGTCGCGGTGACGTCCGGGGGGAGGCAGTCGTGCTCGGGCATGTAGCCGACCAGCTCGCGGATCCGCTGGCCCTCGGTGGCAACGTCGAGGTCGAGCACCCGCGCGCTGCCGGACGTCGAGGGCAGCAGGCCGAGCAGGATCTTGATCAGCGTCGACTTGCCGGCCCCGTTGGCGCCGACCAGCCCGGTCACTCCCGCGGGCACCTCGATGTCCAGGCTGTCGAGGGCGGTCACCCGGCTGCCGTAGCGCTTCGTCAGCGACTCGGTGACGACCAGGGACATTGGGCCACCGTAGCGAGCCCCACGCGCCAACCCCCGCGTCTGGCAGTCTCTCGGCGTGTGAGCACGCAGACACCGCACGACGGTCCGAACGCCGAGAGCCCCGGCTACCGGACCGTGACGGTGCACCGCGACCCCGGCGGCGACCTCCGGGCCACCAACGTCCGCGGCGGGACGCTGCGCCTCGGCCACGGCGGCGGCGACGAGGGCTTCACGCCCACCGAGCTGCTCCTGGCGGCGATCGCCTCGTGCACCGCGGCCGACGTCGACGCCATCACCTCGCGTCGGGCCGAACCGGAGTCCTTCAGCGTGCAGGTGGAGGCCGAGAAGGTCCGCGACGACGACGGCAACCGGGTCGACGACGTCACCGTCACGTTCCGCGTCACCTTCCCGACAGGTCCCGACGGCGACGCGGCGCGCGAGGTCCTGCCGGCCGCCGTGCAGCGGTCCCACGACCGGCTGTGCACCGTCGGCCGCACGGTCGAGCGGGCGACGCCGATCGCGACCCGCATCGAGGACTGACGTGCTCCGGCTCCCTGCTCCGTGCCTCGTCGTCCTCGTCGGGCCCGGCGCCGCGGGCAAGTCCACCTGGGCGGCCGAGCACTTCCCGGCCGACGCGGTGGTGAGCAGCGACCGGCTGCGCGCGGTCGTCGGCGCCGGTGAGGACGACATCACCGCGAGCGCGGACGCGCTGCGACTCCTCGACGAGATCGTCGGCCTGCGGGTCGGCCGTGGCTTGACCACGGTCGTCGACACCCTCGGCCTCGACGCCGACCGACGGGCGGCCTGGCGCGCGGTGGCCGCGGGCGCCGGCGTCCCCTGCGTCGCAGTCGCCTTCGACACCCCCGCCACCGTCTGCCGGGAACGCAACCGGGACCGGGCCAAGCGCATCCCGGTCGACGTGCTGGCCGCGCAGCTGAGGTCCTGGCCGGCGGTCCGCGCCGCGCTGGCCGGGGAGGGGTTCGACGACGTCATCGCGCCCGAGCCGGTGCGGGTGGTCGCCGCCCCCTTCGTCCGGGCGCCCGCGCGGATGCGCACACCCGACGCCGTCACGCGGCCGGTGACCGGCCCGCGCATAGGCCTGCACCTCGGGGAGTTCGCGGCGCCCGGCGGCGCAGGCGCGATGCGTGGCTGGCTGCGCGACGTGGCCACGGCCGCCGAGACTGCCGGCTTCGACGCGATCTACGTCATGGACCACTTCCGCCAGATCCCGCACATCGGGCGGCCCTTCGACGACATGCTCGAGAGCTTCACGACGCTCGGCTACCTCGCGGCGTGCACCGAGCGGGTCCGGCTCGGTGCCCTGGTCGCCGCCGTGACACACCGCAGCGTGCCCGCTGCTCGCGAAGACGGTGGCGACGCTCGACGTGCTCAGCGGCGGCCGCGCGGTCTGCGGCCTCGGGCTCGGCTGGTTCGCTGCCGAGCAGGCCGCGTTGGGGATCGAGCTGCCACCGGTCGCCGACCGCTACGCGCTGCTCGAGGACGCGCTGCAGCTGCTGCCCGCCATGTGGGCACCGGGCAGCAAGCCCTTCCACGGTCGCGTCCTCGACGTGCCCGAGGCGCTCTGCTACCCGCGCCCGCTGCAGGAGCACGTCCCGCTGGTCGTCGGTGGAGCAGGTGAGCGGCGCACGTTGCGGCTCGCCGCCCAGCACGCCGACGCGGCCAACGTCTTCGGCGACCTCGACACCGTACGTCGCAAAGGCGCCGTGCTCCGCGCGCACTGCGCCGAGCTGGGCCGCGACCCCGACGAGGTCGAGCTCACGCACCTCACCACCGTCCTCGTCGGCGACGACGACGCACACGTCGCGGCGCTGGTCGAGCGCCACCGGCCACGGCGGCGCAGTGCCGAGAGCTACGCGGCGGCCGTGCACGCCGGCACCGTGGACGACCACGTGGAGCGCTTCGGCGCCCTGGCCGACGTCGGTGTCGCCGAGGTGATGGTGCGACTCGTCGACGTCGGCGACCCGGAGTCGGTCGCCCGGATGGGTGCCGTGATCGCAGCGCTGCGCGGCAGGTAGCACGATGGACGGACCATGCCCGAGGGAGACACCGTCTGGCTGGCCGGGCGCCGGCTGCACGACGCGCTGGCCGGCGACCGGCTGACCCGCAGCGACTTCCGGGTCCCGCAGCTGGCGACCGCCGACCTCACCGGCCGCACGGTCACCGAGGTCGTCAGCCGCGGCAAGCACCTGCTGACCCGGGTCGACGACGACCTCACGCTGCACACGCACTTCCGGATGGATGGGTCCTGGCACCTCTACCGGCACGGCGACCGATGGCGCGGCGGCCCGCAGTGGCAGGTCCGGGTGCTCCTCGAGACCGCGGGCTGGCAGGCGGTCGGCTACCGGCTGCCGGTCGTGGAGCTGCTCCCCCGCGACCGGGAGGACGCTGCCGTCGGTCACCTCGGCCCGGACATCCTCGGCCCCGACTGGGACCCGGCCGAGGCGGTGGCCCGGCTGACCGCCCAGCCGGACCGGGAGATCGGCGACGCGTTGCTCGACCAGCGCAACCTGGCCGGGATCGGCAACGTCTACAAGGCCGAGTCCCTCTTCCTGGCCGGCGTCGACCCCTGGTCCCCGATCCGCGAGGTGCCGGACCTGCCGGGCGTCGTCGAGCGGGCCGCCCGGCTGCTCGAGCTGAACAAGTCGACCGCCTCCCAGGTCACGACCGGAGACAGCCGCCGCGGCCGGGAGCACTGGGTCTTCGAGCGCCGCGGCAAGCCGTGCCTGCGGTGCGGCACCCCCGTCCGGTCAGGGCGACAGGGGTCCCCGCCATATGACCGGCTGACCTACTGGTGCCCGACCTGTCAGCGCTAGTGCGTGGCTCGTTCGGCACGCGCCACGGCACGGTTCGGTATCCGGTGCTTGTTGGCTTCCCTCACGGCTCCTCGACCGGCGGAGCCGGTCGAGGACCGCCGATCCGGCTACTCCGACTCGTACTTGAACGACAGCTGGATCTTGGTCCGGTAGACCAGGCCACCGTCGTCTCCCACGACGACGTCCTGCTTCGTCACCTCGGCCACCCGGAGATCGCGCAGGGACGCTCCCGCCGTGGTGATGGCCTCCGCCGCTGCCTCCTCCCAGGAGGATGGGCTCGTCCCGATCACATCGATCACTCGGTACACGCTCACGGCGACCTCTCCTCGCTCCCGGTGGAAGTCCCATTGTGGTCGATCCGGCTCGCCTGGGAAACGCCTGGTCCGGCTCTGGGTCGCGTCGCTCACCTCTACGGCACGAGCACAGGTGCCGGTGACCGTGGTTGACTCCGTTGTCTCCGGGGTGGGATCAGGCCGACTGCCGCCAGGGCGGGCGGACCGAGCAGGGAGGTCCCCGATGTCGTTGGCGGCGCTGCCCCAGCTGCCTACCGGTGTCTTTGTCGGGGGCGCCTTCCGCGAGTCAGCGTCCGGCGAAAGGTTCGTCACCGAGAACCCGGCGACGGGTCGACCGCTGCGTGAGGTCGCGGCCGGCGGAGAGGCCGACATCGACCTCGCCGTCCGGACGGCGCGAGAAGCTTTCGAGGACGGCCGATGGTCTGGTCGTTCGCCGGCCGAACGCAAGACCGCGCTGTTGCTCTTTGCTGACCTGCTCGAAGCCAACCTGGGCGAGCTTGCCCTCCTGGACTCACTGGAGGCCGGAAAACCGATCACTGACTGCCGTGAGGTGGACCTGCCCGAGGCGATCGGCGCCTTCCGCTGGTACGCGGAAGCGGCCGACAAGGTCTTCGGTGCGGTGGCACCGACCGGTGCGGATGCCGTCGGGCTCGTGCTGCGGGAGCCGGTCGGGGTCGTCGGGGCGGTCTTGCCGTGGAACTTCCCGATCATGCTGGCAGCGTGGAAGGCGGCCCCGGCTCTGGCCGCCGGCAACAGCATCGTGATCAAGCCGGCCGAGCTGACGTCGCTGAGCGCTCTACGGATGGCAGAGCTGGCGTGCGAGGCGGGACTGCCGGACGGGGTGCTCAACGTGGTGCCGGGGCTGGGCGAGACGGCCGGGCAGGCGCTGGGTCGCCATCCCGGCGTCGACGTGGTGACGTTCACCGGGTCGACCGAGGTGGGCCGGCTGTTCCTGCGCTACTCGGCCGAGAGCAACCTCAAGCGGGTCGTCCTGGAATGCGGTGGCAAGAGCCCGCAGGTCGTGATGGCCGACGCCGGGGACCTGGACCGGGTCGCCGAGGACGTTCTGACCGCCGGCTACGCGAACATGGGCGAGAACTGCACGTGCGGATCGCGCCTGATTGTCCACCGGTCGGTGCACGACGAGCTGCTGTCGAAGCTCGTTGCAGGCACGGAGCAGTGGACTGTGGGTGACCCTCAGGACCCGCAGACCAAGATCGGACCGATGATCGAGCAAGCGCACCTGAACAAGGTGCTCGGCTACATCGAGACGGGGCGCACCGAAGGTGCCTCCATCCTCACCGGCGGTCATCGCACGCTGACCGACAGCGGTGGCTACTACGTCGAGCCAACAATCTTCGAGGCCGTGAAGAACTCCATGACGATCGCCCGCGAGGAGATCTTCGGACCCGTCATCTCGACGATCCCCTTCGACACCGAGGACGAGGCGATCGCCCTGGCCAACGACACCAGCTACGGGCTGGCGGCGTCGCTGTGGACCAAGGACATCGACAGGGCGTTGCGCATGGCCAGGTCCGTCAAGGCTGGCACCGTGTCGGTGAACTGCTACTCCGAGGGCGACATCAGCACACCGTTCGGCGGCTACAAGGAGTCAGGCTTCGGCGGTCGCGACAAAGGGCTGGAGGCTCTCGACCAGTACACCGAGAAGAAGACCATCTGGATCGCGGTGCGCTGATAGGGGACGGGCTCGTCTTCTGCGCGGCCTGCGGCGGGACCACTTCACCTGCGCGGAGCTGGACGGCTATCGGCTCGCATCGTTCCAGCAACGGGGGGTGGCACCATCGACTCTGGCTGCCGCGATGGGTGTTGAGGTCGCACCGGATACCGAGCGGGCGGGTGGGAACGGCCCAGCCCTGGAGACAGGGGCCGCGCCGTACCAGCGGATCACCTACTGGTGCCCTCGCTGCCAAGCCGGCTCGAAGAGCCGATCGCTCGGGTAGCGTCGAGACGGTGAGACGCGCGATCGCCATCCCGCTCGCGGTCGTCGCCCTCGTGGCGATGGTCGCGGTCCTCGGCGCGCTGCTCGCGCCAGGTGGCGACGGCGGAGGCGCCGGCGACGACCGCGCGATGCTGCGCACCGCGCCGTCCCCCAGCGCCAGCGAGTCCGTCGCCAGTCCCACCACTGAGTCCGCGACGCCGACACCGTCGGAGTCGCCCACTGCGTCGGCGTCCCCGTCGGAGGCCCGGCCGGCCGCGGCCTCGTGCCAGCCGGCCGCCACGCGCCCCTTCGGACCGCAGCACATCACTGTGCCCGGTGTGACTCGCAACGCCGACGTCCTCCGGCCGGCCCGCGAGGACGGTGTGCCCGGTACGCCGCCGCTGACGACCTACGGCAAGACGGTCTTCGCCTACGACCTCGCGCAGGGCGTGCAGCCCGGTGACTCCGCCGGCAACGTGCTGCTCAACGCGCACACCTGGCCCGACGGCACCGCCTTGGGCAACCACCTGCTCGCCGGCCTGGACCAGGGCGACAGGATCGTGGTGCAGGGATCCGGGGACGAACGGCTCTGCTACCGGGTCACCGAGCGGGTCGAGGTGCTGGCCAGCAAGGGACTGCGCCGCTACTACGACCAGGACGGGCCGCCGCAGCTGGCGATCGTCGTGTGCTCCGGGCGCCGGCTCGGCCCGGGGGTGTGGGAGAAGCGGACCGTGTGGTTCGCGTCGCCGACCGTGTAGGCCCGGACAGCCGGACGCCCGTCCAACCCCCCGTTGACGTGGGGAGGACGGGCGTGCGGCGAGTGGTTCCTACCGCCCCACGAGGGCGGCAAACCTGCGCGGGCAGTGGCCGGCCTTCAGCCGGGCGACCTACGCGGCGACGTTGGTGACGTGCAGCGGGCCCTCGGGCACCGGGGCGGGCAGCGACACCGGGGCCCCGACGGAATCGACGGACTCGACCTGCTCGACGAGGGCGAGGTGGTCGCTCACGTCGCGCAGCACGCTGGACAGCGGCAGGTCGAGGGCCTCGCAGATCGAGCCCAGCAGCTCGGAGGAGGCTTCCTTCTGGCCGCGCTCGACCTCGGAGAGGTAGCCCAGCGAGACCCGGGCGCGCGACGACACCTCGCGCAGGGTCCGGCCCTGCTCGCGGCGGCGCTCGCGCAGGACGTCGCCGAGGAGTCGACGGAGCAGCACCATCGCGGGGACACCTCCCTCAGCCGGTTCGAATCGGCGCTCGTGCAGTCATCAGGTTGATCAGTTCGTCCACCGTACCCGGCGGGCCGGACACGGGGTCGTCCGACTCACTGTAACTCTGTAATCAGCCCGCTGCTTCCCCTGTCCGGGGTTGCCCCGCGAGCAGCTCGGCCAGCAGCCGGAGCGCGGCCGTCACGGCGGCCGCCCGGACAGCTGCCCGGTCGCCGGCCAGCTCCAGCCGCCGGTGCCGTCCGCCGCCCGGACCGCTCACCGCGACGTACACCTCGCCCGGCGGGTGGCCGAACTGCGGGTCCGGGCCCGCGACGCCGGTGGTCGCCAGGCCGTACGTCGCCCGCAGCCGCTCCCGGGCACCCGCCGCCATCTGGGCCGCGACGCCCGCGTCCACCGGGCCGACGCGGGCGATCAGGTGGGCGTCGACCCCCAGCAGGGCGGTCTTGAGCTCGGTGGCGTAGGCGACGATGCCGCCCCGGAAGGTCGCCGAGACGCCGGGCACCGCGGTCATCGCCGCACCGAGCAGGCCGCCGGTCAGGGACTCGGCCAGGGCCAGGGTCTCCCCGCGGAAGAGCAGCGCCTGGTGGACCTGCCGGGCCAGGCCGGCGGAGTCAGCGGTGCCTGCGACGGTCATTGCCGGGGGTCGCCCGCCCGTGGGGCCGGGTCGCCCGCCCGTGGGGCCGGCCCGCGTGCCGGCGGCGCCGGGTCCCGTGCCGGCGGCGCCGGGTCCGCGGGCGTCGCGATCGCGCGGGCGGCCCGCGCCGCGTTGCGCGCACTGGTCCGCGCGCTGCCCCGGCGCAGCCGCAAGGCACGGACCACGTAGTCGACGCCCGTCACGACGGTCACCACGACGGCGACGGCCATGACGCCGAGCGCGACAGTCGTCACCCACCCCTCGGTCGGCAGGACCAGCAGCCCGATCGCCACGCTCTGCAGCATCGTCTTGACCTTGCCGCCGCGACTGGCCGGCAGGACGCCGTGCCGGATCACGACGAGCCGCAGCACCGTGATGCCGATCTCCCGGACCAGGATCAGGACGGTCACCCACCAGGCGAGCTCGTCGAGCAGGGACAAGCCGATGAGCGCGGCGCCGATCAGCGCCTTGTCGGCGATCGGGTCGGCGATCTTGCCGAAGTCGGTCACCAGGTTGTGCCGCCGGGCCAGCTCGCCGTCGATCCGGTCGGTCACCGACGCGACCGCGAACGCCGCGAACGCGACGACCCGCCAGCCTTCCGACTCTCCGCCGTCCTGGAAGAGCGCGAGCAGGAAGACCGGGACCAGGACGAGCCGCAGCACGGTCAGGGCGTTGGCCACGTTCCAGGCGCTCGCCACCGGTACGGCCGGCGTCACGGGCCGCCGCCAGCCTGCGCAGCCTGCTCGCCGGCCAGCGCGACCAGGTCGGCACCCTCCGAGCCGGTGACCCTGGCCGCGACGATCAGGCCGACGACCCGAAGCGGCTCCGGCAGACCGTGGACGGTCGTGGACCCGTCGACCTCGGGCGCCTGGTGCGCCGCCCGGCCCTCGACGGCTCCTCCCGCGACATCCCCGCTCACCTGCTCGACGAGCACCTCGACGGTCTCGCCGAGCCGGTCCTCCGCGCGCTGGGCCACCAGCTCGTCGGCCAGCCCGGTGATGCGCTCGACCCGCTCGCGCACGACATGCTCCTCGTGATGCCCGTCGAAGGACATCGCCTCGGTGCCGTCCTCGTCGGAGTAGCCGAAGACGCCGACAGCGTCGAGCCGGGCGCCGGTCAGGAACTTCTCGAGCTCGGCGACGTCGTCCTCGGTCTCGCCCGGGAAGCCGACGATGACGTTGGAGCGGATGCCCGCGGCCGGCGCCGCCGCGCGGATCCGCTCGACCAGCTCGAGGAACCGCTCGGTGTCACCGAAGCGCCGCATCCGGCGCAGCACGGCTGCGCTGGAGTGCTGGAAGGACAGGTCGAAGTACGGGGCCACGCCCGGTGTCCCGGCGATCACGTCGACCAGCCCGGGCCGCATCTCGGCCGGCTGCAGGTAGCTGACCCGGACGCGCTCGACCCCGTCGACGGCAGCCAGCTCGGGCAGCAGCGTCTCGAGCAGCCGCAGGTCGCCGAGGTCCTTGCCGTAGGAGGTCGAGTTCTCGCTGACCAGGAAGAGCTCGCGCACGCCCTGCTCGGCCAGCCAGCGGGCCTCGGCGAGCACGTCCGAGGGCCGGCGCGAGACGAAGGACCCGCGGAAGGTCGGGATCGCGCAGAAGCTGCAGCGCCGGTCGCAGCCGGAGGCCAGCTTGAGCGGCGCGACCGGGCCGTCGGTGACCCGGACCCGTGGCGTGGCCGGCTCGGCTGGTGCGGTGCCCGCCCGGGGCTCCTGCCGGTCGACCGGCGAGACGGGCAGCAGCGTCCGCCGGTCCCGGGGCGCGTGGGGGACGTGCGCCTCCCCGGCCAGGACCGACTGCAGCCGCGCCGAGATGTCCTGGTAGTCGTCGAAGCCCAGGACGGCGTCCGCCTCGGGCAAGGACTCGGCCAGCTGTGCTCCGTACCGCTCGGCGAGGCAACCCACCGCCACCACCGCCTGGGTGCGGCTACCGGACTTGAGGTCGGCGGCCGCGAGCACCGTGTCGATGGAGTCCTTCTTGGCAGCCTCCACGAAGCCACAGGTGTTGACGAGGGCGACGTCGGCGTCCGACGCGTCGGCGACCAGGTCCCAGCCGTCAGCGGCCAGCCGGCCGGCAAGCTCGTCGGAGTCGACCTCGTTGCGAGCGCAGCCGAGGGTGACCAGCGCGACGCGCCGGCGAGCGGAGGACATGCGGGAGAGCCTAGTTGGGCGCGGCGGCCTCGCCCGTCACCCAGCGCCCCACGCCAGCTGCCTCAGGCGGCAGCCGGGCTCAGCCGGCGGCCGGGTCCTCGGGAGTGAACTGCACCCGGGCCACCTGTCCGGAGCGCCCGGGCGAGCCGATCGGCGTGCCGTTGACGGTGAGGGTGACCGCGCCGGCGTTGCCGATGACCAGCTTGATCCGCTGGCGGTCGGTGAAGGTCCGGGTCTCGTTCTCCAGCAGGCCCTGGAAGAGCTCCTCGCCGCTGGCCGTCGTCGCCTGGACCCAGCTGGTGTCCCTGGCCCGCAGGACGACCGTCACCTTGGACCGGGGCGCCTGCGCCACCGCGCTGCCGCCACCGGTCGGGGTCTTGCTGGGCGACGGCGACGGGCTCGGGCTGCTCGACGAGGTCTCCCGGTCCTTCCCGCCGAGGCCCTCGGTGGAGACCGGGCTGTCCCGGGTCACCACCTGGGCGATGCCGTAGACCAGCACCAGCGCCAGGGCGACGGCCATCGCGCCGGTCCAGTTGGGGCCGCGGCGCTCCGGGCGGGCGGCCGTCTCGGACTCGAAGACGTCGGTGGCCTTGGGAGGCGCCGCCTCCGGCCGGGCCGCGTCGAACTCCGCGAGCAGCGGCGCTGGGTCGACGCCGACCTTCTGGGCGATCGTCCGGACGTGGCCGCGGGCGTAGAAGTCGCCGCCGCTGGAGGCGAAGTCGTCGCGCTCGATGTCCATCACCAGGGTCCGGCGGATCCGGGTCGCCGCTGCGACCTGCTCGACCGTGAGGCCAGCCTTCTCCCTCGCCTCGGCGAGGGTCTGGCCGATGGACACGCGCACTCCTCCCGGGTACCCCCGACCCGCCAGCTGACGTCGGGCTGGTGACGTCGGTGTGCGACCGGCTGACGAGCACAGGAAGAGCCCTCAGTCTAGGGGCCCCTCATCACTGTCGGCCAGCCACGCTCTCACCATGAGTGATCATGATCGGCCGGACGGATGAACCTCTCACTCGCCGCGGATGGTGAGGAGCACGCCGTCGAGCTCGTCGGACTTCACCAGCACGTCGCGGGCCTTGGAGCCCTCGCTCGGGCCGACGATTCCCCGGCTCTCCATCAGGTCCATCAGCCGGCCGGCCTTGGCGAAGCCGACCCGCAGCTTGCGCTGCAGCATCGACGTCGAGCCGAACTGCGTCGTGACGACCAGCTCGACCGCCTGGCACAGCAGGTCGAGGTCGTCGCCGATGTCCTCGTCGATGTCCCTCTTGCTGGCGGCCGGTGCGGTGACGTCCTCGCGGTAGGTCGGCTGCAGCTGGTCCTTGCAGTGCTCGACGATCGAGACGACCTCGGGCTCGGTCACCCAGGCACCCTGCAGGCGCATCGCCTTGTTGGCGCCCATGGGCAGGAAGAGCGCGTCGCCCTGGCCGACCAGCTTCTCGGCGCCCGGCTGGTCGAGGATGACCCGGCTGTCGGCGAGGCTGGAGGTCGCGAACGCCAGCCGGGAAGGCACGTTGGCCTTGATGAGCCCCGTCACCACGTCGACCGACGGTCGCTGCGTCGCCAGCACCAGGTGGATGCCGGCCGCCCGCGCGAGCTGGGTGATGCGGACGATCGAGTCCTCGACGTCGCGGGGGGCGACCATCATCAGGTCGGCGAGCTCGTCGACGATGACCAGCAGGTAGGGGTAGGGCGCGATCACCCGCTCGCTGCCGGGAGGCGCCGTCAGCTTGCCGGAGCGAACCGCCTTGTTGAAGTCGTCGACGTGCCGGTAGCCGAAGGCGGCCAGGTCGTCGTAGCGCATGTCCATCTCGCGCACGACCCACTGCAGCGCCTCGGCCGCCTTCTTCGGGTTGGTGATGATCGGTGTGATGAGGTGCGGGATCCCCTCGTACGCCGTCAGCTCCACCCGCTTGGGGTCCACGAGGACCATCCGCACCTCGTCCGGCGTGGAGCGCAGCAGCACCGACGTGATCAGCGTGTTGATGCAGCTCGACTTGCCGGAGCCGGTGGCACCCGCGACGAGCAGGTGCGGCATCTTCGCCAGGTTGGCGACGACGAAGCCGCCCTCGACGTCCTTGCCGAGGCCGACGACCATCGGGTGGTGGTCGGAGCGCGCGTTGCCCGACCGCAGCACGTCGCCGAGGCTGACGGTCTCGCGGTCGGTGTTGGGGATCTCGATGCCGATCGCCGACTTGCCGGGGATCGGAGAGAGGATGCGCACGTCGGCGCTGGCGACGGCGTAGGCGATGTTCTTCGACAGCGCCGTGACCCGCTCGACCTTGGTCCCGTGGCCCAGCTCGACCTCGTAGCGCGTGACCGTCGGCCCGCGGGTGAAGCCGGTCACCTGCGCGTCGATGTCGAACTGCTCGAGCACGCCGGTCAGCGACTCCACGACCGCGTCGTTGGCCTTGGTGCGGGCCTTGTGCGCCGACCCCTCGCGGAGCAGCGCGGCGTCGGGCAGGGAGTAGGTGACGTCGCCGGAGAGCAACAGCTGCTCGACACGGACCGGCAGGGGCGTGTGCGTGGGCGGCGGCTTCTCGGCCGGCGCGCCGTCCTTGGCGCCGGCCGCGCCGGTCGCCGGGGCGTCGGGGAGGACGAGCGCGTTGTCGTAGGGGACGTCGGTCTCGCTCTCGCCGGTGCCCGCCATCGAGCCCTGCCGGCGCCTGGGCCGGCGGCGCTTCAGCGGCTCCAGCGGCTCGGGGCCTTCGGCCTCGGACGTCTCACCGTCCTCGCCGTCCGCGGGCGTACGTCGCAGCAGCTTGTCGAGCGTCGCCTTGGTCCGCTCGGGCACCGCGTGGACGGGCGTGGCCGTGACCACGAGCAGCCCGAAGCAGCCGAGCAGCACGAGCAGCGGCACTGCCACCCACTGGGTCACCGCTGCCTCGAGCGGGGAGGACACCAGGAAACCGAGGACTCCCCCGGCCTCGCGCATGTCTTCGGCGCCCAGGCTCGGGTCGGGCAGGCCACGCGCGATGTGCACCAGGCCGACGACCGACAGGACCAGGGCACCGAGCCCGATTCCGATACGACCGCCGGCCTCGGCGTCCTCGGGATGGCGCAGCAGGCGCAGGCCGAGCCCCAGCAGGGCGAGCGGCACGACGAGGCCGACCCGCCCCAACGTACCGGCGACGACCGCGTGCACCACGAGACCGACCTGGCCGCGCAGGTCCCACCACTCGACCGCGGCCACCACGACGGCCAGGCCGATCAGGGTCAGGCCGATGCCGTCGCGGCGGTGCGCCGGGTCGAGGTCTCGGGCGCTCGTGCCGATCCGGCGTGCCAGCCCGCCGACCAGGTGGGCGAGGCCGAGCCAGACGCCGCGCAGCCCGCGGCCGATCCCGCGCAGGACGACGGAGCCGACGCCGGACGACCGGGAGGCGCCGCGGCGGGCTGCGGGCCTGCGCCCAGCGGGCTTGCGGGTCGCCGGGCGCCGGCCCGAGGACGCCCGGGTCGAGCCCGACGATCCTGACCTCGTCGATGCGGTCCTCGACGAGGCGGTGCGCGACGAGCCTCGGGTGGGCGTACGGGTGGCCATGCCGCGAGGCTACCCGTCAGTCACGCCCGCACCACTGGTCACACGCGGAACAGCCCGCCCGCGTGTCGGGATGCGATCCCCACGTCAGCTGCGGGGCTGGAGGGCCTCGATGCCGTCCCGCAGGCGGGTCACCCGGTCGGCCAGCTCGGCCACCTGGTCGCTCATCGTCGGGTCGACCGTCACCTTGGCCTGGGAGGCGACCAGCTCGAGCTGGTCCTCGACCGATCTCAGCCGCTGCATCAGGTCGGCGCCGATCGCGTTGCGTGCCGGGTCGGCCAGCTGCCCGCGCAGCAGCTCGGCCTGCTCCAGCAGCTGGCGGTTCTTCAGGTAGAGCTCGACGAAGACCGACACCTTCGCCCGCAGCACCCACGGGTCGAACGGCTTGGCCAGGTAGTCGACCGCCCCGGCCGAGTAGCCGCGGAAGGCGTGCTGCGGCTCCCGGTTGATCGCGGTCAGGAAGATGATCGGGATGTCCCGGGTGCGCTCGCGCCGCTTGATGTGCGACGCCGTCTCGAAGCCGTCCATGCCCGGCATCTGCACGTCGAGCAGGATGACCGCGAAGTCCTCGGCGAGCAGCGCCTTGAGCGCCTCCTCCCCCGACGTCGCGCGCACGAGCGACTGGTCGAGCGAGGACAGGATGGCCTCGAGCGCGAGGAGGTTCTCCGGCCGGTCGTCGACCAGCAGGATCCGTGCCTTGCCTCCGCCGGCGACGCCAGCAGGCCCGGACGGTCCCCCCGTGCTCCCGACGTCGGTCACGAGGCCTCGCCGACCAGGACGCTGATCCGCGCGCCCAGCCCGGCGAGCGGGAGCACCTCGTCGACCTCGCCGGTCGCGATGGCTGCCAGTGGCATCTCAGACCTCTCGGCCTCGTCGGGGTCTTGCACGAGCGTGTGGCCGCCCGCATGGTGGACGGCCACCATCCCACGGGAACCGTCGCGGCCGAGACCGGACAGCAGGACTGCCACCACACCGTCGCCGATCTCGTCGGCGGCGGTCTCGAAGGCCAGGTCCACCGACGGGCGGCTGTGGTTGACCATCTCGTCGACCGTGAGCGACACGGTGTGAACCACAGGGCCTCCTTCGACCAGCACATGGTAGTCAGGCGGCGCCAGGTGGACGGTGCCCGGCGTGAGCTCGTCCTTGTCCCCCAGCTCGGCGGCCTGGTGGCCGGTGTCACGGGTGAGGACGCGTTCGAGCAACGACGCCTCGGAGGCGCGCGACCGGTGCAGGACCAGCAGCACCGGCACCGGTAGCGGCGGCTCGAGGCTTCGCAACAGCCGGCAGGCCGCGTCGACGCCGCCCCAGGAGCCGCCGATGGCGACCAGCCGCACCGTCACGGCCGCTTCCGGTAGATGCGCTCCGTCTCGTCGACCACGTCGAAGTCGGCGGCCCGCGAGCTGTGGGCCAGCGTCTCCTTGCGGCCGAGCGCGAGCACCCCGAAGGGGACCATGCTGTCGACGAAGAGGCCGTGCACCTGTTCCTGCAGCGTGCGGTCGAAGTAGATCATCACGTTGCGGCACACGATGACGTGGAACTCGTTGAACGACCGGTCCGACACCAGGTTGTGCGCGGCGAAGACCACGTTCTCCGAGAGCGACCGGTCGAGCTGCGCCCCGCCGTACGCCGCGCGGTAGTAGTCGGAGAACGACCGTGACCCCCCGGCCGCGAGGTAGTTCTCGGTGAACTCCTTCATCTTGGCCAGCGGGTAGATGCCCTCCGCGGCCGAGGCGAGCACCCTCTCGTTGATGTCGGTGGCGTAGATGCGGGCGCGGTCGTAGAGGCCGACCTCGCGCAGCAGGATCGCCAGCGAGTACGTCTCCTCGCCGGTCGAGCAGCCCGCGTTCCAGATCCGCAGGAAGGGATACGTCCGCAGGGAAGGAACCACGTTCTGTCTGAACGAGGCGAAGAACCCGGGGTCACGGAACATCGAGGTGACGTTGATCGACAGGTCGAGCAGCAGGCGCTCCATGGCGGCCCTGTCGTGCAGCACCCGCTCCTGCAGGCCGCTGATCGTGGTCAGGCCTTCGGCGTAGACCCGCCGCCACAGCCGGCGACGCAGCGAGGCGCGTGCGTACTGCCGGAAGTCGAACCCGTAGTGCTGGTTGACACCCTCCAGCAGCAGCGCGATCTCGATCGCCTCCCGCTCTGCCTCCGCGCGTGCGGGCATCTAGCGGTAGAGCCAGACACGCATCAGCGACAGCAGCTGGTCGACGTCCACCGGCTTGGTCACGTAGTCGGAGGCGCCGGCGGCGATGCTCTTCTCCCGGTCCCCCTTCATCGCCTTCGCCGTCAGCGCGATGATCGGCAGCCGCGCGAAACGCTGGGTGGCGCGGATCGCCTCCATGGTCGCGTAGCCGTCCATCTCCGGCATCATGATGTCCATCAGCACGAGGTCGGCGTCCGTGTTGGCCTCGAGAATCTCGATGCCCTCCCGCCCGTTCTCGGCGTAGACCACGACCATCCCGTGCCGCTCGAGAGCACTGGTGAGCGCGAACACGTTGCGCACGTCGTCGTCGACGATGAGCACCTTCTTGCCCTCGAAGACCGCGTCGTCGTCGCGCAGGTGCTCGATCATCCGGCGCCGCGACGCCGGCAGCTGGGCCTCGACCCGGTGCAGGAACAAGGCGGTCTCGTCGAGCAGTCGCTCCGGCGAGCGGGCGTCCTTGACGATGATGGTCTCGGCGTAGCGCCGCAGCCGGGTCTCCTCCCGCCGCGTGAGCTCCTTGCCGGTGTAGACGATGACCGGCAGGGTGCGCAGGTCGGCGCGCTTCTTCAGCCGCTCCAGAAGCGTGAAGCCGCTGGTGCCGCCGAGCTTGAGGTCCAGGACCATCGCGTCGAACGGCCCGGCGTCGAGGGCGGCGACGGCCTCCTCGGAGCTGCCGACCCCCACGACCTCGACCTCGTCGCCGGTGGCGATCAGCTCGATGATCGCCTGGCGCTCGGTGTCGTCGTCCTCGACGACGAGCAGCCGACGGACCCGCCGGTCCAGGAACGAGGCCATCTCGGCCAGCCCCTCCGCGAGGCTCTCGGAGGTCACCGGTGTCTCGAGCACGGCGAGGGCGCCGGCCTGCATGGCACGGCGACGGCGCTCCTGCGCTGCCGCGGTGTCCTCGCCCTCCCCCGGGGCGGGCTCGACGACGTGGACCGGGATGTGCCGGGTCTCCGGCGACTGCTTGGCGGCCTCGAGCAGCGGCGTCCCGGCAGCCGTCACCTGGTCGAGCCCGAGGACCATGGCGTCGGGCGCGAGCTCCCGCAGTGCGGTGAGAGCCCGGTCGGCGTCCTGGGTCACGACAGCCTTGAAGCCACGGCGCCTGGCCTCCTCGACCGCGAGCCCGGCGGTCCCACTGTCCGAGAGCGCGACCAGCAGGACCCGGTCCTCCGGCTGGAGGTCGTGCCGGTCGTCCTCGACCGGCGCGTCACCGAGCAGGACGGGGGCGACCGGGGGTCCGGCGACGACCATGTCGTCCGACGGCGCGCTCGGGGCGGGGAAGGCGACGTCCAGGCGCGCGGCACCGACCAGGGCAGGTGCCTCGTCCCGGACCACCGCGACCAGGCCGGCATCGAACGCGTTGACCGGTAGGTAGAGCGTGAAGGTGCTGCCCTCGCCGAGCCGGCTGCTGGCGTGGATCTCGCCACCGAGCAGGTGGGCGATCTCCCGGCTGATCGACAGCCCGAGCCCGGTGCCGCCGTAGCGCCGGCTGGTGGTGCCGTCGGCCTGCTGGAAGGCCTCGAAGATGACCCGCAGCTTGTCCTCGGCGACGCCGATCCCGGTGTCGATCACCGAGAAGGCGATGATGTCGTCGCGACCCTGCAGCCGCGAGTCGACGAACCTCTCAGCCGCCGCCGGCGCGACGACGAGCCGTACCTCGCCCTCCTCGGTGAACTTCACTGCGTTGGACACCAGGTTGCGCAGCACCTGCTGGAGCCGGTGCTCGTCGGTGTGCACCGCGGCGGGCAGTCCCGGCGCGACGGACACCGAGAAGCCCAGCGACTTCTCCGACGTCAGCGGCCGGAAGGTCTCGTCGACGTATCCGACGATCTGATCGAGCCCGACGTCCCCTGGGTGGACGTCCATCCGGCCGGCCTCGACCTTCGACAGGTCGAGGATGTCGTTGATCAGCTGCAGCAGGTCCGCTCCGGCGTTGTGGATCGTCCGTGCGAAGTCGACCTGCTTGCCGGTGAGGTTGCCGTCCGGGTTGTCGGAGAGCAGCCGAGCCAGGATCAGCAGGCTGTTCAGCGGCGTGCGCAGCTCGTGGGACATGTTCGCCAGGAACTCCGACTTGTAGCGGCTGGACAGCGACAGCTGCTCGGCGCGCTCCTCCAGCGCGCGCCGGGCCTCCTCGATCTCGGAGTTCTTGATCTCGATGGCCCGGTTCTGCTCGGCAAGCAGCGCGGCCTTCTCCTCGAGCTCGGCGTTGGACTGCTGCAGCTCCTCCTGCTGGGTCTGCAGCAGCTCCTCGCTCGCCTTGAGCGAGGCCGCCTGCTGCTCGAGCTCGGCGTTGGACATCCGCAGCTCCTCCTGCTGCGCCTGGAGCTCGGCCTGCTTCTCCTGCAGCTCGGTCGCGAGCCGCTGCGACTCGAGCAGCAGCTCCTCGGTGCGCGAGCTGGCCAGGATGGCGTTGAGGGAGACGCCGATCAGCTCCATCAGCTGGTCGAGGAAGGCGATGTGCACCTGGGTGAAGGCGGTCAGCGACCCGAGCTCGATGACCCCGAGGACCTGGCCCTCGAAGAGCACCGGCAGGACGATGACGTTGACCGGGCTGGCCTCCCCGAGGCCGGACGTGACCTTGATGTAGTCGCTGGGTGCCTGCGCGATGAGGATGGGCTTGCGCTCGAGGGCGGCCTGCCCGACGAGCGCCTCCCCGACCTTGAAGTGGTTGGACACCGACTTGCGGGCCTTGTAGCCGTACGTCGCCACCAACCGCAGCTCGGAGTCGTCGCCCTCTCCCTCGGCCAGGAAGAAGGCACCGTGCTGGGCCGTGACCGACGGGGTGAGCTCCCGCATGACGACGTCGGTGACGTCCATCAGGTCACGCCGGCCCTGGACGAGGCCGGTGATGCGGGCGAGGTTCGTCTTGAGCCAGTCCTGCTCCTCGTTGGCCTGCGTCGTCTCGCGCAGGTTGGCGATCATCTGGTTGATGTTGTCCTTGAGCTCGGCGACCTCGCCGGACGCCTCGACCGCCACCTGACGGGTGAGGTCGCCGCGGGTCACCGCGGTGGACACCTCGGCGATGGCACGCAGCTGGGTGGTCAGCGTGCTGGCCAGCTGGTTGACGTTCTCGGTCAGCTTCTTCCAGGTGCCGGACACGCCTTCGACCTCGGCCTGGCCGCCGAGCTTGCCCTCGGTGCCGACCTCGCGGGCGACGCGGGTGACCTCGTCGGCGAAGGCGGAGAGCTGGTCGACCATCGTGTTGATCGTCGTCTTCAGCTCGAGGATCTCGCCACGGGCGTCGACGTCGATCTTCTTCGACAGGTCGCCGTTGGCGACGGCGGTGGTGACCAGCGCGATGGACCGGACCTGACTGGTCAGGTTGTCGGCCATGAAGTTGACGTTGTCGGTCAGGTCCTTCCAGGTGCCGGCGACGTTGGGCACCTGCGCCCGACCTCCCAGCCGGCCCTCGGTACCGACCTCGCGGGCCACCCGGGTGACCTCGTCCGCGAAGGCCGACAGCGTGTCGACCATCGTGTTGATGGTCTGCGCGAGCGCGGCCACCTCCCCCTTGGCCTCGACGCTGATCTTCTGGCTCAGGTCGCCGCGGGCGACCGCGGTCGACACGGTGGCGATCGAGCGCACCTGGCCGGTCAGGTTGCTGGCCATGCCGTTGACGTTGTCGGTGAGGTCCTTCCAGGTGCCGGCGACGCCGCGCACGAGCGCCTGGCCGCCGAGGACCCCCTCGGTGCCGACCTCGCGGGCCACCCGGGTGACCTCGTCGGCGAAGCCGGAGAGCTGGTCGACCATCGTGTTGATGGTGTTCTTCAGCTCGAGGATCTCGCCGCGCGCGTCGACGGTGATCTTCTGGGTCAGGTCACCGCGCGCCACCGCGGTGGTGACCTGCGCGATGTTGCGGACCTGGCTGGTCAGGTTGTCGGCCATGAAGTTGACGTTGTCGGTCAGGTCCTTCCAGGTCCCGGCGACGCCCTTGACGTCTGCCTGACCACCCAGCCGGCCCTCCGTGCCCACCTCGCGGGCGACGCGGGTGACCTCGTCGGCGAAGGCGCGCAGGGTGTCGACCATCGTGTTGATGGTGTCGGCCAGCGCGGCCACCTCGCCCTTGGCGTCGACGGTGATCTTCTGGCTCAGGTCGCCGCGGGCGACCGCCGTCGACACCGCCGCGATCGAGCGCACCTGGCCGGTCAGGTTGCCGGCCATGCCGTTGACGTTGTCGGTGAGGTCCTTCCAGGTGCCCGAGACGCCGGGGACCTCGGCCTGGCCTCCGAGGACACCCTCGGTGCCGACCTCGCGGGCCACCCGGGTGACCTCGTCGGCGAAGGACGACAGCTGGTCGACCATCGTGTTGATCGTGTTCTTCAGCTCGAGGATCTCGCCGCGCGCATCGACGGTGATCTTCTGGGTCAGGTCACCGCGCGCGACCGCGGTGGTGACCTGCGCGATGTTGCGGACCTGGCTGGTCAGGGAGCCGGCCATGAAGTTCACGTTGTCGGTCAGGTCGCGCCAGGTGCCCGAGACGCCGGGCACCTCGGCCTGACCGCCCAGCCGGCCCTCGCCGCCGGCCTCGCGGGCCACCCGGGTGACCTCGGAGGCGAAGGACGACAGCTGGTCGACCATCGTGTTGATGGTGCTCTTCAGCTCGAAGAGCTCGCCCTTCACGTCGACCGTGATCTTCTGGCTCAGGTCACCGCGGGCGACCGCCGTGGTGACCTGCGCGATGTTGCGGACCTGGCTGGTCAGGGAGCCGGCCATGAAGTTCACCGAGTCGGTGAGGTCCTTCCAGGTGCCCGAGACGCCGGCGACCTGCGCCTGGCCGCCCAGCTTGCCCTCGCTGCCCACCTCGCGGGCCACCCGGGTGACCTCGGAGGCGAAGGACGACAGCTGGTCGACCATCGTGTTGATAGTGCTCTTCAGCTCGAAGAGCTCGCCCTTCACGTCAACCGTGATCTTGCGGGACAGGTCGCCGTTGGCTACCGCGGTCGTGACCTGCGCGATGTCGCGGACCTGGCCGGTCAGGTTGCTGGCCATCGAGTTCACCGAGTCGGTGAGGTCCTTCCAGGTTCCCGAGACGCCGGCCACCTGCGCCTGGCCGCCCAGCTTGCCCTCCGTGCCCACCTCGCGGGCCACCCGGGTGACCTCGTCGGCGAAGGACCCGAGCGTGTCGGTCATCGTGTTGATGGTCTCGGTGAGCTCCGCTACCTCGCCGCGCGCGGTGACCGTGATCTTCTGGGTGAGGTCGCCGCGGGCGACGGCGCGCGCGACCGTGGAGATGCCGCGGACCTGGTCGGTGAGGTTGCTCGCCATGACGTTGACGGAGTCGGTGAGGTCGCGCCACGTGCCGCTGACACCCTTGACGTCGGCCTGGCCGCCGAGGCTGCCGTCGGTGCCGACCTCGCGGGCGACCCGGGTCACCTCGTCGGCGAAGGACGAGAGCTGGTCGACCATCCGGTTGACCGTCTGCTTGAGCTCGAGCACCTCGCCCTGGACGTCGACCGTCACCTTGCGGGAGAGGTCGCCGTTGGCGACGGCCGTGGTGACGACGGCGATGTCGCGCACCTGGGCGGTCAGGCGGCTGGCCATGGAGTTCACCGAGTCGGTGAGGTCCTTCCAGCTCCCCGAGACCCCGCGGACCTTCGCCTGGCCCCCGAGCTTGCCCTCGGTCCCCACCTCGCGGGCGACGCGGGTCACCTCGAGGTTGAAGAGCGAGAGCTGGTCGACCATGCCGTTGACGGTGCGGCCGATGCGCAGGAACTCGCCGCGCAGCGGCGCATCGACCGTCCGGAGCTCGATCTGCTGGGAGAGGTCACCCTCCGCGACCGCCTCGATGACCCGGGCCACCTCGGTCACCGGGCGTACCAGGTCCTCCACGAGCGCGTTGGCGTCCTCGAAGCAGCCGGCCCACGTGCCCGGCGCGCCCGCCGGGTCGAGTCGCTCGTGCAGCTTGCCCTCACGACCCACCGAGCGGCGCACCCGGCGCAGCTCCGCCGCGAGGTGCGAGTTGCGCTCCGCGACCTCGTTGAACGCCCGTGCGAGGTCGGGGGCGATGCCGTCGCCGCTCTCGGGGATCCGTCGACGGAAGTTGCCGGCGCCGAGGTCCTCGAGCGCTGCCAGCAGCCGGCGGGCCGCGGCGTCGTCCAGCGTCCCCGAGCCCGGCTTGCTTGTTCGCCGTGCCGGCCGGGTCCTCGGCCTCGCTGGTGCCGTCGGTGCGGCCATGTGCCCTCCCGCGTCGCCCGCCGGAGCCCCACGGCTCCGAAGCGGCGCAAGTCTGTCACCATGTGTGCGCTCCCGTCCCGCATCAGACCGGGGAGAACGTGACGAGTCCACCCGTCCGCGCCAGCGCGCGGAACGTCGTGAGCCTTCCTCCGCAGGAGGCGTCGGTCGGCGCCGCCCGGGGCCTGGTCACCGGGGCGCTCGCCGAGTGGGCGGCCGAAGACCTCACCGACGACGCGACCCTGCTCGTGAGCGAGCTGGCGACCAACGCGGTGGTGCACGCCGGGACCGACTTCGACGTGAGCGTCGAGCTGCTCGGTGACATGGTCGAGGTGGCAGTCACCGACCGGCACCCCACCAGGACGCTGCCGGCGCCGCCGACATCGGTGGACGGGGATTTTGAGAGTGGACGCGGGCTCTTCCTGACAGCCGCGCTGGCCGAGAAGTGGGGCGTCGACTACACGAGCACCACCAAGCGGGTCTGGTTCCGCCTTCCCCTGGCCGGCGGGGCGGTGCCGTCGCCGCGCACCGCCGCGCCCGCCGCCGGCAGCGCGGAGGACGACGGCCCGGTCCCCGGCGTCGGCTCCGTGCGGCTCGACGCCGACGGGGTGGTCGGCTGGGTGGACGCGACCGCTGCCGCGCTGCTCGGGCGTACGTCCGACGAGCTGGTCGGGCGCACCTGGCTGACGCTGTGCGACCCGGCCGAGGCAGCCACCGTGGTAGCCGCCTCGGCCGTGACCCGCTGGCAGGGGTCGTACCCGGTCGTCCTGCCGGACGGGGAGGGTCGCCGGCTGCAGGTACGCCACGTACGGCTGGCGGCGGACCCGGACGGGGCACCCGGCACAGCGCTGGTGCTCGTGGACCACCGCCTGCGGGCCCTGATCGCCGACGTCGCGTCGTCCGCGACGGCGCCCGCGCCGTCGACGGCGGCGCCCGCCGGGCCGTTCGCCCACTCCCCCGGGTCCCTGGTCAGGCTCGAGCTCGACGAGCTGCTGGACCGCACGGTCGCTTGGGCGCGCGACGTGGTCGGCGGTGACGGCGCCTTCGCCCTGCTCGTCTCCGGTGACGACGACATGCTCGAGCTGCGCGCGGCGACCGGGCTGCGTCCGGACGTGGACCGGGTGCCGCGGCGCGCGGGCGAGGGCATCAGCGGCCGGGTCTCCCGCGACCTCATGCCGGTCGTCCACGACGACCTCGCCGACGTGCTCGAGGGCCCCGAGGGTGGCCGCTCCTCCGAGCCCTGGCTGCTCGCGGCGGGGGTGCGCTCACTGGTGGCCGTCCCTGTCCTGGCGGAGGGCCGGCTGATCGGGACGGTCGGGGTCACGGCTGCCCGGCCGTCGGCCTTCGCCGTCGCCGACGGGGTCAACCTGCAACGCGGTGTCGACGCCGTGGCGCTCGCGCTGCAGAGCGCCCGGGTCACCGAGATCGAGCGTCGCCGACACGGCTGGCTGGGCTACCTCGCCGAGGCAGGTGAGCTGCTCGCGGGGACCCTGGACCCCGACATGGCGCTCGCGCTCGTGGCCCAGCTCGTGACTCCCCGGCTCGGTCCGTGGTGCGCGATCTACCTCGTCGACGAGTCGGGCCAATCGACGCGGGCTACCGAGTGGCACGCCGACGAGGACCGCCTTGACGACCTCCGCGCCTACCTTGACGCCGTCCCCCCGCCGGAGCCGCCGGGTGCCGGCGTGACCCGGTGGCTGCCCGGCTCGCTGAACGGCTCGGTGGACGGCCTGCTCGCGCTGGCCGGCCCGACCGCCGCCGCACTCGCGGAGTCGGGCGGCCACACCGCCGCGCTTGTCGCGCGTGGTCGAGCGCTCGGCACGCTGGTGCTCGGGCACGAGACGGGCAGCGACGACGGCCGCCGCCAGGAGCTGCACCTGTTGGCCGACGTCGCGCCGCGTGCTGCCCTGGCGCTGGACAACGCCCGGCTCTACGCCGAGCGGACCGCGACCAGCCGCGCGCTGCAGCGCAGCCTGCTGCCCCCCGAGCTGCCCGAGCTGCCCGGCGTGGAGGTGGGCGTCGTCTACGAGGCGTCCGGCGAGGGCAACGAGGTGGGCGGTGACTTCTACGACGTCTTCCCGCTCGCGAACGACGCCGGTGCGCCCTTCGCCTTCGCCGTTGGCGACGTCTGCGGCAAGGGCCCCGAGGCGGCGGCGGTGACCGGCCTGGCGCGGCACGCGCTGCGGCTGCTCGGCCGGCGCGGCGACGACATCCCCGAGGTGCTCGGCCACCTCAACGCCGCGGTGCTCGCCGAGGGACCCCGGGCACGCTTCGTGACGCTGGTCTACGGCGAGGCGCGCCGCCGCGAGGACGGTGGCCTCCAGCTCCGACTCGCCTCGGCGGGACACCCGTCCCCGGTGGTGGTCCGGGCCGACGGGACCGCCAGCGCCGTCGCCACCGGCGGTGACCTCCTCGGCGTCTTCGAGCACGCCTCGACGGTCGTCGACGACATCACCCTCGCACCGGGTGACGCGCTGGTCTGCTTCACCGACGGGGTGACCGAGCGCCGGGACGACGGCCGGATGCTCGGTGAGGAAGGCGTGCTCGCCGCCCTGTCGGGCGCGACGGGTCTGGACGCCGCGGGCCTCGCGCGCCGGCTCGAGCGCGCGGTGTCGGGGTTCACGACCGTCCCGGCTCGCGACGACGTCGCGATCCTGGTGATCAGACCTCGACCACCAGGGGGATGATCATCGGCCGCCGCCGGTAGGTGTCGCTGACCCACCGGCCGACGGTACGCCGCACCAGCTGCTCGAGCTGCCGGCTGTCGCCGATGCCCTCCGCGGCGGCCTTCTCCAGCGCCTCCTCGATGCGGCCCCGGACGCCGTCGAAGACCGAGTCGTCCTCGGCGAAGCCACGCGCGTGGATCTCCGGGCCTCCCGACACCTTCCCGGTGACCGAGTCGACCACGACGACGACCGAGATGAAGCCCTCGTCGCGCAGGATCCGCCTGTCCTTCAGCGACGCGTCGGTCACGTCGCCGACGCTGGAGCCGTCGACGTAGACGTAGCCGCACGGCACGGCGCCCACGATGCTCGCCCGACCGTCGACGAGGTCGACGACGAGCCCGTCCTCGGCAAGGACCGTACGGTCCCGCGGCACCCCGGTGAGCACGGCGAGGTCGGCGTTGGCCCGCAGGTGACGCCACTCGCCGTGCACGGGCATCACGTTGCTCGGCCGGACGATGTTGTAGACGTAGAGCAGCTCGCCCGCCGAAGCGTGCCCCGAGACGTGCACCATCGCGTTGCCCTTGTGCACCACGTTGGCGCCCCAGCGGGACAGCCCGTTGATGACCCGGTAGACCGGGTTCTCGTTGCCCGGGATCAGCGACGACGCGAGGATCACCGTGTCGCCTTCCCCGATCCGGATGACGTGGTCGCGGTTGGCGATCCGGGACAGTGCCGACATCGGCTCGCCCTGCGAGCCGGTGCAGACGAGCACGATCTGGTCGTCGCGCAGGTCGTCGAGCGCCTTGACGTCGACCAGCAGGTCGCCGGGCACCGACAGGTAGCCGAGGTCGCGCGCGACCCCCATGTTGCGGACCATCGACCGCCCGACGAAGGCGACCTTGCGCTGGTGCCGCACCGCTGCGTCCAGCACCTGCTGGACGCGGTGCACGTGGCTCGCGAAGGACGCGACGATGACCCGCTTCTGCGCCTGTGCGAAGACGCGGTCGAGGACCGGGGTGATGTCGCGCTCCGGCGTGGTGAAGCCCGGCACCTCTGCGTTGGTCGAGTCGGCGAGCAGCAGGTCGACGCCTTCGTCGCCGAGCCGGGCGAACGCCCTCAGGTCGGTGAGCCGACCGTCCAGGGGCAGCTGGTCCATCTTGAAGTCGCCAGTGTGCAGCACCAGCCCCGCCGGGGTGCGGATGGCCACGGCCAGCGCGTCGGGGATCGAGTGGTTGACGGCGATGAACTCGCACGCGAAGGGACCGACCTGCTCGCGCTGCCCCTCACGTACCTCGAGCGTGTAGGGCTTGATCCGGTGCTCCTGCAGCTTGGCCTCGACCATCGCCAGCGTCAGCCGGGAGCCGATGAGCGGGATGTCAGCACGCTCGCGCAGCAGGTAGGGGACGGCGCCGATGTGGTCCTCGTGGGCATGCGTCAGCACGATGCCGTCGACCTTGTCGAGCCGGTCGCGGACGTAGTCGAAGTCCGGGAGGATCAGGTCGACGCCTGGCTGGAAGTCCTCCGGGAAGAGGACGCCGCAGTCGACGACGAGCAGTCGGCCGTCGTACTCGAAGACCGTCATGTTGCGCCCGACCTCGCCGAGCCCGCCGAGCGCCACAACCCGCAGGCCACCATCCGGCAGCGCGGGGGGCGCTCCGAGCTCGGGGTGCGGGTGGCTCACGAACCGGCCCGGACGGCCGAGAGGGCCGTCTCGAGCCGGGCCGTCTCCTCGGCCGTGGCGGCAAGCAGCGGCGGTCGTACGGTGCGCTCCGGGATCAGGCCGGCGGACTGGAGCGCGGCCTTGGCCCGGATCACCCCCTGCGAGGACTTGTCCATGATCGCCCGGACGGCCGGGATCAGCCGTCGGTGGATCGCGAGTGCCTCGGCGAGGTCGCCCCGGCCGACGGCGGCGACCATCGCGGCGTAGTCGGCGCCGTGCACGTGACCCACGACGCTGATGACGCCGGTCGCGCCGTGGGTCAGCCAGGCCAGGTTCATCGCGTCGTCGCCGGAGTAGTAGGCGAAGGCGCCAGCGGTCTCCGCCATGACGCGGGAGCCCTCGAAGAGGTCGGCCTTGGCGTCCTTGACCCCGAGGATCCGGTCGTGCTCGGCGAGGCGCAGCAGGGAGTCGTACTCGATCGGGGTCCCGGTGCGGCCCGGGATGTCGTAGAGCAGGACCGGCAGGTCGACCGCGTCGGCCGCGGCGACGAAGTGCCGCACGAGCGCCTCTTGGGGCGGCTTGTTGTAGTACGGGGTGACCACCAGCATCCCGTGGGCGCCTGCCTTCTCGGCCGCCCGGCTGAGCTCGATCGTGTGGTGGGTGTCGTTGGTGCCGGTGCCGGCCACCACGCGCGCGCGGTCACCCACGGCTTCGACGACCGCGCGGACCAGTCGCTCCTTCTCGTCGTCGGAGGTCGTCGGCGACTCCCCGGTCGTCCCGCTCACTACCAGGCCGTCATGGCCGTGGTCGACGAGGTGGGTGGCGAGGGACTGCGCCGCGTCGACATCGAGCGAACCGTCGGCGGTGAACGGCGTGACCATGGCCGTGAGGACGCGGCCGAAGGCCTGCACGGCAGCCTCGTTCGGCGCGGTGGGTGCGGTGCTGGGCATGAGGCCCACGCTACCGCCACGGCGGTCCGGCCCGGCATGAAGGAACCCCGCCGCCACCCGCTCGGGGGTTCGGGCGGCGACGGGGCCCGTCCGTCTAATCGATGGGCGGCTGGCGACCGTTACACGGCGCAATGACATATGGTGCCACCGCACTAGCCACCTGGTCCCCTCCTGCCCGGACGTCGCCGGTAGGTCAGGACTCGGTAGCCCAGCCCGCTCGAGGAGCGCTGCCAGCCGCTCTCAGGGTCGCTGCTGGCGACGGTCCAGGCGTCGGGTCGGACGACCGGCGCGAACGTGTCGCCCGCGACGTCGGTGTCGACCTCCGTCACGACCAGCCGGTCCGCGACCGTGATCGCCTCGCGGTAGACGCTCGCCCCGCCGATCACCCAGACGTCGCCACCGGGGCCACCCGGGCCTCCCGTGCCTCCCTGTCCGGGGGCCGCGGCCAGGGTCAGCGCCTCGGCCAGCGAGCCGGCCACCTCCGCGCCCGGCGCGAGCCATCCGGCGCGGCGGCTCAGCACGATGTTGCGCCGGCCGGGCAGCGGCCGGACGGCCGCGGGCAGCGACTCCCAGGTGGCCCGACCCATCACGACCGTCGAGCCCGTGGTGAGCCGCTTGAAGAGCGCGAGGTCCTCGGGCAGGTGCCACGGGAGCCTGCCGTCGACCCCGATCACGCCGCCGCGGCCCTGGGCCCAGACCAGCCCCAGGGTCGTCGGGGCGACCGGGTCGGGCGGGGCGGTCAGCGTCGCCTCAGACCGCGACCGGCGCGCGCAGCGCCGGGTGGTGCTGGTAGCCGACGACCTCGAAGTCCTCGTAGGCGTAGTCGAAGAGGGAGGCGGCCGGCTTCAGCCGCAGCTCGGGGAAGGGGAAGGCAGCCCGCGAGAGCTGCTCCCTCACCTGGTCGAGGTGGTTGTCGTAGATGTGGCAGTCGCCGCCGGTCCACACGAAGTCGCCGACCTCGAGCCCGACCTGCTGGGCGACCATGTGCGTGAGCAGCGCGTAGCTGGCGATGTTGAACGGCACCCCCAGGAAGAGGTCGGCGCTGCGCTGGTAGAGCTGGCAGGACAGCCGCCCCTCCGCGACGTAGAACTGGAAGAGCGTGTGGCACGGGGGCAGTGCCATCTGCGGGATCTCGCCGACGTTCCACGCCGACACGAGCATCCGCCGGGAGTCCGGGTTGGTCCGCAGCTGCTCGAGGACGCCGCTGATCTGGTCGACGTGGCCGCCGTCGGGCGTCGGCCAGGACCGCCACTGCACGCCGTAGACCGGGCCGAGGTCGCCGTCGGGCGCCGCCCACTCGTCCCAGATCGTGACCCCGTGCTCCTGCAGCCAGCCCACGTTGCGGTCGCCGCGGAGGAACCACAGCAGCTCGTAGGCGATCGACCGGAAGTGCACCCGCTTGGTCGTGACCAGCGGGAAGCCCGCCGAGAGGTCGTAGCGCATCTGGTGGCCGAAGACCGAGCGCGCCCCGGTGCCGGTGCGGTCCGACTTGGCGGCCCCGGTCGCCAGGACGTGCCGCAGGAGGTCCTCGTACTGGGTGTCGAGCGCTGTGTCCGGCGCTGTGTCCGGCCGGGCGGGAGGAGGTGCGTCCACGCTGGGCATCGTACGACTGGAAGGATGATCCCCATGGCCGACGCGAGCGTGCGCCGGGCGGTTTCCGGGGACGCGACGGGGATCGCCCGGGTCCAGGGGGCGGTGTGGGCCAGGATCTACGGCGGCGTTCTGCCGGCTGAGACGATCGCGGCCGTCACGGACGAGGACGCGGCCGAGACCTGGCGGGCCGCCGCGAGCGCCCCGCCGTCAGACCGCCACCGGCTGCTCGTCGCGCTCGAGGGCGACCGCGTCGTCGGCGTGGCCGCGCTTGCTCCGGCGGCCGACCCCGACCTGGTGCCGCCCCTGGACGCCGAGCTGCACGTCTTCTGCGTCGACCCCGACGAGGAGGGCCACGGGCACGGCAGCCGGCTGCTCAACGCGTCCGCCGACGTGATGCGCGAGACCGGGTTCAGCCACCTGCACGTCTGGCTGGGCGAGCCGGAGCGGGGGCTGTGGACCTTCCTCGAGGGCGCCGGCTGGGCACCCGACGGCGCCACCCGCACCCTCGACCTGCGCGGCGACGAACAGGTCGTCGTCGAGCAGGTGCGGCTGCGGACCTCGCTCGAGGACGCGTGAGCGCCGAGGCCGCGGGGGCCGCCGAGCCCGGCTGGCGTCCGCTGCGCGCCGCGGTGGTGCGCACCGGGCTGGGCGTCGGGGTCGCATCGGGTGCCTACGCCGTCTCCTTCGGCGCGCTCGGCGTCGCGGCCGGCCTGAGCATCGTGCAGACCTGCGCCCTGTCGGTGCTCGTGTTCACGGGTGGCTCGCAGTTCGCCTTCGTCGGGGTCGTCGCGGGCGGTGGGAACCCGCTGTCGGGTGCGGCGTCGGCGATCCTGCTCGGCGCGCGGAACGGGCTGTACGGAGTCCGGCTGGTCCCCCTGCTCGACGTCCACGGCGGCCGCCGCCTGGTCGCCGCCCAGCTGACGATCGACGAGTCGACGGCCGTCGCGCTGGCCAACGAGGACAGCGGCCGGCGCGCCGGGCAGCTGGGCTTCTGGGTCACCGGGCTGGCGATCTTCCTGCTGTGGAACCTCGGAACGCTCGTCGGTGCTGTCGCCGGGTCGGCGGTCGGGGACCCGAAGGACTTCGGTCTGGACGCCGCCGCGCCGGCGGCCTTCCTGGCGCTGCTGGCACCGCGGCTGCGCGGCCGCACCGAGTGGACGGTCGCCGTCCTCGCGGCCGCCGTGGCGGTCGTGGCCGTCCCGCTGGTGCCGGCCGGGCTGCCGGTCCTCGTCGCGGCGGTCGTGCCGGTCGTGATGGTCCTCCGGCACCGCGACCAGCCGTACGTCGACACGTCGGACGGACCGGTCGGACGAGGCGACGAGGAGGGGCGGACGTGACCCTCTGGCTCGCCGTCCTGGTGACCGCGGCCGGCTGCTACGGGCTCAAGCTGCTCGGCCTGCTCGCCCCGGCGAGGCTGCTCGAGCACCCGCTCGCCGCCCGGGTGTCCGCCTTGCTGCCCGTTGCGCTGCTCGCCGCGCTCGCCGCGGTGCAGACGTTCGCCACCGGGACACAGCTCGTCCTGGACGCGCGGGTGGCGGGGGTGGGCGCCGCAGTGCTGGCGATCCTGCTGCGCGCGCCCTTCCTGGTCGTCGTCGCGGTCGCCGCTGCCACGGCCGCCCTGGTGCGCCTGGTCTGAGTCAGCCGGAGCGGTCCGCCAGGAGGTGCTCCAGCCCGACAGTGAGCCCCGGCCGGCCGGCGACCTGACGCACCGCCAGAAGCACGCCGGGCATGAACGACGACCGGTCGGTGGAGTCGTGCCGGATCGTGAGTGTCTCCCCCGGCCCGCCGAGCAGCACCTCCTGGTGCGCGACGAGGCCACGGCTGCGCACCGAGTGCACGTGCACCCCGTCGAGCACCGCACCGCGCGCCCCGGCGGACTCGCCGTCCGGGTCGCCGGCCGTCGCGTCCGGCACCGGGCCGAGCCCGGCCTCCCGGCGCGCGGCGGCCACCAGCCCGGCCGTCCGGCGCGCCGTACCGCTCGGAGCGTCCGCCTTGTCGGGGTGGTGCAGCTCGACGATCTCGACCGACTCGAACCACCGGGCCGCTTCGGCGGCGAAGCGCATCATCAGCACGGCACCGACCGCGAAGTTCGGTGCGACGACCACGCCGACGCCGGGCGCGCCGGCCAGCCAGCCGCGCACCGTCTCGAGGCGCTCCCCGTCCAGCCCGCTGGTCCCGACGACCGCGTGGATGCCGTTCTCGACGCAGAACCTCAGGTTGTCCATCACGGCGTCCGGGCGGGTCAGCTCGACCGCCACCTGCGCACCGGCGTCGGTGAGGGCGGACAGCGGGTCGCCGGACCCGACCCGCGCGACCAGCTCCAGGTCGTCAGCGGCGTCGACCGCGGCGCACGCCGCGGTCCCCATCCGCCCCGCGGCACCGAGGACTCCCACCCTGATGTCCTGCTCATGCGACGGCGGGGCTGAAGTCGCGGTCCTCGTCGAAGGGGCCGACCACCGCGAGCGTCGGCCGGACCGTCAGCAGATCGGCGGAGACCGCGGCCACGTCGTCGAGCGTGACCGAGTCGATCCTGGCGAGCACGTCGTCGACCGAGAGCAGCTCGCCGTAGACCAGCTCCGACTTGCCGATGCGGCTCATCCGCGAGCCGGTGTCCTCGAGCCCGAGGACGAGGGAGCCGCGCAGCTGACCCTTGCCGCGCTCGAGCTCCTCGAGGGTGATGCCCGTGGCGGCGACCTTGGCGACCTCGTCGCGGCAGATCGCGAGCACCTCGTCCACCTTGCGCGGCACGCAGCCCGCGTAGACCCCGAACAGCCCGGTGTCGGCGTACTGCGCGTGGTAGCTGTAGACGGAGTAGGCGAGCCCGCGCTTCTCGCGGACCTCCTGGAAGAGCCGCGAGGACATCCCGCCGCCGAGCGCCGCGTTGAGAACGCCGAGCGCGAAGCGGCGCTCGTCGGTGCGCGCGACGCCCACGCCGCCGAGGACGACGTTGGCCTGCTCGCTCGGTCGGCGGATCACACGTACGCCGCCGGACCGCGTCGGGATCGGCCGGCCGCCGGTGCGGGCCGGTGTGGGGTCGGTGTCCCCGTCGAGCATGCCGGCGGTCCGGAACGCGTCCTTGACCAGCCGCACCACGGCGTTGTGGTCGATGTTCCCGGCGACCGCGACGACCATGTCCTGCGGCCGGTAGCGCCGCCGGTAGTAGCCGTTGATCGCGGTGCGCCGGATGGTCTCGATCGACTCGACGGTGCCGAGCACCGGCCGGGCGATCGGCGAGTCACCGAAGAGGACCTGGGCGAACTGGTCGTGGACCATGTCCGTCGGGTCGTCCTCGTGCATGGCGATCTCTTCGAGGATCACGCCGCGCTCCGCGTCCACGTCCGACCCCCGGATGACCGAGGAGGTCACCAGGTCGCACACGACGTCGACCGCCAGCGGCAGGTCGGCGTCGAGGACCCGGGCGTAGAAGCAGGTGTACTCCTTCGACGTGAAGGCGTTCATCTCGCCGCCGACGGCGTCGATCGACGCCGAGATGGCCAGCGCGTCGCGGCGCTGGGTGCCCTTGAAGAGCAGGTGCTCGAGGTAGTGCGACGCGCCGGCGAGCGCCGGGGACTCGTCGCGCGAGCCGACGCCGACCCAGATGCCCACGGTCACCGACCGGACGGTGGGCACCGCCTCGGTGACGATGCGCAGCCCGCCGGGGAGGACGGTGTGGCGGACGAGTCCGCCACCGCCGTCCCCCCGGTCGAGCGTGCGGGTGGCCTGACGGCCCAAGGCGACTAGGCCCTGTCAGTCGTCGTCGGGGCGTCGGCGGCGGGTGCCGGCGTCGCGCCGTCGGCGGAGTCGCCCGCCTCGACCGGGATCAGCGACAGCTTGCCCCGCGGGTCGACCTCGGCGATCTGCACCTGCACCTTGTCGCCGACCTTGACGACGTCCTCGACGTTGTCGACGCGCTTGCCACCGGCAAGCCCGCGCAGCTTCGAGATGTGCAGCAGGCCGTCGCGGCCGGGCACCAGCGAGACGAAGGCACCGAAGGTCGTGGTCTTGACGACCGTGCCCAGGTAGCGCTCGCCGACCTCGGGCATCGTCGGGTTGGCGATGCCGTTGATCATCGTCCGGGCCGCCTCGGCCTTCGGGCCGTCGGTGGCACCGATGTAGATCGTGCCGTCGTCCTCGATGCTGATCTCGGCACCGGTGTCGTCCTGGATCTGGTTGATCATCTTGCCCTTGGGGCCGATGACCGCGCCGATCTGGTCGACCGGGATCTTGATGCTGATGATCCGCGGCGCGTACGGCGACATCTCGTCCGGGGCGTCGATCGCCTCGTGCATGACGTCGAGGATGTGCAGCCGGGCCTCCTTGGCCTGGGTGAGCGCCGAGGCGAGCACCGAGGCCGGGATGCCGTCGAGCTTGGTGTCGAGCTGGATCGCGGTGACGAAGTCCCGCGTGCCGGCGACCTTGAAGTCCATGTCGCCGAAGGCGTCCTCGGCACCGAGGATGTCGGTGAGCGCCGCGTACTCCGTCTCACCGTCAACGGTGTCGGAGATCAGCCCCATCGCGATGCCGGCGACCGGCGCCCGCAGCGGCACACCGGCCTGCAGCAGCGACATGGTCGAGGCACAGACCGAGCCCATCGAGGTCGAGCCGTTGGAGCCGAGCGCCTCGGACACCTGGCGGATCGCGTAGGGGAACTCCTCGCGGGCCGGCAGCACCGGCAGGATCGCCCGCTCGGCGAGGGCGCCGTGGCCGATCTCGCGGCGCTTCGGCGACCCCACCCGGCCGGTCTCACCGGTCGAGTAGGGCGGGAAGTTGTAGTTGTGCATGTAGCGCTTGCGGTTCTCGGGGTTGAGCGTGTCGATCATCTGCTCCATGCGGAGCATGTTGAGCGTCGTCACCCCGAGGATCTGGGTCTCGCCGCGCTCGAAGAGCGCCGAGCCGTGCACCCGCGGGAGCACCTCGACCTCGGCGGCCAGCGTGCGGATGTCGGAGAGGCCGCGGCCGTCGATGCGCACCTTGTCGCGCAGGATCCGCTGGCGGACCAGCTTCTTGGTGACCGCGCGGTAGGCCGCGCTGATCTCCTTCTCGCGGCCCTCGAACTGGGCGGCGAGCTTCTCCTTCGCCGACTCCTTGATGCGGTCGAGCTCGGTCTCGCGCTCCTGCTTGGCGGCGATCGTCAGCGCCTGGCCGAGCTCGTCGCTCACCAGGCTGCTGACGGCCTCGAGGGCGTCGTCCTGGTAGTCGAGGAAGCGCGGGAACTCCGCAGTGGGCTTGTTGACGGCGGAGGCGAGCTCCTGCTGGGCCTCGCACAGCGCCTTGATGAAGGGCTTGGCGGCCTCGAGACCCTGGGCGACGACCTCCTCGGTGGGAGCGGTCTTGCCGTCGTCCTTGATGAGGTGCCACGCGGCCGTGGTCGCCTCGGCCTCGACCATCATGATCGCGACGTCGTCACCAGCAATGCGACCCGCGACGACCATGTCGAAGACGGCCGACTCGAGCTGCTCGTGCGTCGGGAAGGCGACCCACTGGTCGTCGATGAGCGCGACCCGGGTGGCGCCGACCGGGCCGGAGAACGGCAGGCCGGAGAGCTGGGTGGAGGCCGACGCGGCGTTGATCGCCACGACGTCGTACATGTCCTTCGGGTCCAACGCCATCACGGTGATGACGACCTGGACCTCGTTGCGCAGGCCCTTGGCGAAGGTCGGGCGCAGCGGGCGGTCGATGAGCCGGCAGGTGAGGATCGCGTCCTCGGAAGGCCGGCCCTCGCGGCGGAAGAACGAGCCGGGGATCCGGCCTGCGGCGTACATCCGCTCCTCGACGTCTACCGTCAGCGGGAAGAAGTCGAGCTGCTCCTTCGGGTGCTTCCCGGCCGTGGTGGCCGAGAGCAGCATGGTGTCGTCGTCGAGGTAGGCCGCGACGGAGCCGGCGGCCTGGCGGGCGAGGCGCCCGGTCTCGAAGCGGACGGTGCGCTTGCCGAACGACCCGTTGTCGATGACGGCTTCCGCGGTGTGCACGTTCTGAGCGTCCATATGGACATCTCCTGTTCCTTGGGTGCAAGGAGCAGGTCGCTCGCGACGAACAGCCGGTCTTCGATGGAAGCCTTCGGACTGGACCGCTCCGGTGGGCCGGGCGGGTCCGCTGGCCACTACCGAGGACCGGAACGCCAGGGCGAACCGCTCCTCACGGTGAGTGGGGTACTAGCGGCGCAGGCCGAGCTTCTCGATCAACGCGCGGTAGCGGTTGATGTCCTTCTTGGCCAGGTAGTTCAGCAGCCGGCGGCGACGGCCGACCAGCAGGAGCAGGCCACGACGCGAGTGGTGGTCGTGCTTGTGCTCCTTGAGGTGCTCGGTGAGGTCGGCGATGCGGCGCGAGAGCATCGCCACCTGCACCTCGGGCGAGCCGGTGTCCGTCTCGGCACTGCCGTGCTCACTGATGATCTGCTTCTTGGTGGCGGTGTCCAGCGACACAGGCTCTCCTTCAGGTGTGCAGTGAGCTCCACCCGGTCTATGTCACGGGGGGATCGACAAGGCTCACGCCGCGCTCGACGGCGTACCGGAGGCTACCAGCCGGGCGGCGCAACCACCGAATCGCGAGCCCGTGACCTGGGCATATGCAACTCATGCCCCGCTCTCAGAGCGACCGGGTCCGCTGGTCGAGGCCGATCCGCCCGTAGGGGTAGTCGGCCGGCGCCGGGTCGCTGGCGGCGTCCAGCCGGGCCGTCTCCTCGGGCGACAGGTGCAGCCCGGCGGCCGCCAGGTTGTCCCGCAGCTGGTCGGTCGTGCGCGCGCCGAGGATCACCGAGCTGACCGCCGGGCGGTCGTGGAGCCAGGCGAGCGCTACCCGCCCCATCGGCACGCCGCGGCCCTCGGCGACCGCCTGCAGGGTGTCGACCACGGCCCAGGTGCGCTCGCTGCCGGACCGGGTGTCGTAGGCCTCGACCCCGCGGCCGGGGTCCTCGCCGAGCCGGGTCGCCCCGGCCGGGCGCTGGTCTCGGGTGTACTTCCCGGTGAGCCAGCCGCCGCCGAGCGGCGACCACGGCAGCAGGCCGAGCCCGTTGGCCACGCAGGCCGGAACGACCTCCCACTCCACCTCGCGGGCCAGCAGGTTGTACTGCGGCTGGTGGGTCACCGGCACCGGCCAGCCCCGCCGGTCGGCGACGTCGACCGCGCGCTGCACCTGCCAGCCGGCGAAGTTCGACAGCCCGACGTAGCGCACCTTCCCGGCGCGCACCGCGTCGTCCATGAAGCGCAGGGTCTCCTCCAGCGGGGTGAGCTGGTCGAAGGCGTGCACCTGGTAGAGGTCGACGGTCTCGACCTGGAGCCGGCGGAGCGAGGCCTCCAGCGCCCGGTCGAGGTGCCGCCGTGAGAGGCCGACGTCGTTGGGGTCCGAACCCATCGCGAAGCGGGCCTTCGTGGCCAGCACCACCCGGTCGGTGACGTCCGCGGGGCGGTCGTCGAGCCACCGCCCGACGATCTCCTCGCTCGCGCCCGGGTCGTCGTCGCCGCCGTAGACGTCTGCGGTGTCGACCAGCGTCCCGCCGGCCTCCAGGAAGACGTCGAGCTGGTCGTGGCTCGCGGCCTCGTCCGTCTCGACGCCGAAGGTCATCGTGCCCAGCGCGTATGTCGACACAGCGGCTCCGCCGCCGCCGAGGGTCCGGTACTCCATGGCGTCCGACCCTATGCGTCGGGCCCGGCAGCCGACGAGCTCGAGCGGCGCAGCGCGAGGTATGCCGTGCGGACCCCGACGGCGCGCTCCAGCTCGTCGGTGATCTCGTGGAAGAACTGGTCCCGGTACGTCGAGTCGGTGACCGCGTAGACCGTGAAGTAGAGGCCGGAGAAGGCAGCAAGGAAGATGCTGACCTGCAGCAGCTCCTGGGAGAAGCCCGTGCCCGGCAGGAACGGGACGTCGTGGGGCGCGGACCCGCCGACCCAGCTCCGGATGACCCCGCCCTCGATCGCCACCCGGCCGAAGGTGAGGAAGAACAGCCACACGGCGACGGCGAGCAGCAGCACCTGCGCCATCTGGGTCACCAGCAGGACCAGCAGCAGGTTGACCCGCTGCTTGCGAGCCAGGGGCTCGGGGCGCAGGTCACCTCCCAGCTCGTCACACCGGTCCTCGAGCGGCGTGCCGCCCACCGCGCGGCGTACCGACTCCGCGTCGACGACGTCGTTGACCGCGGCCACCTCCTCGGGCAGCCGGACGACCAGGAACCCCACCGCGAGGACGCCGAAGAACGCCACGGCCAGCCAGAGCACCGCGGTGGACAGTGACGAGGCGACCTGCCAGACCTCGGTGTTGATGAAGAGGAAGGTGGTGAACAGCAGGAGCATCGGCAGCGCACGGGTGACCAGCCGGAACAGCGACGAGAGCTCCCGGAAGGTGCGCATCAGGGCCCAGCGGGCGATGGGGCCGGCGTCGAGAACTTCAGCCGCGCCGACCACGAGCAGCACGGTGACGTCGGCCAGAAGCACGACCAGCACCAGCTCGGGGTCCTGCCGCAGCACCGCCACGGCGGCCGCCGGGGCCAGCGTGAAGACCAGGACCTCGACCAGCCCGACGCGCCGTGGCCGCTCGAGCGCGCGCTGCCGGCGGGCGAGGTTGGCCAGCGCCCACACGACGACCAGCCCGACGACGCCCAGGCCCGCGTAGACCAGGCGTGGCCCGATCGCCTGGCCGCGGGGAACGGCGAGCAGCAGCGACCCGAACCACGCGAGCACCAGCACCGCGAGCGACCGGCCACGCACCAGGTCGTCGACCGAGATCGAGCGCCCCTCGACGAAGAACGGCAGCCCGTGGTCGAGGAACCAGCGCTCGGTCGCGCGGAGATCGGCCGACCGGTCGGGGCCGGTCACGACGCCACCACGGGGGTCACGACGCGGTGATCCGGCGGGCCTGCTCGACATCGAGGGCCATCTGCGCGACGAGGGGCTCCACGCCGTCGAAGGTGATGGTCTCGCGCAGCCGCTCGACGAACTCGACGCCGACGCGCTCCCCGTAGAGCTCGAGGTCGTCACGGTCCAGCACGTAGGCCTCGACCCGCCGGACGGTGCCGCCGAAGGTCGGATTGGTCCCGACCGAGATCGCGGCCGGCAGCGACGTGCCGTCGGCGCGGACCAGCCAGCCCGCATAGACCCCGTCGGCGGGCACGGCGATGTCGTCGTCGAGCGAGAGGTTGGCCGTCGGGTAGCCGAGCTCGCGGCCCCGCTTGTCGCCCTCCACCACCGGTCCGACCACCCGGTGCGGTCGGCCGAGGGCGTGTGCCGCGGCGACGACGTCACCCTCCGCGAGGCACTGCCGCACGTAGGTCGACGACCACCTGGCCTCCTCGCCGGCCAGGGGCAGCGCGCGCACGCTGAAGCCGTGGCGCTCGCCGTCGGCGCGCAGGCTGTCGACGGTGCCGGCGGCGCGATGGCCGTAGCGGAAGTTCACGCCCACGTGCACGTCCGCGGCGTGCAGCGTGGCCACCAGCACCTCGTCGACGAAGCGCGCAGGCTCCCAGAGCGAGAGCTCGCGGGTGAAGGGCAGCACGAGCGTGGCGCCGACACCGAGGTACTCCAGCAGGTCCAGCCGCCGCTCCAGGTCAGTCAGCCGGACCGGCGCGGAGTCGGGGTGGATCACCGTCATGGGGTGCGGGTCGAAGGTCGTCACCACCGGCAAGGCCCCGGTCTCGGCGGCCCGCGCGACGACCCCGGCGACCACCTGCTGGTGGCCGCGGTGCACGCCGTCGAAGTTGCCGATCGTCACGACCGACCCCGGCGGCGAACCGACTCCGCCCTGCCTGTCGACGTCGTCGAGGCCGTGCCAGACCTGCACGGATGCACCTCCTCGGTCGTCGTCAACTCTCTCGGTCGGTCGTCGTCACCGGTCGTGGTCGGTCGGTCGGCCGCCAGCCTAGGGCCGCCCGGGACGACGACGGGCCCCGGCCGTGCGGCCGGGGCCCGTCGCTGCGAGGTGGGCTACCTCTTCTTGCCGTTCCCGGACGTCGAGCCGGTCGACGTGCCCGTCGTCGCCGTCGACGCCGCACCGGTGAGGGTGTAGTCGGCGTACTGCGTGACCGCGAGCGTCGGGTCGTCCGCCGTCACGATGAACCCGGCGAACTCCGGTGCGGCGATGCCGAGCGTGTCGGACACGTCACCGCTCCAGGTGCTGCCCGCCCCCAGCGGCAGCGTCACGGCCGACACCTCGTGCCGTCCCAGCCGACCAGCTGCACCGTCCAGCCCGAGACCGGCACCGGGACCGCGCCTGTGAGCGAGGTCCACGCCGACAGCTCGGTCGCGTCGGCGACCGCGGTGCCGCCGACGGACAGCCCGCTCAGCCACACGCCCGGCTCGTTGACCGAGCCGTCGGTGATGTAGCGCACTGCCAGGAAGACGTCCTGGCCAGCGTAGTCCGCCAGGTCGAACGACTGCGCCGTCACGCCGCCCGAGCTGCCGGTGAAGCCGGGCAGGTTCGCCCGACCGCAGCGGGTCGGCCTGCGGGGTCGGCATGGTCGTCGTGTTGCTCGTTCGCCAGGCTGACCCACTTGCCGTCGCCGTCGTTGGCTCCGTCGTAGACCTGGACGAAGGCGAAGTCCCACGCGGGTCCGGTCTGGTACTCCAGGTCGACCGTCATCGTCGGGTTGGCCGCCGGCACCGTGATCTTCCGCGCGATCGCCTGGTCGAGGTTGTCGCCGGTGCCCGAGTAGAGCCGGCCGTCGGCGGCCTTCGTCCACTGCACCGGCTGGGCCGGGTAGCCCTCGGCGCCGTCGAACGTGTACTGGCCGTCACCGCCGAGCACCGCGATCAGTCGGCGCCGTTGGTCGGCGCACCCGCGAGAGTCGTTCGCCTGCGGGGTCGCCCAGTTGATCTGGGCGGAGATGAGTCTCGGTGCTCAAGGCCGCGGCGTCACCGTGCACCAGGGTCTTGCCGCCCTCGAGCTGCTGGTCGACGCCATCGAGGCGAGGAAGTCGTGGATCACGCCGAGCGGCGTGGACTCGAACTCGTGCTCCGTCGAGGGTCGCGTCTGCAGCCCGGCGAACCCGTTCAGGTTCTCCCGGTGCAGGCCGTCATGAACTCGTTCGCCGTAGTGGCTGTGGAGGTACTCCATGAACGCGTAGGCCATGCCGTAGTCCGCGAGGATCTCCGGCGCCCCCTGGTCCTGCCAGCGGGTCAGCGACTGCTCGGGACCGCCGAACGCTTGGTCGTCCGCGAAGCCCATCCAGGTCTGCAGGTGGCCGTCAGCCGCCGGGTCGTCGTGTCGAGGCGACGGGTCGACGTAGCCGACGAGGGTCTGCGCCCAGTCCGACAGGCCCTCGTTGACGAAGTTCGCCTCACCCGGGCTCGCGTAGTACTCCAGCAGGTGCTGGTACTCGTGCGCGAACGTGCCCTCGTAGGTCAGCGGACGCGGGTCGCCGAACGGGCGCAGCCGATGTAGCTCGCTGCAGGCCGCGTAGTCGGGGTCCTGGGAGTTGTCCGGCGCCGCCGTCACCGGTGCGGTGGGTCCAGTCCCACGCGTCCAGGGTCATGACGTTGCGGTTGGTGTACTCGTTGAACAGCGAGTAGTGGAAGCCCGCGATGTAGGTCTTGCCGTCGGCTGCGCGCGGGCGTGTAGTAGTTCGAGTCGCGCACGTTGTCCACCAGCGTGACGATCCGGTCGCCGTCGCCCACGAAGTCTGCGCGCCGGCAGCCCGTAGAACTTCGCGTAGGCGTTGCTGAGCGGGGTGATGCTTCCCGTCACGGGTCGGCGGGACGAGAAGACCTCGACTCGACCGGGTAGATGTTGGAGTCGAACTCGTGCGACGAAGGACGCGACCTGCTCGTCGGTCACGACGATGCCCTCGCCGCCGCCGACCGTGTTGCGGCAGTCGCCGGCCGGGAAGGCGATGTCCTTGGCGACCCAGACCTCGACGTTGTCGCCGATGCCGCGCAGCACGAACTGCTTCGTGTAGTCGACGTCCTTGGCGTCGTCGAGCGCCGGCCACTTGCGGACCGTCCCGACCTTGAACTCGCCGCTGTTGATCCCGGAGCCGCCGGCGCCCTCCTTGGAGAGGGGCAGGGGCTTGCCGTTGTTGTAGTCGGAGCCGATGTGGCGGATGTCCGACTTGACCGGCTTGTCGCCGGGTGCGGCGGTGGCGCGGTGCCGGCCCCGGCGCTGACCCCGAGGCCCGCGGCGAGCAGCCCAAGGCGGCCGCACCGGCGATGCCCCGAGCCCGTCCGCCGGGACGCGCGTCCTTGTGGCATGGATGTACCTTCCGATTAAGTGTGATCCTGTCCCGACATGCTGTGCGCTATCTGAACATCTGTCCTGCCGTCTGACAAGAGGTGGCGGGAATCTGCTGGAGGCCATCACGTCACACCGAATGATCTTGGACCGGCGTCCCCTACCGTGACGGCGTGGATCCCGGTGCAGCGGCTGCTCGGAGCAGCGAGCGCCGAGCGGCCTGGAGACGAGGACGGCGACCCGGTCGCGCTGGACCTGCGGCCCGGGCTGGACCCGGCCGCGATCCAGCGGCTGCAGGCGGCGTACGACCCACTCGGGGTCCCGCTCCCCCGCGAGCTGACGCGCCTGCTGGCCGTGACCACCGGGACGGACGCCCTCCTCGACCTGGACCTCACCGGCGAGCGGCACAGCGTCGAGGCCGCCGAGCTGCTGCCCGCCGGGCTGCCGGTGGCCGCGGACGGCTTCGGCAACTTCTGGCTGCTCGACCTGACGCCCGACACCGTCGACGTGGCGCCGGTGTTCTTCCTCAGCCACGACGCGCCCGTGCTGCTCCACCAGGCCGACTCGCTCGCCGACTTCCTCGACGACGTCCTCAGGACGGTGGAGCCGCCGCGCAGCTCCCGCGTCGACGACGTGCACGAGGACCGGCTGCACCAGGTCTGGCGCACCCGCCCCGGACGACTGACCTGGCACGAGGCGATGACGTCCGGCGACGGTGCGCTGCGGGACTTCGCCGAGTCACTCGACCCGACGTGGGCGGTGGTCGACCTCCGCCGTCGCGAGGTCGGGATGGGGTTGGCGTGGGGCGCGCACGGACCGCGCACCCGGCTGGCTCGGCACGGCTGGGAGCGCATCTTCGGCTACGCCCCGCCGGCGCCCAAGCGCCACTGGTGGCAGCGCGCCGGCTTCGCCGACCCGACCATGGGCCAGCACCGGGTCAGGTCACGGTCGCGCGGACGGCGTACCTCTCCTGGCGGTGCTCCCCCGTCGTGACGACGGCGGCGATCTGCTCCACGGCCCGCACGACGTCGGTGTGCCGCAGGTAGAGCGGTGCGAAGCCGAGCCGCACCACGTCGGGCTCGCGGTAGTCGCCGACCACGCGTCGCTCGATGAGCGCCTGCACGACCGCGTAGGCGTCGGCGTGCCGCAGCGACACCTGGCTGCCGCGCTCCGACGGCTCGCGCGGCGTGGCCACGCTGAAGCCAAGCGGCGCGAGCACCTCGTCGGCGAGGTCGATGAACAACGACGTGAGCGACAGGCTCTTGGCGCGGACCTGCACCATGTCGATCCCGTCGTACGCCGCCAGGGCGCTCTCCAGGGCGAGCAGGGAGATGACCGGCGGTGTGCCGTTGCGCATCCGGTCGATGCCCGGTGCCGGCTCGTAGCTGCCCTCCATGGCGAAGGGCCGGGCGTGCCCCGTCCAGCCGGTGAGCGGTGACCGCGCAGCGTCCTGGTGCCGCCTCGCCACCATCACGTAGGCCGGAGCACCGGGGCCGCCGTTGAGGTACTTGTAGCTGCAGCCGACGGCGAGGTCGACGTCGCAGCCGGTCAGGTCGACCGGTAGCGCGCCGGCGGAGTGCGAGAGGTCCCACAACGCCAGGGCTCCGGCGGCGTGCACCGCTCTGGTGACCCCGGCCATGTCGTGCGCCCGGCCGGTGCGGTAGTCGACGTGCGAGAAGCTGACGACCGCGACGTCGTCACCGAGGACGGAGCCGACGTCCTCCGGCTCGCAACGCATCACCTGCATGCCGAGCAGGTCGGCGACCGAGTCGGCGACGTAGAGGTCGGCCGGGAAGTTGCCAGGCTCGATGACCAGCGTGGAGCGGCCAGGGCGCAGCCGGGCGGCCACGACGAGTGCCTTGAAGAGGTTCGCCGACGTCGAGTCGCAGACCACGACCTCGTCGTCGTGGGCGCCCACCAACCGGGCCAGCCGGGCACCGACCCGGCGCGGCGCGTCCCACCAGTCGTGCACGTTCCACGACGTGATGAGGTCGCGTCCCCACTGCTGCCCGACGACGGCCGCGACCGCCTCGGGCACCCCCCGGGGCAACGCCCCGAGCGAGTTGCCGTCGAGGTAGACCAGGCCCTCGGGCAGGAGGAACCGGTCGCGCGCACCCGCCACGGGGTCCGCGGCGTCGAGCTCCGCGGCTCGGGCACCGGCGTCGGCGAGGTCCACGGCGGCACCCTAACGGCGCCGTCGGTGCCGATCCTGGCCCGACCGGTCCGCGGGCCGCCATGATGTCGCCATGTCGGGTGGCTCGGCGGGCGAGTCCGGGTGAGGACGCACGGCGCTGTTCCTGACCCGGCCCGCCCCGCCAGGGGGTTGAGCAGGGCGACGTACGCCGTCGCGGCCGGAGTGACGCTCCTCCTGCTGGCGCTGTCGGCGCGCTACGGACCGCACCGCGACGAGCTGTACTTCCTCGCGGCGGGCGACCACCCGCAGTGGGGCTACCCGGACCAGCCGCCGCTGACCCCGCTGCTGGCGCGGCTTGCCGACCTCGTGGCGCCCGGGTCGCTGGTCGCGATGCGGGTCGTCCCGGCGCTGGTGGCCGGCGCGGTCGTGCTGGTGACCGCGGACCTCGCGCGGGCACTCGGCGGTGGCCGGCCGGCGCAGCTGCTGGCTGCCGTGGCGACCGCGACCGGCGCCGGTGTGCTCGCGATCGCGCACCTGCTGTCGACGGCCACGTTCGACCTGCTGGTGTGGACCGTCCTGATCCGGCTGGTCGTCGCGATCCTGCAGAACGACCGGCAGCGACTCTGGCTCGTCGCCGGCGCCGTGCTCGGCGTGGGGCTGCAGAACAAGAACCTGGTGGGATTCCTCGCCGCGGGGCTGGTCGTCGGCATCGCCGCGACGCCCGGCCTGCGGCACCACCTGCGGTCACCCTGGGCGTGGGGCGGCGCGGCCGTGGCCCTGCTGATCTGGCTGCCCAACCTGGTGTGGCAGGCGCAGAACGGCTGGCCGCAAGCCGAGCTCGGCGCTGACATCCGGGAGGAGTACGGCAACGTCGGCGGACTCGCCGAGCTGGTGCTGCTGCAGGCAGTGATGATCAACCCGCTCGGCGCGGTGCTCGCGGCGATCGGCGGCGTCGCGGCGTTCCGGCGGCCGGAGTGGCGGTTCGTCCGGCCGGTGCCGATCGCCTACGTCCTGCTGCTCGTCGTCTTCGCCCTCACCGGCGGCAAGAACTACTACCTGCTCGGCCTGCTACCGGCGCTGGCGGCGGCCGGGTCGGTCGTGGTGGAACAGCGGTGGTCGTCGGTCGGTGTTCGCCGGTTCACGGCCGCTGTTGCGGTGACGGCGCTCTTCCCGCTGCCCGCGCTGCTGCCGGTCCTGCCGGCGCAGACGCTGGGCGACACCTTCTGGCCGGCGCTCAACGAGGACCAGCTCGAGACGATCGGCTGGCCATCAGTGGTCGGCACGGTCCGCGGAGTCGTCGACGAGCTGCCCGACCGCGCCGGTGCGGTAGTCGTCGCGCAGAACTACGGGGAGGCCGGGGCCGCGCGGTGGTACGGCGTCGGGCTGCCGGTCTACAGCGGGCACAACGGCTTCGCCGACTGGGGGCCGCCGCCGGAGTCGGCGACCGGGAAGGTCGTCTGGGTCGGCTTCGCCGCGCCCGACGCCGACCAGCTCGTCGGGTGCTCGAAGGCGGCAACGTTGCGCACCGGCGTCGACAGCGAGGAGGACGGCAACGGGGTCTGGGTCTGCGACGGTCCCGCGGGATCGTGGGCGCAGGCCTGGCGGCACCTGCGCCACCTCTCCGCCTGAGCAGCTGACGCCCCTGGCAGCATGCCGGGGTGGTACAGAACGCGCTCGACGTTGGGACCGTGCGCCCCGGAGATCCCGGCTGGGACGCCCACGTCGGCCTCTTCGCCGACTACCGAGTCCACTACGACCAGGACCGCGACCCGCAGCGCTGCGACCGGTGGTTGCGCGAGCAGCTCGACGCCGGCCGCTACCGCTGCTACCTCGCGCGGAGCGGCCCCGAGGGCAGGACCGCCGGGATGGCGAACGTCGCCGTCTCGCCGGCGTCGATCGTTCTGTCGTCGTTCTGGCAGATACGGGACCTGTACGTGGCACCCGACCACCGTCGGCACGGGGTCGGTCGAGCGCTTGTCGACGCCGTGGTCGGCGACGCCCGGGCCGTTGGGGCAGCCCGCGTCAGTCTGCAGACCGAGGTGGGCAACGACCGGGCGCTGGCTCTCTACCGGAGCGCGGGCTTCGAGGTGGTCGATGAACTCACCATGCTGAACCTCTCCCTGTAGCCGGCGTCAGACGAAGACAGCCAGCGCTCTCGTGACCTCTCCCCGGTCCTCGACGAGAGCGAGGAAGCGACCGTCCGGTCCGAACACCGCGGTAGGTCCGGGCAGTCCGGTCGCCGGCAGCGGGCCACCGTGCGAGACCACCGTCGCCGCGGCATCGTCGACGTCGCGGTGCGGGAAGGCAGCCCGGGCGGCGTCGGCGATCGGGAGCGCTGGCAGGCCGCCCGCCGGGTCCTGGGCGACCATCCCGGTGAGCTCGTCCAGCGTGTGCGCCACGTCCAGCCCGTAGGGGCCGACCCGGGTGCGGCGCAGCGCGGTGAGGTGACCACCGACCCCGAGGCCGGAGCCCAGGTCCCTGGCGAGTGCCCGGACGTACGTCCCGCTCGACACGACGACGTGCACGTCCACGTCGAGGAAGCCGCCCGCCCGGCGCGATCCGACGACCTCGAAGCGGTGCACGGTGACCGGTCGTGCCGGGAGCTCGACGTCCTCCCCGGCGCGGACCCGCTTGTAGGACCGCTGGCCGTCGATCTTCACCGCACTGACCGACGAGGGCACCTGCTCGATGTCGCCGGTGAGGGCGCCGATGCCCGCCGACACCGCGTCGTCGGTGACGGCCGACACTGCAGCCGCGTCGGCCGTCGTCACGACCTCACCCTCGGCGTCGTCGGTGACCGTGGTCGCGCCGAGCCGGATCGTCGCGTCGTAGGCCTTGTCGGTCAGGGTCAGGTGCCCGAGCAGCCGGGTGGCCCGGTTGACGCCGACGACGAGCACGCCCGTCGCCATCGGGTCGAGCGTGCCCGCGTGCCCGACGCGGCGGGTGCCGGCGAGCCGGCGGACCCGCGCGACCACGTCGTGCGAGGTGAGACCGGCCGGCTTGTCGACGACGACCAGCCCGTCGGCGGTCATGCCTGCGCGGCGCCGGCGCGCTGGTCGTCCCCGTCGTCGCTCTCGCCGTCGTTGTGCTCCCCCTCGTCGCCCTGGTCGCCGTCGTCCTCGTCGTCGGCCCGGGGGGCCTTGTAGGGGTCAGGCTCCCCGGCGTACGCCGCGCCGGCGGCCGCGCGGAGCACCTCGGCGTCGGCCGCAGCGACCTTGGCCAGCAGGTCCTCGATGTGCGCGGCGTTCTCGGGCACCCCGTCCGCGATGAACTCAAGCGTCGGGGTGTGCCGCACGCCGGTCTGCCGGCCCACCTCGGAACGCAGGACGCCGCGGGCGCTCTCCAGCGCCGCAGCGGTGTCGGCCTTCTGGTTCTCGTCGCCGAAGACCGTGTAGAAGACGGTCGCCTGCTGCAGGTCGTTGGTGACCCGTGCGTCGGTGATCGTGATGAAGCCGAGGCGCGGGTCCTTGACGCGCATCTCCAGCGTCTCGGCAACCACGACCTTGATGCGGTCGGCCAGCTTGCGGGCTCGGGCGGCGTCAACCACGGCTACTCGTCCTTCGTCTCGGTTCGGGTCTCGTCGGTCTCGTGTTGGTGCTGGTCGATGTCGTCGGTGCTGCGCAGGACCTGCCGCCGGGCGGAGAGCAGCTCCAGATCGGGCCGGTAGGCCACCAACCGCTCGCACGCGTCGAGGACCTCGACGCAGTGCGCCCGGTCAGGCGCGACCACCGCCACACCGACCAGCGCGCGGCGGTGCAGGTCGAGATGGCCGGCCTCCGCCGCGCTGACGTCGTACTTCCGGCGCAGCTCGGCGACCAGCGGCCGCACGAGCGAACGCTTCTGCTTCAACGAGTGCACGTCACCGAGCAGCACGTCGAACGCGACGCTGCCCACGAACACCGGCCCGGCTCCTTTGCTCCGCGTCCCGCTGGTCCCGCCCCGCTGACCGCCCTTGCCACCACCCCGGCGGTGATCATGCGCAGGTGCCGTTGTGCACCTGCGCATGATCACCGGCCGAGAACCTGGTCGGTCGAAGACCGGGTGGTCAGCGGTCAGTGGCTCAGGCGCGGGCCTTCTCGCGCATCTCGTAGGTCTCGATCACGTCGTCGACCTTGATGTCGTTGAACGACCCCAGGCCGATGCCGCACTCGTAGCCCTCACGCACCTCGGTCGCGTCGTCCTTGAACCGCTTGAGCGACTCGACGGTGAGGTTCTCGGCCACGACGGCACCGTCGCGGACCAAGCGCGCCTTGGTGTTGCGGCGGATCTCGCCGCTGCGCACCAGGCAACCCGCGATGTTGCCGAACTTGCTGGACCGGAACACCTCGCGGACCTCGGCGGTGCCGAGCTGCGCCTCTTCGTACTCGGGCTTGAGCATGCCCTTGAGGGCGGCCTCGACCTCGTCGATCGCCTGGTAGATGACCGAGTAGTAGCGGACGTCGACACCCTCGCGGTCGATCAGCTCACCGACCCGCTCGGCCGGCCGGACGTTGAAGCCAATGATGACGGCCTCGGACGCCACGGCCAGGTTCACGTCGTTCTGCGTGATGGCACCGACCCCGCGGTCGATGACCCGCAGCGCGACCTCCTCGCCCACGTCGATGTTGAGCAGCGCGTCCTCGAGCGCCTCGACCGAGCCCGAGCCGTCACCCTTCAGGATGAGGTTGAGGGTGTCGACCTTGCTCTGCTCCAGCCAGTCCTCCAGCGAGACCCGCTTGCGAGCCTTGGCGAGGGCGGCGTTCCGCTGCATCGCCGACCGCTTCTCGGCGATCTGCCGGGCGATCCGGTCCTCGTCGGCGACGAGGAACTTGTCGCCGGCACCCGGCACCGAGGTGAAGCCCAGCACCTGCACCGGACGCGAGGGCAGTGCCACGTCCAGGTGGTCGCCGTGCTCGTCGAGCATGGCGCGGACCCGACCGTAGGCGTCGCCGGCGACGATGGAGTCGCCTACCGCGAGGGTTCCGCGCTGAACCAGGACGGTCGCCACCGGGCCGCGACCGCGGTCGAGGTGAGCCTCGATCGCGACACCGCGCGCCGGAGCGTCGGCCACCGCGCGCAGGTCGAGCGCGGCGTCGGCCGTGAGCAGGATCGACTCGAGCAGCTGCGGGATGTTGGTCCCCTGCTTGGCCGACACGTCGACGAAGATGGTCTCGCCGCCGTACTCCTCGGCCACCAGGTTGTACTCCGTCAGCTGCTGGCGGACCTTCGCGGGATTCGCCCCGTCGGAGTCGATCTTGTTCACCGCGACCACGATCGGTACGTCGGCAGCCTGGGCGTGGTTGAGCGCCTCGATCGTCTGCGGCATGACGCCGTCATCGGCCGCCACCACGAGGACCGCGATGTCGGTGACCTTGGCACCGCGGGCACGCATGGCGGTGAACGCCTCGTGACCCGGGGTGTCGATGAACGTGATCGCCCGATCCTCACCCTCGTGCGTGGTGTGGATCTGGTAGGCGCCGATGGACTGGGTGATGCCGCCCGCCTCGCCGGAGAGCACGTCGGTCTTGCGGATCGCGTCGAGGAGGCGGGTCTTTCCGTGGTCGACGTGACCCATCACCGTGACGACCGGCGGCCGGGCGATCAGGTCGTCCTCGTCCCAGTCCTCACCGAGGAAGTCGATGTCGAACGAGTCGAGGATCTCGCGGTCCTCGTCCTCCGGACTGACGACCTGCACCTGGTAGCCGAGCTCGGCACCGAGGAGCTGGAAGGTCTCCTCGTCGAGCGACTGGGTCGCGGTGGCCATCTCACCGAGGTGGAACAGCACCGTGACCAGCGAGGCCGGGTTGGCGTCGATCTTCTCGGCGAAGTCGGTCAGCGACGAGCCACGGGCCAGCCGGACGACGGTCGAGCCGTCGCCACGCGGGACCTGGACGCCACCGATCGACGGGGCCGCCATGTTGTCGAACTCTTGACGGCGCTGCTTCTTCGACTTGCGCTGACGGCCGCGCGGACCACCGGGGCGACCGAAGGCCCCGGCCGTGCCGCCGCGACGGGGACCGCCGCCACGGCCGCTGAAGCCGCCGCCACCACCGGGACGACCGGCACCGGGACCGCCGCCGCCGTAGCCGCCGCCACCACCGCCGCCGCTGCCGGGACGACCGGCGCCACCGGGCGCACCCGGGCGGCCGCGGCCGCCGGGGGCACCAGGACGGCCGCCCGGACCGCCGGGACGACTCACACCGGGAGCCGGTCGGGCCGGCATCATGCCCGGGTTCGGACGCGGGCCGCCGGGGCCGGCGCTGCCGCCGGGACGCGCTGCGCCGGGGCGCGGCGGGCCGCTGGTGCCGCCGGGACGCGGCATGCCGGTCGAGCCGCCGGTCGAGTAGGGGTTGTTGCCCGGACGCGGGGCTGCGGAGCGGCCCATGCCGGTGGAGCCGCTCGAGCTGAACGGGTTGTTGCCTGGACGCGGGCCGGCCGGGCGCGGGCCGGGAGCCGGCCTCGTCGGGGCGTCGGCTGCCGGGGCCTGCGCGGCGGGGGCCTGCGCGGCGGGGGCCTGCGCGGCCGCGGGCTGCGGAGCCGCCGGGGCGGGTGCCTCAGGCGCTGCCGGGACGTCGGCGACGGGGGGCGCGCTGGGCGCCGCTGGGGGGGCAGCGGGGGTGTCGGCGACCGGCGCCGGCGCTGCGGGGGCGTCGGCGACGGGCGCCGGCGCGGGGGGTGCTGGGGTGGCCGCCGCCTTCTTGCCAGCGGCCTTCTTGGCGGGAGCCTTGCCGTCGGCGTCGGCCTTGCCGTCAGCTGCTGGTGCGGCCGCCGGCGCGGCGGCCGGCATGGCGTCACGCAGCTTGCGGACGACCGGCGGCTCGACGGTCGACGACGCCGACCGGACGAACTCTCCCATCTCGGTGAGCTTGGCCATGACGGCCTTGCTCTCGACACCGAGCTCCTTTGCGAGCTCGTAGACCCGGACCTTTGCCACAACTCTCCTGTCTCGGTCCGGGCCGGTGTCTGACCAGCGGCGGACCGTCGTTAATGCACGGGGGCACTCATGGGTGCTGGCTCATCGGGGGCTCATCAGCGTCTCGATTCGCTTCCGGACTGGACGGTCCCGTGGCCGCTCACGCGGGCCACGGCGCGCTCCACCCGCGCATGCCGCGCCAGGGAGCTCGTGATTCCCGGTCATCCTAACGCGTGAGGCCTGCGGGGGCATCCCGGCAGGACCGGTGCCGCGCTCGCCGGGCGGGTGCCAGGCCCTAGACCACCAGGCGGTGCTCCACCTGCGCCGGGCGGCGCCGCGGCAGGTCGGCGGCCGCCTCCGCGAGCAGGGCGACGCCGCGGCGGAGCACCTCGGCCGGCTGGGTGTAGGGCAGCCGCAACCGGTCGTCGAAGGTGTGGCCGGTCCCGAAGCGCGGCCCGGCAGCGAGCAGGACTCCGCGCTCCTCGGCGGCGCCGACCAGCGAGGTCGAGGACAGACCGGGCAGCTCGCACCAGAGCACCAGCCCGCCGGCCGGCTCACGGAACCGCCAGTCGGGCAGGTGCTCTCCGAGGGCCGCCACCAACACGTCCCGCCGGGCCCGGAGCTCGGCGCTGCGCAGCGCGCGGACCTCCGCGGCGGCGTCGAGCAGGTGGCAGGCCGCCAGCTGCTCGAGGACCGGTCCGGAGAGCTGCGCCTGGCCCGCGACCCGCGCCACCCGGGCGAGCAGGTCGGGGTCGGCCCGCACCCAACCGATCCGCAGGCCGCCCCACACGCTCTTGCTCAGGGAGCCCACAGTCACCACCGGCGCCGGGTCGGCCACCGCCGCGAACGGCAGGAGGCCGACCCGGTCGTGCACGCCGGCCTCCCCGCCCGCGACGACGCTCCCTCCCCCGCCGCGCCCCGTGCCGCCCACGCGCAGGTCGATATCGGCGAGGGTCTCGTCGACCAGTGCGACTGTTCCTGCCTGCCGCAGCCCGACCGCCAGCCGGCGCCGCTGCGGCTCGTCGAGCAGCATCCCGGTGGGGTTCTGGAAGTCCGGCATGACGTAGGCCAGGGCGGGGCGGGCGGTCCGGGCCGACCGGCTGAGGTCGCGTACCGCACGATCCGGCTCGTCGGCGTCGACCGCCACCGGGACGACGCGCCGCCCGCGCGACCGGACCACGTCGATCGCGTTGGGGTAGGTCGGGTGCTCGGCGATCACCCGGTCGCCGCGGCGGCTCAGGGCCTCGACCACGAGGCCGACTGCTTCCAGCGCCCCGGACGTCACGAGCACCTGGTCAGCGGTCGTGTGGAGCCCGCGGGCGACGTACCGCTGCGCGATCCGGGCGCGCAGGTCCGGGAGGCCCTGCGGGTGGTAGCCGTGGCCGGGGAGGAACCGCGGCAGGTCCTCCAGCGCGGCACCGAACGCGGCGGACACCTGCGGCGGCGCCGACGGCGCGGCGTGCGCGAGGTCGATGACACCCGGCCGCGGCGGCTCCGGGAGCCAGGCACCGCCCTGGCCGCTCCGGATGCTTCCTGCTGGAAGCCGGGTCCAGGTGCCGGAGCCCTGTCGCGCGGTGGCCCAGCCCTGCTCGCGCAGCAGGCCGTAGGCACTCGCGACCGTGGCCCGGCTGACGTGCAGGGCAGTCGCCAGGTCGCGCTCGGGCGGCAGCCGCTCGCCGACCGGGAGCCGCCCATCGGCAACCAGCATCCGGGTGCGGGCGGCCAGGGCGGCGTAGAGCGGTGGGCGCTCGGCGGTCAGGTCGCCGACCAGGGCGGCGAGCCGGCGGGCGGGCACGGCGCCTCGGTCCGGGGTCGTGCCAGCCACGTCGGAGTCACGCCGGCCACGTCGGGTCACGACAGCCACTCTGGCGCAATTGGACTGCAGTTGCCAGTCCAATCGTCGGTCATGCTGGCGGGCATGCGCCTTCCCTCGACGACCGCGGCCGGTGACCGCCGGCTGCCGCGACGGCTCGCCCAGCTGTACGTGGGGCTGGCGCTGTACGGCGTCTCGATGGCGCTTCTCGTGCGAGCTCGGCTCGGTGTCATGCCCTGGGACGTGCTGCACCAGGGCATCACCCGGCACGTCGACTGGTCGCTCGGCACGGTGTCGATCGTGGTCGGCGCGCTGGTCCTGCTGCTGTGGGTGCCGCTGCGCCAGCGGCCGGGGGTCGGCACCGTCAGCAACGTCGTGGTGATCGGGCTGTCGGTCGACGCCGCCCTTGCGGTGCTGCCTGCCGTCCAGTCGCCCGCCGCCCGTGTCCTGCTGGTCGTCGGCGGGATCGTGCTCAACGCGGTGGCGACCGCGGCCTACATCGGCGTGCACCTGGGACCCGGGCCGCGCGACGGACTGATGACCGGGCTGGTGCGCCGTACGGGTTGGTCGGTGCGGCTGGTACGCACCGGCATCGAGGTCGCCGTGGTTGTGAGCGGGTGGCTGCTCGGCGGCACCCTCGGCGTGGCCACCGTGCTCTACGCCCTCTCGATCGGCCCGCTCGTCCAGGCGATGCTGCCTCGACTGTCTGTGCAGATGCCCGGAGCAGCCGGGCCGGCAGGACGTCCCGGCGTGGTCACGCCGCACCCGGCGCAACGCAGCCGACGGGTCCGACTCTCGGGCCGCCTCCGTCAGAACGGCGGCACCTCGAGGTCCGGCTCGACCCGCGACGGGTCGTCGCTGACCAGGTCGTCGCTGACCAGGTCGTCGTGGGCGGCTCCTGCGACGAACCTCGGGGCGTCGTTGTCCTGGGCGTTCGGGCTCGCCGGTTCGGTATCGAGGCCGAAGTCCTCGAGGACGGGTTCGACGGGCAGCCGGTAGCTGCGTCCGCTGGGGTAGGTGATCACCCGGCCGCCGCACCGCCGGGGTCGGCCCGGCCACCCACGCCGTGGGTCTGTCGGGGTCGTCGGGGGTCGGTGGTGACCGTGGTGTCGGTGAAGGTCTTGATCTCATGCCCGCTGCGGCACCAGGGTTCGAGGTTGCCCGCCGCGGTGGGGCCGCGGGGGTGGGGGACGCGGTGGTCGAGGTCGCAGCGGTTGGCCGGCAGCCGGCAGCCCAGTCCGATGCAGACCGGGTCGCGGGCCAGCACGTGGTCGCGCATGTCCTGGGGTGGTTCGTAGCTGTCCACGGAGAGCTCGTCGAAGCGGCCGGTGCGCGGGTCGGTGAGCAGCCGCCGCCAGGTCCCCTCGGTGGCGATCCGCCGCGCGACCTGGGCGGTGATCGGCCCGTAGCCGGCCAGCTCCCCCGGGTCGTCGCGCAGCCCGAGCAGGGTCTCGACCGACACCGTCACGTGGATGGTGGGGCGCCGGCCCTGCCGGGTCCGCAACCGGGTCCCTACCTCGCCCACCCCGCTGCCGCCGGGGCCGATCGCGCCACCAGTGCCCGTGCCGGTGCCGTCGGTGCTGGTGGTGTCGGTGGGGGCGCGCCATTGGTGGATGAGGAGGTCGGGGCGGGTGGTGTCGTAGGCCAGCCCGGTGTGGGCCAGGTCGGCGAGGACGTCGAAACGGCGCTGCGCCAGCGTCCGGGGGTCGCCGGGTGCCTTGGCGGCCTCGGCGCCGCCGGTGAGCCAGGTGGCGAACGCCTCGACGTCCTCGGCCGGGCCGGTCATCGTCGCGGCGGCCATCCCGTCGGCCAGGGCGTAGGTCTCCACGGTGCGGTCCTCGACCCCCCGCCGCCGGCGCTTGTCCCCGGCGTCCGGGTCGACCGCCAGCACCGCCCGGCGCAGCGCCCGGGACAGATCGGTGAACGAGCGCCCCGCGTAGCGGGGCAGCACCGCAGCCTCCACCCGGGCCGCCGCCTCGGTCGTCGAGGGGCCGCAGGGTGTCGACCACCAGCCGGGCCGTGTAGTGGTGCAACCGGCCGGCGGCCAAAGCCGCCGAGGTCTCGGGCAGCCGCTGCAGGTCCAATGCCAGGGCCACCCGGTTCTGCGCGGACCGCTCACTGACTCCCAGCGCGCAGGACAGCTCCGCGGCCGCGATCCGCTCCGCCGCCACCGTGTGCCTGCCGACCGGCTGCCCGGTCGGGGTCACCCCGCGCCACCGCCCGGCCCGGGTCACCAGCTCGGCGGTCGCCGCCGCCTCCAGCGACGCCGCCCAGGCCGCAACCGGGACGCCGCCGAGGCCACCCCCACCACCAGATCATCCGAACAGGACCCCAGGTCGGCCTCCGCGGCCAGCGAGGCCAGCAACGGCCCCGGATCGGTGCCGTCCAGCAACGCCGGCGGCGGCCACTCCGCGCCGAACTCCCGCCCCGCAGCGACCCCCGGGTCCTGCACCGGGTCCGGCAGCAGATCCGTCACCTGCCACGACGGCTCCGCCGGCACCCAGCCGGGCGGCTCATCGGCCCACGGATCCGGCGGCAGCACCAGCGGCGGCTCCGGCAGCACCGCCCCGACCAGGTCCATCCCCGCACCTCACGTACTCGAACGTATGTTCGAAGTCTAGCAGGATCAGGGTCGAGCGTGGAAGCGTCTTCCACAATCACTTTCGCGATCCTGTTCCGCCGGGTGGAGGAGAAGGCGATCCCGCGGCGACGTCCGCCGTTCTCGGCGGCGAGCGTCGACCACTACCGCTGAGGCGCGTCCACCGCGTCGCGCACGGCCGCTGCGTCGAGCGGCCCCGCCACCCGCAGCGCCCGCGGGAAGGCCCGCTTGCGCTCGGCGAGGTCGAGGCAAGCGGGGTCGCGGTGCAGGTGCGCGCCACGTCCCGGCAGCACCCGCCGTTCGTCGACCAGTAGCACGCCGGGCCCTGCGACCACGCGCAGCAGCTCACCCACCGGCGCGCGCCGACGGCACCCCACGCAGGTCCGGACCGGCGCGCTCAGCCCCGGTCCCCCGCAGTGTCGGCCGCCGACGCGTCTTCTCCCGGCGGTACGTCGCCGGAGCCGGAGCCGGAGCCGGACGCCCCGTCACCACCGGCGGCGGGCGTCGGCGCCCCACCGGACCCCGGCCGCTCCACGTCAGGCCGGATGTCGATCCGCCAGCCGGTCAGCCGCGCGGCGAGACGGGCGTTCTGCCCCTCCTTGCCGATCGCCAGCGAGAGCTGGTAGTCGGGCACGATGATCCGCGCCGACCGGGCGGCCAGGTCGACGATCTGCACCTCGTTGACCCGCGCGGGCTGCAGCGCCTGGGCGAGGAAGGTGGCCGGGTCCTCCGACCAGTCGACGATGTCGATCTTCTCGCCGTGCAGCTCGGCCATGACGGCGCGTGCCCGGGCACCCATCGGCCCGATGCAGCTGCCCTTGGCGTTGACGCCGGGTCGCGTGCTCCGTACGGCGATCTTCGTCCGGTGCCCCGCCTCGCGCGCGACGGCCGCGATCTCCACGGTGCCGTCAGCGATCTCCGGGACCTCGAGAGCGAAGAGCTTGCGCACCAGGTTGGGGTGCGTCCGCGACAGCTTGATCGACGGGCCGCGCAGCCCCTTGCGCACCTCGACGACGTAGCAGCGCAGCCGCTCGCCGTGCACGTAGTTCTCGCCCGGCACCTGCTCGGGCGGCGGCAGCACTGCCTCGATACGACCCAGGTCGACGTAGACGTTGGAGCGGTCCTTGCCCTGCTGGATCACCCCCGAGACGATGTCGCCCTCCTTGCCGGCGAAGTGCCCGAAGGTCTGCTCGTCCTCGGCGTCGCGCAGCCGCTGCAGGATCACCTGCTTGGCCGTCGTGGCCGCGATGCGTCCGAAGCCCTCCGGGGTGTCGTCCCACTCGCGCAGGACGGTGCCCTCGTCGTCGGTCTCGGCCGCCCACACCGTGACGTGGCCGGACTTGCGGTCCAGCTCGACGCGGGCGACCGGCTGGTGCCCCTCGGTGCGCTGGTAGGCCACCAGCAGCGCGCCCTCGATCGCCTCCACCAGCATCGGGAAGGAGATCTCCTTCTCGCGCTCGAGGGCCCGCAGTGTCGTCAGGTCGATGTCCATCTCAGCCCTCCTCCCGCCGGTTGAACTCCACGCGGACCCGGCCGCTCGCCACCCGGTCCCACGCGAGCCGGGTGACCGCGCCGTCGACATCGACCCCGATGCCGTCGTCGTCGACCTCCGTCAACCGTCCCTCGAGGGTGGTCGACTCCGCCGTCGAGACGGTGACGAGGCGCGTGAGGTTGCGCCGCCAGTGGCGGCGCTCCGTCAGCGGGCGGTCGACGCCGGGCGAGGTCACCTCGAGGACGTACGGCGCGCCACCCATGGCGTCGGACTCGTCGAGGGCCTTGGAGACCGCGGTGCTCACTGCCGCCACGGTGTCGAGCTCGAGGCCACCGTCCCGGTCGACGACGACGCGCAGCATCCGTCGCTTGCCGGCCGGGGTGACGACCACGTCCTCGAGGTCCAGGCCCTGCGCCTCGGCCACCGGCCGGAGCAGCGCGAGGAGGGAGTCGCGGTCCGCGGAGCGCGCCATCTCGACCTCCTGCTCTGCTGTTGTCATGCCTGCAGCCGGCGGACTGAGCCCGCCGGTCGATGACGACGATAGCGGGCCGGCGGCCCCCGGGTCGCGTGGGATCATCCCCGGGTGACACGGCCCGGGGACGTCCCGCCCGGCCGCCGTCAGGTCCTCGCCGGTGCCGCCGCTCTCGTGCTCGTGCCGCTCGCCGGCTGCCTGCCCGGCGCGGACGAGGACGAGCCGGACGAGCCGGACCCCGACCTGCTGCTCCGCGCGCGGGCCGCCGAGGAGGTCCGGGCCCTCGCCGCGCAGTACGCCGCGGTGATCGCCCGCTTCCCGACCGCCGGCGACGAGCTGGCCACGCTGGCCGCCGAGCACGAGGAGCACGCCCGGGCACTGCTCCCGCGCCGGGTCGCACGGACTCTCACCCCGACCGCGTCACCGACCGGAGCGCGGTCTCCCTCGCCGACGCCCACGCCCACCGTCGCGCCGACCCTCCGCGCCGCCATGGCCGACCTGGTCGCGGCGGAGACCACGGCCGCCCGGCGGCGCACCCGGCAAGCCGTCCGCGCCAAGCCCGAGACCGGCCGGCTGCTCGCTTCCGTCGCCGGCTGCGAGGCCGCGCACGCCGCCCTGCTGGCGGACCGATGACGACGAGCAGCCCCGAGCCCCGCAGCGTCCGCGCGCTGCAGGACGTCCTCGCCGCCGAGCACGCCGTCGTCTACGGCTACGGCGTCGCGGGCGCGCACCTGCGCGGTGCGGCACGCGACCGGGCACTGCGGGAGTACGACGCGCACCGCGCCCGGCGCGAGGAGCTCACTCGGGTGGTGACCCAGCGCGGTGGCGTGCCCGTCGCACCGGCCGCGTCGTACGCCCTCCCGCACCCCGTTGACGATGCCCGCGACGCGCTGGAGCTGGTCACGCTCCTCGAGGAGCGCCTGGCGGCGGTCTGGGCCGACGCGGTGCTGCACCTGACCGGCGACCTGCGCGAGCGCGCGGTGGTCGGGCTGCGCGAGGCCGCGGTGGCGGCGGCCAGGTGGCGCCGGGGCAGCGTTCCGTTCCCCGGCCTGGCCGAGCGGTCAGGGAGCTAGAGCGCGGGCCACCTCGACGAGGTCCGGCGCACCCGGCCCGGTCCAGGCCGACTCGACGACCCACCGGGCGAAGAGCCAGAGCCGGAAGCGGTCCCGGTCGACCTGGCAGAGGTCGGCCATCCGGTGGGCCATGCCGACCGGGTCGGCGCGCACCCGCTCGCGGCAGTTGAAGAGGTGCTGCAGCGGGTCGTAGCAGGGGTCCCCGACGTAGGGCTTGGGGTCGATGACCAGCCACGGCTCGCGTCGCGCGGACAGGATGTTGCCGCCGTGCAGGTCCGTGAGCAGCACGCGCTCGTCCTCCGGCGGCGTCTGCGACGGCAGCCCGCGCCACAGCTCCAGACCGGCCCGCCCCAGCCCGGGGTCCATCGCCGCTGGTGGGTCCTCCTCGTACTCCTGCGCCCAGAGCTCGCACATCGCCGACAGCGGCCGGAACGGGTGCCCGGCCGGGGGCAGCACCCACATCCGGCGCAGCAGCCCAGCAACGACCTCGTCCTGCTCGACCTCCGGCAGCGCCCGCCCGAGCTCGACACCGGGCCGCGCCCGCTCCATCAGCAGCGCGCTCGTCTCCCCCTCGACCCAGCCGTCGACGAGCAGCACCGCGCCGGTCCCCGCCCACAGCCGCAGCCCGTCGGGCTCGTGCAGCGCCTCGTCGTGCGTCCAGCCGACCTTCAGGACCAGGTCGTCGCCGTCGGCACCGCGCGCCGGCGCGGTCCAGGACCCCTCACCGCCGGGCTGGAAGGGGTCGCCGATGGTCAGGTCCCACCGGGTCGCGAGCGAGTCGACGATCGCGGGCAGCCTGCCGATCCACGCGCGCCGCCGGTCGTGCCGGTCCTGCGCGGCGGCCTCGACAAGGTGCTGAGGCATCCGCAGCGCCGGTGTTGCGGGCTGCCCCCGCTCGTCGCTCACGTCAGCAGATCCTGGCCGACGTCCCACCCCAGGCGCACGACCAGCCCGGCGACCACCACCAGGAAGACGACGCGCACGAACCGGCTGCCCTTGCGGATGGCGGTGTGCGCGCCGATCCACCCGCCGACGACGTTGGCCGCGCCCATCAGCAGGCCCAGCCGCCAGAGCGGCGCGCCCTGCGGGATGAAGACGAGCAGCGCGCCGAGGTTGGTCGCCAGGTTGACGATCCGGGCCTTGGCCGACGCCTGCAGGAACGAGTAGCCGAGCACCGAGACGAACAGGAAGACCAGGAAGGTGCCGGTGCCCGGCCCGAAGATGCCGTCGTAGAAGCCGATCGACGCGCCACCGAAGCCCGCCGCGACGTGGTGGGTGCGTCCCCTCCAGCGCAGCTGCTGCACGTCGCCGACGGCCGGGTGGGTGAGGACGTACGTCGCCACCACCAGGAGCAGCACGAGGACGAGTGGCCGGAAGACCTCGGACGGCAGCAGGGAGGCACAGGCCGCCCCTGCGGCCGCACCGACGAAGGCAATCGCTGCCATGGGCAGCGCGGTGCGAAGGTCCGGATGCACCCGCCGGTAGTAGGTGGTCGCCGCGATGGAGGTGCCGCAGACGCCGGACACCTTGTTGGTCGCGAGCACCTGCGCCGGCGTCGCCCCGGGCAGCAGCAGGAGCAGCGCCGGCAGCTGCACCAGCCCGCCGCCGCCGGACACCGCGTCGAACCACCCGGCCGCCGCGGCAGCCGCCATCAGCAGCAGGACGACGTGGAGGTCGGGCACGCGTCAGTCGCCCTGGCCGCTCAGCCGTTCCAGCTGTCGACCACGGCGAGCAGGTCGCCGAGCCGCTGCACCACGGCGTCCGGGTCGCCCTCGACGTGGCCCTTCTGCGAGTCCGGGATCGCGCTGTGCGGCACGAGCACGGCACGCATCCCCACCTGCTTCGCCCCGTGGATGTCGTCGAAGGGGCGGTCGCCGACGAAGACCGCGCGCGCCGGGTCCTCGACACCCACGGCGGCCAGCGCCGCCCGGAACGCCTCGGGGTGCGGCTTGGTCCACGGGATCTCGCTGGAGTAGACGGCGCCGTCGATCAGGTCGAGCACGCCGTCCCGGCGGAAGACCGACTCGTGGTATTCGCGGGTCCACAGGGTGTTGGACAGCACGCCGACCTTGATGCCGCGTTCTCGCAACCCGGTCATCAGACCGGGGACGTCGGGGTCGGTGTGGGTGTGCGGCTCCCACCACCGGTGGTAGGCGGCCAGCGCCTCACCGTGCAGCTGGGTCGTCACGTCGACACCGACGCCGGCGAAGATCTGGTCGAGAGTCGCGGAGCGCTGGTGCTCCCGGCCGGCCTGCCAGGCCTCGTCCTCGGCGGAGAGGATCCTCGCCGACATCTCGTCCGCACGGTCGGGGTCGTAGACCTCGGCGTAGCGGAGCCACTGCTCGCGCAGGTCGATGGTGTGCCAGGGCGTCAACGTGCCGCCCCAGTCGAAGACCACCGCCTCGACGGCGTGGCCGTCCACGGCTGCTCCGGGCGTACCGCTCACGAGCGGACAGCGGCGAGCACGTGCGACGCGGCGTCCGCCACCGCGACGTCCGTCCGCTCCCCCGACCTGCGGTCGCGCACCTCGACGACCCCGTCGGCGAGCCCCTTGCCCACGACGACGATGGTCGGCATGCCGAGCAGCTCGGCGTCCTTGAACTTCACGCCCGCCGACACCGATCGCCGGTCGTCGTAGAGGACCTCGACGCCGGCGGCGACCAGCTCGTCGGCCAGGGCCTGCGTCGCCTCGAAGATGGCGTCGTCCTTGCCGGCGGCGACCAGGTGGACGTCGCACGGCGCGACCGCGCGCGGCCAGCACAGGCCGATGTCGTCGAGCGTCGCCTCGGCGATGGCGGCGATCGCGCGGGACGGGCCGATGCCGTACGAGCCCATCGTGACGACCTGCTGCTTCCCGTTCTCGTCGAGCACCTTGAGATCGAGCGCGTCGGCGAACTTGCGGCCGAGCTGGAAGATGTGGCCCATCTCGATCCCCCGGGCGGTGACGAGGGTGCCCCCGTCGCCGTTCGGGCAGGGGTCGCCCTCGAACACCGAGGCCGCCTCGATGGTGCCGTCCCCGCTGAAGTCCCGGCCCGCGACGAGGTCGAAGACGTGGCGACCGGGCTCGTTGGCGCCGGTGATCCAGCGGGTGCCCTCAACGACGCGGGGGTCGAGCAGGTAACGAACCGCCGCCGGCTTGTCGGCGCCCAGAGCAGCGGGCCCGATGTAGCCACGGACGAGCCCGGGTGCGGCCGCGAAGTCCTCGTCGGTGAAGGGCTCGACGACGGCCGGATGCACGACGGCCTCGAGTCGCTTGGCGTCGACCTCGCGGTCGCCCGGCACGGCGATGGCGAGCAGCTCGGTCTTGCCCTCGGGCGTCCGGAGCTTGACCACGACGTTCTTCAGGGTGTCGCCGGCCGTCCACTCCCGGTCGCCGCGACGCAGGTCCTCGCGGCTGTTGGCCAGCGAGACGAGGGTCTCGATCGTCGGAGTGTCGGGGGTGTCCTCGACGTGCGCCGCGGGCACGTCGTCGTACGGCTGGACCGGCGGGACCAAGGTGCGCAGGGCCTCGACGTTGGCCGCGTAGTCACACGTGGTGCACCGGACGTAGGTGTCCTCGCCGACCTCGGCCGGCGTGAGGAACTCCTCGCTCTTCGAGCCGCCCATCGCCCCGGAGAGCGCCGAGACGATCACGTAGTCGAGACCGAGCCGGTCGAAGATGCGGATGTAGGCGTCGCGGTGGGCGGCGTACGACCGGTCCAGGCCGGCGTCGTCGACGTCGAAGGAGTAGGAGTCCTTCATCACGAACTCGCGCCCGCGCAGCAGCCCGGCCCTCGGGCGCTGCTCGTCCCGGAACTTGGTCTGGATCTGGTAGATCCACAGCGGCAGGTCCTTGTACGACGAGTACAGGTCCTTGACGAGGAGGGTGAAGAACTCCTCGTGGGTCGGCCCGAGCATGTAGTCGGCGCCCTTGCGGTCCTTCACGCGGAACACGTCGTCGCCGTACTCGGTCCAGCGGTTGCTCTTGTCGTACGGCTCCTTGGGCAGCAACGCCGGGAAGTGCACCTCTTGCGCGCCCATCGCGTCCATCTCGTCGCGGATGATCGCCTCGATCTTGCGCAGCACCCGCCAGCCGAGCGGCAGGTAGGTGTAGCCGCCGGGGCCGGCCCGGCGGATGTAGCCGGCCCGGACGAGCAGGCGGTGCGACGGCACCTCAGCGTCGGCCGGGTCCTCTCGCAGGGTGCGCAGGAACAGGGTCGACATCCGAAGCAGCATGTCCGCGAGGATAACGAGCAGACGAGGCCCGCCCCGAGCGGGTTTCCGCCGGGAAGGTCGTACCGCTGGCCTAGCGGAATGCCCTGGACTGGATCCCGTAGAGCTCGGCGTAGGTGCCGCCGCGCGCCAACAGCTCGTCGTGGCTGCCGACCTCGGTGACCTTGGCCCCGTCGAGGACGACGATCAGGTCGGCCATCCGCACGGTGGAGAAGCGGTGCGACACGAGCACCGTGATGCGGCCCCGGGCCACCGATCCGCGGGCAGCCGACGCGAACCGCTCGAAGAGTGCGTGCTCCGTCTCGGCGTCGAGGGCAGCCGTCGGCTCGTCGAGGACCAGCAGCAGCGGCTCGTCGCGCATGAAGCCGCGGGCGAGCGCGAGCTTCTGCCACTGGCCGTAGGACACCTCGACGCCGTCGTCCCACGACGGTCCGAGCTGGGTGGCGAGCCCGCCGGGCAGCCCGTCGACGACGTCGCGTGCGCCGGCCCGGTCGACGGCGGCGTCGACCGCCGCGCGGTCGCCGATGCGAGCCAGCTCGCCGAGCCCGACCGACTCCTGCGCGGGCAGCTCGAAGCGCACGAAGTCCTGGAAGGCACCGGCCAGGCGTTCGCGCCAGACCGGCACCGCGAAGGACGCCAGGTCGGCGCCGTCCACCTCGATCCGCCCCGAGTCCGGGTCGTAGAGCCGGGCGAGCAGCTTGACGAGCGTCGTCTTGCCCGCGCCGTTCTCGCCCACGACCGCGACCACCGCGCCGGCCGGCAGGTCCAGCGACACGTCATCGAGCACCGGCCGGTCGGTGCCGGGGTAGGCGAAGCTCACGTGGTCCAGCCGGATGCCGGTTCGCAGTCTTTCGGGCGGTACGCCGTCCGACCGCGCGTCGACAGCGACCACATAGTCCTCGAGCCACATCAGCCGCCGGGAGATGTCCAGCCAGAAGCTGCGCAGGAAGCCGAGCTCACCCACGGCGGCGCCGACGAACTGCGAGAGCTGGCTGCCGGCAACCAGGACGAGCACCACCGCGCCCGGTGAGGCGTCGAGCACCGTCGTGGTCAGGACCACCGCACCGACGTAGGCCAGCCCGAAGACCGCCCACCCCGCGCTGTTCCACGCGGCAGTCCCCCAGGTCGCCCGGATCATCGGCCGGGAGAGCAGCTCGAACTCCGCGCGTCGCATCCGGACCAGGTCCGGCCCGTTGCCGGTGACGCGCAGCTCCTTGCCGGGCGGTGCCGTGGTGCCCAGCTCGAAGAGGTGCCGGACCCGTCGCTGGTGCGGAGCGACCCGCTCGAAGACCGCGCGCTCGACGCCCGGCCGCCAGGTCGCGGAGACCACGAGTGGGATCGCGAACACCGCCAGCAGGCCGAGCACCGGGCTGACCTGGGTGACGAGGAGCACCTCGACGACCACCAGCCGCAGCACCCAGCCCAGCGTCGAGAACAGCGAGGAGAAGAGGTGGTCCAGCCCGAACGTGTTGCGCCGCAGGACCTCGAGTCGGTCCAGGTGCTCACGGCGCTCCTGGTGCGCGACGGTCGCGACCGTGGCATGCAGCCGCGCGACGTGGGCCTCCATGGCGATCGACAGGCGGTCGCGGAAGCGGCGGCTGAGCCGGTCGAAGACGACCTGCAGCCACCACAGCAGGGTCGCCGACACCGCCAGCCCGATGCCGGCGACCGTCACGTCCGCGCGGGAGCCGTCCTGGACGCCGTTGACGAGCAGCGCGAGCCAGAGGCCGATCAGGGACGACGGCAGTGCCAGCGCGAGGGTCATCGCGACCGACACGACGAGCAGCCGGGGCTCCACGCGGTAGGCGAGCTTGACCATCCGCCACAGCGACTGGCCGGCCGGCGGCAGGTCGTCGGCTGCCTGCCCGACGCGACGCGCCGCGCGGTCGCTGGTGACGTCGGTCGGGTCGGTCGCGTCGTCAGTCGAGCGTGTCATGCACGACCTCCTCGCCGCGCTCGTCGACCTCGGTGAAGCGGGCCGCCTGCAGCTCGAACATCGTGCGGTAGCGGCCCCCGAGCGCGATCAGCTCGTCGTGCGTGCCGAGCTCGGCGACCCGGCCGTGCTCGAGCACGCAGATCCGGTCGGCCTTGCGAACCGTCGAGAAGCGGTGCGAGACGAGGATCGTCGTGCAGCCGCGCGTCTCCGCGAGGATCCGCTCGAAGATCTCCGACTCTCCACGAACGTCGAGGGCCGCTGTCGGCTCGTCGAGCAGGACGATGCGCGCCCCTTGCGTGACGGCCGCGAGCGCCCGAGCCAGGGCCACCCGCTGCCACTGGCCGCCCGAGAGGTCGGTGCCGTCGTCGTAGCCGCGCGCCAGCACGGTGCCCAGCCCGGCAGACCGCTCGGTCAGGTGCGCCGCCCCGGCGGACGCGAGCGCCTGGAGCACGACGTCGTCGTCCGCACCGCGCGGCGCGACGTTGTCACGCAGCGGCAGCTCGTAGCGGATGAAGTCCTGGAAGACAGCGGTGACCGAGGCTCGGTGCTCATCGACGTCGAGCTCGCGGATGTCGACGCCGTCGACCTCGACTGCGCCGGCTTGCGGGTCGTAGAGCCGGCAGACCAGCTTGGCCATCGTCGTCTTGCCTGCGCCGTTGACCCCTACGACCGCCATCGAGGTGCCCGCCGGAACGGTGAGGTCGACGTGGTCGAGCACCAGTGGCCCGTCGCCGTAGCCGAACGTGACGTCCCGCAACCTGAGCTCGGGTGCCTCCGCCGGCGGGCGCCCTCCGGCACCACCGGACACCAGGGCCCCGACCCTGGCCATCTCCGCGGGCAGCCGCAACGTCATCGCCGCCGGGGCGGCCGACATGTCCAGCGCCCAGCTCAGCCCGCCGAAAGCGACCGCGCTGGCGCCGACGGCAGCCTGCAGGTAGGTCGTCGCGGCGCCGAGGCCGATGGTGCCGTCGAAGGCGGCGCGGGTCAGCGCCCAGAAGACGAGCACGTTGCCGGCCAGCACGATCAGCAGGGCACCCGCCAGGGGCCGCTCACGCAGCCGCGTGGCGGCGTACTGCAGGTCGAAGAGCCGCTGCCGCCGCGCGCTGAACCGGTCGACGACCCAGTCACCGAGACCGAACAGCCGCAGCTCCTTGGCAGCCGGCGGCTCCACCGCCAGGTCGTAGGCGTAGGCCGCGTGCCGCTGCGCGTCGCGCACCTCCGCGGTGTTGCGGTCCTTCCACACGCCGCTCTCGCGCAGCAACCAGTGGGTGGACGCCCACACGGCGAGCAGCACCGGCGGCGCCCACCACGAGAAGCCGAAGAGGATGGCCGCCGACACGATGCCGGTCACCAGCTGAGCAAGCCCGATCGCGATGAACTCCATCGAGATCCGCAGCGGCGGGCCGCCGCGACCGAGGTCGAAGTCGCGGGCCATCGCGAGGTCGGTGGCGAGCTCCGCGCTCTCCAGGTGGGCCATGCCCGGCGGGTCGACGCTGGCCCGCATCAACCGGTCGCTGAGCCAGTCCGCGGTGACCGCCCCGAGCACCGCGCTCACCGCCTGCAGGACCGGCGGCAGCACCTGCGCGAGCACGAAGAGCACCCCCACCACCGTGAGCGGCCAGACGAGGTCGCTGTCGTCGCGCACCGCGCCCACGACCACGCCCGTGGCGATCGCCAGCAGGCCGGGCATCGCGCCCTGCAGCACGAGGACGGACCACCAGGCGACCGTCTTGCCGGGTGACGCCTTCCACAGCACGCCGAAGAACTGCCACTCGGGCCGCGCGCGCACGGCGGACAGCGACATCCGCGACACCCGCGAGTCCGTCGGCACGGTCGACATCCTCTAGAAGAGGACGGACATGAAGGTGCCGCGGTCGGTGAAGCCCACCGTGCGGTACGTCGCCCGGGCAGCGTGGTTGTAGTCGTTCACGTAGAGACTCACGACCGGTGCGATGTCGCGCATGGCCTGGGCGGCCACCGCCGCCATCCCCGGCGCTGACAGCCCGCGGCCGCGCAGCTCGGGCGGGACCCAGACGCCCTGCACCTGGCAGGCGGCGTCGGTCACCGAGCCGATCTCGGCCTTGAAGACGACCCTGCCGTCGTCGATGCGGGCGTACGAACGTCCGGCGCGGATCAGCTCGGCCACCCGGGCGCGGTAGGACGCGCCACCGTCGGCCGTGACCGGCGAGACGCCCACCTCCTCGGTGAACATCGCGACGCAGGCGGGCACCAGGGTGTCGAGCTCCTCCATCGCCACCGGACGCACCAGCGGGTCGGGCTCGACGAGCGGCGCGGTCTCGATCGCCATCAACGGCTGGTCGGGCCGGACGTCGCGGGCCGGCCCCCAGTGCGGCTCGAGCTCGGCCCACATCGCGGCGACCGCGTCACGCGCCCCCACGATGGAGGCGCAGCGGCGGCCGAGCCGGCGGGCCCGGTCGGCGAAGGCGTGCACGGCCTCCGGGCCGGCCTGCACCGGCACCAGGTTGGCGGCGGCGTGGCAGAGCGACTCGAGGCGGCCGTCGACGACGTGGCCCCACAGCTCACCGCCGAGCCGGCGCGGGTCGAGCCCGACGGCGGCGACCCGGGAGGCGACGAAGACGTCGGCGACCGGGTCACGGGAGAGCAGCTCGGTGACCTCGGGCAGGTCCTCGGGGCGCAGGACGCGCAGCGCCGACGTGCGCAGCACGCTCCCTCCTCCCCGGGAAAATCGCGGCCTAGCGGACGGTCACCGCCGGCTCGCCAGAGGCTACGCCCTCCGACTCCATCTCCTCGGCGATCCGCATCGCCTCCTCGATGAGCGTCTCGACGATCTGGCTCTCCGGCACCGTCTTGATGACCTCGCCCTTGACGAAGATCTGGCCCTTGCCGTTGCCGGACGCCACGCCGAGATCGGCCTCCCGGGCCTCCCCCGGCCCGTTGACGACGCAGCCCATGACCGCGACGCGCAGCGGGACCGTCATGCCCTCGAGCCCGGCGGTCACCTGGTCGGCGAGGGTGTAGACGTCCACCTGCGCGCGGCCGCAGGACGGGCACGACACGATCTCGAGCCCACGCTTCTTCAGGCCGAGCGACTCCAGGATCTGGTTGCCGACCTTGACCTCCTCGACCGGCGGGGCCGAGAGCGAGACGCGGATCGTGTCACCGATGCCCTCGGCCAGCAGCGCCCCGAAGGCGACGGCGGACTTGATGGTGCCCTGGAAGGCGGGGCCGGCCTCGGTGACCCCGAGGTGCAGCGGGTAGTCGCACTGCTCGGCCAGCAGCCGGTAGGCGGCGATCATCACGACCGGGTCGTTGTGCTTCACCGAGATCTTGATGTCGCGGAAGCCGTGCTCCTCGAAGAGCGAGCACTCCCACAGCGCCGACTCGACGAGCGCCTCGGGCGTGGCCTTGCCGTACTTCGCGAGCAGCCGCTTGTCCAGCGACCCGGCGTTGACGCCGATCCGGATCGGGACACCGGCGTCCCCGGCCGCCCTGGCGATCTCCTTGACCTTGTCGTCGAAGGCCTTGATGTTGCCCGGGTTGACGCGCACCGCGGCGCAGCCGGCGTCGATGGCGGCGAAGACGTACTTCGGCTGGAAGTGGATGTCGGCGATGACCGGGATCTGCGACTTGCGCGCGATGGCCGGGAGCGCCTCCGCGTCGTCCTGGCTCGGGCAGGCGACCCGCACGATCTGGCAGCCCGACGCCGTGAGCTCGGCGATCTGCTGCAGCGTCGCGTCGATGTCGGTCGTCGGGGTGGTCGTCATCGACTGCACCGACACCGGGGCGTCGCCGCCGACCAGGACCCCTCCGACGTCGATCTGCCGGGAGACCCGGCGGGTCGCGAGGGGCTTCGGGGGTGTCTCGGGCATCCCGAGGGAGACGGTCACCCCTCGATTATCCCCTCGGCCGGCTGCCCGTGCGCCGGCGCCGCCGGCCGAGCCTCACTGCAGCGTGATCGGGTTCACGATGTCGGCGGTCAGCGTGAGCAGCGTGAGCCCGCCGAAGAGCAGGATCACGACGTAGGTCACCGGCAGCAGCTTGTTGTAGTCCACCCGCCCTGGGTCGGGGCGGCCACGCCGGGCCGCGAACCACGACCTGACGCGCTCGAACCACGCGATCGCGACGTGCCCGCCGTCCAGCGGCAGCAGCGGGAAGAGGTTGAAGACGCCGATGAAGACGTTCAGCCCGCCCAGGAGCGCCAGGAAGATGATCGGTGCCCCGAGCTCGACCGCCTCACCGCCGATCCGGCTGGCCCCGACGACGCTGATGGGTGTCTCGGCGTCCCGCTCCTGCCCGCCGATGGCGTCGAAGAGCTTGGGGATCTTCGACGGGAAGGCGGCCACTGCCGTGAAGGTCTGCTTGATGCTCTCGCCGAGGAAGGACACCGAGCCGCCGATGGCGCTGCCCGCGTCGTACTGCAGGATCCGGCGCGGGTAGGTCGGGGAGACCCCGACGGCGGAGACCGTCTGCAGCGGCCCGGTCCCCTCGGTGTCCTCGAGCGCCGGTCGCTGGGTGGGGACCAGGTCGAGTGTCGCGGTCCGCCGCTCGCCGCCGCGCACGTAGGTCACGTCGACCGGGCCTGGCGGCGTCGCGCGGATGGCGCGCACCAGCTCGCCGTACGTCGCGATCCGCTGGTCGTTCAGGAGGACGATGCGGTCCCCGTGCCGGAGCCCGGCGGTGGTGGCCGGCGACACCGGGTCGCTGGCGCGGCACGCCCGCAGGCCGCCGTCCTTGGCCAGGTCGTAGCCCTGGACGATGCACGGGCTGACGACGCCGATCACCGGCTTGGCGGCCATCGGGTCGTAGGACTGGTAGGCCGGGTTCGGCAGGCCGGTGGCGACTCCCGCGATGTAGAAGATGACCAGCGCGAGCAGGAAGTGGGTCGCCGAGCCGGCCACCAGGACCACGGTCCGCTGCCACAGCGGGAAGCGCCAGAAGGCGCGGGACGAGTCGGCCGGGTCGACCGGCTCGAGCGGGGTCATCCCGACGATCTTCACGAAGCCGCCGGCCGGGATCGCCTTGAGGCCGTACTCCGTCTCGCCCCGCCGGAAGGAGAAGACGGTCGGCCCGAAGCCGGCGAAGTACTGCGTCGCCTTCATCCCGAAGCTCTTGGCCGTCAAGAGGTGACCGGCCTCGTGCAGGCAGACGGAGACCAGGATGCCGACGGCGAAGATCAGCACGCCGATCCAGAAGCTCATGTGGGTGGGGCCTCGCTCGTCAGCTCGGTGGCGCGGCGGCGCGCCCAGGTCTCTGTCTCTGCAAGGACGTCCAGGTCGGTGAGCGCGTTCCCCCCACCATGCTCGTCCAGGACCCGGGCGACCGTGTCGACGATCCCCGGGAAGGGCAGCGTACCGGCGAGGAAGGCCCCGACGCAGGTCTCGTTGGCGGCGTTGTAGACCGCGGGTGAGGTCCCGCCGGCGACACCGGCCGCCCTGGCGAGCCGCACCGCGGGGAAGGCCTCGTCGTCCAGCGGGAGGAACTCCCAGGTGCTGGCGGTGGTCCAGTCGCAGCCCGGTGCCGCGTGCGGGACACGGTCCGGCCAGCCCAGCGCGAGCGCGATCGGCAGCCGCATGTCCGGCGGGCTGGCCTGCGCGAGGGTCGAGCCGTCGACGAACTCCACCATGGAGTGGACCAGCGACTGCGGGTGCACCACGACGTCGATGCGGTCGTAGGGGATGTCGAAGAGCAGGTGCGCCTCGATGACCTCGAGCCCCTTGTTGACCAGGGTCGCCGAGTTGATCGTGACCATCGGGCCCATGTCCCATGTCGGGTGGGCCAGTGCCTGGTCCGGGGTGACGTCGTGCAGGTCGTCGCGGGCGCGGCCGCGGAACGGCCCGCCGCTCGCGGTCAGCACCAGCCGGCGCACCTCGTCCGCGGTCCCGCCACGCAGGCACTGGGCCAGCGCGGAGTGCTCGGAGTCGACGGGGACGATCTGGTCCGCGCGGGTGCGGGCCGCCCTCACCAGCTCGCCGCCGGCCACGAGGGACTCCTTGTTGGCCAGTGCCAGGGTGCGCCCCGCGCCCAGCGCCGCGAGCGTCGGCGCCAGCCCGATGGAGCCGGTCATGGCGTTGAGGACGGTGTCGCACGGCCAGGTCGCCAGCTCGGCCGCCGCGTCCGGCCCGGCGAGGATCTTCGGCACCGGGTGGCTCGCCGGCGCTGTAGCCACCGGCCTGCGCGGCGGCGTAGAACGCCAGCTGCAGGTCCTGGGCCGCGCTGGCCCGGGCCACCGCGACCACCTCGACCGCCAGCTCGAGGGCCTGCCGGGCCAGGAGGTCGACGTTGCCGCCGCCGGCCGCCAGGCCGACCACCCGGAGCCGGTCCGGGTTGCGGCGCACCACGTCGAGCGCCTGGGTGCCCACCGACCCGGTGGAACCGAGCACGACGAGGCTGCGCGGGGCGACGTGGGCCGGAGAGGTCACCGCCCCAGTGTCCGGCACCGCCCGGCCGGCTGGCCTCTTACCCCGGCCCGGCCGACGAAGGCAAGAGCTCGCAGAGCAGACATTCCGGGCACTCGTGGCTACTTTCGGCTGCAGCCGGTCGCAGCCCGCGCGACCTGTCACTATCGAGCACCTTGCTCCCGCAACCGGAGGAATGCCCTTATGCGCAGCACGCGCGCCGTCGTCGTCGCACTCGTCGCCCTGCTCCTCGGTCTCGTCTCGGTCGCTGCCGCGACCGGCAGCGCCAGCGGTGCGTCCAGAACGCAGGCCGGCACCCCGGCGGGCGTCGAGACCCACGCCGCCGCCACGACCAAGGCCGCCGCGGACCGCGTGACGGCCTACTGGACGGCCAAGCGGATGCGCGAGGCGGTGCCGGCGAAGGCCCCGTCCACCGCGCACGCGTCCTCGGCCCCGGTCGCGCAGGGCCAGCCGCACGTGGTCGCGCCCAAGGCGAAGCCGGGTGGCTCGACGACGTACCCGGCCAACGTCGTCGCGACGACGGGCAAGGTCTTCTTCACGGAGGGCGGCTCCAACTGGGTCTGCTCCGGCACGGCGACGAACAGCGGCAACCAGTCCGTCGTCACGACCGCCGGGCACTGCGTCAACGAGGGCCCGGGTGCCTACGTCACCAACTTCGCGTTCGTCCCGGCCTACAACAACAACACCCGGCCGTACGGCACCTGGACCGCGCGCACCCTGGTCACCACCACCCGGTGGGCGCAGCAGGGCGACATCAGCTACGACGCCGGCTTCGCGGTCATGAACCACGCTGAACGGCCCGACCCTGCAATCGCGACGGTCGGCGGGCAGGGCATCGGCTTCAACCTCGGCCCGCGGCCTGACCTACAACGCCTACGGCTACCCGGCGGCCGGCAAGTTCAACGGCCAGACCCTGAAGTCCTGCAGCGGGACCGCGACCCCCGACCCGTTCGGCCAGACCCAGAGCCAGGGCATCCCGTGCGACATGACGGGCGGCTCGAGCGGCGGGCCCTGGCTGATCGACAACAACACGATGCTCAACTCGGTCAACAGCTTCGGCTACCAGGGCGTGCGCAACACGATGTTCGGGCCGTACTTCGGCTCGGAGATCCAGGCGGCCTACACCACGGCGGCCGGTCTGTAGCAGCAACGGCAAGCAGCACCAGCAACAGCACGCCGGAACCCCCGCCCTCCGTGGAGGAGCGGGGGTTCCGGCGCATGCGCGCAGAGGTCGGACGCGGCTCCGCGACGCGGCGTCAGACCCCGGCGCGCTCAGGTACGGGCTGCCGCGACTCCGGCAGCACCACGGTCGGGGCCCCCGCGTCCTCGCGGATGCCGTGGCGCTCCCAGAACCGGGCCAGCGGGGCGGGCGCCCACCAGTTCCAGCGGCCGAGCAGCCGCATCGTCGCCGGCACGAGCAGCGCCCGCACCACGGTCGCGTCGACCAGGATCGCGATGATCATCCCGACGCCGATCATCTTGATGAAGACGATCCCGGAGGTGGCGAAGGCGCCGATCACCACCACGAGCAGCAGGGCCGCGCTGGTGATGATCCGGCCGGTCCGCTGAAGCCCGGTGGCCACCGCCGCGGTGTTGTCACCGGTCGCGTCCCACTGCTCGCGGATCCGCGAGAGCAGGAAGACCTCGTAGTCCATCGAGAGGCCGAACGCCAAGGCCAGCATCAGGATCGGCTGGGTCGCCTCGATCGCGCCGGTGGACTCGAAGCCGAGCAGCCCCGACAGGTTGCCGTCCTGGAAGATCCAGATCAGCGCGCCGAAGGACGCCGAGAGCGACAGCACGTTCATCAGCACCGCCTTGACCGGCAGCACGACCGAGCCGAAGGCCAGGAAGAGCAGCAGCATGGTCGACCCGAGGACGAAGAGGCCCATCCAGGGCAGCGTCGAGCCGAGGCTGGCCAGCAGGTCGCGCAGGTCAGCCGCCCGGCCGCCCACCAGCACGTCGGCGCCCTCGGGTGCAGGCACCGCACGTACGTCGCCGACCAGCTCGCGGGCCTCGGCACCGATCCCCTCGGCGTCGTAGCGCACCGACACCACAGCCGTCCCGCCGTCCTGCGCGGAGACCGTCGCCGACGTGACGCCCGGCAGGTCGCCGAGCCGGCCCGCGTAGGCCTGCAGCGCGGCGCCGTCGACCGACCCGTCGGCGAAGTCCACGACCGCGTCGATCGTGGTGATGCCGCCGCCCGGGAAGTCGTCGATCAGTGCCTGGGAGACCGTCCGGCTCTCGCTGCCCACCGGCAGGGCACGGTGGTCCACCCCGCCGAACGCCACGCGAAGGAAGGGCAGCCCCGCGAGCAGCAGCACCGGCACGATCACCGCGACGTAGACGACCGGGCGGCGCATCACGCTGTGCGCCAGGCGGGACCACGCCCCGTGGTCCTCGTCGCCCTCGTCCGGAGCTGGCCGGCGCCGCAGCCGGGACAGCCCCGGCACCCGCAGCGAGTCGACCCGGTGGCCGAGCACGGCGAGCAGCGCGGGCAGCACGGTGAGCGCACCGAGCATCGCGACCAGGACTGCCGCCATGCCGCCGAAGCCCATCGACCGCAGGAAGGTCTGCGGGAAGAAGAGCAGTGATGCGAGAGCCACCGCGACTGTCACGCCGGAGAACGCGACGGTGCGCCCCGCGGTCGCCATCGTGCGGGCCAGCGCGCTCTCGGTGGTCGCGCCGGGCAGCCGCCGCTCCTCGCGGAACCTGCTGACGACGAAGAGCGCGTAGTCGATGGCCAGGCCGAGGCCGAGCATCGTGACGATGTTGATGGAGAAGACCGAGACGTCGGTGACCAGCGTCAGCAGGCGCAGCATCACGAAGGCACCGAGGATCGCCAGGCCGCCGATGACCAGCGGCAGGCTGGCCGCGACCAGGCCGCCGAAGATGACGACGAGCAGGACCAGCAGGATCGGCATCGACAGCTGCTCGGCCTTGGCGATGTCCTCGCTGACCTGGGTGGTGATGTCGCTGGCGATCGCGGCGGTGCCGCCCAGCCGCACGTCGAGGCCCGGAGGCGTGTCGCGCAGCGCCGGCTCCAGCTCCTCGTAGGCGTCCATGACCTCGTCGTCACCGGTCCCGACGAGACCGACGACGGCGTACGTCGCGCGACCGTTGCCGGAGACCAGACCGCTGCTCGCGGCGGGTCCCTCGGACCAGGCGGTCGTCACCGACCGGACCAGGCGTTCCGGCAGGGCGGCGACGTGCTCCTCGACCGCGGCCCGGTAGGCCGGGTCGCTGACCGGGCGGCCGTGGAAGCGGTAGAGCACCACCACGTCGGCGCCGGGGCGGCCGACAGTGGACTCGATGCGCGCTGTGGCGGCGGCCGACTCGCTGCCGGGGTCCTCGAACCCGCTGCTGGTCATCGCCCCGAAGACGCCGGTCCCCCACGTCACACCGAGGACGAGGACGGCCGCCGCGGCGGCGAGCACCCAGCGGCGCCCTCGGTAGACCGTGTGTCCCAGTCGGTCGAACATCGCTGGCTCCCCTACTGTCGTGCTGTCGATGAATGGCGTTCTTTGCGGTGAACACTGTAAAGTGAACGATGTTTACTATGCTTACACCGTTCACGTCTGTCAAGGGGTGAATCCACGAGTGCAGCCCGACCCGCCAGGACGACCCGAGGGAGGCCCGGTGCCGGCCACGACCCGCCGCGCCCGCCAGCGCGACGCGACGCTCGCCGAGGTCCGCTCCACGGCGCGCGCGCTGCTGGTGCGGTCCGGCCCCGAGGCGCTCACGCTGCGGGCCACCGCCCGCGAGATGGGCCTGACCGCCCCCGCGCTCTACCGCTACGTCGCCAGCCACGAGGACCTGGTCGGCGCGGTCTGCCAGGACGTCCTGGACGAGGTGACCGCGACGCTCGAGGCGGCTCGCGACACCGAGCCGCGTTCTGACCCGGTCGCCCGCCTGATGGCCGCCTGCCGCGCCTTCCGCGAGTGGGCGCTGGCCCACCCGCGGGAGTTCCAGCTGACCTTCGCGTCGGTGGCCGAGCGGCCGCCGCTGGGTCACGAGCTGCCCGGCGAGAGCATCTCCTTCGGCGCGGTGTTCCTGGGGATCTTCGTGGAGATCTGGGAGCAGCAGCCCTTCCCGGTGCCGCCACGCGAGGTGCTACCGCGGACCCTCGTCGGGCAGCTGGACGCCTTCGCCGCCGCCACCGCGACCGACCTGCCGACCGGCGCACTGGTCGCCTACCTCAACGGGTGGGTCCGGCTCTACGGATCGGTGACCCTGGAGGTGTTCGGCCACCTCGGCTTCGCACTGACCGACGCCGAGGCGCTCTTCGAGGCGATGCTCGCCGACATGCGGGCCTCGCTCACGGCGAACGTCTAGACGTCGGTGGACTCCCCCGCCGGCTGGCTAGAGGTCGACCCCGGTCAGGACGAGGACGCGCTCGTAGGTGAGGTCCTCCATCGCGGCGCGCACGCCCTCGCGGCCGACGCCTGAGTCCTTCACGCCGCCGTAGGGCATCTGGTCGGCTCGGAAGGACGGCACGTCGCCGATGACGACGCCGCCGACCTCGAGGTCGCGGTGCGCGCGGAAAGCGGTCTGCAGGTCGTGGGTGAAGACCCCGGCCTGCAGCCCGTAGCGGGAGTCGTTGACCGCCGCGAACCCCGCGTCCACGCCGTCGAAGGTCGCCACCACCAGGACCGGGCCGAAGACCTCCTCGCGCACCACGCGCGAGTCCGGTGGGGCGGCGGTGAGCACCGTCGGGTCGTACGTCGCACCGGCCCGGCGGCCACCGGTCATCACGACCGCACCACCCGAGACGGCCTCGTCGACCCACTCCTCGACCCGGCGCGCGGACGCCTCGTCGATCATCGGGCCGACCGCGGTGGACTCCTCCGACGGGTCGCCGGTGCCCAGCGCCTCCACGGCGGCGACCAGCCGCGGCAGGAAGTCGGCCACGACGGAGACGTCGACCAGCACGCGCTGCACCGAGATGCAGGACTGCCCGGCCTGGTAGCTGCCGAAGGTCGCGATGCGCCCCGCGGCCAGGTCGAGGTCCGCATCCGACGACCAGTCGGCACAGACGACCGCCGCGGCGTTGCCCCCGAGCTCGAGAGTCACGTGCTTGTGCGGAACCGCCTGCTGGATGCGGGCCCCGACGGGCGCCGAGCCGGTGAAGGAGACCACCGGCAGCCGCGGGTCGGCCACCAGGTCCGGGGCCACCTCGTCGGGGACCACGAGGACCGTGACGGCACCCTCGGGCAGGTCGGTCTCGGCGAAGAGCTCGCCGAGCAGGACGGCCGACAGCGGCGTCTTGGGCGCCGGCTTGAGGACGATCGGCGCGCCCACTGCGACGGCAGGGGCCAGCTTGTGGGCGACCAGGTTGAGCGGGAAGTTGAAGGGCGAGATGCCGAGGACCGGGCCGCGAGGGAAGCGCCGCACGAGCGCCAGCCGGCCGGTGGCCGCCGCGTCGGTGTCCAGCCGCTGCAGCTCGCCGCTGAACCGCCGGGCCTCCTCGGCGCCCCACCGGAAGGTCGACACCGCCCGGGCGACCTCGGTCCGCGACCAGACCAGGGGCTTGCCGCTCTCCGACGTGATCAGCCGGGCGACCTCGTCGGCGCGCTCGGCCAGCCGGGCGGAGACGTGGTCCAGGGCCGCGGCCCGCACGTGGGCAGGCGTGGCAGCGACGGCCGCCCGGGCGCCGGAGGCCGTGGCCACGGCGGCCTCGACCTGCTCGGGGGTGGCCCAGTCGAGCTCCGCGACCAGCGACCGGTCGTACGGACTGCGCACGGCGAGCCGTTCGGACACGTGGATCATCCCTTCGTGATGGGCCCCACATTCTGCGGATTTCGTCGTCTCAGCCGACTTTCCCGCGCGAAATCGTCACAGTATCGTGTCGTCATGACCGACTCCGTTGCGATGGACCCACCGGCCTTGCCCGACCTCCCCCAGGAGCGCCGCCTGGTCACCGAGATCCCGGGCCCGAAGTCCCTCGCGCTGATGGGCCGGCGCACCGCCGCCGTGGCTCGCGGCGTCGGGACCACACTGCCCGTCTTCGTCGAGCGGGCCGGCGGCGGGGTGATCGTCGACGTCGACGGCAACTCGCTCATCGACCTCGGGTCGGGCATCGCCGTGGTCAGCGTGGGCAACGCCGCGCCGCGGGTCGTGTCGCGCGTGCAGGAGCAGGTCGCCAGGTTCACGCACACCTGTTTCATGGTGACGCCGTACGACGGCTACGTGGAGGTCTGCGAGGCGCTGAACCGGCTGACGCCGGGCGACCACGAGAAGCGCTCCGCGCTCTTCAACTCCGGGGCCGAGGCGGTGGAGAACGCCGTGAAGATCGCGCGCGCACACACCAAGCGGCAGGCCGTGGTCGCGTTCGACCACGGCTACCACGGGCGCACCAACCTGACGATGGCGCTGACGGCCAAGAACATGCCCTACAAGCACTCGTTCGGCCCGTTCGCCCCCGAGGTCTACCGGGCGCCGATGTCCTACCCCTTCCGCGACCCGGAGGGCATGACCGGCGCCGAGGCGGCCGCCCGCGCACTGGAGATCGTGGAGAAGCAGGTCGGCGCCGACGACGTCGCGTGCATCGTCATCGAGCCGGTGCAGGGCGAGGGCGGCTTCGTCGTGCCGGCTCCCGGCTTCCTCGCCGCGCTGCAGGACTGGTGCACCGCCAACGGCGCGGTCCTGGTCGCCGACGAGATCCAGAGCGGCTTCTGCCGCACCGGCGACTGGTTCGCGTGCGACCACGAGGGCGTCGTGCCGGACCTGGTCACGACGGCCAAGGGCATCGCGGGCGGTCTCCCGCTGGCGGCCGTCACCGGCCGCGCGGAGATCATGGACGCGGCGCACGTCGGTGGTCTCGGCGGGACGTACGGCGGCAACCCGGTCGCCTGCGCCGCCGCGCTGGGTTCGATCGAGACGATGGAGGCCGAGGACCTCAACGCGCGCGCTCGTCGCCTCGGCGAGGTGATGACCGGGCGGCTGCGCGACCTGGCCGGCAGCTACGACGTGATCGGCGACGTCCGCGGCCGCGGCGCGATGGTGGCGGTCGAGCTGACCCGGCCGGGGACGCTCGAGCCGGACGCAGCCGCCACCGCCGCGGTGGCCAAGGCGTGCCACGCCGACGGACTGGTCGTGCTCACCTGCGGCACCTACGGCAACGTGCTGCGCCTCCTGCCGCCGCTGGTGATGCCGGAGCCGCTGCTCGAGGAGGGCCTCGGCATCCTGGAGAAGGCCTTCGCCTCGCTGGGCTGAGCCGGCCCGAATCACCAGCGGCGGGTGAGGACGACCCAGCCGGCCCGTCCAACGATGGGACGCCTGGCCACGCATCGGGTGGCGCAGTGGTGGCGACGACTTGGTGTCCGGGAGGCCCCATGACAACGAAGAGTGACTTCTCCGACGAGGAATGGGCCCGGATCGTGCGAGCCCCGTTCGTAGCAGGGCTGGCAATCTCGCTCGCCGACCCCGGCGGCCCCATCGAGGCCACCAAGGAGACGCTGGCGACACTCAAGTCCGCCACCAACCCGCCCAGCCGCGAGCAGCTGCTGGCCGACGTGGCCCTGGAGATCCAGGCCATGACCCAGCAGAAGCAGAACCCCCTCAAGGGTTACAAGCCGTCGAAGGACGCTCTCCCGGGACCGCAGATCCTCGATGAGCTCCGAGCCGTCCAGGACATCGTTGTGGCCAAGGCGACCGCCGACGAGGCGGCAGCATTCGGACGGTGGCTGCTCGCCACAGCCCAGGACGCGGCGAACGCGGCCAAGGACGGCGGCTTCATGGGCTTCGGCGCACACCAGGTGAGCCAGGGTGAGCAGGCCATGCTCGACCAGGTGAGCGCGGCCGTGACGCGGTGAGATGCACAGCGAGGATGTGACCCTCGAGACCGACGGCGCTCTGCTCTCTGGCCGGCTGACGTTGCCAGGGACGGCGGCGCCCAGCCCCTTGGTGATCGGCGTCCACGGGGCGGAGGGCGGCACTCGGCAGTTCCACTTGTTCCAGCACCTGGAGAAGACGCTGCCAGCGGCGGGAATCGGGACCCTCCTGTTCGATCGTCGCGGTGAGGGTGAGTCGAGCGGTGATGCGGGCAGTAGCACCTACGAGCTGCTGGCGGCGGACGTCCGGGCGTGGATGTCACGGTGTGCGGGGGACGAACGGATCGATCCGACACGGATCGGCCTCTGGGGAATCAGCCAAGGTGGCTGGATCGCACCGCTGGCAGCGGCTGGATCACCGCAGCCGGCCGTGCTCGTTGCGGTGTCGGCAGCCGGTGTCACACCAGGGGCCCAGATGGCGTTCGCAACCCGCGCACTGATGCGCGAGGCCGGCCATGGCGACGAGGCTGTCGATCGCATGTTGGAGCTGCGGCGCGCGATGGACGAGCTGTCGCACGACCGGATGACCGTTTCCGATGCCCAAGCAATCTTGGATTCCGTTGTTGAGGAACCGTGGTTCAAGCTCGCGTTTGTGCCGACTGATGCGTCTCTGATCGATGCCACCTGGGCCGAGGAGATGGAGTTCGACATCCGTCCGGCGTTGCGACGTCTGAGCCTTCCGGTGCTCTTGTTCTTCGGCGAGCATGACCGCTGGATCCCCGTTGCCGAGAGCGCCGACGTCTGGCGGTCGGCTCTTGGCGCCGAGGCCGATCTCACGATCGTGTCGTTGCCGGGAACCGGGCACGCCGCGACGCTCGCGAGCGATCCAGACGATTGGCTCGAGCACGGGCAGGTCTCGCCCGATTACGAGCGGAAACTCTTGGCATGGCTCCACGACCGCCTCGCATGACCGCTGGCGGCGTCCGCGCCTAGCCCAGCAGGATGGGCGAGGCGCCGCCTCAGCCCCGCGGGTCGGGGTGCACGGCGACGACGGCCTCGACCGGCAACGGGCCGTAGACGTGCGGGTAGGCCTCCGCCCCCTCCGGCGCGCCGGGGGGCGGCTCGACGACCACCGGGGACCCGACGCGGTCCGGGTCGACCTCGAGCAGCACGAGCGGCTCGGTGACGTCCCGGTAGTAGGCGGCCAGGACACCGGCCCACTGCGCGTCGTACGACATGTGCAGGAAGCCCTCCTCCTCGAGGGTCCGGCCGAGGGTCGAGACGCGGTACTCCCCCGCGGCAACGGCCTGCGCCCAGTCGGTCGTGAGAGCGATGTGAAAGATCCGCACCATCCCTAACCACCCTCCCGCATGCCCCAGGGGGAGCCGTACGCCGTCAGCAGGTCGAGGAACGGCATCGCGTCGAAGGCCTCCGGGCCGAGCACACCGGCGCCGCCCCACGCGCCGGAGGACAGCAGCTCCAGCGCCACCACCGGGTTGATGGCGGTCTGCCACACCACCGCCTGGTGGCCGTACTCCGCCATCGACCACTCGTTGTCGACCACGTGGTAGAGGTACACGGACCGGTCCTTGCCGTCCTTGCGGCCGGTCACCAGCGTGCCCGCGCAGGTCTTGCCGGTCATCCGGTCGCCGAGGGTCGCCGGGTCGGGCAGGCAGGCGGCCACCACGTCGCGCGGCGAGACCTCGACACCCCCGACGCGGACCTTGTCGGTGCCGTCGAGTCCGATCTTGTGCAGCACCTGCAGGACGGTGATGAACTCGTCGCCGAGGCCGTACTTGAACGTCACCCGCTTCGCATCCACCCACCGCGGGACGAGCAGCACCTCCTCATGCTCGACATTGACGCACTCGACCGGCCCGATGCCCTCCGGGAAGTCGAAGACCTCCGGCTCGCTGAACGGCGGGGTCGTGAACCACCCACGGTCCTTCTCCCACACCACCGGCGGGTTGAGGCACTCCTCGATGGTCGTCCAGATGGAGAAGGAGGGCGCGAAGTCGTACCCGGCGACCTCGAGGTTCGCCCCGTCCCGGATGCCGACCTCGTCGATCTCGTCGAAGAGGTGGTCGGCCGCGTACCGCGCGAAGACGTCGGAGAGCCCCGGCTCGACGCCGATGCCGACGAGCGCCAGCCGCCCGGCCGACTCCCACTGGCCCGCGACCGCGAACTGGTCGTCGCCGAGCTTCACGCCGGTGCGCGCGTGCGGCTCGTCCGGGTGCGGCTTCGACAGCGACATGGCCATGTCGAGGTAGTCGGCCCCGGCGGCGAACGCGCCCTCGAAGATGGGCATGACGAAGCGCGGGTCCACCGCGTTGAACACGTGGGTGACCTGGTGCTCGCGGCACAGCCCGGCCACCGCCTCGGCCGACGACGCGTCGACCTGGGCGGCGACGAAGCGGGCGTCACCGGCGTGTGCCGCGACCGCCCGCTCCGCGCGCGAGATGTCGTAGTCCGCGACCACCATCGTCTCGAAGAAGTCGCGACGGGCGGCGATGCCCACCGCCGCCGAGCCCACACCGCCGGCGCCCACCAGCAGGATCCGCATTCGGCTATGCCCCATCTCGGTCGTCGGTGCTGTCTCTGTCGGTCGTGCTCCGGTCGGCCAGCAGCGGCCGGCGCGGCTGGTGAGTGGTCCCCGCAGCGCCGCACCGCGATGCCGGACAGCGCCTCCAGCACCACGCGGTTGGCCAGCGCCGCGGTGATGTCCGCGTGGTCGTAGGGCGGCGACACCTCGACCACGTCGACCCCGACGACGGGCAGCTCGAGGCAGACCCGGCGCACGGCGTCGAGGAGCTGGCGCGCGGAGAGCCCGCCGGGCTCCGGGGTTCCGGTCCCCGGTGCGTGGCCAGGGTCGGCGACGTCGATGTCGACCGACAGGAAGACCCCGTCGCAGTCGTCGACCGCGATGCCGAAGGCCTCGTCCAGGCAGTCGTCCAGGCCGCGCGTGCCGATCTCGGTCATCTCGTACGACCGCATCCGCTGGTCGGCCATCCAGTCGAGCGTCTCCGGTCCGGGCCAGTAGCCGCGCAGGCCGATCTGCAGGAACCGGTCGCCGCGGGCCGCCCCCGACTCGATCAGCCGGCGCATGGGCTGGCCGTGGCCGTAGAGCGAGCCGAACTCGATGTCGCCGGTGTCGGCGTGCGCGTCGAAGTGCACCACCGACACTCGGCCGTCGCCGTGCCGGCGCGCGACGCCGGTGACGTCGGCCAGCGTGATCGAGTGGTCGCCGCCGAGGACGACCGGGATCGCCCCGGACATGGCGACCGTCGCCACCGCCTCGGTGAGGGCGTCGAGGGACCGCTCGATGTGGCCGGGCGGCATCTCGACGTCGCCGGCGTCGAGCACCCGCAGGTCTCGAAGCGCGTCCACCCGCAGCGCGAGGTGCGGCCGGGAGCCGTCGTGCGGCAGGTAGTCGGTCGACCTGATCGCCTGGGGGCCGAAGCGGGTGCCCGGCCGGTGCGACGTACCGCCGTCGAAGGGCGCGCCCACGACGACGACGTCCGCGCCGGCGAACGTCGTCGGGTCGCCGAGGTCGCACCGAGGCACGCCGAGGAAGGTGATGTCGGGCCCGAACATCGCGCCGTACCTGCTCATGTGGTGATCATGAGTCGAAGCCCATCCCGAGTGCGTCCAGTGTCCGCAGCCAGGGGCCGCGCCGACCGTCGCGGGCATCCGCCTTGGCCACCGCTCGCCGGGTCAGCTCGACTCCGGCCCAGCGCACCGGCTCCGGCGGGAAGGGCAGCGGCCGCTTGCGGACCATCTGCAGCCGGGTGCGCTCGGTGTCCGCGCCATCGACGAGGTCCAGCGCGACCTGCGCGCCGAACCTGCTCGCCCCGACACCGAGGCCGGTGTAGCCCAGCGAGTAGGACACCCGGCCGCCGAGCGCGGTGCCCCAGAACGCGGTGAAGCGCGAGCAGGTGTCGATGACCCCGCCCCACGCATGCGTGAACCGCACGTCGGCCAGCTGCGGGAACGTCTCCTGGAAGTGCGCGGCGAGCGTCCGGAAGGTGCGCGGGTCGCGGGACAGCCGCTCGTCGGTGCGCCCGCCGAAGTGGTAGACCGCGTCGTAGCCGCCCCAGAGCACCCGGTCGTCGTCGGTCAGCCGGTAGTAGTGGAAGAGGTTGCCGGCGTCCGAGACGCCGTGCCGGTCCGCCCAGCCGACGGACGCGCGCTGCGCCGGTGTGAGGGGCTCGGTGACGAGGGCGTAGTCCCACACCGGGACGACGTACGACCGCAGGCGCCGCAGCACGGGAGTGAACGCGTTGGTGGCCAGCACGACGCGACCGGCCCGGACCGCGGCCCACGGCGTGGTGAGCCGCACCGCGACACCGTCGGCCTCGAGGCCGGTCACCGGGGTGTTCTCGTGCAGCCGCACGCCGGAGCGCAGGCAGGCTGCGCGCAGCCCCTGTGCCAGCCGGGCGGGGTCGACCATCGCGACGCCCTCGCGGTCGAGGACACCACCCTGGTAGGTCGGTGAGGCGACCCTGGCGCGGACTTCGTCCGCGTCGAGCCACTCCAGCTCGGTGCCGACGGATGCCGCGAGCGCCGGCAGGTCGCGCAGCCCGGCCGCCTGCCACGGCGCCGTGGCCGCGGTGAGCTCGCCGGTGCGCTCCCACGAGCAGTCGATGCCCTCGTCCGCGACGGTCTTCTCGATGGCGTCCAGGTTCTCCCGGCCGAGCCGCTCGAGCTGCCGCATCTCGGCCGGGAAGCGGTCGAGGCCGTTGCGCAGCCCGTGGGTGAGCGAGGCCGCGCAGAAGCCTCCGTTGCGTCCCGAGGCGGCCCACCCGGCGCTGCGTCCCTCGAGGACGACGACGTCCCGGCCCGGGTGCCGCTGCTTGGCGAGGAGGGCCGTCCAGAGCCCCGTGTAGCCGGCTCCGACGACCGCCAGGTCAGCCGTGGCGTCGGCGGTCAGCGCCGGCTCGTCCGATAGCTGCGGACCGTCGAGCCAGAACGGCAGGTGCCGGACGTCGGCGAGCGCGCCGACCGGGTCCACTAGGTCCTCCGCCGCCGACCGGCCACCAGCTGCCCGAAGACGACCGCCGCGAGCGCGAGGAAGAACATCGCAGACGCGATGACGTTGGCCTGCGCGGGGATGCCGCGCAGCGACGACACCCACACGAACTTCGGGAAGGTGTTGACCGAGCCGGAGTTGAAGTTGGTGATGATGAAGTCGTCGAAGGACAGCGAGAACGCCAGCAGCGCGCCGGCCAAGATGCCCGGCGCGACGAGCGGCAGGGTGATGCGGCGGAAGGTCTGCCACTCGTCCGCGTAGAGGTCCATGGCGGCCTGCTCGAGTCGCGGGTCCAGGCTCGCGATGCGCGCCTTCACCGTCACCACGACGAAGGAGATGCAGAACATCACGTGGGCGATGACGATGGTCCAGAAGCCCAGGTTGATCCGCAGGTTCAGGAAGAGCGCCAGCAGCGAGGCACCGAGCACGACCTCGGGTGTCGCCATCGGCAGGAAGATCGTCAGGTTGGTCCCGGTCCGGCCACGGAAGCGGTGCCGGGCCAGCGCGAACGCGACCATCGTGCCGAGGAGGGTCGCGATGAGCGTGGCGATCAGCCCGATCTTGAGGCTGTTGCCCAGAGCCGTGCAGACGTCGGGCGCGCCGCACGGGTTCTTCCACTTGTCGAGCGTGAAGCCCTTCCACGCGATGTTGGACTTCCCGGAGTCGTTGAAGGAGAAGGCCAGCGTGTAGGCCACCGGGATGAAGAGGTAGGTGAAGCCGATGACGGCGTAGATCCGGATCGCGTTGCGGGAGAGCCAGCGCCCGACGCGACGGCCGAGCGGTTGCTGCCTGCCTGCGGCCGGCCCGGTCACGGTCGCGGAGGTCATACCAGCTCCTCCGTGCCGGCGCGGCGGATGTAGAACCCGACGAGGACCAGGATCGACACCATCAGGGTCACCGACAGCACGGCCGCGGTCGGGTAGTCGACGACGCGCAGGAAGCGGCTGTCGATGACGTTGCCGACCATCGTGGTGTGGACCGGGTCGCCGAGCAGTGAAGAGTTGACGTAGTCACCGGCGGCCGGGATGAAGGTCAGCAGCGTGCCGGCGACGACGCCGGGCAGCGACAGCGGGAAGGTCACCTTGCGCAGCGTCGTGAGTCCGTTGGCGTAGAGGTCGCCCGCCGCCTCCATCAGCCGGGGGTCGACCCGCTCGAGCGAGGCGTAGATCGGCAGGATCATGAAGGGCAGGAAGTTGTAGGTGATGCCGATGACGACCGCCATCGCGGTGTTGATGATGCGGCCGTCCTCGCTCAGGATGTGGAGGAAGCGCAGGATGTCGGCGACCCACCCGTTGTCGGCAAGGATCTGCTTCCAGGCCACCGTCCGCAGCAGGAAGCTGACGAAGAACGGCGCCACGACCAGCACCAGCAGGATGTTGCGCAGCCGGCCCGACTTGAAGGCGATCGCGTATGCCAGCGGGTACGAGATGGCGAGCGCCAGCACCGTGGCGATGAACGCGTAGGTGAACGACCGGACGAAGACCTCGAGGTACTCGCCGATCGCGTCGGGGTAGTTGGCCAGCCGGAAGGTCTGGGTGTAGACGCCGATCTCGGCGCCCTCCGGACGCGTCTGGGTGGACGTGGAGAGCAGCGTCAGGATCGGCACGATGAAGAAGATCGCGAGCCAGGCCATGCCCGGCAGCAGGAGCAGGTAGGGGGTGAGGCGACGACGGCCCACCGGCCGGGCCGCGTCCTCCTCGGGAGGCTGATGGTCCTCGGCCGGTCGCTCTCCGACCCCGATCCCGGCGGCGACGCTCATCGGTCCCTCACCCGACCGGCAGCGGAGCCGCGCCCTCGTCGTGCTCGACACCGGCAGTGGCGTCGGCGCTGCCGTCGAGCGCGAACGTGTGGGCGGGGTCCCAGCTGAGGTCGACCTTGGTGCCCGGCGGGTGGACGCCGGCGACCCCCAGGTTCTGGACGAAGACCATCAGCTCCTGGCCCCATGGCATCCGCACGAGGTACTGCGTGCTCACTCCGGTGAAGCTGGTGTCCGTCACGACGCCGCCGGACAGCACGTTGTGCGTGGGGTCGGCCGTCGCCGAGCCCTCCGAGACCTGCATGTGGATCTTCTCTGGACGGATGCCGACCAGCAGGTCGTCCCCGGCACCGGCCGCCCGGCGCGCCGCCGGCATCGCGAGCTTCTGGCCCTGCAGGTCCAGTACCAGGGCGTCCCCGTCGGTGCCGGAGACGCTGGCGCGCACCAGGTTGGACTGGCCGAGGAAGTTGGCGACGAAGGTCGTCTCCGGCGCCTCGTAGAGGTCACCAGGGCTGCCGAGCTGCTCGATCCGGCCGCCGTTCATGACCGCGATGGTGTCGGCCATCGTCATGGCCTCCTCCTGGTCGTGCGTGACGTGGACGAACGTCAGGCCGACCTCGGTCTGGATCCGCTTGAGCTCGATCTGCATCTGCTTTCGCAGCTTGAGGTCGAGGGCGCCGAGCGGCTCGTCGAGCAGCAGCACGGCGGGGCGGTTGACGATCGCCCGGGCAAGCGCCACCCGCTGCTGCTGGCCGCCGGAGAGCTGGGCCGGCTTGCGCCGGGCCATCGACGAGAGCTCCACCAGCTCGAGGGCCTCCTCGACCTGGCGCTTGAGATCCTTTGCGCCGCGGCGCCGCAGCCCGAACGCGACGTTCTCGAAGATGTCGAGGTGCGGGAAGAGCGCGTAGGACTGGAACACCGTGTTGACCGGCCGCTTGTACGGCTTGCTGCCGGTCACGTCGTCGTCACCGATCAGGATGCTGCCGGCCGTAGGGTCCTCGAGACCCGCCACCATCCGCAACGTCGTCGTCTTCCCGCACCCGGACGGGCCGAGGAGCGCGAAGAAGGACCCGGACGGGATGGTCAGCGACAGGTCGTCGACCGCCACGAAAGATCCGAAGCGCTTCGTGACGTGTTCCAGCCGCAGGTCGCGGCCGGCCGCCCCCTGGGTCATCAGTTGCCGATCACCTTCTGGAAGGACTCCGAGTAGGTGGTCTCCTCGTCGGGGTCGAGGCTGCGGAACACCTTCACGTTGGCCAGGTCCTCCTCGGTGGGGAAGATCAGCGGGCTGTCGACCAGCGACGGGTCGATCTTCTCCATCTCCTCCTTCGCCCCGTCGACCGGGCAGATGTAGTTGACGTAGGCAGCGACCTCGGCCGCGATGGCGGGGTCGTAGTAGAAGTCGATGAGCTTCTCGGCGTTGGTCTTGTGCGGGGAGCCGATCGGGACCATCAGGTTGTCCGACCACAGCGTCCCGCCGGTCTCGGGAAGGGCGAACGTGTAGTTCGGGTCCTCCTCCTCGAACTGCGCCAGCAGGATGTCGCCGGACCACGCGATCGCTGCGATCGCGTTGCCGCTGCGCAGGTCCTCGAGGTACGAGTTGCCCTTGACCTGGCGGATCTGGCCGGAGTCGACCTGCTTCTGCAGGACGTCGAGCGCGGCTGTTGAACTGGTCCTCGGAGAAGTCCGTGGAGATGTCCACACCCTGGCTCAGCATGATCAGCCCGACCGTGTCGCGCATCTCGGAGAGGACCACGATCTTGCCCTTGAGGTCGGGCGCCCAGAGGTCGTCGAGCGTCTTGAGCTCGCGGCCGACCTTGTCCTTGCGGTAGCCGATGCCGGCGTAGCCGCTCTGCCAGGTCATCGAGAACTTGCGGCCGGGGTCGAAGCCCACGTCCTGCAGGGCGGGGTTCAGGTTGCCGGCGTTCGGGATCTTGGCCTTGTCGAGCTCCTGGACGTAGCCCTGCCGGATCAGGCGGCCGGCCATCCAGTCGGTCAGCGTGATGACGTCCTTGCCGATGTCGTCGCCGTTGCGCAGCTGCCCCTGGATCTTGCCGTAGTAGGAGTCGTTGTCGTCGATGTCCTCGGCGTAGGTGGCCTTGATGCCCGAGTCGGACTGGAACTTCTCCAGCGTCGGGTAGTTCTTGGCCTCCTCGTCGTAGTCGAGGTAGGCGGGCCAGTTGGCCCAGCGCACCACCTTGTCGGTGGCCGACTTGTCCTCGACGGTGGCCTGGGGCTCTGGCGTGCTGCCGGGCTCGCTGGTGTCGCCCGTGCCGCACGCTGCGAGCGCGGCGGCGACCCCGACCCCGCCGGCGCCTCGGAGGACGGTGCGGCGGGTCAGCTGCGAGCGCACCAGCGCCTGGAACATCGGGTCGTCATGTCGGACTCGGTTGCGGGGGCTCATGCTGGCAGGCTCCTCAGCGGTGGTCGGGTCATGGTGCGTCTGTCCCCGAGAAGATGGTGCGATGCCACTCCTTGCGAGCGGCGCCGGTGGTGTCGATCATCACGTGCTTGACGACGGTGTACTCGTCGAACGAGTACGTGGACATGTCCTTGCCGAACCCTGACGCACGGTACCCGCCGTGCGGCATCTCGCTGATGATCGGGATGTGGTCGTTGACCCACACGCAGCCGGCCCGCAGCTCGCGAGTGGCGCGCAGGGAGCGCACGACGTCGCGGGTCCAGGCAGACGCCGCCAGGCCGTACGGGGTGTCGTTGGCCAGCCGGAGGCCGTCGTCGTCGCTGTCGAACGGCAGCACGACCAGGACCGGGCCGAAGACCTCGTCCTGCACGATCTCGGACTGCTGCGCGGCGTCGACCACCAAGGTCGGCTCGTAGTAGGCACCGCGGGCCAGCGACCCTCCGGGCACGGCGCCTCCTCTCACGACCTTCGCGCCGTCGGCGCGGGCGCGGTCGACGAACCCCGCGACGCGCTCCTGCTGGCGGCGTGACACGAGCGGTCCCTGGTCGGTCCGCTCGTCCAACGGCTCACCGAGCACGACGGTGCCCATCACGTCGGCGACACCGGCGACGAAGGCGTCGTAGAGCGGTCGTTGGACGTACGCCCTCGTCGCGGCCGTGCAGTCCTGGCCGCTGTTGATGAGCGCGCCCGCGACCGCCCCGTGCACCGCGGCGTCGACGTCGGCGTCGTCGAAGACGAGGAAGGGCGCCTTGCCGCCGAGCTCGAGGTGGACCCGCTTGGGACCCCTGGCCGCGAGCTCCATCACCCGCCGGCCGACCGCCGACGAGCCGGTGAAGGACACCATGTCGACGTCGGGGTGGGACATGAGCGCCTCGCCCGCGACCGGCCCGGTGCCGCTCACGACGTTGACCACGCCGGCCGGGACACCGGCGTCCACGGCGGCCTCGGCGAAGAGCAGGGCCGTGAGCGGGGTGATCTCGGCCGGCTTGAGGACGATCGTGTTTCCGGCGGCGATCGCCGGGAGGATCTTCCAGGCCGCCATCTGCAGCGGGTAGTTCCACGGGGCGACCGAGCCCACGACGCCGATCGCCTCGCGGCGGACGTAGGAGGTGTGGTCGCCCGAGTACTCCCCCGCCGCCTTGCCCTCCAGGTGGCGGGCGGTCCCGGCGAAGAAGGCGACGTTGTCGATGGTGCCCGGGACGTCGAAGCCGGTGGAGAGCCGGATCGGCTTCCCGGTCTGTCGGGTCTCGGTGCGCGCGATCAGCCCGGCGCGCTCCTCGAGGACGGCGGCCATCCTGGTCAGCGCCGCGGACCGCTCCACCGGCGGGGCGGACGACCAGCCCGGGAAGGCCGCCCGCGCGGCACCCACCGCGTCGTCGACATCGCTGCCGTCGGCCAGCCGGACCTGCTCCACGGTCTCGCCGGACGACGGGTCGAGCACGTCGAGGGTCTCCGAGGAGCGCCCCTCTCGGCGTTGCCCGGCGACGAACTGGTGCACTCCGGCGCTCCTCGGTCGCTGCTGCAAAGGACGGCGGGCAGATCGGGGCCGATCCTGTCAGAGCGGTCGGGGGTGGACAAGCGATTCCGTCGCGTAGATCCGCTCCGGCAACGAAATCGTTACTACCCGGCCGTCACCCGGCGGATCCCGCCGGCCACGTGCGGCGACCGCCGAGCCAGGTCCCGACGACCGCCAGGCCCGGCCAGCGGTCCGGTGGCACGTCGTGCGGGTCGGCGGCGAGGGCGACCAGGTCAGCGCGCCGGCCGAGGCCGATCGTGCCCCAGGCATGCTCCTCGAAGGCCTGGTACGCCGTCCCCGCCGTGCACGCCGACAGCGCCGCCGCGACCGGCAGCCGCTCGTGCTCGACCCAGTGACCGGCGACGGCTTGCGGCAGCCCCTCCAGCGGCCGGTGCGAGCTCACCGGCCAGTCGGTGCCCATCGACAGCACGGCGCCGGAGGCCAGCAGGCTGGCCATCGGGTACTGCCGGGCACCGCGCGCCGCGCCGATCCGGGGGATCGTGAGCTCGGTCTGCACCGCGTCGAGCTGCGCCCACAGCGGCTCGAAGTTGGCGACCACCCCGAGCTCGGCGAAGCGCGGCAGGTCGGCCGGGTCGACCAGCTGGGTGTGGGCGAGCACGGGTCGCCGGTCCCGCGGGCCGTTGACGGCGGCCACGTGCGCCACCGCGTCCAGCGCCGCCCGGACCCCGGCGTCACCGATGGCGTGGATGTGCAGCTGGAAGCCGTCGGCGTCGAACGCGGCCGCCGCCGCCGCGAGCTGCTCGGGCGCCCACACCGGCAGCCCGCAGGTGTGCGGCTGGTCGGGCGGGATGTCGTCGTACGGCGCGAGGAGCGCTGCGGTGCCCGCCTCGATCACGCCGTCCGCGAAGAACTTGACGGTGCGGACGGACACCTGGTCGGCCCACGCGGACTCCGCGGCCCGGCGCCGGGCGGCCACGAAGGGGGCCCGCTGCTGCGGCCAGTCACCGGGCTCGGCGCGCAGCGCGACGTTGACCCGGCAGGACAGCCGCCCGGACTCGGCCGCGACCAGGTAGGCCTCGACGTCCGCCGGCGAGAGCGCCGCCTCCTGCGCCCAGGTCACTCCGGCGGAGGCGAGCAGCCCGGTGGCCCGCTCGACGGCCAGGACCTTCTCGGCCAGGGGCGGCGGCGGGGCGTGCCGGATCACGAGGTCCATGGCCGTCCACTCGACAAGGGTCCCGAGCGGCGACCCGTCCGGGCGGCGGGCGATCGTCCCGGCGACCGGGTCCGGCGTGGTCCCGTCGATGCCGGCCCGGCGCAGGGCCTCGCTGTTGACCCAGGCGCAGTGGTGGTCCGAGGACTGCAGGACGACCGGCCGGTCGGGGACGGCGGCGTCCAGCCAGGCCGCGTCGAACAGTGCTCGCGGCGCGAGAGTGGGTTCGTACGGTCCGCCCATGACCCACTCGTCGTCGGGGTGCCGGGCCGCGTAGCGACGTACCTCCTCGACGATCTCGGCGACGGAGCCCAGGTCGCGGACGGCGGGACCGGCGAGCTCGACCCCGCCCCACAGCGGGTGCACATGACCGTCGCCGAAGGCCGGCAGCACGGCCGGGACGTCGAGCACCTCGCTCGCCGCGGCGGCCAGTGCCAGCGCGTCCTCGTCGAGCGCCACGACCAAGCCGTCGCGCACCGCCACGGCGCGGGCCAGCGGCGCCGTGGGGTCACCGGTGCGGACCCGGCCGCGCAGGACCAGGTCGACCCCGTCGCCGGTCACGGTCCCCGGAACCCGGTCGTGCTCAGCCCTCGATGTTGGACATCACGTGCTTGACGCGCGTGTAGTCCTCGAAGCCGTACATCGAGAGGTCCTTGCCGTAGCCGGAGTGCTTGAAGCCGCCGTGCGGCATCTCCGCGACGAGCGGGATGTGGGTGTTGATCCAGACGCAGCCGAAGTCGAGCCGCTTGGCCATCCGCATCGCGCGGCCGTGGTCCTTCGTCCAGACCGAGGACGCGAGGCCGTACTGCACACCGTTGGCCCAGCGCAGCGCTTCCTCCTCGTCGCCGAAGCGCTGAACGGTGATGACCGGGCCGAAGATCTCGTCCTGCACCATCTCGTCGTCCTGCCGCAGCCCGGACACGACGGTGGCCTCGTGGAAGAAGCCGCCCGCGAGCTCGCCCTCGACGCGGTGCCCGCCGGCGGCGACCTCGGCATGCTGTGGTGCCCGCTGCAGGAAGCCCATCACCTTGTCGAGCTGGTTGCTGCTGTTCAGCGGGCCGAAGAGGACGTCCTCGTCGTCGGAGAGCCCGGTCTTGGCGCTGTCCTTGGCCTGCTGGGCGAGCGCGGCCACGAAGTCGTCGTGGATGCCCGGGGCGGCCAGCACCCGGGTCGCCGCGGTGCAGTCCTGCCCGGCGTTGAAGTAGCCGGCGACCGCGATGGCCTCGGCGGCCGCCTCCAGGTCGGCGTCGTCGAAGACCACGACGGGCGCCTTGCCGCCGAGCTCCAGGTGCACCTTCTTCAGGTCGGTGGCCGCGGAGGTCGCGACCTCCATGCCCGCCCGCACCGACCCGGTGATGCTCACCATCTGCGGGATCTCGTGCGACACGAGGGCGCGGCCGGTGTCGCGGTCGCCGGTGACGACGTTGAAGACGCCGGCCGGCAGGAACTCGGCCATGATCTCGGCCATCAGCAGCGTCGACACCGGCGTGGTGTCGGAGGGCTTGAGGACGACCGTGTTGCCGGCGGCGATGGCAGGCGCCCACTTCCAGACCGCCATCATCATCGGGTAGTTCCACGGCGTGACCTGCGCACAGACCCCGATGGGCTCGCGCCGGACGAAGGACGTGTGGCCGGCCATGTACTCACCGGCCGACCGGCCCTCGAGGACCCGCGCGGCGCCGGCGAAGAACCGGATCTGGTCGACCATCGGCGGGATCTCCTCCGACAGCGTCAGCCCGCGCGGCTTGCCGGTGTTGCGTACCTCGGCGTCGACCAGCTCGTCGGCGCGCGACTCGATGGCGTCGGCGATCCGGATGAGCGCCTTCTGCCGATCGCTCGGCGTGCTGTCGCGCCAGGTCTCGAAGGCCCGGGCGGCGGCCTGGACGGCCGCGTCGACGTCCGCGGCCGAGGACACCGGTGCCCGGGCGAAGACCTGCCCGGTGCTCGGGTCCACCAGGTCGTTCGTACGGCCGTCGGCGGCGTCGGCCGGCTTGCCGTCCACGAAGTTGGAGAGAACGTCGGTGCTCACGGGTTGGGCTCCTGCCGTCGGCGCGGGCTGGGACTGCAGCGGAGACTAGCCGCCCAGCGGGGTTCTCAACAGTTCCAGAGGGCCCAGACGACAGATTCAGCAATTTCACGGCCAGACAGCGACGGATTCGCTTGCCAAAGGAGGGTTCGACTCGACAGGATCGGGCCCATGGCAGGCCGGGAGCGGGGCACGGGGGTGGTGCTCGACGACGTCTCCAAGGCGATCATCGAGCAGCTCCAGGAGGACGGCCGGCGCGCCTACGCCACGATCGGGAAGGCCGTCGGCCTCTCCGAGGCAGCCGTCCGGCAGCGCGTCCAGCGGCTGCTGGACGCGGGGGTCATGCAGATCGTGGCCGTCACCGACCCGCTCCAGGTGGGCTTCCCCCGCCAGGCCATGATCGGCATCAACTGCGAGGGCGACGTCGAGACGGTCGCGGAGAAGATCGCCGACATGGCCGAGGTCGACTACGTCGTGATCACGGCCGGGGGGTTCGACCTGCTCGTCGAGGTCGTCTGCGAGGACGACGACCACCTGCTCGACCTCATCAGCAAACGGATCCGTGCCGTGCCCTCGGTACGCAGCACCGAGACGTTCGTCTACCTGAAGCTGCGCAAGCAGCTCTACAACTGGGGCACCAGATGACCATGTCCGACCAGTCCGCCAGCCAGCCGCAGCACGCCTCCGACGGCAACCTCGCCGCCTCCGCGCGCGACCACCTGTGGATGCACTTCACCCGCATGTCGACCTACCAGAAGGCCGACGTCCCGGTGATCGTGCGCGGCGAGGGCCCCTACATCTGGGACGACCAGGGCCGTCGCTACCTCGACGGCCTGGCCGGCCTGTTCGTCGTGCAGGCCGGGCACGGCCGCACGGAGCTCGCCGAGGTGGCCGCGAAGCAGGCCAGCGAGCTGGCGTTCTTCCCGCTGTGGTCCTACGCGCACCCCAAGGCCGTCGAGCTCGCCGAGCGGCTCGCGCACCTGGCGCCCGGTGACATCAACCGGGTCTTCTTCACCACGGGCGGCGGCGAGGCCGTCGAGAGCGCCTGGAAGGTCGCGAAGAACTTCTTCAAGCTGACCGGCAAGCCGCTCAAGCACAAGGTGATCAGCCGCAACGTCGCCTACCACGGCACGCCGCAGGGCGCGCTGTCCATCACCGGCATCCCGGCCGCCAAGGAGATGTTCGAGCCGCTGGTGCCCGGTGCCCACAAGGTGCCCAACACCAACTTCTACCGGGCCACGGAGCACGGAGACGACCTGGAGGCCTACGGCCGCTGGGCCGCCGACCGGATCGAGGAGGCCATCGAGTTCGAGGGTCCCGACACGGTCGCCGCGGTCTTCCTGGAGCCGGTGCAGAACTCCGGTGGCTGCTTCCCACCTCCCCCCGGCTACTTCCAGCGGGTGCGCGAGATCTGCGACCGCCACGATGTGCTGCTGGTCTCCGACGAGGTCATCTGCGCGTTCGGCCGGCTGGGCCACTACTTCGGCGCGGACCGCTACGGCTACCAGCCCGACATCATCACCTGCGCCAAGGGGATGACCTCCGGCTACTCCCCCATCGGCGCCATGCTCGTCAGCGATCGCGTCGTGGAGCCGTTCCTGCAGGGCAACAACATGTTCGCCCACGGCTACACGTTCGGCGGGCACCCGGTGTCGGCCGCGGTGGCCCTGGCCAACCTCGACATCTTCGAGCGCGAGCAGCTCAACCAGCACGTGCTGGACACCGGCGCCGACTTCCGCCGGACGCTCGAGAAGCTCACGGACCTGCCGATCGTCGGCGACGTCCGTGGCGACGGGTTCTTCTACGGCATCGAGATGGTCAAGGACAAGGCCACCCGCGAGACCTTCGACGACGACGAGTCGGAGCGCCTGCTGCGCGGCTTCCTGTCGAAGGCGCTCTTCGACGCCGGGCTCTACTGCCGGGCCGACGACCGGGGCGACCCCGTCATCCAGCTCTCGCCACCGCTGGTCTGCGACCAGTCGCACTTCGACGAGATGGAGCAGATCCTGCGCAGCGTGCTGAGCGAGGCGTGGACCCGGCTCTGAGCCGCGAGGACAGCCGGACTGACCCCACCGACCGCGCGGCGCGCACGAGGGTCCGGCGGCTGCCGGAGAAGCAGGTCAGCGACCGTGCCGTCCTCGACGCGGTCCTGGACGCCGCCCGGGTCGCGCACGTCGCGGTCGTCGATGGAGAAGGACGCCCGTACGTCCTCCCGGTGGCCCAGGCCCGCGACGGTGACCAGGTCCTCTTCCACGGGTCGACCGGCAGCCGGCTCTTCCGGGGGCTCGCCGCCGGGGCACCGACCTGTCTGACGGTCACGCTCGTGGACGGGCTGGTCGCCGCTCGGTCGACGTTCGAGTCGTCGATGCACTATCGCTCGGCGATGGTGCTCGGTGCCGCGAGACCGGTGCCCGATGTCGACAAGCCGCGCGCGCTGCAGGTGCTGACCGACCACCTCATGCCGGGGCGGTGGGCGGACGCCCGGCACCCCAACGCCAAGGAGCTCGCCGCGACCCTGGTCCTGGCCCTGCCGCTCGACGAGTGGTCGGTCAAGGTCAGCGACAGCCCGCCCACCGACGAGGAGACCGACCTCGACCGGCCGGTGTGGGCCGGCGTCGTGCCGATGCGGGTCAGCTGGGGTGACCCGGTCGACGCACCGGACCTGCGGGGCGGGCACCTGGTACCCGACTACGTGCGGCAGTGGACCGGGGCGTGAGGGCAGCTTCGGCGCCGGCGACGCGCGACCCGCGGACCCTCTCGCTCTGGCACGACACCGCGGGCGAGGACTGGACGCCCCGGCCGGCCCTTCCCGGCGACCTGGACGTCGACGTCGCCGTCGTCGGCGGGGGGCTGACCGGGCTGTGGACCGCCTACTACCTGCGCAGGGCCGACCCGTCGCTGCGGGTCGCCGTCCTCGAGCGCGAGGTCGCCGGCTTCGGCGCCAGCGGCCGCAACGGCGGCTGGTGCTCAGCGCTGTTCCCGGCCGGGCTGCCGTGGCTGGAGAAGCGCTACGGCCGCACGGCCGCGGTCGCCCAGCACCGCGCGATGCAGGCGACCGTCGACGAGGTCGGCGCCGTCGCGGCCGCGGAGGGCATCGACTGCCACTGGTCGAAGGGCGGCACGGTGACGGTCGCCCGGACACCGGTCCAGCTCGAGCGCGCGCGGGCGGAGGTGGCCGAGGCCAGGTCCTACGGCTTCGGCGACGACGACCTCGTGCTGCTGGGCGCCGGCGAGGCGCGTGCCCGGCTCGGCGCCACCGACGTGCTCGGCGCGACCTACACGCCGCACTGCGCGGCGGTGCACCCGGCGCGGCTGGTGCGCGGGCTGGCGCGCGCGGTCGAGCGGCGCGGCGCGGTCGTGCACGAGGGGACCACCGTGCAGCGCATCGAGCCACACGTCGTGACGACCGACCGCGGGCGGGTCCGGGCCGACGTCGTCGTCCGCGCCACCGAGGGCTACACCGCCGGGCTGCCCGGCCAGCGGCGGGCCATCGCGCCGGTCTACTCGCTGATGATCGCGACCGAGCCGCTGCCGGCCGAGCTGTGGTCCTCGATCGGGCTGGCCGGCCGGGAGACCTTCACCGACCACCGCCACCTGATCGTCTACGGGCAGCGGACGGCCGACGACCGGCTGGCCTTCGGCGGCCGCGGCGCCCCGTACCACTTCAGGTCGACGGTGCGTCCCGAGCACGACCGCGAGCCGGAGACGTTCGACGCCCTGCGGCACGTCCTGGGCGACCTGCTGCCGGTCACTCGCGACGCGGCCGTCACCCACGCCTGGGGCGGCCCGCTGGGCATCGCGCGCGACTGGTGCGCATCGGCGGGGCTGGACCGCGCGACCGGGCTGGCCTGGGCCGGCGGCTACGTGGGCGACGGGCTGTCGACGACGAACCTGGCCGGGCGCACCCTGACCGACCTGGTCCTCGGCCGGGACACGGCGCTCACGGCGCTGCCGTGGACGAACCACCGCTCGCCCCGCTGGGAGCCCGAGCCGTTCCGGTGGCTGGGGGTGACGGCCGGCCTGACCGCGATGACGACCGCGGACGGGGCGGAGGAGCGCAGCGGCCGGGCGTCGCGCCGGGCCGCGATGGTCAACCGGTTGCTCGGTCGCTGACGCCAGCGGCCGCGTCGGTGCCGGCGGCCGGGAAGGCCAGGTCGCGCAGCCAGCCCAGGTCGGCGACCTCGGTGGCGAGCACCGTGCGCGAGTCCGGCCCCAGCGGGTCGGCGAGGTCCATGAGCAGCGTGATCGGGACGCCCTGCGACAGGGCCGCCATGACGGGGTGCACAGTCGCTATCACATGACTGACGTCGACCAGGGACGCGTCTTGCATGATCACCCGTACGGGTGATCATCACCACGAACCTGGGAGAATCGGGCATGGCCGCACCGAACCGCGCCGGCGTCCTGCACTGGACGGTGGCCGTCCCCGTGGCCGCAGCGCTGCTGCTCGCGCTCACCTGGGGGCGGGACCTCCCGCCTGCCGTGGTGGCGGTCGTCGCCGCCTTCCTCGGCGGCGCCGTCCTGGCCGCCGTGCACCACGCCGAGGTCGTCGCGCACAGGGTCGGTGAGCCGTTCGGCTCCCTCGTGCTCGCCGTCGCGGTCACCGTCATCGAGGTCGCCCTCATCGTGACGCTGATGGTCAGCGGCGGCCACAAGACCGAGACGCTGGCCCGCGACACGGTCTTCGCAGCGGTGATGATCACCTGCAACGGCATCGTCGGCCTCTGCCTGCTGGTCGCGGCCCTGCGCCGCCGGGTCGCGGTCTTCAACGCCGAGGGCACCGGCGGGGCCTTGGCGACGGTGACGACGCTCGCGACGCTGTCGATGGTGCTGCCGTCCTTCACGACGTCGCTGCCGACCGCCGAGTTCTCGGCCCCGCAGCTGGCCTTCGCGGCGGTCGCGTCGCTGTGTCTCTACGGGCTCTTCGTGGCCGTGCAGACCGTCCGGCACCGCGACTACTTCCTGCCGGTCACCTCGGCCGGCGACCTCGTCGGCGTGGAGGAGCACGCCGACCCGCCGACCGACCGCCAGGCGATGGTCAGCCTGGGCCTGCTGGTCGTGGCACTGGTCGCCGTGGTCGGCGACGCGAAGGCGGTGTCGCCGGCGATCGAGAGCGGGGTCGACGCTGCCGGCCTCCCGCAGGCGGTGGTCGGCGTGGTCATCGCACTCCTCGTGCTGCTGCCCGAGTCGGTGGCCGCGGTCCGGGCCGCCCGCCGGGACCGGGTGCAGACCAGCCTCAACCTCGGCCTCGGGTCGGCGATGGCGAGCATCGGGCTCACGATCCCGACCATCGCGATCGCCTCGATCTGGCTGGACGGGCCACTGGTCCTCGGCCTCGGCCCGGTCGAGATGGTGCTGCTCGCGCTCACCGTGGTCGTCGGCACCCTCACGGTGGTGCCTGGCCGGGCCACAATGCTGCAGGGGGGCGTGCACCTGGCGATCTTCGGCGGCTTCCTCTTCCTGGCCGTGAGCCCCTGACCGCCTGCGACGAACCTGCTCTTGCCAGTCCGTTGCGGCAGGCCGACAGTGATCTCGTGACGACCGCGGCGGCACCGGGCCGCACCAGCGCCGCCAGCCGCAACGCGGCCCTGCTCGTCCTGGTCGGCGCCGCCGTGGCGGTCGTCGTCGGCGTCTACGCGTCCGTGCACCAGCCGGCGGGTCGGCCCTTCGCCACCCTCGGCTTCTCGGGGATGCTGCAGATGAAGGCGTGGCTGACCTGCGCAGCCGCAGCGCTCCTGGTCGTCCAGCTGCTCACCGCGCTGTGGATGTGGGGCCGGCTGCCCGGCGCCGGGCGGGCGCCCGCGTGGGCCCCCCAGGCGCACCGCTTCAGCGGGGCGCTCGCCTTCGCCGTCACGCTGCCGGTCGCCCTGCACTGCATGTGGGCTCTCGGCTTCGCCTCGGGGAGCCCGCGGGTCCTGCTGCACGGTCTCGCCGGGTGCGCGTTCTACGGCGCGTACGCCGCGAAGATGCTCGGCCTCCGCCTCCGGGGGCTGCCCGGCTGGGCACTGCCGGTGCTCGGCGGAGCGGTGCTGACGACCCTCGTCCTGGTGTGGCTGACGTCGGCGCTGTGGTTCTTCACCCGGTCCGGGATCCCGCTCACATGAGGAGCCGTCGATGAGCGCGCCGGTGACCCGCCGGTCGGTCCTCAACGGGACAGCGGTCGTCGCCCTCGGGGCGGTGGCCGGTTACCTCGTCACCCGGCGCAGCGACGCCGTGCAGGCGGCCACCACGTCCGGGGCCAACGGCTACGGTCCGGCTGCCGGCGGGGACGCGTCGGGTGCCGCCGAGCCGGTCGCCCAGGTCGCGGACCTGCCCGACGGCGGCGGGCTCGTCCTCGACGAGCAGCACGTCGTCCTGGTGCGCGAGGGCGACCAGGTCCACGGCTTGTCGGCGACCTGCACGCACCAGGGCTGCACGGTCGGCCCGGTCGCGGACGGCCAGATCACCTGCCCCTGCCACGGCAGCGTCTTCGACGCGGCCACCGGCGACGTCATCACCGGCCCCGCGAGCAGCCCGTTGTCCGCCGTGCCGGTCGAGGTGCGCGACGGCGCCGTCTACCTGGCCGGCGGTGGCTGAGTTGCGCTGGCGCTCGGTCCCCACGCTGCTGTGGCTGCTCGCCCTCGGGCTCGCCCTCGGGGCCCTCGTCGCGCTCGGATGATGCCCGGACGGAACAAATACCGACGATGATCGCGCTGTCACCTGGGTGACCACGCCCAGGACGGTGCAGCGCACCTATCTGACGCTGGTCATGCTCACGACCCTGTCGGCATCGCTGATCTGGGGCATCAACACCCTCTTCCTCCTCGACGCCGGCCTGAACAACCTCGAGGCCTTCGCCGCCAACGCGTTCTTCACGGCCGGGATGATGGTCTTCGAGGTGCCCACCGGGGTCGTCGCCGACCTGCGCGGTCGCCGGGTCTCCTTCCTCGTCGGCGCTCTGACCCTGATGGGCTCGACGCTGCTCTACGTCCTGCTGTGGCAGGTCCACGCGCCCTTCTGGGCGTGGGCGGTCGTGTCGGTGCTGCTGGGGCTCGGGTTCACGTTCTTCTCCGGCGCGATGGAGGCCTGGCTGGTCGACGCGCTGCACCACACCGGCTACACCGGCGAGCTGGACGCCGTGTTCGGCCGGGCCCAGGCGGTGGGTGGTGCCGCGATGCTCACCGGCTCGGTCCTCGGCGGCGTCATCGCACAGGCGACCAACCTCGGCGTCCCGTTCGTCGTCCGGGCGGTGCTGCTGGGGACGACCTTCGTGCTGGCGTTCTTCCTGATGAAGGACATCGGCTTCACGCCGGTCCGCGGCAAGCGCCCTGGTCCGGAGGTGCGCCGGATCTTCCGGGAGTCGCTGACCTACGGCCTCGGCCGGCCGCCGGTCCGCTGGATGATGCTCACGTCACCCTTCGTGGGCGGTGTCTCGATCTACGTCTTCTACGCGATGCAGCCCTACCTGCTGGAGCTCTACGGCGACGAGGGGGCCTACGGCATCGCCGGCCTCGCGGCCGCACTGGTCGCGGGCGCCAACATCGTCGGCGGCTTCCTGGCGCCCCGCCTGCGGCAGGCCTTCCGGCGGCGCACCTCCATGATCCTCACGACGACGGCGATCAGCGCCGGCGCTCTGCTGGTCGTCCCGCTCACCGACAGCTTCGCGCTCGTCGTCGCGCTGCTCGCGGTCTGGAGCCTCGCAGCGGCGGCCGAGATGCCGGTCCGGCAGACCTACCTCAACGCGCTGATCCCCTCCAAGCAGCGCGCCACCGTCCTGTCCTTCGACTCGCTGCTGAGCAGCACCGGCGGTGTGGTGCTGCAGCCCGGGCTCGGCCGGGTCGCCGACGTGTGGGGCTACCCGGCGACCTTCGCCATCAGCGGCGTCTTCCAGGCGGCCGCGCTGCCCTTCATCCGGCTGGCGCAGCGGCTGTCGGTGCCCGAGGACTTCTCGAGGACGGCCACGCCGGTCCCGGCAGTCGCCGAGGAGTCGATGTGAGCCGGCTCGGGGTGCGGCCAGGGTCGACTCAGGGATCTGGAGGGGGTCGGCGCCGGATGCGGCTCCCCCGGCCACCCGGCCAGAGTCGTGATCGTGCGTACGACCGTCACGGCAACCCGACCACGCGCGGGCCGCGAGCTCGCCCTCCTGGCCGCGCTCTACGTCGCCTACAGCGCCGCCCGACTGCTCACCGACCCCGACCTCGGCGCGGCCACCGCCAACGCGCGGGACCTGCTGCACATCGAGTCGGTGCTGGGTCTCGACGTCGAGCGGTGGCTCAACCAGGGGCTCGGCCACCTGCCGGTGCTCGCCCTGGTCGCGAGCTACTGGTACTCGCTGCTGCACTACGTGGTGACACCGGCCGTGCTGGTCTGGGTCTACCGGGCGCACCCCGACCGCTACCGGGTCGCCCGCAACTCCCTCGTCATCGGCTCGGCGCTGGGGATCGCCGGCTTCGCGCTGCTGCCGACGGCGCCACCGCGGATGCTGCCCGGCTACGTCGACACGCTGGCCTCGACAGCCGGCTCCGGTTGGTGGGGCTCCGACGCCAGCGCGCCTCGCGGCCTGGGAGGCCTGACCAACGAGCTGGCCGCGATGCCGTCACTGCACGTCGGTTGGGCGCTCTGGTGCGCCGTCGTGGTCTGGTGGTGCACCCGGGACGCCCGCAACCGCCGTGGCGTCCGCGCCGTACGGCTGGCCGCGGCCGGCTACGCCGCCGGGACCACCCTCGTGGTGCTCGCGACGTCCAACCACTACGTGCTGGACGCCGTGGCGGGCGGCGCCGTGCTCGCCGTCGGCGCCGCCGTGGCGAGCGCGTTGCCGGTGCGCTCCACCGAGGGCCGGTGGCAGGCCGGGCAGCGCAGCAGCACCCGGATGGAGCCGTCACTGGCGTTCTGGAGGCCGAGCAGGGCCGACCAGGACGCGAGGGACGTCCGATTGCAGTGGGGACAGTCGACGACGAACATGGCTGGCTCCGATCGCAGTGACACCTCGATGATGCCCCCAGCCACTGACACTCCGGGGCCCCGAGCCGCCACCGACGCTCTGGTCGGGTAGCCGGCCCGCTCCGGCCGCACGATGCCTCCACGCGCGGCCGCACGATGCCTCCGCGCGCGGCCGCACGATGCCTCCGCGCGCGGCCGCACGACGGACTGGGAGGATGGCCGGCGATGACCGATCGCGCCGCCCCCGCCCGCCCGTACCGGATCTGCTTCGTGTGCACCGGCAACATCTGCCGCTCCCCCATGGCCGAGGCCGTGATGCGCGGGCTGCTCGAGGAGGAGGGTCTCGACCACGCGGTCGAGGTCGACTCGGCCGGCACCACGTCGTGGCACGTCGGTGACCCCGCCGACCGGCGCGCCTTGACGGCGCTCCGCGACGGTGGCTACGACGGGTCGGCGCACCGGGCGCGCGCTTTCGAACGTTCCTGGCTGGCCGACCGCGACCTGGTCGTGGCGCTCGACGCCGGCCACCTCGACGAGCTGCGCGCCCTGGCCGGCGACGGCCCGCACGCACCCAAGGTCCGGCTGCTGCGCAGCTTCAGCGAGGGGCTCGACGAAGGCCGCGCGGATCTCGGGGACCTGGACGTCGCGGACCCCTACTACGGCTCGGCCGCCGACTTCGAGCGCGTCCTGGGGGAGGTCGAGGAGGGCTGCCGCGGCATCATCGCGACCCTGGTGCGCGACGGTGTCGTCCAGCCGGCCTGACGAGCCCTACCGCAAGAGCCGGTCAGGGGCGCCGGACGGGTTCTTCGGCGTGGAGGCGGCCGGTCTTCGATGGCTCGCCGCGGCCGGCGGGGTGTCGGTGGTCGAGCCGCTCTCCGTCGGCGCGACGGAGATCCTCCTGCCGTACGTCCGGCAGCGACCGCCCACGCCGGCCGCCGCCGATGCCTTCGGCGCGGCACTCGCCCGCACCCACCGGGCCGGCGCGCCGCACCACGGCAGCCCGCCCGGCGACTGGTCCGGCGACGGCTTCATCGCGACGCTGGCCCTTCCCCACACCGCGGTCGCGCTGGACGGCGAGTGGGGCCGGTTCTACGCCGACCTACGCCTGACGCCGTACGTCGCCGCGCTCGACGCGGACGGCAGACGAGCGGTCGACGCGGTCTGCGAGCGGCTGCATGACAGCGACCCGGCGTTCACCGGTCCGCCGGAGCCGCCCGCCCGGCTGCACGGGGACCTTTGGTCGGGCAACGTGCTGTGGGGCGGCGACGGCGCGGTGCTCGTCGACCCGGCCGCGCACGGCGGTCACCGCGAGACCGACCTGGCGATGCTGGCGCTCTTCGGCCTGCCGCACCTGGACCGGGTGCTGGCCGCATACGACGAGGCCTACCCCCTGGCCGACGGATGGCGGGACCGCGTCGCACTGCACCAGCTGCACCCGCTGCTCGTGCACGCCACCCTCTTCGGCGGCGGCTACGGCACCCGCGCCGCCGCGCTGGCCCGCCGGCTCGTCCCCTGACCGAGAAGGGCCGGGCGCAGCGACTCCAGGACCGCGGGATCCTCGATCGTGGAGGGCACCGCCTCGTCCCTGCCGTCGGCGATGGCGCGCATCGACCGGCGCAGGATCTTGCCCGACCGGGTCTTGGGCAGCGCGGGCACCACGTCGACGAGCCGGAAGGCCGCCACCGCGCCGATCTCGTCGCGCACCATCGTGACGAGCTCGCCCCGCAGCTCGTCGGGATCGATCCCGGAGCCCGCCTTGAGCACCACCAGGCCGTGCGGCACCTGACCCTTGAGGTCGTCGTGCACTCCGATGACCGCACACTCCGCGACGGCCGGGTGGCTCGCGACCACAGCCTCCATCGAGCCGGTCGAGAGCCGGTGCCCGGCGACATTGATCACGTCGTCGGTACGCCCCATCACGTAGACGTAGCCGTCCTCGTCGACGTAGCCGCCGTCGCCGGTCAGGTAGTAGCCGTCGAAGGCACTCAGGTATGACGCGACGAACCGCTCGTCGTCGTTCCACAGCGTCATCAGGGCACCGGGCGGCAGCGGCAGGCTGATGCAGATCGCGCCTTCCACGCCGGCCCCGACCCGCTGCCCCGACGGGTCGAGCACCTGCACGTCCCAGCCCGGCACCGGCACGGTCGGCGACCCGGGCTTGATGGGCATCGGCTCGAGGCCGCGCAGGTTGGCAGCGATGGGCCAGCCGGTCTCCGTCTGCCACCAGTGGTCGACGACCGGGATGCCGAGCCGCTCGCCGGCCCATTCCCAGGTGTTGGGGTCCAGCCGCTCACCGGCCAGGAAGAGCGTGTGCATCGACGACACGTCGTGCCCGGCGAGCAGGGCTCCGTCGGGGTCCTCCTTCTTGACCGCGCGGAACGCCGTGGGCGCCGTGAAGAGCGCCCTGACGCCGTACTCCTCGATGACGCGCCAGAAGGCACCCGCGTCCGGTGTGCCGACCGGCTTGCCCTCGTACAGCACGGTCGTGGCGCCCACGAGCAACGGCGCGTAGACGATGTAGGAGTGGCCGACGACCCAGCCGATGTCGGATGCGCTCCACCACACGTCGCCGGGACCGATGCCGTAGATGTTGGGCAGGCTCCACGCCAGCGCGACCGCGTGGCCACCGTTGTCGCGCACGACGCCCTTCGGCTTGGCCGTGGTGCCCGACGTGTAGAGGATGTAGAGCGGGTCGGACCCTGCCACCGTGACGCACTCCGCGGGAGCTGCACCGGCGACCAGCTCGGCCCAGTCGAGGTCGCGCGGCGTCGTCAGCGCGGCCGCGGCCTGCGGCCGCTGCAGGACCACCACGTGGTCCGGCTGATGGGTCGCGAGGCTGAGTGCCTTGTCGAGCAAGGGCTTGTACTCGATCACCCGGCTGGCCTCGACGCCGCAGGACGCCGACACGACGACCTTCGGCTCGGCGTCGTCGATCCGCAGCGCAAGCTCTTGCGCCGCGAAGCCGCCGAACACCACGGAGTGCACGGCCCCGAGGCGGGCGCAGGCGAGCATCGCGACCACGGCTTCCGGCACCATCGGCAGATAGATGACGACGCGGTCGCCCTTGCCGACACCGAGCCCGGCGAGTGCGCCTGCGAACGTCGCCGTCTCGCCGAGCAGCTCGGTGTAGGAGTAGGTGCGCTTGGTCCCGGTGACCGGGCTGTCGTACACGAGCGCGAGCCGGTCACCGTTGCCGGCTGCGACGTGGCGGTCGAGCGCGTTCTCGCAGGTGTTCAGCTCCCCGTCGGGGAACCACCGGTAGAAGGGCGCGCCGCTGCGGTCCAGCACCGTCGTTGGTTCCTTGCGCCAGTCGATGGCCTCCGCGGCGACGCGCCAGAAGGCCTCCGGGTCGGCAAGGCTGCGGTCGTACGTCGCGCGGTAGCTCCCCATGATCGCATCCTGCGCCCGCGGCATCGGTGCCCGCTAGGTGCCGAGGGCACCTTTCTGCCGGTCGTGCAGCATGAGGTGCTCGACCACCCGGTCGAGGGCGTCGTCGACCGGGGCCTCGCGGTAGCCGCCTCGTCGGGGCCGGAACACGACGCCGCGGACGTCGTCGACGGTGAGGGCGGCACCACCGTCGAGGGCCACGAGCACGCGGTCCACGAAGTCGTCGACGTCGTCCATGTCGTAGCCCCGCCGCCACGAGCTGGCGCGGTCGAAGCGGTGCATGTAGGTCGCCGACAGCTCGTCCCGCAGCACGGCGGCCTCGCCGGCCGGGTCGGGACGGCCACGCCGCCCGGCGGACAGCTGCTGCACCGCCAGGACCCGTGCCTCGAGAGCGTCCAGCGCCTCGTCGACGTCCTGGGTCCGGTAGCCGCCGCGGCGCAGCTCGAAGCCCGCCCGGCGGACGTCGGTTGCGGTCGGCATCGGGATCATTCCGCTCAACGACACCTCGACGTTGTTGACGAACTGGTCCACCTGCCGCCGGTGGTAGCCCTTGTGCAGCCGGCTGACGCGCGGGAACCGGTCGTGGTGTCCTCTGCTCATCCCGAGACCGCCGCGAGCTGGCCGCACGCCCCGTCGATCTCGCGGCCGCGGGTGTCACGGACCGTCGTCGGGATCCCGTGCGCCCGTAGCCGTTCCACGAAGGTGCGCTCGACCCGTGGGTCGCTCGCGGTCCACCTCGACCCGGGGGTCGGGTTGAGCGGGATCGGGTTGACGTGCACCCAGCCACGACCGCGCCGGTTGAGCTCGGTCCCGAGCAGGTCGGCCCGCCAGGCGTGGTCGTTGATGTCCCGGATGAGGGCGTACTCGATGCTGACCCGGCGACCGGTCGCCTCGAAGTAGCGGCGCGCGGCGTCGAGGACGTCCGCCACCTGCCACCGGGTGTTCACCGGGACCAGGGTGTCCCGCAGCTCGTCGTCCGGCGCGTGCAGCGACAGGGCGAGCGTGACCGAGAGGCCTTCGGCGGTGAGCTTGTCCATGGCCGGCACCAGGCCGACGGTCGAGACCGTGACGCTGCGCTGCGAGAGCCCGAGACCGTCGGGTGTCGGGTCGGTGAGGCGGCGGACCGCGCCGAGGACCGCCCGGTAGTTGGCGAGCGGCTCGCCCATGCCCATGAACACGACGTTGGAGACCCGCTGCGGGTCCTCCGGGCCGCCGGCCAGCTCACCGCGGCGCAGCCACCGCGCGCCGGCGACCACCTGGTCGACGATCTCGGCGGTCGACATGTTGCGCGTCAGGCCGGCCTGGCCGGTGGCGCAGAAGGGGCAGTTCATGCCGCACCCGGCCTGCGAGGAGACGCACATCGTGACGCGGCCCGGGTAGCGCATCAGGACGCTCTCGACCGTCGCGCCGTCGAAGAGCCGCCACACCGTCTTGCGGGTCATGCCGTCGTCGCAGTCGAGGTGGCGGATCGGCGTCAGCAGCGACGGCAGCATCGACGCGGTCAGGGCGGCCCGTGACGCCGCCGGCACGTCGGTCATCTCTGCGGGGTCGTCGACGAGGTGGCTGAAGTAGTGGGTCGAGAGCTGGTTGGCCCGGAAGGGCTTCTCGCCGAGCTCGACGATCGCCGCGCGCCGCTCGGCCGGCGTCAGGTCGGCGAGGTGGCGCGGCGGCTTGGCACGTCGCGGTGCTGCGAAGGTGAGCTCTCCGGCGGCCGGCATGGTGAGGCGCAGTCTCTCAGGCCGGGACGAGCCAGGAGAGCAGAAGGTAGGTGACCGGCGCTGCCAGGAGCAGCGAGTCCAGCCGGTCCATCATCCCGCCGTGGCCGGGCAGCAGCGACCCCATGTCCTTGATGCCCAGGTCGCGCTTGATCATCGACTCGCCGAGGTCGCCGAGCGTCGCGGCGGTCATGGCTGCCAGGCCGATCAGCACACCCTCCCAGGCCTGCCCGTCGACCAGCAGGGTCACGAGCAGTGCCCCGCCGACGGCAGAGAAGAGAGCCGAGCCCGCGAAGCCCTCCCAGGACTTCTTCGGGCTGACCGTCGGGGCCATCGGGTGCCGTCCGAAGAGCACTCCGGCGACGTACCCCCCGACATCGCTCAGGACGGTCAGGGCGATGAAGACGACCACCCGGTCCGCGCCGTCGTCGGCGCGCAGGAGGAGCGCCGCAAAAGCAGCGAGGAAGGGGACATACATGGTGACGAACACGCCCGCGGTGATGTCGCGGACGTAGCCGGCCGGGTTCTCCGGCAGCCGCCACAGCAGGGTCGCGACGATGGTCAGGGTCAGCGCGACGAGCATCGGCTCGCTGCCACCGGCGTAGGCCGCTCCGAGGATCGCCAGCGCGCCCACCAGGACCGGGATGACCGGGACCCGGACCCGGTCGGCGTGCAGGGCGTTGGTGAGCTCCCAGACCGCGAGCACGACGGCCGCGCCGACCACAGCCAGGAACGCAGGCTTCCAGAGATAGAGCGTGAGCAGGATGACTGCGCCCAGCCCGAGGCCGACGGCGATCGCGGCGGGCAGGTTGCGACCGGCGCGGGTGCGTCGCTCCGGCGGCGGCACCGGCTCCATGGGCACCGGCTCGAGCGGAGAGGTGTTCTCCTTCCCCGCCGCGTCGGCGTCTGAGCGGGCCGACCGGTCCGAGGTCATCGGGACGTCATCGTCGTGCCATCGGGTCGCCGGCTCCTCACACCTCGAGGAGCTCGGCCTCCTTGTGCTTGAGCAGCTCGTCGACGGAGGCGACGTGGCGCTGGGTGACCTTCTCCAGCTCCTTCTCGGCACGGGCGACGTCGTCCTCGCCGGCCTCGCCGTCCTTCGCGAAGCGGTCCAGCTCGTCCTTGGCGTGCCGCCGGACGTTGCGGATCGCGACCTTGGCCTCCTCCGCCTTGCGGTGCGCGACCTTGATGAACTCCTTGCGGCGCTCCTCGGTCAGCTGCGGGAACCCCACCCGGATGATCGCCCCGTCGTTGGTCGGGTTCACGCCGAGGTCGGAGTCGCGGATCGCGCGCTCGATGGCGTCCATCGCCGACTTGTCGTACGGCGTCAGCGTGAGCATCCGGGCGTCGACCACGTGGAAGGACGCCAGCTGGTTCACCGGTGTCGGGGCGCCGTAGTAGTCGACGAGGATCTTGCTGAACATGCTCGGGTTGGCGCGCCCGGTCCGGATGGAGCCGAAGTCCTCGCCCGCGACGGAGACCGCCTTCTCCATCTTCTCCTCGGCCTCGAAGAGGGTCTCGTCGATCACGTCGGTCTCCCGGGTGGTTGCGGTCGGTGCGGTCCGTGCTGTCGGTGCGGTCTGTGCTTTCGGTGCGGTCTGTGCTTTCGGTGCGGTCTGCGGTCGTCTCGGTGGCATTCAGGCGTCGGGGCCGATGGCCGTGCCGATCTTCTCACCGTGCACGGCTCGGGCGATGTTGCCCTCCTCGGTCAGGTTGAAGACGACGATCGGCAACCGGTGGTCACGGCAGAGGCTGATGGCGGTGGAGTCGGCGACCTTCAGGCCGCGGGAGAGGAACTCGTCGTAGGAGATGGAGTCGAAGCGAACCGCGGACGGGTTGGACTTCGGGTCCGAGTCGTAGACGCCGTCGACGCCCTTCTTGCCCATCAGCAGCACCTCGGCGCCGATCTCGAGTCCGCGCTGCGCGGCGACGGTGTCCGTGGAGAAGAACGGCATGCCGGCGCCGGCGCCGAAGATCACGACCCGACCCTTCTCGAGGTGCCGCATCGCCTTGCGCGGGATGTACGGCTCGGCCACCTGGCCCATCGCGATGGCCGTCTGGACGCGGGTCTCCACGCCCTGCTTCTCGAGGAAGTCCTGAAGCGCGAGGCAGTTCATGACGGTGCCGAGCATGCCCATGTAGTCGGCGCGGGCGCGGTCCATGCCGCGCTGCGAGAGCTCGGCACCGCGGAAGAAGTTGCCACCACCGACGACCACCGCGACCTGGATGCCGTCGCGGGCCACGTCGGCGATCTGGCGGGCCATCGTGGACACCACGTCCGGGTCCACGCCGACCGCGCCGCCGCCGAACACCTCACCGGAGAGCTTGAGCACGACCCGGCGGTAGGCACCCGTCTCGGGCGAGCCAGGCGAGCCCGGCGCTGCCTGGGCCTCTCGCGATTCCGGCGATTCCGGCACGGTCGCGGCCTCCTCCTGCCGGTCGCCCGGCTGTCTGGTCCCCCGCAGTCTGCCAGCCACCCGCGGGTGCGGGCGGCCGGCAGTGCGGGTGACTGCGGTCCGCAGCAGCCGGTCAGCTGCCGCCGACCTCGAAGCGGGTGAAGCGCACGACGGTGATCCCGGCATCGTCGAGCAGGGCCTTGACCGACTTCTTGCTGTCCTGGACCGACGGCTGCTCGAGCAGCGCGACGTCCTTGAAGAAGCCGTTGACCCGGCCCTCGACGATCTTGGGCAGCGCCTGCTCGGGCTTGCCCTCCTCGCGGGCAGTGGCCTCGGCGATGCGCCGCTCGTTCTCGACGACGTCCGATGGGATCTCGTCACGCGACACGTAGGTCGGGCGCATGGCGGCCACCTGCATGGCGGCGCCGCGCGCGGCGGCCAGGTCGTCGCCCTCGAACTCGACGATGACCCCGACCTGGGCCGGCAGGTCCGCCGACCGCTTGTGCATGTAGGTCGCGACCTGCTTGCCCTCGGCGCCGAGCACGATCACGGCGGTCAGCTCGATCTTCTCGCCGATGACCGCAGCCACCGAGTCGATGTTCTCGGCGACGGTGCGGCCGTCCGCGAGCGACTCGGCCAGCAGCGCCTGCACGTCGCCGGTGCCGGTCTTGGCGGCGTGCGTGACGATGTCGGCGGCAAGCTGCTGGAACTGCTCGTTCTTGGCGACGAAGTCCGTCTCGCAGTTGAGCTGGATCATCGCGCCGTCCGCTGCAGCGACCAGGCCGTTGGTGGCGCTGCGCTCGGCACCGCGCTCCTTGACCTTGGTCTCCCCCTTGATGCGCAGGGTCTCGACGGCCTTGTCGAAGTCGCCGGCAGTCTCCTCCAGCGCCTTCTTCGCAGCCATCATCCCGGCGCCGGTGGCGTCGCGGAGCTTCTTGACCTCAGCGGCGGTGATGTTCGCCATCTCTCGCTCTCTTCGAAGTGGTACGGGCGTCAGGACTGGGTCTGCTCGGGCGCTGCCTCGGCCGCAGTCGCGTCAGGGGCGGCAGCCTCAGGCGCGGCGGCCTCGGGGGCCTCCGGTGCAGCAGCCTCCGGCGTGGCGGCCTCGGGCGCAGCGGCTTCAGGCTCGGCTGCCTCGGTCGCGGTCGCCCCCGGCGCTGCCGTGTCGGTGGCGGCGCTCTCGGTCGCCGGCGCCTCGGCGCCCGCACCCTCCACGGTCTGGCCCTCGGCGGCCGCTGGCGTTCCCTCGGCCGCCTGGCCGCGAAGCAGCTCCTGCTCCCACTCGGCGAGCGGCTCGTCGGTGGCGAGCTGACCCTCGGGCTTGTCGTCGCCGTCCTGAGAGGTGCGCACCCGGGCCATCAGGCCGTCGGCCACGGCGTCGGCGATCACCCGGGTGAGCAGGGTGACCGAGCGGATCGCGTCGTCGTTGCCCGGGATCTTGTAGTCGACGTCGTCCGGGTCGCAGTTGGTGTCGAGGATCGCGACGACCGGGATGCCCAGCTTGTGGGCCTCACCGACGGCGATGTGCTCCTTCTTGGTGTCGATGATCCACACGGCGCTCGGCACGCGAGACATGTCCCGGATGCCGCCGAGGGTCTTGGCGAGCTTGTCCTTCTCGCGCTTGAGGACCAGCAGCTCCTTCTTGGTCATGCCGGAGCCGGGGACGTCGTCGAAGTCGAGCTGCTCGAGCTCCTTGAGGCGCTGCAGGCGCCCGTGGACGGTCTGGAAGTTGGTGAGCATGCCGCCCAGCCAGCGCTGGTTCACATACGGCATCCCGACCCGGGTGGCCTGCTCGGCGACGGTCTCCTGGGCCTGCTTCTTGGTGCCGATGAAGAGGACCGAGCCGCCGTGGGCGACCGTCTCCTTGATGAACTCGTAGGCACGGTCGATGTAGGACAGCGACTGCTGCAGGTCGATGATGTAGATGCCGTTGCGCTCGGTGAAGATGAAACGCTTCATCTTCGGGTTCCAGCGCCGGGTCTGATGTCCGAAGTGCACGCCGCTCTCGAGCAGCTGCTTCATCGAGACGACCTGGTTGGTGGCCATGGTCAGGCTCTGCCTTTCCTGCGCGGACGCGGCCCCGTCGGCGAGACGGTGGCGGCGAGGCGCCGTTCGGTTCGTCGTGGTCGGCCGGTCGACCGCCACGTCCTGACGCCTGCGGGCACGCTCACCGCCGTGTGGCCGTGCCGGTGACGCTGGCAGGCCGGTCGGGCGGACCGAGAGCGCGCCCCCGCCCGTGAGGGCGGTGTGCGGGCGTGCGAAGTCGACCCGTGGGACGGGTCGCTGCCCGGGAGTCTACGCCGGGGCGGCCGGTGGCCGCGAATCCCCCGGTCGTCCACAGGTACGCCCTCGCCGCCGCCCGTCCACAGGTTGCCGCCGAGGGGTCCCGGAGCCGGGACCGACCGGCCAGCCTGGTCGGGTGCATCGAGGACGAGGGGCCGCAACACCGCTGGTCAGCCGGCTGCTGCGGTGGCTGGCTCTGGGCTGCCCGGCCCTGCTCGCGGGGCTGCTCCTCGCACCGGGCCCGGCGACGGCGACCGCGGTGCCGGCGGTAGCGGGCTGGGTGTGGCCGCTGGACCCGGCGCCGGCCGTCGTGGCGCGGTTCGACGCGCCGACCGGACCGTTCGCCGCCGGGCACCGCGGCGTCGACCTGGCAGCGACGGTCGGTCAGCAGGTGCTGGCGGCCGGTCGAGGGACGGTGGCGTTCGCCGGGACGGTCGCCGGCAAGCCCGTGGTGAGCATCGACCACGCGGGAGGTCTGCGGACGACCTACGAACCGGTGCTGGCCGACGTCCGCGCGGGCGACCGGGTGGTGCCGGGGTCACCGGTCGGCCGGGTTGCCGGGACCCCGGGACACTGCGCGCCGGTCACCTGCCTGCACTGGGGGCTTCGAGTCGGTCCAGGGCTGGCGACCTACCAGGACCCGCTGTCGCTGCTGGGGCTGCTGCCCGTCCGCCTGCTGCCCGTATGGGGAACGGCTCAGCTCGCCGCCGAGACGGTCCCACCGGCGACCGGTCCGGCGCCCCGGCGGGGGACGAGGTCCCCTCCGGCCACCCCCGACCGCGGACCGCTGATGGCCGGTTCCCGATGACCCGTTCAGGGCACCTCGTCCCGATGACCCCGTTCAGAGCCACCTGGTCCCGATGACCCCGTTCAGAGCAGGGAGGGCAGGTCGGCTGCCAGCCGCCGGTAGTCGTCTGGCGAGTTGTAGGCCTGCGCGGACAGGCGGAGGAAGCCGTGGCCCTCCCAAGTCGTGACGGCGACCTCGACGGCCGCGTCCTCGCCGATCCGGTCCTGCAGCTCGGCGGCCGAGTCGGTGTCGGTGGCGAGGCCGGCCGGCAGCGGGACCAGCTGCATGCTCACGGCGGGGTCGCGCGGCAGGTCCTCCGACGCGAGCCCGAGCGCAGCGGCGACCTCGACCTGCCCGGCCACCGCGAGCTCGGCGTTGTGGCGGCGCAACCGGTCGAACCCGAGCCGCTCCATGACGCGCAGCGCGCGGGGGGCTGAGAGCCAGGCCGTCAGGTCGTCGGTGCCCACGTCGGTGAAGGCGTCCGGGAAGCCGGCCGGCTCGCGCCACGAGGCGACCAGCGGCAGCAGGTGCTCCCGCCATCGGGGCGCGGCGTGCAGCACAGCTGTCCCCCGCGGGGTGAAGCACCACTTGTGCAGGTTGCCTGCCCAGAAGTCGGCCCCGAGCCGGTCGACCTCCACGGCGAGCATGCCGGGTGCGTGGGCGCCGTCGACCAGGACGGCGACCCCGCGAGCCTGCAGGGCGGGCACCAGGTCGACGAGTGGCAGCCGCCGCGCGGTGGGACTGGTGACCTGGTCGATCACCGCGAGTCGGGTGCGCTCCCCCACGGCCGCGAGGACCGCCTCGGTCGCCTCGTCGACGGTCGCCGCGAGCGGAACGTGCGCGACCTCGACCCGGGCTCCGGCCCGGGCAGCGAAGCGGTCAGCCGCGATCCGGACCGCCCCGTAGGTGTGGTCGGTCCGCAGCACGACATCGCCGGCCTCGAGCGGGAACGAGGCCAGGACGGTGCTGGCGGCGGTCGTGGCGTTGTGCACGAACACCAGGCCGGACGGGTCGGCCCCGAGGAAGCCCGCCAGCTCGTCGCGTGCCCCGGCCAGCGCCGTCGGGAGCTCGCGGTTGAAGAAGCGGACCGGGTTGCTCTCCATCCGCTGCCGCCAGGACTGCTGCTCCTCGAGGACCGGCGTCGGGACGGCACCGTACGACCCGTGGTTGAGGTGGGCGACGGTCGGCTCCAGCGGCCACATGGCGCGGATCTCAGGCCAGTCCTCGCCCCACAGCGGGTTGGTCGTGGGGCCGGCCCCGAGGGTCGACGGCTCGGCTGGCACCCGGCAAGCCTAGGTGCTGCCCGATGCGGTTCCTGGCATGGTCGTGGCGTGCCGTTCCCGCCGAGCCCTGCAGCCCCGGCCCCGCGCCGCCGGGCGGCCGCCGCCCTCTCGCTCGCGGGCGTCGTCGCGACGCTGCTCGCCGCCCTGCCCGCAGCGGCACCCGCCACGGCGACCGCTGCGACCGGCCTGCCCCCGTACCACCCGTCCCGGCTCTCGCACCTCGGCCACGCCCGGCAGGTGGTCGTGGTGACGGCGCCGAGCTGGTCCTCGGGCCGCGGCACGCTGCGCGCCTACCAGCAGCGGGCGGGCGGCTCCTGGGATCGCGTGCTCGACGCCGACCAGGTCTGGCTCGGCGCCAACGGCCTGGTGGCGGCCCGTGATCGCCGGCAGAGCACCCTGACGACGCCGGCCGGCACGTTCGGTCTCGGCCCCGCCTTCGGCACCGCCGTCGATCCCGGCACCCAGCTGCCCTACGAGGCGGTGGACCGGCGGGACTGGTGGCCCTACGACCCGCGGGACCCGGCCACCTACAACGTCTGGCAGCAGCGCCGTTCGGCCGCGTCGGACTGGCGGACGAGCTGGGCAGAGGACCTGTCGTCGTTCGGGCGCCAGTACCGGCACGCGGTCGTCGTCGGCTTCAACCTGCCGCACGGCGTGCACTGGGCCGGGGGCGAGCGGGTGGCCGACCGGCCGGCCGACACGCGACGGGGCGGCGGGATCTTCCTGCACGTCCAGGCTCGGGCGCTCGCCGAGCGGCCGACCGCCGGCTGCGTCGCGATGCCGATGACTCGGATGGTCGCCCTGCTGAGGTGGCTCGACCCGGCGAGCCGGCCGGTCGTCGTCATCGGACCGCGGTCGTCGATCGACCGGATGTGACCGGTCGCCCGACGGATCTGACCGGTCGTCCCGCTGACCGGTCGTCCCGCCGACTCTGTCAGTCCTTGCTGTCCGAGAGCTTGCCGCGCAGCTGCAGCACCGCCTTGGTGTGCATCTGGCAGATGCGGCTCTCGGTGACGCCGAGCACCTGGCCGATCTCGGCCAGCGTGAGGCCCTCGTAGTAGTAGAGGGTGACGACGATCTTCTCGCGCTCGGGCAGGGTGTTGATCGCCTTCGCGAGCAGGAACTTGGTCTCCTCCGACTCGAAGGCCAGCACCGGGTCCTCGGCCCGGGTGTCCTCGAGGGTGTCGACCAGGCTGAGCTTGTCGCCCTTCTCCCCGCCGACGCTGAGCAGCTCGTCGAGCGCCACGACGTTGACGAAGGAGACCTGGCTGAAGATGGTGTGGAGGTCCTCGAGCTTGATGTCCATCTCCGCTGCGACCTCTGCCTCGGACGGCGTGCGGTGCAGCTCGCCCTCGAGCTTGGCGTAGGCCTTCTCGACCTCGCGGGCCTTGTAGCGGACCGAGCGCGGGATCCAGTCGATGGCCCGCAGCTCGTCGATGATCGCGCCACGGATCCTGCTGATGGCGTAGGTCTCGAACTTGATCGCGCGGTCGAGGTCGAACTTCTCGATCGCGTCGATCAGGCCGAAGATCCCGTAGGACACCAGGTCGGCCTGCTCGATGTTCGGCGGCAGACCGACGCCGACCCGGCCGGCGACGTACTTGACCAGTGGCGAGTAGTGCAGGATCAGCCGCTCGCGCAGGGGCGTCTCGCCGCTCTTCTTGTACTGCTGCCAGAGTTCGCGGAGAGCGGCCTCGGCGGCGCTCTTCTCGTCGGCCTCCTCGACGGAGACCTCCTTCTTCTGCCGCACCGCGCCCGCTCCCCCCCTCGGCGTGGCGGCAGCGCCGTCACGCTCGTGGGTGCGCTTGGTCATACGTGGCCTTCAACCTGTCGACGGAGACGTGTGTGTAGATCTGGGTCGTTGCGAGCGTAGCGTGGCCGAGTAGCTCCTGAACGCTTCTCAGGTCGGCTCCACCTTCCAGCAGGTGCGTGGCAGCCGAATGGCGGATGCCGTGCGGCCCCAGGTCAGGGGCACCAGGCACCTGCGCCAGCATCTCGTGGACAGCCCGGCGCACCGTCCGGGGGTCGACCCGCCGCCCCCGGCGTCCGAGGAACAGCGCGGCGCCGCTGCCGCTTCCCGCCAGCACCGGCCGCCCGCCCGACAACCACCCGTTCAGCCCAGTCAGGGCCGGGATCCCCACCGGCACGGTCCGCTCCTTGGCGCCCTTGCCCATCACCCGGATCACCCGCCGCCCCTGGTCGACGTCGTGCAGGTCCAGACCGCACAGCTCGCCGACCCGGATCCCGCTGGCGTAGAGGACCTCCAGCACCGCGAGGTCCCTGAGGCGCACGGCCCGCTCGACCACGGTGAGCTCCACCTCCGGACGGCGCCCCTCGGCGGCACCGGGGTCGCGCGCGGCGTCCCGGGCGGCATCGCGCGCGGCTTCCTCGTCCGGTTCGGGGTCGAGATGGTCCACGCGGTACGCCGCGAGGTCGAGCAGTGCGCCCGCCTCGTCCTGCCGCAGCACGCCAGGCAGAGTCCGCCCGGTTCGCGGGGTGGCCAGCAGCGCACCCGGGTCGTCCGCGAGCAGCCGCTCACGCGTCGCCCAGGCCGTGAAGCCGCGGGCCGCCGCGGCTCGGCGGGCCATCGTGGTGCGGGCCTTCCCGCGCGCGGCCTGCCCCGCCAGCCAGCTGCGCAGCACCGGGAGGTCCAGGCCGGCCACGTCGGACCGGCCCATCCGGGAGGCGTGCTCCAGGAGGGTGGTCACGTCACCCCGGTAGGCGCGCACCGAGTGCTCCGACATGCCGCGCTCGGCCCGAAGGTGACGCTCGTACGCTGCCAGCGACTCGGTCATCGCGGCCGGCAGCCCCGCACCTGTCTCGTCCGTCGCCCCACCCACCGGCACAGTCTGCAACGGTCGGCCGCCGGCCCCGCCTCGGCGCGCCGAGGACGCTCGGCGCGTCTCCGACGGTCACCAGCAGATCTTCGTCAGCCGTGCGGAAGGCCTAGCGACGGCCGTCCTCGGTCAGGGCAGTAGGTGCGCGGCGCCAGGCGCCGTCCTTCGTGACTGCGAGTCCGGCCGATCCGAGCCGGCCGAGCGCGCGCAGCACGCTGGGCGGGTCCAGCCCCGCCGTCCGGCCGACCGCGTCCGGCGGCGCCCACCGGCGGATCGGCAGCGCCTCGAGGACGCGCAGCGCCACCGGGTCGAGCCCGTCGTGCGGCCGCTCCTCGCCGCGGGCGTCGTCCGTCGCGTCGTCGCCGAGCGTGCCGACCGCGTCGACGACCTCCGCGGCACTGGTGACGAGGACGGCACCCTCCTCGCGGACCATCCGGTGGCAGCCGGCCGAGGACGCCGACGTCACCGGCCCCGGCACGGCCATCACCACCCGGGAGAGCCGGTCGGCGTGCCCGGCGGTGTTGCGGGCGCCGCTGCGGATCGCGGCCTCGACCACGACGGTCCCGCGGGTCAGCGCCGCGATCACCCGGTTGCGCTCGAGGAACCTGGTGCGGGTGGGGTGCGACCCCGGGGGCAGCTCGCTCACGACGACGCCGGCACCGGCGACCGCGGCCAGGAGGTTGGTGTGCGCGACCGGGTAGGCGACGTCCACCCCGCAGGCCAGCACCGCCACCGTCACGCCGCCGACCGCCAGCGCTCCGCGGTGCGCCGACGCATCGATCCCGAACGCGCCGCCCGACACGACGGTCCAGCCGCGGTCGCCGAGCCCGGCCGCCAGCTCGCCGGCGACCGCCTCCCCGTAGGGCGTGCACGCGCGGGACCCCACAACAGCGACCGACCGACGGGACACGGTGCACAGGTCGTCGCGGCCGCGGACCCACAGCAGCAGCGGACGCGCCGCGCCGAGGTCGTCGAGCTGCGCCGGCCAGCCCGGCCGGTCGGGCAGCACCAGCCTCGCCCCAGCCTGGGCGGCGACCGCCACGTCGGTGTCGACGTCCAGCCGGTCCAGCCGCGTCCGGTAGCCCTCGGTCGACCTGAGCCCCAGGCTGCCGTCGCGGACCCTGCCGAGCACCTCCGCGGCACCCAGCAGCGCGACCTGCCCGCCGAGCGCCGCGTCGCCCGGCTCGGCGAGCCGGCTCAGCGCCACCCGGGCCCGCGCGTCCTCGTCGAGCCGCCCGCCCGTCGCGACATCGACCCCGCTGCGCGCGCCGCCCTCCGGACCGAGCCCGTCGCGCCCGCCGGACTCCGGACCGACCCCCGCGTTCACGCCGCCCTCCGCACCGAGCCGCGAGAGTCGAGCGCCACCCGGATGTCGTCGGCGTCCGGCCGGTCCCGGCCTGCCAGGTCGGCGAGCGTCCAGGCGACCCGGACCACCCGGTCGACACCGCGGGCGGTCAGCTGACCCAGGTCGAGCAGCCGCTCGGCCTCGGCGACGACGTCCCAGGGCAGCCGCCACTCCCGGCGCAAGACATGTCCCGGCACCTCGGCGTTGACCCGCCACGGCGTCCCGGCCAGGCGGGCAGCCATCCGGTCGCGGGCGGCCCGCACCCGGTCCGCGACGGCAGCCGTGCCCTCAGCCCCCGCCGGGTCGCCGCGCAGGTCGGCCCGCGACGCGGCCAGCATCTCGATCCGCAGGTCGACCCGGTCGAGCAGCGGCCCGGACAGCCGGCCGAGGTAGCGGATCCGCGCCATCGGCGTGCAGCTGCACTCCGAGCCACGGTCCGCAGCGAGACCGCACGGGCACGGGTTGGCGGCGAGCACCAGCTGGAACCTCGCCGGGAAGCGCACCTGCGCGGCCAGGCGGGCCACCGTGATCTCCCCCGACTCCAGCGGCTCCCGCAGAGCGTCGAGGACACCGGGCGCGAACTCAGGCGCCTCGTCGAGGAAGAGCACGCCGCGATGTGCCAGCGAGGCTGCTCCCGGACGTACGTGCGTCGAACCGCCACCGACGATCGCCGGCACCGACGCGGTGTGGTGCGGCGCCTGGAACGGCGGCGATGTGAGCAACGGCGTCCGGCCGGCACCGCCACCACGGCCGAGGGTCCCCGCGACGGAGTGCACCGCCGTCACCTCGAGCGCTGCCTCGTCGTCCAGCGGCGGCAACAGCCCTGGCAGCCGCTCGGCCAGCATCGTCTTCCCGGCCCCGGGCGGCCCCAGCATCAGCAGGTGGTGCCCGCCCGCCGCGGCGACCTCCAGCAGGTAGCGGGCGGTCGCCTGCCCGAGGACGTCGGCGAGGTCCGGGCGGTGCCGGTCGTCGTCGTGCCTCCGGCGGCGGCTCCGGCGGGTCGTCGTAGGGCGCCACGAGGTCGTCGGTCACCTCCTGCCCGCGGGCCAGCGCCACCAGCTCGCGCAGCGAGCGCACCCCGGTCACCCGCATCCCCGGCACCAGCGACGCCTCGGCAGCATCTGCCGCCGGCACGATCACCCGCTCCACCCCCTCGCGCGCCGCGGCGACCACCGACGGCAGCACGCCGCGCACCGAGCGCACCCGCCCGTCCAGCCCGAGCTCACCCACGAGCACCACGCCGTCGAAGACGCCCGCAGGCACGTCCTCCTGCGCCTGCAGGATCGCCGCGGCGATCGCGACGTCGAAGCTGGAACCGCGCTTGGGCAGGCTGGCCGGCGACAGGTTGACGGTGACCCGCCGGGTCGAGGGCCAGTGCAGGCCGCTGTTGACCACTGCCGCGCGCACCCGGTCGCGCGACTCCGAGAGCGACGCGTCGGGCAGGCCGACCAGCGAGTACGACGGCACGCCCTGCCCGAGGTCGGCCTCCACGTCGACCAGGTGGCCGGTCACGCCGACCAGGGCGACGCCGCGGGTCCGGGCCAGCCCCACTCAGGCCACCCCTCGGACGTGCTCGACCTGCGCCGGGCCGCGCGGCGGACGCAGCACGCCCACCAGGTCGATCCGCAGGTCGGGCAGGTGCAGCCCGTGCTCGCGCGTCCATGCCGCCGCGAGCCGACGCAGCCGGGCTGCCTTGCTGGCCGTCACCCCCTCGAGCGGCCACCCGAACCCGGTGCCGCGCCGGGTCTTCACCTCGCAGAAGACCAGCACGTCGCCGTCGCGCGCCACGATGTCGAGCTCGCCTGCCGTGCACCGCCAGTTGCGGTCCAGGATGACCATCCCCTGCGCGCGCAGGTGCGCCTCCGCCACCCGCTCCCCGTACGCACCGACGGCTGCCGTCTCCTGCGATCCCACGCCCGCTCCCCTGGCCGTCCGCCCAGCCGGTCGCCCTCGAGCGGCCGTGTCCTGGAGCCAAGCCTGACGGCGGGGACGCCCTGCCTCGGCTGGCTGGCTTGATCTGTGGACGAACGACCCCTGTGGACGATCGTCACCGCGGCGACAGTATATGTACCTAGACGGTTACGTAACTGCTGTGGTACACAAGGCGGGTGGATGCCGTGCTGCACGCCTTGGCGGACCCGAGCCGGCGCACCGTGCTCGAGGCACTGCGGGCCGGTCCTGCCTCGGCCGGGGAGCTGGCGGCGCTGCTGCCGATCGCCCGGCCTGGCGTCTCTCGGCACCTCCGGGTGCTGCGCGAGGCAGGCCTGGTGGAAGCCCGGCAGGAGGCGCAGTTCCGCGTCTACCACCTGCGCCCCGACGCGCTCGCCGACGTGGACCAGTGGCTCGAGAGCTACCGGTCGCTCTGGCAGGAGCGGCTCGACGCGCTGCACACCGAGATCGCCCGCGGAAAGAAGCAGAGGAGACGGACATGACAGAGGCAGACATGACAAGGCACGGCATCGCCGGCGCCGCCCGGATCACCGGCACTCTCAGGTCGGACGGCGGCGTTGGCGTGGTCCGGATGCAGGGGACCTACTCGACCGGCATCGACGACCTCTGGTCCGCCGTCACCGATCCCGAGCGGCTGGGGCGGTGGATCGGTGAGGTCGAGGGTGACCTCCGCCCGGGCGGGGAGTTCCGGGCCACCTTCACCAGTGGCTGGGCCGGTCCGGGCCGGGTCGAGACCTGCGATCCGCCGAGCCACCTCCGGGTGCGGCTCGACCCCGGCACCGACGACGAGACCGTCGTCGAGGCCGAGCTGGTGCCGGACGGCGACCGCACGCTGCTCGTGGTGGAGGAACGAGGATTCCCGCTCGACCAGCTGCCCACCTACGGCGCCGGTTGGCAGGCCCACGTCGAGGACCTCGCTGCGTACGTTGCGGGAGTCGAGGCCCCGGACTGGTCAGCGCGCTGGCACGAGCTCATCCCCGACTACCGCGAGCGCGGTGTCGCAACGACCTGACCCGCTCGGCGTGACCCGCCCGGGGCCGCGCCCGCACCGTCGCACGGCACCATAGGCGTCGTGCCGGACCGCACCCCGATCGGCGACCGCAGCCGTCGCTACGCCCGCCGGGGCGGGAGCAACGTGCGCGACCGCGTCGTGCGCCTGCGGCAGCGGTCCTTCCTGATCGCGCAGGTCGCCATCGCGGCCGCCGTCGCCTGGTTCGTCGCGCACGACCTGCTCGGGCACGAGCAGCCGTTCTTCGCGCCGGTCGCCGCGATCATCTCGCTGGGGATGTCCTACGGGCAGCGGCTGCGGCGGGTCGGCGAGGTCACCGTCGGCGTCGCGGTCGGCGTCCTGGTCGCCGACCTGTTCGTCCGGGTCGCGGGTGTCGGGGTCTGGCAGGTCGCATTCGTGGTCGCCGCGTCGATGGCGGTCGCGGTGCTGCTCGACGGCGGGCCGCTGCTGGTCACCCAGGCCGCGGTCCAGTCGGTCTTCGTCGTGCTGGTCGTGCCGACGGCCGCGCAGGGCGTGAGCCGCTGGGTGGACGCCCTGGTCGGCGGCCTGGTCGCCATCGCCGCCGCGGCGATCGCGCCGCAGAGCCCGCTGCGCCAGCCCCGCCAGGCCGCCGCTGCTGTCCTCGCGGAGCTGGCCGCGGTGCTGCAGGACGCGGTCGACGCCCTGCGGGCCGGCGACGTGGACCGCGCCGAGTCAGCGCTGGCTCGGGCCCGCGCCACCGATGCGGCGCTGGCCGACCTGCGGCAGGCCGCCGAGGAGGGCCTGGAGATCGTGCGGCAGTCACCGTTCCGGCGACGGCACCGCGAGCAGGTGCGCAACGTCGCCGCCCTCGCCGAGCCCCTGGACCGCGCGGTGCGCAACGCCCGGGTCCTGGTCCGCCGGGTCGCCGCCGCCACGCGCTACGAGGAGCAGGTGCCGGCGACGTACGTCGACCTGGTCTCCGACCTCGCCGAGGTCACGGCGCGCCTCTCCGGCTGCCTCGAGGACCGCGGGCTGACCGCTGACCTGCGCCCACAGCTGCACGCGATCGCCACGCGCTCCGCCGAGGTCGCCATCCCGGCGGCGATGTCCTCGACCGTCGTGCTCGCGCAGGTGCGCTCGATGGTCGTCGACCTGCTGGAGCTCACCGGCCTCGACGAGGACGAGGCTCTCGCGATGATCCCCCGGCCGCTGGCCTAGGCGCCATACCCGCCGCGCTGCGAAGCGTCGGCGAGCACCGCTTCCACGACGGCCAGCCGGCTGGCGCAGCGACCCGGCATCGTGCGCCAGTAGTAGGGAAAGGTGCGCACCGCCAGGGACAGCGCCCAGGCGCGACCTCGCAGCCAGGCCGCCTCGTCGGCGCCGCTGGCGGAGCGGAAGACCGCGCGGCCGGGCGGGTCCAGCACCTCCCAGGCCACCATCAGGTCGACGGTCGGGTCTCCCACGCAGAGCGCGCCGAAGTCGAGGAGGGCGGCCAGCCGCCCGTCACGGACCAGCAGGTTCTCCGCCGCGATGTCGCCGTGCAACCAGCGCTCGGGGACCACGTCGGCGACGCCGGGCAGCGTCATCGCCTCGTCCCACACGGCGAGCGCCGCGTCGAGGTCGACGTGGAGCCCGGGGAGGTCGCGACACTGCTCGATCCCGGCCCGGGTGTCGGCGTCCTGGGTCGCCAGCGGGTCGGCGCGGTACCAGCGGAGGTCGGGATCGGCGAGCGCCTCCCGCGGCACCTCGATCACGCCCAGCGCACTGACCAGTCCCGCGAGGTCGGACGCGAGCGGGGCCGGCGACGTGCTGCTGCCGGACGGACCGCCGACGACAGCCGGGGTCGCTCCCTCGATCCAGCGCACCACCGACCACCACTCGGGGTAGCCGAGGCCGGGCTCGCCGAGCGCGACGACATCGGGGACCGCCACCGGCAGTCCCCCGGCCAGCAGTGGCACCCAGCGCGCCTCCTTCTCGATGGTTGCCGACCCGCCCGGCTGTCGTGGCAGCCGGACCACCAGGTCCTCGCCGAGGCGGAACAACGCGTTGGTCGAGCCGGACGCCGCGAGCCTGCGCAGCGGCATGCCTGCAGTCTCCGGCAGCGCGCGCGTGACCAGCGCGCGGACCAGCGGCAGGTCGATGGGCAGGTCGTCGTGGTGCAGCCGGCCGGCCGGGTGCTCGGAGGACAGAGCTACTCCGAGGGGAGCTCGACGGAGAGCTCGTTGCGGGCGAGCTCCTCGACGTTGACGTCCTTGAAGGTCAGCACCCGCACGTTCTTGACGAACCTGGCCTGGCGGTACATGTCCCAGACCCACGCGTCGGCCATGGTGACCTCGAAGTAGACCTCGCCGCCCTCGGTCGAGCGTGGGGTCACGTCGACGGTGTTGGTCAGGTAGAAGCGCCGCTCGGTCTCCACGACGTAGGCGAACAGTCCCACCACGTCGCGGTACTCGCGGTAGAGCTGCAGCTCCATCTCGGTCTCGTACTTCTCGAGGTCCTCGGCACTCACCCGACCAGCACCTCCTCGGCTGACACGTCGACCGGCTCGTCGCCGTCGACGCGGACCAGTGTGCGCGCCGGCACCCGTGGGTCGCCGGGCACCCGCCGCGCGACGTTGACGTAGGAGAACCGGTGCTCGGGGCAGGGGCCGTGCTCGTCGAGGGCCGCGCTGTGCACCGGGGTGATGTAGCCCTTGTGCCCGAGGAAGTCGTACGTCGGGAAGCGCTCGTGCAGGCCCGACATGAGCCGGTCCCTGGTGACCTTGGCGACGACCGACGCGGCGGCGATCGAGGCGCTGACGCGGTCGCCCTTCCAGACCGCCAGCGCCGGCGCCGGCAGGCCGCGGATCGGGAAACCGTCGGTCAGCACGTAGGCCGGCACCACGTCGAGCTGAGCGAGAGCCCGGCGCATCCCCTCGACGTTGCACACGTGCAGCCCGATCCGGTCGACCTCCTGCGGCGGCACCACGACTGCCGACCAGGACACCGCGCGGCGCACGACCTCGTCGTAGACCCGGTCGCGCGCGGCCGGGGTTAGCAGCTTGGAGTCGGCGAGGTCCGGGACCTGGCCGCGGCGGCCGGTCGGGAGCACCACTGCGGCCACGACCAGCGGGCCGGCGCACGCACCGCGGCCGGCCTCGTCGGCCCCGGCGACCGGGGTCAGCCCGGCACGCTCGAGGGCCCGCTCGTACGCCCAGAGGCCACCCTCTCGGCGGACCACGAAACGCTGTGCCACTCGCATCGAGCGAAGCCTACGACGGGGCCGCCCGCTCAGCGGGCCGACGCGTCCAGCTCAGGCTGCTCGAAGGTGTCCGGCCGGTGGAGGATTCCGGCCCGGTCGAGCGGCCAGACGATCGTGAAGGCGCGGCCGATGACGTCGTCGACGGGCACGAACCCCTTGCCTGGCTGGTTGCGGTGGGCCCGGCTGTCCTCCGAGACCGAGCGGTGGTCGCCCATGACCCAGAGCTCGCCCTCGGGCACGACGATCTTGAACTTGCTCAGCGACGACGAGTCCTGCGGGAAGAGGTAGTCCTCCTCCTCCAGCGGCACCCCGTTGACCTTGAGCACGCCGTTCCCGTCGGCCTCGACCGTGTCGCCGCCGACGCCGATCACCCGCTTGATCAGGTCCTCCTCGCCGGCCGCCGGCGCGAGCCCGACGAAGACCAGGGCGTCGCGGACCGCACCGAGCACGCCGCCGCGGTCGACGACCTCGGGCCCGTTGAGCCAGCCCCCCGGGTCTCGGAAGACGACGACGTCGCCGCGGTGGATCTCGTCGGGCTTGTCGGCGAGCTTGTTGACCAGGACCCGGTCGTTGACGAGCAGCGTGTTCTCCATCGAGCCCGACGGGATGTAGAACGCCTGCACGAGGAACGTCTTGATGAGCACCGAGATCAGCAGCGCGGTGATCACGATGCCGGGGAGCTCGCGGAAGAAGGACTTGCGCTTGGGGCGGTCCGGGCGCTGGCGGCGCTCCTGTCCGGGCGGTGCGGGCGGAGCGGGCGGCGTGGGCTGGGACTGCGTGGGCTGCGACCGCGTGGGCCGGGACGGCGTCGGCTGGGCCGGCGCTGGCTGGGAGGACGCGGGCGACGGAGAGGACGCGGTCGGGGCGGCCGGCGCCGGCTGGGTCGCCGATGGCGACTCCGGGGTGGCTGCCCTGGAGCCGGCGACCCCGTGCGGGGCGTCATCGGTCGTCATGTCGTCCGTCCTCCGTCCCCGTGGCACCCGTCGCGGTCGCTCCGTGCTGCCGAACTGCCTGCCAGACTGCCCGACCGGACTGCCGGCCAGCCGTCGGAACGCCGCCCGCGTCGCGGTGCCCGAGCGTACGTCGCGGACCTGTGAACCATCATGGCAGGCCGCCCAGCCGTTCGAGGGGCCAGACGACGCCGACGACGCGGCCGACGAGGTCGCTCTCGGGCACCGTCCCACCTCCGGGGTCGCCCAGGTGGGCGCGTGAGTCCATCGAGTCGGAGCGGTGGTCGCCCATCACCCACAGCCGTCCCATCGGCACCCGGACGTCGAACTTCAGCGTCGACGGCGTGTCGCCGGGGAAGAGATAGCGCTTCTCCTGCAGCGGCCGGCCGTTGACGGTGATCCGGCCGTGCGCGTCGCAGCACACGACCCGGTCGCCGCCGACCCCGATCACCCGCTTCACGTAGTCGGTGCGCCCGGTCCCGGCGAGCCCGAAGGTCAGGAACCGGACGGCCTTGGCGGACCAGCCGGGCCAGCCACCGGAGGACGCCGCGATCGCGCCGAACGTGTCGGTGCCGTCGAAGACGACCACGTCGCCGCGGTGGACGGAGCCGAACCGGTAGCTGACCCGGTCGACCAGGATCCGGTCACCCACGTCGAGGGTCTGCCGCATCGACCCGGACGGGATCGAGAACGGGGTCACCACGAAGGTCCGGACGAGGACGGAGGCGAGCAGCACGACGAGCAGTGTCGTGACCAGACGGCGGCCTCGCGGCGGCCGCTGCGCTCGCCGTCGCCCGCGCGGCCGGCGGCGGTGCTGCACCAGCTGGACGCCCCGCGCGTCAGCTGGCGGTCGGCCTGCTGTCGCGGCGCTCCTTGATCTTGGCAGCCTTGCCGCGGAGGTCGCGGAGGTAGTAGAGCTTGGCCCGGCGGACGTCACCACGCGTCACGACCTCGATCTTGTCGATGACCGGCGTGTGGACCGGGAAGGTGCGCTCGACGCCGACGCCGAAGCTGACCTTGCGGACGGTGAAGGTCTCGCGGACCCCGGCGCCCTGTCGGCGGATGACGACGCCCTGGAAGACCTGGATGCGGGAGCGGGTCCCCTCGACGACCTTGACGTGGACCTTGAGGGTGTCGCCGGGGCGGAACTCGGGGATGTCCGAGCGCTTGCCTGCGGCGTCGAGTGCGTCCAGCGTCTGCATGGGGATCTCATCTCTCGCGGTGCCACAGGTCACCCACGGTGGTGGGGGTTGCAGTTGTGAGCGGTCCCGTCGTGGTGCAGCGCCCTCCCTGTGGCGGGGGCGCTCGCGGTGAGACCGCTGGTCCTTGCGGACGCGTCAGTCTGCCACAGGGCCGGAGCCCCGAGCCAATCCGCCGGCAGGGCCCGGGACCCAGCCCAGCTCCGCGAGCAGCGCGAGGTCGTGGCGGTCCAGAGCGGCCGGGTCGAGCGCGGCCACCAGGTCAGGGCGCCTTTCGGACGTACGCCGCAAAGCCTGGTCGCGACGCCACCTCGCGACCTTGCCGTGGTCGCCGGAGAGCAGCACCTCGGGCACCGCGTGGTCCCGCCACACCGCCGGCTTGGTGAAGCCTGGCGCCTCGAGCAGGCCGCCCGACGCCGCGCTGTGCGACTCCTCGACCAGGGACTCGGCGTTGCCGATGACGCCGGGCAGCAGCCGCGCGACCGCCTCGACGATAGCGAGCACGGCGACCTCGCCGCCGTTGAGCACGTAGTCGCCGAGGGAGACCTCGAGCACCCGGGCGCGGCCCGCGGCCTCGTCGAGCACCCGCTGGTCGATGCCCTCGTAGCGGCCGCAGGCGAAGACCAGGTGCTCCTCGGCGGCCAGGTCCTGCGCCACGGCCTGGGTGAAGGGCGTCCCGCCCGGCGTCGGCACCACGACGACCGACGCGTCGCTCAGGACGGCGTCGAGGGCGTCACCCCACGGCTCGGGCCGCATCAGCATGCCGGGGCCACCGCCGTAGGGGGTGTCGTCGACGGTGCGGTGCCGGTCGCTGGTCCAGTCGCGCAGGTCGTGGACGGCCAGGTCGAGGAGCCCGTCCTCGACCGCGCGGCCGATCAGCGAGAGCCGCAGCGGGGCGAGGTACTCGGGGAAGATCGTGACGACGTCGACGCGCACGGCTCAGCTCTCGGTCCCGTCGGGCTCGTCGCCCAGCAGGCCGGGCGGCGGGTCGACCTCGATCACGCGGGCGTCGACGTCGACCGTCGGGACGATCTCGGCGACGAAGGGCACCAGCACCTCGCGGCCGTCGGGGGTGCGCACCGAGAGCACGTCCTGGCCCGGCAGGTGCAGCACCTCTGCCAGCTCGCCGACCGGGTCCCCGCCGACTGTGCGCACCGCGAGCCCGACGAGCTGGTGGTCGTAGAACTCCTCGGGGTCCGGGGGCCGCTCCTCGGGATCCACGTCGGCGACGAGCAGGACGCCGCGCAGTCGTTCGGCGGCACCGCGGTCGTCGTGGCCGGCGAAGTGCAGCAGCAGGCGACCCGAGTGCACGCGGCCGGCCTCGATCGTCAGCGGCCCGGCGGACTCGGGGTCGGTGCGCACCGTGGTCCCCGGGGCCATCCGGCCCTCCGGGTCGTCGGTGCGCACTTCGACCGAGACGTCACCCTTGATGCCGTGCGGCCGGCCGATCCGGCCGACGACGACGTCCATGCGTGCGCTGCGCTGCCCGCGATCGAGCGGGTCAGCGCTCGTCGACGTCGAGGAAGTCGACCCGCACGCCGCGGCTCGACGACAGCGCGCCGACGACGGTGCGCAGCGCCTTCGCGGTGCGCCCCGCCCGGCCGATCACCTTGCCGAGGTCGTCGGGGTGGACCCGGACCTCGAGGGTGCGGCCGCGGCGGGTGTTGCGGTCCTGGACCGACACGTCGTCCGGGTGCTCGACGATCCCGCGCACCAGGTGCTCGAGCGCCTCGTCGAGCACGGTCAGCTCTCGTCCGCGGCGGGGGCGGCCTCGGCGGCCGGGCTCGCCTCGGGAGCGGCCTCGGCGGCCGGCGCCTCGGTCTTCGGCTCCTCGGTGACGGTCGCCTCGGCGGGTGCGTCGGCAGCAGCTCGGCGGGTGCAGCAGCCTCGGCGGGTGCAGCAGCCTCGGCGGGTGCAGCGGCCTCGGCGGGGGCCTCCGCGGCGACGGCCTTCTTGGCCGCCCGCTTCTTCGGCGTCGTGGCGCCCTCCTTGGCCACCCCGGCCGAGTCCTTGGCGGCCGCCTCGAAGATGGCCTTCTTGTCGGCCCGCGGCGCGGCGGTCCGCAGGGTGCCCTCGGCGCCCGGCAGGCCCTTGAACTTCTGCCAGTCGCCGGTGATCTTCAGGATCGCGGCGACCGGCTCGGTCGGCTGTGCGCCGACGGAGAGCCAGTACTGCGCGCGCTCGGAGTCGACCTCGATGAGCGAGGGCTCCTGGGTGGGGTGGTACTTGCCGATCTCCTCGATCGCCCGGCCGTTGCGCTTGGTGCGCGAGTCGGCGACGACGATGCGGTAGTACGGCGCGCGGATCTTGCCCAAGCGCATCAGCTTGATCTTGACAGCCACGGGTGTGGGACTCCTGGGTTGAGAAGAGGTGGCTGGCCTGCGCCGCGTGGGGTGCGGTGCCCGGCCCGGCCGGAGTGGACACGACAGGACGCGGAGAGAGGGCCGCGAAGCGCCGGGTTCAGCGGGTCATCATGCCAGACGGCGCACCCGCCCCTGAAATCGCCGCCTGGCACGATCAACTGTGCTCCGACACACCGGACACGCCGGCGGACCGGTGTGTCGACGCACACGTCGAGAACGGTCAGGCGACGACGCGGCCGCGCAGGACGACCCGGCGGGGGTGCGCGAGGGCGCGGAGGTCGGCGCGCGGGTCCTGGTCGTACGCCACCAGGTCGGCCGGCTCACCCTCCCCGAGGCCCGGCCGGCCGAGCCAGGACCGGGCCGACCAGGAGGCGGCACCCAGCGCGGCGCCGGCGGACATGCCGACCTGCTCGTGCAGGGCGAGGACCTCGCGAGCGATCAGGCCGTGGGGCAGCACTCCCCCGGCGTCGGTGCCCGCGTAGACCGGGACACCCGCCTCGACGGCCGAGCCGAGCACGGCGTCACACCGGGCGTGCATGTCGCGCATGTGGGCGGCGTAGGCCGGGAACTTCGCACCGGCCTGCGCGGCGTACTCCGGGAAGTTGTCCAGCTGCACCCTGGTCGGCACCAGAGCCGTCCCGCGCCGGGCCATCTCGGCGATGACGTCGTCGGTGAGTCCGGTGCCGTGCTCGATGCAGTCGATGCCGGCGCCGACCAGCTCGGCCACCGACTGCTCGCCGAAGCAGTGCGCGGTGACCCGGACACCGAGCTCGTGCGCCCGGGCGATCGCCGCGGCGGCGACGTCGGCGGGCCAGCAGGTCGCGAGGTCGCCGGCGTCGCGGTCGATCCAGTCGCCGACCAGCTTGACCCAGCCGTCACCGCGGGCGGCCTGCCGCTCGACCTCGGCGACCAGCTGCTCGGGCTCGATCTCCTCGCCGTAGTTGCGGATGTAGCGCTTCGGGCGGGCGATGTGCCGGCCGGCCCGGATGATCCGCGGCAGGTCGGGCCGCTCGTCGACCCAGTGGGTGTCCACGGGCACACCCGCATCGCGCAGCAGCAGGGCACCCGCGTCCCGCGACGCCACCGCCTGGGACTCGGTGGTCGCCTCGTCGACGCCGCCGTGCTCGTCGAGGCCGACGTGGCAGTGCGCGTCGACCAGGCCGGGCAGCAGCCAGCCGCCGTCGAGCACCGTGTCGGCGCCCTGGATCGGGTCGTTGCGGACGTACCCCTGGTCGTCGACCCAGACGTCGCGCTCCTCACCCTCGGGGAGGACGACGCCGCGGAGGTGCAGGGCGCTCACGACCGTTCCCTGGCCTGCCCGCGTCAGTTCGACGAGCCGGGGGGCAGCAGGCCCTTGAGCTCCTCGGGAAGCTCGAAGTCCTCGGGCAGGTCGGGCAGGCCGGGCACCGGCTCGCCGGCCTCGCGGGCCTCCCACTGCCTCTGCTCGAGCGCGCGCTTGGCCGGGTTGCCGGACCGGCCACCCTTGGCCTTGCGCTTCGGCGCGGGTGCCTTGCCCTTCGACTTCTTGCCGATCCCCATGCCCGGCATCCCCGGCATGCCTGGCATGCCGCCGCCGGCCGCGAGCTGCTTCATCATCTTCTGCGCCTCGGTGAAGCGCTCGACCAGCCCGTTGACGTCGGCGACGGTGCGGCCGGACCCGCGGGCGATGCGCTGCCGGCGGGAGGCGTTGAGGATCTTGTGGTTGCGGCGCTCCTCCGGCGTCATCGACTTGATGATCGCCGTGGTGCGGTCGACCTCGCGCTCGTCGATGTTGGCGATCTGCTCGCGCATCGCGCCCATGCCCGGGAGCATCCCGAGCAGCTTGGACATCGAGCCCATCTTGCGGACGCTCTCCATCTGCGCCAGGAAGTCCTCGAAGGTGAAGTCCTCGCCGCGGCCGAACTTGCCGGCCATCTCCTCGGCCTGGTCCTTGTCGAAGGCCTTCTCGGCCTGCTCGATCAGGGTGAGGACGTCGCCCATCCCGAGGATGCGCGAGGCCATCCGGTCGGGGTGGAAGGTGTCGAAGTCGTCGAGCTTCTCGCCGGCACTGGCGAACATCACCTGACGGCCGGTGACCTTGGCGACCGAGAGCGCCGCGCCACCGCGGGCGTCGCCGTCGAGCTTGGTGAGCACCACGCCGTCGAAGCCGACGCCGTCGAGGAACGCCTGCGCGGTCGTCACCGCGTCCTGGCCGATCATCGCGTCGACGACGAAGAGGATCTCGTCGGGCTGCACGGCGTCGCGGATGTCGGCGGCCTGCTGCATCAGGTCGGCGTCGACGCCGAGCCGGCCCGCGGTGTCGACGACCACGACGTCGTGCATCTTGGCTGTGGCGTGCTCGATCGCGCGGCGGGCGACGTCGACCGGGTCGCCGACGCCGTTGCCGGGCTCGGGCGCGAAGACCGGCACGCTCGCGCGGTCCCCGACGACCTGGAGCTGGGTGACCGCGTTGGGCCGCTGCAGGTCGGCTGCGACGAGGAGCGGCGCGTGGCCCTGGCTCTTGAGCCAGAAGCCGAGCTTGCCGGCCAGCGTCGTCTTGCCGGAGCCCTGCAGGCCGGCCAGCATGATGACCGTCGGCGGGTTCTTGGCGAAGCGCAGCCGCCTGGTCTCGCCGCCGAGGATCCCGACGAGCTCCTCGTTGACGATCTTGACGATCTGCTGCGCCGGGTTCAGCGCCTGGCTGACCTCGGCACCGCTGGCGCGCTCGCGGACGGCGGCGATGAAGTCCTTGACCACGGGCAGCGCGACGTCGGCCTCGAGGAGCGCGACCCGGATCTCCCGGGTGGTCGCGTCGATGTCGGCGTCGGTGAGCCGGCCCTTGCCACGCAGGTTCTTGAACGTGGCGGACAGTCGGTCGGAGAGGGTCGCGAACACGGACCCAGCCTAATCGGGTGAGCGTGCAACCCTTCGGACAGTCGCTCCGTAGTGAGGGGAAAGGGCAGGAGGGCACGGCGTGGCGGTCGCGAGCAGGGCAGGCCTTCGGGACGAGGAGTTCCGGGCGTTCGTCGTCGCCCGGCGACCGGCGCTGCAACGACTGGCGACGTTGCTCGCCGCCGGTGACCCGCATCTCGCCGAGGACGTGGTGCAGACCGCGCTCACCCGGTTGTACGTCGCCTGGTGGCGCGTCGAGCACGACCAGGGGCCGGAGGCGTACGCCCGGCGGATCCTGGTCAACGCGGTCGTGGACGAGCGTCGTCGGCCGTGGCGGCGGCACGAGACCAGCCGCGCGGAGCTGCCCGAGGTGGCGTCGCCGCGCGGTGCCGGTCCGGGTGGGTCCACGGAGGACCGCGACACCGTCCGGACGGCGCTCGCCGGGCTGCCGCCGGGGATGCGGGCGGCAGTCGTGCTGCGGCACTGGCTCGGCTACGACGTGGGCGAGTGCGCCCGGCTGCTCGACTGCAGCGAGGGCACCGTCAAGAGCCAGACCGCCCGGGGCCTCGACCGGCTGCGTGACCTGCTGTCCGACGACCTGACCCTCACGACCAGCGGAGGTACCCCGTGACCGGCACGACGAGCGCCACCGGCCCGAGCAGCCCCACCGATCTCACCGACCTGCTCGACTCGGCCGCCGGCAGCCACCGCGCGACGACGCCCGACGTCGTCGACGCCGACCTGCGGCGCGGCCGGCGGGCGCTCGCCCAGCGCCGGTGGGGCCGCGTCGGCGCCACGGCGGTGGTGGCGTCGCTGCTCGCGGCCGGTGCCGTAGCTGCGCCCGGCATCATCGGCGGCGACAGCACGGACGGGGTCGTCGCGGTGCCGGGGTCGGGCGCCGTGGACCCGCCGAACCCCGGGGTCGACCTGGTCGCGTTCGACGCCGGCCCGACCCCCAAGCCGCTCTCGCCGGCGGAGATCCCGGACGGCTGGTCCGTCAGCGGCAGCGAGCACGCGCTCGTGCTCGCGCCACCCGGCAACGACACGTCGCCGGACGACTTCCGCGGCAAGCTGGTCGTCTACCTCGACTCGGGGGTTCCCGGCGAGCCGCTCCCCACGGCGGTCGAGGTCGCCGTCGGCGACCGCACCGGCTACGCCATCCGCGCCGACGATTCGGCGCTGCAGGTCTGGGTGCGCCAGCCCGACGGCACCGCGCTGCGCGCCCAGGCGCCGCCGCGGCTCGGCTGGGACGAGGCGACAGTCGGCCGGTTCCTCGGCGGGGTGCAGGTGAGCGACGCCGCCGTCGCGGGCAAGGGCTGAACATTGGGGGCGACGTGAACGGCGCACCGACCACCGGGCGGCTGCGCGAGGTGACCGTCGCGGGACACCCGCTCGCGGTGCGCGAGTGGGGTGCGCCCGACGGGTCGCCGATGCTCTTCTGGCACCCGCTGGGCACCGTCACCTCCGGCGCCTGGCTGACCGAGCTGGCCCCCACGCTGACCGCGACGTACGGCCTGCGGCTGGTCGCCCTTGACGGACCCGGCTTCGGCGGCTCGCCAGCCATGGCTCCCGAGGACATGTCCGTCGCGGCAATGGCCGACCTCGCGTGGGGCGTGGCCGACGCGATGGGGCTGGAGCGGCCGGTGCTGATGGGCCACTCCTGGGGCGGGGTGGTCATGACCTGCGCGGCCGCGCTCCGGCCGGGCGACGTGGCCGCGCTGGTGCTGCTCGACAGCGGGCATCTCGACTACGCGGACTACCCGGAGTCGATGCCGGAGCAGTCGCTCGACGACCGCGCGGCCGAGGTCGAGGGCCGGCTGGAGGTGTGGGCAGACCTGGCCGCGCTGCACGCCGACGTGGCGGCCGACGTGCGACGACCGGTGACCGGCCTGCTGCTCGACGCCCTCGAGCCGGCGGTGCGTACGCGGCCGGACGGGGCGCTGGTCCCGGTCGTGGCCGCCCGCACGATGGCCGGGGCGCGCCACGGGATGGTGCGCGAGCGGTGCAGCGACCGTTGGCCGGTGCTCGCCGAGGCCGGCGTGCCGGTCCTGCTGCTGCTCGCCGACGAGCCGGCCGAGGTGCGCGAACGGAACGCCTCGGCCGCGCCGCGGATGGCGCGCGGCGGTGCCGCAGCTCGACGCCCGGGTCATGGCCGGCTGGGGCCACGACCTGATCGGTGACGGCGGGCCCGCGCTCGCCCAGGAGGTCGGCCGGTGGCTGGCGGTCAGCTCGCGGCGTCGGTGAGCAGCCGGACCACCTCGCGGGCGGCGCCCTCGTCGAGCGGCAGCCCGTTGGGGTCCTGCAGGTAGAACACGTCGACCGCCTCCGCGCCGAGCGTCACCACCCGGGCGCCCCGCACGCTGATCCCCATCAGGGCCAGCGCCCGGCCGAGCCGGTAGAGCAGCCCGGTCCGGTCGGCGGCACGCACCTCCACGACGGTCGCCGTCTCGGAGGCCCCGGGGACCACGTCGACCCGGGGCGCGGGCGGTGCCACGGCAGGAGGGCGGCGGCTGGCGTCGCGCGCGGCCAACCGCTGCGTCAGGTCGAGCTCGCCGCCGAGCGCCCGCGAGATGTCGGTACGGAGCGCGACCGCTCTGGGCTCGTGCTCCCGGTCGGGCACGACCGTCCAGACGTCGAGCGCCATCCCGTCCTCGGTGCGAACCTGCGCCGAGCGCACCGAGAGCCGGTGCAGCGCGAGCACGCCGGCGATCGTCGAGAACAGGCCGGTCCGGTCTGGCGCCGCCACGGTCACCGTCCAGGTGACCGCCTCGTCCGGCTCGGCCAGGACCTCGAGCCGGCCGTTGTCCACCAGCCGCGCCTGGTCCGGCGTGAGCGGCGGCGGTGGCGGGGCGGGCCGGCCCTCGAGCCGCAGCCCTGCGCGACGTACCAGCTCGTCCACCAGCCCCGCCTTCCACTCGCTCCAGGCCGCGGGGCCGGTGGCCCGCGCGTCGGCCACCGTCAGGGCCGCCAGCAGCTCCAGCGACGCGTGGTCGCCGACCGCGGCGACGACGGTCTCGGTGGTGGCCGGATCCTCCAGGTCGCGCCGGGTCGCGGTGTCGACGAGCAGCAGGTGCTGGGCGACCACCAGCTCCAGGGTGTCGACGTCGGCGCCGGCGAAGCCCAGGCGGGCGGCGACCGTCCGGGCGAGCCGGGCGCCGGCGGCGCTGTGGTCGACGCCCTCGGACTCCGAGCCCTTGCCGACGTCGTGCAGCAGCGCCCCCACGAGCAGCAGGTCGGGGCGCGACACCTCGCGCACCAGCGGCGCTGCCTGGACGGCTGCCTCGAGCAGGTGCCGGTCGACGCTGAAACGGTGGACGGCGTTTCGCTGCGGGCGGTGCCGGACCAGGTCCCACTCCGGCAGCAGGCGGGCCAGCAGCCCGGCCTGGTCGAGCGCCTCCCAGACCGGGACCAGCTGCGGCCCGGCGCCGAGCAGGTCGACGAGGAGCTGGCGGGCGTTCTCCGGCCAGGGCTCGGGCAGCGGCGGTGCGTCGGCGACCAGGCGGTCCACCGAGCTGGCCGACAGGGGGAGCCCGGCGCGAGCGGCGCGGGCCGCCATCCGCAGCACGAGCAGCGGGTCGGAGCGCGGGTCGGCCTGCGCCGTGAGGACGGCCTCGCCGTCGTGCTCGGCCAGCCCGGGGCCGAGCAGCCGCAGCACCGGCTTGCGGCCGCGGACGAACCGGGAGCGCTGCGGCCGGGTCGCCTGCAGCGCCCGCCGCCAGGTCACGTCGGCGGCGTGCGTCACGGTCGCCGCGGCCCCGCCGACGGTGCGCAGCAGGTCGTCGGCGTCGCCGAGCCCCAGCAGCCCCGCCACGGCGTCCTGCTCCTGCTGCACGAGCACGTTGGACGAGCGACCGGTGACGACCTGCAGGGCGTCGCGCACGTCGGCGAGAGTGCGTACGGCGTCGTCGGCCGCCCGGTGCGGCCGGTCGGCTACCCACGAGGCGGCCACCGCCCGCAGGCTCACCAGGTCGCGCAGCCCGCCGCGGCCCTCCTTGAGGTCGGGCTCGAGGTCGTGGCGCAGGTCGCCGTGCGTGGCACCGCGCTCGTCCCACATCTCGCGCAGCTCGGGCAACCGGCGCCGGGCCGAGGCACGCCAGTCGGCGAGCACGCTGGAGCGCAGCCGGCCCACCAGCGACGACTCGCCGGCCACCGGCCGGGCGTCCAGCAGGCCGAGCAGGACCGCCAGGTCGGCGCTGGCCAGCCGCCTCGCCTCGTCGAAGGTGCGGACGCTGTGGTCCAGCCGCACCCCGCTGTCCCAGACCGGGTACCAGACCTTGTCGGCGAGCGCGGCCACGCCCGCCAGGTCGTCGCGGTCGGCGTGCAGCAGCAGCAGGTCGAGGTCGCTGCCCGGTGACAGCTCCCCCCTGCCGTAGCCGCCCACCGCCACCAGGGCTGCCCGGGACGGCGCGACCCCGGTGTCCGAGCAGGCCGTGGTGAAGACCTGACGCAGCCACGAGTCGGTCAGGGCGGCGAGCCCGCGGCGGCGCAGCTGGCCGCCGGTGCCCGGCGCCGGGAGCTGGTCGAGCAGCTCCCGCCGCCGGGCCGCGTAGTCCGCGGCGGAGGCGGACGGTGCTACCTCGCCCGCCCGCCCCGCGGTGGCATCGGCGTCAGAGCGCGTCGACGCCACGGTCACCAGTGCGGACCCGGACGACCGTCTCGACCGGTGTGGACCAGACCTTGCCGTCCCCGATGCGACCGGTCTGCGCGCTCTTCACCACGACCTCGATCACGTCGTCGGCGTCCGCGTCGTCGACCAGGACCTCGAGCCGCACCTTCGGGACCAGGTCGACGGTGTACTCCGCGCCCCGGTAGACCTCGGTGTGACCCTTCTGCCGGCCGTAGCCGCTGGCCTCGGTCACCGTGATGCCGTGCACCCCGAAGGACTCCAGCGCGTTCTTCACGTCGTCGAGCTTGAACGGCTTGATGACGGCGGTGATGAGCTTCATCGGAGCCCCCTCGGAAGTGCGAGCTGGTGAGCAGTTTCGTGGGGATGCTTCATGCGTCCACCTTCTCCTTCGTGGTGCCGACACCGGCACCCGTGTGGAAGCCGCTCCCCGTGAAGGACCCGAGCTCGTAGGCCGACTCGGCGTGCGTCCTGAGGTCGACGCCGGTCACCTCGGACTCGGCGTCGAGGCGGAAGCCGATCGTCTTTTCGATGACGGTCCCGATGACGTAGGCCAGGACGAACGAGAAGACGAGCACTGCACCGGCCGCGACGGCCTGCCGCCACAGCTGGTCGACGCCGCCGCCGTAGAGCAGTCCGTCGACACCGGCCGGCGCGGCCGAGGTGCCGAGGATGCCGATCAGCAGGGTGCCGGCGATGCCGCCGACGAGGTGGACGCCCACGACGTCCAGCGAGTCGTCGTACCCCCACTTGAACTTCAGGCTGACGGCGAGGGCGCACAGCACGCCGGCGATGGCGCCGACGAGGATGGCGCCCACCGGGTTGACCGCCGAGCACGCCGGGGTGATGGCCACCAGGCCGGCGACGACACCGGAGGCCGCACCCAGGGAGGTGGCGTGCCCGTCCCGGATCCGCTCCGTCGCGCACCACGCCAGCGACGCAGCTGCGGTGGCCACGAGGGTGTTCATCCAGGCGACGGCGGCGATGTCACCGGCACCCAGCGCCGAGCCGGCGTTGAAGCCGAACCAGCCGAACCAGAGCAGCCCCGCGCCGATCATCACCAGCGTCAGGTTGTGCGGCCGCAGCGCCTCCTTGCCGAAGCCGATGCGCTTGCCGAGCACCAGCGCGAGCGCCAGGCCGGCGGCACCGGCGTTGATGTGGACCGCGGTGCCCCCGGCGAAGTCGATCGCCTTGAGGTCGTTGGCGATCCAGCCGCCGACCTCGGCGGTGTAGCCGTCGAACGAGAAGACCCAGTGCGCGACCGGGAAGTAGACGACCGTCGCCCAGACACCGGCGAAGACCATCCACGACCCGAACTTCGCCCGGTCGGCGATGGCGCCACTGATCAGCGCGACGGTGATGATGGCGAAGACGGCCTGGAAGCCGACGAAGGCGAGCGGCGGGATGCCGGCCGCCTCGCCCTCCACGCCGCCGAGCGGGGCGGCGGAGAGCAGGCCCTTGAGGCCGACGAAGTCGAGGTTGCCGAGCAGGCCACCACCGACGTCGTCGCCGAACGAGAGCGAGTAGCCGTAGAGCACCCACAGGACGCTGATCAGCCCCAGGGCCCCGAAGCTCATCATCATCATGTTGAGCACGCTCTTGGCTCGGACCATGCCCCCGTAGAAGAGGGCGAGGCCGGGCGTCATGAGCAGCACGAGCGCGGCGCTCGTGAGGACCCAGGCGGTGTCGCCTGAACTCGGTGTCACGAAATGCCTCCTAGAGGGGACGGGAGAACCTGTCCCGAAGGCTCGTGCGCGGCGGTTTCACCGGCTCACTCCGCAGGTTTCGCGCGTGTGACGTTTGACCGGGCTGCGTTACGTCGAGGTAACGCAGCCCGGAAAACGCGTCGCCGTCCGCATCACGAGACCCGCGCCGCCACCAGGTCGTCACCGATGCGAAGTACCGCAGCCACCATCCCGTCGACGTCGGCGTCGGCCGTGCGCGGGTTGATGAAGCAGGGCCGGATCACGTACTTCCCGTCGACCAGGGTCGGGCTCGGCACGAAGGGCGTCTCGACGTGCAGCCGCCGGACGAGGGCCCGGTTGAGGGTGTCGAGGTCCGGCTCGTCGAGCCCGTCGGGGGCGTAGCGGAACGAGCAGATGGACAGCTGCGCGTCGCTGGTCAGCTCGAGCGAGGCGTGCGCCCGGACCAGCTCGGCGACCCGCCGGGCCTGGTCGTCGTGGCGGACGACCCGGTCCCGCAGCCCGTCGAGGCCGATCTCGTGCAGGGCGGCCCAGACGACCATCCCGCGAGCCGGCGCGGACAGGTCGAGGCTCCAGTCGTGGTACGGCACACCCATGGCCGCCCACGGGGAGCTGGCCTCGGTGACGTCGTCGAACGCGCCCTCGATGTAGTCGCTCGGCTCCCCCGTGAAGGTCCTGCCCAGCACCGCGCTGTCGCGGACGAAGGTCGCACCGACGCCGGTGGGGACGGTCAGCCACTTGTGCGCGTCGACCACCCACGAGTCCGCCCGGTCCACACCGGCGTAACGGTCGGCGAGCCGCGGGTCGAGCCGGCCGAAGAGCCCGTAGGCGCCGTCGACGTGCAGCCAGGCGCCGTGTGTCTCGGCGATGTCGGCGAGCGCCGCGATGTCGTCGATGGCACCCGTGTTGGTGGTGCCTGCCACGGCGACGACAGCGATCGGCACAACGCCCGCCGCCACGTCGGTCTCGACCGCATGCCGCAGCGCGTCGACGTCGACCCGCTGCCGGTCGTCGACCGGGACCATGGCGACCGCGGTCCGGCCGAGGCCGAGGACACCGGCCGACTTGAGCATGCAGTGGTGCATCTCGACGCTGCCGTAGATGCGACCGGCCGGCAGGTCCCGCAGGCCGTCGCGCGCGGGGTCGTGGCCGATGCGCTCGTACGCCCTCTGGCGGGCCGCTCCGAGCGCCAGCAGGTTGGCCACCGAGCCGCTGCTGGAGAAGACGCCCTGGATGCCGGCCGGCAGGTCGCACGCCTCGGCCAGCCAGCGAAGCGCCACCTCCTCGAGGAGGTTGCCGGTGTGGCCGAGGTAGCGCTGCGTCGCGGTGAAGGTCGCAGCCAGCCGGGCGACCGCCGGGACGACGGTGGAGCCGGTCGTGATCCAGCCCCAGAAGCCGGGCGAGCTCATCCGCATCGAGTCCGGGATCACCGTGTCGGCGAGGACCCCGAGGGTGCCGGCCGCGCCGGCGCCCTGCTGCGGCAGCGGGGTGTCGAGCACCTTCCGCCAGGGCGCGTCGGCCCCGGCGGTCGTGCCCGTGGCGGGCGCAGCCAGGTGCGCCTCGAGGGAGGGGACGACGAGGGCCAACGCCTCGGCCAGGCCGGCGGTGCGCGCCGCGTCGGTGGGGTGGGTGCTGGTCACGACCAGATCGTGCCAGCGCGCACCGTCAGGCGACAGGTGGAAGCCGTCAGTCGGCGAGGAGAGCGTCGACGAACGCCTCGGGCTCGAAGGGCGCCAGGTCGTCGGGGCCCTCCCCCAGGCCGACCAGCTTGACCGGCACGCCGAGCTCCCGTTGGACGGCCACGACGATGCCGCCCTTCGCGGTGCCGTCGAGCTTGGTGAGGACGATGCCGGTGACATCGACGACTTCAGCGAACACCCGGGCCTGGACGAGCCCGTTCTGCCCCGTGGTGGCGTCGAGCACGAGGAGGACCTCGTCGACCGGACCCTGCTTCTCGACGACCCGCTTGACCTTGCCGAGCTCGTCCATCAGCCCGACCTTGTTCTGCAGCCGACCGGCGGTGTCGACCACCACGACGTCGTAGTCGCCGTCCGCGCCCCGCTTGACCGCGTCGAACGCGACGCTGGCCGGGTCGCCGCCCTCGGGTCCGCGCACGACAGGGGCCCCGACCCGCTCCCCCCATGTCTGCAGCTGGTCGGCCGCGGCGGCCCGGAACGTGTCGGCCGCGCCGAGCAGGACCGTGCGCCCGTCCGCGACCAGCACGCGCGCCAGCTTGCCGACCGATGTCGTCTTCCCGGTCCCGTTGACCCCGACGACGAGCACGACAGCGGGCCGGCCGTCGGTGCCGACGGTCTTCAGCGACCGGTCCAGAGCCGGGTCGACCAGCGCGAGCAGCTCCTCACGCAAGAGGCCGCGGGCCGACTCGGTGTCCCCGCTCGCGCCCATCCGCTCGCGCAGCCGGCCGACCAGCTCCTGGGTCGGGCCGACGCCGACGTCGGCGGTGAGCAGGACCTCCTCGACCTCCTCCCAGGTCGCCTCGTCGAGCTTGTCGCGCGAGAGCAGGCCGAGGAGGCCACGGCCCAGGGAGCGCTGGCCGGCCAGCCGGGAACGCAGCCGGGCCAGCCGTCCGGCCGACGGCTCGGGCGTCTCGACCGGCGGTGCCGTGGGGGCTGCCTGGCCGGTGGGGGCAGCGGGCGCCTCGGGGGTGAGGACCTTCACGTCGCCGCTCGGGGTGTCGACCCGCTCCGTCGTCGGCTCGGTGAGCGGCGGGAGCGCGGCCTTGCGCGGGCGGCGGCGCAGCAGGGCGGTGCCGGCCAGCGCCAGCACGACGACGGCGGCGACAGCGATGACGACGACGAGGGTGAGGGTGTCCATCAGGGCCCAGTCTCCCAGGCCTCCTGGGCGGCGCGGACCGCCGGGGCGGCGGCGCTGCCCGCTGGTGTCAGGTGGTGGTCAGCGCAGATGGTCAGCGCCGGCCGGCGCCGACCAGGGTCCGGGCGCCCCGCCGCAGCCAGACCTCGACCCGCTCGAAGCGGTCGCTCATGGCCCGCGACTTCTCCGGCGTCGACAGCACGCCGAGCGGCGGGCCCTCGCCGGGGTCGACCCGGTCGGCGACCGAGGCCACGGCGTCGGTGAGCCGCTCGCTGTGCGGGACCGGGACCCGGCGACCGCGGTAGGGGTAGGCGACGAATCCGACGACGAGGAGGGCCACGAGGCCGAGGACGACATGGGCAGTGAGCAGCTCGGTCACAACAAGGTCGCCTTCCCGGGACGGATCGGACGAAACGTCACCATCGAGGGTACGGCCGGGGTGCCCGCACAACGTCACCGCAGGTGGCTCGGCGTGTCGCGGCGGCCCGAGGTCGGGCGTCGTCAGGCGCTGACGGCGTCCCGGAGCCGCTGCCCGATCACCGTCGTGATGCCGTCCCCGCGCATCGCGACGCCGTAGAGGGCGTCGGCGACCTCCATGGTCCGCTTCTGGTGGGTGATCACGATGAGCTGGCTGGCCTCCCGGAGCTCCTCCATGATCGCGATCAGCCGGCCGAGGTTGACGTCGTCGAGCGCCGCCTCCACCTCGTCCATCACGTAGAACGGGCTCGGCCGGGCCCGGAAGATCGCGACCAGCAGGGCGACCGCCGTGAGCGAACGCTCACCGCCGGAGAGCAGCGAGAGCCGCTTGATCTTCTTGCCGGGGGGACGGGCCTCCACCTCGATGCCGGTCGTGAGCATGTCGGACGGGTCGGTGAGCACCAGCCGGCCCTCGCCGCCGGGGAAGAGCCGGGCGAAGACGCCCTCGAACTCGCGCGCGGTGTCCTCGAAGGCGGCGGTGAACACCTGCTCGACCCGCTCGTCGACCTCGCGGATGATGTCGAGCAGGTCGCGACGGGTGGCCTTGAGGTCCTCCAGCTGTTCGGCGAGGAACTGGTGGCGCTCCTCGAGCGCGGCGAACTCCTCCAGGGCGAGCGGGTTCACCCGGCCCAGCAGCGCCAGGTTGCGCTCGGCGGCGCGCAGCCGCTTCTCCTGCTCCGTACGCACGAACGGGACCGGGTCGGGCTCCACGTCGCGCACCTCGTCCGGGGCGGCGAGCGACGGCGGGACCAGCTGGTGCGGCCCGTACTCCTCGACGAGCGCGGTCGCTTCGACGCCGTGGTCCTCCAGGGCCCTCTCCTGCAGGGCCTCGATGCGCAGTCGCTGCTCGGCGCGGGCGACCTCGTCGCGGTGCACGCTGTCGGTCAGCCGCTCGAGCTCGGTCGAGAGCTCGCGGGTGCGGCCGCGCAACGCGGCCACCTCGGCGTCGCGCTCGGCCCGGGACCGCTCGGCCGACTCCCGGGCCTGAGCTGCTCGGGCGAGCGAGTGCTCGAGGTGCGTCAGCGCCGCCTGCGCTGCCAGGGCGACGTCCTGGGCCACCGCGGCCTCGCGGGCCCGGCGTACCCGGCGGGCCTCGGCGCGGGCGCGGGACTCGCGCTCCTGCGCGGCGGCCCGGGTCAAGGCGTCGGCGCGGCCCGCGAGGGCCCGGGCCCGCTCCTCCCCCGTCCGGACGGCGAGGCGGGCCTCCATCTCGGACTGGCGGCCGAGACTCGCCTGCTCCTCGAGCCGGTCACGCGCGGCGGTGTCGGGCTCGAGGAGGTCAGGCTCGTCGGCCGGTTCCTCGGACGCGGCCCGGAGTCGCTCCTCCAGCTCGGCGAGGGTCGCCCGGTCGGTCTCCAGCGCCTCGCCCGCCCGGGTGATCGAGCTGTCCAACCGGTCGGCCTCGCCGCGGGCGGCGCGGGCCTGGGCCCCGAGCTGGCCGAGCTGCTCGGCGACGGCCGACATGCGGGCGTCGGACTCGTGGAGCTGGTCGAGGGCGCCATGCACGTCGCGGGACGCGAGCGAGTGCTCCTGGGCGAGCGACTGGATCGCGAAGCGGACCCGGTCGATCCGGTGACCGGCCTCGGCCAACCGGCTGCGAGCCTCGTCGACCGCGGCCTGCACCTCGAGCAGGCTCGGTGCGCTGACCGAGCCGCCGGCGGCGTGGTCGCGCGCCAGCACGTCACCGTCGCGGGTGACCGCGACGAGGGTCGGGTCGGCGGACACCGCCGACCGGGCGGCTGCCAGGTCGCTCACGACGACGACGTCGCCGAGCAACCGCACCAGGGCGGGACGCAGGGAGTCGGGGGCGGTGACCAGGTCGAGCGCGGCGCGGGCGCCGGACGGCAGCGACCGGGTAGTCGGCTGCGGCGGGTGGGCGGCGCCGCCGACCAGCAGGCCGACCCGGCCGGCGTCGTCGGCCTTGAGCAGTCCGATGGCCGCCTCGGCCGCCGCCAGGTCGGCCACGGCCACGGCGTCGGCGGAGGCGCCCAGGGCGGCGGCGATCGCGGTCTCGTCCCCCGGTGTCACGGTCACCAGGGCGGCCACCGAGCCGAGGACACCGGCGACCCGGTCACTCGCGGCCAGCAGCGCGCCGGTGCCGTCCTTGCGGGAGAGCCCGATCTCCAGCGCCTCGGTGCGGGCCACCAGGGCGGCCCGCTCGCGCTCGGCGGTCCGCTCCTCGTCGCGCAGCTCGGCGAGCCGCTCCTCAGCCGCCGCGAGGCGCAGCGCGGCCTCCTCGTGCGCGACGTCGAGGTCCTCCTCGCCCGCGTCCAGGCCGGCGACCTGGGTCTCCAGGGCGGTGAACTCGCTCTGCGAGCGCCGCGCCCGCTCGCGCGCCTCGTCCAGCGCGGGGGTCAGGCGCCCGATCTCGGCCTCCCCGGCCTCGACCCGGCTGCGGGCGGCCGCGACGTTGCCCGAGAGCCGGGCCAGGCCCTCGCGGCGGTCGGCCGCGGCCCGGGCGGCCGCCGCCACCCGCTTCTGCTCGGCGGCAAGGGCATCCTCGGCCCGCTGGCGGTCGGCGACGGCGGTGCCGAGGCGCTCCCGGTCGCGCGCCACGGCCTGCTCGATCTCGAGCTCCTCGGCGCGGACCTGCTCGGCCTGCCGGTCGAGCTCGGCCGGGTCCCGGCGGCTGCCCTCCACCACCTCGTCCGGCTCGGCCGCGAGGTGCCGGACCCGCTCCGCGGCAAGCCCGCCGGTCCCCCGGAAGCGCTCGCGCAGCGACGACAGCCGGTACCAGGTGTCCTGGGCCCTGGCCAGCGCCGGCGCCTCGGTGGCTGCCACCTGCTCGAGCTCGGTCTCCCGGCCGGTGGCCTCGGCCAGCGCGGCCTCGACCTCGGCGCGCCGGGCGCGCAGGGCGGTCTCGTCGGCGACCTCGGCCTCGAGGGTCGCGGTGAGCTGGACGAGGTCGTCGGCCAGCAGCCGGAGCCGGGCGTCGCGCACGTCGGACTGGATCACTGCGGCCCGCCGGGCCACCTCGGCCTGCTTGCCCAGCGGCTTGAGCTGGCGGCGCAGCTCACCGGTGAGGTCCTGGATGCGGGTCAGGTTGGCCTGCATCGCATCCAGCTTGCGAAGCGCCTTCTCCTTGCGCTTGCGGTGCTTGAGGACACCGGCGGCCTCCTCGACGAAGCCGCGGCGCTCGTCGGGTCCGGCGGAGAGGACGGCGTCGAGCTGCCCCTGCCCGACGATCACGTGCATCTCGCGGCCGATGCCGGAGTCGGAGAGGAGCTCCTGCACGTCGAGCAGCCGGCAGGGCTGGCCGTTGATCGAGTACTCCGACCCGCCGTTGCGGAACATGATCCGCGAGATGGTGACCTCGGCGTAGTCGATCGGCAGCGCGCCGTCGGTGTTGTCGATGGTGAGGCTGACCTCGGCGCGGCCCAGCGGGGCACGCCCGGCGGCTCCGTCCTTGCCGGTGCTGCCGGCGAAGATGACGTCCTCCATCTTGCCGCCGCGCAGGGACTTCGCTCCCTGCTCGCCCATCACCCAGGCGAGAGCGTCCACGACGTTGGACTTCCCCGAGCCGTTGGGCCCGACCACGCAGGTGATCCCCGGCTCGAAGTGGAAGGTCGTCGCCGACGCGAAGGACTTGAACCCCTTGAGGGTGAGGCTCTTCAGGTGCACGCGGGAGATCTCCTCGCGTCCGCAGCACGCGTGACCGCTGGTGCGCGGTCCGGTGGGTCGCAGACGTTCGTCGGGCGGGGAAGGCCGGGACAGAGCCTACCGGCCGGGACGGCCGGCCCCGACCCGGCGCGCCGTCAGGACCCGCGCCGCGCCGGCACCGGCGAGAGCCGGCGGCGCCGCAGGGTCGCCAGCCCGGTCAGGCCGGCCAGCGCCAGGCCGAGCACCGTCAGTGCGGGATCCGGCCCCCCGGCGAGAGAACCGAGCAGCGGCAGGTCGAGGGCCGAGGCGGCCGTGCCGGGCAGGTCGACGGTGTAGACGTCGAGCCCGCGGACCGCGTCGACGGTGTAGACGATGTTTGTCTTCCCGCTGCCTGCGACGCCGTTCTTGTTCCGCTGCGGCACCCAGTAGGCGTCCCAGACCTCGGAGAGCCCGCTGGCGACGTACCCGTACTCCTTGATGTCCGTCGCGTCGCGGACGTCGATGAGCCGCAGGCCGCCCTCGTAGTAGCCCTGGGCGACGATCCCGGAGGGGTGGAAGTCGAACCAGTGCGCCGAGCAGAACGCCATCTGAGGCGCCGACACGCCTTCGCCGATGTCGACCGGGTTGATCCGGTCCAGCGGGGTGATCGTGCCGGGCGCCCCGTCAAGACTGCCGACCTGCCAGGTCTGCATGCTGCCGGCGGTCGCGCAGTCGGTGTTCTCGTAGTCCTCCTCGGTGACCAGCAGGACGTTGCCGTTGGCGACGCTGGGCGCCTGACCGGACGCGTAGCGGGACGCGTTGGGCCGCGCCGAGTTGTGGTGGATGAAGTCGTTCCAGGGTCCGGTCACGCCGTGCTCGTCGGTCGTCGCCACCAGCCGCGGAGCGGTCGGCCGGGAGACGTCGAAGATCGCGCTGCCGCCGGACCCGGTGTGGACGCCGTAGCCCGCGTCGTCGAAGTTCCACTTGTGGCCGGCCCCACTGGTGAAGGCCGCGTTCGGTCCGGCCGCCGGCGAGCGGAAGGGCTGCACGCCGTCCATGGCCGGGTCGGAGTCGACCTCGCGCGGGTGGTCGAGGTCGGTGAGGTCGACGATCGAGAAGGTGCCGCTGCGCCCCGCCGTGTAGGCGTACCGGCAGTCGGTCTCGTGGATGCAGCTGACGGTGTGGGTGTTGGTGGTCGTGGCCACCCGGGACCGGATGCGTGGTGCGGTCGGGTCGGTGACGTCGACGAGCATCACCTCGTTGGACGTCCCGATGTGGTCCGGCTCGCTCGGCGCCGCCTCGACCAGGTCGACCCCGACCAGCACGAAGCGGTTGGTGACGCCGTCGACCTTCTTCTCGCCGTAGTTCATGGCCTCGTTCTCGAACACGATGTTCGGCAGCACCCCGGTGATCCGCGGCTGGACCGGGTTGCTGACGTCGTACACGGTGATGCTGTCGGTGCTCGAGACGTAGAAGTAGGGCGCTGACCTGGCGAAGACGCCGGAGATGGCAGCGGTGTCCGGCACGTTGGTCACGAACCGGATGTTGGGGCTGGTGACGACCGGGACGGAGACGCCGTCGGTGAACTGCTGGCGCTTCGCCGACGTGTCCGCCGCGTCCTTGCCGTGCGCGCCGGCGGGGGCGGCGCCCATGAGGGTGCCGGCAGCCAGCAGGGTGGCCGCCGAGGTCGCGGCGAGCAGGCGCCCGGCGATCCGGTGACGGTGGCGTCCCTCGGGGCGGGGTGCGTCGGGGCGGCGGGCGAGTGACACGTACGACCTCCGGGTCAGCGGTGCCGGCAGCCCCGTCAGGGAGTCGGGACCGTCGCGGTGGACCACGAGCGGACCAACGACGCGGGTGAGACGCAGGTCACGCCAGGACCGAGGATGACACCAAAGGGCGCAATCGTGCAAAATCGGTCACAACTTGCCCATAACCGGCAGCGCTGCGTGATGGCCGACGCCGGTCCGGACATGCAGAACGGGACGCCACCACGGGCGTCCCGTCCGGGTCGAGCTCAGTGCCTGGCGGTCAGGCCAGAGCGGGCTCCTTGGCAACCTCCAGGGAGATGAGGTGCGCGTCGGCGTGCTGGGTGAGGAGCGCGTCGTTCTCGGTGCGCAGCCGGAGGATCTCTGCCTCCAGGGTGCGTACACGCTCGTGCAGGCGACGCATCTCCATCACCGTCCGGGGGTCCGGACCACCGACATGACCGATGAGAGCCTTCGCCATGCGTGATCCTCCACGTGCTGCGTCGTTCCCCGCTGTGGCGGGTGGGATGTTGTCCTCGTGCTACCCCGGCGGGCCCCGCACGGTGGTGCGGTGGTGGGCGGACGCCGTGGCGCCGGTGGGGTTTCCAGGGTCGCACCCGGGACCCAGAGGGTCAATAGGTCACGGCTTGATCACATCGGAGGTTAGGCCGAACGGGTGGCCGGCGGGCCTGACAACCAGGACGCGGCGGGAGGTCCCGGACGCTCAGCCGCACACGCACACCAGCTGCGAGCCCGGCGCCGGCGCGGGGCCGGGGACCGTCTGCAGCCGCGCCGGGGACCCCGGCTGCCATGCCCGGAGCGTCCGCCGGCCCGCGTCGGCGCCGGCGGCCCCGTCGACGACGAGGTAGGTGGTGCCGTCCAGGTCGTCCACCAGCCCGGCCGACAGGTCGACACCGGCGCTCCCGCCGACCAGCAGCGCGCTGTCGCCGCCCGCCACCGCTCGCGCCAGGGCGTCCGGCCCGCCGTCGGCACCTTGCAGGGCCAGCAGCCCCTGGGCCGACCGGCCGGAGCGGACCGCCGCGAAGCGCCAGTGGTCCGGTGGCTGCACCTCGCGCTGGAAGGCCCGGTCCCGGGTGATCGTGACCACCAGCACCCGGCACTGTGGACCGGGGCAGTTCTGCGTCGCGCCCAGCACTGCGTCCGGGCTCACACCGAGCAGGCGGGGGACGGCGCCGATGACGGCGAACGGCCGCTGGGCGCCCCCGTTGATCGCGCGCTCGGTGGCGGCCAGGCCGAGCTCGAGGCCGTCACCGAGCCGGCGCCGGACCAGCAGTGACCGGCCGGTGCCCACCGCGACCAGGCTGGCCGCCCGCCACCCCTGTGCGGGGTCGTACCCGGGGAAGGGGTCGGCCTGGACCGCCCGCCCGGTGCTGGCGTCGACCTCGACGACCTGACCGCCGGGTCGTTCCACGATGACCGTGCCCAGCGTGCCGGTCGGCCCGAGCACCCGCGACGCGCGGCCGATGGCGGTCCAGTCCTCCTCGCCAGCGGGGTCGACGCGGAAGAGCGTCCCCGCCGCCGCCCCGACGAGCAGCGACCGCCCGGACGGCATGACGACCGCGGCCAGGTCGGCCGCCGAGCCCAGGTCGTCCGGGACCTCGGGACCGTCCGACCAGCCCTGCTCGACGGCGACCGCCAGGTGGCCGTCGACCAGGACCACCAGCCGCCCGCCCGCACCGGCGCCGGAGGCATCGGACTGGTGGTCGGCGGAGAGCAGGTCGCTCTGCGTCACGAGCAGGACGAGGACCAGGCCGGCGGCGACCAGTGCGGCAGACCGGGCGGCCGGCAGGGTCCACCACGGCCGGCCCGCGGCCGGGCCGTCTCCTTGCTGACCGCCGCCGCGTAGGTGTTCGGGCTCGTCCCCCCGGCCGCCGGCGAGGACGTCGCCGTCGGTCCGGCCGTCTCCATCGCGGTCAGCCATCGCGGTCAGCCATCGCGGTCAGGCACGGGCGTCAGCCATGCGCGTTGCGCGGCCTGGGCTGGCAGCGGGGGCAGCGGAAGGAGGACCGGTTCATGAACGCCTCCCGGACGATGAGCGCGCCGCAGCGGCGGCACGGCAGCCCGGTGCGGCCGTAGACCGCGAGCGCGCGCTCGAAGTAGCCGCTCTCGCCGTTGACGTTGACGTAGAGGGAGTCGAAGGACGTGCCGCCCTGGTCGAGCGCCTCGATCATCACCGCCCGGGCGGCATCGAGGACCTCGATGCTGCGTCGGCGGGTCATCGTCTCGGTGGGTCGCGCCCAGTGCAGCCGGACCCGCCACAACGCCTCGTCGGCGTAGATGTTGCCGATGCCGCTGACCAGGCGCTGGTCGAGCAGGGCGCGCTTGAGACCGGACCGCCGACGGCGCAGCGCCGCCGCGAAGACCTCGTCGTCGAACTCGGGGTCCATGGGGTCACGCGCGATGTGCGCGACCTCGACCGGCACGCCCGTGTCGTCGGTGTCCACGAGGGCCATCCCGCCGAACGTGCGCTGGTCGACGAAGCGCAGCTCCGGTCCGTCGTCGGCGAAGCGGAAGCGCACCCGCAGGTGCAGCTCGTCGGCGGCGTCCGCCGGCCGGATGAGCAATTGGCCGCTCATGCCCAGGTGCGCCAGGACCGCCTCGCCCACCGAGCCGTCGCCGGGGGCCCCGTCACCCGCGGACAGGCCCAGCCACAGGTACTTGCCGCGACGTTCGACATCGACCACGGTACGGCCGGCGAGCCGCGCGGCGAAGTCCTCGGCGCCGCTGACGTGCCGTCGGACGGCTCGCGGGTGACGGACCTCGACGGACGCCACAGCACGGCCCGCGACCCAGCGGGCGAGCCCGCGCCGGACGACCTCGACCTCGGGCAGCTCGGGCAGTGCGGACAGCGCTCCTCAGTCGTCGGTGGGCAGCTCGTCGGTGGGCACCTCGGCGCGCAGCCGGCGCCAGGCCGTCGCGGCGGCCTCCTGCTCGGCTTCCTTCTTGCTGCGGCCCTGGCCCTGGCCGTAGTCGTCACCGGCCACCCGGGCGACGGCGGTGAAGAGCTTCTGGTGGTCCGGGCCGGTCTCGCGTGACGACGTACTCGGGGACGCCCATCGAGGCGCTCGCCGTGAGCTCCTGCAGGGAGGTCTTCCAGTCGAGGCCGGCGCCGAGCGTCGCGGCCTCCTCGATCAGCGGGTCGAAGAGCCGGTGGACCAGGTCGGCGGCAGCCGGCAGGTGCTGGTCGATGTAGACGGCGCCGAGGACCGCCTCGAGGGTGTCGGCGAGGATCGAGGTCTTGTCGCGGCCGCCGGTGGTCTCCTCGCCGCGGCCGAGCCGGACGAACTCGCCGAGGCGCAGGTCGCGGCCCACGTCGGCGAGCGCGCGCATGTTGACCACCGCTGCGCGCAGCTTCGCCAGCTGGCCCTCCGGGAGCTCGGGGTGGCTGCGGAAGAGCGTGTCGGTGACGACCAGGCCCAGGACCGAGTCGCCGAGGAACTCCAGGCGTTCGTTGGTGGGCAGGTTGCCGTTCTCGTAGGCGAACGAGCGGTGGGTCAGGGCCCGCTCGAGCAGGTCGACGTCGACGGTGACGTCGAGCAGCGCGCAGAGCTCACCGTGCCAGTCGGCTCCGGCCGGCTCCACTTGCGCGCTCACGCTGTGCCCGGTCCCGTCGCTCAGACGTCCAGGACGTCGCGGTCGTTGTAGGTGCCGCAGGTCGGGCAGGCGACGTGGGTCAGCTTGGGCTCGCGGCAGCGCTTGCACGGCTGCAGCGGGGCGGCGGTGGTCTTCCACTGCGCGCGGCGCGAGCGGGTGTTGCTGCGCGACATCTTCCGCTTCGGGACGGCCACGGTCTCTCCTCTTTCGGTGGTGCAGTCGGGTGGTGCTCTTGCGGGTGCTGCTTCCGGGCTAGGCCTGGTCCGTGCGCTCGGCGAGCTGTTGCAGGGCGGCCCACCTGGGGTCGGCCACCTCGTGCCCGTGTCCCGGGTCGTCCGCCAGGTGCGCCCCGCACTCGGAGCACAGACCCGGGCAGTCGTCTCGGCAGAGGGGCCGCAGCGGCAGTGCCAGGACCACCGCGTCCCGCAGCACCGGCTCGAGGTCGAGCAGGTCTCCGTCGAGCCGTGGCAGCTCGTCCTCGGCGTCCGCCGGCTCCCCCCGGGTCCAGAGCTCCTGGACGTCGACCGCGAGGTGCTGGCTGACCGGGTCGAGACAGCGCACGCACTCCCCCGCCACGGTGCCGGTCACCGTGCCGGAGACGAGGACGCCTTCGACGACCGACTCGAGCCGGAGGTCCAGCTCGAGCGCCGATCCCTCCGGGACCCCGAGGACGTCGACCCCGAGATCGGCCGGTGCCGGAACAGATCGGGAGAGCGTCCGCATCGACCCAGGCCGCCGGCCGAGCTCGCGGGTGTCGAGCACGAGAGGCAACCGTGGGTCGAGGTGCGCTGTTCTCCTGGTCTCTTCGGGCATGGTCATCTCGGGATCGGGGCGTCTTCGGGAGCCCCGGGCGGGACCGGCACAGGCTACCCGACCGTTCCCTTCCAGCCCAAAAAGCTCGCAGGTCAGCGCCGGTCGGGGTCCTCCCCCAACGGGTGCCCGGACTCGACGGCGCCCTGTTCCCAGGTGTCCGTCCCGCCCCGACCGGTGACCTTCTCCCGCCCGCGGCGGACCGCACCGAGCGTCTTCTCCAGGACGACCTCGAAGTTGGCCAGCTTGGTGTCGACGTAGTCGTCGACCTCGCGACGCAGGGTCTCGGCCTCCTCGAGGGCGTCCGAGCGGATCCGGTGCGCCTGGCGCCGCGCCTCGCTGACCACCTCGGTCTCCGAGGTCATCGCCAGCCGCTGCTCCTCGGCCAGGTTGATCAGCCGCTGCGCCTCACGCCGGCCCTCGTCGACCACGCTCTCCCGGTCGGCGAGCAGCATCTGGGCGTGCCGGAACTCCTCAGGCAGCAGCGCCTTGACCTCCGCCAGCAGCTCCAGCACCTCGCCGCGGTTGACCACGCAGGACGCCGACATAGGCATCGATCGCGCCTGCTCCACGATGCCGGTGAGCTCGTCGAGCTTCTCGTGCAGGTCCACCTGGGAAGTCTCCCCCCTGGAAGGTTGCCGGCCGCTGGCGCGGCCGCCGGCCGGTCAGTCGGTCAGGCGCGTGCCGAGCCGACGAAGCACCGGCTCGGGTACCAGCCCGGAGACGTCCCCTCCCCACTTCGCGACCTCTTTCACCAGGCTGGAGGAGAGGAAGGAGTACTCGGGGTTGGTCGCCACGAAGAGCGTCTCGAGGCCGGTGAGGCGATTGTTCATCTGCGACATCTGCAGCTCGTAGTCGAAGTCGCTGACGGCGCGCAGCCCCTTGACCACGACGGGGATGTCCCGCTCGCGGCAGTAGTCCACGAGCAGGCCCTGGAAGGAGTCGACCGTGACGTTGCCGAGGCTCTCGGTCGCCTCGCGCAGCATCTCGATCCGCTCGTCGACCGCGAAGAGCCCGTGCTTGCTCGTGTTGACGAGCACGCCGACGATGACCTCGTCGTAGAGCCGGCTGGCCCGCTCGATGACGTCGAGGTGGCCGTTGGTGACCGGGTCGAACGATCCCGGGCAGACGCAGCGCCGCACCGTCACTCTCCGTCGGGTTGGAGGGGCGAGCCGGCGCGACCGTACCAAAGCGTCGCCTCGCCGTAGCGTCGGGCGCGCAGGGCGTGGACACCCGCGGGCCAGCCCCACTCGCCGCCTCGCGTCGCCCGCTCCACCACCAGGAGGGCGTCGGCCGCCAGCCAGCCGTTGTCAGCGGCGGTGGTCAGGACTGCGCGCAGGTCGTCGTCGGTGAGCTCGTAGGGCGGGTCGGCGAAGAGCAGGTCGTACGCGGCGGAGCCGGTCGGTCTGGACACCACTCGCTCGACCCGGCCGGCCACGACCTCGGCGCCGGGCAGACCTACGGCATCGACGTTGGCGCGCAGGCTGCGTACCGCCGCCGGGTCCGACTCGACCAGGACGACGGCCGACGCCCCGCGGCTGAGCGCCTCGAGGCCCACCGCTCCGGACCCGGCGTAGAGGTCCGCGACGCGCCGCCCGGCCAGCGACCCGAGCTGCGCCTCCAGGGCCGAGAACAGCGCCTCGCGCGCTCGGTCCGCGGTGGGCCGGGTGCCCCGGCCGGGGGGCGCGGCCAGCCGTCGACCGCGCGCGGCACCGGCCACGATCCTCGGCACCTGAGACCTCCTGCTCGAGCCGGCCCACGTCCGGGTCGGCCCGAGCGGGAGCGCTGTCAGCGGGTGATCGTGATCTCCCGGCTGTCGGTAATGGTGCCGCAGAAGGTGAACCCGCAGGTGAACGCGTCGGCGGACGCGACCGCCGTGCCCTTCTTGAACACCCGGTGGTCGGCCACGACGGTGACCGTCGTCGCCTGCTGACCGCCCGTGCAGGGAGCGGTGCGGGACCCGAAGCCGGAGATTGTCTCGCTCCCGGCTCGCTGGACGACCTGCACCGAGATCTCGATCGACTGGTCACCCGGAGCGCACTGGTAGGTGACCGGGACCGAGACGGCCGCGCCGCGCGCCAGGAGGTCCGCTGGCGACTGGATCTGGATGCCCGCCCCCTGCGGCGGCGAGTCCAGGGCGACGGCCGTGCCGACCGGGACGAGCGCGGCGAGCGCACCGCCCACCAGCAGGGCAAGGGCGGCGGGATGCCGCGTGCGAAGACGTGTCATGAAGTTCCCCCTCGTTGTTGTTTGGCTGGTTGTTCGGTGGCCGGCCTGCCCAGGACCGCGACCAGGGCCACGGCGGTGAGCGGGACGACCGGGACGTGCCAGACGAAGTCGAGACCGCCGTGGACGGCGGCCGCGACGAGCGCCGCCAGGACGCCCGCGGGCAGCGGATCCCGCGACACGTCGCGGGCCCCGACCGACGCGGCGCGCACCAGGAGCGCGACCAGGAGCATCAGGAGAAGCAGGCCGGGCACGCCCAGGTCGAGCAGGGTCTGGGCGTACTCGTCGTGCACGAAGCGGATGACCGTGAACGGGTGGCCGACACGGGAGAGGTCCAGCTGGCCGGCCCCCGGACCGGCACCCGACCACGGATGGTCGGCGACCGAGTCGATCGCGGCGCGGTGCGCGTCCACCCGGGTCGACGCGCCGCCGGCCAGTCGCTGGCCCAGGACGTCGGCCCGGAGCAGCGCGGCGACCACGCCGGCCGCGGCGGCCGTGACGGCGACCAGGCCGATGACCCCGCCGTGCGCGTCCGATGCCACCCGCGGCGCCAGCGCCACAGAGACAGCCAGCCCGGCGAGCAGCGCCAGGACCGCAGGCCAGCGGCCGGTCGGGGCGTCCAGCGCGAAGGATCCCCACAGACCGGTACAGGCGACGGCTGCGCCGAGAACCGGGGCGAGGGCGGCGCGGACCAGCGACCGCCAGCCGGTGCTGACTGCCAGGACGATCGCTCCCGCCATCAACGAGAGGGCTCCGGCCTTGCTCAGCGTGGCCAGGTGCCCGACGAGGAGCAGGCAGACGAGCGCCGCGAGGCCGGCGTCGCCGGGGCGTCGGGTGAGGCGGGCCAGCGCGGGCAGGACCAGCAGGGTCAGCAGCGCGGCGGCGGCATTGGGATAGGTGAGTGTCGAGCCGGCGCGCCACATCCCGTCCTGCGTCACTGCGAGCCGGTCGAGGTGCCAGACGACCCCGGCCCAGCCGGTGACGGCGACGAGCGCCCCGAGGCCGAGGAGACCGCGCAGGACGAGGCCGCGCGCGTCGGCCGGCAGCCGACGGCCGACCAGCAGGAGGGCGACGACAGCGGCCGTGAGCAGCGCGGGCCAGATGCCGGACGACCGGTCGTCGGAGAACGCACCTCGCACGAGCGCCCAGCATCCGAGCAGGGCGGCGACGGCGGCTGCCGCGGACCACGGCGACCGCGCGACCCGGCAGCCCGCGACCAGGACGGCTGCGGCCGGCAGGGTGAGGAGCAGGGGCAGCCGGCCGGGTGTGTGGTAGCCGCCCTGCGCCAGTGCGGTCGCGGCCAGTCCCGCGACGACCAGCTGGGCCGCCAGGGTCCCCCTCCCTGGACGGTCCAGCCCCCCGTGCCCCGTGCCACACCGGGTCGCCGTCGGGTCGGCCACGGCAACCTGCGGCCGTACGTCTGCCGTCATCCGACGTCCCCCCACCCCGCCGCACCCGCCGACGGGCGGGTGCGGCCCCCTACGGTCGCCGTCCCCCCGGGCGACCTGATGTCGAGGACTCGTTGGGTCCCCGCGCGGTTCGGTCAGGTCTTGTCGATGTACTGCGCCCGCTCGTCGGCCAGGGCCAGCTCCACCGCGTCTCGAAGGGCGGGGTGGTGGGACAGGTCGGGGTCGGACGCGACGACGCCGGCGGCGTCGTCGCGGGCGTCGACGATCAGGTCCTCGTCGCGCAGCACGCGCAACAGGCGGAGGCTGGACCGCTTCCCGGACTGGGTGGCGCCGAGGACGTCGCCCTCCCGTCGGGTCTCGAGGTCGAGCCGCGAGAGCTCGAAGCCGTCGACGGTGGCGGCCACCGCCTCCAGCCGTTCGCGGGCCGGGCTGCCCGGCTCGGCGTCGGTGACCAGGAGGCAGAGCCCGGCTGCGGAGCCGCGACCGACCCGGCCACGCAGCTGGTGCAGCTGGGAGACTCCGAAGCGGTCTGCGTCGAGCACCACCATCACGGTCGCGTTGGGCACGTCGACCCCGACCTCGACGACCGTCGTCGCGACGAGCACGTCGACGTCGCCGGCGGCGAACCGGCGCATCACGTCGTCCTTGGCGTCCGGCGCCAGCCGGCCGTGCATCACCTCGACGCGCAGGCCGGTCAGCGGTCCCTCGGCCAGCATCGGCGCCACGTCGAGCACCGCCATCGTCTGCCGCAGGGGCGCAGCAGCGCCGTCCGCGTCGCCGTCCAGCTGGAGGTCGCCCGGGTCGCCGGTGTCCTCGTCCTCCCCGGACCCGGTCTCGGTGTCACCGATCCGCGGACACACCACGTAGACCTGGTGGCCGCCGGCCACTTCCTCGCGGATCCGGTCCCACGCCCGCTCCAGGAAGTGCGGCTTCTCGCCGGGCACCACGTGCGACGTGATCGGCTGGCGCCCCGCCGGCAGCTCGGTGAGCGTCGACACGTCCAGGTCGCCGAAGACGGTCATCGCGACGGTCCGCGGGATCGGCGTGGCCGTCATGACCAGCACGTGCGGCGGCATCTTCGCCTTGCTGCGCAAGGCGTCACGCTGCTCGACCCCGAAGCGGTGCTGTTCGTCGACGACCACCAGGCCGAGGTCGTGGAAGTCGACCGCGTCCTGGATCAGCGCGTGCGTGCCCACGACGATCCCCGCGTCGCCGCTGACCACGTCGAGCAGCGCGCTGCGCCGGGAGGCGGTCGGCTGGGACCCGGTGAGCAGCGCGACGCGGGTGCCGATGTCCGAGCCCCCGAGCAGGCCGCGCTCCGCGAGCGGCCCGAGCATCGCCGTCATCGACCGGTGGTGCTGCTGCGCGAGCACCTCGGTCGGGGCGAGAAGCGCTGCCTGGCCACCCGAGTCGACGACGGCGAGCATCGCCCGCAGCGCCACGACCGTCTTGCCGGAGCCCACCTCCCCTTGGAGCAGGCGGTGCATCGGGTGCTCGCGGGCCAGGTCGGCCGCGATGTCGTCGGCGACCGCGCGCTGCCCGGCAGTCAGCGTGAACGGCAGCCGTGCATCGAAGGCCTCGAGCAGCCCGCCGCCCGACCACGGCCGTGGCGTCGCGGGCAGCGCGGCCGTCTCCGCCCGGCGCCGGGCCAGGATCGTCTGCAGGACGAACGCCTCGTCGTAGCGCAGGCGGCGCCGGGCGCGCGAGACGTCGTCGCGGGTCTCCGGCCGGTGCACCGTACGGAGCGCGTCCCCGAGTGACAGCAGGCCGCGGCGCAGCCGCAGCTCGGCCGGGACCGGGTCGGGGAAGGCCGCCGGGTCGGCGAGCACGACGTCGACGACGACCCGCACGGCCTTGCTCAGCCGCCAGGAGGGCAGCCCGGCGGTCGCGGGGTAGACGGGGATGAGGCCGCCCGCGAACTCCTCGGCGTCGTCGCCGACGGCGACCTCGGGGTTGGTCAGCGTGACGCGGCCGCGGAAGACCTCCACCTTGCCGGCGAAGAAGACCTCCTGACCCGCCGTCAGCGAGCGCTCGCGGTAGGGCTGGTTGAAGAAGGTCACGGTCACCCGGCTGCGGCCGTCGGTGATCACGACGTCGGTCTTGTGCAGCTTGGGCCGGATCCGGTGGCTCTTCACCGAGGCGACGGTCGCCTGCACCGTGACCAGGTCTCCGGGAACCAGCCGGCTCAGGTCGGTCAGCTCACCGCGCTCGTAATAACGGCGCGGGTAGTGCCGCAGCACGTCGCCGACGGTCGAGACGCCCAGCTTGTCGAGCTGCTTGGCCGTCTTGTCGCCGACCAGCTTCTTCGCGGGTGCGTCCAGCGCCACCACGACTACTCGACCCCGAAGAGCAGCGGGTAGCCGGCCTGCCCGCCGGGGTAGTGCACCGTGTCCACCTCCGGCCGCCCCTGCCGGGCGCGCGCCGCGACCTGCTCGGCGAGCTCGTCGCCGGCGTCGGCGCCGGTCACCAGCGTGACCAGCTCGCCGCCCGACCCGAGCATCCGCTCGAGCACCGTCGCAGCCACCTCCACGAGGTCGTCGCCGATGACCGCGAAGTCGCCGTCGACGATCCCGAGGACGTCGCCGGCCCGACAGACCCCGGCCATCGTCACCGCCTGCTTGGACGCGACCGTCACGCCGCCGTGGCGGCAGTGGCCGGCTGCGGCCGTCATCGCGACGACGTCGTCCTCGAAGCGGCGGGCCGGGTCGTGCACCGCGAGCGCGGCGATGGCCTGCACGCTGGCCCGGGTCGGGATCACGGCGACCCGCAGTCCCTCGTCACGGGCCTTGGCAGCCGCCGCCTCGGCCACGGCGAGGCTGTCGGCGTCGTTGGGCAGCACGACCACGTCGCGCGCCTGCGCGCGGCGGAGGCCGGTCAGCAGCTCGGCGGTCGATGCGCGCCGTCCCGGCCCGCCGTGGACGACCGTCGCCCCACCCGCCTCGAAGAGCGCCGCGAGGCCATCGCCCGCGACGACCGAGACCACGCCCCGGCTGTCGGGGGCCAGCTCGGTGGCGGTCGCCCGCGCCGCGTCGCGGAAGTGCGTGATCCGGATCCGGTGCGGACGGCCCGCCTCCACCCCGGCCTCGACCGCGGCACCGACGTCGTCGACGTGCACGTGGACGTTCCAGGTGGGCTCGGCGCCGACGACGACGAGCGAGTCGCCCAGCGGCGCCAGTGCCGAACGAAGCGGCGGGATCGCCTCGGCCGGCGCGTCGAGGAGGTACATCACCTCGTAGGTCGGGCCGTGCGCGTCCGGGTCCTCCACGTCCAGCCCGCTGCGCGGCCGCGCCCGCTCGACCTCCCCGGCGGGCACCCGGGTCTCGATGACCAGCGGCTCGGCGCCGGTCACCAGCGTCACCAGGGTGTCGAGCAGCACGCACACCCCTCTGCCTCCGGCGTCGACCACGCCGGCCCGGCGGAGCACCTCGAGCTGCTGCGGGGTCCGTGCCAGGGCGACCCTGGCACCGTCGGCTGCAGCCGTCACCACCGCGGCCAGGTCGGCGCCGTCCCGCTCCGCGGCGTCGCGCGCCGAGTCGGCAGCAGCCTGCGCGACGGTCAGCATGGTGCCTTCGACGGGCACGGCCACCGCGTCGTACGCCGCCCGTGCAGCCGCCTCGAAGGCGGCGGCGAGCTCGCCCGCCCCGACGTTCTCGTCCGTCCCGGCCAGGCCGTCGGCCAGCCCTCGCAGCAGCTGGGACAGGATCACCCCGGAGTTCCCGCGGGCGCCCATCAACGCGCCGTGCGCCAGCCGGGTCAGCGAACCGCCGCTGCCTGACCCGCCGCTCCCCGTCCGGGCGTCGACCGCGCCGTCCGGCGGGGGCTCCCCCAGCGCCTCCACGGCGGCGGCGAGGGTCAGGTGCATGTTGGTGCCGGTGTCGCCGTCGGGCACCGGGTAGACGTTCAGGTCGTCGATCTCCGCGCGTGCCGCCTCCAACGCGTCCCTCGCGGCCCCGGCCCAGCGAGCCAGAGCCGCGGAGTCCAGACCGGCGGGCGTGCTCACGGGTGGGACCCTAGCCGTGGGGCCGGACCCGGCACCTGCATCGACACCTGCGTCGGCGCCGGAGGCTCGGCCGCGGCGTCCGGCCCCGCTCGGCGAGTTGGCGTGCGGGCGCGGCCGTCAGTTAGTCTGCTGCGGTTGCCCGAACGGTGGACCCGCTCCACCTGGGCTCTTCTGTCCGCCCCACCTTCCTTGGAGTTCTCCCGTGGCTGCCACCTGCGACGTCTGCGGCAAGGGTCCGGGCTTCGGTCACAACATCTCGCACTCGCACCGGCGCACCAAGCGCCGCTGGAACCCCAACATCCAGACCGTGCGCGCGATGGTGGGTCGGACGCCCAAGCGCCTGAACGTCTGCACCTCCTGCCTCAAGGCCGGCAAGGTCGTTCGCTGACCCAGCCCGCCTCGAGCGCCTGACGGGCCGGTCCTCCTCGTGAGGGCCGGCCTTTCTGCTGTCCGGACGTGGTGCGCACCGCCTCTCCCCGCGAGGCTCAGAAGCTGGTCCAGCCACCCGGCCCGCTCCAGGGCGCGCCGTCGACCAGGACGCCGTCGCCCTGCTCGACCCGCCCGACGACGCTCCACGCCATCGGCAGGTCCACGTCCGGCGGGAAGGTCGCCGCCAGCGCGTGGTCCTCGCCGCCGGCCAGCAGCCACTGCACCGGGTCGGCGTTCAGCGCCCGCGCGGTGTCCAGGAACTCCTGCGGGACGTGGAACGCCTCGCTGCTCAACGCGATCCCCACCCCGCTGGCACGGGCGACGTGGCCGAGGTCGGCGACCAGGCCGTCACTGACGTCGACCATCGCGGTGGCCCCCAGGGCCGCCGCCCTCGGCCCCTCGGCGTAGGGCGGCGCAGGCCTGCGGTGCGCCTCGACGAGCGCCCGCGGGGAGCGGAAGCCACGCGACAGCACGGCGAACCCGGCTGCCGCCCAGCCCAGCCTCCCGGCGACCGCGACCAGGTCGCCCGGCCGGGCACCGGCGCGGGTCACCGGGTCGCGTCCCTCGAGCGTCCCGAGGGCCGTCACCGACACGACCACCGTGTCGCCGCGGACCACGTCACCGCCGGCGACCACGACGCCGGCCGACGCCGACTCCTCGACGAATCCGTCGACCAGTCCGAGCACCCAGTCGACGTCCCGGTCCACCGGCAGGGCGAGGCCGACGAGCAGGGCTGTCGGCGCGGCGCCCATGGCTGCGATGTCGGCGAGGTTGGCCGCCGCGGCCCGGGCGCCGACGTCGGTCGGGGCAGACCAGTCGGTGCGGAAGTGCCGACCCTCGACGAGGACGTCGGTGGTCGCCACGACCCGGCCGTCGGGCGCGGCCACGACGGCAGCGTCGTCACCGGGGCCGAGCAGCAGCACAGGGCCCGTCCCCGCGGCCCCCAGCCGCCCGGTGATGGCATCGATCAGGGCGAACTCGCCCAGCTCGCCGACCGTGTTGCCCATGCCGCCTCCTGCGTCGTGCCCGAGTCGCATCCGATAGGTTCCTGCCGAGCCGCCAGACTCTACGAAAGGCCGCGACGATGGTTGTCCAGGCATACATCCTGATCCAGACCGAGGTCGGCAAGGCCGCCGCCGTGGCGCGTGAGATCGCCGACGTCAAGGGCGTGACCCAGGCAGAGGACGTCACCGGCCCCTACGACGTCATCGTCCGGGCCGAGGCCCGCAACGTGGACGAGCTCGGGAAGCTCGTCGTCGCGAAGGTGCAAGCCGTCGACGGGATCACCCGAACTCTGACCTGCCCGGTCGTCCACCTCTGACGGCACCGACGGCAGCGGCGGTCGCCGGCGCCGCCCTGCTGCTCACCGCCTGCAGCTCACCGGCGCCGGTCGACGTTGCCGTCCCCGCAGCCGACGGAACGGGCTGCGCGCGCCTCGCCACGCGGCTCCCGGCAGAGCTCGACGGCCGCGAGCGGCGCGACACCGACCCGACGTCGCCGCGGACAGCAGCCTGGGGCGACCCTGCGGTCGTTCTCCGGTGCGGGGTCGAGCGCCCGGCCGGCCTGAGGGGTTCCGAGGTCGTCGTCGTCGACGGCGTGGGCTGGGTGCTGGCCGAGCGCCCGAGGGAGTACGTCTTCACGACCTCCGACCTGGCGACGTACGTCCAGGTCCGCGTCCCGCGCTCGACACCCCGGACGGCGGCGACCGCACCACTGGTCGACCTGGCGTCGCCGGTCGAGGCCGCCCATCTCGAGCGAGGCAGCGGCTGAGTCAGCGCAGCAGGTCGGGGCGGCGGGTCAGCGCGCTCTGCACCAGCCGGTCGACGAGCGCCGCGTAGTCGAGGCCGCTCTCGCGCCACATCAGCGGGAACATCGACACCGGTGTGAAGCCGGGCATCGTGTTGACCTCGTTGACGACGACGCCGGCAGCCGTGAGGAAGAAGTCGACCCGCGCCAGGCCCTCACAGGCCAGCGCCTCGAACGCCCTGACCGCCAGTGCCTGCACCTCGGCGACGACGTCGGCCGGCAGGTCGGCGGGCACGACGAGGTCGGTGCCCTCGTCGGGCAGGTACTTGGCGGCGAAGTCGTAGAACTCGTGCCCGCCACCGACGACGATCTCCCCTGGCACGCTGGCCTCGGGCGGGCCTCCGTCGACCCCCTCGAGGACGCCGCACTCGATCTCGCGGCCCTCGATGCCTGCCTCGACGACCACCCGCGGGTCGTGCTGGCGCGCCGCCTCGATCGCGTCGTCCAGCTCGCCCGGCCCGTGCACCTTGCTGATGCCGACGCTGGAGCCGGCGCGGGCCGGCTTGACGAAGGCCGGGAAGCCGAGCGACGCGACGGTCTCGCGGACCGCGGCCTTGTCGGTCTCCCAGGCACGCGGCGTGACGATCGCGTAGGGCCCGACCGGCAGGCCCGCGCCGCGCAGCAAGGTCTTCATGTGGCCCTTGTCCATGGCCGCGGCCGAGGCGAAGACGCCGGAGCCCACGTAGGGGATGCCCGCGAGCTCGAAGAGGCCTTGCAGGGTGCCGTCCTCGCCGTAGGGGCCGTGCAGCAGCGGCAGGACGACGTCGACCTGGCCCAGCTCCCGAGGCACCTCGCCGGGCTCGTAGACCGAGAGCCCGCGGTGCGTCGGGTCGGCGGCCAGCACGACGGCGGCGCCCGTCTCGTGGACCTCCGGCAGCTTGTCTCCGGTGATCGCCAGCCGCTCGGGGTCGTCGGCGGCCAGCACCCAGCGGCCCTCGAGCGAGATGCCGACCGGGACGACGTCGTACTTGTCGCGGTCGATGACCTGCAGGACGCTGCCCGCGGACACGCAGGAGACGCCGTGCTCGGTGCTGCGCCCGCCGAAGATGACCGCGACACGGGGCTTTCGAGGGCGTACGTCCGGCTGCTCGGACCGGTCGCGCTGGTCGTCCGCGTGGCCGGTCTCTTGCGTGGACATGGGGAGGTTGTCGGCGTCGCTCATCGGGTCCCAACGTACTTAAGCGTCCGGCAAGCCTTCGACAAGCCTCCGACAATCCTCCCTACCTGGCCGCCACCGACCGGGATACTCCTCCCATGCCGCCCCCCTCGCCGCACGACAGCTCCTCCGCGCTGGCCCCGGCGACGGTGGCGGTGTCGGCCGGCCGACCGCCACGTACTCCCGACGGGCCGCTGAACCCGCCGCTGGTGATGGCGTCGACCTACCACGCCGGTGGCGAGGTGGGCTACGGCCGCTACGGGAACCCGACGTGGGAGATGTTCGAGACCGCGGTCGGCGCGCTCGAGGGCGGCGTCGCGACGTCCTTCGCGTCCGGGCTCGCGGCGGTGGCGGCGGTGCTCGACCTGGTGCCGCCCGGCGGCCTCGTGGTGGCGCCACCGGACGCCTACTACGGGAGCCTGAGGATCGTGGCCCGGCTCGAGGAGCAGGGCCGGATCCGGGTGCGGCGCGCCGATCTCACCGAGACCGCCGGGCTCGCGGCGGCCGTCGACGGCGCGGACCTGGTCTGGGCGGAGACTCCCACCAACCCGCTGCTGAAGGTCGTGGATCTCGCGGCGCTGGCGGAGCGGTGCACCGCAGCCGGTGCGCTGCTGGCCGTCGACAGCACGTTTGCGACGCCGGTGCTGCAGCGGCCGCTCGAGCTCGGGGCGGACATCGTGGTGCACAGCGTCACGAAGTTCCTGTCCGGGCACTCCGACCTGCTGCTCGGTGTCGCCGTCGCGCACGACGCCGACGTCGCGACCCGGCTGGTGGAGACGCGCAGCGTGCTGGGTGCCCTGCCCGGGACGGTGGAGGCCTGGCTCGCGCTGCGCGGGCTTCGGACGCTGCACCTGCGCATCGAGCGCGCGTCGGCGAACGCTGCCGAGCTGGCCCGACGACTCGCGGGTCACACCGCGGTGTCGACGGTGCACTACCCGGGCTTCGGCGCGATGGTGTCGGTGGACCTGCGTGGCGCGCCGCAGGCGGCCGAGCTGGTGTGCGAGTCCACCGAGCTGTGGGTGCACGCGACCAGCCTCGGCGGCGTCGAGTCGTCGCTGGAGCGACGCCGCCGGTGGCCCGGGGAGTCGACGGCGGTGCCCGAGACGCTGCTGCGGATGTCGGTCGGCGTGGAGGACGTCGAGGACCTGTGGGACGACATCGACCAGGCCCTGCCGCACGGCTGAGCGCATGCCGCGCGTCGCGTGTATCCCGGGTTGACGATCGTCGGCCGGACTGGCAGCCGAAACCTGAAGATCGTTGCCCGGCCACACATCGGCCCGGTCCCCGGAAAGGCACACGAGAGACATCAAGCGCGGAGCGCAGGCACCTCGCGGCGACCGCCGACGCACTGTGTGGCCAGGGGACGATCTTTGGTCTCAGTGCAGGCGGACCAACTGCCGGCCCCTGCTCGACGTCGGTCGCGCTCAGGCGGTGCGCGCGACGAGCCCGGCCGTCAGCGGCGCGAGGACCGCGCACAGCTCCGCGTCGACCTTCGTGGTCGCCAGGTCGTCGCCGCGGGTCCAGCCCTGGTTGACGATGACGACCGGCTTGCCGAGACCGTGCGCCTGGCGCACGAACCGCAGCCCGGACATCACCGCCAGCGACGACCCGAGCACCAGCAAGGACCGGCAGCGCTCGACGAGGGACCGGCAGTGCGCGACCTTGTCGGGCGGGACGTTCTCACCGAAGAACACCACGTCGGGCTTGAGGATCCCGCCGCAATGCGTGCAGTCGACCACCTGGAAGCCGGCCACGTGCTCGTCGTCGAGCAGCACGTCGCCGTCCGGGTTGACCCGGGTGACACGACGGGACGCCTCGGCCGTCCAGTCCGGGTTGGCCGCGCTGAGGCGTTCGTCGAGCTCCCGCCGCGACGTACGCCGGAGACAGCCGAGGCACATGACGAGGTCGAGGTTGCCGTGCAGCTCGACGACGTCGGTGGCGCCGCCCGCCTGGTGCAGACCGTCCACGTTCTGCGTCAGCAGACCGGTGAGCAGGCCAGCCGCCTGCAGGTCGCCGACGCACCGGTGCGCGGTGTTGGGCTCGGCGCGCCGGAAGCTCCGCCAGCCGAGCTGGCTGCGTGCCCAGTAGCGCTGCCGTGCGGCCGGGTCGGCACGGAAGACCTGGTAGGTCATCGGCAGCCGTGCCCGCAGCGCTCCCGTCGGCCCGCGGTAGTCCGGGATCCCCGACGCGGTGGAGATGCCGGCCCCCGTCAGGACGAGCACGTCACCGTCGGCGACGACGTCGCGCAGACGTTCCAGCGGTACGTCGCGCAGGCCGGTCGTCTCACGCACGCTGTCAGTCTGCCCGGAGGACAGGGCCGCTGCAGGTCAGGAGGTCTCGGCCTTGGCCGACCGGCTCATGATGCGCCGCACGATCTCCTCCGGGGGCAGCCCGTCGTGCACCGCCGCGGCGACGTGCTCGACGATCGGCATGTCGACGCCGTGCGCCTGCGCGAGCGCAAGGATCGACTCGGCAGACTTCACGCCCTCAGCCGTCTGGCGGGTCGAGGCGACGACCTCCTCCAGCGACATCCCGTGGCCGAGGTTCTCGCCGAAGGTGCGGTTGCGAGACAGGGGCGACATGCAGGTCGCCACCAGGTCGCCGACGCCCGCGAGCCCGGCGAAGGTCGCCGCGTCGGCCCCCTGCGCGAGACCGAGCCGGGTGATCTCGGCGAGGCCGCGCGTGATGATCGACGCCTGGGAGTTGTCGCCCATGCCCATGCCCTTGGCCATCCCGACAGCGAGGGCGATCACGTTCTTGACCGCGCCCCCGAGCTCCACGCCGACCACGTCGGTGTTGGTGTAGACCCGGAAGTACGCCGTCATGCAGACCTGCTGGAGCTTCTCGGCGACGGCCTCGTCCGCGCACGCGACGACGCTTGCCGCCGGCTGGCGCTGGGCGATCTCCTTGGCGAGGTTCGGCCCGGAGACGACGGCGACCCGCTCGGGGGCGGCACCGGTGACCTCGCCGATCACCTCGCTCATCCGCCGTGTCGTGCCGAGCTCGATGCCCTTCATCAGGCTGACGAGGACGCAGCCGTCGGGCAGCAGCGGCTTCCACTCGGTCAGGTTGGCGCGCAGCGTCTGCGACGGCACCGCAAGCACGACCACCTCGGCGGTGGACAGCGCCGCCGCCGCGTCGGCCGTCGCCGAGATCGACTCCGGCAGCGCGATCCCGGGCAGGTAGTCGGCGTTCTCGTGCGCGCGGTTGATGGCCTCCGCGGCCTCCGCGCGCCGCCCCCAGAGGACGACGTCGGCCCCGGCGTCGGCGAGGATGATGGAGAACGCGGTCCCCCACGAGCCGTTGCCCAGAACCGCGACTCGCGTCACGAGGCCCTCCTCGGTCGGTTGGGGTCACCCATGCGCGGCAGCTCGGTGCTGCGCAGGTCGAACCTGGTCGCGGGAGCCTGCTCGCCGCGGATCTCCTCGAGCAGCGAGGTGATCGCGGTCATCAGCCGCTCGGTCACCTCGCGCAGCAGGGGTGCGTCGATCGGACGGCCGGCGAGGTCGGAGAGGTCCACCGGCGGTCCGGCGCGCATGTGCATGGTCTTGCGCGGGAAGATGTCCGGCTTCTTCGCGTACGGCGCCAGCAGCTCCTGCGGGCCCCACTGGGCGATCGGGATGACCGGGGCGCCGGTCTCCAGGGCGACCCGGGCGGCGCCGGTCTTGCCGACCATCGGCCACTGGTCCGGGTCGCGGGTCAGCGTGGCCTCCGGGTAGATCGCCACGCACGCGCCGTCGCGGACTGCCGTGACCGCCGCCGAGAAGGCCCGTCGAGGCGTCCGCGGACTCCCGGTAGACCGGGATCTGCCTGGTGCCCCGGAGCACGCTGCCCGACGAAGAAGACCCGGAAGAGGCCCTCCTTGGCGAGGTACCTGGGCAGTCGGCCGTTGTCGAAGAGGAAGTGGGCGAAGGTCAACGGGTCGACGTGCGAGACATGGTTGGTCACCACGATCACGCCACCCGTCGACGGCAGGTTGTCGGCGCCTCGCCAGTCACGCTTGGTCAGGACCATGAGCAACGGCCGGAGGATGACGACGGCCAGCCGGAACCAGAAGCCGATGCGCCTCGGCCGCCGCCGACCTCCGTCCTGGCTCATGCTGGCAGGCTAGTCCGCGTGGACCCTGCGAGCCGCCACTGGTGCCTGGTCGTGCCGGTCAAGCGCCTCGACCATGCCAAGACCCGGCTCGACGGGCCGTTTGCGACGTACCGCCGCGACCTGGCGCTCGCCTTCGCGCTCGACACGGTGGCGGCGGCCCTGTCCTGCCCGATCGTGTCCGCGGTGCTCGTGGTCACCGACGAACCCGAGGCGGCGGAGCGGCTGTCGGCTCTCGGTGCCGAGGTGACAGGGGACGACCCGGACGCCGGCCTGAACCCGGCGCTCGCCCACGGCGCCGGCCTCGTCGTCGGCCGGCACCCCGGCACCTCGGTCGGCACCATCGCCGCCGACCTGCCCGCGCTGCGGCCAGACGAGCTCGCCGCCGCTCTGGGCCGGGCCGGCGCGCACCCGCGGGCGTTCGTCCGCGACCTCGAAGGCGGCGGTACGACGCTCCTGCTGGCCCGGACGGTCACCGACCTGCGGCCTGCCTTCGGGCCACGGTCGGCGCAGCGGCACCTCGACGGTGGCGCGGTCGAGGTGGCCGCGGACGACCTGCCCACTGTCCGCGCGGACGTCGACCGGCCGGCCGACCTCGAGGCGGCGCTGGGCCTGGGCGTCGGTCCGGCGACGGCGGCTGTGCTGGCCGTCCGGGGTCGGTAGGTTCGTCGCGTGCAGGCAACGGTCCGCAGCTTCGACCCGGTCACCCGGTCGGGCACCGTGCTCCTGGACGACGGGGTGGAGCTGCCCTACGACGGGCCGGCCTTCGACGCCGGCCGCATCCGGCTGCTGCGCGTCGGCCAGCGGGTGCGCATCGAGGTGACCGGCGACGAGCAGCGACCGGGTGCCCGCCGGGTCACCTTCCTCACCGTCGCGACCCTGCCCTCCTGACGCCCTGCCCTCCAGACGGCGACGGCCCGGTCACCCGCGTGGGGCGACCGGGCCGTCGACAGCCGGAGCTGGCGTCAGCGCTTGCGCGCGGGGGCCTTCTTGGCGGTCTTCCTCGCCGGCGCCTTCTTGGCCGGGGCCTTCTTGGCCGTCGTCTTCTTGGCGGTGGTCTTCTTGGCCGGGGCCCTCTTCGCCGTCGTCTTCTTGGCAGCCGTCTTCTTCGCCGGCGCCGCGGTGCCGGTGGCCGAGCGGGCTGCCGAGACGGCGACCTTCGGCAGCTTCTTCGCGCCGCTGACGACGTCCTTGAAGCTCTGGCCCGCCTTGAACTTCGGCACCGACGTCTTCTTGATCTTCACGGCCGCGCCGGTGCGCGGGTTGCGGCCCGTGCGCGCCGGACGGGCGACCTTCTCGAAGACGCCGAAGCCGGTGATGGCCACTCGCTCGCCCGAGGCGACGGCACGGGTCACCGTGTCGATGACGGCCTCGACCGCGTCGGTCGCGGCCTTCTTGCTGCCGAGCTGGGTGGACAGCCGGTCGATCAGCTGAGCCTTGTTCACTGTGGAAACCCCTTGGAGGTTGCGGATGTTCGAGCGGTCACTCGATTCGGTGCGACGTTAGGCGCTCTACGGTGACGTGACAAACACCGCCACCCCCAAATCCCGTTGTGTCGCAACGACAAAGGCCGTCCGAGCCGCCCTCGGTGAGCCTCCGGGTTATGCCCGTCAGGCAGTCGTCGGCATCCACCCGGCACGCGCCGCCTCGAAAACCGCCACCTGGTCCTCGTGCCGGAGGGTCAGGTCGACGTCGTCGAGGCCCTCCATCAGCCGCCACCGGGTGTAGTCGTCGATGTCGAAACCGGCGCTCTGCGCGCCCTCCGGGGTCGACCACGTGACGGTCCGCGACCCGAGGTCGACGGTCACCTCGGTGGCCGGGTCGGCCTCGACGGCGTCCTGCAGCCGCTCCGCGTCCGCCTGTGCGACCTGGGCCGTGACGAGACCGCCCTTGCCTGCGTTGCCCCGGAAGATGTCGGCGAACCGCGACGACACGACGACCCGGAACCCGTGGTCCCACAACGCCCACACGGCGTGCTCCCGCGACGAGCCGGTGCCGAAGTCCGGCCCGGCGACGAGCACCGACGCGCCCGCGGCCTCGGGCCGGTTGAGCACGAAGTCGGGGTCGTGGCGCCAGGCCGCGAAGAGCCCGTCCTCGAAGCCGGTCCGCGTGACCCGCTTCAGGTAGACGGCCGGGATGATCTGGTCGGTGTCGACGTTGGAGCGGCGCAGCGCGACGGCGCGGCCGGTGTGCGTCGTGATGGCGTCCATGCGGCGTCTCCTCGGCTCTCAGGCGTCGGGCAGGTCGGAGGGGCTTGCCAGGTGACCGGTGACGGCGGTCGCGGCGGCCACCAGTGGCGAGACCAGATGGGTCCGGCCGCCCTTGCCCTGCCGCCCCTCGAAGTTGCGGTTGGAGGTCGACGCGCTGCGCTCGCCGGGCGCCAGCTGGTCGGGGTTCATGCCCAGGCACATCGAGCAGCCGGCGTGCCGCCACTCGGCACCGGCCTCCTTGAAGACGACGTCGAGGCCCTCGTCCTCGGCCGCGAGGCGCACGCGCACCGACCCCGGCACCACCAGGAACCGCACGCTGTCGGCGACCTTGCGGCCCTTGACCACCTCGGCGGCCGCGCGCAGGTCCTCGATCCGCCCGTTGGTGCACGAGCCCAGGAAGACGGTGTCCACGGCGATGTCACGCAGCGGCGTCCCGGCCTCGAGACCCATGTACTCCAGCGCCTTGCGCGCCGCCGTCCGCGCGCTCTCGTCGGCGAAGGACTCCGGGTCAGGGACCGACGACGACAGCGGCGCGCCCTGTGCCGGGTTGGTGCCCCAGGTGACGTACGGCGTCAGCCTGGACGCATCGATGACCACCTCGTGGTCGAAGGTGGCGTCGTCGTCGGTGCGCAGCGCCCGCCAGGCCTCGACCGCCGCGTCCCAGTCGGCGCCCTGCGGTGCGCGGGGCCGGCCCTTCAGGTAGCCGAAGGTGGTCTCGTCCGGGGCGACCATCCCGGCCCGGGCGCCCGCCTCGATCGACATGTTGCAGATCGTCATCCGGGCCTCCATCGAGAGCGCCTCGATGGCCGGACCGCGGTACTCCAGGACGTACCCCTGACCGCCACCGGTGCCGATCTCGGCGATCACGGCGAGGATCACGTCCTTCGCCGTGACACCCGGCGCGAGCTCCCCCTCGACGGTCACCGCCATCGTGCGGAAGGGCTGCAGCGGCAGCGTCTGGGTGGCGAGCACGTGCTCGACCTCGCTGGTGCCGATGCCGAAGGCGAGCGCTCCGAAGGCACCGTGGGTCGAGGTGTGCGAGTCGCCGCAGACGACCGTCATGCCCGGCTGGGTCAGGCCGAGCTGCGGGCCGACCACGTGCACGATGCCCTGCTCGGCGTCACCGAGCGGATGGATCGGGACCCCGAACTCGGCGCAGTTGCGGCGCAGCGTCTCGACCTGGGTGCGCGACACCGGGTCGGCGATCGGCTGGTCGATGTCGGTCGTCGGGACGTTGTGGTCCTCGGTCGCGAGGGTCAGGTCGGGGCGGCGCACCCGCCGGCCGGTGAGCCGCAGGCCGTCGAAGGCCTGCGGGCTGGTGACCTCGTGGACCAGGTGGAGGTCGATGTAGAGCAGGTCGGGCTCCCCCTCGGCCCGGCGCACGACGTGCGCCTCCCAGACCTTCTCCGCCAGCGTTCCGGCCACGACTTTCTCCAGACGACTTGCGTCTCAGGGCGTGAGACGGGAGTATCGGTACATGGACAACTCTAGCGGAGTCGGCGTTCTCGACAAGGCCGCGATCGTTCTCGGCGCTCTCGAGGCCGGCCCGGCCAGCCTCGCCTCCCTCGTCCAGGCCACCGGCCTGGCCCGCCCGACGGCTCACCGGCTGGCCACGGCGCTGGAGCACCACCGCCTGGTGGCCCGCGACCTGCAGGGCCGGTTCGTCCTCGGCCCGCGGCTGCGCGAGCTCGCGACCGCCGCCGGCGAGGACCGCCTCCTCGAGGCCGCCCACCCGGTGCTCGCACGGTTGCGCGACATCACCGGCGAGAGCGCGCAGCTCTACCGCCGCCAGGGCGACAGCCGGGTCTGCGTGGCCGGCGCCGAGCGGCTGACCGGCCTGCGGGACACCGTCCCCGTCGGCGCGACGTTGACCATGAAGGCCGGCTCCGCGGCCCAGATCCTGCTCGCCTGGGAGGAGCCCGACCGCCTGCACCGCGGGCTGCGCGAGGCACGCTTCACCGCCACCGCCCTGTCGGCCGTACGGCGCCGCGGCTGGGCGCAGAGCGTCGGCGAGCGGGAGCCCGGCGTCGCCTCGGTGTCCGCGCCGGTCCGCGGGCCGGCCGGCCGGGTCGTCGCCGCGGTCTCGGTCTCCGGCCCGATCGAGCGGCTGACCCGCCAGCCCGGCCGGCTGCACGCCCAGATCGTCTGCGCGGCCGCCGCCAAGCTCAGCGAGGTGCTCCAGCAGCCGGGCGGCGTACCGCAGCAGCAGAGCGGTCAGCCGGCCGTCAGGTCAGCGGCGACCGGCACCCCCGCCTAGCCTCGCCCCGACGGTCCCGCGACCCTTCCCCCCGCCGCCGATGACATCATCGGCGGCGTGGTGGAGCTGGCGACCGAGGACACCGAGACCCGACGACCGGGGCTGCCGCGCACCCTTCTGACGCTGACCAGCCTGCGGTTCTTCGCGGCCTTCGCGGTCTTCGCGCACCACTTCAGCGGTACCGGCGGCGGCACCGGCACCGGCCGCGCGCCCCTCGTCTTCCCCGAGTCGCAGCTCGGTGGCAACGGGGTGACCTTCTTCTTCGTGCTCTCCGGCTTCGTCCTGACCTGGGCGTTCCGGCCGCACGAGCACCCGATGTCGTTCTACTGGCGCCGGGTAGGCCGGATCTGGCCGGCGCACCTCGCCGCGACGCTCTTCGCGGTCGCGGTCATCTACTACGTGGGCTCCAGCGTCCCGGACTGGCCGAGCTTCTTCGCGTCGGTCTTCCTGGTCCAGGGCTGGTTCGAGAACGTCGACCCCACCCTCCCGGGCAACGGCGTCACCTGGACGCTCTCGGTCGAGGTGCTCTTCTACGCGCTCTTCCCCTTCGTCGCGCGCTTCGCCGACCGGGTGCGGACGTCGGTGCTGTTCTGGGCCACCGTCGCCGGTCTCGCGGCGATGTACGCCTTCACCTGGTGGGCGCGCACCAACCTGGACGCCTCGACGGCGGCGTGGACGCTGCGGCACCCGGTGTTCTACCTGCCGGAGTTCCTCGCCGGCGTGACGCTGGCCATGGCGGTCCGGCGGGGGTGGCGGTGGGGCCCGCACCCGATCATCCCGGCGGTCGGCTTCGTCGCCTTCTCGTACGTCCTCTACGTCGCTGCGCCGCGCGCCTCCGAGGGGCTGGCCACCCAGATCGGCTACCTGCTGCACCCCATCCTCACCCTGCTGAGCGGCCTGGTGATCCTCGGCTGCACGGTGCGCGAGATCCGAGGACGGCCGGGACTGCTCGCACACCCGGTGCTGGTCGCCTTCGGCACCTGGTCCTACTCGTTCTTCCTGCTGCACCAGTCGGTCCGCCGGCTGCACCTGCACGAGTGGGGGCGGGTCGACAACGACAACAACGCGCTGCTCGTCATGGCCGGCCTGGGAGCGGTGGTGCTCGCGATGTCGTGGGCGCTCTACACGTTCCTCGAGCACCCCGCGGAGCGCTGGATGCGCCACCACGTCCCGCGCCGGTGGCGCGAGCGGCGGGACGGGCAGCGGAAGGACGCACAGCGGGACGGGCAGCGACAAGGACCGGACGAGAACGGTCAGCCGAGCTCGACCTCGAGCCGGGTGTCGACCCCCCGGCCGTAGGTCGGGTCACTGCCGCGGACGTGCACCTCGTGACGCTCCACGACGCCGTGGTAGAGCCGGAGGTCGGCCGAGCCGGACAGCTCCTCCGGAGCGAACGGCCGGGCCCCCTCGGACAGCCGGCGGAACGCCCGCGCGCACTGCTCCGGCAGCTCGTCGGCCGGGACCTCGCGAGCGGTCGCGGTCAGGTAGACCGCCGCGGTGCGGCCCGGCGGCTGGCTGCTGTCGAAGACCACACCCGACACGTCCAGCCGCCGCGCGACGTTGCGCGAGTGCGTCGCCTCGGGTGAGGACACCCAGTAGAAGTCACCCGGCCCGTCCCACGTCACGTAGACCGGCGATACCCGGGACCGGCCGTCCGCCTCGGTCGTGCCGAGCACGAGGTAGCGGACGTCGGCCAGCACCTGCCGGGCCATGTCGCGCAGCGCGTCGTCAGCATGCGGCTCACGATCTGCCATGGACCCATCATGACGACGCGACGCCACTCGTAGGAAACGGAGAACCTCCCAGGTCGGTGACCTGGGAGGTTCTCGTTCTCGTGGTAGCCCCGACGGGATTCGAACCCGCGCTACCGCCTTGAGAGGGCGGCGTGCTAGGCCGCTACACAACGGGGCCACGGCCGGTACGGAGCGGAGACTCTATCGAGCATCCGCGGCAGGGACCAATCGGTCCGTGCTTCTGCGCTGTCGTGCTGCACTGCGCTGGGGTACCTGGACTCGAACCAAGACTAACTGAACCAGAATCAGTCGGGCTGCCAATTACCCCATACCCCATGGGTTGTCGCCCCCCGCTGGCGGCGGGGCAGGCGGGCGCGGACCAGGATAGCCGACCTCGCCCGGACCGGACAAAGCGTCAGCGGGCCGCGTGGCGGCCACCCGCTCGACCTCGATGGACCGGCGATCGGCCAACCGGTGCACCAGGGCGGCGTAGACGACCATCGTCGCGACGTCCAGCGCGGCCACCGACCATGGCAGGGTGGATCCGGTGATGGACTCCTCCAGCTGGCCGGTGGACGCCGAGAAGAGCAGCGCCACCAGGTTGTTCACGACGTGCAGGGCGACCGACGCCTCGAGCCCGCCGGTCCGCCACGCCAGCCAGGACGCCGTGACGCCGAAGGCCAGCCGGTCGAGGAAGAGCGCCGGGTCCTGCACCCCGTGGGCGAGCGCGAAGAGCACCGAGGTGACTGCTGCGGCGACGACGGTGCCGACGAGCGGACGGCGGGAACACGCGGCCACCGCCTGCGTCAGGTAGCCCCGGAAGCCGACCTCCTCGCCCGCGGACTGCAGCGGCGTCGTGAGCAGGATCACGGCGATCAGGCCGGCCAGCTGCCCCGCGGGCGGGACGGTGAGGTCGTCGCTGGCCTCCCCCGGCAGCAGCAGCGAAGCGACGAGCGACAGGACCATGACGCCGAGCGCCACGCCGAGGAGCCGGAGCAGCCAGCCCCAGCGGACCCGGCCGACGACGGACGCCAGCACGCCGATCGGGCGGCGGTGCACGACAAGGACGGTCAGCGCGGCCGCCGGGATCAGGGCAGTCAGCACCAGGTTGTTGGCGAGCAGCCCGATCGGTGAGTCGATCGGCAGCGAGGCGCTGTCCATGTCGACGCTGCCGCTGGTTGCCGCGCGCGCGACGAGCGCCGCCACGATGACTGCCGCCGACGCCGACACCAGGCAGACCACGAAGAACAGCACACCGAGAACCGGTCGCCACCAGGGGTTCCGGTCGCTCCGCAGCAGCTGCGGATAGCGACCCCCTACGTCTTCCACCCCCGCGGCCGGCTACTCGTCGGCCAGCGCGAGCCCGGCCCGCAGCCGGTTCAGGGAACGGTCGCGGCCGAGCAGCTCCAGCGACTCGAAGAGCGGCGGCGACACCCGGCGGCCGGTGGCGGCCACCCGGACCGGCCCGAAGGCCAGCTTGGGCTTGAGCCCGAGACCGTCCACGAGCGAGTCCCGCAGGGCAGCCTCGATGGCCTCCGTCGTCCAGCTCTCCAGCGGTTCCAGTGCCGACGCCGCCGCCTCGAGAACCGGCGCCGCATCCGGCGTGAGCACCTTGCCGGCGTCGTCGACGTCGACGTGGAAGTCGCGCTCGTCGACGAGCAGGAAGCCGAGCATCCCCTCCGCCTCGGAGAGCACCTGCATCCGCTCGTTGATGTGCGGCGTCGCGGCCCGCACGACGGCCCGCTGCTCGTCGGTCGGCTCCGGCGGCAGCACGCCGCGCCGCGACAGGTGCGCGACGATCCGGTCCGCGAGGTCGTCGACGGACAGCTCGCGGATGTAGTGCCCGTTGAGCCAGCCCAGCTTGTCGAGGTCGAAGACCGGCCCGACGGCGTTGACGCGCGCCCAGTCGAAGTCCCGCACCATGTCGTCGAAGGTGAAGACCTCGGTGCCGTCGGGCTGCGAGTAGCCCATCAGCCCGAGGAAGTTGCGCAGCGCCTCGGGCAGGTAGCCCTGCTCCAGGAACCAGGTCAGGCGGGCGGCCGGGTTCTTGCGCTTGGAGATCTTCGACTTGTCGGTGTTGCGCAGCAGCGGCATGTGGGCGAACTTCGGCCGCTCCCAGCCCAGCCAGTCGTAGAGCAGCACGTGCTTGGGGGTCGAGGAGATCCATTCCTCGCCGCGCACGACGTGGGTGATCGCCATCTCGTGGTCGTCGACGACGTTGGCCAGGTGGTAGGTGGGGAAGCCGTCGGCCTTCACGATGACCTGGTCGTCGGGCCGCGGTGCCTTGACCTCGCCGCGGATCACGTCGTCGAAGACGAGCGGTACGTCGTCAGGGATGAGCATCCGGACGACCGGCTGGTCGCTGAAGCCGGGCAGGGCGGCCCGTTCTTCGCGTGTCTTGCCCACGCAGAGCCGGTCGTAGCCGGTGGGCTGCTTGGCCTTCTGCTGCTCCTCGCGCATCTGGGCGAGCCGCTCCGTGGTGCACCAGCAGTGGTAGGCGTGACCGCTGTCGAGCAGCTGCTGGACGTACGGCCGGTAGGTGTCGCCGCGCTCGGACTGCCGGTAGGGCGCGTACGGACCGCCCTTGTCCGGCCCCTCGTCCCAGTCCAGACCGAGCCAGTGCAGGGTCTCGAAGACCTGCTGCTCGCTGTCGGCGACGTAGCGCGCCCGGTCGGTGTCCTCGATCCGGAGGACGAACTGCCCGCCCTGCTGGCGCGCGAAGGCGAGGTTGAACAGCGACATGTAGGCGGTGCCGACGTGCGGGTCGCCGGTGGGCGACGGCGCGATGCGGACGCGTACCGGGCGGGCGCCGGCAGGGTCAGCCACGGGCCACGACCTTGTTGGTGAGGGTGCCGACCTGCTCGACGGAGACGCTGACCTCGTCGCCGACCGCGAGCGGCCCGACGCCGGCCGGGGTGCCGGTGAGGATCACGTCGCCGGGTAGGAGCGTCATCGCCTGGCTGACGTGGGACACCAGCTCGTCGACGCCGCGCAGCATCTGCGAGGTGCGTCCGGCCTGCTTGAGCTCGCCGTTGACCGTGGTCGTGACAGCCAGGTCCGACGGGTCGATGTCGGTCGCGACCCAGGGTCCCAGCGGGCAGAAGGTGTCGAAGCCCTTGGCCCGGCCCCACTGCTTCTCGGTGCGCTGCAGGTCGCGGGCGCTGACGTCGTTGGCGCAGGTGAAGCCGAGCACCACGTCGCGGACCCGCTCCCGCGGCACCTCGCGGCACAGCCGGGCGATGACGACGGCGAGCTCGCCCTCGTAGTCGACCTCCTCGGAGACGCCCACGGGGTACTGGATGGCCTCGCTCGGCCCGATCACCGAGGTCGAGGGCTTGAGGAAGACGATGGCCGGCTCGGACATGTCGACCTCGTGCCCCATCTCCTGCGCGTGCTCGGCGTAGTTGCGCCCGACCGCCACGACCTTGCTCGGCAGCACGGGCGCGAGCAGGCGGACGTCGGCGAGCGGCTGCGGCTCGCCCACGACCTGGAATGGCGCGAAGGGGTGCCCGTCGATCCGCCGGACGGTCAGGCCGTCCCTGCTCGTGTCGCCATGCTGGTCGTGGCCATCGCCCTCGACGACTCCGAACGCTGCGCCGTCTCCGGTCGTGAACCTCGCGATACGCACGGGTGCAGGTTACTTGCGGCCATACTGCCGCCATGACGCCGACCTCATCCGCCTCGACGACGGCAGACGACCGGCCTCGTCGCGGCGGTGCGGGCTTCGCCGTCGCAGCGGTGGTCGCCTGGCTCGCGATGGTGCCGGTGGGCTTCTTCTACGCGGCGTCGGGCCTGCTGGTGCCGGGGCCGTACCTCTTCGGGATGTGGGCGATCTACCTCGCCCTCCTGCTTGCCGCGTTCGTGCTGACCCGACGCCGCTCGCTGCTCGTCCTGGTGCCGCCGGTGCTCGGCGGTGTGCTCTGGTGGTCGATCGTCAGCGCGGGCGAGGCCTGGCTGGGCTGGACCGGCTAGCCCGGCCGCCCAGCCATCGGTGACTACACCAGGAGCTCCCACTCCTTGACACGCAGCACGTTCCCCGCCTCGTCCGCGTCGTCCGTCTCCCCCACCATCGAGAAGCCCGCCTTCTCGAGAACGCGGCCGCTCTGCGGGCGCTCGAGCGGAGTGTGCGCCAGGATGCGACGCACCTCAGAGGCCGCACGCGCCTTCGTCACGAGCTCCTCGATCGCCGCGGTCGCGTATCCGCGGTTTCTCTGCGACTCGACGATGGCGTAGCCGATCTCGATCGAGCCCTGCTCGTCGACGAACGCGCCACCGATCTCGCCCACGACGACATCGTCGTCAGAGCGGTGAACCAGAAAAGGACCGAACTGACCCACGGCGCCTACGCACTGCGCGACGCCGACCGAGAACTCCGTTGGATGGTCCTGGGCGACGCGGACGTCTCGGGGCGGATCACCCGCGAGGATGGCATCGGCCGCCTCGCGCGACATCTCGCGGAGCCTGACGGTCATCCCGCGATCCTAGGGCGCGGAGGTGCTCAGCGGCGGTGGCGCAGCAGACCGAAGGTCACGGCGTCGAGCAGCGCCTCCCAGGAAGCCTCGATGATGTTGGCGTGGACGCCGACCGTCTCCCATGACGTCTCGCCGTCGCTCGTCTCGACGAGCACCCGGGTGACCGCATCGGTCCCGTGCGCAGCGTCGACGATGCGAACCCGGTAGTCGATCAGCTCGAGCTTCGTGAGCTCCGGATAAGCCTTCCCCAGGGCGGTGCGAAGGGCCTGGTCGAGGGCGTTGACGGGGCCGTTGCCCTCACCCACGGCGACGATCCGCTCCCCGCCGGCACGCACCTTCACCGTCGCCTCCGCCGCGGCCGAGCCGTCGCCGCGCGCGTCGACGATGACTCGCCACGACTCGACGTCGAAGAGGTCGGGCGGTGCACCCTCGACGGCCTCGCGCAGCAGCAGCTCGAACGACGCGTCGGCAGCCTCGAACGTGTAGCCGCGGCTCTCCATCTCCTTGACCTTGTCGGTGACCCGGCCGAGCAGCTCGTCGTTGCCGGCGAGGTCGTAGCCCAGCTCCCGGCCCTTGAGCTCGATGGATGCGCGGCCCGCCATGTCGGAGACGAGCATCCGCATGTCGTTGCCGACCGCCTCCGGGTGCTCGTGCTGGTAGAGCATCGGGTCCACCCGCACGGCACTGGCGTGCAGCCCGGCCTTGTGCGCGAAAGCCGACACCCCGACGTAGGGCTGCCGCGAGTAGGGCGGCACGTTGGCCAGCTCGGACACGGCGTGCGCGATCCGGGTGGCTTCGCCGAGGGCGCCCGACGGCAGCACCCGCCGGTCCTTCTTCAGCTCCAGGTTGGCGATGACGGTGAGGATGTCGGCGTTGCCGGTGCGCTCGCCGTAGCCGTTCAGGGTGCCCTGCACGTGGGACGCCCCGGCGTCGACCGCCGCCAGCGAGTTGGCCACCGCGCACCCGGCGTCGTTGTGGCAGTGGATCCCGAGCCGCGCGCCTGTCGCCTCGCGCACGGTGTGCACGACGTCGGCGACCTCGTCGGGCAGCCGCCCGCCGTTGGTGTCGCACAGCACCAGGACGTCCGCGCCCGCCTCGGCCGCCGTCCGCAGCACCTCGAGGGCGTACGCACTGTTGCTGAGGTAGCCGTCGAAGAAGTGCTCGGCGTCGAGGAAGACGCGCTGTCCCTCCGCCCGCAGGTGCGTGACGGTGTCGCGCACCATCGCGATGTTCTCCTCGAGGGTCGTACGGAGCGCCAGCTCGACGTGGCGGTCGTGGCTCTTGGCCACCAGCGTCACGACGGGGGCGCCGGACTCGCGCAGGGCGGCCACCTGGGGGTCGTCGGCGGCCTTCGCACCGGGTCGGCGGGTCGCGCCGAACGCGGCGAGCTGCGCAGTCTTCAGGTCGAGCTCGGTCCGAGCCCGCCGGAAGAACTCCGTGTCCTTGGGGTTGGCACCGGGCCAGCCGCCCTCGACGAAGCCCACGCCGAGCTCGTCGAGGTGGGCCGCGACCGCGAGCTTGTCGGCGACCGAGAACGCCAGGCCCTCCTGCTGGGCGCCGTCGCGCAGCGTCGTGTCGTAGACGTGGAAGTCGTCCGTCGGCCGGCTGCTCATCGCTGCCTGTCAGACATCGCAGGTCCCCTCAAACAAAAAGACCCCCCGCGGTCGCGGGAGGTCTGCGCGTCGCCCGGGCTCGGTGCCCGGCGGCGCGCTAGGTCGTAATGCAGGTGCTGGTCATCACTGCCGAGAGTGCCACCGGTCGCGCCGACCCGGCCACCAGACGGAACCGCCGTCCCAGGATGCGGGACGGCGGTTCCGGACGGACGGTGTGGCGAGAGGTGCGGTCAGGCGGTCGGGCCGTCGGTGTAGACCGGCAGCGAACGGACCGCGTCGGGCGGCAGGGTGAGGCCGTCCTCGGTGCCCGGGTTGACGGCCATCCACAGCTCGTCGGAGGGCCAGTTCGCTCCCAGCTCGGCAGCCGAGACCGACACGGCGTCCTCGATGTCCGGCGCGGCGCTGGCCATGGTGGTCTCCGAGGTGAAGACCGGCACGTAGGAGGTGCCGTCCTGCTCGATCACCGGCAGCGAGATGGAGCCGTCCGGCGCGGTCGCGTCAGGGCCGCCGGCCTGGGGCACCACGACATCGCTGGCCGCCACCGCACGCATCACCGCCTCGGTGTCGCCTGCGGCCATCCCGGCGGCGATCGCGGTCTCGGTCTGCTGCATCTGCTGAGTCTGCTCGGGGGTGGAGCCGTTCGGGCTCGTCATCGAAGCGTTCTCCTCTGGGGGCGTCATTCGTGCCCCTCTACCCTGACGGGTCCAGGGGAACCGGGCAAATCCCCTGCTCCGGCCGGCGGTTCCTCGCTCACGCGGACCGCGCCGGTCAGCCCGCTCAGCTGATCGGGACCATCCAGCCGTGCGGGTCCGGGGCGGTGCCCTGCTGGATGCCCAGCAGCGACTCGCGGATCTTCATCGTCACGGCCCCCGACCCGCCGTCGGCGACCGGGAAGCTCCCGCCGGCGTGCTTGACCTCGCCCACCGGGGTCACCACGGCCGCTGTCCCGCAGGCGAAGACCTCGGTGATCGAGCCGTCGGCGCAGCCCTGCTCCCACTCCTGGGTGGAGATCCGCCGCTCCTCGACGTCGAGGCCGAGGTCACCCGCCAGCGTCATGATCGAGTCTCGGGTGACGCCCGGGAGCAGGGTCCCGGTGAGCTCCGGGGTGACCAGCCGCCCGTCGGCGCGGACGAAGTAGAGGTTCATCCCGCCCATCTCCTCGACGAACCGGTGCTCGATCGCGTCGAGCCACACCACCTGGTCGCAGCCCTGCTCGGCAGCCTGTGCCTGGGCGACGAGCGACGCGGCGTAGTTGCCGGCGAACTTCGCGGCGCCGGTCCCGCCCGGTGCGGCCCGCACGTACTCCGTCGAGAGCCACACCGACACCGGGTGCACCCCGCCGGGGAAGTAGTTGCCCGCCGGCGAGGCGAAGAGCAGGTAGCGGTAGGTGAAGGACGGGCGCACCCCGAGGAACGGGTCGGTGGCGAACATCAAGGGCCGCAGGTAGAGGGACTCCCCCGGCCGGGTCGGGACCCAGTCGCGGTCGGCCTTCACCAGGGCGTGCACCGAGTCGAGGAAGAGCTCGTCGGGCAGCTCGGCCATCGCGATCCGCCGTGCGGAGCGGCGGAACCGCGCGGCGTTCTGGTCCGGGCGGAAGAGCGCGACCGAGCCGTCCGGCTGGTGGTAGGCCTTCAGGCCCTCGAAGATCGCCTGCCCGTAGTGCAGGACGGAGGTCGCCGGGTCCAGGACGACCGGCTCGTACGCCGTCAGCCTGGCGTCGTGCCACCCCTTCGCCGTGCTGTAGGTCGCCGAGACCATGTGGTCGGTGAAGACCTGGCCGAACCCGGGGTCCTGCAGCAGCGCGGCGCGGTCCTCGGCGCTGCGGGGCGAGGTCGACGGGGCCAGCTCGATGGTCAGGTCGCTCATGACGCCGACGGTACCGTCCTGCATCCCGGGCGTCACGAGATGCGGGCGCACACGGCGTCGCCCACCGCGCGGGTGCCACGACGCTCGGTGCCGCGCGCCGCCAGGTCGGCCGCCACCGCGGACTCGACCCGGGCGGCCTGCTCGGCGAGGCCGAGGTGCTCGAGAAGCATGCCGACGGACAGGATCGTGGCCGTCGGGTCGGCGACCCCCTGGCCCGCGATGTCCGGCGCGCTGCCGTGCACCGGCTCGAACATCGAGGGGTTGGTCCGGCTGACGTCGAGGTTGCCGCTGGCCGCGAGACCGATGCCCCCGCAGATCGCCGCGGCCAGGTCGGTGACGATGTCGCCGAAGAGGTTGTCGGTGACGACGACGTCGAAGCGGCCGGGGTCGGTAATCAGGAAGATCGAGGCCGCGTCGACGTGCAGGTAGGCGGTCGTCACGTCCGGGAAGTCCGGCGCCACTGCGGCGACGGTCCGCGCCCAGAGGTCGCCCGCGTTCACCAGCACGTTGGTCTTGTGCACCAGCGTCAGGTGCCTGCGCGGTCGCCGCTGCGCCCGCCCGAAGGCGTCCCGGACGACCCGCTCGACGCCGTACGCCGTGTTGACGCTGACCTCGGTCGCGATCTCCTGCGGGGTGCCACGCCGGACGACGCCGCCGTTGCCGACATAGGGGCCCTCGGTGCCCTCCCGCACGACGACGAAGTCGATGTCGTCCGGACCACGACCCGAAAGCGGGGAAGCGACCCCCGGGTAGAGCCTCGCCGGCCGGAGGTTGACGTGGTGGTCGAGCTCGAAGCGCAGCCGCAGCAGCAGCCCCCGCTCGAGGACGCCGCTGGGCACGCTCGGGTCGCCGACGGCGCCGAGCAGGATCGCGTCGTGGCCGCGCAGCTCGTCGAGCACCGAGTCGGGCAGCGTCTCGCCGGTGTCGTGCCAGCGCCGGGCGCCGAGGTCGTACTCCGTCGTCGCGACCTTGACCGCGTCGCCGCACGCCACCTCGAGCGCGCGGACGCCCTCGGCGACCACCTCGGGGCCGATCCCGTCACCGGGGACGACCGCGAGGCGGATCGACGAGGGCGTCGCGCGACGTGAAGGACCTGGTGCGTCGGCCACGCTCAGTGGCCGGTCTCTCCGCCGTTGTCCCGGCGGTCCATCGCTTCCTGCACCGCCTGCTGGACGGCGGCCGTCGCCTGCGCGCGGTCCTGCCGCTCCGACGCGGTGCTGGTGTGTGCGTGCCTCATGACTGTTTCCTGCTTCCCGATCTCGGTGCGTGCGGCGGGCCAGCGCCGGACTCCGCGACGGGGAGCCGGCCCTCTAGCGGGCCCCGCCGCGGCTGGGAAGTACGAGGAATCTGGTCATGGTCATTTCACGGTACGGCGCCCGCCCGAGGGTGTCTCGCCGGTTGGCAGGCTGTTCCGGATGGTGGGACGGAGTGTCCACCGCCAGGACGGACCCGGGGTCGGTCAGTCCTCGGTGAGGTCGACCTGACGGGCGGTGGCCGCCCCGATCTCGGCCACGATCTCGTCCAGGACGGGGGTCGGGATCGCGCCGTCCACCGTCATCGCAACGAGGGCGTGGCCGCCCTTGCGGTCGCGGCTGACCTGCATGCCGGCGATGTTGACACCGGCCTCGCCGAGGATCCGCCCCACCGTGCCGACGATGCCGGGGCGGTCGTCGTAGCGGAAGACCGCCATGTGGTCGGAGAGCGTGACCTCGATGTCGAAGCCGTCGACCTCGACGAGCTTCTCGACCTGCCGCTGGCCGGTGAGGGTGCCCGAGACGGACACCTGGGTGCCGTCGGACAGGGTGCCGCGAAGCGTCACCAGGTTGCGGTAGTCGGGCGAGTCCGCGTCGGTGGAGAGCCGGACGCCGACCCCCCGGTCGGAGGCCAGCACCGGCGCGTTGACGTAGGACACCGGGTCCTCGACGACGTCGGCGAAGAGCCCCTTGAGGGCGGCCAGCTCGAGCACGCGGACGTCGTGGGCGGCGATCTCGCCGCGGACCTCGACGTCGAGCAGCGACGGCACGGTGCCGGCCAGGGCCGTGAAGACCCGCCCCAGCTTCTCGGCGAGCGGGATGCCCGGGCGTACCTCCTCGGCGATGACACCGCCCTGCACGTTGACCGCGTCAGGCACCAGCTCGCCGGCCAGCGCGAGGCGCACGGAGCGGGCGACAGCGACGCCGGCCTTCTCCTGGGCCTCGTCGGTGCTCGCGCCGAGATGCGGGGTCGCCACGACGGTCTCGAGCTCGAAGAGCGGCGAGTCGGTGCACGGCTCCTTGGCGTAGACGTCCAGCCCGGCGGCGGCGATCCTGCCCTCCTTGAGGGCGGCGTGCAGCGCGTCCTCGTCGACGATGCCGCCACGGGCCGCGTTGACCAGGATGAGCGAGGGCTTGACCGTGGCCAGCTGCTCGGCGCCGATGATGCCGACGGTCTCGGCGGTCTTGGGCAGGTGCACCGAGACGACGTCGCTGGTGCGCAGCAGCTCGTCGAGCCCGACGAGCCGGACGCCCATCTGCGCAGCGCGGCCGGCGGCGACGAAGGGGTCGTAGGCGATGACGTGCATGCCGAAGGACGACAGCCGCTGGGCGACCAGCGCGCCGATGCGGCCGAGGCCGACGATGCCGGCGGTCTTCTCGTAGAGCTCGACGCCGGAGTACCTGCTGCGCTTCCACTCCCCCTGCTTGAGGGCTGCGTTGGCCGGCGCGATGTTGCGGGCGGCTGCGAGCAGCAGGCCGACGGCCAGCTCGGCGGCGCTCACGATGTTGGACTGCGGCGCGTTGACGACCATCACGCCGGCCTGCGTCGCCGCCTTGACGTCGACGTTGTCCAGGCCGACGCCCGCGCGGGCGACGACCTTGAGTCCGCGGGCGGCGGCGAAGACCTCGGCGTCGACGCTGGTCGCGCTGCGCACCAGGATGGCGTCGACGTCGGCGACCGCGGCCAGCAGAGCCGCCCGGTCGGTGCCGTCGACGCTGCGGACGTCGAAGTCCGGACCGAGCGCGTCGACGGTGGCGGGCGAGAGCTCTTCGGCGATGAGGACGACTGGCTTGCTCACCCGGTCATCCTAGGGACCGCATTGTGAACCCGTTCACAAGTGTCCACGGATCGGGCATCGGCGCCGAGGCCTCACGCCCGGTCAGCCGCGGCTGTCGTCCTCGGCGTCCGGGCCGCCGCCCTCCTGGACGACCGCCGTCGGGCTCAGCCGCATCCAGAGCAGCATCAGCAGCCCGAGGGCCAGCATGCCGATGCCGGTCCACACGTTGATGTCGATGCCGGACGCCTTGTCCGAGGCCTCCGACCCGTCGAGGATGCCCGCGCCGAGCACGAGGACGCCGTACACCGTGAAGAGACCGCCGATGACCCGCCGCACGTCGAAGAGCCGGGCGGCGGAGGAGTCGGCCTCGGTGGTGCGCTCGATCTCGTCGTCGCGGGCGGCGCGAGCGCCGTCGTCGTGCTGGTCAGACTCGGACATGGTCCGGCCTCCTCGGGTCGGTCACCAGAACGGGATGTAGAGGACGATGGCCAGCGCGAGGGCGACCATGCCGAGCAGGACAGGGTTGCGGTACCAGGTGCTGTCGCCGACCAGCTCGCCGGCGCTGAGGTCGGTGGCGCCGACGCCGCGCACCAGGCCCTGCAGCTCGTCGTCGGGCTTGGGCGTGGTCATCGACGTGACGACCACGGCCACTGCGACGCCGACCACGAAGGCCACGCCGGAGCCCCAGAAGGTCTCCTGCAGGTCGGTCTCGAAGGTCAGCACGTCGGCCTTGTAGAGGATCCAGGTGGTCAGCGCGCCGAGCGTGCCGGTGAGCAGCGACCAGAAGCCTGCCCACGCGGTCATCCGCTTCCAGAACATGCCGATGATGAAGGTCACGAACAGCGGGACGTTGAAGAACGAGAACAGCGTCTGGACGTAGTTCATGATGTTGCTGTAGCCGGCCGCGATGAAGGCCGTGCCGATCCCGATGACGATGCCGACCACCGTCACGACCCGGCCGGTCCGCAGGTAGTAGGCGTCGTCGCGGTCCTTGCGGACGTACGTCTGCCAGATGTCGTAGGTGAACACGGTGTTGAAGCTGGAGATGTTCGCCGCCATGCCGGCCATGAACGCGGCGAGCAGACCGGTGACCGCGATGCCGAGCACGCCGTTGGGGAGGTAGCGCTCGATGAGCAGCGGGATCGCGTTGGTGTAGGTGTACGCGCCCTCCTCCGCACCGAGCTTCGGGAAGATGACGAGGGCGATCAGCCCCGGGATGATGGTGAGGGCCGGGATGAAGAGCTTGGGGAAGGCGCCGATCAGGGGCGTACGTCGCGCCGCGCTGATGTTGCGTGCCGACATCGCGCGCTGCACCTCGGCGAAGTTGGTCGTCCAGTAGCCGAAGGACAGCAGGAAGCCGAGCCCGAAGACGATGCCGATCCAGCTGGCGCCGATGGGGTTGGTGACGTCGCCGACCGCGGTCCCCTGCCAGGCGTGCAGGAAGCCCTCGCCGCCGGCCTTGTTCGACGCGACCTTGTCCTCGAGGCCGCTCCAGCCACCCATGTCGTGCAGACCGACCACGACGAGCGGGATGAGGCCGGCGAGGATGACGAAGAACTGCAGGACCTCGTTGTAGATGGCCGAGGAGAGCCCGCCGAGGGTGATGTACGCGAGCACGAGGGCCGCGGCGACGACGATGGCTGTCCAGAGCGGCCAGCCGAGCAGCGCCTCGAGCACGATGGCGAGCGCGTAGAGGTTGACGCCGGCGATCAGGACGGCCGAGACCGCGAAGCTGATCGCGTTGAGCAGGTGGGTCTGGGTGTTGAAGCGCAGCCGGAGGAACTCCGGGACGCTGCGCACCTTGGAGCCGTAGTAGAAGGGCATCATCACGATGCCGAGGAAGACCATCGCGGGGACGGCGCCGATCCAGTAGTAGTGCACGGTCGCGACGCCGTACTGCGCGCCGTTCGCCGCCATGCCGAGGATCTCGAGGGCGCCGAGGTTGGCCGCGATGAAGGCGAGGCCGGTCACCCAGGCGGGCAGCGACCGGCCGGACATCAGGAAGTCCAGGCTGGAGCTGATGCTGCGGCGCGCGAGGATGCCGATGCCGAGCACGGTGACGAAGTAGCAGCCGAGGATCACGTAGTCGAGAAGCGTTGAGGTCGAGCCTCAGCTGGTCCACTCCACACCTCGCAAGGTCGGCGGAAGCGCGGCGTCGCGCGTCCGCCTACTTGCTCGTGATCAACCGATCCTTCAAACCTGCACGTCACCGGATGTCGATTGCTGCTGAGCCCGGCCGCTACTCCCCCTCGGAGATCCAGCTCATCATCGGACGCAGCTTGCGGCCGGTCTGCTCGACCGGGTGCTCGGTGTTCTCCTGGTAGTAGCGCTTGTAGTTCGTCAGACCGCCGTCGTACTCCGCCATCCACTCGCGGGCGAACGACCCGTCGGTGATCTCCCCGAGGATCTTCTTCATCTCGGCCTTGGTCGTGTCGGTGACCAGCCGCGGGCCGCGGGTGTAGCCGCCGTACTCGGCCGTCTCCGACACCGACCAGTACATCTTGGAGATGCCGCCCTCGTACATCAGGTCGACGATGAGCTTCACCTCGTGCAGGCACTCGAAGTAGGCGACCTCCGGCTGGTAGCCCGCATCGATGAGCGTCTCGAACCCGGCCTTGATGAGCTCGGAGAGCCCGCCGCACAGCACGGCCTGCTCACCGAAGAGGTCGGTCTCCGTCTCCTCGGTGAAGGTCGTCTTGATCGCGCCGGCCCGGGTGCCACCGATCCCCTTGGCGTAGGACTTCACGAGGTCCCACGCGTTGCCCGTCGCGTCCTGCTCCACAGCAACCAGCACCGGTACGCCGCGCCCGTCGACGAACTGGCGGCGGACCAGGTGGCCGGGGCCTTTGGGAGCGACCATGCAGACATCGACACCGGCGGGCGGCCGGACCAGGTCGTAGCGGATGTTCAACCCGTGGCCGAAGAAGAGGGCGTCCCCGTCGACCAGGTTGGGCTCGACGGCCTCCTCGAAGAGCCTGCGCTGGACGGGGTCCGGGGCCAGCACCATGACGAGGTCAGCCTCCTCACAGGCCTCGAACGGCGTGACGACCCGCAGGCCCTCCGCGTCAGCCCGCTCCCGGCTCTTCGACCCCTCGGGCAGCCCGACGCGGACGTCGACGCCGGAGTCGCGCAGCGACAGGGCGTGCGCGTGGCCCTGGCTGCCGTAGCCGAGCACGGCCACGTTGCGGCCCTGGATGACAGACAGGTCGGCGTCGTCGTCGTAGTACAGCTCAGCCACGGTCTTCTCTCTTCTCGATGGAGGGGTGCGTCAGCGGGCGATCGGGGTGACGGTGGCGGCGCGCGAGGAGCGGTCGGTGATCGAGCGCGGGCCACGCCCTACCGCCACCATGCCGGACTGCACGAGCTCCTTGATGCCGTACGGCTCCAGGACCCGCAGCAGAGCCTCGAGCTTCTCCGCGTTGCCGGTCGCCTCGATGGTCACCGCGTCAGGGGCGACGTCGACGACCTTGGCACGGAAGAGCTGCACCGTCTCGAGGACGTGGGACCGGGTGGCCCGGTCAGCGGCCACCTTCACCAGGAGCAGCTCGCGCTGGACGGAGGTCGCAGGCGTCGAGCTCCACGATCTTCAGCACCTCGACGAGCTTGTTGAGCTGCTTGGTGACCTGCTCGAGCGGCAGCTCCTCGACGTTGACGACGATTGTCATCCGCGACACGTCGTCGTCCTCGGTGGGGCCCACCGCCAGCGAGTCGATGTTGAAGCCTCGTCGGGAGAAGAGCCCCGCGATGCGCGCCAGGACGCCGGGCTTGTTCTCGACGAGGACCGACAGCGTGTGCCTGCTCATGTCAGCGCTCCTCCCCGGCCTCGGTGTCCCACTGCGGTGCCATGTCGCGGGCGACCTGGATCTCGTCGTTGCTCGTGCCGGCCGGCACCATCGGCCACACCATCGCGTCCTGGTGGACGGTGAAGTCCACGACCACCGGCCGGTCGTCGATCTCCATCGCACGCTCGATCGTCGAGTCGACCTCCTCGGCCTTCTCGCAGCGCAGCCCGATGCACCCGTAGGCCTCGGCGAGCTTCACGAAGTCGGGGATGTGCTCGACCTTCGTGCCTGCCGCGGCCGCCGACCGACCGGCGCCGCCGAGGTCGGTGTTGGAGTAGCGCTCGTTGTAGAAGAGCGTCTGCCACTGGCGGACCATGCCGAGGCTGCCGTTGTTGATGATGGCGACCTTGATGGGGATGTCGTTGATGGCGCAGGTGGCGAGCTCCTGGTTGGTCATCTGGAAGCAGCCGTCACCGTCGATGGCCCAGACGGTCGCGTCCGGTCGCCCGGCTTTCGCGCCCATGGCGGCCGGCACCGCGTAGCCCATCGTGCCGAGACCGCCGGAGTTGAGCCAGGTGTTGGGCTTCTCGTAGGACACGAACTGCGCCGCCCACATCTGGTGCTGCCCGACGCCGGCGACGTAGAGCGCGTCCGGACCGGCGATCTTGCCGAGCCGCTCGATGACGTACTGCGGTGCGAGCGAGCCGTCCGCCGGACGCTCGTAGCCGAGCGGGTACGTCGCGCGCCACCGGTCGAGCTGGGCCCACCAACCCTCGTAGTCGCCCTGGCGGCCGGCCGCGTTCTCGGCCTGCACCGCGGCTGCCAGCTCGACGATGACCTCGCGGCAGTCGCCGACGATGGGGACGTCGGCCGTGCGGTTCTTCGAGATCTCGGCGGGGTCGATGTCGGCGTGCACGATCTTGGCGTCCGGCGCGAAGCTGGACAGCTTGCCGGTGACCCGGTCGTCGAAGCGGGCACCCAGCGAGATGATCAGGTCGGACTTCTGCAGCGCGGTCACCGCGGCCACCGTGCCGTGCATCCCCGGCATGCCGAGGTGCTGGCGGTGGCTGTCGGGGAAGGCACCGCGTGCCATGAGAGTCGTCACGACGGGGAGGCCGGTCAGCTCCGCGAGGGTGAGCAGCTCAGCCCAGGCTCGCGCCTTCAGCACCCCGCCGCCGACGTAGAGCACCGGGCGACGGGACTCCACGACGAGCCGGGCGGCTTCGCGGATCTGCTTGCCGTGCGGCTTGGTCACCGGCCGGTAGCCCGGCAGGTCGACAGAAGTCGGCCAGGCGAAGTCCGTCATGGCCTGCAGGGCGTCCTTGGCGACGTCCACCAGCACGGGGCCGGGGCGACCGGTGCTCGCGATGTGGAAGGCCTCCGCGATGGTGCGCGGGATCTCCGCGGGGTCGGTGACCAGGTAGTTGTGCTTGGTGATCGGCATCGTGATGCCGCGGATGTCGGCCTCCTGGAAGGCGTCGGTCCCGATCGCCGCGCTCGGCACCTGGCCGGTGACCGCGACGATCGGGACGCTGTCCATGTGGGCGTCGGCGATGGGCGTGACCAGGTTGGTCGCGCCTGGGCCGCTGGTCGCCATGCACACCCCGACGCGGCCGGTCGCCTGCGCATAGCCCTCAGCCGCGTGCCCGGCGCCCTGCTCGTGGCGGACGAGGATGTGGCGGATCGCGGGCGAGTCCATCAGCGGGTCGTAGAGCGGGAGGATCGCGCCACCGGGGATGCCGAAGACCGTGTCTACGCCGGCCGCCTCCAGCGAGCGGACGAGGCTCTGGGCCCCCGACATGCGCTGGCCGGGCTGTTCGGACATCTGCGGACCTTTCTGCGATGGAGGGTGGAACCCAACAAAAAGCCCCTCCGGTCCAGTGTGGACTCGTGGAGGGGCGGCGCGCTGGCTGACTGCTGGGTCAGGCGGCGCGCCCGGGAAGTACGACGATCTTCGTGATCTGCACGGGCCCAACACTCAGGGCCGCCGCCTCGGCGTGTCAACCCTCGATCAGGCCGTCTCGCATGGCGACCATGCGGAAGAGAAATACGCCCTGGGCGGCGACACGGTCCGTGCCAGGATCGCGCGCGTGACAGTGCCGAGCAGCCTCAGCAGACAGAGCATCGATCTGCCCGACGGTCGAACGCTCTGCTACGCGGAGTGGGGCGACCCCGACGGCTTCCCGGTGGTGAACCTGCACGGGACACCGGGCAGCCGGCTCAACCGGCACCCCGACCAGCGGACCTACGTCGAGGCCGGCACGCGGCTCATCACCTACGACCGGCCCGGCTACGGCGACTCGACCCGTCGGCCAGGACGTGTGGTGGTCGACTGCGTCGCAGATGTCGTCGCCCTGGCGGACCATCTCGGCCTCGACCGCTTCGCGGTGACCGGCGGGTCCGGTGGCGCCCCGCACTCGCTGGCCGTCGCGGCGCGGGTCGGAGCGCCGCGAGTCGTGCGTGCCAGGTGCGTGGTCGGCATCGCGCCGTACGGGGCGGATGGGCTGGACTGGTTCGCCGGCATGGCGCCGATGAACGTGACGGAGTTCGGCTGGGCGCTCGAGGGCGAGGGCGTGCTGGCTCCGAACATCGCCCGCGAGCACGCCGCCATGGTGGGGCGGGTCGCCGAGGACCCGGCCACGATGCTCGGCGACTACGAGATCGACGACGTCGACCGGGACGTGCTGGCACGCGACGACATGGCCGCGGTGACCCGGGAGTTCGTCGCCGACCTGGGCCGGGCCGGCTACTGGGGGTGGGTCGACGACGACCTCGCGTTCACGCAGCCGTGGGGCTTCGACCTGGGCGAGATCGGCGTCCCCGTCGAGGTCCGGTACGGCGCCAAGGACACCCTTGTCCCGGCCGCGCACGGGGCCTGGCTGGCCGAGCGCGTCCCGGGCGCCAGCGAGGTCGTGGAGGACGAGCAGGGCCACATGGGCGACCCGGACGAGGTCACGAGCCTCTACCGGTGGCTCGTGACCGGGTCCTACGAGAGCTGACCGGCTGTCGCGACGTACGGCCGGACGAGGCTCAGCCGCAGACCGCGCCCTCGGCGGCCGAGCCGACGAGCTTCACGTACTTGCCGAGCACGCCGGAGGTGTAGGTCGGCGGCAAGGGCTTCCAGTCCGCGCGGCGGGCCTCGAGCTCGTCCTCGTCGACGAGCAGGTCGAGGCGACGCGACGCGACGTCGAGCCGGACGCGGTCGCCGTCGCGCACATGGGCGACCGGTCCACCGTCGACCGCCTCCGGCGCGACGTGGCCCACACACAACCCGGTCGTGCCGCCGGAGAACCGGCCGTCGGTCAGCAGCAGGACGTCCTTGCCGAGACCGGCCCCCTTGATGGCGCCGGTGATCGCGAGCATCTCGCGCATGCCGGGGCCGCCCTTCGGGCCTTCGTAGCGGATGACGACGACGTCGCCGGCGGTGATCGTGCCGTCCTCCAGCGCGTCCATCGCCGCGCGCTCCCGGTCGAAGACCCGGGCGGTGCCCTCGAACACGTCGGAGTCGAACCCAGCTGTCTTCACGACGGCGCCGTCGGGCGCGAGCGAGCCGCGCAGGATGGTGAGCCCGCCGGTGCGGTGGATCGGCGCGGACATCGCACGCACCACCTTGCCGTCGAGGTCCGGCGGCGCGATGTCGGCGAGGTTCTCGGCCATCGTGCGGCCGGTGACGGTCAGCACGTCACCGTGCATCAGGCCGGCGTCGAGGAGCGCCCTCATCACGACGGGCACGCCGCCGACCCGGTCCACGTCGGTCATCACGTACTGCCCGAACGGCTTCACGTCGGCCAGGTGCGGCACCCGGTCGCCGACGCGGTTGAAGTCGTCGAGGGTGAGGTCGACGCGCGCCTCACGGGCGATCGCGAGCAGGTGCAGGACCGCGTTGGTCGAGCCGCCGAAGGCCATCACGACGGCGATCGCGTTCTCGAAGGCCTCGCGGGTCATGATGTCGCGAGCGGTGATCCCGCGGCGCAGCAGCTCGACGACCGCCTCTCCGGAACGGCGCGCGTAGCCGTCGCGGCGCCGGTCGGTCGCCGGGGGCGCGGCGCTACCCGGCAGCGACATGCCGAGGGCCTCGGCCGCCGACGCCATGGTGTTGGCGGTGTACATGCCGCCGCAGGCACCCTCCCCCGGACAGATCGCCCGCTCGATCGCGTCGACGTCCTCGCGGCTCATCAGTCCCCGTGCGCAGGCCCCGACCGCCTCGAAGGCATCGATGATCGTGACCTGCTTCTCGGTGCCGTCCGACAGCTTGGCGATGCCCGGCAGGATGGAGCCGGCGTAGAGGAAGACCGAGGCCAGGTCCAGCCGGGCCGCGGCCATCAGCATGCCGGGCAGCGACTTGTCGCAGCCGGCGAGCAGCACCGAGGCGTCGAGCCGTTCGGCCTGCATGACGACCTCGACAGAGTCGGCGATGACCTCGCGGCTGACCAGCGAGAAGTGCATCCCCTCGTGGCCCATCGCGATGCCGTCGGAGACCGAGATCGTGCCGAACTCGAGCGGGTAGCCGCCGCCGGCGTGGACCCCCTCCTTCACGGCCGTGGCGAGGCGGTCGAGGGAGAGGTTGCAGGGGGTGATCTCGTTCCAGCTGGAGGCCACCCCGATCTGGGGCTTGGCGAAGTCCTCGTCGGTCAGGCCGACGGCGCGCAGCATGCCGCGCGCAGCCGCCTTCTCCAGTCCGTCGGTCACGTCACGGCTGCGGGGCTTGATGTCCGGCGCGTCGGTCACGCTGGTGACCCTACGGCCGCGGACCGGCTCGGTGCCCGCCCGCCCGGTGGCGGCTGCAAGCGGACCGCCAGCGCGCTGCAAGTCGCCTGCGGAGGCTGGGGTCATGCCAGCGACCTGCGTGCGCGCCTGCCGGGCGGTCCCCGCCCGGCGGTCGGCCGAGCCGCCGGACAGCCCACCCGAGGGTGGGGTTGTCCCCACCACGGCTGGGCGGCCAGCGCCATTGGCCCTGCGCCGGGGCGCCGCCAGGCTCGTCGGCATGAGGAGCAGCAGGCCGCCGTCGCCGTGGACCCATCGGGTTCCCGGCCACCGCGCGTTGCGGGAGGTCGGGCTCCTCGCCGTCCTCTACGCGGGCTACAGCGCCGCCCGGATGATCGGCGACGCCGACCTGGCCGGTGCGGTCGCGAACGCCGAGGCACTCCTGCGGGTCGAGTCCGTGCTGCACCTCGACGTGGAGATGTGGGCGAACCGGGCGCTTCAGGACGTACCGCTGATCGCTCTGCTCGCGAGCTACTGGTACGCCGCCCTGCACTACCTGGTGACCCCCGCGGTGCTGGTGACCGCCTACCGCCGGGCGCCGCACCGCTACCGGCAGGTGCGCTCGACCCTCGTGGCCGCCAGCGCGCTGGGGCTGGTCGGCTTCACCCTGCTGCCGATGGCTCCCCCGCGGATGCTCCCGGGCTACACCGACACCCTCGCGACCACCGCCGGCTCGGGCTGGTGGGGCACGGACGCCAGCGCGCCGAAGGGGCTCGGCAGCCTCACCAACGAGCTGGCCGCGATGCCGTCGCTGCACGTCGGCTGGGCGCTCTGGTCCGCGTGGGTCATCCTCCTGCTGACCCGCACGACCTGGGTGCGGGGGCTCGCCGTGACCTACGCGGCAGGCACCGTCCTCGTCGTGGTGGCGACCGCCAACCACTACCTGCTCGACGCCGTCGCCGGTGCCGCGGTCATGCTGGCCGGCCACCGGCTCGCCCTGCTCGCGTCCCGCGCCCGCCGCCGGCGCGGAGACCTGTCAGCCCAGGGCCAGCGGGTTGTCGAAGCCAGTTTCGGGCAGGGTGGTCGAGAGCAGCGGGCGGCCTGACGGGTCGAGCACGGTGACCCTGGCACCCGACGTGGTCGGCGGGGACGGACCGGGCTCGACCAGTGGCGCGACGCCGGCAGCGTTGATCGGGAGGATGCGGTCCGCACGTCCCGGCCGCCGGTAGACCAGCGTCCCCTGCCCGGTCGGGCAGAGCAGCAGCGTCGGGTCGACGGACGAGAAGGCCTCGAGCAGCCACGGCGTCAGGGGGTCGGCGTCGAGGGCGAGGGCTCGGGTGCCGATGGCGAAGGGGCGCTCGTCGTCCTGCCCGACCAGCACCTGGAAGCGCCTGCCGTCCTCGCGGGTGACGAGGACGAGGGCGAGCCGCCGGTGCTTCCAGGGGATCCCGCTCCAGATGAGGCGGGCGGTGGCCCGGTCGAGATCGACGACGGCCCCGGCGCCGGCGTGCAGGGCGGCCGAGAGCTGGGCCGCGTCGGGCCCCTGGTAGCCCGGGCCGCCGGCGGCCTCGACCCGGACGGCGCCGGGTGGCCGGCGGCCGGTCGCGACCCGCACCACGAACGGGACAGTGAAGGCGCCGATCCCGCGCGCCCGGACGGCGACGACCGGGTCGGTGTAGCCGAGGGAGGTCTCCAGCAGGCCGTCCTCCGCGTAGAACGGGCGCCAGTGCCGCATGCCGGAGCCGTCCGCGGCGAAGGTGACGCCCTCGGACAGGTCGAAACGGACCGGGCCGGGACGGGCCAGCGCGACGACGACGACCCGTCCCCCGGCGACCGGTCCGGCCCAGGCCATGACCTGCTGCGGGTCGGTCATCGCCGTGCCCTCGGTGACCCGTGCCCGGGTCACCGGGGTGTCCTGGCGGACCCAGAGTGCGTGGACGGCAGTCGCCACGATGCCGCGGTTGACGTCGCTGCCGGCCAGAACGAGTCGCGACCCGTCCGTGAGGGTGCCGGCGAAGAACAGCCGCGAGGTGTCCGGCCGGAACTCCCGCACCCGGGACATCGCCGCCTGGACGAAGCGCTCGTCGTCGGCCAGGTCACCCCTCGGTGGCCAGTCGATGCCGTCGAGCCGGGTGGGCGGCACCGAGGCTTGCCCCTCGTAGCTGGGCCCGGGCGGAGCGGTGGGCTGCGGCCGGCCGCTCGGGGTGCCGCTCAGCGACAGGTCGACCGGACCGATGCCGACGGCCGACAGTGCGACCGCAAGCACCCCGAGCACGACGATTCCTCGACCGGCGACCCGCAGCGCCGGCCGGTGCCGCGGTGCTGCGTCGGGCGACCCGGCGACGAGCTCGTCGGGACCGTCCGCGCGTCCGGGGTCCACCCGGTGGAGTCTAGGTCGGGCTCAGTAGTCCGAGCTGATGACGTTGCGGAGCGGCTGCCCCGCCACGTACCGCCGCAGCTGGTCGACGACCAGCCGCCGGGCGCGCGGCAGGAAGGCCGACGTGTTGCCGCCGACGTGTGGGCTCACGAGCACGTTGGGCAGGGACCACAACGGGTGGTCGGGCGGCAGCGGCTCGGGGTCGGTCACGTCCATGGCCGCCCGCAGCCGGCCGGTCGACACCTCGGCGAGCAGGTCGTCGGTGACCACGACGGCACCGCGTGACACGTTGACGAGCAGCGCGCCGTCCTTCATCGCGGCAAGGAACGCCGCGTCGACCATCCCGCGCGTCTCGCCCGTCATCGGCACCGTCAGCACGACGACGTCGGCCTCGGGCAGCAGGGCGGGCAGCTCTGCGAACCCCGCGATCCCGTCCCGCGCGCGCCGTGCGACCCGCCGGACGGTGCACTCGAAGGGAGCCAGCCGCGCCTCGACCGCCTTCCCGACCGAGCCGTAGCCCACGACGAGCACGGTGCGGTCGGCCAGCGACTCGCGACGGTCGCCGGCCCACCGGCCGTGCTGCGCGTCGCGCACGAAGTCCGGGATCCCGCGCTGGCTGGCCAGCACCAGGGCGACCGCGAGCTCGGCCGTCGACGCGTCGTGGACCCCGCGGGCGTTGCACAGGACGACCCCGCCGGGGACGAGCGGCCGCACGTCGTCGACCCCGGCCGTCAGGGTCTGCACGACCTTCAGCGACGGCAGCCGGGTGATCAGACGGCCGGGCTCCGGTCCGGCCATGTAGGGCAGCACGTAGACCTCGACGTCGTCGACCGGTGTCGTCGGCTCGACCACCGGCGTAGACGTCGACGACCAGCCCCGCAGGGAGGTCCGGATCGACCGACCAGGCCTCGTACGGGACGAGAGCCCTCACGCCTCGACGCCCTCGAAGTCCCGGCAGGTGCCCAGGTAGCGCTGCCAGTCCCAGTCGCGCAGGAAGGAGCCGGCTGCCTCGTGACCGGCCAGCAGCAGCTGTTCCTGCTGCTCGTCGGTGATCCCGAAGTCGACCGGCGAGATGCCCGACGTGTCGACGAAGACGCTGCGCGACTGCACGCACGGGTCGTCGATGTGGGCGGCGTCGCAAGCTTCGAGCATCGTCTCCACGAGGGACAGGGCGAGGGAGACGGTCCCGCGCACCTCGGTCGTGTGCACCCTGCCCTCGGGACGCATCGACAGCCGCACACCGAAGGTCGGCCACCGCGGGGGGCGGCCGTCGGTGCGGTCGAAGACGGCCACCGGGAAGTTGGAGAGCACGCTGCCGTCGACCAGTGTCGAGACGTCGCCCTCTCCGCCTTTGGTCGCCGGGGAGCGAAGGGTGACCGGCTCGAAGAAGAACGGGATCGAGGCGGAGGCGCGCACGGCGTCGGCCACCTCCTGCTCGTCAGGGTCGAGCCCGTAGTCCGGGTAGTCCCACGGCAGCCGTACGAAGCGGTGCCGTGACACGTCGCTGGCCGTCACGAGGAGCGAGTAGCGGTGCTCCACCGGCAGGGAGCTGCCCTCGTCCTCGTGCCGCAGGTCACCGAAGGTCCGCACATCCAGGTCGGCGAGTGCACCGCGCAGCCAGGTCCGGAGGTAGTCACCCTCGAAGACGCCGCCGTCGAACGCCAGCGACAGGCCGTCGACGACCCGTGCGAACGGCCCCGCGATGCGGCCGACAGCACCACGGTCGCGGAGCCGCCGGTAGTCGAGCGTGCGGGCGACGTCCTCGAGCCGCTCGAGCGGCTCGCCGGCCCGCTGGAGCGCGACCAGGAATGCGGCGACGACGGCGCCCGCCGAGGTGCCGGCGACCCGTGGGAACGAGTAGCCGGCTCGCGCCATCGTGGCGACCGCGCCGGTGAGTCCGACGCCCTTCACGCCGCCGCCCTCGAGCACGAGGTCGGCCTGCTGCTCCATGACCCGACCCTAACGATCGAGTCACCGTCGGCCGCGCGGGTGGCATGTCGTGCCCGGCCGGGGAAGGCTCGTCGGATGCCGACGACCTCCAACGGACTGCTGCTGGCCGGACCGCTGCTCGCCGCCCTCCTGCTGAGCGGCTGCTCGGGGACCGACGAGGGCGGCTCCGGCAGCGACCCGTCGACCGGTGCGCCGTCCACGACCTCGTCGTCCCCGTCCGACGACAGTGCCTCCTCGACACCGGCGTCCACCGTCGCCCGGCCCCGGCTCGCCGGCACGGTCGCGACCGGCCTCGAGGTGCCGTGGGGAGTGGCGTTCCTGCCCGACGGGTCGGCACTGGTGGCCGAGCGGGACAGCGAGCAGGTGAAGCAGGTGACCGGCGACGGGCAGGTGCGCGACCGTGGGCCGCGTCGAGGGGGTCGACGGGGATGGCGAGGGCGGTCTGCTCGGCCTCGCGGTCTCGCCCGACTTCGCCGAGGACAGCGCCGTCTTCGCGTACTTCACCGCGGGCTCGCAGAACGTCATCGCCCGCCTCACCTTCGACGGCGAGGAGCTGTCCGGGCAACGTCGGATCTTCGACGGCATCCCCGCCGGACCGATCCACAACGGCGGCCGGATCGCCTTCGGCCCGGACGGCTACCTCTACGTCGGCACCGGCGAGTCGGGCCGCACGGACCTGGCCCAGCGCAAGGACTCGCTCGGCGGCAAGATCCTCCGGATCACCGCGGACGGCGAGCCCGCGCCGGGCAACCCCTTCCCCGGGTCGCCGGTCTACAGCCTCGGGCACCGCAACGTGCAGGGCCTCGCGTGGGACTCGCGCGGTCAGCTGTGGGCCGCCGAGTTCGGGCAGAACACGTGGGACGAGCTGAACCGCGTCGAGGCCGGGCAGAACTACGGCTGGCCCGCCGTCGAGGGCCGCGCCGGCGACGACCGCTACGTCGACCCGGTGCGGCAGTGGCGGACCAGCGTGGCGTCACCCAGCGGCATCGCGGTCGCGGAGGACTCGGTCTTCATGGCCGGGCTGCGCGGCTCCCGGCTCTGGCAGATCCCCGTCCCCGGTGGCCGGGCGGGGACGCCGAAGGCCCTGCTGCGACAGCGCTACGGCCGGCTGCGCACCGTGGTCGCGGCGCCGGACGGCTCGCTGTGGGTCACGACGAGCAACCGCGACGGGCGCGGGTCGCCGCGCGAGGGCGACGACAAGATCCTGCGGCTGACGTTCGGCGGCTGACGTTCGGCTGACGATCAGCGACTGGCGGCGGCTCGCCGGCCGTAGAGTGCGCCCGTGGTGAGCGAGCCCGCGGGCACCGGCCCGGTCGCCCTGGTGGGCAGCGGCGAGTACCTGCCGGTGATGGAGCCGCTGGAGCGTGCCCTGATGGCCGGGCGGCCACCGCGCTTCGTGCAGCTGGCGACCGCGGCAGCACCCGAGGGCGTCGACTCTCTCGCCTACTGGCACGAGCTGGGCCGTACATCGGCCGAGCGGCTCGGTGTGCAGCAGGTCGTCGTACCCGTCGTCGACCGGGTCAGTGCCGACGACGTCGAGCTGGCCGCGCTGGTGGCCGGCGCCGGGCTGGTCTACCTGTCCGGCGGCAACCCGCCGTTCCTGGCCCGCACGCTGCGCGGCACCCGGGTCTGGGCAGCCATCGAGGACGCCTGGCGAGCCGGCGCAGCCCTCGCGGGGTGCAGTGCCGGAGCGATGGCGCTCACGTCGCAGGTGCCCGACATCCGACACCCGCTGCGCGACGCCGAGGAGGGGCTGGGCGCGGTGCCCGGGGTCAGCGTCCTCCCGCACTTCGACCGGTTCGCCGGGCGGCTCCCCGACCTGGTGCTCACCCGGCTGTCCAACCCGCCGGAGGGCATCGTCGCGGTCGGCATCGACGAGGACACCGCGCTGGTGCGTGGCCTGGACGCCCCCGACGGGGCGTGGGAGGTCACCGGCCGCCAGTCGGCGTGGGTTCTCGGCGCCCACGGCCGGCACGAGTACCCGGCCGGCAGCCGGCTGACCTTCTGAGGCTGCCGGCTACGTCGTCGTCGACAGCCCGGCCTTCTGCACCGCTGCCGCGCACACCGACTCGTCCTGCTGGCCGGTGCCGCCGCTCGCCCCGACGGCACCGAGCAGGGTCCCGTCCCGGAAGACCGGCACGGCTCCGGTCTGCGGCGTGTACCGCCCGTGGGTCATGGCCGTGATGGCGGTGGAGAAGTTCGGCAGCCCCTCGGCCTTCTGCTTCTGGGCGTCGCTCGGCTGGCCGTAGGCAGCCGCCGTCCATGCCTTGCCCTGCGCCACCTCGGCGCTCACCCAGGGGGCACCATCCATCCGCGTGAATGCCACCAGGTGCCCGGCCGGGTCCATCACGGCGACCGACATCGGCACCCCGATGCCGTCCGCCTCGGACCGCGCCGCCTCGAGCAGTGTCGTCGCTTCGTCAATTGTCAGCATGCCGTGCCCCTACCCCGGCCTCCCGACCACCTACTCATCGGCACGCCCATCCGACCAACTCAGCGCCGCAGCCGGGAGCGCAGGGCGGCCGCACCGGCCGCGAGGGCGACACCGCCCGCAGCGGCCAGCGCGCCGTGGTGCTGCGACAGCCTGGTCTGGGGGCTGGCCGACTTGGCTGTTGCGTCGAAGCGCCCGTGCGAGCCGTGGACGGCCGTGTCGTCAACCGGCTCGAAGAGGTAGTCCCTGCGCTGTGGGTCCTCAGGCTCCTTCGCCTGCTGCGACTGCACGCCGGTGCGCCCGAGGTAGCGGTCCAGCACACCGGGTACTACGGCGTTGGCCAGCAGGGTCCCGACCGTGCTGGCGCCGACCCAGTACTCCCGGCGCTGCGGGTGGTCGGCCGCCCACGCGACCGCACGAGCGGCGACCTCGGGCTGGTAGATCGGCGCGACCGGCTGCGCCTTGCCCGGCAGCTTGGACCGGACCCACTCGAACTGCGGCGTGTTCAGCGCCGGCATCTGCACCATCGTCACGCGCACGTTGCTGCCGTCGGCGAAGAGCTCGGCCCGCAGCGAGTCGTGGAAGCCCTGGATAGCGTGCTTGCCCCCGCAGTAGGCGCTCTGCAGCGGGATGCCACGGTAGGCCAGCGCCGAGCCGACCTGCACGATCGCACCCTCTGTTGCGTGGCCGCATCCGGGCCAGCGCCGAGCGGGTTCCGTAGACGTAGCCGAGATAGGTCACCGCGGTCACGTGCGCGAACTCCTCGGGCTCGATGTCCCAGAACCAGGCGAAGGCCGACTGCGACGCCACGTTGACCCACAGGTCGATCTCGCCGAGCTCGTCCTCGGTCCGCGCGGCAGCGGCCTCCACAGCTGCTGCGTCGCTGACGTCGCACCGGATGGGCAGGGCCGTCCCGCCGAGGCGGCGTACGGCATCGGCTGCACCCTGCAGGCCCGCCTCCCCGCGCGCGAGGAGCGCGACGGAGTCGCCGCGGCGGGCCAGCTCCTCCGCGACCGCCCGGCCGACCCCTGCGCTGGCACCCGTGACGACCGCGACTCTGCTCATGCGCGGCCGCCTACCCGCGCAACCGCGAGTCAGTCGTCAGGTGCTGCGCTCGAGGACGATCTCGCGCACCCGGCCGGCGTCGGCCTTGCCCTGGGTGGCCTTCATCACGGCACCGACGATGGCGCCGGCCGCTGCGACCTTGCCGCCGCGGATCTTCTCGGCCACGTCGGGGTTGGCGGCCAGGGCAGCGTCGACCGCCTCGACCAGCGCACCCTCGTCGCTCACCACCGCGAGCGACCGGCCGGCCACGACGTCGTCCGGCTCGCCCTCGCCCGCGAGCACGCCCTCGATGACCTGCCGGGCGAGCTTGTCGTTGACCGTGCCTGCCTCGACCAGCGCGACGACGCGGGCCACCTGCGTCGGCGACATCGGCAGCGAGGCGAGGTCGGTCCCGCGCTCGTTGGCGTGCCTGGCCAGCTCGCCCATCCACCACTTGCGCGCCGCGTCGTGGGGCGCTCCTGCGCGCACGGTCTCGTCGACCAGCTCGACCGCGCCGGCGTTGACCAGCGACTGCATCTCCAGGTCGGCGAGTCCCCACTCCTGCTGCAGCTCACGCCGCCGCTCCCCCGGCGGGGGCGGCAGCTCGGCGCGCAGCCGTTCCACCCACTCGGGGTCGGGCGCGACCGGCACCAGGTCGGGCTCGGGGAAGTAGCGGTAGTCCTCGGCCTGCTCCTTGGACCGGCCGGCGGTGGTCGTGCCGGTGTCCTCGTGCCAGTGCCGGGTCTCCTGCACGACCCGTCCGCCGGCGTCGAGCAGCGCGGCCTGCCGGCAGATCTCGTGCCGGACCGCGCGCTCGACCGACCGCAGCGAGTTGACGTTCTTGGTCTCCGAGCGGGTGCCGAGCGGGTCGGTCGGCGAGCGGCGCAGCGACACGTTGGCGTCACAGCGCAGCGAGCCCTGCTCCATCCGGACGTCCGACACCCCGAGGTTGCGCATGATCTCGCGCAGCGCGGTGACGTAGGCGCGGGCCACGACGGGTGCCAGTGCGCCGGTGCCCTCGACCGGGCGGGAGACGATCTCGATCAGGGGGATGCCCGACCTGTTGTAGTCCTCCAGCGAGTAGTCGGCGCCCTGGATGCGGCCGGTGCTGCCACCGACGTGCAACGACTTGCCGGTGTCCTCCTCCATGTGCACCCGCTCGATCTCGACGCGCACCGTCTGCACGCCGTCGGGCGTCGGCACCTCGACGTCGAGGTGACCGTCGGTGCAGATCGGCTCGTCGTACTGCGAGGTCTGGAAGTTCTTCGGCATGTCCGGGTAGAAGTAGTTCTTGCGCGCGAAGCGGCACCAGGACGCGATGTCGCAGCCCAGCGCCAGGCCGACCCGGATCGTCGACTCCACCGCGGTCTCGTTGAGGACCGGCAGCGCGCCGGGCAGCCCGAGGCAGGTGGGGCAGACCTGGCTGTTGGGCGGGGCGCCGAAGGTCGTCGAGCAGCCGCAGAACATCTTCGAGGCGGTGCCGAGCTCGACGTGGACCTCGAGCCCGATCACCGGGTCGAAGGCCGCGACCGCCTGGTCGTAGTCCAGCAGCTCGGCGGCGGCGCTGAACGTCACGCCTCTTCCTCGCCCCGGCGCAGCCGCCGGATGATGATGATGGTGCCGGTCACCAGGACCACCGAGTTGAGCAGCGCGTCCACCAGCTCGAGCCGGTCACCGTCCTCGCGGGCCTGCTTGAGGCGCGAGATCGCCGTGCGGCCGGCCATCACCGTGCTGACGAACGTCACGATGTTCTTGATGTTCTTCACTGCGCTGCCTCCACGCTCGTCAGGATGTCCGGTGCCTCGTCGATCAGCAGGTGCCCCCAGCGGTCGGCCAGCGCACCTTCGACCGCGGCGCCGACCCGGTAGAGGCGCTCGTCGGCCAGCGGCGGCGCGATCACCTGCAGCCCCACCGGCAGGCCGTCCTCCGGCGCCAGCCCGATCGGCACCGACATCGACGCGTTGCCCGCCAGGTTGGACGGGATGGTGCAGAGGTCGGCTAGGTACATCGCGAGCGGGTCGTCGACGCGTTCGCCGATCTTGAAGGCGGTGGTCGGGGTCGTCGGGGACACGAGCACGTCGGCCTCGGTGAAGGCCCGCTCGAAGTCGCGCACGATCAGCGTGCGGACCTTCTGCGCCTGCCCGTAGTAGGCGTCGTAGTAGCCGCTGGACAGCGCGTACGTCCCCAGCATGATGCGGCGCTTTGCCTCCGGGCCGAAGCCGGCATCGCGGGTGAGCGCCATGACGTCCTCGGCGCTGGCCCCGCCGTCGTCGCCGACCCGCAGGCCGTAGCGCATGGCGTCGAAGCGCGCGAGGTTCGACGAGCACTCGCTCGGCAGGATCAGGTAGTAGGCCGGCAGCGCGTAGTCGAAGGCCGGGCAGTCGACCTCGACCACCGTGGCACCCAGCTCCTCGAGCAGCGCCACCGACTCGCGGAAGCGCTGCTCCACCCCCGCCTGGTAGCCCTCGCCACCGAACTGCTTCACCACGCCGACCCGCATCCCCGCGACGTCGGCGGAGCGAGCGGCGGCAACCACGTCCGGCACCGGCTGGTCGACCGAGGTCGAGTCGAGCGGGTCGTGCCCGGCGATGACCGAGTGCAGCAGCGCGGCGTCCAGGACGGTGCGGGCGCACGGGCCGGCCTGGTCGAGGGACGACGCGAGCGCGACCAGCCCGTAGCGGGACACGCCGCCGTAGGTCGGCTTCACGCCGACCGTGCCGGTCACGGCGGCGGGCTGCCGGATCGAGCCGCCGGTGTCGGTGCCGACCGCGAGCGGTGTCTCGAAGGCCGCGACCGACGCGGCCGAGCCACCGCCGGAGCCGCCGGGGATCCGGTCCAGGTCCCACGGGTTGTGGGTCGGTCCGAAGGCCGAGTGCTCGGTCGACGAGCCCATCGCGAACTCGTCCATGTTGGTCTTGCCGAGGACCACCAGCCCCGCCTCGCGGACCAGCCGGGTGACCGTGGCGTCGTAGGGCGGCCGCCACCCCTCGAGGAGCCGCGAGCCGCAGGTCGTCGGCAACCCCTCGGTGACGATGAGGTCCTTGAGAGCCAGCGGTACGCCCGCAAGGAGCCCCAGCGGCTCCCCCGCTGCGCGCTGCGCGTCGACCCGACGGGCGGACTCGCGGGCGCCGTCCTCGTCGACGTGCAGGAAGGCATGCACCGCACCGTCGACCTCGCGGATCCGCTCCAGGTGCGCGTCGGTGACCTCGGCCGCGCTCGTCTCGCCGCTGGCGATCGCCGCCGCTGTCGCCGCCGCCGTCATGCGCAGCAGGTCGGTCGGGGCACCGGTGCCGCTCACGCCTCCTCCCCGAGGATGCGCGGGACCCGGAAGCGGCCGTCCTCCGCGGCGGGGGCGCCCGAGAGGGCCTGCTCCTGAGTCAGCCCCGGGCGGACCTCGTCGGGGCGGGTCACGTTGGTGAGGGGCAGCGCGTGCGACATCGGGGGGACGTCAGCGGTGTCCAGGTCGCCGATCCGGGAGATGGCGCTGACGATCGCGTCGAGCTGCCCGCCGAGACGGTCCAGCTCGTCCTCGTCGAGCGCGAGCCGCGCGAGCCGCGCCAGGTGCGCCACCTCGTCGCGGGAGACGGCGGAGGGGCTCTCTGGCATGCCGACCATCCTAGGGTCGGGCCAGCACTCCCTCCGGGCCGGCGGTCGCCCAGGGCGGCTCGGCGGCGACGTCGCCGGCGCGGTCGGAGAGCCAGCCGGTGATCTCGGCGCCCGGCACCGGTCGGCTCATCAGGAAGCCCTGGGCGGCGTCGCAGCGCATCGCCTGCAGCGCCAGCCAGGTGTCCGGTGTCTCGACGCCTTCGGCGACCACGCGCAGCCCGAGGGCGTGCCCCAGGTCGACGATGGAGCGCACGATCGCGGCGTCGTCGAGGTCGGACGTCATCCGCTTGACGAACGAGCGGTCGACCTTGATCTCCGAGACCGGCAGCCGCTTGAGGTGGACCAGGGAGGAGTAGCCGGTGCCGAAGTCGTCGAGGCTGAGCTCCACGCCCACCCGGCCCAGCGCCTCGAGGGCGTACGTCATCCGTGCCGGGTCGGCCATCAGGACGTGCTCGGTGATCTCCAGCTTGAGGGCCCGCGAGGGGAGCCCGTAGCGCCGCAGCAGGCCGTCGACGACCTCGGCGAAGCCGACGTCGGTCAGGTCCCGGACGCTCACGTTGACGGCGACCGGAAGGTGCAGCCCGCAGCCCCACCACTCGGCGGCGCGGGAGAGCGAGCCGGCCAGCACCTCCTGGGTGAGCTGGCGCATCAGCCCGGTCTGCTCGACCAGGGCGAGGAACTCGTCCGGCATCACCATCCCGCGCTCGGGGTGGATCCAGCGGACCAGCGCCTCGACGCCGACCGGCTGGCCGCCCGGCAGGGCGACGCAGGGCTGGAAGTACATCTGCAGCTCGTGCTGCTCGATCGCGCGGCGGACCGAGCCCATCAGGTCGAGCCGGTCTGTCGTGTGCACGTCCTTCTCCGGACGGTAGAGCTCGACGCCGGTGCGGTCCTCCTTCGCCTGGTACATCGCCACGTCGGCGAGCTGCAGCAGGCGGGTGACGTCGCCGGCGTGGGTGGGGAACATCGCGACGCCGACGCTGGCCTCGACCGAGAGCGTCATGTCGTCGAGCTGGAAGGGCTCGGACAGCACGTCGCGGACCCGGCGGGCCGTGTCCAGCGCCCGCCCGGCGTCGTTGACCTCGCGGACGAGCACGGCGAACTCGTCGCCGCCGAGCCGGGCCACGGTGTCCTCGGGGCGCACGGCCCGCAGCAGCCGGCTCGCGGCGATCTCGAGGAGCCGGTCACCGGTGTGGTGGCCGAGCGTGTCGTTGACCTCCTTGAAGCGGTCCAGGTCGAGCAGGCACAGCGCTACTGGCCGCCCGCTGCGCAGCGAGTCCTGCCCGGCCTCCCGCATCCGCTCGACGAGCAGCTTGCGGTTGGCCAGCCCGGTCAGTGCGTCGTGCATCGCGGCGTGGTCCTTCTCCCGCGAGATCGACGCCGTCTTGTAGACCAGGAAGAGCGGAAGGAGCAGCAGCGGGATCAGCTGCCAGGACGCGACCGCGACGACTGCGACCACGGGCGACAGGGCGAGCACGGCGAAGGTGGTCACCGCGTAGTAGCCGATGTCGTCGCGGAACTCGTCCCAGAACCTGCTGCCCTCGTTGAGCGAGATCGCTCCGCTGACGAGGGCCAGGTTGACCACGAAGTAGACGCACCACGACAGCACCATCGCGGGGAGGTGGTGGGCGGTGATGGCGAGCGGCTCCGTCGGGCTGCCGTGCAGCCCGCCGACCGTACTGAGTGCGAGCCAGGCCACGGCGAGGCAGGCGACGTACTGCCCGGTGTTGAAGACGATCCGCCAGACGTTGCGGCGGCGCGCGACCTCGCCCAGGAGCATGGCCGCCATCTGCAGCAGAAGGGCCGGCCAGGGCCCCCAGTGCACCATGATCGCGAAGACGAACGCCGTCGAGATGTTCACGCCCTGCGGGTCGAAGGACGAGGTGACGACCGGGCGCAGCTCGCCGAGGAGCAGGAGCCCGGCGATGAGCGCGAAGGGAGCGCCCATGGCCACGACGTCGGCGACGCTCAGCCGGATGGTGGCGGCGACGCAGGCACCTGCACCCACGAGGCCGGCCAGCACGACGTACGCCCGGAAGAGGCCGACACGGGCACGGCGGGGCCGGACGACCGGTAGGACGTCGCCCATCCACCCCTCCCGTGCGCCCGTGTGACACCCACCGGGCACGACACCCGGCTGAATGTGATCTTTCGGCTCGTAGCGGGCTGTCCTGTATGCCCGCAGACGGGGGATTACGCGGAGTGACCGCCGCCTGCGCGGGCCACGCCTGCCAGGTCACGGGCTGCATCCGGGCCCTGGTCGAGCAGGACCTTGAAGGCGGCCTCGTCGAGCACCGGGACACCGAGCTGCTCGGCCTTGTCGGCCTTCGAGCCGGGGCTGTCGCCCACGACGACGAAGTCGGTCTTCTTCGACACCGAGCCGGCAGCCCGCCCGCCGCGTGCCTGGATGGCCGCCGTGGCGCCGTCACGGGAGAAGTCCTCCAGCGAGCCGGTCACGACGATGGCCAGGCCCTCGAGCGGGCGGGGGCCCTCGTCGCCGCCCTCCTCCTCGAGGCGGACGCCGGAGGCGCCCCACTTCTCGACGATCTCCCGGTGCCAGTCGACGTCCCACCACTCGCGCAGGGCGTCGGCGATGACCGGGCCGACGCCGTCGACGCCGGCCAGGCGCTCGGCGTCGGCCGCGAAGACGGCCTCGGCGGAACGCAGCTCGCGGGCCAGAGCCTGGGCGGCCGTCGGCCCGACGTGGCGGATCGAGAGCGCGACCAGGACGCGCCACAGCGGGCGCTCCTTCGCGGCGGCGACCGCCGTGAGCAGCTTCTGGCCGTTGGCGGTCAGCCCGCCGTCCTTGCGGGTGAACAGTGGCGCGCGCAGCAGCTTGTCCTCGTCGAGGTCGAAGACGTCGCCCTCGTCCTGGACGACACCAGCGTCGAGCAGGGCGACGGCGGCCTCGTAGCCGAGCACGTCGATGTCGAAGGCGCCGCGGCCGGCCACGTGGAACAGCCGCTCGCGCAGCTGCGCGGGGCAGCTGCGGGTGTTGGGGCAGCGGATGTCGGCGTCGCCCTCCTTCTCCGGGCGCAGCGTCGTGCCGCAGGCGGGGCACTCGGTGGGCATGACGAACTCGCGCTCGGTCCCGTCGCGCAGGTCGACGACCGGGCCGACGATCTCGGGGATGACGTCGCCCGCCTTGCGCAGCACCACGCTGTCGCCGATCAGGACCCCCTTGCGGCGTACCTCCGAGGCGTTGTGCAGGGTGGCCATCTCCACCGTGGACCCGCTGACGACGATCGGCTCCATCACACCGAAGGGCGTGACCCGGCCGGTGCGCCCCACGTTGACCCGGATGTCGAGCAGCTTGGTGGTCACCTCCTCGGGCGGGTACTTGAACGCGATGGCCCACCGTGGCGCGCGGGAGGTGGACCCCAGCCGACGCTGCACCGAGACCTCGTCGACCTTGACGACCACCCCGTCGATCTCGTGCTCGACGTCGTGGCGGTGCTCGCCGTAGTGGTCGATGAACTGCCTGCACGGCCGTCAGGTCGTCGACGACGCGGTAGCGGTCGCTGACCGGCAGCCCCCACGACTTCAGCGCTTCGTAGGACGCCGACTGCAGCGGCGGCGAGAAGCCCTTGCGCGCGCCGATGCCGTGCACCACGAGCCGCAGCTGCCGGGACGCGGTGACCCGCGGGTCCTTCTGCCGGAGCGAGCCGGCAGCCGCGTTGCGCGGGTTGGCGAAGGGTGCCTTGCCGGCCTCGACCAGGCGGGCGTTGAGGGCGGCGAACTCCTCGACCGGGAAGAAGATCTCGCCACGGATCTCGACCTGCTCGGGTACGTCGCTGCCGGTCAGCCGGGTCGGGACCCCCTTCAAGGTGCGTACGTTGAGGGTGACGTCCTCGCCGGTCTTGCCGCTGCCGCGGGTCAGTGCGCGCACCAGCCGGCCGGTCTCGTAGAGCAGGTTGATCGCGACGCCGTCGACCTTGAGCTCGCACAGGTAGTGCACCTCGGCCCCGCCGGCCTCGCGCTCGACCCGGTCGGCCCACGCGGTCAGCTCGTCGGGGCTGAACGCGTTGTCCAGGCTCATCATCGGCTCGAGGTGGTCGGCTGCCGCGAAGTCGGTCGAGAAGGTGCCGCCGACGGTCTGGGTCGGCGAGTCCGGCGTGCGCAGCTCGGGGTGCGCCTCCTCGATCTGCTGCAGCTCGCGCATCCAGCGGTCGTACTGCTCGTCGGCCACCGTCGGCGAGTCGCGCAGGAAGTAGTCGAAGCGCGCCTTGTCGACCAGCTCCACCAGCTCGGCGTGCCGGTGCTGCGGCGACTGCTCGGCGTCAGCCGGCCGCGCGGCTGCCTTCGCGGTCGCTGCCTTCGCGGTCGCTGCCTTCTTCGTCGTGCGGGCCACTCATCCCTCCGGGTCCTCGGCGAGCTGTCGGGCGGCGTCGGCGGCGAGCCGCAGGGCGGCGCGGGCGTGGTCCGGGGAGGCCCCCGCGAGCCCGCAGGTCGGCGTGACGACGACCCGGCGGAGGCTCTCGGCCGGCAGCCCGAGACGGCGCCACACCCGGCGCACCGGCTCGACCGTACCCGCCGCGTCGGACAGCCGTCGGCCCGCTCCGGGCACCGCCGGGACGACCCCGGCGAGCAGCGCGACACCGCCGTCGACCGCCTCGCCGAGCTCGTCGTCGACCTCCCGGGCGAGGACGGTCAGGTCCAGCGACAGCCCGCTCACCCCGCCTCGGACGAGGTCCGCCACCGGGGGGCGCTCCGCGCAGCAGTGCACGACGACCGGGACGCCGACCGCGTCGACCAGCGAACGCAGCGTCTCCTCGACGGTGGTGCTCGGGACGGGCTGGAAGCTGCGCGCGCCGGAGCTGGAGCGGATGCCGCCGGCCAGGACGGCCGGGAGGGAGGGCTCGTCGAGCTGCAGGACGAGAGGCGCGTCCGGAAGTCGGCGGCGTACGTCGCTCAGGTGCTGGACCGCGCCGTCCGTGAGGGACTGCACGAGGTCGCGGACCGCACCGGCATCGGAGAGGACCGGCTCGCCGCGCGTCAGCCGCAGCGCGGCAGCGAGCGTCCACGGCCCGCACAGCTGGACCTTTATCGGGCCGCGGCGGCCCTGGTGGGCACCTTCGAGCTCGTCGAGGTCGTGCGAGAGGTAGGAGACGCCGCGCCGCTCGTCGGTGCCGGCCCGGTCGACCAGCCGCCAGCCGGACGGCTGCAGATCGACGTGCAGGTCGGTGAGCAGCACGGCCGCCCGGCCGACCAGGTCGGCGCCGGCGCCGCGGCCGGGCAGCTCGACCAGGTGCGGCAGGTCGGGGGCCTCGCCGGCCACCACCGCTGCCGACTCGTGCGGGTCGGTGCCCGGCATCGAGCCGACGCCGGTCGACCAGCCGGTGCCGAGCCAGTCGCCGTCCGTGCCGGCAGCACCTGACACCTCAGTAGTCGACACGGTCCGCCTTGGCCAGCCAGGCCTCGAACGGCGCGGTCGCGCGGTCGACCTGCTCCTGGCGCACCGGCAGCGGCCAGGTGTCGCGCGGCCGGTCGAAGAGCTCGTAGAACGCCCGGTCGTCGAAGCCGCCGTGCGCCGCGTCGTCGCGGTCGGCGGCGTAGAGGACCGCGTCGACCCGTGCCCACAGGGCCGCCGACAGGCAGAGCGGGCACGGCTCGCAGCTGCTGACCAGCGTCGTACCGGTCAGGACGTGGGTGCCGAGCGCCCGCGCGGCGGCGCGGATGGCGACGACCTCCGCGTGGGCCGTCGGGTCCTGGTCACGCGTCACCCGGTTGACGCCGGTGGCCACGACCTCGTCGGCGCGCACCACGACCGCCGCGAAGGGACCGCCGCCCTCGGCGACGTTGCGGGTCGCGCGTGCCACGGCGTCGGCCAGCCAGCGCTGGTGCTGCCCGTCGCCCACCTCACCCACGGCCACCCGACCACCGTAGCCAGGGCCTGCGGCGCGACCTTCCCTCAGGGTCAGCGACGTAGCCGGTAGTCCACGAACGTCGCGAACGTCGACTGGCGCACCCCGACGTGCTCCAGCTCGAGGTCCTGGTCGAAGCCCTCGAAGAGCCTCTTGCCTCCGCCCAGGACCACCGGCGCGATGACGATGCTCAGCTCATCGACGAGGCCCGCGCGCAGCCCCTGACGGATCACGTCGGCGCCACCCATCAGGCTGACGTCCTTGTCCCCTGCCGCCTCCTTCGCCAGCTCGACGGCCCTCTCCAGACCGTCGACGAACCGGAAGGCGCCGCCGGCCGGTTCTTCGTCGGGCCGGTGCGTCACGATGAAGACCGGGTGGCCCCACGGGTTCTCGTCCCCCCAGTGACCTGCCGCCTCGTAGGTGTTGCGGCCGCTGACCGTCGCGCCGATGCGAGCCATCGACGTCTTGAGCCAGGCGGCGTCCTCACCGCTCGCCTCACCGGACGGCTCCTCGTCGTAGGTCCACGGCCCGCCGAAGACCCAGTAGTGCAGCCGCTCGCCGCCGATGCCAAGCCCGCGCTCGGGCCCGTCGTCGGGTCCGGTGACGTACCCGTCGACGGACGTTGTGATGTTGGCCAGGACCTTGCTCATGGCGCTCTCCTTCGGTGGTGGTCTCGGGTTCGCCGGTGGTGACCAGGCAGGCAGGGCCGACTCATCGGTGCGCCCTCAGAATTGACACCTCGACCGAGCATGATGGCCCGAAGAGGCTTCGCCGGGCGTCAGCGAACGGGGAGGATGGGCTATGGCTGCTTACGCGGTTGCGCAGCTGGACCAGATCGAGGAGTTCACCGACGCAGGCTGTCGCTATCGGCCGATCCGGCACCACCTGGGCATCACGGCTTTCGGAGTGACTGCGTGGACGGCCCGTGAGTCGGGCGACCTCGTCATCAACGAGCACGACGAGGGCGACCCCACCGCTGACCAGGAGCTCTTTCTCGTGCTGCGCGGCCACGCGGTCTTCGAGGTCGACGGTGACCTGGTCGACGCGCCGGCCGGAACGCTGGTCTTCGCTCCTCCCCGCACGAAGCGGAGTGCCTCCGCCAAGGAGGACGGGACGACCATCATCGCCCTGGAAGGCACGCCGGGGAAGGCCTACGAGGCGCGCGGCTGGGAGCTCTGGGCACCGCTTGCCCCCCTCTACGAGGCGGGCGAGTACGGCGTGGTCGCCGACCGTCTTGCACCCCTGGTCGCAGTCAACCCGCAGTACCCGATGTTGTTCTTCAACCTCGCCTGCTGCGAGAGCCTCACGGGCCGGACGAGTGACGCGCTCGATCACCTCCGGCGCGCCGTCGAGATGTCGGAGGAGTTCCGCCGGACCGCACGGGACGACTCCGACCTCGATGCGATCCGCGACGAACCGGCGTTCAAGCAGCTGATCGGCGGCTAGAGCTCCAGCGGCGTTGTCGTGTTGATCGTTGCCGAGCCGAGCACGGCGTCGCCGTCGTAGAGGACGACCGCCTGTCCCGGTGCGACACCGCGCAGCGGCTCGTCGAGCTCGACCACGACGCCCTCCTCCGATGTCCACGCCGTGGCCGGCACCGGCTCACCGTGCGCACGCACCTGCGCGAGCACGCGCATCGGGCCCGACCGCAGCATGGTCGCGTCGCCGCTCCACACCGGACGCACGCCGGTGAGCCGGGCGACGTCGAGCTGGTCGGCCGTCCCGACCGTCACGGTGTTGGTGACCGGCGAGATGTCGAGCACGTACCGCGGCTTGCCGTCGGCCGCCGGCCGGCCGATCCGGAGCCCCCGGCGCTGGCCCACGGTGAACGCGTAGGCGCCGTCGTGACTGCCCACCTCGGTGCCGTCCGTGTCGACGATCTGCCCCGGTGCCTCGCCGAGGCGGGCATGCAGGAAGCCGGCCGTGTCACCGTCGGCGATGAAGCAGATGTCATGGCTGTCGGGCTTGTCGGCGACCGCGAGACCACGGTCGAGCGCCTCGCGACGTACGTCCGTCTTGAGCGACGACCCGAGGGGGAACATGGCATGCGCGACCTGGCGGGCCGTCAGCACGCCGAGCACGTAGGACTGGTCCTTGGCCGGGTCCACCGCGCGCAGCAGGCGGCCGTCCACGACCTGCGCGTAGTGGCCGGTGCAGACCGCGTCGAAGCCCATCGCGAGCGCCTTGTCGAGGACGGCGGAGAACTTCACCTTCTCGTTGCACCGCAGACACGGGTTAGGGGTGCGGCCCGCGGCGTACTCCGCGACGAAGTCGTCGACGACGTCCTCCCGGAAGCGCTCCGCGAGGTCCCACACGTAGAACGGGATGCCGATGACGTCGGCTGCCCGCCGCGCGTCACGCGCGTCCTCCAGGGTGCAGCAGCCACGCGCGCCGCTGCGGAACGACTTCGGGTTGCTCGACAGCGCGAGGTGCACACCGGTGACGTCGTGCCCGGCCTCGGCCGCCCGGGCAGCGGCGACCGCCGAGTCGACGCCGCCCGACATCGCCGCGAGGACTCTCATCGGCTGCCGACCTGCCCCGCCTTCCGGGCACGTTCGACGACCGGTCCGATCACGTCGAGCACCGCGTCGACGTCGGCGGCCGTCGAGGTGTGCCCGAAGGAGAACCTCAGCGAGCCGCGGGCCAACGCCTCCGGGACACCCATCGCGATCAGCACGTGGCTCGGCTGCGGGACGCCCGCAGAGCAGGCCGACCCGGTCGAGCACTCGATCCCCGCCGCGTCGAGGAGCAGCAGAAGCGCGTCGCCGTCGCACCCGGGGAACGAGAAGTGCGCGTTGCCGGGAAGACGGTGCGCGGTCGTGAGGTCGGGGTCACCGCCGAGCACCACGTCCGGCACGGCGGCACGCAGCCGGGAGACGAGGTCGTCGCGCAGCCCGGCGACCTGCTCGGCTCGCTCCTCCCGGAGCTTGGCGGCCAGCTCGCCGGCGGCTGCGAGACCGACGATGGCGGGGGTGTCGAGCGTCCCGGAGCGTACGTCGCGCTCCTGGCCGCCGCCATGCAGCACGGGGGTCAGCTCGACCGAGCGACCGAGCACCAGCACACCGACTCCGAGCGGTCCGCCGATCTTGTGACCGGTCACGGTCATCGCGTCGAGCCCCGAGGCCGCGAAGTCGACCGGCAGGGCGCCCAAGGCCTGCACCGCGTCGGAGTGGATGGGGATGTCGTGCGACCGGGCGATGGCCGCCAGGTCGGCGATCGGCTGGACCGTGCCGACCTCGTTGTTGGCCCACATGACGCTGACGAGGGCGACCGACCCAGGGTCGCCGGCGATGGCGGCCTCGAGGGACTCCGGAGCGACCCGTCCCGTTGCGTCGACCGGCAGCCACTCGACCGTGGCGCCCTCGTGCTCGGCCAGCCAGAGGGCCGGGTCCATGACGGCGTGGTGCTCGACGGCGCTCGCGAGGATCCGGACGCGGCGCGGGTCCGCGGCGCGGCGGCTCCAGTAGAGCCCCTTGACGGCGAGGTTGTCCGACTCGGTGCCGCCGCCGGTGAAGAGCAGCTCGCTGGGTCGCGCGCCGAGCGCCTCGGCCAGCGACTCGCGGGACTCCTCGACCTTGCGGCGGGCCAGGCGGCCGGCTGCGTGCAGCGAGGACGGGTTGCCGACCACGCCGAGGCACTCGGTCATCGCCTCGACCGCCTCGGGGACCATCGGCGTGGTTGCCGCGTGGTCGAGGTAGTGCCGCTCGTGTCCGGCCGGACGGCCGTCGTTCCGGTTGCTCATCGCGCGGGCGAGTCTACGTACGTCCGACCAGCCCTGCCGTCGAGTGGCGCGTTGCGGCTGCTCGGAGTCCGAAAATCCAGCCTCAACGCGCCACTCGACGAGGGTCGGACGGCGGGGCAGGTGCTCAGCCCTTGCGGGCACGGACCTTCTCGGTCAGGGCCGGGACGACCTCGTGCAGGTCGCCGACGACGCCGTAGTCGACCAGCTCGAAGATCGGGGCCTCGGGGTCCTTGTTGATGGCCACGATGGTCTTCGACGTCTGCATGCCGGCCCGGTGCTGGATGGCGCCGGAGATGCCGGCCGCGACGTAGAGCTGCGGCGACACCGTCTTGCCGGTCTGGCCGACCTGGTGCTGGTGGGGGTACCAGCCCGCGTCGGTCGCGGCGCGCGAGGCACCGACGGCGGCACCGAGCGCGTCCGCGAGAGCCTCGATGACCGAGAAGTTCTCGCCGGAGCCGACACCGCGACCACCGGAGACGACGATCGCCGCCTCGGAGAGGTCGGGCCGCTCGCCCTTCTCCTCGACCACACGGTCGGTGATGCGGGCACCCTTCGCGGCCTCGGAGAGCTCGACGGTGACGTCGACCCGCTCGGCTGCGCCCGACGTCTCCTCCGGCGCGACCGAGTTGGGCCGCACGGTGATGATCGGCGTGCCGGTGCCGACCGTGGACTTGACGATGGTCGAGCCGCCGAAGACCTGCTGCTCGGCGAACACCGAGCCGCCGTCGCCGGTCAGGTCGGTCGCGTCGGTGATGACACCGGAGCCGGACTTGATCGCGAGCCGGGCGGCCGTCTCCTTGCCGTCGGCCGACGACGCGAGCAGCACTGCCGCGGGCGAGCCGTCGGCGACGAGCTTGGCGAGCACCTCGGCGACCGGGGCCACCAGGTGGTCGGTCAGCTCGGGCGCCTCGGCGACGTACACCTTGGTCGCGCCGTGCGCCGCGAGCGACTCCTTGGCGGCGTCGAAGCCGGAGCCGACGAAGACCGCGGCGGGCTCACCCAGGCGCGCGGCGAGCGTCAGCAGCTCGAAGGTGACCTTCTTGACCTCACCGTCGGTGTGGTCGACGAGGACCAGGACCTCTGCCATGACGTGTCTCCTCCGGCTCTCAGACGAACTTCTTGGACGCGAGGAACTCGAGGAGCTTGTCTGCCCCGTCACCCTCGTCCTTGACGACCTGACCGGCCTCGCGCGGCGGGGCAGCCTCGAAGGACTCGACGGCGCTCCAGGCACCGCCGAGGCCGACCTGCCCCGGCGTCGACGCCCAGGTCGCTCAGCGACAGCGTCTCGACGGGCTTCTTCTTGGCGGCCATGATCCCCTTGAACGACGGGTAGCGCGGCTCGTTGATCTTCTCGACGACGCTGACGACGGCGGGCAGCGAGGCCTCGACCGCCTGGTAGCCGTCGTCGGTCAGCCGCTTGATCGAGACGGTGCCGTCGCCGACCGTGACCTCCTTGGCGAAGGTCAGCTGGGGGCGGCCGAGCCGCTCGGCGATCATCGCCGGGACGACGCTCATGCGCGCGTCGGAGGACTCGGAGCCGAGCAGCACCAGGTCGACGTCTCCGGCGTGCTCGATCGCCTTCGCGAGAGCCAGCGAGGTGGCGATCGCGTCGGAGCCGTGCAGCGCGTCGTCGAGGACGTGGATCGCCTTGTCGGCGCCCATCGAGAGGGCCTTGCGCACGGTCTCGCTCGCCGCGTCCGGGCCCATGCACAGGATGGTGACCTCGCCGCCCTGCGCCTCCTGGATCTTCAGCGCCTCCTCGACGGCGTACTCGTCCATCTCGTTCATCACCGGGTCGGTCGCGGCCCGGTCGAGGGTCGAGTCGGACGGGTCCAGCTTCTTCTCCGACCAGGTGTCGGGGACCTGCTTCACACAGACGACGATGTTCATGCGGCTGCCGCTCTCCTGCCGTGACGGGATCTGGCGCTCACCCTGCCAGCCAGGTGCGTGCGGCCGGCCTCCGGGTGCGGTCTGGGCGCTATGTTACCCGCCAGTAGCATCCGGCCGAACCGGGGGTCCACGGACCGTGGTGAGCGACCCGTCTGGATGCGCGACGATGCTCGGAGCGCCACGTTGCCCACGCCGAGGTTCCCTGGCACTGCAGCTCAGCCGTGCCGGTCGTCGTGAGCGTGCGCGCACCCGTCAGGCTGACGGCGCTCGACTCGACTGCCGGCGAGCGTCCGGCTGAGCCGGAACCCGTCCGCGATGTCGACCTGGATCCGCCCAGCAGCAGGCGGCAGTCCATGAGGACGCTCGAGGCACGTTGTTGCCGACGGCGGTCGCCGTGACCACGAACGTGCTGACCGGAAGGGACAGCGAGCGCTGCGTCGTGTAGCTGGACCCGCATGGCTAGCGTCGGCCGTCCGGTGCGACCAGCGCGTCGGACGGACCCGCGCGCTCCGGTGGCGCCGGTCGCTCCCTGCGGGCCGGGCGAGGCGAGCAGGCCCCAGCGGGAGGCGTCGCTCGGCGGCGACTTGGCGAGCGAGGCGGCCCGCGCGACGTAGGAGCTGCCGTTGTCCAGCACCACGTCACCCGGGCGGTACGAGGTCGTGGCCCGCCACAGGCCCTTGTAGGTCCAGCCCTGCGCCCAGCTGATGCCCTTCTCGGACTTCTTGCAGCGCTTCCCGGCCTGGTAGTTGATGACCCGCAGCACGCCGGTGTCCTTGTTGACGCAGCCGTTGAACTTCGCCGTGGTCGTCGACGGGATCGCCGCGATGGCGACCCCGCCGCCGACCAGGGTGAGCGTCGCGACGACACCCACCACGAAGCCCGTCAGACCGCGGCCCTTGCCGGCCCACCTCGACATCCACGCGTGCATGGGTCCTCCCCCGTTCGGCACCGATGACCCCGAGACGCTAACCAGCGATAGCCGAAATGCGCAGGAGAAACGCCGACCCTTGACGGACCCGAGACATGACAGGTGCCTTGCCAGCCCGGAGGGTCATCGACGGGCGCGACGATGCCTCGTCCGCGGCAGGTGTTGTCCGAGGGTTTGGCGAGCGGACCAGCGCCGGCAGGACGCTCCGACGCTTGGCGGCGCTCTCGACAGCCGTGCCGCCCAGCGCCACCATCGCCTGCATGAGCCAGGACGGTCGGGCGGCCCTGGCGCCGCCATGGCTGGGGTGGCTGATGGCTGCCCTTGCCCTGACGGCGGGCTTGGCAGGCTGCGACGGTGGCGACGACACAGCTGCCCGACCGGACACGTCGTCGGGTGCTGAGTCGCCCGCGCCGGAGAGCTCGGTCTCGTCCCCGGTGGACAGCCCGCTCGCGGCCCCGCTCTTCGGAAACGCCATCCTCATCGAGACGCGCGTCGTCGATGCGATCCGACACCGCGCAGTGGTCGTCGGGACCTCCGTCATCGGCGAGTCGGCGTTCTGCCGAGGGGGCAGGGCGAGTGGAGGCAGCGAGGGCGCGGCGATCACGACCACGTTCCACTGCCCCGGCGGCACGCTGACGGTCCGGTACTCACCGATCCAGCCCAGCCTGGTCCAGGGTGCAGGGTGGGAGGTCGTGAGCGGGACGGGCAGCCTGGCAGACCTTCGTGGGGGCGGATCGATGGTCGCCGTCTTCGACGAGGACGACCCGGACCGCGGTCGTGAAGTGTTCACCGGCACAGTGGGCGAATGACGGATGGAGCCCCGGGACTGACCCTCACCGGTGAGCGGACCCTCCCCGGCGTGTGGCACGAGAACTATTGGTTCCGCCGCCACGAGGCGGGCTACCGGTGGGTGGTGTCCCTCGGCGTCGGCGGCACCGTCGTCGAGGCGGGAGTCGGCGAGGGGTACGGAGCCACAGCGCTGCACGAGGCCGGTGCCGACCATGTGCTGGGCATCGACCTGGACCCGGCCACCCTGCGCCACGTGGCCCACCACCACCAAACGGTCGCAGCGGTCCGGGCCAACCTCGTGGCCCTGCCCCTGCGCAACGGCTCGGTCGACCTCGTTGTGAGCGCGCAGACCGTGGAGCACCTGTGGGACCAGGAGCGGTTCGTCGCGGAGTGCGCGCGGGTGCTGCGACCGGGCGGTCGGCTCGCGATGACGACTCCGAACCGGCACACGTTCCCGCCCGGCAACCCCTTCCACAGCCGCGAGCTCGACGCCTCCGAGCTGAGAGCACTGGCCGGCAGACAACTGACTGTCACGTCCGTCGCCGGGCTGCACCACGGCTCGCGGCTGTCCGACGCGGACCGTCGCCTCGCGACGCCGGGCGGGCTGGTCGCGGCCCAGCTGCTGACGACGTACGACCGCTGGGACGACGACCTGGCGCGCACCGTCCGATCCGTCGCCGCCGACGACTTCGTCGTGGGACCGACGGACGGCTGTCTCGACCTGCTGCTCCTCGCGACCCGCCCGTGACGCGGACACCAGCGCCGCCACCCACCGTCGGGACGCTGTGCATCGTCCTGCACACCCACCTGCCGTGGGTGGCCGGGCACGGCACCTGGCCGGTGGGCGAGGAGTGGCTGCACCAGGCGTGGTCGGCGGCCTACCTGCCCCTCGTCGAGGTCCTCGGCGGACTCGCCGCCGAGGGTCGCCGCAACTTGCTCTCGCTCGGCGTCACGCCGGTGCTGGCGGCCCAGCTCGACGACCCCCACTGCCTGCGTGAGCAGCACGGGTGGCTCGCCCGGTGGCAGCTGCGGGCGCACGAGCTCGCCGCCCGGCCGGGCGCCGACCGGCAGCTGCGCGACATCGCAGCGCTCGAGCACCGGACAGCGGCGCACGCGCTCGAGACCTTCGAGTCCACCTGGCGCCACGGTGGCTCCGCCGCGCTGCGGCCGCTGGTGGACGCCGGTGCCGTCGAGCTGCTCGGCGGCCCGGCCACGCACCCGGTGCTGCCGCTGCTGCCCGAGCCGCTGGCGCGGCTCGCCCTGACCAGCGGCCTCGACGACACAGCGGTCCGGCTCGGCCGGCGACCGCGCGGTGCCTGGCTCCCGGAGTGCGCCGTCGAGCCCGGGTCTCGACCGGCTGCTGTCGGTGAGCGGCGTCGACCACGTGATGGTCGACGAGGCGACGCTCGTCGCGGGTGGTGGCAGCACGGACCGCGTCGGGCTCTGGGGCGACGTCGCCGTCGTCGGTCGCGACCTGGCCCTGACCGACCTGGTGTGGTCGTCGCGGTCCGGCTTCCCGGGAGGCGCGGACTACCGCGACTTCCACCACCTCGATCACGGGTCGGGCTTCCGGACCTTCCGCGTGACGTCACCGACGCCGGGCGCGAAGGCGCCTTACGACCCGACTGCCGCATCGGCGCTGGCGCGCCGGGACGCCGCACGCTTCGCCGCCGCGGTCCGCGACCGGCTGCTGGCGCGGTCGGCCGCCGGCGAGCAGGCGCTGGCCGTCGTCGCATGGGACACCGAGCTCTTCGGCCACTGGTGGCACGAGGGTCCGCAGTTCCTGGGGCACGCGCTGCGGATGCTGCCCGAGGCGGGTGTCCGGCTCGCGACGCTGGCCGAGGTCACGGCCGAGGGCCGCGCGGCCGCGCGTCCGGTCGACCTGCCGGTCGGGTCGTGGGGCCACGGCAAGGACCTGCAGCTGTGGGCCGGGCCGGCGGTCGCCGACCTGGCGGCCGACCACGCGGCGGTGGGGGCCGAGCTCCTGTCGGCCGTACGCCGCAGCACTGCTGCGACCACGGCCGGTCACGACGCGTGGCTGGCCGCCCTGGCGCGCGAGGCCCTGCTGCTGACGGCCAGCGACTGGGCCTTCATGGTGTCGCGCGACTCGGCCGCGGGCTACGCCCGGGACCGGCACGCGGGGCACCACGCGGCGTTCCGCCGGCTGCTGCTGGCGGGACCGACGGGCCCGAGGGAATCGCGCCTCCCCCGACGGTCCGTGGTCGCCCCGCACCTGGACGCGCGCACGGTGGACGTCGCCGTCTTGCGGACACCAGGCATGCGGAGCAGGCTCAGCGGGCAGAAGGAGGTGTCCCCCGCCGTCGAGGTGTCCTCCGAGGTGTGACCGTGAGCCGTATCACCGCTCTGCTCGTCCTCACCGCAGCCTTCGCGCCGGCCGCGGTGATGGGCGCCCTGCCCGTCGTGGCGCCGGTCCTCATCGTGGTCTGCGGCCTGGCGATGGCGGTCACCGCGTTCCTGCAGGCACCCGAGCCGGCGACGGTCAGTGTCGAGACTGCTGGCGAGTCCGCCCCACAGCAGTGACGGCATCGGCCTTGCGGGTCATGTCGACCATCGCCGCCCGCTCGGCGGCCGCGAGGTCGTAGGCGGCCCGCCGGTCGCGCACCACCCGCCCCGGGACCCCCGCGACGACGCTGTACTCGGGCACCACGCCGCGGACCACCGCGTGCGCGGCGACGACCGTCCCCTCCCCCACCTGCGCGCCTCGCAGCACCGACGACTTCACGCCGAGCCACACGTCGTCCCCGATGTGCACCGGCGTCTTGACGATCCCCTGGTCCTTGATCGGCCGCTCGACGTCGTCGGTGCGGTGGTCGAAGTCGCAGATGTAGACCCAGTCGGCCACGATGCAGGACGCGCCGACGTGCAGGTCCAGGTAGCAGTTGAACGTGTTCTCCCGGCCGAGCACCGTCTTGTCGCCGATGCGCAGGGTGCCCTCGTGGGCGCGCAGCCGGTTGCCGTCGCCGAGGTGCACCCACCGGCCGAGGACGATGCGGCCGTAGCCCTTCCGGGCACTCAGCTCGACGTTGCGGCCGAGGTAGACCATGCCCTCGGTCACGACGTCGGGGTGCCGCAGCCGCAGCATCAGGAAGCGCCAGTAGCGCACCAGGTGGTACCGCGTGAACGCCCGGTGCCGCCACGCCCACCGCAGGCTCGACGGCGCGAGGAAGCGCCGCAGCGGCACCTGCCGTGGGTCCCGGTACCGCACCGACCGCCTCACGACAGCCTCGTCACCAGGGCCGGGTGCCGGTGACGAGCACGTTGTAGAAGAGGCGTTGTGGCAGCACCCGGGACAGGCCGCGGTCGACGGCCGAGAGCCGTTGCCACGACCGGTAGGCGAACCTCGCCCAGCCCCAGCCCAGCCGCTCCGGGTTGACGGCTGCCTCGAAGGTCCGCACCGGCCAGCCGAGGAAGGCCGCCGTCAGCTCGTCGCTCGCGGTGCGCACGTCGACAGCACCGGCCCGCAGGGCGGTGCGCGCCAGCTCGCCCGGGTCGAAGGTGTGCAGGTCGACCACCGACTCCAGCGCCGCGACGCGCGACGACTCGGCCAGCTCCTCGTGCGGCCGCGACCACCGCGCGCGCAGCGGGGCAAGGTGCGTGACCCGGGTGGCGGCGTGCCAGGTGAGCCGGCCGAGCCGCCGGGCGTACCAGTCACCGACGGTCGTGGGCTCTCCCGCGAAGACGAAGCGACCGCCGGGCTTGAGCACCCGCAGCACCTCGCGGAACGCGAGCTCGACGTCCGGGATGTGGTGCAGCACCGCGTGTCCGACGACGAGGTCCATCGACGCGTCGGCGTAAGGGATCGACTCGGCGTCGGCGACCCGACCTTCGACGTCGAGGCCGAGGCTCTTCGCGTTGCGCACCGCGGCGTCGACCATGCCGGGCGACAGGTCGGTGATCTGTCCGCGTGACGCGACACCGGCCTGCATCAGGTTGAGCAGGAAGAACCCGGTGCCGCTGCCGAGCTCGAGCGCCTCCGGGTAGGGCCAGCCGTCGCGACCGGCCACCGCCTCGAAGCGGCCGCGCGCGTAGTCGATGCACCGCTCGTCGAAGGAGATCGACCACTTCTCGTCGTAGGTCGACGCCTCCCAGTCGTGGTAGAGCACGTTGGCGAGCTTGGGGTCGTGCCGCGCCCGCTCGATCTCGTCGGCGGTCGGCCCGGCGGTCCGCCCGGCAGTGGGTTCCGGTGTCGAGGACACGGCGTTCATCGTCCCTGGAAGGTGGCCTTGCCCGGGCCCTCGGCTACGAACGACTCCATGCCGGTACGCCGGTCCTCCGTGGCGAACAGGCCGGCGAACTGGAGGCGCTCGAGCTCCAGCCCGCTGTCGAGGTCGGTCTCGATGCCCCGGTCGACGGCCTCCTTGGCCGCCCGGAGGGCCAGCGCCGGTCCGCGGACGAACTGCGCCGCCATCGCGCGCGCCGCCGCGTAGACCTCGTCGGCCGGCACCACCCGGTCGACCAGCCCGATCCGCAGAGCCTCGTCGGCGGCCACGAACCGCCCGGAGAAGATGATCTCCTTGGCCCGCGCCGGTCCGACCAGCCGCGGCAGCCGCTGGGTCCCGCCGGCACCGGGGATCACGCCGAGCAGGATCTCCGGCTGGCCGAGCTTGGCGTTGTCGCCGGCGACGCGGAAGTCGGCGCACAGCGCGAGCTCGCAGCCGCCGCCGAGCGCGTAGCCGGTCACCGCGGCGACGACCGGCTTGGGGATGCGTGCCACCGCCGTGAAGGAGGACTGCAGGGCGCCGGACCGCTCGACCATCGCGGCGTACGACATCGTCGCCATCTCCTTGACGTCCGCGCCCGCGGCGAAGACCTTCTCGCCGCCGTAGAGGACGACCGCGTGCACCGCCGGGTCGGCGCTCACCTGCGCGGCGGCGGCGCGGATCTCCTCCTGCACCTGGACGTTGAGGGCGTTCATCGGCGGCCGGTCCAGCCGGATGGTCGCGATGCCGTCCTCGACCTCGACCCGGACGTGCTCCGACGGGGTGGTCTGCGGTCCGGCGGGCGGCGTGGCAGTCATGCTTGGCGAGGGTAGCCAGGCTGCGGGCCGCTAGCGTGGCCAGGTGAGCCGCCCCGACCTGGTGCCCCGCCTCGGGGCGGTCCCGCACACCGGCGGGGGCGTGGACTTCGCGGTCTGGTCGCGGGGCGACCGGGTCGAGCTCTGCCTCGCCGAGGAGTCCGGCTCGTCGACGACCGAGTCGCGGCACCCGATGCGGCGCCGGACGGACGGGGTCTGGACCACGCACCTGCCTTGGGTGCGCGCCGGCGACCGCTACGGCTTCCGGGTGCACGGGCCGTGGGACCCGGTGCACGGCCACCGCTTCGACCCCGGCGAGCTGCTCGTCGACCCCTACGCGCGAGCGATCGACCGACAGTGGTCGGTCGTCGTCGACGGCGGCTTCGACTGGGGGCCCGACGCGCCACCGCGCGTCCCGTGGCCGGACACCGTGCTCTACGAGCTGCACGTGCGCGGGTTCACCAAGCTCCACCCTGCGGTGCCGGCCGAGCTGCGCGGCACCTACGCCGGCCTCGCACACCCCGACTCGATCGGTCACCTCACCGACCTCGGCGTCACCACGCTCGAGCTGCTGCCGGTGCACCACTTCCGCAGCGAGCCGGCCCTGGTGGCCCGCGGGAGGGCCAACTACTGGGGCTACAACACGCTCGGCTTCTTCGCGCCGCACGCGGCCTACGCGGCGGGCGGGTCACGCGGCGAGCAGGTGCACGAGTTCAAGGCCATGGTTCGGTCGCTGCACGAGGCCGGTCTCGAGGTCCTGCTCGACGTCGTCTACAACCACACCTGCGAGGGCGGTGCCGACGGGCCGACGACCAGCTGGCGCGGCCTGGACAACGAGGCCTACTACCGGCTGCGCCACGACGGGACGTTCGAGGACGTGACCGGCTGTGGCAACTCGCTGGACCTGCGGCACCCGCGCTGCCTCGCAATGGTCACGGACTCGCTGCGCTACTGGGTGCAGGAGATGCACGTCGACGGCTTCCGGTTCGACCTGGCGCCGACACTGGCTCGTGGCACGTCCGGCTTCGAGCAGGCCGGGACGTTCCTCGCCGTCGTCGGCCAGGACCCGGTGCTGGCGCGGGTCAAGCTGGTGGCGGAGCCGTGGGACGTAGGCCCCGGCGGCTACCAGCTCGGCGCGTTTCCCGCGCCGTGGGCCGAGTGGAACGACCGCTTCCGCGACACGGTGCGCGAGGTCTGGCTCGGGAGCCACGGCCAGGCCGGGTCCGGTCACGGCGGTGCCCGCGACCTGGCCTACGCGCTCAGCGGCTCGTCCGACGTCTTCGAGCCCAGTGGCCGCGGCCCGCTCGCATCGGTCAACTTCGTCACCGCCCACGACGGCTTCACCCTGCGCGACCTGGTCTCCTACGACCGCAAGCACAACGACGCCAACGGCGAGGGCGGGCGCGACGGGTCGGACCACAACCGGTCCTGGAACTGCGGGGTCGAGGGCCTGACCGACGACCCCGACGTTCTGGCGCTGCGCGGCCGGCTGTCGCGCAGCCTTCTCGCCACCCTGCTGCTCTCGGCCGGGGTGCCCATGCTCACCGCCGGAGACGAGACCGGCCGCACGCAGGGCGGCAACAACAACGCCTACTGCCTCGACGACGAGACCACCTGGGTGTCGTGGGAGCACAAGCCGTGGCAGCGCGACCTGTACGGCTGGACGCGCACCCTGCTCGCCCTGCGCCGCGACCATCCGTCGTTGCGGCCAGAGCGCTACGTCGACTCGTCGGGGCTCGCGGAGGGCTCGCCGCCGCCGCTCGCCTGGTTCGGCGCGGAGGGCGAGCCGATGACGGCCGAGCGGTGGTTCGACCACGACCAGCGGATCATCGGCATGTACGTCGCCGGCCTGCTCGTCTGGGTCAACTCCGGGCCGGCCGAGGAGGCCGTGGTGCTGCCCGGGACCCCGTGGGCGGCCGGTTACGAGGCGCTGCTCGACACCGCCGACGAGCAGCCCACGGCCGGGGCGCCGCTGGCCGCCGGCACCCCGCGTGTCGCTCGCCCCGTGGACCGTCCGGGTCCTGCGCGCCCTCCCCTAGCGCAGGACGCCGCTGTCCATGCCGGCACTCTCGACCGGCAGGGTGGCCAGCCCGAGCTCGCCGGGCCCGGTGGTGAGCCGGTGCCGCGGCACGATCCGCGCGGTGTAGCCGAACGGCCCGGGCCGGTCGAGCTTCACCTCGCCGACGTAGCGGTGCCGACTGCCCTCGTAGGCCTCGTCGTGCTGCAGCGACAGGGTGGCCGAGTCGGCGAGCCGGTCGGCGTCGTCGACCCGGCCGTAGACGACCTGGACGTCCACGTCGTCGGGACCCAGGTCACCCAGGGTCACGAAGGCCCGGATCTCGAGCGTGCTGCCCACCTCGGGGGCGTCGGCGACGCCGGAGGACTCGACGTGGTCGACACGGACCGACGGCCAGGCCGACCGGACCCGGCCCTTCCAGGCGGCGAGCTCACGGGCGCCGGCGTAGCCGTCGTCCAGGGACCGCGACGAGTCGGCCGCGGGGGCGTAGAGCCCGAGCACGTAGTCGCGCACCATCCGGGTGGCGAGCACCTTGGGGCCGAGGGTCTGCAGGGTGTGACGCACCATCTCGATCCACCGGGTGGGGTGGCCGTCGGCGTCCCGGTCGTAGAAGAGCGGGCCGACGGTGTTCTCGAGCAGGTCGTAGAGCGCCCCGGCCTCGAGGTCGTCGCGGTGGTCGGGGTCGGTGACCCCGTCGGCCGTCGGGATGGCCCAGCCGTTGTGTCCGTCGAACCACTCGTCCCACCAGCCGTCGAGCACGGAGAGGTTGAGGCAGCCGTTCAGTGCCGCCTTCATGCCTGAGGTGCCACAGGCCTCCAGCGGCCGCAGCGGGTTGTTCAGCCACACGTCGCAGCCCGGGTAGAGCGTCTGGGCCATCGCGATGTCGTAGTTGGGCAGGAAGACGATCCGGTGTCGCACGCCGGCCTGGTCCGCGAAGCGCACCAGCTCCTGGATCAGCTTCTTGCCGCCGTCGTCCGCAGGGTGCGCCTTGCCGGCGATCACCAGCTGGATCGGCCGCTCGGGGTGCTTCAGCAGCGCGGTGAGCCTCTCCGGGTCGCGCAGCATCAGCGTCAGCCGCTTGTAGGACGGCACCCGCCGCGCGAACCCGATCGTGAGCACGTCGGGGTCGAGGATCCCGTCGGCCCAGCCGAGCTCCGCGTCGCTGGCGCCTCGCTGCACCCATGACTCGCGCACCCGCCGGCGGGCGTCGTCGACGAGGCGGGCCCGCAGCAGCCGGCGCACCGACCAGATGTCGGCGTCGGTGACTCGCTGGACGTCCTCCCAGGCGCCTGGCTCGGTCGGGCTCGTCATGATGTCCGGGCCGGCCAGCTCGAAGACCTCCGGCGCGACCCAGGTGGGCGCGTGCACGCCGTTGGTGACGTAGCCGATCGGCACCTCCGGCTCGTCGAAGCCCGGCCACAGCCGGGCGAACATGTCGCGGGCGACGTGCCCGTGCAGCTCCGAGACTCCGTTGGCGCGCTGGGCCAGCCGGAAGCCCATCACCGCCATGTTGAAGATGCTGGGGTCGCCCCCGTCGTAGTTCTCCGCGCCCAGGGCGAGCACTCGGTCGACCGGCACGCCGGGGCACGCGTTGTCGCCGCCGAAGTGCTGCGCGACCAGGTCGCGGGCGAAGCGGTCGATGCCTGCCGGCACCGGCGTGTGCGTCGTGAAGAGCGTGGCCGACCGAGCGGCCTCGACCGCCTCGTCGAAGGTGAGCCCGGCCTCCTCGGTCAGCTCGCGGATCCGCTCGACCCCCAGGAAGCCCGCATGGCCCTCGTTGGTGTGGAAGACCTCTGGAGCGGGCGCACCGGTCAGCCGGCTGAAGGCGCGCAGCGCCCGCACCCCACCGATGCCCAGCAGCATCTCCTGCAGCAGCCGGTGCTCGCTGCCGCCGCCGTAGAGGCGGTCGGTGACCTCGCGCTCGGCCGGCTCGTTGTCCTCGACGTCGGAGTCCAGGAGGAGCAGCGGCACCCGGCCGACCTGCGCCTTCCAGACCTGGGCGACCAGCGTGCGACCGCCGGGCAGGCCGACCCGGACCTTGAGCGGGTCACCCGACTCCTCGCGCAGCAGCGAGATCGGCAGCCCGTTGGGGTCGAGCACCGGGTAACGCTCCTGCTGCCAGCCCTCCCGCGAGAGCGACTGGGCGAAGTAGCCGGACCGGTAGAGCAGGCCGACCGCGACGATCGGCACACCGAGGTCGCTGGCTGCCTTGAGGTGGTCGCCGGCCAGGATGCCGAGGCCGCCGCTGTACTGCGGCAGCACCGCGGTGATGCCGTACTCCGGCGAGAAGTAGGCGATGGCGCGCGGCAGCGCCTCCTGGGCCGCGCGCTCCTGGTACCAGAGGTCTCGGCCCAGGTAGTCCTGCAGGTCCGCTGCCACCTCGCCGACCCGACGCACCACGTCGGGGTCCTCCGCAAGGGCGCCGAGCCGCTGCGGACCGAGCTCGCCGAGCAGGGCGACCGGGTCGCCGCCCACGCGCTCCCACAGAGCCTCGTCGAGGCTCTGGAACAGACCCTTGGTGGGCGAGTCCCAGGACCACCGGAGATTGAGGGCGAGCTCGCCCAGCGGCGCGAGCGCCTCGGGGAGAACGGTGCGGACGGTGAACCGACGGATGGCCTTCACCGTCGAGACGATAAGCCCAGCGGGCGGCAGTGTGTGCGGGGAGACCGGACGTGGGTAGGTTCGGTGCCGATGATCGGTCGCATCCCCATCCTTGACGTGCAGCCAGCCGAGGGCTGTGGTCGTTGGCCTGCCAAGGCGGTGGTCGGCGAGACCTTCACCGTGAGCGCCACCGTCTTCCGCGAGGGCCACGACATGGTCGCCGCGGACGTCGTGCTCCGCGACCCCAAGGGCCGCAAGGGTCCCTTCACCCCCATGCGCCTCGGCGCGCCGGGCACCGACCGCTGGCATGCGGAGGTGACGCCCACCTCGACCGGGAAGTGGACCTTCACCGTCGAGGCCTGGAGCGACCCGGTCGCCACCTGGTTGCACGACGCCACCATCAAGATCGAGGCGGGCGTCGACGTCGAGCTGATGCTGGAGGAGGGCGCTCGGGTGATGGAGCGGGCCGCCGCCTGCCCCCGGCCGGCAGCGGGCCGCCGCGCGCTGATCGACGCGGCGACCGCGTTGCGAGACACCGGCCGGCCGGTCCCCGCCCGGCTGTCCGCCTCCTCGGCGCCCGACGTCACGCAGACGCTGGCGAAGCACCCGCTGCGTGACTTCGTCACGGCGAGCGACCGGATGCCGCTGTGGGTCGACCGCGAGCGCGCGCTGTACGGGTCGTGGTACGAGCTCTTCCCACGGTCCGAGGGCGCGCACGTGGACCCGGCCACCGGCGAGCTGGTCAGCGGCACCTTCCGCACCGCCATGGAGCGGTTGCCGGCCGTCCGTGACATGGGCTTCGACATCGTCTACCTCCCGCCGATCCACCCCATCGGCCGCACCAACCGCAAGGGCCCGAACAACACGCTCACCCCCGGGCCCAGCGACGTCGGGTCACCCTGGGCCATCGGCGGCCCGGAGGGCGGGCACGACGCGGTGCACCCCGACCTGGGCACCATCGACGACTTCGACGCATTCGTGGCCCGGGCCGCGGAGCTCGGACTCGAGGTCGCGCTCGACCTGGCGCTGCAGGCGACGCCGGATCACCCCTGGGTCGAGGCCCACCCGGAGTGGTTCACCACGCTGGCCGACGGCACGATCGCCTACGCCGAGAACCCGCCGAAGAAGTACCAGGACATCTACCCGGTGAACTTCGACCGCGACCCCGACGGCATCTACGCCGAGGTGCTGCGGGTCGTCCGGCACTGGATGGACCACGGCGTCCGGATCTTCCGCGTCGACAACCCGCACACCAAGCCGGTGAGCTTCTGGGCCTGGCTGATGGACGAGGTCCGCAAGACCGACCCGGACGTCATCTTCCTGGCCGAGGCCTTCACCCGCCCGGCGATGATGCAGACGCTCGCCCGGGTGGGGTTCCACCAGTCCTACACGTACTTCACCTGGCGCAACGAGAAGTGGGAGCTCGAGGAGTACCTCACCGAGCTGACCCAGCGGACCGGCCACTTCCTGCGGCCCAACTTCTTCGTCAACACCCCTGACATCCTGCACGCCTATCTCCAGTACGGCGGCCCTCCCGCCTTCAAGATCAGAGCTGTGCTGGCCGCGACCCTGTCCCCCACCTACGGCGTCTACGCCGGCTACGAGCTCTACGAGCACGTCGCGCTGCGACCCGGCAGCGAGGAGTACCTCGACACCGAGAAGTTCCAGCTGCGGCCGCGCGACTGGGCCGCCGCGGCTGCCGAGGGCCGGACCCTGGCGCCGTACCTCACGAGGCTCAACCAGCTTCGCCGCGCGCACCCGTCGCTGCAGCGGCTGCGCAACCTGCACTTCCACCACGCTGACAGCGACCAGATCATCTGCTACTCCAAGCGGGCGAACGTCGGCGTGGCGGCAGACAGCGACGACACGACCATCGTCGTCGTGAACCTCGATCCGCACGGGGCCCGGGAGACAACGGTCCGGCTGGACATGCCGGCGCTGGGACTGGAGTGGGACGACACAATGGCCGTGCATGACGAGCTGACCGGCGACACCTTCGTCTGGGGCAAGGAGAACTACGTGCGGCTCGACCCGTTCGTCGAGCCGGCCCACGTGTTCACCCTCCGCAGCCGACGGACGACCTCCACCGAGGGGACGTCGGACCGTTGAGCGACGATCTCCCGGACCCGCGCGGCGTCCCGGCGATCGACAACTTCGCCGACGTCCCCGACGACCAGCGCGACCCCCACTGGTACAAGCGCGCCGTCTTCTACGAGGTGCTGGTGCGCTCCTTCAAGGACAGCAACGGCGACGGCAACGGTGACCTCACCGGTCTGATCGACAAGCTCGACTACATCCAGTGGCTAGGCGTCGACTGCATCTGGCTGCCGCCGTTCTTCAAGTCCCCGCTGCGCGACGGCGGCTACGACGTCAGCGACTACACCGACGTCCTGCCGGAGTTCGGCACCATCGGCGACTTCGTGGAGTTCGTCGACGCGGCGCACGTCCGCGGCATCCGGGTGATCATCGACTTCGTCATGAACCACACCTCGGACCAGCACCCGTGGTTCCAGTCCTCGCGCACCGACCCCGACGGCCCCTTCGGCGACTTCTACGTCTGGGCCGACACCGACGAGGCCTACTCCGACGCCCGCATCATCTTCGTCGACACCGAGTCGTCGAACTGGACCTTCGACCCGGTGCGCAAGCAGTACTTCTGGCACCGGTTCTTCAGCCACCAGCCTGACCTGAACTTCGAGAACCCGCGCGTCCAGGAGTCGGTGATAGAGGCGCTGAAGTTCTGGCTCGACCTCGGGATCGACGGCTTCCGGCTCGACGCAGTCCCCTACCTCTTCGAGGCGGAGGCCACGAACTGCGAGAACCTGCCGGCCACGCACGACTTCCTGAAGCGCGTTCGCAAGGAGGTCGACGCGCTCTACCCCGACCGGGTCATGCTCTGCGAGGCCAACCAGTGGCCGGCGGACGTCGTCGAGTACTTCGGAACTGACGGCGACGAGTGCCAGATGGCGTTCCACTTCCCGGTGATGCCGCGGCTGTTCATGGGCGTTCGACGCGAGTCGCGGTACCCGATCTCCGAGATCATGGCGCAGACGCCGGCGATCCCGGACAACTGCCAGTGGGGCATCTTCCTGCGCAACCACGACGAGCTCACGCTCGAGATGGTCACCGACGACGAGCGTGACTACATGTGGACGGAGTACGCCAAGGACCCGCGGATGAAGGCCAACATCGGCATCCGCCGGCGGCTCGCCCCGCTGCTCGAGAACGACCGCAACCAGCTCGAGCTGTTCACCGCGCTGCTGCTCTCCCTGCCGGGCTCGCCGGTCCTCTACTACGGCGACGAGATCGGCATGGGCGACAACATCTGGCTCGGTGACCGCGACGGCGTCCGCACGCCGATGCAGTGGACGCCGGACCGCAATGCCGGGTTCTCGACGAGCAACCCCGGGCAGCTCTACCTGCCCGCGATCATGGACCCGATCTACGGCCACCAGGTCACCAGCGTCGAAGCGCAGCTGGCCAGCTCCACGTCGCTGCTGCACTGGACCCGCCGCATGATCGAGGCCCGCAAGCAGAACCCGGCGTTCGGGCTCGGCACCTGGGAGGACATGGGCGGTAGCAACCCGTCCGTGCTGACCTTCGTGCGCGAGTTCGGCGACGACATCGTGCTGTGCGTCAACAACCTGTCCCGCTTCCCGCAGCCGGTCGAGCTCGACCTGCGGCGCTGGGAGGGCTACACGCCCATCGAGCTCCTCGGGACGGTGCACTTCCCGCTCGTCGGCGAGCTCCCCTACCTGCTCACGCTGGCCGGACACGGCTTCTACTGGTTCCGGCTCAGCCCCCCGGAAGGAGAGTCCTGATGCCCGCCCAGCTCGATCGGCCACGGATCGAGGAGCACCTCGGCAACCAGCGATGGTTCGCCGGGAAGGGGCGGGTCTGGACGCTGACCGCCGTGCGGACCGTCGCCGTGCTCCGGGAGCAGGCCGCGGACGTCACCGGCGTGCGGATCGACCTGGTGGAGGTCACCTACGCCGATGGCGAGACCGAGACCTACCAGCTGCCCCTGGCGTCCTATCCCGAGGCGGCCGAGCATCTCGCGCACGCCTTCGTGGGCGAGGAGGCCGACGGCGAGGGCCGGAAGCGGTTCGTGTACGACGCGCTGCAGGACAAGGAGAGCACCGGCCTGTGGATCGAGGGCATCGCCACCGACCGCGCCGGTGACGGCTTCGCATTCCACCGCGACCCCTCGGCGACCGAGCTGCCACCCGGCGGCCCGTCGATCGTCGTGGGGGCCGAGCAGAGCAACACGTCGCTGATCTTCGGTGACACCCTGATCCTCAAGGTGTTCCGCAAGGTGTCGGCCGGGCTCAACCCGGACATCGAGATGCACTCTGCCCTCGCGGCGGCCGGCAGCACCCACATCGCCGCTCCCGTGGGCTGGCTCGAAGGCGCGTGGCGGGACGGCTCCGACGCTGAACTGGCCAGCCTCGCGATGGCGCAGGTCTTCCTCAAGGGAGCCACCGAGGGCTGGGAGCTGGCCCTCACCAGCGTGCGCGACCTCTACGCCGAGGCCGACCTGCACGCCGACGAGGTGGGCGGCGACTTCGCGGGCGAGGCCCGGCGGCTGGGTGCCGCCACCGCCGAGGTGCACGCAGCCCTGGCCGCGGTACTGCCTACCGGCCACCTGGCGGGCACGGAGCTCGGGGCGCTGGCCGACGGCATGCGGGCCCGCCTCGACCGGGCGGCGGCCGAGGTGCCCGAGCTGGCGCCGTACGTCGACAAGCTGCGGACCGCCTTCGACGACCTCGCCGCGCTCGACGAGCCGCTTCCCGTCCAGCGGGTGCACGGCGACTTCCACCTCGGCCAGGTGATGCGGACCCTGGACGGCTGGAAGCTGCTCGACTTCGAGGGCGAGCCGGCCCGCCCGCTCGCCGAGCGCCGAGGCCTCGACCCGGCGATGAAGGACGTCGCCGGCATGCTGCGCTCCTTCGACTACGCCGCTCGCCACCTGCTCGCCGACCACCCGGCCGACGTGCAGCGCGCGTACCGCGCCTCGGAGTGGGCAGACCGCAACCGCGACGCCTTCCTGGCCGGCTACGCCGACGCGGGGGGCGCCGACCCACGCCGGCAGCCGGTGCTGCTGCGCGCGTACGAGACCGACAAGGCCGTCTACGAGGTGCTCTACGAGGCCCGGAACCGGCCCACCTGGCTGCACATCCCGATGGCCGCGATCCACCGGCTCGCCGGCGAGGAGTGAGACGACAGTGACGCATCGCCCGAACCCGCCTGCGACGGAAGCGACGGATCCGCCGAAGCCGACCGTGACGTCCGCGACGGCCCCGGCAGCACCGGCAGCACCGGCGCCCACTGCCGTCCCGGTCGGCACCGAGGACCTGCACCGCCTGGTCTCCGGCGTCCACCACGACCCGCACTCGATCCTCGGGCCGCACCCGCACGCCGGCGGCGTCACGGTCCGGACCCTCCGGCCGTGGGCGACCGGCGTCGCCGTGCTCGTCGGTGACGACCGCCACGAGCTGCGCCACGAGTCGTACGGCGTGTGGGTCGGTGTGCTGCCGACGGCCACCGTGCCCGACTACCGGCTCGAGGTCGCCTACGACGGTCCGCCCCGGGTGACCGACGACCCCTACCGCTTCCTGCCGACGCTCGGCGAGGTCGACCTGCACCTGATCGGCGAGGGCCGCCACGAGGAGCTGTGGCGTGTCCTGGGTGCCCACACCCGCACCTACGACGGCGTCGCGGGCACGGTGCAGGGAACGTCGTTCGCCGTCTGGGCGCCGAGCGCCCAGGGCGTGCGCCTGACCGGCGACTTCAACTACTGGGACGGCCGCGCCCACCCGATGCGCGCGATGGGGTCGACCGGGGTCTGGGAGCTCTTCGTCCCGGGACTGGGCGACGGCACGCACTACAAGTTCGAGGTGCTCGGCAAGGACGGCGTGTGGCGGCAGAAGGCCGACCCGGTCGCCTTCCGCGCCGAGACTCCCCCGTCGACGGCGTCCGTCGTCTTCTCCTCCGACTACGAGTGGGGCGACGACGCGTGGCTGGAGGACCGTCGCAACCGTGACCCGCTGACCAGCCCGATGAGCACCTACGAGGTGCACCTCGGGTCGTGGCGGCAGGGGCTGGGCTATCGCGAGCTCGCCGACCAGCTCGTCGGCCACGTGCAGTACCTCGGCTTCACGCACATCGAGCTGCTTCCCGTCGCCGAGCACCCGTTCGGCGGCTCGTGGGGCTACCAGGTCTCGTCCTACTTCGCCCCGACATCCCGGTTCGGCTCGCCTGACGACTTCCGCTACCTGGTCGACCGGCTGCACCAGGCCGGCATCGGCGTCATCGTCGACTGGGTCCCGGCGCACTTCCCCAAGGACGAGTGGGCACTGGCCCGCTTCGACGGCACGCCTCTCTACGAGCACCCCGACCCCCAGCGCGGCGAGCAGATGGACTGGGGGACGTACGTCTTCAACTTCGGTCGCACCGAGGTGCGCAACTTCCTCGTCGCCAACGCGCTCTACTGGCTCGAGGAGTTCCACATCGACGGGCTGCGCGTCGACGCAGTGGCCTCGATGCTCTACCTGGACTACTCCCGCGAGGAGGGCGAGTGGTCGCCGAACGAGTTCGGCGGACGGGAGAACCTCGAGGCCGTGTCCTTCCTGCAGGAGATGAACGCCACCGCCTACAAGCGGGTGCCGGGCATCGTGACGATCGCCGAGGAGTCGACGGCCTGGCCGGGCGTCACCCGGCCGACGCACCTCGGCGGCCTGGGCTTCGGCTTCAAGTGGAACATGGGCTGGATGCACGACTCGCTCGACTACGTGTCCCACGAGCCGATCTACCGGCAGTACCACCACCACCAGCTGACGTTCTCGATGATGTACGCCTACTCCGAGAACTACGTGCTGCCGATCAGCCACGACGAGGTCGTCCACGGCAAGGGGTCCCTGCTGCGCAAGATGCCGGGCGACCGGTGGCAGCAGCTGGCCAACCTGAGGGCGTACCTCGCCTTCATGTGGGCCCACCCCGGCAAGCAGCTGCTCTTCATGGGCTCGGAGTTCGGGCAGGAGTCGGAGTGGGCCGAGTCGCGCTCGCTCGACTGGTGGCTGACCGACAACCCGGACCACCGCGGCGTGCAGACGATGGTGAGCGACATGAACGCCGTCTACCAGCGCACCAGCGCGCTGTGGTCGCAGGACGCCGACGAGCGCGGCTTCCAGTGGATCGATGCCAACGACGCCGGCAACAACGTCTTCTCGTTCCTGCGCTGGGGCGAGGACGGCTCGGCGCTGGCCTGCATCGCGAACTTCTCGTCGATCCCCCACGAGGGCTACCGCATCGGGCTGCCCGATGCCGGCCGGTGGGACGAGGTCCTCAACACCGACGCCGAGGCCTACGTCGGCAGCGGCGTGGGCAACCTGGGCGCCGTCGAGGCAACGGGTGAGGGATGGCACGGCATGCGCGCCTCGGCGACCCTTCGCGTCCCGCCGCTGGGCACCGTCTGGCTGCACCGCCCCGCAGGCTGACAGGGCCGGCTCGTCCGCTCGCCGACACGATGCCGGTCCGCCTGGTCTACGAGACCCACTCGACCGCGATCGACTGACTCACGTTTGGAGCGGTGCTGCGCGGACAGGAACGTGCCAGTTCGCCCTGCCATCCCCCTGACCGATCGGAGCCCCGATGAACACGCGCACCATCGCCATCGCCGCCCTCGTCATCGCCGTGATCCTGCTGATCATCTTCCTCGTCTGAGGGACGACGCCGAGCGGTCACGCTCGCGAGACGTCGAGGGACCGCTCCCGCTGCGCGGGGGCGGTCCTTCTGCGTGCGCAGCGGGTCAGAAGAGCGCGTTCGCGAGGGCTGTCCGCGCGCGGCTGACCCGCTCGTCCTGGTTGCCGACCAGCTCGAAGAGCCCGACCAGGTGGTCCCGGGCCGCGGTGCGCTCGTCGCCGGACGTACGTCGCACCAGCTCGACGAGGCGGCTGAACGCGTCCTCGACCTGGCCGCCGAGCAGGTCCAGGTCGGCGACCGCGGTCTGGGCCGCCACGTCGTCCGGCTGCTCGGCAGCGAGCCGCCGGGCAGCCGCGTCGTCGACGCCCTGCGTCCGGGCGAGCAGCTCGACCTGGCCGAGACCGGCCTGCGCCTCGGCGTCGGCCGGGTCGTCGGAGAGCAGGGACCGGTAGGCCGCCGCAGCCGCGTCTAGGTCGCCGCGCTCGATGGCGTCATAGGCCTCGTCCCAGCGGGGGTCGGCGACCGGCTCAGGCGGGGGCTCCGACGGCTCACCGAGGGACAGCCGTCCGGTCACGCCGTTGGCCTCGGCGACGCGGAGCAGCTCGTCGATGTACTGCCGGACCTGCGGCTCGGGCAGGGCGCCCTGGAAGAGCGGGATCGGCTGGCCCTTCACGACGGCGAAGACCGCCGGGATGGACTGCACCTGGAAGGCCTGGCCGAGGCGGGGGTTGGCGTCCAGGTCGATCTTCGCGAGGAGCCAGCGCCCGTCGTCGGCGGCCGCGAGGCGCTCGAGGACCGGGCTGAGCTGCTTGCACGGCCCGCACCAGTCGGCCCAGAAGTCGATGACGACCGGCACGGTCATGGACTGCTCGACGACGGCGGCCTGGAAGTCGGCCTCGGCGACATCCACGACGGCCGTGCCTGCGGCGCCAGTCGTGCCGCCAGCGACGGCGCTCACGGAACCCCCGGAGGGCTGCTGGCTCGCCGGGCGGGCCGGAGCAGCTGGGGCGAGGCCGGACAGGTCGACGGCTCCGTACGGGTTGAAGGTCGGCTGGGTCATGCCTCCATCATCGCCCATGCCGGTGAGCCCGCAGACCGCGAGTGGCGACCCGCGGACGGGGACAGCGGCGCGTCAGGAAGCCGGGGCGTAGCGCAGGTGCAGCACGCCGGACCCGAGGGCCTCGGAGTGCAGGAGGGTCAGCGGGTGGGTGGCGGTGTCCTCGAAGAGCCGCTGCCCCGAACCCACGGCGATGGGGTGGAGCAGCAGGGCCAGCTCGTCGAGCAGGCCGTTGGCCAGCAGCCAGCGCACCGTTGTCGCACTGCCGGACATCGCGATGTCGCCATCGGTGCTCGCCTTGACCTCGCGGACCCGCTCGGCCACGTCGCCGGACACGACGGTCGTGTTCTGCCAGGCGGCGTCGGTCAGCGTCGTGGACAGCACGTACTTCGGGATCGTGTTGATGTACTCGGAGAAGGGCACCTCGGGACCCTGACCCGGCCAGAACTCCGACCACTCGTCGTAGAGCCGCCGGCCCATCAGCATGGCGCCGCTGGTCGACATGCCCTGTCCGACGATCTCGCCCATCGCGTCGTCGAAGTAGGGGAAGTGCCACTTGTCGGGCGACTCCACGACTCCGTCCAGCGAGATGAAGAAGTTCGAGACGATCCGGCCCATCGGTCAGCTCCTCCTGCAGTTCTGGGGGACGTCAGAAGCGTGGCGGCTCGTGGTAGTCGCCCCACTCGGCCTTGAGCGCGTCGCAGATCTCGCCGAGCGTGGCCTCCGCCCGGACCGCGTCGAGCATCGACGGCAGCATGTTGGCGTCGGTGCGCGCGACCTCGACCATCCGCACGACGGCCGCTCGGGCGGCCGCGTCGTCCCGCGAGGACCGCCGCTCGCCGAGCACCCGGTTCTGCTCGCGCTCAACCTCGTGCGAGACGCGCAGGATCTCCAACGGCTCCTCGACGGTCGAGGTGTGACAGTTCACGCCGACGATCTTCTTGTCGCCCTTCTCCAGGGCACGCTGGTAGGTGAACGCCGCCTCGGCGATCTCGGACATGAACCAGCCGTCCTCGATGCCGCGCAACAGGCCTGAGGTGATCGACCCGTCCGAGCCCATGTCGCGGATCCGGCTGAAGATCGCCTCCGCCTCGGCCTCGATCCGGTCGGTCAGCGCCTCGACGAACCACGAGCCGCCGAGCGGGTCTGCGACGTTGGCGACGCCGGTCTCCTCCATGATCACCTGCTGGGTGCGCAAGGCGATCTCGGCGGCCTTCTCGCTCGGCAGCGCGAGGACCTCGTCGAGTGCATTGGTGTGCAGCGAGTTGGTGCCGCCGAGGACGGCCGAGAGCGCCTCCAGCGCGGTGCGGACGATGTTGTTGTCCGGCTGCTGCGCGGTGAGGGACACCCCCGCTGTCTGGGTGTGGAAGCGCAGCCACTGCGCCTTCTCCGTCGTCGCCCCGTAGACGTCGCGCAGCCAGCGCGCCCAGATGCGGCGCGCCGCGCGGAACTTCGCGATCTCCTCGAAGAAGTCGAGGTGGGCGTCGAAGAAGAAGGACAGGCCGGGGGCGAAGTCGTCGACGTCGAGGCCGCGCGCCTGCCCGAGCTCGACGTAGCCGAAGCCGTCGGCGAGGGTGTAGGCGAGCTCCTGCGCGGCGGTCGAGCCGGCCTCGCGGATGTGGTAGCCGGAGACGCTCAGCGGCTTGTAGGCCGGGATCTTCTCGACGCAGTACTCCATCAGGTCGCCGATGAGGCGCAGGTGCGGCTCGGGCGGGAAGAGCCACTCCTTCTGGGCGATGTACTCCTTGAAGATGTCGGTCTGCAGCGTGCCGTTCAGCACCGCGGGGTCGATGCCCTGGCGCTCCGCCGCGACGAGGTACATGCAGAAGACCGGCACCGCCGGTCCACTGATCGTCATCGACGTGGTGACGTCGCCGAGCGGGATGCCGGAGAAGAGCACCTCCATGTCGGCCGCCGAGTCGATCGCCACCCCGCAGTGCCCGACCTCGCCCAGCGACCGGGCGTCGTCGGAGTCGCGGCCCATCAGGGTCGGCATGTCGAAGGCGACCGACAGGCCGCCGCCGCCGGCGCCGAGGATCATCTTGTAGCGCTCGTTCGTCTGCTGTGCGTTGCCGAAGCCCGCGAACTGCCGGATGGTCCAGGTACGTCCGCGGTAGCCGGTCGGGTAGAGCCCCCGGGTGAACGGGAACTCCCCCGGCCAGCCGATCCGCTCGAACCCCTCGACGACATCGCCACCGGCCGGCCCGTAGACCGGCTCGACCTCCGAGCCGGACAGCGTCGTGTAGTCCGCCTCCCGGACCCGTGCCGCGGCGAACCGCTCCTGCCAGCGCCGACGACCGGCCTCGATCTCCGCAGCGTCCACCGAGCTCCTCCATGCTTCTCCGGAGGGACAGGCCTCTCCGGTATGACAGCCGTCCGGCAGACCTGCCGACTCGCCGTCATGTCCGGTTGGTCCCCCGAGACTACTCGTCCCCCTCTAGGCTCACCTTCGTGGAGAGGGGCGACCTGCCCATGCGCGGCGGGCTCCATCGACCGACGGCGGTTCGAGTGAACCGACCGGCGACCTCCGACGTCCTTGGGGTCGAGAAGACCTCACGGCGGGTGGGTACGAGATGGCTGGTGCGGTGGTGACGGCGGGGGCCCAGGGGGCGACCACCGCTGCCCTCACCCGCGACGAGGCTGCCCGGATCCTCTGGAACCTGCACTACGCCCCGCTCGCCGGCTGGTGCGCCGCTCTGGTGGGCGACCGTGACGCAGCCCACGACATCGCGTCGGAAGCCTTCGCCCGGCTGCTGTCGCGGTGGCTGACCGTCCACGACCCCAAGGGCTACCTCTACGTCACCGCGACCAACCTGGTCCGGGACCGCTGGCGTCGCGAGCAGCGCGACCGCAAGCTCTGCGAGCGGATCGAGGAGCGGACCGAGACCAGCACGCCTGCGGCCGACCCCTGGCTGCGCGACCTGGTCGAGCGGCTCCCGGAGCGGTTGCGGGTTCCCGTCCTGCTGCACTACTACGCCGACCTGAGCATCGCCGAGGTCGCGTCCGCGATTCACCGCCCGGAGGGCACGGTCAAGCGCATGCTGTTCGACGCCCGCGACAGCCTGCGCGGGATGATGGCGGTGGACTCGTGAGCGACCAGGTCCCCCGCAAGCGCATCGAGCCGCTGGCGCCGCCGGCCGGGCAGTTCGACCGGGTGATGAGCGAGGCCCGCTACCGCCGCCACCGGCGAGCCATGGCGATGCTCACCGTCGCGTTCGTCTTCGTCGCCGGCCTCGGCGGCGGCCTCGCCCTGGGTAAGGACACCCCGCGGGACCTCTTCGTGGCGCTCGGCGGGGAGCAGGACAACAACGACTCCGGCGGGGACACGCCGACGACGACCGGCACGGCCACCAAGAAGTCCGACGCGCCCACGGCGAGCTCCACCAAGAAGGCCACTCACACCGCGGTGCAGGCGACCCCGGCGGCCACCGAGCTCAGCCATCCCCGCCGCGGCCGGCTCGCCTACCGCGGTCAGGCCGTGGGGCCCGCCGGTCAACCGGCCGCCGGCCTCTACGTCTACGTCGGCGATGCCCGGAGCCCGCGGCTTCGAGCCGGCCGGCTGGTCCATCGGCCGCACCGACAGCCGCGGCCGCTTCTCGCTGGACTGCCCCCATGCCCCGATCCTGCTGTCCCCGTGGCCGATCATGGGCGAGGCGAAGACGAAGGCGCGCAACGTGCAGTGGAGCGCGACCTTCGTCGGCGGCGCGACCGACCCGCAGGTCGCCGAGGAGGCGCCCTGCAGCAGGGCTGGCAAGCCGGACCAGACGAGGATCGGCCGCGGGTCGGCGGTCGAGGGCAAGGTCACGATGCCGGCCCAGTGCAGCGGAGCCGTCCAGAGCCTGCGGCTGTGGCTGCACAACGACCCGGCGACCTACGTCAAGGTGCAGGATCTCGCCGACGGTGACACGTTCCGGATCAGTGGTCTGCCGGCGGGGCAGCACACGCTCGACGCCAAGGGCAACCGGGTGCGAGTCCTGGTCGGCGGCGGCGACACGGCGCACCAGGACGTCACCTTCACCTGCTTCGGAGAGCCGGTGCCGACCGAGACATCGACGCCCACACCCACGGACACGACGACCTCGGTCCCCACCGACCTCCCGACCGTGACCGAGAGCGGCACCGCCAGCACGGACCCGTCGGGGACGTCGACGCCGTAGCCGACGCGGACCGGTTCAGCCGGTGAGTCCCTCGATGAGCCGGTCGGCTGCCGTGTAGGGGTCGGTGCGGCCGGCCACGACGTCGGCCGCGAGGTCGTCCAGGCCGACCGCGCCGTGCACCGAGCGCAGGTCGCCCATCCGGGAGCGCAGGGCCGTGACCGCGATCGCCTCGACCTCGTCGGCGGCCCGCCGCTGCCGCCGGCGGCCCTGCTCGCCGGACTCCTCGAGCCAGCTGTGGTGCTTCGCGAGCTCAGCGACGAGCTCGTCGATCCCCTCGCCGCGCGACGCGACGGTCTTCACGATGGGCGGCCGCCAGTCGCCGGCCTGCCGCCGCTCCCCGAGCGTCAGCATGTGCCGCAGCTCGCGCACCGTCGAGTCCGCGCCGTCGCGGTCGGCCTTGTTGACCACGTAGACGTCCCCGACCTCGAGGATGCCGGCCTTCGCGGCCTGGATCCCGTCGCCCATGCCGGGCGCGAGCAGGACCACGGTCGTGTCGGCGAGCCCGGCCACCTCGACCTCGGACTGGCCGACGCCGACCGTCTCGACGAGCACCACGTCGAAGCGCGCGGCGTCCAGCACACGCAGGGCCTGCGGCGTCGACCACGACAGGCCGCCGAGGTGGCCGCGGCTGGCCATCGACCGGATGTAGACGTCCGGGTCGAGAGCGTGCTCCTGCATGCGCACCCGGTCACCCAGCAGCGCGCCACCGGAGAAGGGCGAGGACGGGTCGACCGCGAGGATGCCGACCCGCCGCCCGGCCTGGCGCAGGGCGCCGACCAGGGCGCTCGTGGAGGTCGACTTGCCGACGCCGGGCGCCCCGGTGAGGCCGATGACGACCGCCTGGCCGCCGTAGGGCACGAGGGCGGCCATGGCGTCCCGCAGCAGCGGGGAGGCGTCCTCGACCAGCGAGATCAGCTTGGCGACCGACCGGGCGTCGCCCTCGCGCGCACGCCGGACCAGCTCGCCGATGTCGGGCGAGCCCGGGGTGGCCACCCGGCTCAGGCGGGTGACGGCACGCGCAGGACGAGCGCGTCGCCCTGGCCGCCCCCACCGCAGAGGGCCGCCGCCCCCACGCCGCCACCGCGCCGCTTGAGCTCGAGGGCGAGGGTGAGCACCAGCCGGGCGCCGCTCATGCCGATCGGGTGACCCATGGCGATGGCGCCGCCGTTGACGTTGACCTTGTCCTGGTCCAGCCCCAGCTCGCGCATCGACTGGATGCCGACGGAGGCAAAGGCCTCGTTGATCTCGACGAGGTCGAGGTCGGCGACGTCGATCGTCTCCTTCGCCAGCGCGGCCTTGATGGCGTTGGCCGGCTGCGACTGCAGGCTGGCGTCGGGGCCGGCGACGACTCCGTGCCCGCCGATCTCGGCCAGCCAGGTCAGGCCGAGCTCCTCGGCCTTCGCCCGGCTCATCACGACGACGGCGGCACCGCCGTCGGAGATCTGCGACGACGAGCCCGCGGTGATGGTGCCGTCCGGTGCGAACGCGGGGCGCAGCTTGGCCAGCAGGTCTGTGGTGGTGTCCGCCCGGACGCCCTCGTCGGTCGCGAAGACGATGGGGTCGCCCTTCCGCTGCGGGATCTCCACCGGGACGATCTCGTCGTCGAAGAGACCGTTCTTCGCCGCCTCGGCGGCCCGCTGGTGCGACAGCGCCGAGAAGGCGTCCTGGTCCTCGCGGCTGATGCCGAGCCGGGCGTTGTAGCGCTCGGTCGACTCGCCCATGGCGCACTGGTCGAAGGCGCAGAAGAGACCGTCGTGGGCCATCGCGTCGACCATCTCGACGGTGCCGAACTTGTAGCCGGACCGGCTCTTGGGCAGCAGGTGCGGCGCCTGGGTCATGGACTCCATGCCGCCCGCGACGACGATCTCGAACTCGCCGGCCCGGATCAGCTGGTCGGCCAGCGCGATGGCGTCGAGGCCGGACAGGCAGACCTTGTTGATGGTCAGCGCGGGCACGGTCATCGGGATGCCGGCCTTGACCGCGGCCTGGCGGGCGGTGATCTGCCCGGCGCCCGCCTGCAGCACCTGGCCCATGATCACGTAGTCGACCTGCTCGGGCGCGACCCCGGCCTTGGCCAGGGCGCCCTTGATGGCGACCGCTCCCAGGTCCGCCCCGGAGAAGTCCTTGAGCGAGCCGAGCAGCCTGCCCATCGGGGTCCGCGCCCCCGCGACGATGACGGAACCGGCCATGACCGCAACCTCCTGTGACACGCCTGCTGGACCAGCAGCACCGGGGTGTCACGATAGCCCGATGCTGACCCGCATCGACCACGTCGGTCTGGCCGTGAGGGACCTCGACGCGGCTATCGCCTTCTACCGGGACACCTTCGACGTGCGCTCGGTGCACGAGGAGGTCAACGAGGAGCAGGGGGTGCGCGAGGCGATGCTGGCCGTCGGCGACTCCGGCTCGTGCATCCAGCTGCTCGCCCCCCTGCGGCCGGACTCGCCGATCGGCAGGTTCCTGGAGCGCAGCGGCGAGGGCGTCCAGCAGGTCGCCTACACCGTCGAGGACGTCGCAGCAGTCTCCGCGACGCTGCGGGAGCGCGGTGTCCGCCTGCTCTACGACGAGCCCAGACGAGGTACTGCCGGCTCGCTGGTCAACTTCGTCCACCCCAAGGACGCGATGGGCGTCCTGATCGAGCTGGTCCAGCCCGCGGCCGGCGACGGGGCCGGCTGAGGCGTCGTACGGTCAAAGGATGACCGACACCGAACGGCTGGTCCGCCCCCGCAACGGGAAGATCATCGCCGGCGTCTGCGCCGGCATCGCGCGCCGCTTCGGGTGGTCCCCCACCACCGTCCGGCTGGTCTTCCTGCTGTCCTGTCTGCTGCCCGGCCCGCAGGTGCTGGTCTACCTGGTGCTCTGGGTCGTCGTGCCCAAGGAGGCCTGACCGGCCCGGCAGCGCGACCCCGCTGCCGGACCCACCGCCCGGCCGGAGGTTACCGGCCAGTAGCATCCGGGGCAGTCTTTCCCCGGAGGCAGCCATGAAGGACATCCTCGAGACGATCCTCAGCGCCGAGGCCACGCCGGCCGACTTCGCGGCGCTGCCCGTGCCGGAGCACTACCGCGGCGTCACCGTCCACAAGGACGAGGTCGCGATGTTCGAGGGCCGGGCCAGCCGCGACAAGGACCCGCGCCAGAGCCTGCACCTCGACGACGTGCCCACGCCCGAGCTCGGCCCCGGCGAGGCGCTGGTCGCCGTGATGGCCAGCGCCATCAACTACAACACCGTCTGGACCTCGATCTTCGAGCCCGTCCCGACCTTCGCCTTCCTGGAGCGCTACGGCCGGCTGAGCCCGCTGTCGAAGCGGCACGACCTGCCCTACCACGTGGTCGGCTCCGACCTGTCGGGCGTCGTGCTGCGCACCGGACCCGGCGTCCACGCGTGGCAGCCGGGCGACGAGGTCGTGGCGCACTGCCTCTCGGTCGAGCTGGAGAGCCCCGACGGCCACAACGACACGATGCTCGACCCGGAGCAGCGGATCTGGGGCTTCGAGACGAACTTCGGCGGGTTGGCCGAGCTCGCCCTGGTCAAGTCCAACCAGCTGATGCCCAAGCCGGCCCACCTCACCTGGGAGGAGGCCGCGGTGCCCGGACTGGTCAACTCGACGGCGTACCGCCAGCTGGTCTCGCGCAACGGCGCGGGGATGAAGCAGGGCGACGTCGTCCTGGTCTGGGGCGCCAGCGGCGGCCTGGGGTCCTACGCGACGCAGTTCGCCGTCAACGGCGGCGCGACCCCGGTGTGCGTCGTCTCCAGCGCCGAGAAGGCCGGGATCGCCCGCTCGATGGGCGCCGAGCTGATCATCGACCGCAGCCACGAGACGGGTGAGGGCTACCGGTTCTGGAAGGACGAGACGACCCAGGACCCCAAGGAGTGGCAGCGCCTGGGCAAGAAGATCCGTGAGCTCACCGGCGGCGACGACGTCGACATCGTCTTCGAGCACCCTGGCCGCGAGACCTTCGGCGCCTCGGTGTTCGTGGCGCGCAAGGGCGGGACCATCGTCACCTGCGCCAGCACGAGCGGCTTCATGCACGAGTACGACAACCGCTACCTCTGGATGAACCTCAAGCGCATCATCGGCTCGCACTTCGCCAACTACCGCGAGGCGTGGGAGGCCAACCGCCTCGTTGCGCGGGGCAAGATCCACCCGACGCTGTCGCGGTCGTACGCCCTCGAGGAGACCGGGCAGGCGGCGTACGACGTCCATCGCAACGCCCACCAGGGCAAGGTCGGCGTGCTCTGCCTGGCGCCGGAGGAGGGGCTCGGCGTGCGCGACCCCGAGCTGCGCGCGCGGCACGAGACCGCGATCAACCGCTTCCGCGACGTCTGACCGTCGCCGGCAGCGAGCTGCCGCCGGGTCGCGGTCTGACAGGTTGCGCCGGGTCTGACACGATGCGTGCATGGAGCACGACTCCTCCTCCGACGAGCCAGTAGCCGAGCGGGCGAGCCGCCTGCTCTACGCCGCTCAGGCCCAGGCCGACCGGCTCCGGGAGCAGACGCAGCGCGAGGTCGACGCGGACCGCGAGGCCTCGGCGGAGCTGCGCGCGGAAGCCCAGCGGCTGCACGACGACATCGCCGCCCGGCACGCCGAGGCGTCCCGGCTCGAGGAGGAGGCCGTCCGGCGCCGGGCCGACGCGCTCGAGGAGGCCGCTCGCCGCCTCGAGGCCGCGCTCGCCGAGTCCGAGCGGCACCGCACCGAGGCCGGCGAGGAGGCCCGCCAGCTGCTCGCCGACGCGGCCGACCAGGCCTCGATGGTGGTGACCGCCGCCTCCGGGACCGCCGACGACCTGGTGGCCAGGGCGGAGCACGAGGCGGACACGCTGCGCGACGTGGCCGGCGCCGACGCGGAGTCGATCCGTGCGCAGGCGCAGGAGGTCCGCGACCGCGCGCAGCAGGACGCCGACCAGGTGATCGGTGAGGCCCGTGAGGACGCGTCCCGCCGCCACCGGGAGGCCGACGAGGAGGCCGCCCGGCGCCTCGCGGACGTCGAGGCCGAGGTCCAGCGGATGGTGGCCGACGCCCGCATCGAGGCCGACGCCGTCCTGGCCGGTGCCGCGGAGCAGGCCGCGGCCACCCGGGCCGCGGCCGACGAGGACGCCGTCCGCGTCCGGCAGGAGGTCTCCGGGCTCGCCGACGTGGCCACCGCCGACGCCGAGCACATCCGGCAGGAGGCCCGTGCCGAAGCCGACGCCGTGCTGGCCGAGGCCGCCGAGCAGACCGCCTGGGCCAAGCGCACCGTCGACGAGGTCCTGGCCGCTGCTGCGGGCGACTCGGACCGGATCCGCGGCGACGCCCACGCCGAGGCCGCGCGCACCGTCGCCGAGCTGCGCCAGCAGGCAGAGGACCTGCTGGCCAGCAGCCGGGAGACCTCGCAGCGCCGGCTCGACGAGGCCCGGGCCAAGGCCGAGGCGACCGAGGCCGAGGCGGCCCAGGCGCTCGCCCAGGCCCAGGCCGAGGCCGAGCGGCGCCTCGCCGACGCCAGCCACCGGTCCTCCCGCAGCGTCGACGAGGCCACCAGCAAGGTCGCCGAGATCGAGTCCCGGGCGAGCCGGCGCGAGGAGGAGGCCGAGGCCAACGCACGGGCGCTGCGCGAGCGGGTCGCCGAGCAGGTCGCAACCTCGCAGCGAGAGGCCCAGGAGACGCTGCGGGAAGCCCGCACCGAGGCCGTGCGTATCGTGGGCGACGCCCGCACCGAGGCCGACGATCTGCGCCGCCAGGCGACGAAGATCCTGCACGACGCTCGCGAGGAGGTGGCCGCCCTGTCGACACGCCGGGACGAGATCGCCGCCGAGCTGGGTCGGCTCTCGGGCGTCATCGACGCCCTCTCCGTCTCCCACGCAGACGTGCCAAGATGACCCGCTGGACGAAGTTGCTCCGCCCTGTTCCCTGACCCCCCGCCTGCTCTGCGAAGGATCGATCCATGACCAACACCCCCACCGGCCGCGAGACCTTCGAGATCGTCCGCCGGGGCTACGAGCCCCAGCAGGTGGACAGCAGGGTCGCCGCGCTCTCGCGCGAGCTGCAGGCCGCCAAGCAGCGCTCCGCGGAGCTCGAGCGTCGGGTGGAGGAGCTGCACGTGCAGTCGCCCCAGGAGGGCGGCGGCTCGCCCTACGAGGGCATGAGCGCCCGGATCCAGCAGATCCTGCAGCTCGCCGAGGAGGAGGCCAAGGAGCTGCGCAACTCCGCCGCGGACGAGGCCACCCAGCACCGGGCGCTCACCGAGCAGGACGCCGACAAGATCCGCAAGGACGCCGAGCGCTACGCCGAGGAGCGCCGCTCCGACGCCGACACCGAGGCGCAGCGGCTGCTGCAGGAGGCCAAGCGGTCCGCCGACAAGATCCTCGACGAGTCCGAGCGCGACGCCAAGGCCCGCCGCGAGGAGGCCGAGGCACTCTTCGAGCGCAACCGCGCCAAGGCCGCGCAGTCCGCCGCCGACTTCGAGACGACGCTGGCCCAGCGCCGCGACCAGTCCGAGCGCGACTACACCGAGAAGATGAAGGCCAACGAGCAGCAGCTCGCCGTGGTGACCCAGCGCAGCGAGCAGCTGCGCCTGGAGGCCGAGAAGCTGCGCGCCGACAGCGACCGCAAGTCCAAGCGCACCATGGACGACGCCCAGCGCCGCGCCGACGACCTGATCGCCGAGGCGAAGGCGCAGGCCGAGCGGATCCGCGGCGAGTCCGAGCGTGAGCTCGCGGCCGCCACGCAGCGCCGCGACAGCATCAACGCCCAGCTCACCAACGTGCGCCAGATGCTGGCGACCCTCACCGGCGCGTCACTGCCCGACCCGCTGGCCGACGAGCAGCCCGAGCAGCCGGCCGCCCAGAAGCAGGCGCAGCCCGCCGCGGCAGCCGGCGACGCCGGCAAGGGCGCCGCCCCGGCGGTGGCCGCCAAGCCGGCCGGTCCGCCGTCCAACGTCATCGCGACCGAGGGCGAGAAGGCCGCCGGTGCCAAGCCGGCGGGTGACCAGCCCGCGGGCGACAAGCCCCAGGGAGACGCCAAGCCCCAGGGCGACAAGGTGGCCGACGCCGACACCCAGAAGACCGTCACCGCCGAGAAGCCGCAGCACACCAACCACTGACCACCGAGGCGGGCGAGGGCGGCCGGGCGTGAGCGCTACGCGCGGCTCCGGGGAGGGCAGCACCGGGGAGGGCGGAGGCGACGACCGGGCCGCTCGCGGCGTCGGCGACGCCGCCGCGGAACGGGCGAGCGCCGACACGGCGCGGGCGGACGCCGAGGAGGCCCGCGAGGACGCTGAGGAAGCGCGCGAGGACGCCGAGGAGGCCAGGCACGAGGCCGACGACGTGTTCGGCCGGCTCGGCCGGCCACTGCGCCGGGACTCGCCGTTCATGCTGGGCTTCCTCGGCGCGTTGGGGGTCTTCCTGGCGTGGTTCCTGACGCAGGCCCTGCTGCAGGCCCGCAGCGTGCTGATCCTGATCCTGATCTCGCTGTTCCTCGCGATCGGGCTGAACCCGACCGTCGAGTGGCTCACGGCGCGCGGCATGCGCCGCGGCTTCTCGATCACGATCGTCTTCTTCGTCGTCATCGGCGCCTTCGTCGGCTTCGGGTTCGCCGTCGTGCCGCCGGTCGTCGAGGAGAGCAACGCCTTCGTCCAGGAGCTGCCCAGCTACCTCGACGACCTGCGCAAGAACCCCACCGTCCGCCAGTTCGACGAGGACTACGGCGTGATCGAGCGCGCCCAGGCCTACGTCACGTCCGGCGACCTCGGGCAGCGGGCCTTCGGCGGGCTGCTGGGAGTCGGACGAGTGGTGCTGAACGCGGTCTTCGGCGCGTTGACGGTGCTGGTGATGACTCTCTACTTCCTGGCCGCCCTGCCGAGCATGAAGCGACAGGCCTACCGGCTGGTACCTGCCTCGCGGCGGCAGCGCGTCGAGCTGCTCGGCGACGAGGTGATATCGCGGACGGGTAGCTTCGTCAGCGGAGCGCTGTCGGTCGCCTTCATCGCCGCCTTCTCGTCGTACGTCTTCCTGAACATCGTGGGTCTCCCCTACGCGATCGCGCTGGCCGTCTTCGTCGGCCTGCTCGACCTGATCCCGCTGGTCGGCGCGACGATCGCGGCGGTCGTGGTGTCGCTGCTCGGCTTCACCGAGTCGGTCGGAGTCGGGATCGCGTGCGTGATCTTCTACGTGGCCTACCAGCAGTTCGAGAACTACGTGGTCTACCCGCGCGTCATGCGCCGCGCCGTGGACGTGCCGGCGCCGGTCACGGTCGTGGCCGTGCTGCTCGGCGGCGCGCTGCTGGGCATCGTCGGGGCGCTCATCGCCATCCCGGTGGCCGCTGCTGTGCTCCTCGTCGTCCGGCAGGTCGCCATCCCGCGGATGGACCAGACCTAGCGCGTCCCGAGGGCGGCGAGGAAGTCCGCGACCGTGCGGCTGAACGCGTCGGGCACCTCGAGGTTGCTCAGGTGGCCGGCGCCCGACAGCGTCACGAGCCGGCCCTCGGGCAGCGCATCCACCATGGCCGTCGCGTCGTCAGCGCTGGCCAGGCCGTCCTCGTCCCCCCGGACGACGAGCGCGGGCACCCGGACCTGGCGCAGCGTGTCCAGCGAGTCCGGCCGGGCCGCCATCGCGCGTTGCGCCCATGCGGCCGACGCCGGTGGTGCCTTCGCCACGAGCTCGCGCACCTGAGCCAGGACCTCGGGTCGCTCCCGGGCAGTCGTCGGCCCGGTCAGGCCGGGCAGCACGTCGTCCAGCAGGGCCTGCGGGGTGCCGTCCCGCTCGAGCCGGTCGGCCATCGCGAGCCGCTTCTCGCGGGCGGCGTCCGGGTCGGCACCCGCCTTGGTGTCGGCGAGGACCAGCGCGCGTACGCGGCCAGGGTGCCGTCGCAGGAAGGCCATCGCGACGTAGCCGCCCATCGACAAGCCACCCAGCACCACGTGCTCGAGGCCGAGGCGGTCAAGCGCGTCGGCGACGTCGTCGGCCGCGTGGTCCAGCGACGGCTCGTCGTCGCCGAGCGGTGGGCCGCCGAAACCCCGCTGGTCCGGCGTGACGACCCGCGCCCGGCCGCTCAAGGCGGCCACCTGCGCGGACCACATCGCCGAGCTCAGCGGGAAGGCGTGCAGCAGGACGACAGGCGCCCCACTGCCCGGGTCGCCCGTGTCGTCCGTGTGATGCTCGACGGCGGCCATCATCGCCTCCGGTACTGGATCGCCCATCGCTGCTCCCAGTCTCTCCCGTCGGCCGAGAACTCCCAGCGCCAGGCGAAGCTGTCCTCGGTCACGTCCGAGAACACCATGCGCTTGTGGACCTTCTCCGCGTCGACCGGTCCCGGCGTGCCGAAGACGAAGGTGCCGTCCTCCTGGGGCCCGCCGACGAAGGCCCAGTAGCCGCCGTCGGAGTCGGCCCACGTCTGTCGCCAGGCGCCTGTCGCGTCGTCCCGGACGCTCAGGCTCATGCCCTCGAAGCTCTCGTCATCGCTAGCCCGGAACCGCTCGACGTAGACCCGTCCACCGAGCTCGCGCGTCACGATGTTGCGGCCGCGGCCACCGTCCCACTCCGCGTCCCAGTCCCCGACCCAGAAGTCCAGCTCGCTCATCCCGTCACCGTAGCGAGCCCTGCACTAGCCGGCAGGTGCACCCGACACGGTGGTCGGGAGCGGGCCGGCCCCCGGGGCGACGCGCTCGACCACCTCGTCCAGCACCCGGCGCACCGCGGGCTCTCCCACCCAGAGGTGCTTGGCGCCATCAACTCCGATGACCTCGGCATGCGGGATGCGGGCGAAGCGCTCGCGCGCCTCGGCCGGACGCAGGTAGTCATCGAGCTCGGGCACCAGGGCGACGACCGGCTTGCCGGACGCCGCCCAGGCGTCGAGGTGCGAGTCGTCGGCGAAGCGCAACGGCGGGGACAGCAGGATCGCGCCGGTGATGGAGGGGTCCAGGCCGTGCATCAGCGCGAGGTCGGTGCCGAAGGACCAGCCGAGCAGCCAGCGGTTCGGCAGCGGCGGGTCCTCGTGGAACTCCGCGAACTCGATCGCCGCCGCGACGTCGAAGCGCTCGGACTGCCCGTTGTCGAACAAGCCTTCGCTGGTGCCGGCGGGCGAGGAGGTCCCGCGGGTGTTGAAGCGCAGCACCGCGACGCCGGCGAGCGCCGGCAGACGGTACGACGCCTTGCGGATGACATGGCTGTCCATGAAGCCGCCATGGGTCGGCAGCGGGTGCAGGGTCACCAGGGTGGCGACCGGCGGCCGGTCCACCGGCACCGCGAGCTCGCCGACGAGCCGCAACCCGTCTGCGGTCTGCAGCTGGACCGGCGTGCGGGTGGCGGGCAGGACCGTGGCGGCGCGGATCTCGTCCGGGCCGCCGTAGGTCGAGAGGTGGTGCTCGGTCGGCTTCGACATCGATGCCTGCGCGCGTCAGCTGTAGTCGCGGAAGCCGCGACCGGCCTTGCGGCCGACGTAGCCCGCGGTCACCAGCTGCTCCAGCAGCGGCGCGGGCGCGAACCCCGGCTCGCGGAACTCCAGGTAGAGCGTCCGCTGGATCGCGTGCGCCACGTCGAGCCCGACCACGTCGAGCAGGTCGAAGGGGCCGAGCGGGTAGCCGCAGCCGACGATCATCGCGGAGTCGATGTCCTCGACGGTCGCGTAGTGGGCCTGCAGCATCTTCACCGCGTCGTTGAGGTAGGGGAAGAGCAGCGCGTTGACGATGAAGCCCGCCCGGTCGCCGCACTCCACCGCATGCTTGCCGGCCCGCTCGCAGAGCGCCTTGGCCGTGGCAACCACGTCGTCGGCGGTCGAGACCGTCCGCACCACCTCGACCAGCTTCATGACCGGCGCCGGGTTGAAGAAGTGCAGCCCGACGACGTCGGCCGGCCGGGAGGTCGCCGCTGCGAGCTCGACGACCGGCAGCGACGACGTCGTGGTCGCCAGCACCGCACCGGGCCGGCAGATGTCGTCGAGCGTCGAGAAGAGCGCCTGCTTGACCGAAAGCTCCTCGACCACGGCCTCCAGCACCAGGTCGCGGTCGGCGAGGTCGTCCAGCCGGGCCGATCCCGTCACCCGAGCGAGCGCCGCGTCGCGGTCGGCCTCCTCGAGCTTGCCGCGAAGCACCGCCTTCTCCAACGAGCGCTCCAGCGCGGTGCGGACCCGCGCCACCTTCTCCTCGCCGCGAGCCACGAAGAGCACGTCGTAACCGGCCTTGGCGAGGACCTCGACGATGCCGACCGCCATGGTGCCGGACCCGACCACACCGACCTTGTGCACCGTACGGCCGGAATCCGCGGCGTCGGAGGCTGACGGCGTGAGGTCGTCGTCGACGACGACCGGGGAGTCCGCGGCCTCGTAGGTGTAGAAACCGCGCCCGGTCTTGCGGCCCTTCAGGCCGGCGGTGACCATCTGCTTGATGATCGGCGTGGGGGCGTGCAGGCGGTCCCGCGACTGGCGGTACATCGTGTCGAGGATCTCGTACGCGGTGTCCAGCCCGATCAGGTCGAGCAGGGCGAGCGGACCCATCGGGTAGCCGCAGCCCAGCTTCATCGCGGCGTCGATGTCCTCGCGGCTGGCGTAGCGCGACTCGTACATCGAGGCGGCATGGTTGAGGTAGCCGAAGAGCAGCGCGTTGGCGATGAAGCCCGCCTTGTCGCCGATGACGACCGGCACCTTGCCGAGCCGCGCGGCCAGCGCCTCGATGTCGGCGACCACCTCGGGCTCGGTGACGACGGTGCGCACGACCTCGACCAGCTTGAGCACCGGCGCCGGGTTGAAGAAGTGCATCCCGACGACCTTGGACGGCCGGCTGGTGGCCACCGAGATCTCGGTGACCGACAGCGAGGAGGTGTTGGTCGCGAGGATGGTGTCCGGGCCGCAGACCTTGTCGGCGGCGGAGAAGATCTCCTGCTTGAGGTCGAGGCGCTCGGGGACGGCCTCGATCATCATGTCGACGTCCGCCAGCGCCTCGAAGGACGTGGTGAACCGCACCCGGCCCACCAGGGCGTCGCGGTCTGCCTCGGAGAGCTTGCCCCGGGCGACAGCGCGGTCGGTGGAGTGCTTGAGGTGCCCGCGGCCCCGGTCGAGGAGCTCGTCGGTCGGCTCGATGCCCACCACCTGGAGCCCCTCGCGGGCGAACACCTCGACGATCCCGGCGCCCATGGTGCCGAGGCCGACGACCCCGATGGTGGTGAACTCGCGTGCCATGAGGGGCAGTCTCCCAGGCCCGCTGCCGGGCGTGTCCCGCCGGGGTGCGGCGGTGCGCGGAGGGGGTCGCATCGGGTAGACAGGGGTCTTGGTCGGGGCAAATGGGGCGGCGACCGGTCAGCCAGCCGGTCGATCACGGAGGGAGCCTGGTGCGCAGCACGCAGTCGTCCCTGTCCGTCGACGTCCAGCCGGACGAGCAGGACCCGTCGACGGTCCGGGTCCGCCTCAACGGCGAGCTGGACATCACCAGCTCGCCGCTGCTCGAGACCGTGGTCGAGCAGGTGCTGCAGGCCCGTCGCGAGCCCGCCTGCCACCGCCTCGTGGTCGACATGAGCGGGGTCGGCTTCGCCGACGCGTCGGGCATCTCGCCGCTGCTGCTGGCCCGGGCCATGCTGGCCCGGCGCGGCGGGCACATCGAGCTGCGGCACTGCCGCCGCGCGGTCATGCGCCTGCTCCGCCTGCTGGACCTGGCCGACCTCGCCGACCTCGAGGACGCCGGGTAGCAGCGGCTCCGGCTCCGCCCCCCGGATAGCGTCTCCCCGTGCGCCTGGTCATCGCGACGTGCACGGTCGACTACGTCGGCCGGCTCACCGCCCACCTCCCGAGCGCCACCCGGCTGATCCTGGTGAAGGCCGACGGCTCGGTGTCCGTCCACGCCGACGACCGTGCCTACAAGCCGCTGAACTGGATGAGCCCGCCCTGCACGCTCGCCGAGGGCGACGGCACCTGGACGGTCACCAACAAGGCCGGCGAGCGCCTCGTCATCACCCTCGAGGAGGTGCTGCACGACTCGCGCCACGAGCTCGGCGTCGACCCCGGCCTGGTCAAGGACGGCGTCGAGGCTCACCTGCAGGCGCTGCTCGCCGAGCAGATCGAGACACTCGGCACCGGCTGGCGCCTGGTCCGGCGGGAGTTCCCGACCGCCATCGGGCCGGTCGACATCCTGGCCAAGGACGACACCGGCGGCACCGTCGCGATCGAGATCAAGCGGCGCGGCGAGATCGACGGCGTCGAGCAGCTCACCCGCTACCTCGAGCTGCTCAACCGGGACTCCCTGCTTTCGCCGGTGCGCGGCGTCTTCGCCGCCCAGGAGATCAAGCCGCAGGCCAGGGTGCTGGCGCTCGACCGCGGCATCGACTGCGTGACGCTCGACTACGACGCGCTGCGCGGCTTCGACGACACCGACTCCCGCCTCTTCTAGGCCGCCCACTTCCGCGGGGCCTACGCGTGCGACAGGGTGGACACGTGCGGGTCGTCGTGGTCGGTGCCGGGGTCGTCGGACTGACCTGCGCCGTGCGGCTCGCCGAGACCGGTCACGACACGCACGTCCTTGCGCGTGACCTGCCGCTGGAGACGACCTCCGCCGTCGCGGCCGCCATGTGGTACCCCTACCTGGCCCAGCCCCGCGACGCGGTGACCCGGTGGGCCGCTCGGTCCTTCGAGGTGCTCGCGGGGCTGTCGGAGACCCACCCGCAGTCCGGCGTCCGGATGCGCGCCGGGATCGAGCTGCTCTCGGCCGACCGGCCCGCCGACCCGTGGTGGCGCGATGCCGTGCCCAGCCTGGAGACGGTTGCCCGGCCGCGCGACGGCTACGGCTCCGGGTGGCGCATGACCGTTCCCGTGGCGGACATGGCGACGTACCTCCCGTTCCTCGTCGCCCGGCTGGTCGCTGCCGGCGGGACGCTCACCCGCAGCTGGCTCGCGGACCTGCCCGACACCGGTCTTGTCGTCAACGCGACCGGCCTGGCGTCGCGGGCGCTGGCCGGCGACGACAGCCTGACGCCGGTACGTGGCCAGGTCGTCCGGGTCGCGCAGTTCGGGCTCGAGGAGTGGCTGCTGGAGGACTCGGACCCGGCGCGGCCCCTCTACGTGGTGCCGCGCGAGCGCGACGTCGTCGTCGGCGGTACGGCCGACCGGGGCTCGTGGGACCGCACGCCCGACCCGGCGACCGCGCGCCAGCTGCTCGCCCGGGCCACGGCGCTGGTGCCCGAGCTCGCTGGTGCCGAGGTGCTCGGCCACCGGGTCGGGCTGCGGCCGGCCCGGCCGACGGTTCGTCTCGAGGCGGTGCCGCACGAGGACGGCTCACCCGGCGGGGTCGTGCACTGCTACGGGCACGGCGGTGCCGGCGTCACCCTCTCCTGGGGCTGCGCCGACGACGTGCTCACGGCCGTCGAGCACATGGCCGAGGCGACGCCGATGGCCGAGAACCCCGCGCTGCGGTAGGCCGCCAGCGCGGCCTCGTTGCTCGCCGGGGTCCAGACCGCGACCCCGCTGGCACCGACCCGCGCCAGGGCTGCGGCGGCGCCGTCGAGCAACCGCCTGCCATGTCCCTTGCGCGTGTGCCCCGCGGCCGTCGCCACCGGCTCGACGAGCGCGCAGCGGCCCTCGCCCGCCGACCACGCCGTCAGGGCCGCGACGGCCGTGCCGTCCTCGTCGCGGGCCAGCAGGTCCAGCCTGGGGTCGTACGCCGCCGAGGAGCTCATCCGGGCCCACCGCGCCTCGGTGAAGGTGGAGTTCTCGAAGGCCGATCGCTGCACGGCGACCCGGTCGGCGACGTCCGCCGCCCCGGACACCGGGGCCACCCGGGACACGTCCCGCTCGGCGTCGGCTGCACCGAGCGGCCGCCACAGGTGCACCCACGGGTCGGGGTCCAGGTCCCAGCCGCGGCGGGCGAGCTCGGCGCGCCAGCGGGCCGCCGCCGGGCCGTCGACATAGGCCTCCGCGGTGCCCGCACGACCGAGCCGGTCCTCGGCGGCGTCGGCGACGGCGGTCGCCAGGGCCGGGTCGTGCAGGTGGTCGGGGTCGAGGGCCAGCCGGAGCAGGCCCGGGCCGTCCAGCAGCCCGACGGCAGCGAGCGCGCCGGATGCGTCACGCAGCTGCAGCAGCGTCCGGTCGACCTGGTCGTCGTCGTTGCGCAGGTGCCAGCCGATGTCGCCGGCGTGCAGCTGCCAGCCGCAGTCCCCGGGCCGTTCCCACCCGCGCAGCGCCGCGACCGTCTCGTCAGCGCTCGCCCGTCCGGCCCAGTCCGCAGTCACCCGCACGGCGGCGACGCTAGCGAGGCTCGCCGCCGGCCTCCACCGGGTTGTCCGACGCCGGTCCGTCGCCGGCCCGGTAGTTGCGCAGCGCCGGCACCGCCACGGCCAGCGCCAGCACGATGACGACACAGGCGATGCCGCCACCGACCCAGGACGCCGTGACGCCGAAGGCGGCCGCACTCGCCCCGGCGCGCAGGTCACCGAGCCGAGGGCCCCCGGCGACGACCACGATGAAGATGCCCTGCATCCGGCCGCGCATCTCGTCGGGGGCGTAGGTCTGCAGGATCGTCTGCCGATAGACCGCCGACACCAGGTCGGCCGCACCGCCCACGGCGAGCAGCAGCACGACCAGCCACAGGTCCCGCGCCAGGCCGGCGGCCGCTACCGCCAGCCCCCACACGACGACCGCACCGATGAGAGCCATCCCCTGCCGGCGCACCCGACCGATCCAGCCCGACAGCAGACCGCCCGCCACGGAGCCGATGGCGATCGAGGCGAAGAGCCAGCCGGCCGCCCCGGGGCCGCCGAAGCGCTCCTCGGCCACCTCCGGGAAGAGCGCGCGCGGCATCGCCAGCACCATCGCGCAGATGTCGACGGCGAAGGACATCAGCAGCACCGGGTGCCGGCTGATGAACGCCAGTCCCGCGACCACGGACGCCAGCCCCGGCCGGGTGACGTGGCCGAGCGGCGGGATCGGTGGCAGCCGGTGCGCGGCGTAGACCCCGGCCGTGAAGAGCGCCGCGTCGATGCCGTAGGCGAGCGCGTAGCCGGAGCGCGCCAGCACGAGGCCGGCGAGCAACGGCCCGACGACCGCACCGATGCCGAGCGCGGTCGAGATCAGCGTGTTGGCCGACGCCAGGAGGTCGCGCGGCACGATGCGCGGCACCACGGCACCACGGGTGGGCGACGTGAACGCGAAGCCGACCGACTGCAGGGCGACCAGGCCGAGGAGGACGGCCGGCGACCCGACGTCCAGCAGGGCATGCAGCAGCAACCCACCCGTGCTCGTCCAGGTCAGGTACGACGATGCGATCAGCAGCTTGCGCCGGTCGACCGCGTCGGACACCGCGCCGCCGTAGAGCCCGAAGACGACCAGCGGCACCAGGGCCGCGACACCGATCAGGCCGACCCACAGCGACGACTCGGTGATGTCGAACATCTCGACCGCGACCGCGACGCCCGTGAGCTGGAAGCCGACGACCGAGACGCTCTGCCCGATCCACAGCCGCCGGAAGGCGTCGTGCCGGAGCGGGCGCACATCGAGCGCGACCCGGCGCAGCAGCGAGACCCGCGCGCCGGCTTCCGTCACCCGTGCCTCCTCGTCGCCCGCGCCGTGCGGCATGCTCGTCCCCGTGGGTCACGAGGCGGCAGCCGTCCTGGTGCGCGGGCTGCACAAGAGCTACGGCGAGCGTACGGCCGTCGACGGCGTCGACCTCGAGGTGTCCACCGGCGAGGTCGTCGCCATCCTCGGCCCGAACGGCGCCGGCAAGACGACGACGGTCGAGATCCTGGAGGGCTACCGGCGGCGCGACGCCGGCGAGGTCCGGGTCCTGGGCCACGACCCGGCCGACGCGACACCGGCATGGCGCGCCCGGGTGGGCATCGTCCTGCAGTCGGTCAACGACCTCTCCGAGCTGACCGTCCACGAGACCGTCCGGCACTTCGCGGCCTACTACCCGCAACCTCGCGACCCGGACGAGGTCATCGCCACGGTGGGCCTCGCCGACAGCGCCGACCAGCGCTCCCGCCTGCTCTCCGGCGGTCAGCGCCGACGCCTCGACGTCGCGCTCGGCATCCTCGGCCGGCCCGAGCTGCTCTTCCTCGACGAGCCGACGACCGGATTCGACCCGGCCGCCCGCCGGACCTTCTGGCAGCTCATCGAGGACCTCGCCGCCGAGGGCACCACGATCCTGCTCACGACGCACTACCTCGAGGAGGCCGAGCGGCTGGCCGGCCGGGTTGCTGTGATGGCGCGCGGCCGGGTCCTCGAGGTCGCCTCGCCGGCTGCCCTCGGCGGGCGGCAGCAGGCCGGGACGACCGTGGCCTGGACCGAGCCGGACGGCGGCAGCCGGAGCACTGTGACGACCGAGCCGACCAGGGTGGTCGCCGAGCTCGGCGCGCGTTTCGGCGGCGAGGTCCCCGGGCTCACCGTCAACCGCCCGACGCTCGAGGACACCTACCTCGCGATGGTCTCGGAGGAGCAGCCGTGAGCACACCGGCGACGACGCGGCTCGCGCTCCCCGGCACGGTGGCGATCGGCCTGCGCCGCGTGCACATCGAGCTGCTGACCTTCGCCCGCGACCGCGAGGCCGCGTTCTTCACGCTGGTCCTCCCGGTCCTCCTCCTGGTCGTCTTCGGGTCGGCCTTCAACGACGACGTCGCGCCCGGCATCCCCTTCAGCCAGTACTTCCTCGCCGGGATGATCGCCTCCGGCGTCGTCTACACCGCGTTCCAGAACCTCGCCATCGTGATCCCCCAGGAGCGTGATGACGGCACGCTGAAGCGCCTGCAAGGCACCCCGATGCCGAAGGCCGCCTACTTCGTCGGCAAGGTCGGTGTCGTCGTTGTCGTGTACGTCGTCCAGGTCAGCCTGCTCATGCTCATCGGGGTGACGCTCTTCGACGTGTCGCTGTCGTCAGACCCCCAGGACTGGGTGGTGTTCACCTGGCTGAGCATCCTCGGGCTGGTCTGCTGCACGCTGCTCGGCGTCGCCTTCTCCAGCCTGGTCAAGACCGGCCGCGGTGCACCCGCCCTCGTTTCTCCCGTGGTGCTGGTCCTGCAGTTCACCTCGGGCGTCTTCTTCCAGTACGACGAGCTGCCGCCGTGGATGCAGCAGTTCGCCGCCGTCTTCCCCTTGAAGTGGCTGTGCCAGGGCATGCGCTCGGTCTTCCTGCCCGACTCCTTCCAGCGCCAGGAGCTGTCCGGGTCCTGGGAGCTCGGCCGGGTCGCGCTCGTGCTCGTGCTCTGGTCCGTCGCGGCGCTGGTCCTCGCCTTGCGCAGCTTCCGGTGGCAGCGCCGCGACGAGACCTAGGCGACCGGCAGTCCGTTCGCGCGCCGGACGACCTGGACGATCTCGCCGATGATGCCGCTGATCTCGAAGTCCTTGGGCGTGAACACCGCTGCCACGCCCTGCTCGCGCAGCCACCGGGCGTCGGCGTCCGGGATGATCCCGCCCACCACGACGGGTACGTCGCCGGCACCCGCTTCGCGCAGCAGCCGCAGCACGTCGGGCACCAGCTCGCGGTGCGAGCCGGACAGGATCGACAGCCCGACGCAGTGCACGCCCTCCTCGACCGCCGCGGCCGCGATCTGCGCCGGCGTCAGGCGGATGCCCTGGTAGGCCACCTCGAAGCCGGCGTCGCGGGCGCGCACGGCGATCTGCTCGGCCCCGTTGGAGTGCCCGTCGAGCCCTGGCTTGCCGACGAGCAGCCGCAGCCGGGTGCCCAGCTCGGCGCCGGTGGAGCGTACGGCCTCACGGACCGCCTGAGGTCCTCGAGCCCGGCACCGGTCCCGACGGCACCACTGACGCCGGTCGGCGCCCGGTAGTCGCCGAACACCTCGCGCAGCGCGCCGGCCCACTCGCCGGTGGTGACCCCGGCGCGCGCACAGGCCAGCGTCGCCGGCGCCAGGTTGTCGGTGGTCTTCGCCGTGTCGCGCAGGGCGGCGAGTGCCGAGCCCACGGCAGCCACGTCGCGACCGGACCGCCAGGCCTGCACGGCGTCGACGGCCCGCTGCTCCACGGCCGGGTCCACGGTCTGGACCGCGGTGTCGAGGTCGGCGGTGAGCGGGCTGGGCTCGGTCTCGGTGAAGCGGTTGACACCCACGACGACCTCGTCACCCGACTCGACGCGGGCCCGTCGGGCGGCGTGCGACGCGACGAGAGCCGACTTCAGGTAGCCGCTCTCGACGGCGGCGACCGCCCCGCCCAGCTCCTCGATCCGCGCCATCTCCGCGCGGGCCGCGGTGCACAGCTCGTCGACCTTCGCCTCGACGACGCGCGACCCCGCGAAGAGGTCCTCGTGCTCGAGCAGGTCGGACTCGTGGGCGAGCACCTGCTGGATCCTCAGCGACCACTGCTGGTCCCACGGCCGCGGCAGGCCCAGCGCCTCGTTCCAGGCAGGCAGCTGAACGGCTCGCGCCCGGGCGTCCTTCGACAACGTGACAGCCAGCATCTCGAGGACGATGCGCTGCACGTTGTTCTCGGGCTGCGCCTCGGTGAGACCGAGCGAGTTGACCTGCACGCCGTAGCGCAGCCGGCGGGCCTTGGCGTCGGTCACGCCGTAGCGGGTCGCGGTGAGCTCGTCCCAGAGCGCGACCATCGCGCGCATCTTGCACATCTCCTCGACGAAGCGGACCCCCGCGTTGACGAAGAAGGAGATCCGCGAGACGACGTCGGCGAACCGCTCCGGCGGCACCTGTCCCGCGTCGCGCACCGCGTCGAGCACCGCGGTCGCCGTGGCCAAGGCGAACGCCAGCTCTTGCACCGGCGTGGCCCCGGCTTCCTGCAGGTGGTAGCTGCAGATGTTGATCGGGTTCCAGCGCGGCATCCGGTCGACGGTGTAGGCGATCAGGTCGGTGGTCAGGCGCATCGACTCGGCCGGCGGGAAGACGTAGGTGCCTCGCGAGAGGTACTCCTTGATGATGTCGTTCTGCGTCGTCCCGCTCAGCCTCCGCCGGACGTCGTCCGGATCGGCCCCTTGCTGCTCCGCCTGTTCCTCTGCCACGACCTCGTAGAGCGCCAGCAGCCACATGGCCGGGGCGTTGATGGTCATCGAGGTGTTCATCTCGGCGAGCGGGATGCCGTCGAAGAGTGCCCGCATGTCGCCGAGGTGGCTGACCGGGACGCCGACCTTGCCGACCTCGCCCCGGGCGAGCTCGTCGTCGGGGTCGTAGCCGGTCTGGGTGGGCAGGTCGAAGGCGACCGAGAGGCCGGTCTGACCCTTGCCCAGGTTGCGCCGGTAGAGCGCGTTCGACTCGGCCGCCGACGAGTGGCCGGCGTAGGTCCGCATCACCCAGGGGCGATCGCTCATGGCGGCGAACTCTACTCGCCGGTAACAAGCCGTCAGACGGCGAGCGGCGCCTCGAGGGTCAGGACCCGGTTCAGCCTGGTCGCGCGCAGCAGGCGCAGGACCCGCGGGGCGGCGTCGCGGAAGATCAGCCGGCGGCCGGCCAGCTTGGCCCGCCGGTCCGCGCCCAGGAGCATGCCCAGCCCGGTCGCGTCGACGGTCTCCACGCCCGACACGTCGACCACCAGGTCGCCGGCGCCGGCGTCGATGGCCGCCCACAGGGCCGCTCGCACGTCGGCGACCGACCGGGCGTCGAGACGACCCTCCAGGGCGATCTCGCAGCCCGATGCCACGCTCACGACCATCCGTCCCACCCCCTCACCAGTCAGGACGCGCGAGATGCCGTTCTGGTTGCACCCAGGATGCGCCCTTGTGGGAGAAGGTACGGACACGACTTGTGAAATTCTTGACGCCACGCTGTGACGAATGTGACTCGTGTGACGCACGAGGTCGTGTGGGGCAGCTGGTCAGGGACGGTCGTAGGTGTAGAAGCCCTGGCCGGACTTGCGGCCCAGGTCGCCGGCAGCGACCATCCGGGCCAGCGTCTCGGGCGGGAAGAACTTCTCGTCGGCCGTCTCGGCGTAGATGTTCATGGTCGCGTTGCGCAGGATGTCGACCCCGGTCAGGTCGGTCGTCGCGAGCGGCCCCATGGCGTGGCCGAAGCCGAGCCGGCAGGCGGTGTCGACGTCCTCCGCGGTGGCCACCCCGCTCTCGACCAGCCGGATCGCCTCCATGGCGAGCGCGCAGATCAGGCGGGTGGTGACGAAGCCCGCGACGTCCCGGGTCACGACGACGCAGGTCTTGCCCACCCCCTCGGCGAACTCCCGTGCCGCGGCCAGCGTCTCGTCACTCGTCTTGAAGCCACGAACCAGCTCGCAGAGACCCATCATCGGGACCGGCGAGAAGAAGTGCGTCCCGACCACGGCCTCCGGCCGCTCGGTCACCGCCGCGATCCGGGTGATCGGGATGGCGCTCGTGTTGGTCGCCAGGATCGCGCCCTCGCGGCAGACCCGGTCCAGCACCCGGAAGACCTCGTGCTTCACCTCGATGTCCTCGAAGACCGCCTCGACCACGACGTCCGCCTCGCCGGCGGCCTCCAGGTCGGTGGTCGTGCTGATCCGCGCCAGGGCTTGGTCGGCGGCCGAGCGCTCGAGGTTGCCCTTGGCGACGAACCGGTCCAGGGACTTCGCGATCCCTGCCCGGCCGCGGTCGAGGGCGTCGTCGGTCACGTCGCGCAGGATCACCTGGTGCCCCGCGACAGCGGACACCTGGGCGATGCCGCCGCCCATCAGTCCGGCCCCGACGACAGCAACGGTGGTGGAGGTCGTAGTCACCGCGGGAGCCTATCGAGGGCAGGTGGGGGCAGAATCGCACCGTGGCCGACTGGCGGAGCTACGTGATCGCGCTGCTGGTCGTCGGCGTGCTCGCCCTCCTGCTCCGGTGGGCCTTCGGCGGCCGCGCCCGGTCGCTCGTCGAGCGCCGAGCACGGCCGGGCCACGAGGACGAGTACGGCCTGATGGTGTCCGTGGCGTCGCCCGGGACGTTCATCGAGGGCGAGGTGGCCCGGCAGCGGCTGCACGACGCCGGCATCCGAGCGTCCCTGGTCACGACCAGCGACGGCCCGCGGCTGATGGTGCTCGAGCCGGACGAGACGAAGGCCCGGCACGTGCTGGCGCTGTAGCGCACCGAACCCGGCTCATCCCTCGCAGGCCTCCCGCAGCTCGACCGCACAGCCGTCCGTGCCGATGCCGCCGTTTCCGAAGTCCACCCCGTCGCCACCGGTGAGCACGTCGTCACCCTCGCGGCCGTCGATGACGTCGTCACCCCCGGCCCCGAGCAGCGAGTTCGGCCCGGCGTCTCCGCGCAGGTCGTCGGCGTGCTCGGACCCGATGACGTTCTCGACCGCGACGACCGTGTCCGGGCCGAGCCCCTCCGCGAAGCCGCCGCGCAGGTCGACGAGCACCGGCCGGAACCCGTCGGAGTAGTCCGCCGTGTCGCTGCCGTTCCCGCCGTCGAGGGCGTCGGCGCGGGTGCCGCCACGCAGCGTGTCGTCGCCGTCCCCGCCGATGATCTCGTCGAGCCCGCCACCACCGACCAGCACGTTGTTGCCCGCGTCGCCGACGAGGGTGTCCGCGAAGCCGCTGCCCCGGACGTTCTCCACCGCGAGGAGCGTGTCGGTGAACGGGCCGACAACCGTGCCGACCCTCAGGTCGGCCACCACGGCAGCGGTCGCCGACATGTAGTCCACCGTGTCGGCCCCGTCCCCGCCGTCGAAGGCATCGGCTCCGACGGACCCGAAGAGGTAGTCGTCACCGGGACCGCCGTTGACGTGGTCGTCGCCCTCGAGGGCCGAGATCGTGTCGTTGCCGGCGTCCCCGGAGATCGTGTCGTTGCCCTTGATGCCGCGCAGGTGGTCGTCGCCGCCGGCCCCCGAGATGACGTCGTCGCCGAGGTTGCCGTTGACGGCGTTCGGCCCTTCGTCGCCGACGAGGACGTCGGCGTGGATCGAGCCGGCGAGGTTCTCCACGCCCGAGACTCCGTCGGACCCCTGGCCGGTCGCCGAGCCTCCGGCCAGGCTCACCGAGACGGCGACGTGCGAGGTGTTGAACTGCAGGACGTCCACCCCGTCGCCCCCGACGAAGAGGTCGTCGCCGGGGCTCCCCTCGAGCTCGTCGTCCCCCGCCATGCCCTCGAGCCGGTCGTTGCCGACGCTGCCGTTGAGCTCGTTCGCCACGGCGTTGCCCAGGATGACGTCGTCCCCCGCCGAGCCGATCACGTCCTCGACGTGCAGCAGCCGGTCGGTGCCGTCGCCGACCGCGGTACCGGTGGTCAGGTCGACCGTGACGGCGCCAGGGGCGCCGGTGTAGTCCACCTCGTCGCGCTGGTCGCGTCGAAGACCCGGCGCGCTGCCGTCGATCAGGTCGTCACCCGCGCCGCCCGCGAGCGAGTCCACCGCGTCCGGTGCGATGTCGTTCGACCCGCCACGCAACGTGTCGTCACCAGCCATGCCGCGTACGACGTCCTCACCGCCGCTCCCGTCCAGCACGTTGACCCCCGCGTCGCCCGTGATGACGTCCGGTCCGTCGGAGCCGGTCACGTTCTCGATGCTGCCGAGCTGGTCGGTGCCGGTCGCGTCGCTTCTCGCGATGCCGCCGAGCAGGCTCACCACTGCGGTGTCGGCGTTGCTCATGTCGACCGTGTCCGAGCCGTCGCCGCCCCAGTGCCGGTCGTCGTCGCCGCCGGCGAAGAAGAGGTCGTCGCCACCGCGACCCTTCTCGAGGTCGGCCCCGTCGCCGGACCAGAACGCGTTGGGCCCGGAGTCGCCGAGGAGCAGGTCGTCGTGAGCGCTCGCGACGGCCGCATTCTCGACGGAACGAAGTGAGTCCTTGCCCTGGCCGCGCGCCGTGCCGGCCGCGATGTCCACGACGACGTGTCCCCGGGCCTTGCGGTGCATCCACAGCGAGACGATGTCGCTCCCGTCGCCGCCGTCGATGACGTCGTTCGCCCGCTCCACGTCCTCCGGACGGCGTGCTGTCGGGTCCCCGGTCAGCACGTCGATGCCCGCCATCCCCCGCAGCCGGTCCGGGCCGGGGCCGCCCTCGACGTCGTCGTCACCCGCGTCGCCGACCACCAGGTCGGCACCCGGTCCACCCTGCAGGAAGTCGTCCCCGGCGCCGCCGCAGATCACGTCGTCGCCACCGTTCCCGTCGATCCAGTCGCGACCCCCGAGGCCGACTATCACGTCGCGGCCGGCCGTCCCCTCGAGGAAGTCCCGCTTGGCGGTGCCCCGGATCGTCGCGCTGGCGCCGTCGCACGTGGTGGCCGCGCTCGCCGACGGCGCGGCGTACACCGAGCTGCCGACCATGAGCAGGGCTCCGGCGACCACCACGGCAGCTCTCCCCCGCCGCGAGCGACACTCGTCGGTGCCTGTCGGCCTGGCCCAGCCGGGCAGCCCCCAGACCTCTCGGTGCCTCGACAGCCACGCCGCCGCGCCGAGCTGGCGTCCGATTCCCTGACATCGCCGCACCCCCAGTCACGCGCGCTCAGGTCCCTCCCCCGGGCGCCGGTTGCAGCGAGGACGGAGCCGGAGCCGCGCCGGTTCACCCAGGCCTTGCTAGCCCTCCGCGTCGGGGTCGGGCTCGCGCGTCACGTCGGCGCCCAGCGAGCGCAGCTGGGCGTCGAACCCGGGGTAGCCGCGGTCCACGTGGGTGATGTCGCTGACGTGCGTGACGCCTTCGGCAACGAGCCCGGCCAGCGTCAGCGCGGCGCCGGCCCGGATGTCGCTGGCGCGCACCGGTGCGCCGGAGAGCCGCGGCACGCCGCGCACGACAGCATGGTGCCCGTCGGTCCGCACGTGCGCCCCCAACCGGCCCAGCTCGCTGGCGAAGACGAAGCGGCCCTCGAAGATGTTCTCGGTGATCATCGCCGCTCCGTCGGCGACCGAGTTGAGCGCCATGACGAGCGGCTGCAGGTCGGTGGCCAGCCCCGGGTACGGCAAGGTGACGGCATCGACGGCGGACGGCCGCCGGTCCATCACCACCCGGAACCCGTCCTCCGCGAGGTGGATCACAGCCCCGGCGCTCGTCAGCTTGTCGAGGGCGATCTCCAGGTGCTCGGGGCGCGCCGCGTGGACCGTCACGTCGCCCTGTGTCATCGCGGCCGCGAATGCCCACGTCCCAGCGACGATCCGGTCAGGGACGATCGAGTGGGTCGTCGGTGACAACCCGGCCACGCCGTCGATGGTCAACGTCGAGCTGCCGAGACCGTCGATCTTGGCGCCCATCTGCTGCAGCATCTGGCAGAGGTCGACGATCTCCGGCTCGCGCGCGGCGTTGTCGATGACGGTGGTGCCGGTGGCGAGCACCGCGGCCATCAGGATGTTCTCGGTGGCGCCGACGCTCGGGAAGTCCAGCCAGACGGTCGCCCCCGTCAGCCCGTGCGGCGCCCGCGCCACGATGTAGCCGTGCTCGCCGGCGAGCTCGGCACCCAGCTTGGTCAGCCCGGCCACGTGGAAGTCGAGCGGGCGGCTGCCGATGGCGTCGCCACCGGGCATGGCCACCTCGGCCTGGCCGCACCGGGCGATCAACGGCCCGAGGACGCAGATCGAGGCCCTGATGCGACGTACCAGGTCGTAGTCCGCCTGGTGACCCAGAACGGCGGGGACGTCGATCGCGACCGTGGCTGCGTCCGGGTCGTAGTCGACCGTGCAGCCGAGCCGGCGCAGGAGCTCGCCCATGATCTCGACGTCGAGGATGCGCGGCACCTCGGTCAGCGTCGTGCGGCCCTCGGCGAGCAGGGCGGCGGCCATCACCTTGAGCACGCTGTTCTTGGCGCCGGTGACTCGCACCTCGCCCAGCAGCCGGGCGCCGCCGACGACCCGGAACCGCTCCGACCGATCCATGGGGAGCATCGTATGGGCGCGGGCCATAGAGTCCTGACGTGGTCAACCTGACGCGCATCTACACCCGCACCGGTGACGACGGGACGACCGGCTACGGCGGCCGCGGACGAATCAGCAAGAACGACCTCCGCCTGCAGGCCTACGCCGACTGCGACGAGGCCGGCGCCTTCCTCGGGCTCGCGCTGGCCACCGGCGGCCTCGAGCCCGACGTCGCCGCGCTGGTCACCAGGGTGCAGAACGACCTCTTCGACGTCGGCGCGGACCTGTGCACTCCCGTCGAGCCGGACCCGGCCTACCCGCCGCTGCGGATCGTGCAGGAGCAGGTGGACACCCTCGAGCGGGAGATCGACCGCTTCAACGCCGACCTGTCGGACCTGCGGTCCTTCGTCCTCGCCGGAGGTACGCCGGCCGCCGCCCACCTGCACGTCGCCCGGACGGTCGTACGGCGCGCCGAGCGCTCGACCTGGGCGGCTCTCGAGGCCCACGCCGAGACGATGAACCCGCTCACCGCCACCTACCTCAACCGGCTCTCGGACCTGCTCTTCGTGCTCGCCCGGCACGCCAACCGGGAGGCCGGAGACGAGCTCTGGGTGCCCGGCGCGAACCGCTGACGACGGGAAGCTCGACCTCGACGCCGCGATGAGCCGGAGGTCCGGTGCCGGTCCACATGGTTGTCAGTGGTCGGCGACATCGTCGACGGAGGAGGCGGCACCGTCCCGAGGAGGACGCCATGAGCGACGACAGCACCCTCGACACGACATTCAGCGCGACGCTGCAGCGCAGCAGCGACAGCAAGGGCGCCTGGACCTGCGTGAAGTGGCCGGACTCGGTGACCTTCTTCGGCACCCGCGGCCTGGTGAAGGTCCGCGGCACGATCAACGGCCACCCCTTCCAGAGCTCCTTCATGGCACTGGGCGACGGGACGCACATGCTCCCGGTGAAGGCAGACGTGCGGAAGGCCATCGGCAAGGGCCTCGGTGACGAGGTGACTGTCCACCTCGAGGAGCGCATCAAGCGCTGAGGTCGCCGGCTCTCCTTCCGGTCAGCTCTCCGGCGCCTCGTGGTACCAGGGCGTGAAGCACACCCCGACGAGCACGCCGCTGCTCGACTGCAGTCTCGCGATGACCTGGCCCCACGGCTCGGTCCGGCTGCCGTGCACCATCCGGTGCCCGCGGCCCTGCAGCTCCTCGACCGCGCCGCCGACCTCCTCGGCGGTGCCTACCTCGAACTCGACGCTTGCCTGCGGCACGGGGTGCGTGTCGGGCCAGGTCGACGTGCCGAAGCAGGACTCCGCCGCCTCGGACAGCGGCCAGACCCCGAAGTGCTTGGCGCCGGGGATCGCGTCGGAGAACACGTAGTCGGAGCCCTCGACGCTCTCCGGTCCGTGCAGCGGAAGGCCCAACGCGTCGACGAACAGCGCTCGGTCCGCGGTGGGGTCAGTCGTGATCACGGCGAAGCTGGCTATCAGCTGGATGTCCATGCGGCCAGCCTCCGACACGGCACCGACAGCGGTGGGCAGGGGTCAGGGGCCGGGCACGCCGGGCGGCGCGGACTCCAGCCACGACAGGAAGCCGGTCGCGGCCTCGGAGCTCATCGCCAGCTCCACCGCTCCCGACGCGTCCCGACAGGTCACGACGACCGCACCGGCCAGCAGCGAGAACGACTCGATGCCGGTCGGCTCACGACGGTCGACCACCTGCAGCTGCCCTCGCGACAGCACCCGTCGCGGCCGGGTCGAGTAGCTGAAGACGCGGTACCACTCCAGGGCGTCGCCGGCGTAGCGGCCGACCCCGAGCACCCAGCCCTTGCCGTGCGCGCCCGCGCCGAAGCGCAGGCTGCAGTCGAAGGTGCCGCCGCGCCGGGTGATGAGCCGGCGGCGGAGCGCCAGCAGCACCAGGCCGAGCAGGGCGACCACCACGAGCGCCGCCAGCACGTCCAGGACGACGAGCAGGCTCATGACTCGTGCCTGCCCGCCGGCCTCGAAATGCCCACCGTCGGCTAGAAGGCCATGCCGCGGGCGCGGATCCGAGCCTCTGCGCGACGTACCTGGTGTGCGGCGTCGTCCTCCTCGGACTGCCGCGCCTCCTGGAGCTCGCGCTCCGCGTCGGCGAGGTCGATGTCCTTGGCGAGGTCGCACTCCTCGGCGAGGATCCCGACCCGGTTGTCGGCCACCGACAGGAAGCCGCCGTGCACGACCGCGATCACCGGGTCGCCCGACTCCTGGCGGATGAGCACCGCGCCGTCGCCGAGCGTGCCGAGCAGCGGCGCGTGGTGCGGCAGGATGCCGACGTCGCCGTCGGCGGTGCGGGCGAGCACCATCGTGCTCTGCCCGGTCCACACCTTGCGGTCCGCGGCGACGAGCTCGACCTCGAGGAGGTCGGAGCCGGAGTCGTCAGCCATTCTTCTCCAGCTCCTTGGCCTTGGCCTCCACGTCCTCGAGGCCACCGCACATGAAGAAGGCCTGCTCGGGGATGTGGTCGTACTCGCCCTCGGCCAGCTTCTTGAACGCGTCGATCGTCTCGTCGATCGGCACGAACGAGCCCTCGAGGCCGGTGAACGCCTTGGCCACGAAGGTGTTCTGCGACAGGAAGCGCTGGATCCGACGCGCCCGCTGGACGAGGATCTTGTCCTCCTCCGAGAGCTCGTCGATGCCGAGGATCGCGATGATGTCCTGGAGGTCCTTGTAGCGCTGCAGGATCTCCTTGGTCCGCGCGGCGACCCGGTAGTGGTCGTCCGAGATGTAGCGCGGGTCGAGGATGCGCGACGTCGAGTCGAGCGGGTCCACGGCCGGGTAGATGCCCAGCTCGGAGATCGGCCGCGAGAGGACCGTCGTCGCGTCGAGGTGCGCGAAGGTCGTGTGCGGCGCCGGGTCGGTGATGTCGTCGGCGGGCACGTAGATCGCCTGCATCGAGGTGATCGAGTGACCGCGCGTCGACGTGATGCGCTCCTGCAGGATGCCCATCTCGTCCGCGAGCGTCGGCTGGTAGCCGACGGCCGAGGGCATGCGGCCCAGCAGGGTCGACACCTCGGAGCCCGCCTGCGTGAAGCGGAAGATGTTGTCGATGAAGAGCAGGACGTCCTGCTTCTGTACGTCGCGGAAGTACTCGGCCATCGTGAGCGCGGCCAGCGCGACGCGGAGACGGGTGCCCGGCGGCTCGTCCATCTGGCCGAAGACCAGGGCGGTCTTCTCGATGACGCCGGTCTCGGTCATCTCGCCGATGAGGTCGTTGCCCTCACGGGTGCGCTCACCGACGCCGGCGAAGCAGGAGACGCCACCGAAGTTCTCGGCGACGCGGTAGATCATCTCCTGGATGAGCACCGTCTTGCCGACACCGGCACCGCCGAACAGGCCGATCTTGCCGCCGCGCACGTAGGGCGTCAGCAGGTCGATGACCTTGATGCCGGTCTCGAACATCTCGGTCTTCGACTCGAGCTGGTCGAACTTCGGCGGGGTGCGGTGGATCTCCCACCGCTCCTTGATGTCCAGCTCGGACTCGGGCACGTCCAGCGGCTCGCCCAGGGTGTTGAAGACGTGGCCCTTGGTCACGTCGCCGACCGGCACCGTGATCGGGCTGCCGGTGTCTCGCACCTCGGCGCCGCGGACCAGACCGTCGGTCGGCTGCATCGAGATGGCACGCACCAGGCTGTCACCGAGGTGCTGGGCGACCTCGAGGGTGAGGACCTTGTCCTCGCCCATCAGGCTGACGTCGACCTTCAGCGCGTTGTACATCTCGGGCATGGTGTCGACGCTGAACTCCACGTCGACGACCGGCCCGATGACTCGGGCGACCCGACCGGTAGCACCCTTGTCGGTGCTGGTCTCGGCGTTCTCGGCTACGGCTGTCATCTCTCACTCACTCCCGGCGTTCGCACTGGCGAGCGCGTCCGCGCCACCGACGATCTCGCTGATCTCTTGGGTGATCTCGGCCTGGCGGGCCGCGTTGGCCATACGGGTGTACGTCTTGATGAGCTCGGTCGCGTTGTCCGTCGCGGACTTCATCGCGCGGCGGCGGGCGGCCAGCTCGGAGGCGGCCGACTGCAGCAGCGCGTTGTAGACCCGGCTCTCGATGTAGCGCGGCAGCAGGGCGTCGAGCACCGCCTCGGCCGACGGTTCGAACTCGTAGAGCGGGAAGGACCCGCCTTCCGGCTCCTCCTCGGTCTCCTCGACCTCCAGCGGCAGCAGCCGACGGGTGACGGTTCGCTGGCTGACCGAGCTGATGAACTGGGTGTAGACGATGTGGATCTCGTCGACACCGCCCTCGTCGTTGGGGGTCAGGAAGGCCTCGATGACCGCGTCCGCGACCTCCTTGGCGTTGGCGTAGGTCGGCGCCTCGGAGAAGCCGGTCCACTCCCCTGCGATCTCCCGGTTGCGGAAGCGGTAGAAGCCGACCCCCTTGCGCCCCACGATGTAGGGCACGATCTCCTTGCCGTTGTCGCGCAGCAGGTTGGAGAGCCGCTCCCCCTCCTTGATGGCGTTGGAGGAGTACGCCCCGGCCAGCCCGCGGTCGCTGGTGACGAGCAGCAGGGCGGCCCTGGCCGGCCCCTCGTGGCCCTCCTGCTCCGACGCGGGAACCGTGCCGGTCAGCGGGTGCTCGACGTCGGAGAAGCTCGCCACGGCGGAGACCGCGCGCGTGATCGCCTCGGCGTAGGGGGTCGACTCGGCGACCCGCTGCTGCGCCTTGACGATGCGCGACGCGGCGATGAGCTCCATCGCCTTGGTGATCTTCTTGGTCGAGTTCACCGTCTTGATGCGACGGCGGTAGACCCGCAGCTGGGCGCCCATCCGCTAGCCCTGCTTCGCCGGCTTGCGGACGTGCTTCTTGATGGTCTCCTGCTCGACCTCGGCCTCGTCCATCGAGCCGACCGGCTCGTCGTTGACGAGCAGCTCACCGTCGGACGTCTCGAACTGACGCTTGAAGGTGTCGAAGGACTCCTCGAGGGAGGACACCGTGTCGTCCGAGAGGTCCTTGGTCTCGCGGATGCTGTCCACCAGGCCCTTCTTCTCCCGGTGCAGGTAGTCGAGCAGCTCGGTCTCGAACCGGCGGATGTCCTCGACGGGCACGTCGTCCAGCTTGCCGGTCGTACCTGCCCAGATCGACACGATCTCGTTCTCGACCGAGAACGGCGAGTACTGGCCCTGCTTGAGCAGCTCGACGAGGCGCGAGCCACGGGCGAGCTGCGCCTTCGACGCGGCGTCGAGGTCCGAGCCGAAGGCCGCGAAGGCCTCGAGCTCGCGGTACTGCGCCAGGTCGAGGCGCAGGCGGCCGGCGACCTTCTTCATGCCCTTCACCTGGGCTGAGCCACCGACCCGGGAGACCGAGATGCCGACGTTGATCGCCGGCCGGACGCCCGAGTTGAAGAGGTCGGTCTCCAGGAAGCACTGACCGTCGGTGATCGAGATGCAGTTGGTCGGGATGAAGGCCGACACGTCGTTGCCCTTGGTCTCGATGATCGGCAGGCCGGTCATCGACCCGCCGCCCATCTCGTCCGAGAGCTTCGCGCAGCGCTCGAGCAGCCGCGAGTGCAGGTAGAAGACGTCACCCGGGTAGGCCTCGCGGCCCGGCGGGCGACGCAGCAGCAGCGACACGGCGCGGTAGGCATCGGCCTGCTTCGACAGGTCGTCGAAGACGATGAGCACGTGCTGGCCCTGGTACATCCAGTGCTGGCCGATGGCCGAGCCGGTGTAGGGGGCGAGGTACTTGAAGCCGGCCGGGTCCGACGCGGGTGCCGCGATGATCGTCGTGTACTCCAGCGCGCCGTTCTCCTCCAGCGCCTGGCGGACCGACGCGATGGTCGAGCCCTTCTGGCCGACGGCGACGTAGACGCACTTGACCTGGCGCTTCGGGTCGCCGGACTCCCAGTCGGCCTTCTGGTTGATGATCGTGTCCAGGCAGACGGCGGTCTTGCCGGTCTGCCGGTCACCGATGATCAGCTGGCGCTGGCCGCGGCCGATGGCGGTCATGGCGTCGATGGCCTTGATGCCGGTCTGCATCGGCTCCTTGACCGGCTGGCGCTGGACGACCGACGGCGCCTGCAGCTCCAGGGCTCTTCGCTCGGTCGTCTCGATCGGGCCCTTGCCGTCGAGCGGGTTGCCCAGCGGGTCGACGACCCGGCCGAGGAACCCGTCACCGACCGGCACCGAGAGGATCTCGCCGGTGCGCTTGACCGGCTGGCCCTCCTCGATGCCGCGGAACTCACCCAGCACGACGGCGCCGATCTCGCCCACGTCGAGGTTCAGGGCGATGCCCAAGGTGCCGTCCTCGAACTCCAGCAGCTCGTTGGTCATCGTCGAGGGCAGGCCCTCGATGCGCGCGATGCCGTCACCGGCCTCGGTGACGTGCCCGACCTCCTCGCGCCCGGCGGCCTCGGGCTCGTACGACGAGACGAAGCGCTCGAGTGCGTCCCGGATCTCCTCCGGCCGGATGGTCAGCTCGGCCATGTCGCGTTCCCTGCTCTCTTCTCGGTGCTGCTCGGTGGTGATGCTCTGAAGTTCTTCGGTGCTTTGTCGGTCATGGCGTACGTCGTCAGGCTGGTCAGCCGACCAGCCGTCGGCGGGCCTCGTCGAGCCGGCTCAGGACCGAGCCGTCGATGATCTCGTCACCGATCTCGACGCGGATGCCGCCCACGATGTCCTCGTCCAGCTGGACGTTGAGGTGCACCTCGTGACCGTAGATCCGCTGCAGCACCGTGGCCAGGCGGCTGCGCTGCTCCTCGGTGAGAGGTGCACTCGCGGTGACGGTCGCGACCAGGCGGCTGCGCCGGTCGGCCGCGACCTGGCCGTACAGCTCGACCGTCCGGTCGAACGTCCTGCCACGGGGGGCGACCACCGCCTGCCGCACCAGGCGACGGGTCTCCTCGGAGGTGCGACCCTCGAGGAGCCCTTCGATCAGGCTCGCCCGGTTGGCCACCGGGGCCGCGGTGTCGGACAGCGCCGACCGCAGCTCGGGCGCCCCGGCGACGCTGCGCGCGATGCGGAAGAGCTCGTCCTCGACGGCATCGAGGCGGCCGGCCTTCTCGGCGGCGGCGACCTGCGCCTCCACTGCGAGCAGCTCGAGCGCCGCCGCGAGCTCGCGGGGTGCGGACCAGCGGGCCCGGACCACCCACGCCAGCAGGTCCGAGGTAGCCTCGCCGACCCGCTCGCCGAGCACGGCACGGGCCAGTCCGACCCGGGCGTCTCCGTCGCGCGACGGGTCGGTCAGCGCCCTGCGCAGCGGGAGCTCCCGGTCGAGCAGCGCGGTCAGCGCGAACAGGTCGTCGCTGACCGCCGACAGGTCCGTGTCACCGGACCTGATGAGGGCACCGAGGGACTCGCGAGCCGCCTTCAGCGACTCGCGGCTCGCGCCCTGCAGGCCTGCTGAGGTCACTTGGTGCTGTCCTCACCGACGGTGGCGGTCTCGCCCGCGCCCGGTCCCGCGCCCTCGTCCGCCCGCGCCTCGAGCTCGTCGAGGAAGCGGTCGACCACCCGGCGCTGACGGGCGTCGTCCTCGAGGGACTCGCCGACGATCCGGCCGGCAAGGTCGGTGGCCAGGGTGCCCACCTGGGCACGCAGCGAGTTGACCGCCTGCACCCGGTCGGCCTCGATCTGCTGGTGCGCCTGCTCGGTGAGCCGGCGCGCCTCGCTCTGCGCCTGATCGCGCATCTCGGCGATGATCTGGGCACCCTGCTCGCGGGCGTCCTCCCGCAGCCGGGCGGCCTCGTGACGCGCGTCGGCGAGCTGCTCGCGGTACTGCGCGAGCGTCTCCTTCGCCTCGTCCTCGGCCTCCTTGGCGCGCTCCATGCCGCCCTCGATGGCGTCCCGCCGCTCGGCGTAGGTCTTCTCGAAGACCGGGAAGACCATGCGCTGCAGGAAGAACAGCAGCAACCCGAAGGCAACGGCCCCGACGATCAGCTCGGACAGGTGCGGCAGCAGCGGGTTGGGCTCGCCTTCCTCCGCTGCCAGCACCGACACGATGGCGTAGGTCATGTGAGTGCCCTCGTCAGCTCAGGACGAAGGCGAGACCGATGCCGATGATGGCCAGCGCCTCGGCGAGGGCGAAGCCCAGGATGGCGATGCCCTGGAGGACGCCGCGCGCCTCCGGCTGGCGGGCCACGCCGTTGATGTACGCCGCGAAGATCAGGCCGATGCCAACACCCGGGCCGATGGCCGCAAGGCCGTAGCCGATCATGTTGAGGCTGCCGTTGATTTCGCCGTTCACTGGGGGGTCCCTTCGGGTTGGTGACGCTGGTCCTGTTGGTGCTGGGCGTGCTGGTCGTGCTGGTCAGTGCTCGTCGGCGAGAGCGCCGGCGATGTAGAGCGCGGAGAGCAGGACGAACACGTAGGCCTGGAGCACCTGCACGAACGCCTCGAAGAAGGTCAGGATGATCGAGAAGGCGAAGGGGACGACGCTGAGGACGGCGAGAACGCCGCCCTTCTCGACGAGCAGGTACTCGCCACCCAGGACGGTGAGCAGCAGGACGAGGTGCCCGGCGAACATGTTGAGCGTGAGTCGCAGGGTCAGCGTGATCGGCCGGATGATGACCGTGGAGAAGAACTCCAGCGGCGCCAGCAGCACGTAGATCAGCTTGGGCAGACCCGGCGGGAACATCATCGCCTTGAAGTAGCCGTAGAAGCCGTGCTTGCGGATGCCGACGTAGTTGAAGATCACCCACGAGGTCAGGGCCAGGAAGAGCGGGATGGCGATCTTGGAGGTCGCCGGCAGCTGCAGCACCGGGATGATGCCTGACACGTTGAGCACCGCGATGAAGCAGAAGAGTGTCGTGAGGTACGGCACGAACTTGCGCCCGTCACGGCCGATCGTGTCCCCGACGATCCCGTTGCGCACGAAGCCGTAGACGCTCTCACCGGCGAACTGGGCCTTGGCCGGGACAAGCGTCGCGCGCCGGGACGCGACGTAGAACAGCACACCGATGAGCAGGGTCCCGAGCACGATGACGAGCATCGGCTTGGTGAAGAACGTGCCCTCGCCGAAGAGCGGCGGGAACTCGAAGTCCCCCGGCCCGGGGGCGTGGAACTCTTCCCCCTCAGCCGCAGCCAGCCGTCCGGCCACGTTGACCAGGTGCAAGGCGTCTCCATTTCCGGCGCGGTGCATCGGCATTACGTACGACGTGCAGAAGGTCTGCAGAACTGCTTGTGGATCAAGGCTTACTGTACCGGAGCCACACGAGCCAGATTCCCCCGGCTGCCCCCAGCACGATCCCGACCGCGACGAACCCGCGGGTGCCCAGCCACCAGTCGACGAGCCACCCGATCCCGCCGTAGAAGATGACCCCGGCGAGCAGGTAGCTGATCACCGCCCAGGGGTCGACCTCCTTGACGGGAGGTGTCTCGGGCGGCTGCTCCGACATGGTCGGACGACCCTATCTCAGCGCTGGTGTGCCGCCGGATCCGCTTCCTCGGGCTCGGCTGGCTCGACGACCAGGGGCCGCCAGCGCATCGCCGACCACACCGTCCCCGCCGTCCAGGCCAGGGCGCACGCGATCACCGTGAGACCCACCGCCCTCCGGTGGACCCCGTCGCTCGTCACGACCAGCTGGAAGGCCGCGAGGAGCAGGACCACCCGCAGCAGGTAGAGGACGACGAGCAGGAAGGCGCCCAGCCAGCGCCGTCCCCGGGCCGCCTGCGAGACCGGCACCTGGCCGACCAGCAGGAAGGCGAGAACGAGGCCAGCACCGACGAGGGCACCGGAGACGGCCTCCGCCCCGGACACCACGGCGGCCACGACCACCGCGACCACCCCGGCCACTGCCGCAGCCACCACGGCCGGGGCGAGCAGCCGCCGGGCGTCCGTGCCGGGTCGCGCCGGACGTACCGACAAGCCGAACCTCATCGCGGGCCCATCGCGACCTCGACCCTCACCGGACCCGCCCGCGGCGCAGGCCGGTGAAGCTGCCCTCCGCGCGCCGCAGCCGGGGGAGGTTCATGGTGAGGAGCAGGGCGACGATCCCGACGGCGCCGAGGCTGGTGATCAGCGGCACCGGGTCGAGGAAGGCCACCGCCACCGCACCGAAGGCCAGCACGCCGGACCAGAGGTACATGACGAGGACCGCGCGGGCGTGGCTGTGGCCGCGCTCGAGCAGCCGGTGGTGCAGGTGCTGCTTGTCGGGCGCGAACGGCGAGCGACCGGCGGCCGTCCGCCGGATGATCGCGAGCAGCAGGTCGAGGAAGGGCACCAGCATCACGGCGAAGGGGAGCAGCAGCGGGACCAATGCCGGGGCGATGTCGGTGCCCACGTCGTTGGGGTTGACCGAGCCGGTCAGGGTGATGGTGGTCGTCGCGAGCAGCAGGCCGATGAGCATCGACCCGGAGTCGCCCATGAAGACCCGCGCCGGGCTGAAGTTGTGGGGCAGGAAGCCCAGGCAGACGCCGATCAGCGCCGCCGCGACCACCCCCGCCGTCGTCGCGCGCAGCAGCCCCTCCTGCACGGCCAGCAGGTAGGAGAAGGCGAAGAACGCGCTGGCCGCGATCGCCACGATGCCCGCGGCCAGCCCGTCGAGCCCGTCGACGAAGTTGACCGCGTTGATGGTCACCACGATGACCAGCACCGTCAGCACCGCGCCCTCGGGGGGACCCAGCACGACCGCACCCGGCACGCCGTCCGACGACTCCCCGCCCAGCCCACCGAAGGGCAGGAAGAGCATCTGCACGCCCTGCAGCACCATCACGCCGGCGGCCAGCACCTGGCCGGCCAGCTTGGTGACCGCGTCCAGCTCCCACCGGTCGTCGGCGACACCGAGCAGGCACACCAGGACCGCGCCGGACAGGACGGCCGAGATGTCGCCGCCGAAGAGCCGCGGCCCCAGGAAGGGCAGGCTGTTGGCGACCGTGAGCGCGGCCGCGAAGCCGCCCAGCATCGCGACGCCGCCCAGCCGTGGCGTCGGGATCGCGTGCACGTCGCGGTCCCGCACCTGCGTGAGGGCTCCCCACCGCAGCGCGATCCGCCGCGCGACCGGCGTCAGCAGGTAGGTGACGGCGGCCGCGACGACAGCCGTGAGCAGGTACTCGCGCACGCGGTCAGGCCGGTCGCGGGTAGGCGGGATGCTGCGACACGAGCTTCTCGACCGACGCCCGGACCTCCGCCGTCGCGCTGCCGTCGCCGTCGCGGACCGCCGCCGCGATCAGCGCCGCGACCTCCGCCATCTCCGCCTCGCCCATCCCCTGGGTCGTGACCGCCGGAGTGCCGACACGGATGCCGGACGCGGTCATCGGCGGCAGCGGGTCGTAGGGGATCGCGTTCTTGTTCAGGGTGATCGCGGCCGCGTCGCAGCGCTGCTCCGCCTCGGTGCCGCTGACGCCGAGGTCCCGCAGGTCGAGCAGCGCGAGGTGCGTGTCGGTGCCGCCCGAGACCGGCCGCATCCCCTCGGCCTCGAGCCCGGCCGCGAGGGCCTGCGCGTTGGCGATCACCTGCCGGGCGTAGTCGCGGTACTCCGGCTGCAGCGCCTCCTTGAGCGCCACCGCCTTCGCGGCGACCGCATGCATCAGCGGACCGCCCTGCGAGAAGGGGAAGACCGCCTTGTCCAGCCGGGCGGCGAGCTCGGGCCGGCAGAGCAGCATCCCGCCGCGTGGACCGCGCAGCACCTTGTGGGTCGTCAGGGTCACGACGTCGGCGTGCGGCACCGGTGACGGGATCGCCCGGCCGGCCACCAGGCCGATGAAGTGCGCCGCGTCGACCATCAGCCAGGCGCCGACCTCGTCGGCGATCTCGCGGAAGACTGCGAAGTCGATCAGCCGTGGGTATGCCGTCGCGCCCGCGATGATCATCTTGGGTCGGTGCTCGAGGGCGAGGTCGCGGACCTCGTCGTAGTCGATGAGCTCGGTGTCCTGCCGCACGGTGTAGGGCACCGGCCGGAACCAGGTGCCCGAGAAGCTCACCTTCGAGCCGTGCGTCAGGTGCCCGCCGTGCGGGAGCGACATCGCGAGCACGGTGTCCCCGGGCTGCACCAGAGCGGCGTACGCCGCCAGGTTGGCGCTGGCTCCCGAGTGGGGCTGGAGGTTGGCGTGGATGTCGCCCGGGCCGAGCCCGTCGACGGCGAAGAGCTCCTTCGCACGGGCGATGCCGATCTCCTCGGCGCGGTCGACCTCGGCGCAGCCGCCGTAGTAGCGCCGGCCGGGGTAGCCCTCGGCGTACTTGTTCGACAGCGTCGAGCCGAGAGCGGCCAGCACGGCCGGCGAGGTGAGGTTCTCGCTGGCGATCAGCTGGAGGCCGCCGCGCAGCCGGTCGAGCTCGCCGAGCACCACGCCGGCGATCTCCGGGTCCTCGGCCTGCAGGGCCGAGATGTCAGGACCCCAGAACGGGTCCTCGTGCCGAGTCATCGCGAGTCACTGTACGACCCGGTGTCCAGGTCCCCGGCCACCTCGCGCAGCAGCTCGACGGCCAGGGCGCCCACCCGGAGCACGCGGGGCACATCGCCCGTCACGTCCACGATGGTCGAGGGCACCGGCTCGCCCGACGGACCGCCGTCGAGGTAGACCGCGACCGACTCACCGAGCTGCTCGACCGCCTCGTCGGCGGTCGTCGCCGGCGGCCGGCCGCTGATGTTGGCGCTGCTCACGGCCATCGGGCCGGTCGCCTGCAGCAGCTCGATCGCCACCGGGTGCAGGGGCATCCGGACCGCGACCGTCCCTCCCGTGTCGCCGAGGTCCCAGCGCAGCGAGGGCTGGGCGGTCGCGACGACGGTCAGGCCGCCCGGCCAGAAGGCCTCGACCAGCGCCTTCGCCGGGTCGCTGAGGCGGGTCGCGATCCCGTCGAGCGTGCGCGGCGACCCCACGAGCACCGGGACCGGCATGTCACGGCCGCGGCCCTTTGCCTCGAGCAGTGCACCGACTGCGTCCGGGCTGAAGGCGTCGGTGCCCAGGCCGTAGACCGTGTCCGTCGGCAGCACCACCAGGTCGCCGCGCCGCACGGCGTCGGCGGCCCGCTCGAACCCGGTGGGCCGCTCGGAGGACGAGGACATGTCGTACCGACGGATCATGCCCATCAGCCCTGGGTCCTCCTCGCGGTCAGGTAGCGGTCGCGGCCGGCCAGGTCCGGATGGTCCCGCACGTCCGCCCAGCCGGCACCGGTGAACACCGACGGCGCCGACTCCCCCTGCAGGTCCGCGTGCTCGACCACCACGGTCCCACCGGCCCGCAGCAGCCGCGCGGCGACCCGCTCCACGACCCGGACCGCGTCCAGGCCGTCCTCCCCCGACCACAGGGCGAGCGCGGGGTCGTGGGTCGCCACCTCCGGGTCGCGCACGACGGCGCCGACCGGGATGTAGGGAGGGTTGCTCACCACCACGTCGACCGACCCGTCGAGGTCGGGGAAGGCGTCGGCCATGTCGCCGAGCCGCAGGTCGACGCCTGACCCGGTGGCGTTGCGAGCCGCCCAGGCATGCGCCGCCGGATCAGCCTCGACGGCGTGCACCCCGGCACCCGGCACCTCGCCGGCGATCGCCAGCGCGATGGCCCCCGAGCCGGTGCCGAGGTCCACGACGACCGGCGACTCGACGCCGGCGAGCGCCGCCATCGCCGCCTCGACGACCACCTCGGTCTCCGGCCGGGGCACGAAGACGCCCGGGCCGACCGCGAGGGTGAGATGGCGGAAGTACGCCCGGCCGGTGATGTGCTGGAGGGGTTCGCGGGCGACCCGCCTCCGGACGTACGACGCGAACTCGGACCCGACGCGCTCCTGGCGCCAGAGGTCACGGCGATCTACTCCCAGCGAGTGGGCTGCGAGCTCCTCGGCGTCGTGGAAGGGCGAGGGCACGCCGGCATCCGCGAGGACGTGCGCGGCGGCCCGCACCTCGGCGCGCAGCTCAGCCGGCACTGGCGGCGAGCTTTGCCTCGGTGTCGGCGTCGACCAGGGCCTGGACCACCGCGTCCAGGTCGCCGTCGAGCACCTGGTCGAGGTTGTGCGCCTTGAAGTTGACCCGGTGGTCGGCGATCCGGTTCTCCGGGTAGTTGTAGGTGCGGACCCGCTCCGACCGGTCGACCGTGCGCACCTGCAGCCTGCGGGCGTCGGACGCCTCCTGGTCGGCGGTCTCCTGGGCCGCGGCGAGCAGCCGGGCACGCAGGATGCGCATCGCTGCCTCACGGTTCTGCAGCTGGGACTTCTCGTTCTGGCACGACGCGACGATGCCGGTCGGCACGTGCGTGATCCGGACGGCCGAGTCGGTGGTGTTGACACTCTGCCCACCCGGGCCGGACGAGCGGTAGACGTCGATGCGCAGGTCGTTGGGGTCGATCTGGACGTCGACCTCCTCCGCCTCCGGGAGCACCAGGACGCCGGCCGCGCTGGTGTGGATCCGGCCCTGCGACTCGGTGACGGGGACCCGCTGGACCCGGTGGACGCCGCCCTCGTACTTCAGCCGTGCCCAGACGCCCTCGCCCGGGCCAGGGTTGCCGCGCGACTTGACGGCGAAGGAGACGTCCTTGTAGCCGCCGAGGTCGGACTCGGTGGCGTCGATCAGCTCGGTCTTCCAGCCGACCCGCTCGGCGTAGCGGAGGTACATGCGCAGCAGGTCGCCCGCGAAGAGCGCCGACTCCTCGCCCCCCTCGCCGGCCTTGATCTCGAAGATGACGTCCTTGTCGTCGTTCTCGTCCCTGGGCAGCAGCAGGGCCCGCAGCCTGTCCTCGAGCTCCTCCTTGCGGGCGACCAGGGCCGGCACCTCGGCCCGGAAGGACTCGTCCTCGGCGCCCAGCTCGCGGGCCGTCTCCAGGTCTCCCACCAGGGCCTGCAGCTCCCGGTTCGCCTCGACGACGGGGGTCAGGGCGGAGTAGCGCTTGCCGAGCCGGCGGGCCTTGTCCTGGTCGGTGTGCACCGCGGGGTCGGCCAGCTCGGCCTCCAGGCGGGCGTGCTCGGCCAGCAGCTCGGCGGGTGCCTCGACCATGGTGACCACCCCTTCGGCCGGACGTGACTGCTGACTACTGCCTACAAAGCCGACGGCGCCGGTTGCGGGTCACGAGGACCCGGCAACCGACGCCGTGGGTGGAGCTACTCGGAGCCGGACTTGTCGGACGCAGGCTCCTTGGACGCTGACGGGGCCTTGCCGAAGCGCTTCTCGAACCGGGCCACGCGGCCGCCGGTGTCGAGGATCTTCTGCTTGCCGGTGTAGAACGGGTGGCACTGCGAGCAGACCTCGGCGTGGATGACGCCGTTCTTGGCAGTGCTGTGGGTGGTGAACGTCGCGCCGCACGTGCAGGTGGCGGTCGTCTCGACGTACTCCGGATGGATGTCGGGCTTCACTTGGTGCTCTCCTCACGATGGACGGTCGCCGGGTCGTCGTCGACGGCGGAGCGTCGTCGGGACGTGAACCGGAACCAGCGGGCCAGTCTGCCAGAGGCAGGCCCGATGCTCACAACCGAGCGCTGGAGGGGGATGTTCCCCCCGGTCGCCCTGGCGAGCTGCGGACTATTCCTCCTCGGACCTGCGGCTTCCGCCGTTGGTCGGCATCGGCATGGTCTGCTGCACCTGCAGGAGGAACTCGGGGTTGCTCTTGGTCTTCTTCATCCGGTCGAGCAGCAGCTCCAGCGCCTGCTGGGTCTCCAGCGCGTGCAGGACGCGGCGGAGCTTCCAGGTGATCTGGAGCTCGTCGCTGGCCATCAGGATCTCTTCCTTGCGGGTGCCGGAGCCGTCGACGTCCACGGCGGGGAAGATGCGCTTGTCCGCGAGCTTCCGGTCGAGCTTGAGCTCCATGTTGCCGGTGCCCTTGAACTCCTCGAAGATCACCTCGTCCATGCGCGACCCGGTCTCGACCAGCGCGGTCGCCAGGATGGTCAGCGAACCGCCGTTCTCGATGTTGCGTGCGGCCCCGAAGAAGCGCTTGGGCGGGTAGAGCGCGGTCGAGTCGACACCACCGGAGAGGATGCGGCCGCTCGCCGGGGCGGCCAGGTTGTAGGCACGACCCAGGCGCGTGATGGAGTCCAGCAGCACCACGACGTCGTGACCGAGCTCGACGAGCCGCTTGGCTCGCTCGATGGCCAGCTCGGCGACGATCGTGTGGTCCTCGGCCGGCCGGTCGAAGGTCGACGCGATGACCTCGCCCTTCACCGACCGCTGCATGTCGGTGACCTCCTCCGGCCGCTCGTCGACGAGCACGACCATGAGGTGGACCTCGGGGTTGTTCTGGGTGATGGCGTTGGCGATCGCCTGCAGCACCATCGTCTTGCCAGCCTTCGGCGGGGAGACGATCAGGCCGCGCTGGCCCTTGCCGATCGGCGCCACCAGGTCGATGACCCGGGTCGTCAGGGCGGCGCCGTCGGTCTCCAGACGCAAGCGGTCCTGCGGGTAGAGCGGGGTCAGCTTGTTGAACTCCACCCGGCCGCGTGCCTTGTCGGGGTCGGCGCCGTTGACGGTGTCGAGCCGGACGAGGGCGTTGAACTTCTCCTTGCGCTCGCCCTCCCGGGGCTGACGGACCGCGCCGGTGACGGCGTCGCCCTTGCGCAGCCCGGACTTGCGGACCTGGGCGAGCGAGACGTAGACGTCGTTGGGGCCGGGCAGGTAGCCCGACGTCCGCACGAACCCGTAGTTGTCGTGGATGTCGAGGATGCCGGCGACCGGGACGAGGACGTCGTCCTCGCTGATCTCGGGCAGCCCGTCGCCCTCGCCGGGCGCGAAGCCGTCGCGGCCGCCGCGCCGGTTGCGGTTGCGGTCGCGGTAGCGCCCGCGGCGGCGACTGCGGCCGCCGCGGCCGTCCAGGTCGTCATCGTCCTGCTGGGCGCCGCGGTCCTGCTGGCCGCTGCCCTGCCGGTCCTGCTGGGCGCCGCGGTCCTGCTGGCCGCTGCCCTGCCGGTCGCGGTCCTGGCGGTCGCGGTCCTGGCGGTCCCGGTCCTGGCGGTCCCGGTCCTGGCGGTCGCCGGTCCTGGCGGTCGCGGTCCTGGCGGTCGCGGTCCGTCGTGGCGCGGTCGCCCTGCTGCCGGTCCTGCTGGCCGCCTCGATCGACGCCGTCGCCCCTGTCGGCAGCGTCCGCTCCGACGGCACCGACGGCATCCGCGGGCGCGTCGCCGGTGGAGCCGGCGTCACGCCGGGCTCGCGGTGCCCGGGTGCGTCCCGAGCGCGCGGTGGCCGGGCGCTCGTCGCCCGAGCTCTTCGCCGCGGCGGGCGCGGCGGTGTCGCCGCCACCACTCTGCCGCTCCTTGATGGCCTCGATCAGCTGGCCCTTGCGCATCCGCGCCGTGCCGCTGATCCCGAGCTCGGAGGCAAGCCCCTGCAGCTCTGCCAGGACCATGCCGGACAGGCCGGTGGCCTTGCGGCGGGCGGGCTTTGCGCCGGAGGACTCTCCGTCCGCGCCGCCGGCAGGGGGTGCGTCCAGGAGATCTGTGCTGTCGGACACTGACTGGTCCTTCCTCATCGACGAGGAGTGCGAGAACCGCACATCCCCGTTCGTGCTGATGGTGCTGACCGGGGCGGCACCGGACCGGCTGCCGCACCGGTGCCGTCCCTGTCGGGACCGGACGTCTGAGAGGGGGAGATCGCTCGGGTGTCGGCCTGCGTCGCCGGCAGGAGCAGGTCCCCGCGGGAGGCGAGGTCAGATCCTGGGAGTCGAGGCGGAGCACCCGGCCACGCGAGCTAGTCGGGTGGCCTCTGGTGCGATGTGGAGCGTAACACCATCGGTCCCGCTGGCAATCCCGACCCGGGAAAGTCAGCCGACCGTGTCGACAATCGCGCCGACCGGCGCGAGACCGAGGTCCAGCACCCGCCAGCCCGGACCGGCCTGCCCGCGCAACGACTCGGCGTCGGGCTGCCGGTCGCGCGCCGACAGGACCAGCACCGTGGGCCCGGCTCCGGACACCACCGCGGCCCAGCCCCGCGCACGCAGCAGCGCCACCAGCTCAGCCGTCGCGGGCATCGCCGGTGCGCGATAGGTCTGGTGCAGGCGGTCCTCGGTCGCCTCGAGCAGCAGGTCGGGCCGGCGGCTGACCGCCTCCACGAGCAGGGCAGCACGACCGGCGGTATAGGCCGCGTCGACGTGCGGGACCGTGGCCGGCAGCAGGCCGCGCGCGGTCTCCGTCGACAGCTCGACGTCGGGCACCAGCACGGTGGCCCGTAGCTCGGGTGACGGCTCGATGCGCACCGCGCGCGGGGTCGACGGGGGGTCGTCCGGCGTCCACGCGATGGTCAGGCCGCCGAGCAGCGCGGCTGCTGCGTTGTCGGGGTGGCCCTCCAACGCCGTGGCGACCGCGAGGGCGGCCGCCGGGTCGCCGGGAGCGCCGGCGAGGGCACGTGCGGCGAGGACGCCTGCGACGGCCGCCGCGGCGGACGAGCCGAGACCTCGGCCGTGCGGGACGACGTTCGTGCACCACAGCGTCAGGCCGGGCCTGGGCTCCCCCATCGCGTCCCACGCCGCGTGGGCGGCCCGCACCACGAGGTGGTTCTCGTCCAGCGGCACCGTCGACTCGCCCTCACCGGAGACATGCACGGTCACGGCGCCCGCCGGCTCCCGCCGCGCCCGGACCAGGTCGCGGAGCTCGAGGGCGAGACCCAGTGCGTCGAAGCCCGGACCCAGGTTGGCCGAGGTCGCCGGCACCGACACCGTCACCTCCCCAGGGAGGTTCGTCGCGGTCACCCGTCGAGATCCAGCGCGCGCGCCGCCACCGACGCGTCGACCGGCACGGTGTCGCTGCGCACGGTCAGCTGGGCGAGTGCCGTCTCGGTGTCCTTGAGGCCGTTGCCGGTCACGGTGCAGACGACCAGCTGACCGGGGTCGAGGTCACCCTGCTCGTGGCACTGCAGCAGCCCGGCGACCGACGCCGCGCTCGCGGGCTCGACGAAGACGCCTTCCGACGCCGACAGCAACCGCTGCGCGTCCAGGATCTGCTGGTCGGTCACCGCGTCGATCCGGCCCTTGGAGTCGTCGCGCGCAGAGACTGCTCCGTCCCACGACGCCGGGTGGCCGATCCGGATCGCAGTCGCGACCGTGTCGGGGTCGGGCACCGGCTCGCCGCGGACGAGCGGTGCGGCACCGGCCGCCTGGAAGCCCCACATCCGTGGGTGCGCGCACAGCCCGTCCGCTGCGTACTCGACGTATCCCTTCCAGTACGCCGTCACGTTGCCCGCGTTGCCCACCGGGAGGCAGTGGACGTCGGGCGCGCGGCCGAGGCGGTCGACGACCTCGAAGGCGGCCGTCTTCTGGCCCTCGATGCGGTAGGCGTTGACCGAGTTGACCAGCGACACGGGATAGGAGTCGGCGAGCTCGCGGGCGAGGCGCAGGCAGTCGTCGAAGCCACCCTCGACCTGCAGCAGCCGGGCGTCGTGCACCAGCGCCTGGGCGAGCTTGCCGGCAGCGATCCGGCCGTGCGGCACCAGCACGACGCAGTCCAGTCCTGCCTTGACGGCGTAGGCCGCTGCCGACGCGCTGGTGTTGCCGGTCGACGCGCAGATGACCGCGGTGGCGCCTTCCTGCACCGCCTTCGAGATGGCGACCGTCATGCCGCGGTCCTTGAAGGAGCCCGTCGGGTTGGCGCCCTCGACCTTGAGGTGTACGTCGCAGCCGGTCAGCCGGGACAGGTGCCCCGCGCGCACCAGCGGCGTCCCGCCCTCGCCGAGCGTGACGACCGGCGTGGAGTCGTCGACGGGCAACCGGTCGGAGTACTCCGTGATGACGCCTCGCCACAGGTGTGCGGTCACTGGCCCTCGACCCGCATCACGCTGAGAACCCGCCGGACGACGTCGAGGCCGCGCAGCGACTCGACCGTGGCCGACAGCGCCGCGTCGGTCGCCTGGTGGGTGACGATGACGAGGACGGCGTCGTCGTCGCCGTGCTTCTCCTGGCGAACTGTCTCGATCGACACCTCGTGCTCGGCGAAGGCCGTCGCGACGCGGGCCAGCACACCGGAGCGGTCGGCCACGTCGAGGCTGACGTGGTAGCGGGTGAGCGCCTCCCCCATCGGCCGCAGCCGGAGGTCGGCGTAGGCCGACTCGCCCGGGCCGCGACCACCGGACGACTTGTGGCGCGCCACCGCGACGAGGTCGCCGAGCACCGCACTCGCCGTCGGCGCGCCGCCCGCGCCGCGGCCGTAGAACATCAGCTCGCCGGCGGCCTCGCACTCGACGAAGACGGCGTTGAACGCCTCGCGCACCGACGCGAGCGGGTGCGTGATCGGGATCATGGCCGGGTGCGCACGCACGCCGACCGACGTCCCGTCGTCGGAGACCTCGGCGATGGCGAGCAGCTTGACCACGCAGCCCATGGCCCGTGCGCTCGCGACGTCCGCGGCGGTCACCTCGGTGATCCCCTCGCGGTGCACGTCGGCGGCGGTGACCCGGGTGTGGAACGCCAACGCAGCGAGGATCGCCGCCTTGGCCGCCGCGTCGAAACCCTCCACGTCGGCGGTGGGGTCGGCCTCTGCGTAGCCCAGGGCCTGCGCCTCCTCGAGCGCGTCGGCGAAGCTCGCGCCGCTCTCGGTCATCCGCGTCAGGATGTAGTTGGTGGTGCCGTTGACGATGCCGAGGAGCCGTCGCACCCGGTCACCTGCGAGCGACTCGCGCAGCGGTCGCAGCAGCGGGATCGCGCCGGCGACCGCCGCCTCGTAGTAGAGGTCGGCGCCGTGCTTCTCAGCGGCCTCGAAGAGCGTCGCGCCGTCCTCGGCCAGCAGCGCCTTGTTGGCGGTGACGACGGAGGCGCCGTTCTCCAGCGCGGAGAGGATCAGGCCCCGGGCCGGCTCGATGCCGCCGATGACCTCGATGACGACGTCGATGTCGTCGCGGGCAACCAGGCCCTCCGCATCGGTGGTGAAGAGCGCGGGGTCGACGGGCAGGTCCCGCCGCCGCGCCGGGCGGCGGACGGCGATGCCCGCCAGCTCCATCGGTCGGCCGACCCGCGCCGCCAGGTCGGCGGCGTGCGTGGTCAGCAGCCTGGCCACCTCGCTGCCGACGACGCCGCAGCCGAGCAACGCCACACGGAGCGGGTCCCGGTCGTGCATGCCGCCAGCCTGTCAGACGGACGAGGCCCGGCGGGCCCGCTGACCGGGATCCGGTCGCCTCAGGTGACGACCCGGATGTTGAACGCGTTGTGGCCGAGCGTCATCCGCAGCGATATCCAGAAGGGCAGGTACATCTCCAGGCCGCGAGCCGCTTCCAGCCCCCCGACGTCCCGGATCGAGCCCGGCGGCCAGCCGAAGGACTCCAGGAGGGCCCGGACGTCACCCTTCGCGGCGGCGTCGTCCCCGGCCATGAAGACGTCGTGCTCACCCGGCACGGTGTCCGGGCGGACCATCACGTCGCAGTTCATCGTGTTGAGCGACTTCACGACCCGCAGCGCCGGGTGCGCGCGCTGGAGCTGCTCGGCGTTGCTGTCGTCCATGACCGGATCGAGCCGGAGCGGCCCGTGCGACGCCATCGGGTTCGACACGTCGACCAGCACCTTGCCCGCGAGGTCCTCCTCGGCGCACGCGCCGAGGACGTCGAGAGACACCGTGCCACCGGTCGCGTTGACGAGGAGCTCGCCGTGGGCTGCCGCGTCGGCGAAGGTCCCCGCAGCGGCTCGCTCCGGCTGCGACGCCGCCCAGGCCGCCGCCTTCTCGTTGCCGGCCGTGCGCGACCCCATCACGACGTCGTGCCCGACCTCGACCAGCCGCGACCCGATGGCGTGACCGACCATTCCCGTCCCCAGGACCCCGATGCGCATGAGCAGCTCCTTCCGTTCGTCCGTCGGCGGGTGCGTCGGTGTGGTCAGTCGTCCTGGTCGAGCGCGAGCAGGTCGTCGACTGTCTCGCGACGCACCAGGACCCGGGTGCCCTCGGGCGTGACCGCGACGACGGGCGGTCGCGGCACGTGGTTGTAGGTCGAGGCCATCGAGCGGCAGTACGCCCCGGTGGCCGCGACGGCGAGCAGGTCGCCCGCAACGACGTCCGAGGGAAGCCAGGCGTCCTTCACGACGATGTCGCCGCTCTCGCAGTGCTTGCCCACGACGCGTGCCAGCATCGGTGCCGCGGCCGAGCTCCGCGAGGCGACGGTCACGGTGTACTCCGCGTCGTAGAGGGCGGTGCGGATGTTGTCGCTCATCCCGCCGTCGACCGACACGAAGGTCCGCAGCCCCTCGACGTCCTTCACCGTGCCGACCTCGTAGACGGTGACGGTTCCCGGGCCGGCGATGCCACGGCCCGGCTCGATGGCCAGCGCCGGCTGCGACAGGCCGGCCGCCCGGCACTCGCGCTCGACGATCTCGGCCAGCGACCTGCCCATCGCCCGCACGTCCGCGGGGTCGTCGTCGCTCGTGTAGGCGATGCCCAGGCCGCCCCCGAGGTTGAGCTCGCCGAGCTCTGTGCCGAGCTCCGACCGCACGTCGGCCAGGAGGCCGACGACCCGGTGGGCGGCGACCTCGAAGCCCCCCGCGTCGAAGATCTGGGAGCCGATGTGCGAGTGCAGTCCCACGAGGTCGAGCCCGGGTGCGGCCAGCACGCGGCGTACGGCCTCCATCGCCTCGCCGCCCGCCAGCGAGAAGCCGAACTTCTGGTCCTCGTGCGCGGTCGCGATGAACTCGTGGGTGTGCGCCTCGACGCCGACGGTCACCCGCACCAGGACGCGCTGGGTGATCCCGCGGGCGGAGCACAGGTCCGACAGCCGCGACACCTCGTCGTACGAGTCGACGACGACGCGGCCGACGCCTGCGTCGAGGGCCGCGGACAGCTCGGCGGTCGACTTGTTGTTGCCGTGCATCAGCAGCCGCTCTCCGGGGAAGCCGGCCCGCACCGCGACGGCCAGCTCGCCGCCGGTGCAGACGTCGAGACCGAGACCCTCCTCCTCGACCCACCGGGCGACTGCGACGCAGAGGAATGCCTTGGCGGCGTAGAACACCGACGCGCCGCCGAAGGCGTCGCGGTAGTCGCGGCACCGCTGGCGCAGGTCCGCCTCGTCGAGCAGGAAGACCGGGGACCCGTGCTCGGCGACCAGGGCGCGGACGTCGTGGCCGCGCACCGTCAGGTAGCCCTCGGCCGCCCGCTCGACACCCAACGGCCACACGGCGGGTGCCAGCTCGTCGAGGTCGGCGGGCGGGCCGTGGTGCTGCCCCTCGTGGGCGAGCTCGCCCGAGCGCGGTCCGGCCGGGTGGACGCGCACGCGCTACATCCGGTCTGGTGCGGTGACGCCGAGCAGGGCGAGGCCGTTGGCGAGGACGACCCTGGTCGCCTCGACCAGCCAGAGGCGGGCGCGGTGCAGGTCGGTCGTCTCCTCGTCGCCGCGCGGCAGCACCCGGCAGGAGTCGTAGAAGCGGTGGTAGGTGCCGGCGAGCTCCTCGAGGTAGCGGGCCACGCGGTGCGGCTCGCGCAGCTCGGCCGCCGTCGCCACGACGCGCGGGAACTCGCCGATGGCGCCGAGCAGGTCACCCTCGCGCTCGTGTCCCAGCAGGTCCGGCTGCAGGTCGCCCTTGTCGACGCCGAGGTCGGCCGCGTTGCGGAGCAGGCTGGCCACCCGGGCGTGGGCGTACTGCACGTAGAACACCGGGTTCTCGTTGGTGCTGCGCGCCCACATGTCGAGGTCGAGGTCGATCGTCGAGTCGGTCGAGAACCGCGCCAGCGCGTAGCGGCCGGCGTCCGCGCCGATCGCCTCGACCAGCTCCTCGAGCGTCACCGAGGTGCCGGCCCGCTTGCTCATCCGCAGCGGCTGGCCGTCCTGGAAGAGGTTGACGAGCTGGCCGAGCAGGATCTCGAAGTGCTCCTCGGGGTCGTCACCGTAGGCCGACACCAGCGCCTCGTAGCGGCCGATGTAGCCGTGGTGGTCGGCGCCGAGCATGATCACGACCTTGTCGAAGCCGCGCTCGCGCTTGTCGAGGTAGTAGGCGGCGTCGGCGGCGAAGTAGGTCCACTCGCCGTCGGCCTTGACCAGGACGCGGTCCTTGTCGTCGCCGAAGGTGGTCGTACGAAGCCAGGTCGCTCCGTCCTGCTCGAACACGTGGCCGGCGTCGGTGAGCCGCTTGAGGGCCGCGTCGAGCTCGCCCTTGTCGTGCAGGTCCTTCTCGTTGAAGTAGACGTCGAAGTGCACGCCGAAGTCGGCCAGCGACCGGCGTATCTCGGCGAACATCAGCGCCATGCCCTCGCGGCGGAAGAGCGCTGTCGCCTCCTCGTCGCCCTGGTCCAGCGCGGTCGGGTGCTGCTGCACGACCTGCGCGGCGATCTCGCCGATGTACGCACCGCCGTAGCCGTCGGTTGGTGTCGGCTCGCCCTTCGCCGCCGCGAGCAACGACAGGGCGAACCGGTCGATCTGCACACCGGCGTCGTTGAAGTAGTACTCGCGCACCACGTCGGCGCCGGTGGCCTCGAGGATCCGGCCGAGGGCGTCGCCCACGGCGGCCCACCGGACGTGGCCCAGGTGCAGAGGCCCGGTCGGGTTGGCGGAGACGAACTCCAGGTTGTAGCGGTGCCCGGCGTTGAGGTCGCTGCCGCCGTAGGCGCCGCCGGCCGTCACGACGGTGCGGGCCAGCTCGCCCTGGGCGGCCGAGTCGAGGGTGATGTTGAGGAAGCCGGGCCCGGCGACGTCCACCGAGGCGATGCCGTCGGCAGCGCGCAACCGGGTCGCGACGGCCTCGGCGACCTCACGCGGCGGCCGCCCCGCGGGCTTGGCCAGCTGGAGGGCCACCGAGGTGGCGTAGTCGCCGTGCTCGCGGATCTTCGGTCTCTCGACCCTGACGGACTCGGGAACGGGCACGGACAGCTCGCCGGCGTCCACGGTCGCCTGGACGGCGTCCCGGACGGCGGCCGACAGCTCGGCAGGGGTCATGCGGCGCTCACCCGCCCAGGCTATCCGGGGACGGTCAGGGCACCGCGCGCTCGACCAGGTCCCGGACGGTGCGCACCAGGACGGCCGGGTCGAACGGCTTGGTGACGTAGGCGTCCACGCCGACCTCGCGGCCCCGCCGGATGTCGCCCTCCTGGGCGCAGGCCGTGACCATCGCCACCTTCAGGGCGCTGGTCCGCGGGTCCGCGCGAAGCCGAGCCACGGTGTCGAAACCGTCCAGCCGCGGCATCTTCACGTCGATCGTCATGACGTCCGGCGCGGCCTGGTGCACCTTCTCCAACGCGTCCTGACCGTCGACGGCCTGGACCACCTCGAAGCCCTCCATCTCGAGGTTCACGCAGATGAGCGTCCGGATGACCTCGCTGTCGTCGACGACGAGGACGCGACCAAGGCTGTCGGGCACCAGGCGAGGCTAGCCGGGCGAATCGCGGTCGGAGGGGTCCTTGGCGGACTGCTAATCTCTGCGGGCTGACCGGCCATCCGATGGCCCCCGTAGCTCAGGGGATAGAGCACCGCCCTCCGGAGGCGGTGGCGTAGGTTCGAATCCTACCGGGGGCACCTCAACCGGGACCTTTCGCCGACGGCACTTCCGTCGTCGTCGACTCGATCTTGTGCAAGGTCCCGCGCCGAAGGCGACCGGTCCCTAGGCTCCGGCCCATGTCGTCGTCGGGCACGATCGGCTCCGCCGTCGCGGAGACGCGCACATCCCTGTCGACCGTCTTCCGCAACCAGGCACTACGGCGCCTCAACCTGGCGCTGGCCGGCTCGATGATCGGCGACTGGGCCTACGCGACAGCCGTCATGGTCTGGGCCTACGGCGTCGGCGGCGCGACAGCGGTGGGCGTCTTCGTCACGGTCAAGTACGGGGTGGCCGCGATCGGGGCGCCATTCACGTCGGCTCTCGCCGACCGGATGTCGCGCCGCACCCTGATGGTCGGCTGCGACCTGGTGCGTGCCGTCGTGATCGCCGGCGCGGCCGCCCTGGTCGAGTGGGAGGGCCCGGAGATCCTCGTCTTCGGCCTCGTCGTCTTGGCCGGCCTGGTCGGGACGGCGTTCCGGCCGGCGCAGCTCGCCCTGACACCGTCGCTGGTCGACGAGCCGGACGAGCTGACGGCGGCCAACGGCGTCGGGAGCACCATCGAGAGCCTGGCCTTCTTCGTCGGACCTGCTCTCGCCGGACTGTTGCTGGGGGTCGCGGACGTTGCCACGGTCATCCTTCTCAACGCCGTGACGTTCGTCTGGTCGGCGGTGCTCGTCGCGGGGGTGCACCCGCGATCGAGGTCGGCGGCAGCCGGCGATGCGGAGCCTGGCGGAGGAGCCGCTCCCGACGGCGGCGGGACCGAGCTTCACGAGCCGTTCCTCCGGTCCGCGCTTGCCGGCTTCGGCGTGATCTGGCGGCACCCCGACCTGCGGCTGGTCACGGTGATCTACGCCGCCCAGACGGTGGTCGCGGGGGCGTCCCTCGTCTTCGGCGTCGCGATCGCCCTCGACCTGACCGACCTCGGCCCGTCCGGTCTGGGCTACCTGGACTCGGTCCTCGGTATCGGGGCGCTGTTCGGCGGCCTGCTGACCGTGGCCCTCGCCACGCGGCACCGGCTGGCCTCCGACTTCGGGTGGGGAGTCATCTTCTGGGCGGTCCCGTTGCTGCTGATAGCCGTCTGGCCGGTGGCGGCCGCCGCGTTCATCGCCTTCGCGGTCATCGGCGCGGCCAACCCGGTCGTCGACGTCAACGCCAACACGATCCTGCAGCGGATCGTGCCGGACGAGGTCCTGGGCCGGGTCTTCGGCGCACTCGAGAGCGCGCTGATCTCCACCATGGCCCTGGGGTCGCTGGTGATGCCGCTGCTGATCTCGTGGATCGGCCTGCGGTGGGGGCTGGTCGTGCTGTCGGTGCCCATCACTGTCGTCGGCCTGCTCGCGATGCCGAGGCTGCGCCACCTGGACGCCACGGTCTCCGAGCCCGAGGGTTTCGACCTCCTCTACGGCGTGCCCCTCTTCCAGCCGCTGCGCCGGCCACTGGTCGAGCAGCTCGCCAGCCGCCTCGAGCGGGTCACCGTGCCGGCGGGCGAGGTCGTGGTCCGGGAGGGCGACGTGGGCGACCTCTTCTACGTGATCGAGAGCGGCGCCCTGGATGCGTCGCACGACGGTCGGGTGCTCTCGCACATGGCGACCGGCGACCACTTCGGTGAGATCGCGCTGCTGCGCGACGTGCCCCGGACGGCCACCGTCGTCGCGACGGAGGACAGCGTCCTGCAGACGATCCAGCGCGAGGACTTCCTGGCCGCCTTGACCGGTGACGAGGAGCTGCGCGGACGCACCGAGTCCATCGCCGCCCGCCGGCTCGCCAACACGTGAGACGCGGTAGGTCGACCAGAGGTTTGCCCGGCGGCCGGCGTCAGACCGGCTGAGCCGACAGCCCGGCCGCCAGCCGGGCGATGTCGTCGCTGCCGACCCGGCAGCAGCCACCGACGAAGCGCGCGCCGGCCGCGACCCACGACCGCGCGGCGGTCGGGTCGACCCCGGCCCCGTCGCCACCCCAGGCACGGGCCTCGCCGTCCCAGGTCTCCCCGCTGTTCGGGTAGGCGACCGCCGGCTTGCCCGACGCCGCCACCGCCGCGGCCACGAGCGCCTGGACGTGCTCCGGCGCGGTGCAGTTGACCCCGACGCCGACGACGGTGTCGAGACCCGCCGCAAGCCCGAACACCCGAGCGACGTCCTCGCCGCGGCGGGTGGTCGAGCCGTCGGCGCACGTCAGGGACAGCCAGGCCGGGATGCCGGTCGACAGCTCCTCGAGCAGGCCGAGCAGGACCGTCGCCTCCTGCTCCGACGGGACGGTCTCGACGGCCAGCAGGTCGGGTCCGGCGGCAGCCAGCAGCTCGAGCCGGGGCCGGTGGAAGTCCCGCAGCCGCTGGTCGGTCACCCCGTAGTCACCGGAGTACTCGGACCCGTCGGCGAGCACGGCCCCGTACGGTCCGATCGAGGCGGCCACCTGACGGCGTACGCCGTCCTCCTGCTCGGCGATGGCCGCCGCCTCGCGGGCGAGCGCGACGCTCGACGCGATCAGCCCCGCGGCCGCCGCCTCGGCGACGCCCTGCGCGGCGAAGCCCTCGACGCTCGCCTGGTAGCTCGCGGTCGTCGCGACCTGGGCGCCGGCCCGGAAGAACGCGAGGTGGGTGTCGCGGACCTCGCCCGGGTCGTCGCGCAGCAGCCGGGCCGACCAGAGGTCGTCGGACAGGTCGTGCCCGCGGCGCTCCAGCTCGGTGGCCAGGCCACCGTCGAGGAGGGTCACGTCGGTCACGACGCCCAGACTAGGGTCGCGGGCATGGCGAACCCACTTCTCGACGGGCTCCAGCAGCGGCACCGGGAGACGCTCGACCGGGCACTCACCGCGATCCGGGAGCGCACCTACTGGTCGGCGTACTCCGAGAACCTGAAGGCCTACGGCCCTGACGGGGTCCCCGGCAGCCAGTCGGCCGGCGACGGGAAGGCCGCGTTCGAGGCCCACCTCGGCACGGCCTTCCGGCTCGACCAGGCCGGGGCCGACGGCGAGGTGCCCGGTGAGCGGTCGCCCTACGGCATCGACCTCGACATCACCTACCCGCACGCCGACGTCGACGCGCTCCTGGCCGGGGCGACGGCCGCGATCCCGGCCTGGCGGGACGCCGGTCCCGAGGCGCGCACCGCGGTGGCCCTCGAGGCACTCGCGCGCATCAACGCGCGCAGCCACGAGATGGCGCAGGCAGTGATGCACACGTCCGGCCAGGGCTACGCGATGGCCTTCCAGGCCGGCGGGCCGCACGCGCAGGACCGTGCGCTGGAGGCGGTGGCCTACGCCTATGCGGAGATGACGCGGCACGCGGCCGAGTCGGTCTGGGAGAAGCCGCAGGGCAAGCGGCCGCCGCAGCGGATGGCCAAGACGTTCACCGTGGTGCCGCGCGGCGTCGCCCTCGTGATCGGCTGCAACACATTCCCGACCTGGAACTCGTACCCCGGTCTGTTCGCCAGCCTGGTGACCGGCAACGCGGTCGTCGTCAAGCCGCACCCGCGCGCTGTCCTGCCCTTGGCGATCACCGTGCGGGTCCTGCGCGAGGTGCTGGCCGAGAACGGCTTCGACGCTGACCTCGTGACGCTCGCAGCCGAGCGCGAGGGCGAAGGCTTGGCCAAGGTCCTGGCGCTGCGCCCGGAGGTCCGGGTCATCGACTACACGGGCTCGTCGGACTTCGGCACCTGGCTCGAGCGCAACGCGCACCAGGCCGTGGTCTTCACCGAGAAGGCCGGGGTCAACCCCGTCGTCATCGACTCGACCGACGACTACCGCGGGATGCTCGGCAACCTGGCGTTCTCGCTGTCCCTCTACAGCGGCCAGATGTGCACCACGCCGCAGAACCTGCTGGTGCCGCGCGACGGCATCACCGCCGACGGCGAGCACCGCACCGTCGAGCAGCTCGGCGCCGACCTGGCCGCCGCGGTCGACGGGCTCCTCGGCGACGACGTCCGGGCCAACGCGCTGCTCGGTGCCGTCGTCAACGACGGCGTGCGCCAGCGGCTGGACTCGGCGCCGTCCTTCGGCACGGTGGTGCTCGCGTCCCGGTCTGTTGCCAACCCCGAGTTCCCCGACGCGATCGTCCGTACGCCCACGGTGGTGCAGGTCGACGCGAGCGACACCGGTGCCTACCTCGCCGAGTGCTTCGGACCCGTGTCTTTCCTGGTGACGACCGACGGCACGCCGGACTCGCTGCGCATCATGCGCGAATCGGTGCGCGACCACGGCGCCATCACCGCCGCCGTCTACTCCACCGACAGCAAGGTCCTCGAGGCCGCAGAGCAGGCGGCCCTCGATGCCGGGGTTGCGCTGTCGGAGAACCTCACGGAGTCGGTCTACGTCAACCAGTCGGCAGCGTTCAGCGACTTCCACGCCACCGGGGCGAACCCGGCGGCGAACTCCGCGCTGACCGATGCGGCCTACGTCGCGAGCCGTTTCCGGGTCGTCCAGTCCCGCCGGCACCTGCCCGCGGACCCCACGCCGGCGGAGTCGGTGTCGTGACTCAGTCGATCCAGTAGCGGCGCTTGAGCGGCGTGCCGACGTACGGCATGTCGTCGTCCAGCCGGCCACCGTTGGCCTCGATCACCGCGATGGACGCGACGTTGTCGTCGTCGCAGGTGACGAGAACCCGGTCGGCGCCGTACGACCTCGCGACCACCAGGCTCTGCCGGAGGATCTCGCTCGCGTGCCCGCGACGCCGGTGGCCGGGCAGCACCCCGTAGCCGATGTGGCCGCCCTCGAGCCGCAGCCAGTCGTTGAGCTCGTGCCGGACGGACGTGCGGCCCACGACCACGCCGTCGACGTCAGCCAGCAGGAAGGTGGCCGGGACACGGTCCGCCGGGACCTCGAGGCCGCGACGCTGGAGCTCGAGCCACGCGACGTAGTCCGCGAACGCCATCTCCGGCTCGAGACCGAGCGCGAAGACGAAGTCGTCGGCCAGCATCGCGTCCTGACCGGCCCGCACCGCGGGCTCGTCCTCGACGCGGACGGGACGCAGACGCAGGCCGGGCATGGCGGAGACCCTACGGTCGGCGATCCGCGTTTGACCGAGCACACCGCGGAAAGGCGCTGCAGAGCGACCGAGTCGGCACGCGGGTCGGTCACGAGCACAGGAGGGGTCGTCCATGAGCAGCATCGAGCAGTCCATCGAGGTCGCCGTGCCGGTCAGCACGGCATACAACCAGTGGACCCAGTTCGAGTCGTTCCCGGAGTTCATGGAAGGCGTCGACCGCATCGAGCAGGTCGATGACACCAGGACCCGTTGGGTGACGAGCATCGGCGGTGTCACCCGTGAGTTCGACGCGGAGATCACCGAGCAGAACCCGGACGAGCGGGTGGCCTGGCGGTCGGTCGACGAGCCGCGGCAGGCCGGTGTCGTCACCTTCCACCGGCTCTCCGCCGACACCACGAAGGTGATGCTGCAGATGGACTTCGAGCCCGAGGGCGTCGTCGAGAAGGTCGGCGACCGGCTCGGCGTGGTGACGCACCGCGTGAAGGGCGACCTGGAGCGGTTCAAGTCGTTCATCGAGGCCCGCGGCGGCGAGACCGGCGCCTGGCGCGGCCAGGTGCGCTGACCGCTAGCCTCACCGCCGTGACAGGTGACAGCGAGTCCGACCGGGACGTGTCCGACCGGGCCGAGTCGGAGGACGAGAAGGCCGACCGTCGCTACGACGAGCTGCTCCAGGAGCTGCGCGTCGCCCAGACCGGTGTGCAGTTCCTCTTCGCCTTCCTGCTCACCCTCGCCTTCACCCAGCGGTTCCCGCGGATCACGGACTTCCAGCTCACCTTGTACGTCGTCACGCTGGTCACGACAGCGGTCGCGGCGGCCCTGCTGATCGGCCCCGTGCCGTTCCACCGGATCGTCTTCCGTCGTGGCCTCAAGCCGCGACTGGTCACCGGCGCGGACCTGATGGCCCGTGGCGGGCTGGTGATGCTGCTCGTCGCCATCAACGGAGCCGTCCTGCTGATCCTCGACGTCGCCCTCGGCGGTGTGCTGCCCTTCGTGATCTCCGGCGGGCTCGTCCTGTGGTTCGTCGTCATCTGGTACGTCGTCCCCGTGACCGCCCGGGAGCGTTCACGCGGCTGACGCGGCGTGTGATGCACGTACTGGCGGGTACGCGCCTGTCATGCCGAGCAGCATCGCGCGCCTCACCGCGACCGACCACGAGCGCCTGCTCCGGCTGATCCGTCGTGCGTGCACGCCGGGCCCCAGCCAGGAGCGGTGGCGCGCCGACCTGGTGCACCTGATGCGCGCGCACCATGCGGCTGAGACCGAGACCCTGCCCGCGGAACTCGTCGCCGGTGGCGGCGAGACCGCGATCGCCGCCCGCTCCGAGCTGCTCCGGGTCGACGAGGCCCTCGGCGCGGCGCTCGCGCGCGTCGAGGCGGTCGACCTGGACACGACCGACCTCGAGGCGGCCGGTGCGGCACTCGCCGCGGAGCTTGGCCGGCACGCCGCCCTGCTCGCCGACCGGGTGCTGGCCCCGATGACCGAGGCGCTGCCACGCAAGCAGATGCGCGAGCTCGGCGGTCGCTACACCGACATCCGCGACGCGGTCCTGCGCGACGAGGGCGCGGACGGGCCACCCCCGCGTCGCCTGGACGTCTCGCGTGCGGAGCTCTACGAGCTGGCAAAGCGGGCCGGGATCGAGGGCCGGTCGTCGATGAGCCGCCGCGACCTCATCAACGAGCTCCAGCGACACCAGCAGCAACCGTCCTGAACCCGGGACCTCCCCGACGGGGAGTCCGGCCGACCGCGTTTGCGGGAGGCCGGATCTGAGCATGGGTGTCCCGTACCGATCGACGCGCTGCAGCAGGGCGGCGCCACTCCCCGGACGCCCAGGCGCCCTGACCCCGAGCGAGACCTCCGATGCACATCGCCCTGCTACACACCTCCGGCACGTCCAGATTCGCGGACTGGGCCCAGGACGCCTTGGCCCGCCGTGGTCACGACGTGCGGCGCGCCCCGTCCGTCGACGCAGCCGAGGCCGCCATCGTCGGCCGCGAGCTCGGGACCGCCCTGCAGGACCGGCACCCCGACGCCTACCTGGCAGCCGGATGGGAGGCCGGCGTCGCGGCGCACCTGGCGGCGCGGAGCGCCCCCGGACCGGTGGCGCTCCGCCTCACCCGACCGGTCCGTCGACCCGGGAGCGACGAGGACCGGATCGAAGGTGCCTTGCTGCGCTCGTCGACCCGGGTGCTGGTCGTCAGTGCCGGGGAGCGCGACCGGCTCGTCAACCGCGGCGTTCCGCGCGACACCCTGAGAGTCCTCCCCGAGGCCGTCGACACCGAGCTGTTCACCGACCGCGGACCTGTCGCACCCCGGGCCACCGACGACGGACGGCACCGCGTAGGCGTCGCGGCGCCCCCCGACGGCGCGTCCCGGCAGGTCCTGCTGGCGGGCATCGACTCGATGCCCGCCTGCCACGCGGTGCCGGTGCCGCCCCCAGAGGAGTGGACCGACACGACACCTGCGCTGGTGCGGTCGCTCGACCTGCTCGTCGTGGTCGACGACACCGACGCGGAGGTCGCGACTGCCCTGGCTGCGATGGCGAGCGGCGTCCCGGTCGTCGCCTCCGACGCGGGCGTGCTCTCCGACGTCGTGGCTGACGGCGTCACCGGGCTGCTCGTCGGCCGCGGCGGCACGGCGCCCGCCATCCGGGCGTTGCTGGCCGACCCGCTCGGCCGGGAGGGCATGGGGCTGGCCGCCATCGACCGCGTCCGGGCCCGCTTCGGGCAGGACGTCGTGGCCGGGGCGCTCGCCCACCAGCTGGCGGCCATGGCGCCGGATGTGGCCCCGGAGGAGCACGCCGCAGCCTCGTAGGCCGTCAAGTCGGGGGTGCCCGGCGCCGACGGTAGTCAGGACACCCCCGGCCCCCGCGCGAGCGCGGGCCGTCCTGACAGACCTCGGTGAAGGACGTCCATGCTTGCCCGACGTGCGGCGACCGGGCGCGCCCGGCTGGCCGCACCGCTGCTCGCAGCCGCCCTCGCGCTGAGCGTCGGGCCGCTCCCGAGCTCGCACGCTGCCACCGAACCGGCGCAAAACGGACAGTCCGGCCAGGGCACCTCCCGGCAGGCCGAGCTGGAGAAGGTCCTCGACGAGGTCCGCCAGGAGCTGGCCGAGTCCAGCGAGGCGATGGTGCGCGCGGCGGCCGACCTCCGGCTGGCGGAGGCCGCGCTCCCCGGCGCCCAGGAGACCGCGGCCCACGCGCGCGTCCTGCTGGCCGCGGCACGCAAGCGGCAGGCGATCGCCGCCCACCAGCGCGGAGCAGCGCAGGTCCGGCTGATGCTCAGCAGCCAGGACGCGGAGGAGACGGCCGCCCAGGTCGAGTCCCAGCGCGCCCGGATCGGCCGGCTGGCCCGCGCCGCGTACCAGGGCGGCGGGTCCCTCAGCGACCTGTCGATGCTGCTCGAGGCCCGGTCGCCGACCGACTTCGCCGAGCGGCTGGTCAGCCTGCAGACCGTGGTCACCAGCCAGCGCTCCCTGCTCGACGACCTGGAGACCGTCCAGCAGACCTCCGCCGAGCAGACCCAGGACCTGGCGGCGGTGCGCGACCGGCTCGCGGTTGCCGACGCCCGGGCCCAGCGCGAGCTGCGCGCCGTGACCAGGCTCGAGGCCCAGGCCCGGGCCGCCGAGGCGCGGGTCGGTGACCTGGTCGCGCAGCGCGAGGCGGCACTGGCCGCGGCCCGCGCCGCCCAGGTGGACGACGACGCCGCCCATGCCCACCAGCAGCAGGTGTCCGGCGAGCTCAGCGGCGAGCTGGCGGCGCAGGCCCGCGCCGAGCTCGGCGCAGCCGGCGCCCGGGACGGGTCGGCCGTCCCTGCCCGGCCGGGCGCCTTGAGCTGGCCGGTGAACGGCCGGGTCTCCTCGCCCTTCGGGATGCGCGTCCACCCGATCACCGGGGTCTACAAGCTGCACACCGGCACCGACCTGAGCGCCTCCTGCGGCACGCCCATCCACGTCGCCCGGCCCGGTGTCGTCACCGCCGCGGGCTGGAACAGCGCCTACGGCTGGCGCACCGTCGTCTCGCACGGCGTCGTCGGCGGGGTCCTGCTCACGACGACCTACAACCACCAGACGCGACTCGGCACCGTCGTCGGCGCCCAGCTGGCCGCCGGTGACGTGCTCGGCGTCGTGGGCTCGACCGGCTACTCCACGGGCTGCCACCTGCACTTCGAGCTCTACGTCAACGCCACCCTCGTGGACCCCGAGCCCTGGCTGCCCGCGCACTGACCAGGCGGAAATCTTCCGGGCCTCCTGGTCGTTCGGACAGATGTCAACCAGCTCGACCCGAGGGACCGCACTTGACCCAGCTGCCTCTGTCCCGCCTCCCGCTCGACACCGACCGCTCCCCCAGCCCCACCGCCACCGACACCAGCGCCACCGACACCAGCACCGACGTCCTCGACACGACGACTCGCGAGCCCGCCGAGGAGGAGGTCGGCACACCCGACCTGGTCCGCCTCTACCTGGACGAGATCGGCAAGGCCCCGCTGCTCGACGCCGCCACCGAGGTGGACCTGGCGCAGCGCATCGAGGCCGGCCTCTACGCCCGGCACCTGCTCGCGGGGCTGGACACCCTCAACGGCCGCCGGGCCGTGAAGCTCCAGGCCGCCCGCAAGGTCGCGAGCAGCACCGAGCTCGACCAGCTCGCCGAGGACGGCGAGCAGGCCAAGCGCGCCTTCATCCGGGCGAACCTGCGCCTGGTGGTCTCCCTCGCCCGCCGCTACACCCGGGCGTCGATGCCGCTGCTCGACCTGATCCAGGAGGGCAACGTCGGTCTGGTCCGCGCCGTGGAGAAGTTCGACTACGCCCGCGGCTACAAGTTCTCCACCTACGCCACCTGGTGGATCCGCCAGGCCATCGGCCGGGCGATCGCGGAGCAGAGCCGCACCGTTCGGCTGCCCGTGCACCAGGTCGAGAAGCTCAGCCGGCTGTCCCGCACCCGCCGCGACATGGGTGCGTCGCTGGGCCGCGAGCCCTCCGACGCCGAGGTGGCCGAGGAGCTCGGCATCACGGTGGCAGCCATCGAGGACCTCGACTCGATCTCCCGGACGCCGGCCAGCCTCGACGCCCTCGTCGGCGAGGACGGCGGGACCACGCTCGGCGACCTCGTCGACGCCGCCGACCCCAGCCCGGAGGACCTGGTCGTCGACCAGGCGACCCGCGGCGCCGTCATCGGCCTGGTCGACCGGCTCACCGACCGCGAGGCCGAGGTCATCCGCAGCCGCTACGGGCTGGTCCCCGGCCCGAAGCAGACCTACGAGCAGATCGCGGGCCGCCTCGGGGTCTCCCGGGAGCGGGTCCGCCAGATCGAGCGCGAGGCACTCGAGCACCTGCGCGACTGGGTGGCCGAGACCGCCTGAGGTCTCAGCCGCCCGGGTGGGCGGTCGCCGGCTCGAGTGGCCCGCGCCGCGGGCAGGTCTCCATGGCCGGCCCGCCCACCGCGCAGTGGTGGTGGTGCTCGACGCCGGCCGCGGGCTTCGCCGGCGTGCGCACCGTCAGGGCCGACAGTGCAGCACCGGCGAAGAGCAGGCCCGCGCACACCATCATCGCGGTGCGGAACGCCGGCTGCAGCAGGTCCGGGTCGGCGTAGGCCTCCCCGTCGAGGCCCGCGACCAGTGGCAGGACGGCCACGGCGAGCAGGCCGGCCACCCGGGCGACCGCGTTGTTGACCCCGCTCGCCAGCCCGGCGTGCCGGTCCGGCGCGGCCGCGAGGACGGTCGACGTCAGCGGCGCGACGGTCAGCGCCAGCCCGAGGCCGAAGAGGGTGGTCGCCGGGAGCACGTCGACGACGTACGACGCGTCGGCACCCAGCCTGGACATCAGCAGGACCGCGACGCCGGCCAGCGCCGGTCCGACCGTCATCGGCAGCCGAGGGCCGATGCGGGTGGCCAGCGCACCCACCCGGGCCGACAGCAGGAGCATCAGGACGGTCACGGGCAGCAGCGCGGCACCGGCGGCGAGCGGCGAGAACCCGGCGACCACCTGCAGGGCCAGGACCAGGAAGAGGAAGACGCCGCCGATGGCGGCGTAGACCGCAAAGGTCACCGCGTTGGTCGCACCGAAGAGCCGCGAGGAGAAGATGCCCAGCGGCAGCATCGGCTCGCGCGCGGTGTGCTCGCGCCACCCGAAGGCGAGCAGCCCGGCGACGCCGACGACCAACCCGGTGAGCACCATCGCCGATGCGCCCTGCTCCTGCCAGCCGATCAGCCCGTAGGTCAGCGCGCCGAGCCCCAGCGCGCCCAGTGCCGCACCCGGGAGGTCGAGCGAGTGGGCGGCCTCCGGGTCCTTGGTCTCGGGGACGTGTCGGACGCTCACCAGCACGACGGCGACCGCGAGGGGCAGGTTGAGCAGGAAGACCCACCGCCAGCCCGCCTGCTCCACCAGCCAGCCACCGATGAACGGCCCGGCCGCGCCGGCGACCCCGGCCAGACCGGACCAGGCGCCGATCGCGCGCGCCCGGTCCTCGGTGCGGAAGCTCGACTGCAGGATCGCGAGACTCCCGGGCGTGAGCAGGGCACCACCGACCCCCTGCACGGCACGCGCCACCGCCAGCCACATCACGTTCGGCGCCAGCCCGCAGGCCAGTGACGCCAGGGCGAACCAGACGACCCCGACGACGAAGACCCTCCGACGTCCGAAGCGGTCCCCCAGCGACCCGCCGAGCAGGATCAGCGCCGCCAGGGTGAGCGTGTAAGCGTTGACCGTCCACTGCAGCCCGGAGATGCCCGCGTCCAGGTCCGCGCCGATCGCCGGCAGCGCGACGTTGACGACGGTGGCGTCGAGGAAGGCGAGTCCGGAGCCGAGGACCGTCGCCAGCAGCACCCAGCGTCCTCGCGCCTCGTCGAGCGACAGGCCGGCCATGGCCCGGAGTGTGCCGCACCGAACCCGCTGCGCCAGACTCGACGCCATGGCGGCCGGCACCGCAGGAGGTCAGGCGGGCTACTCCGGAACCCCGCTGCCGACCAAGCTCGGCATCAAGCCGGGTCACCGGGTGCTCCTCGCGGCGGCACCCGCCGGCTTCGACCTCGGGCCGCTGCCCGGCGTCGAGGTCCATCGCCGGGCGGGTTCCGCGGCGTACGACGTCGTCCTGCTCTTCGTGACGCGACGGCGCGACCTGCTGGCCCGGCTCGACGGACTGCGCGCCCGCCTGACCCCGGCCGGCGCGCTGTGGGTGGTCTGGCCGAAGCGCGCCAGCGGGGTGCCGTCGGACCTGGACGAGAACGTGCTGCGCGACGTCGTCCTGCCGACCGGGATGGTCGACAACAAGGTCTGCGCCGTCGACCAGACCTGGTCCGGCCTGCGATTCGTGGTCCGCCTGCGCCATCGGTGACCCGGCGGCTGGCAGTCTGTGCCCGTGCGCAAGCTGCTGGTGCTGGTGGCCGTGGCCTGGGTGGGTGTGACCCTGGGGGCCGCCTGGCTCGCGGTGGACCAGACCATCCCCTACGACCTGTCCTTCCTCGACGACCCCGGAGCCGTGGACACCGTCGGTGAGGACTGGCTGCGCAGCTGGGGCACCGGGCTCGCGGCCCCGCTCGGCGCGGTCGCTGCCGGCGCGATCCTGACGGTGCTGGCAAGCATGGACGGCGCGCCGGGACGGCTCGGCGCGTTCCTGCTCGCGGTCCTCGGCGGGCTGTCCGTCGCGTTCACGCTGTCCAACGACGTCACGTACGACCTGCTGCGCAACCAGTCGGACGAGCCGATCCAGACCGCCCTGGTCGCGGCCACCCTCGCCCTCGGCGGCCTGCTGGTGCTGCTCGGCTTCACGACCTGGCTGACCGCCCCGCGGGAACGCTACGTCGACTGAGCGTCGGCAGCCGCGTCCGACGGATCCTCGAGCCGGAACGGCGAGAACCAGGTCCACAGCACCGTGGTGGTGGCGCCGACGGCTGCGACCCAGAGCGCCGGTCGGACGCCGTACGCCGTGCCGATCGCGCCACCGGTCAGGGCACCGAGCGCCTTGACGCCCTGGGTGATCGTCGACATCGAGCTGTTCACCCGGCCACGGATCGCGTCCGGGACATCGGTGACGTAGAACGCACCGGTCGTGACGTCGAAGAGCATGACCCCGACGCCCACGAAGACCTCGTTGGCGCACAGGATCGCGAGCACCAGCCACCGCGGCCCGTGCGCGGCGGGGAACGCGATCATGCCGAGCGAGAAGATCGCCGAGCCGGCGATGATGGTGCGGCCGCGGCCGATCCGCGCGGAGACCTTGGGGGCGAGGAGCGCGCCGGCGAGACAGCCGAGCCCGCCCGCGACCGTGACGGCCGCGATCATCAGTGGCGTGAAGTCGTGGTCGCGGGTCAGGTAGACCACGAGCAGGGCGAAGATCATCAGGCCGAAGAAGTTGACGTTGGCGGCCGCACCCGCGATGGCCCGCAGCCGGCGGTCCCGGAAGAGGTATGTCATGCCCTCGCCGATCTCCTGGGCGAGCCGGCGACGCGGCGGGGCGACGTAGCCCACCCGTTCGGGGGCCCGGACCCGGCCGACCAGCAGTGCCGACAGCAGGAACGAGACGGCGTCGACGAGCACCGCGATCGGTGCCGTGAGGATCTGCACCAGGGAACCGCCCAGGGTCGGGCCGGCGAGCATCGCGATGGCCTCCGTCGCGCGCAGCCGTGAGCTCGCGGTCGTGATCGCGTGGGCCGGGACGACGTCCGGCAGGTGGGTGCTGAAGGTCGGCCGGAAGGTCACCCGGGCCACCCCGACGACCAGCTCGACCGCGATCAGCTGGTTCACCGAGAGCACGCCGAGTGCCCAGGCGAGCGGGACGGTGAGCAGCGCAGCGGCGGCAGCCAGGTCGGCAGCGATCATCAGCGGCCGCCGGCGCCGCAGCCGGTCGACCCAGGCCCCCACGACGAGGGCGAACCCGATGTAGGGCGCCGTGCCGGCCGCCGTCAGGAGCCCCATCTGCAGCGGCGTCGCGCCGAGCAGGATCGCCGCCGCGACCGGGATCGCGAGGACCGTGACCTCGCTGCCGATCGCGGAGATGGCGTAGGCGGAGAAGATCAGCCGCGCGTCCCGGGTCCGGAGCGCGGCCCGGACGTCCGGCACGGCGGGCGGCGGTGCCGTGCCGGATCGCGTGTCGGTGAGCGTCGCAGTCGTCGCGTCGGTATCCACGAGATGTGAAACTACTCTTTCATATCTCTGTTGTGAAGGGGTTATTTCAGATATTCTCGGGGACATGACGAAGCCAGGCGCCGACGGTGCCCGCAGTCCCCGCCACCGCGGCGCCACCGCCGACTCGCGCGACACACCGTTCGGCCGGCGGATCTCCGACCCCGGGGCGCTGCGAGCTCTCGCACACACCGGCCGCTACGCGATCCTCGCGAAGCTGCAGGCCGACGGCCCGGCGACGGCGACCGAGTGCGCCCAGGTGGCCGGCCTGTCCCCCAGCGCATGCAGCTACCACCTGCGCCTGCTGGCCAAGTACGGCTTCGTCGAGCCCGACGACAGCCGCGACCGCGACGGCCGGGAGCGCGTCTGGCGGGCCGCGATCACCAGCTGGGTGACCGAGCCGGACCCGGATGCCGACCCCCGGGAGGCTCAGGCTCTGGACGCGACCCTGACCCGGGTGATGCTGGCCGACTCGGACGCCAAGGTTCTCGACTTCGCCGACCGGGCCGCCGCCGAGCCCGAGTGGCGGGAGGCCGCCCTCATGTCCAGCAGCACCGTGATCGCGACGGTCGACGAGCTCCGGGAGATCTCGCTCGAGCTGATGGCGGTGCTGCGGCCCTACTTCCGCACGGCCCGGCCGCTCGAGGACGCTCCCCCGGGTGCCCGCCAGGTGCACATGTCGATCCGGATGGCTCCCGAACGCCCCTGAGCCCCGTCCAGTGGCGGTTAGATCGGCGGATGGACTTCACGGTTCCCGACGAGCTGACCGCGTTGCGCGACTCCTACGCCACCTTCCTGGACCGCGAGGTCCGGCCCGTCGAGGAGTCGCTGCGCGCGGACCTCGACTCCCTCACCCCGGACCGCGAGCGGCTCTACGAGGCGGCCATGTCACTCCGGCGCCGGTCGGCGGACGAGGGCTTCTACGCGTGCTACCTGCCGGAAGAGGCCGGTGGGTGGGGAGTGTCGACGCTCGGTACGACGCTGCTGGTCGAGGACGCAGCACGCTCCGGTCTGCGGCTCGCGCTGGTGACGCTCGGTGTGCCGAACCCGTCAGGACCGACGCCGCTGCTGATGCACCTTCCGCGCCACCTCTGGGCGACGTACCTCGAACCGGTCGTCCGCGCCGAGCAGACCATGTGCTTCGCCCTGACCGAGCCCGAGGCCGGCAGCGACGCACAGGCGATCCGCACCCGCGCCCGGCTCGACGGCGACGTGTGGGTCATCGACGGGATGAAGCACTACATCACCAACGGAGACAGGGCCGACTTCGCCGTGGTCTTCGCCGTGACCGACGCGGCGAAGCGGGCCGACGGCGGCATCACCGCCTTCGTGGTGCCGCGCGACCAGTTCCGGGTCGGCAAGACGCAGTGGACCATCGCCGACTCGCACCCCTCCGAGCTGTGGTTCGACAACGCGCGCATCCCGGCCGACCACGTCGTCGGCGAGGTCGGCCGCGGCTTCCAGGCGGCGATGGGCTTCCTCAACGCCGGCCGCGCCGGCTTCGCGGCCCAGTCGCTCGGCCTCGCGGAGTACTGCCTCGACCAGGCCGTCGCGCACGCGCGCACCCGCACCGCGTTCGGGGCGCCGCTCGCGGCCAACCAGGGCGTCAGCTTCCCGCTCGCCGAGTGCAAGGTGGAGATCGAGGCGATGCGCTGGATGACCTACCACCTCGCGTGGGCGGTCGACCAGAAGGACACCCCGGTCGGGTCGCTGATGCTCGACTCGTCGATCGCGAAGTACTACGCCACCGACCGCGCCTACCAGGTGGCCGACCGCTGCCTGCAGGTCTTCGGCGGCATGGGGCTGCTCAAGGAGGGCCCGATCGAGCGGGTGCTCCGTCACCTGCGGGTGCTGCGCGTCGTCGAAGGTGCCTCGGAGGTGCAGAAGCTGGTCGTCGCCCGGTCGCTCGGCCTCTAGGCGGATCTTCACCAGACCTGCACATCGCCACCCCGTCGGGCGCACATCCGGTCCCTACGCTCTCCGGCATGGGGAGCACGGAGCCGACGACCGACGCGCAGCAGCAACGGTGCTCGTCGTCGAGGACGAGCCGGTCATCGCAGACAGCGTCGCGCAGCGGCTGCGGGCCGAGGGGTTCGTCGTGCATGTGGCCCTCGACGGCCCGGCAGGCGTCGCTGCGGCGGGTGAGCACCTGCCCGACGTCGTCGTGCTGGACGTGATGCTGCCCGGCATGGACGGCCTCGAGGTGTGCCGGCGCATCCAGGCGGCGCGTCCGGTGCCGGTGCTGATGCTCACCGCGCGCGACGACGAGGCCGACGTGCTGACCGGCCTGGCCGTCGGGGCCGACGACTACCTCACGAAGCCGTTCAGCATGCGCGAGCTCGTCGCACGGGTGCACGTCCTGCTGCGCCGGGTACGACGGGCGGCCGAGCTGGCCGCCGCCGGCAGCGGGACCGACGTCCAGGTGGTCGCCGACCTCGAGATCGACCGCGCCGGGCGGCGCGTCCGCCGGGCAGGCGAGCCCGTGCACCTGACGGCGACCGAGTTCGACCTGCTGGCCGCCCTGGCCGACCGGCCGTCGGCAGTGCTCACCCGCGAACAGCTGCTCGCACAGGTGTGGGGGTGGGACGACGCGTCCGGGACGCGGACCGTCGACAGCCACGTCCGCGCGGTCCGGCGCAAGCTCGGGTCGGCCACGATCCGCACGGTCCACGGCGTCGGCTACGGCCTGGGCGCGTCATGACGCTGCGACCTCTCGACCCGCTGCGGTCCATCAAGGTCAAGCTCGGCGTCCTCGTCGCGGCCAGCGTCGCCGTCGCGAGCCTGCTCGTCTGGTACGGCCTCACCGGGCTCGGTTGGTGGCCGCGCTACACGCTGCCGGTCGCGGTCCTCGCCGCGCTCGGCGTCACCCAGCTGCTGGCCCGAGGGATGACGTCGCCGCTTCGCTCGATGACCGCGGCCGCGCGGGCGATGGCCCGGGGCGACTACAGCCGGCGGGTGCACACGGCGTCCCGCGACGAGGTGGGCGAGCTCGCGGCTGCCTTCAACCGGATGGCCGCCGACCTCGAGGCCGCCGACACGAGCCGCCGCGAAATGATCGCCAACGTCAGCCACGAGCTGCGCACCCCGATCACCGCCCTCCAGGCGATCCTGGAGAACGTCGTCGACGGCGTGGCCGAGCCCGACCCCGCCACGCTGCGCCTCGCGCTGGCGCAGACCGAGCGGCTGGGCCGGCTGGTCCGCGAGCTGCTCGACCTGTCGCGGATCGACGCCGGCTCGCACCCGCTGAACCGCAACGACCTGCCGGTGGCCGATGTCGTGCGCGCCGCGAACGCCGAGGCGTCGCTCGGGGCGGGGTCCCGGGTCGACGTGCGGTACGCCGCGGACGTCGAGCCGGCCGATCTGCGGGCGTACGCCGACGAGGACCGCCTGCGCCAGGTGCTCGCCAACCTGCTGGACAACGCGGCGCGGCACAGCCCCGAGGGCGGGACCGTCCTGGTCCGGGCGAGGGCAGCAGGGCACGGCGTCCGGCTCGAGGTCCTCGACGAGGGACCGGGCGTGCCGGCGGCCGAGCGGGAGCGGGTCTTCGACCGGTTCTACCGGTCGGCGGCCACCGACGACGCAGGCACCGTGACCGGGGCCGGTGGCACCGGGCTCGGCCTGGCGATCGTGCGCTGGGCGGTCTCCCTGCACGGCGGCCGGGTCCAGCTCACCGACCGGACCGAGACCACCGACACCGGCGGCGGCGAGGCCGGCGTGACCGGCTGCCGTTTCGTCGTCGACCTCCCTGGGAGACCCGCATGACCGACCTGACCGTCCCCGGTGCCGGGCGCGACCCGTGGGTCGCGCCGACCACCGCGTCGACGACCGCCTCGATGGTCCCCTCCTTCGTGGCTCGCGGCTGGCCGGACGAGCCCGCCCGGGCGCTGCCGAGGGCAACGCTGGCTCTGGCCATGGTGGCCGGCGGCGCCGGCGCGGCGCTGCTGCCGGACGAGGCGCCGGGACTGGGCCTGCTGGTCGTGGGCCTCCTGGTCGCTGCCGCCGCGGTGCCGGCGACCCGCGGGCGCATCGGCCGCCACGAGGCCGGCTTCGGGCTGCTCGCGACCACTCTGCTGGCGGTCGCCGTGCTCCGCGACGCCCCGTGGCTCGTCGACCTCTCCATCCTGGGGACCCTCGGCGTCGCGTCCTTCGCCCTGGCGCCGGGGCGGTCGGTGGTCGCCACGGTGCTGGGTGGGCTGAGCGTCCCGCTCGGTGCCCTACGAGGGCTGCCCTGGATGGGCAGGGGTCTGGCGCCGCTCGCCGGGTCGTCCGCCCGGACCTGGTGGCCGGTGGTGCGCACCGCGGCGGGCTCGCTGCTCCTGCTGCTGGTCTTCGGCGCGCTCTTCGCCTCCGCCGACGCCGCCTTCTCGGCGCTGCTGCCGGACGTCGACCTGCCGTCGGTGCCGCTGCGAGCCGTCGTGCTGGTGGTCGTGGCCGGCGCCGCGCTCGCCGTGGCCTTCGTCGGGGCCGTCCCGCCGCGGTGGGACGTGCTGGCTCCCCGCCCGGCACGGGCGGTGCGCACCGCCGAGTGGGCGGTGCCGATCGCCGTGCTCGTCGCCCTCTTCCTCGCCTTCGTGCTCGTGCAGCTGACGGTGCTCTTCGGCGGCCACCGCCACGTGCTCGAGACCTCGGGGCTGACCTACGCGGAGTACGCGCGCGCCGGCTTCGGCCAGCTGCTTGTCGTCACCGTCCTCACGCTGTCTGTCATCGCGACCGCCGCCCGGTTCGCGCCACGAACCACCTCCTCGCAACGGGCGCTGATGCGCGGGCTCCTCGGGTCGCTGGCGGGGCTCGCCCTGTTGGTCGTGGCGTCCGCTCTCTATCGCCTGCACCTCTATGAGGAAGCCTTCGGCTTCACCCGGCTGCGGCTGTTCATGAACGCCTTCGAGTCATGGTTGGGCGTGCTCCTCGTCCTGACCCTTGTGGCCGGGGTGCGGCTGTCGGCCGGCTGGCTGCCGCGTGCGGCGGTCGCCACCGGGGCAGCCGGCCTGCTGGCGCTCGGCGTCCTCGGCGGGGACGGGTTCGTGGCCCAGCGCAACGTCGACCGGTGGGAGCAGACCGGCCGTCTCGACGTCGCCTACCTGCAGGAGCTGTCCGCCGACGCAGTCCCGGTGGTCGACCGGCTGCCCGAGCCCCTGCGGTCGTGCGTGCTCGGCGGGATGGCGGCCGTGCCTGCGGACGGCCCCGGCGGCTGGAACCTGTCGCGAAGCCGGGCCCGGGCGCTCCTCGCGGACCGCCCCGTCCTGCCGTCGGCCGGCTGCCCCGTCGCCACCACGTCCGGGCCGGTGGGCGGCGGCTGAGGCCCCGCCTGCAGCCCGCCTGTCAGGCGTGACACAGGCGACTAGTCTGGGCGGGTCGAGAAACCGGCCACCATCAGCCGATGCCTCCCCGAGCTCCGACCAGAACCTGCCAGGAAGAGGGCGATCACCGCCGTGTCACAGCCGACCGACTTCGGGACGAACGAGTGGCTCGTGGACGAGCTCTACCAGCAGTACCTGCAGGACAAGAGCTCGGTCGACAAGGCGTGGTGGGACTTCTTCGAGGACTACAAGCCGCTCGACGGGAGCCCCGCCAACGGAGGCGGCTCCAACGGCGGTGACTCCGGCCGGCAGACCGCCGGTGCCGCCACGGCCACCCCCGCCCCCGCGACCTCGGCCGCGTCCGGCACCCGGGCCCGCGCCGACGGCCCCGCCCCGGTGCAGGAGCAGGCGCCGGTCGAGGCGAAGGCCGCTGGGACCCCGGCGGCCGAGTCGAAGGCTGCCGAGCCGAAGGCTGCCGAGCCGAAGGCTGCCGAGCCGAAGGCCGCTGGCGCGAAGCCCGCTGCGGCCGAGTCCGCAGGTCCGCAGCCGGTCGCCTCGACCAAGCCGGCCCCGTCCGGCGCCACGCCGCTGAAGGGCCCGGCCGCCCGCGTCGTCACCAACATGAACGCCAGCCTTGCGGTGCCGACCGCGACCAGCGTGCGCGCCGTGCCGGCGAAGCTGCTCATCGACAACCGCACCGTCATCAACAACGCGCTGCAGCGCGGGCGGGGCGGCAAGGTCTCCTTCACCCACCTGATCGGCTTCGCGGTCGTCAAGGCGCTCGCCGAGATGCCGGAGATGAACAACGGCTTCACCGAGGTCGACGGCAAGCCGGCGGTGGTCAAGCCGGAGCACGTGAACTTCGGCCTGGCCATCGACGTCCAGAAGCCTGACGGCTCCCGGTCGCTGCTCGTGCCGTCCATCAAGGGTGCGGACGGCATGACGTTCGCTGAGTTCTGGGCGGCGTACGAGGACATCGTCCGGCGGGCGCGCAACAACAAGCTGACGGCCGACGACTTCGCCGGCACCACGATCTCCCTGACCAACCCCGGCACCATCGGCACCGTCCACTCGGTGCCCCGGCTGATGGTCGGCCAGGGCACGATCATCGGCGTCGGCGCGATGGAGTACCCGGCCGAGTACCAGGGGGCGGCGCCGGAGACGCTGGCCCGTCTGGCGGTCAGCAAGATCATGACGCTGACCTCGACGTACGACCACCGCATCATCCAGGGCGCGCAGTCCGGCGACTTCCTGCGCCGGATCCACGGGCTGCTGCTGGGCGAGCAGGGCTTCTACGACGAGGTCTTCCGCGCGCTGCGGATCCCCTACGAGCCGATCCGCTGGGTGCGCGACATGACCGCGTCCCACGAGGACGACGTCGTCAAGCAGGCCCGGGTCCAGGAGCTGATCCACGCCTACCGGGTGCGCGGCCACCTGATGGCCGACACCGACCCGTTGGAGTTCCGCCAGCGCTCGCACCCCGACCTCGACGTCATCACCCACGGCCTGACGCTGTGGGACCTCGACCGGGAGTTCGCGACCGGCGGCTTCGGCGGCAAGCCGATGGCGACGCTGCGCGAGATCCTCGGCGTGCTGCGCGAGTCCTACTGCCGCCGCATCGGCATCGAGTACATGCACATCCAGGACCCCGAGGAGCGGCACTGGATCCAGGAGCGGGTCGAGGTCCCCTTCGCCAAGCCGTCGCGCGAGGACCAGCTGACGATCCTGCGCCGGCTCAACGCCGCGGAGGCATTCGAGACCTTCCTGCAGACCAAGTACGTCGGGCAGAAGCGCTTCTCCCTCGAGGGCGGCGAGTCGGTCATCCCGCTGCTCGACGAGGTCATGACATCGGCTGCCGAGGCCGGGCTGGACGAGGTCACCATCGGCATGCCGCACCGCGGCCGCCTCAACGTGCTGGCCAACCTGGCCGGCAAGTCATACGGGCAGATCTTCCGCGAGTTCGAGGGCAACCAGGACCCGCGCTCGGTGCAGGGCTCCGGCGACGTGAAGTACCACCTCGGCACCGAGGGCGAGTTCACCGCCCCGGACGGCAGCCGGACCAAGGTCTACCTGGCCGCCAACCCCTCGCACCTCGAGGCGGTCAACCCGGTGCTCGAGGGCATCACGCGCGCGAAGCAGGACCGCATCGACAAGGGCGAGCAGGGCTTCACCGTGCTGCCCGTGCTGCTGCACGGCGACGCGGCCTTCGCCGGTCAGGGCGTCGTCGCCGAGACGCTGAACCTCTCGCAGCTGCGCGGCTACCGCACCGGTGGCTCCGTGCACGTGGTCATCAACAACCAGGTCGGCTTCACCACGTCGCCGGCCGCGTCGCGGTCGTCCTTCTACTGCACCGACGTGGCCCGGATGATCCAGGCGCCGATCTTCCACGTGAACGGCGACGACCCCGAAGCCAGTGTGCGCGTCGCGAAGCTGGCGTTCGAGTACCGCCAGACCTTCAGGAAGGACGTGGTCATCGACCTGGTCTGCTACCGCCGCCGCGGTCACAACGAGGGCGACGACCCGTCGATGACGCAGCCACTGATGTACGCGCTGATCGAGAACAAGCGGTCGGTGCGCAAGATCTACACCGAGTCGCTGATCGGCCGCGGTGACATCTCGGTCGAGGAGGCCGAGCAGGCGCTGCGTGACTACCAGGGCCAGCTCGAGCGAGTCTTCGCCGAGACCCGCGAGGCGATCGCCGAGTCGGCCGACGAAGGCACCGGCCACGGCATCGAGCCGCCGAAGGAGCAGAAGGCGTCGGTCGGCTCCAGCCGCCCGACCGCCGTCGACCTCGAGGTCATCAAGCGGATCGCCGACGCGCACGTCGCGATGCCCGACGGCTTCAGCGTTCACCCCAAGCTCATGCCGCTGCTGCAGCGCCGCGCGGCGATGGCGTCCGAGGGCGGCATCGACTGGGCGATGGGTGAGATCTTCGCGTTCGGGTCGCTGCTGCTCGAGGGCAAGCCGATCCGGCTGGCCGGGCAGGACTCGCGCCGCGGCACGTTCGTGCAACGACACGCTGTCCTCACCGACAAGCTCACCGGCGACGAGTGGGTCCCGCTGGCCAACCTCGACGAGGGACAGGCCCGCTTCTGGATCTACGACTCGCTGCTCTCGGAGTTCGCCGCGATGGGCTTCGAGTACGGCTACTCGGTCGCGCGGCCCGACGCGCTGGTGCTGTGGGAGGCGCAGTTCGGCGACTTCTTCAACGGCGCGCAGACGATCATCGACGAGTTCGTGTCGTCGTCGGAGCAGAAGTGGGGCCAGAGCTCCTCGGTCGTGCTGCTGCTCCCGCACGGCTTCGAGGGCCAGGGGCCGGACCACTCGTCCGGCCGCATCGAGCGGTTCCTCAGCATGTGCGCCGAGGACAACATGACCGTGGCGCACCCGTCGACGCCGGCGTCGTACTTCCACCTGCTGCGGTGGCACGCCTACCACGAGCCGCGCCGGCCCCTGATCGTCTTCACCCCGAAGTCGATGCTCCGGCTGAAGGCGGCAGCGTCGGCCGCGGAGGACCTGACCAGCGGGTCGTTCCGTCCGGTGATCCCCGAGACCGTCGGTGACATCGAGGCGTCGGGCGTACGTCGCGTGCTGCTCTGCTCCGGGAAGGTCTACTACGACCTGCTGGCCGAGCGCGCCAAGCGGGCCGACGGTGACGGCGGGCAGGTCGCCATCCTCCGGCTCGAGCAGCTCGCGCCGCTCCCGGGAGCCGAGGTCGCCGATGCGGTCGCGGCCTACCCGGACGCCGAGCTGGTGTGGGTGCAGGAGGAGCCGGCGAACCAGGGGCCGTGGCCCTTCGTCGCGCTCAACCTGCCGGCCCACCTGGGCGGTCGAGCACTGATGTGCGTCTCGCGCGCCGCCTCGGCCTCCCCGGCCGCCGGGTCACACAAGAAGCACGACGCCGAGCAGCGCGAGCTCGTGCAGCGCGCGTTCACCCTCTGACGCCGACGCCCCGACCGAGGACAACCGATGTACTTCACCGACCGCGGCATCGAGGAGCTGGAGTCCCGGCGCGGCGAGGAGCAGGTCAGCCTCGCCTGGCTGGCCGGCCGGCTGCAGGAGTTCGTCGACGCCAACCCGGACTTCGAGGTGCCCGTCGAGCGGCTGGCCACCTGGCTGGCCCGCCTCGATGACGACGAGGACTAGCTCGACCCACCCCCTCGAGTGTGCGCCGACACACCACTCTGACGGCGGGCCCGGTGCGGCAGCGCACATTCAGCGGCAGTCGGGGCTTGACATCCGCCACTCGCGATATATCGTGGATCCACAGACGCGATACATCGTGAAACGGAGACCGACATGCCGCAGTGGCGGATCGACAAGCCCCAGTCCCTCGACCTGGAGGGCGTCCGGCGCCTGGAGGTGCGGATGGTGGCCGGCAGCGTCGACGTGGTCGGCCGTACCGAGGACGCCGAGTCCGGCGCCGCCCAGGTGGAGGTCACCGAGGTCGACGGCCCGCTGACCGTCAGCCTGGAGAACGGCACCCTGACCATCGTCCACGAGCGGCTCACCTGGGGCGGCCTGCTGGACTGGGTCGGCAACCGCAAGGCCTCGGCCACCGTGTCCGTGTCGGTGCCCGCCGACTGCCCGGTCGAGCTCGGCGTCGTGTCCGCGGACGCGGTGGTCTCGGGCATCGTCGCCGACCGCACAGCGGTGAAGTCGGTGTCCGGGGACGTCACGCTCGACGGCGTACGGTCCGACATCACCGCACAGACCGTCAGCGGCGACCTCGAGACCCGCCAGCTGCTGGGCACGCTGCGCTTCACCACCGTCTCCGGCGACCTCACCGTGGTCAACGGCGCCAGCGACGCGGTGAAGGCCGAGACGGTGTCCGGTGACCTGACCCTCGACCTCGACCCGTCGGGCGGCGGGCGGATCGACCTGTCCAGCGTCTCGGGCGACGTCACCGTGCGGATGCCCGAGACGGTCGGCCTGACCGTCGACATCAAGACGATGAGCGGGTCGCTCGACAGCGCCTTCTCCGGCACCCACACCGAGCGCAAGCCGGGCAAGGCGTCGCTGCACGGGCAGGTCGGCGACGGGGACGGCCGCCTCACGGCCAAGACCGTCTCCGGCGACATCACCCTGCTGCGGCGGAGCACCAAGGCGCCGGCGTGAGCCCCGTCTTCGCGCACGGGCGGCTGCGGCTCTACCTGCTGAAGCTGCTCGACGAGAGCCCGCGGCACGGCTACGACGTGATCCGTGAGCTCGAGGACCGGTTCATGGGCCTCTACTCGCCCAGCGCCGGCACCGTCTACCCCCGGCTCGCCCGCCTCGAGTCCGAGGGACTGGTGACGCACGACGTCGTGGAGGGCCGCAAGATCTACCGGATCACCGAGTCCGGCCGGGCCGAGCTCGGCGAGCGGCAGGGCGACCTGGACGACCTCGAGCAGGAGATCGCCGGCTCGGTCCGCGACCTGGCGACCGAGATCCGCAGCGAGGTGCGCGGGTCGGTGCGCGACCTGCAGGCCGAGCTGAAGGCGGCCGCGAAGGACGTCCGCCGCGAGAACCGCGCGCAGGCCCGGGAGCACCGCTCGGCGACTCGGTCAGGTCGCGACAAGCACCGCGCCGAGGTGGACACGGCCATCGAGACGTTCCGTGCCGAGCTGCGCGCAGTCGTGCGCGGCAGCCCGCTCACCGCCGAGGGGGTCGCCGAGCTGCGGGCCGTGCTGTCACGGGCACTGGACGAGGTGCGCCGGCTCGCCGACGGCCCCGTCGACCGGCGCTGACCACTGCGGTCAGTCGGCGTCCTCGAGAGGCATCGGCCCGCGCTGCTCGAGCAGCCACGCCGGCACGCCCTCGATGAACGGAGCGCGCGTCGGGGCCTCAGCCGGCCACTCCATCGTGGCTCGTCGGTAGCAGTCGGCACGCGACACGCCACCGACCCGCACCGCCAGCCGGGCCGCGTCGCGCAGGTCGGCCGCCACCCACTCCCCCGTCCACGGCTCCAGGTAGGCGTCGCGCAGCCGGCGCACCTCCCGCGACGACTCGCCGACCTGGAGCAGGTCGGACACGACGCGCAAGCTGATCAGCAGCACGCCGAACGGGTGGCCGAGCACGCCGTCGCCCCAGTCGAAGACCCGCAACGGGCCGCCCGGCTCGGCGGGGCCGAAGACGTTGTTGTCGTGCAGGTCGTCGTGCTGCAGTGAGAGCGGGATGTCGTACGCCGCCAGCTCGGCGCACCGGGCGGCATAGGCTGGCTGCTCTGCGACCAGCTCGGCTCGCTGCTCCGCGGTGAGCCCGTCCTCCTCGCCGAGCAGCAGCAGCCGGTCGTCGGCGAGCAGCGCCTCCCGCATCGCAGGAAGCTGGTCGGGACCGGCGACCGTCAGCCCGGTGGCCCGCAGCTCGTCTGCCCAGGGCTCGAGACCGCGCTGCATGGCGGCGTACTCCTGGAACATCCGCGCCCACGCCCCCACGTCGGTGCGCGCGCCCTCCGACTCGCGCAGGGTCGGGCCGCCGTCGGGCAGCAGGAGGAAGCCGCGCTCGACGTCGAGCGCGAGCGGGGTCACGACGTGACCCGGCGCCCGGCGGACCAGGACCTGGTAGAGCGCCGGCTCGTGACCGACACCGCTGGTGCACGCCTTGAACCAGACCGGTCCCCGGTCGGTCGGGACCCGCCAGACCGCCGACCACGGCACCAGCCGCTCGGAGTCGCCGGGGCCGGTCGCGCGACGGCCGACGGCCGCGAGCTGCTCCTCGACCCACTCGTCCGCGGCCGACCGCCAGACCGGGTCGCGCCACCGCGGCAGCGACACGTCCGGCTCGCCGGTCACGCTGCCTCCCTCACGCTGGCCTCACGCCGGCCGGGTCAGGACGACCTTGCCGAAGACGTCGCCGCCGGCCAGCCTGCGGAAGCCCTCGACGGCGTCCTCGAGCGGCAGCACGGTGTCCACGACCGGGCGCACCCCGGTGGCCGCCATGAAGCGGACCAGCCGGTCGAGCTCGTCGCGGGTGCCCATCGTCGACCCCACGATGCGCAGCTGCAGGAAGAAGACGCGACGCAAGTCGGTGACCGCTTGGTTCCCGCCGGTCGCGCCGGTCACGACGATGGTGCCGCCCTGCCGCAGCGACTTGAGGCTGTGCTCCCAGGTCGGGACGCCGACGGTCTCCATCACCGCGTCGACGCGCTCGGGGAGCCGCGCACCGGGCTCGAAGGCCTGGTCGGCGCCGAGCTCGACGGCCCGGGCGCGCTTGCCCTCGTCCCGGCTGGTCGCCCACACCCGGATGCCGGCCGCCCGGCCGAGGGCGATGACCGCGGTCGCGACGCCGCCGCCGGCGCCCTGCACCAGGACCGTCGAGCCCGGCTGCACGTCGGCCTGGGTGAAGAGCATGCGGTACGCCGTCAGCCAGCTGGTCGGCAGGCACGAGGCCTCTTCGAAGCTCAGGTCGGCCGGCTTGGGCACCAGGTTGCGCCGGGGCACCTGCACCAGGTCGGCCAGCGTGCCGTCGTACTTCTCCGACAGCAGCGTGCGGCGCGGGTCGAGCGTCTCGTCGCCGCGGAAGTCGGGGTCGCCGACGATCGCGTGCACGACGACCTCGTTGCCGTCCTCGTCGATGCCGGCCCCGTCGCAGCCGAGCACCATCGGCAGCCGGTCCTCGGCCAGCCCGACGCCCTGCAGGGTCCACAGGTCGTGGTGGTTCAGCGACGAGGCGCGCAGCCGGACGGTCGTCCACCCGTCGCGCGGCGAGGGGTCGGCGTGCTCGCCCACGACCAGACCGGCCAGCGGGTCGTCGGTGTCGAAGCGGACCGCGGAGGCAGCGAGCATGCGCGCGACCATACCCAGCGTCCGCCGCCGGTCATCCGGGGCGGGGTGCCGTCAGTCCCCGGGCGGGGTGAGGTCCGCCCTGAGGTCAGCCCTGCCGGTCCGCGGCCTCGGCGGCGCGCAGCCGGGCGACCATGACGTGCAGCATCGGCACCGCGACCTCGGGGTGGTCCTCGATCAGGTCGGCGAACGTCCACTTGGTGATCGCGAAGGTGCCCAGGCCGTCGGGTCCGGCGCGCACCTCGGCCGACCGGGGCAGCCCGTCGACCAGCGAGAGCTCGCCGAAGTACTCGCCCGTCCCCAGCCGGCCGTGCGGCTTGCCGTCGACGAGAGCCTCCGCAGACCCGGTCAGCACGACGTGCATCTCGACGCCGCGGGGCGAGAACGACCGGAAGCCGCTGACCTCCTCGCCCTGCACGATCACCGGGTCCCCCGCCGCGAAGCTCTCCTCGCGGCCGGCCTCGGCGATCCGGCGGAGCACCCGGGGCCGCAGGTCGTGGAAGAGGTCGACCTTCTCCAGGACCGCCACCAGCTCGTCGACACCCATGAGGACTCCTCGTCGCCCGGACCTCACTGCTCGTTGTCCGGACGGTAGATCCAGAGCGGCCCCGCGGCCAGGGATACGGCGGGAGTCGACGGAATCCGGGTGCGCCGGTACGCCGCAAAGCACCCCGGACCGGGCCAAGCCGACCCGAGCGGGGCGTCCGCGTGGTGGTGCGAAATTCGGCCAGGAAAACTCGCGATACATCTTGACTTCTGATTGACGCGATATATCGTCTATCTCGACAGACGCGATACATCGCGAACATCCACGAACCACCCAGGAGTCGACATGACACGCACCGAGCGCCGGGCGGCCGACCGCCGCGGGACCGTTCCCACGGGGGTCCGCCGCGCCCAGCTGCCGCACCGCACGCCGCGCCCCGTCCCGCCGCCGCTGGTCTGAGGCCGCCGCCGTGCCCTCCTGGCTCGGAGTCCCGCCCCGGCCGGACCGTCACGACGGCGAGCCGCAGCGTCAGAGCGGCAGGCGTACCACTGCGTCCCGCTCGGCCGCGGCCGCCACCGCAGCGGCCACCGACGGGGCCACCCGCTCGTCGAAGGGGCTCGGAACCACGTAGTCGTCGGCCAGGTCGTCGCCGACGACCGCCGCGATCGCCTCGGCCGCCGCGAGCTTCATTCCCTCGGTGATGTCCGTGGCCTTCGCGTCCAGCGCGCCGCGGAAGATGCCGGGGAAGGCCAGCACGTTGTTGATCTGGTTGGCGTAGTCGCTGCGACCGGTCGCCACGACCCGCACGTGCCGGTGGGCCACGTCGGGGTGGATCTCCGGGTCCGGGTTGGCCAGCGCGAAGACGATCGCGTCCGGCGCCATGGAAGCCACCGCGTCGTCCGGGACGACCCCGCCCGAGACGCCGATGAAGACGTCGGCACCCCGCATCGCGTCGATCAGGCTGCCGGTCAGCCCGATTTCGTTCGTCGCGGCAGCCAGGTGCCGCTTGACGGCGGTCAGGTCGCCCCGGCCGTCGTGCAGCACGCCCTCGCGATCGGTCACCGTGATGTCGCCGATCCCCGCCTCGCGCAGGATGGTGGTCACGGCGACGCCGGCTGCGCCCGCGCCGGAGACGACGGCACGCAGCTCGCTCAGCGAACGGCCGGTGAGCCGCGCGGCGTTGCGCAAGGCAGCAAGCACAACGACGGCCGTGCCGTGCTGGTCGTCGTGGAAGACCGGGATGTCGAGGCGTTCGCGCAGCTGCCGCTCCACCTCGAAGCACCTAGGCGCACTGATGTCCTCGAGGTTGATGCCGCCGAAGGCCGGCGCGATCCGCACGACCGTCTCGACGATGTCCTCGACCGACGACGCGTCCAGGCAGATGGGCACGGCGTCGACGCCGGCGAACTCCTTGAAGAGCACCGCCTTCCCCTCCATCACCGGCAGCGCCGCCGCCGGCCCGATGTCACCGAGACCGAGGACGGCCGAGCCGTCGGTGACCACGGCGACGACCTTCGACTTCCAGGTCAGCTCGTGGACGAGCCGCGGGTCCTCGGCGATCGCGGTGCAGACCCGCGCGACACCCGGCGTGTAGGCCAGCGACAGGTCGTCACGGTTGCGCAGGGGGACGGTCGAGCGCGTCTCCAGCTTGCCGCCGACGTGCAGCGCGAAGGCCGGGTCGCTGACGTCGTACGCCCTCGAGCTCGTCACGGGAACGTTCTCCTGCACGGTCACCACCGGTGTCCTTCCGATCGTGGAGGAGCCGGGACGCGGGGGTCTGTACGGGATGGCGTACGGCGGCGCGGCTCACGATGCGGGGGTTGCCCGGTCTGCGCCGAGTTTGGCACACCGGTCGTACGGTGCCTCAGGCCGGGACCAGCTCGCCGCTGCCGGGACGCTGCTCTCGGACCACCGGCAGTCGCGCGTCGTCGAGGACGGTGTCCAGCGGCAGCGTCATGCACCGCACCGAGCCGCCACCCTTGTGCAGCTCGCTGACGTCGACGGTGGCGACAGTGAACCCCCACCGCTCGAGCTGGCGGGTGACCCGCGTGGGCACACCGGCGGGCATGACGACGACGTCGCCGACGACCACCGAGTTGGCGGCGAACGTGAAGGCCTCGTCCTGGTCCAGGACGAGAGGCTCGGGCACCAGGCCGGCGACGGTGGCGCGGCCCGCGGCGTCCCAGGCATCGGGCGCGACGATCGCGCGACGCCCGTCGAGGGGGCAGAAGCTGAGGTCGAGGTGGTAGAGCGCCGGGTGGACGACCCCCACCGTCGCGACCTTGACCCCGAGGGTGCGAGAGAGGACGTCGTGCGTCGCGAGGTCGGTGCGCGGGCCGGCGGCGACGAGCAGCGAGTCACCCACGAGGAAGGCGTCGCCGGCCTCGAAGGACCCGGCGCCGGAGTCGGCGACGCGGCTGGTGCGCATGCCCGCCTCGCCGAACCACCACTCGGCGGCCTCGGCCTCGACGGTCCGCTCACCGTGGCGGAAGCTCGTGATGGCGACGTGGTCGCCGTCGACCAGGCCGTAGTTCATCGCGTAGACCATGTCGGGTGCCTGCGGGAGCTGGGCGATCCGCTCGACGACGGCGCCGGCCTCCTCGATGGTCGCGGCGAGGTGGTCCCACTGGGCCAGTGCCCGGTCCGGGTCGACCGGGGAGTCGACGTCCATCCACGGGTTGATCGCGTAGTCGACGCGGAAGTGCTCCGGGCGGCACATCAGGTAGCGGCGGCCCCAGGACAGGGGCGTCGGCTCGCGGGTCTCGGTCACGGCGCACCCTTCGCGGTTGTCGGGAGGTCGGGCAGCAGCACAAGATTGCCGGATTGTCTGACAATAATTGTCCGACAACCGGAGTGTCGGGGTGCTCGACCACTAATGTCAAGCCCATGCCCGACGTGCCCGCGATCGACCGCTCGAGCACGACCTCGCGGGTCGCCGACGCGCTGCGGTCGATGCTCTTCGCCGGCGACCTGTCCCCCGGGGAGCCGCTGCGCGAGGTGAGCCTGGCGGCCGGGTTCGGCGTGGCCCGGTCGACCGTGCGCGAGGCCCTGCAGGTGCTGGCCGGCGAGGGTCTGGTGACGCGCTACCCCAACCGCGGCGTGGTCGTGACCGAGCTCGCCCCGCGGGACATCGCGGAGATCTTCGAGGCCCGGCTGGTCCTGGAGAGCGCGGGCGTCCGGGCCGGGGCAGGCGGGGCCGACCTGGCCCCTGTCACGGCCGCCTTGGCGACGTACGCCCGGGCGGCGAAGGAGGCCGACGCCGACAACTTCGTGGAGGCGACGCACGCGCACCTGGAGTTCCACACGTCGTTGGTCGCGTTGCTCGGCAACGCCCGGTTGGTCGCGAACGCGGACACCCTGACCGGGGACCTTCGGCTCGCGCTGGCGTCGGTGGAGCGGGCCCGACGCAACGCGCGGTCGCAGGTCGCCGACCACCGCCGGCTGCTCACCTTGATGCGCGCCGGTGACGTCGACGGTGCCGTCGCCGAGCTCGAGTCGCACCTGGGCGCAGCGGCCTCCTCGGTCGCAGAGCGGGTCACCGGCAGCTGACCGCGCTGAGGCTCCGACACCATCGGTGCCGCTGTGCACCGTGAGGCATGAGCATGACCTCACTGCTCACTCGTGCACCATTCGTGTCGGAGGGTCAGCGGGACCGGCGGATCGCCGGCCACAGTCGCACGACGACCACGGCCAGCACGTCCTCCGGCGCGACGGCGCCCACCTGCCAGGAGTCCACGCCCTCCGACGGGTTGTCGCGTTCGACCCACCATCCGTCGTCTGCCAGGAAGGCCGCGCGCTTGACCGACATCGGTCGGCCGGGCCACTGCACGACGACGAGCCGGCCGGGCCGCGGACTGCCACCCCACAGCACCAGCAGGTGGTCGCCGTCACGAAGCGTCGGGGCCATCGAGCGACCGCGCACCAGCACACGTCCGACCCGGCGTCCGCCCAGGCGGCAGCGGATCCGCCGCCCGCCGATCGACCGCACGTGAGCCTCCTCACCGTTGGTGCCGGCGCGGGATAGGGCCTCGAACGAGGGGTACCGGCCGGTTGTAGTGTCCGACAGAGAGAGATCGATACGTACGACCGAAGGGACTGATCACGTGCTGTCGCGTCTGCTCGCCCCCAAGACCGTCGTGCATGCCCACTGCGACCTGCCGTGCGGCGTCTACGACCCGGCTCAGGCCCGCATCGAGGCCGAGTCGATCAAGATGATCATCCAGAAGGTCGGCGAGAACAACGACGCCGACTTCCGCACCCGCGCCATCCTGATCAAGGAGCAGCGGGCCGAGCTGGTCAAGCACCACCTGTGGGTGCTCTGGACCGACTACTTCAAGCCGCCGCACTTCGAGAAGTACCCCGAGCTGCACCAGCTCTTCAACGAGGCCACCAAGCTCGCCGGTGCGTCCGGCGCGAAGGGCTCGATGGACGCCGACGCGGCACAGAAGCTGCTCGACAAGATCGAGGAGATCGACAAGATCTTCTGGGAGACCAAGCAGGCCTAGTCAGCACGGCTGGCCGCCCGGCCTGCGGCGATGCTGCCGCATAGTCGTCCAGTGCGCACCCGGTCCGCAGGACGCCCGACGTGGCATCCATGACGGACCGGGTGCGGTCGTCGTCTGCTGGCCTCAGGTGCGAGTAGGTCCGCAGCAGGCCGGCTTGTGGAGCGGCACGACGTCGCGTGACGTCGCTCTCGTCAGGCGAGCGCCTTGGCCTTGAGACTGTCGAACTCGGCCTGATCGATTGCTCCGGAGTCGAGCAGCGCCTTGGCCTTGGTGATCTGCCCGGCCGGGTCCACAGGGGTGCTGGCGACCTGCTGGATGTACCTCTCCTGCAGCGCCTGCTGCTCTGCTGCCGCCTCCAGCTGCCGCTCCGTCATGCTCCTGCCACGCGCGATCAGATAGATGATCGTGCCAAGCCACGGAACGAAGATCATCAGGCTCGCCCACCCGGCCTTGCCCCAGCCGCTCAGGGTGCGGTCTCCGAACATGTCGAAGAGGCAGCGGAACCACACCATCAGCGCCGCGATCCAGATGAAGAACCAGAAGCTCCACAGCAGGACCTCCCAGATGTCGGTGGTGATTGCGTCCACAGTCGCTCCTTTAGTGGTCCTCCGTGTCGGTCCATCCTGGACAACACGGCGTGAGATCGGCTGACTCGAGAGCCGCGGTTGGGCCGATCATGTCGGAGGGCTTCGTGTCTCGCGCTCCGACGCGCCGCGGAACCGAGGAAGAGCAGGTAACGGGCCGCCGGGTGCGTTCGTCTGCGGCCGCTCAGCCGGCGGCGCGCGCCTTTGCGGGCCGGGCCTCGTACCTCGGTCCGCGCACCTGGTGCCAACCGGCCTGGCCGTAGATGCGGACCGGCTCGCTCCCGCCACCGTTGAGCCGGACACCGAGGGTGCCGTTGTCGTGCAGCTCGTAGCCGACACCCGGCGAGCCGTCGGTCGCGTGGAAGTACGCCCACGCCCCGTCGGCCTGCAGGACCTCCACCGGCAGCTGGTTGGGCCGGTGGCTGCTGACCTCGCCCTCGGCGACGGTCTTCCAGCCCTCGGCATCGACCAGGAATCTCTCAGCCATGCGGATCAACGCCCTCTCCTGGGCAGTGGGGGGCGGCGGGTCCTCCCGCGCTCCCCTGCCGGACCCATCATCCCCCGCCATCCCTAGGGTCGTCGCGTGAGCGTCCTGGTGGTCAGCGGCACGGGCACGGGCGTCGGCAAGACGGTCGTCACCGCCGCCGTCGCCGCGCTGGCGGCAGCTCGCGGCTCACGCGTCGCGGTCGTGAAGCCGGCGCAGACCGGCGTCGGCGAGGACGAGCCGGGCGACCTCGACGACGTACGACGCCTGGCTGGTGTGACTGACCTCCACGAGCACGCCCGATTCCCCGACCCGCTCTCCCCCGCCGCCGCCGCGCGCCGCAGTGGACGGACGGACCTCGACCTGCACGACAGCGCGCGCCGGGTGCGCGAGCTCGCCGCCGACCGCGACCTGGTCGTCGTCGAGGGCGCGGGCGGACTGCTGGTGCGGTACGACGCAGAAGGGCTCACCATCGCCGACCTGGCGCGTGACCTGGATGCCGCGGTGCTCGTGGTCGCCGACCCGCGGCTCGGCACCCTCAACCACACCGCGCTGACCCTGGAGGCGCTGGCGCACCGAGGCATCGCGCTCGCCGGCGTCGTGCTGGGCAGCTGGCCCGCCGAGCCCGACCTGGCGTGCCGGTCCAACGTGCGCGACCTGGAGATGCTGGCCGCCCGCCCGCTCACCGGTGCCATCCGCGACGGCGCGGGAGGGCTCGACGCGCCGGAGTTCCTGCTCGCGGCTCGGGACGGGCTGGGCCCGGGGCTCGGCGGTGTCTTCGATGCGGCAGACTTCCGGCGTGCAGCCGACTGAGCCTGTGACCCGCGCCGTCCACGACGTGCTGGCCGACGCCCGTGCGCAGGTGCTCGAGGAGGGCCGCGGCCTCGCCGAGGCGCAGGTCCTCGAGGTGCTGCGACTCCCTGACGACGCCCTGCCCGACCTGCTCGCCCTCGCGCACGAGGTGCGGCTGCGCTGGTGCGGGCCGGAAGTCGAGGTCGAAGGCATCGTCTCGGTGAAGACCGGTGGCTGCCCGGAGGACTGCCACTTCTGCTCGCAGTCGGGGCTCTTCCAGTCACCGGTGCGCGCGGCGTGGCTCGACATCCCCTCTCTCGTGCGGGCCGCAGTCGAGACGGCCGCGACAGGAGCCACCGAGTTCTGCATCGTCGCCGCCGTCCGGGGGCCGGACGAGCGGTTGATGGCGCAGATGGCGGAGGGTGTCGCGGCGATCCGCGAGGCCGTCGACATCAACGTCGCCGCCTCGCTCGGCATGCTCACCCAGGAGCAGGTCGACCGGCTCGCAGGGATGGGCGTGCACCGCTACAACCACAACCTCGAGACGGCGCGCTCCTACTTCCCGCAGGTCGTCACGACGCACACGCTGGGAGGAGCGCTGGTCGACGCTCACGATGGTGCGCGACGCCGGCATGGAGGTCTGCTGCGGCGGCATCGTCGGGATGGGTGAGTCGCTCGAGCAGCGTGCGGAGTTCGCCGCGCAGCTCGGCGAGCTCTCCCCCGACGAGGTGCCGCTGAACTTCCTCAACCCGCGACCCGGCACCCCCTTCGGCGACCTGCCGGTGATGGCGGGTCCCGACGCGCTGCGGACCATCGCGGCCTTCCGGCTCGCGCTCCCCCGCACGATCCTGCGCTACGCCGGCGGCCGGGAGATCACGCTGGGTGACCTGGGCACCCGCGACGGCATGCTCGGCGGCGTCAACGCGGTCATCGTCGGCAACTACCTGACCACGCTGGGTCGCGAGCCGGAGGCCGACCTGGCCCTGCTCGGCGACCTGGGCATGCCGGTCAAGGCGCTCTCCCAGACCATCTGACCGATCTGGCACCCACCCCGGGGGAATGAGAGCGGGCGAATCGGGTAACCCCTGTGCGTCCGTGCGGGCGCGAACTGGTGCATACGGGACGAACCGGACTAGCCTCCGGCGGGCAGTCACCCGAGTGCGAGGAGGCCGAGATGGCTGGCGCGACAGCGAACGACTCCCGTGAACCCGATGAGGTGCGCACCGCCGCGGCACGGCGGCTGAACTTCTCGCCGTGGAACCTGCTGTTGATCATCCCGTTGGTGGCGACGCTGTTCCCCGCCTTCTACAACAAGACCGGGCCGGAGGTGGCGGGCTGGCCCTTCTTCTACTGGTACCAGATGGCGGCCATCCCGGGCTCGGTGCTGGTCACCCTGCTCGTCTACCGCGCGACGCGGGGTGAGCGGTGATGGACGACATCAAGACCACTGAGCTGGTCGTCTTCTGCCTGCTCTTCGGGCTCGTCACGGTCCTGGGCTTCGTCGCGTCGCGTTGGCGTCGGGCCGAGTCGCTGGAGCACCTCGACGAGTGGGGGCTCGGCGGCCGCAACTTCGGCTCCTGGATCACCTGGTTCCTGATCGGCGGCGACCTCTACACCGCGTACACGTTCGTCGCCGTGCCCGCGCTCATCTATGGCGCGGGAGCCCTCGGCTTCTTCGCGGTGCCGTACACCATCGTGGTCTACCCGATGGTCTTCCTCGTGGCTGTCCGGCTCTGGTCGGTCAGCCACCGCCACGGGTACGTGACGCCCGCCGACTTCGTCCGCGGCCGGCACGGCTCGTCGGTCCTTGCTCTCATGGTCGCGCTCACCGGCATCGTGGCGACGATGCCCTACATCGCCTTGCAGCTCGTGGGGATCCAGGCCGTCCTCAAGACCATGGGCGTCGAGGGGGAGGGTCTCGCCGGCGACCTGCCGCTGATCATCGCCTTCCTGATCCTGGCCATCTACACATACCAGTCCGGCCTGCGGGCACCAGCACTGATCGCGTTCGTCAAGGACACGCTGATCTACATCGTTGTCATCGCGGCGATCGTCTACATCCCCGGCAAGCTCGGCGGCTGGGATGCGATCTTCAGCGCCGCCGACGAGAAGTTCAACAGCACACCGCCACCGCCGGAGGGCCCGGCGGACGGGCTGCTCCTTGCCGACCCGCAGGTCATCGGCTACTCGACCCTCGCGTTCGGCTCGGCCCTGGCGCTGTTCATCTACCCGCACTCGATCACCGGCGTCCTGGCAAGTCGCAGCCGCGACGTGATCAAGCGCAACATGGCTGCCCTGCCGGCCTACAGCGTGGTGCTCGGGCTGCTGGCCCTCCTCGGCTACATGGCGATCGCCGCCGGCATCACGCCGATCGGCGCCGACCCCGAGGCCGGGATCCCCGGCGATGGGAACACGGTCGTGCCGCTGCTCTACGACGAGATGTTCCCGGACTGGTTCGCCGGCATCGCCTTCGCTGCGATCGCGATCGGCGCGCTCGTCCCGGCCGCCATCATGTCCATCGCGGCAGCGAACCTCTTCGCCCGCAACATCTACAAGGAGTACATCCGGAAGGACGCGACACCCGCAGCAGGAGGCGAAGGTCAGCAAGCTGACCTCCCTGCTGGTCAAGGTCGGTGCCGTGCTCGTGATCCTGGGCCTCGATCCGCAGTTCTCGATCGACCTGCAGCTCATCGGTGGCGTGATCATCTTGCAGACGCTGCCGTCGATCGTCCTCGGGCTCTACACCGGCTGGTTCCACCGCTGGGCGCTGCTCGCCGGGTGGGCCGTGGGCCTCAGCGCCGGGCTGCTGATGCTCTACAACACCGCCAACCCGCTCCGCGAGAAGGAGCACTTCGGCGGGCCCCTCTACCCGTTGAGGGAGCTGGGGATCGACTCGGACTCCGTCATCTACACCGGACTGATCGCGGTCCTCGCGAACCTCGCGGTGGTGGTGATCGGAACCCTGCTGCTGCGGGCAGTCAAGGTGCCCGCGGGCGTGGACGCCACCCACGAGTCCGACTACCACGTCGAGGCCGGCGACCCCGCGGTCGACGTGACCGCCGCTGACAGCGGTGACCGGGGCGAGGTGACCGCCGGCCGCACCCACCGGTAGCCGGCACCGGTCGTCGTCTCGCGTTCGTTAGGTTCGCCCCATGGGCGACGACAGGGACCGGTTGGAAGGCCACGGCGGCGACATCGCGGTCGCCGTGGCCAGGGCCCACGGGGTGGACACCCTGTTCACGCTGTCGGGGGCGCACGTCTTCCCGCTGTACGACGCAGCGGTCAAGGCAGATCCGCCGATGCGGCTGGTCGACGTGCGTCACGAGCAGACCGCGGTCTTCGCGGCCGAGGCGACCGCCAAGCTGACCCGCAGGCCGGGCTTCGCGGCCCTGACCGCGGGGCCGGGCGTCACCAACGGCATCAGTGCCATCACGACTGCCCACCTCAACGGCTCGCCGATGCTCGTCGTGGGCGGCCGGGCACCGGCCTTCCGCTGGGGTGCCGGCAGCCTCCAGGAGCTGGACCACCCGCCGCTGCTCGCACCGGTCACCAAGCGGGCGGCAACCGTCGCGACCGTCGGCGACATCGCCGGCGCGGTGGACGACGCGCTGTCCCTCGCGACCGCGCCGCACCGGGGGCCGGTCTTCCTCGACGTGCCGATGGACCAGCTCTTCAGCCGCGCCGAGGTCGAGCTGCCCGGCGCTCCGCAGCATCGCGGGGTCGACCCGGACCCCGACGACCTGGCCAGCGTCGCCAAGCTGCTCGCCGGCGCCGAGCGGCCCGTGCTGGTGATCGGCTCCGACGTGTGGACCGACGGGGCTGAAGAGGCCGCGCGCCGCCTCGCCGAGACCGTCGGCATGCCGGTCATCACCAACGGCATGGGCCGCGGCATCCTGCCGGCCGGCCACCCCCTGCTCGTCACCCGCGCCCGCGGAGCCGCCTTCGGCGGTGCGGACCTGGTGGTCGTCGTGGGTGTCCCGCTGGACTTCCGGCTCGGCTTCGGGGTCTTCGGCGGCAAGGAGGGCGCAGCGCCGGCGCCGGTCGTGCACCTGGCCGACTCCCCCGGCCAGCTGGCCACCCACGTTCAGCTGGCCGGCTCGGCGGCGGGCGACCTGAGCTCCGTGCTCGACGGGGTCCTCGACGGCTGGACCAGGGCGGGCCGGCAGGCGGCGTACGACGAGTGGACCTCGAGCCTGCAGGACGCCGCCCGCGCCGCCGTCGACAAGGACCGGGACCTCCTGGCCAGCGACGCCGACCCCATCCACCCGGCGCGCATCTACGGCGAGCTGGCCAGCCGGCTCGCGGACGACGCCGTGGTGATCGGCGACGGCGGGGACTTCGTGTCCTACGCGGGCAAGTACGTCGAGCCCAAGGCACCCGGCGGATGGCTCGACCCGGGACCGTACGGCTGCCTGGGGACCGGCCTCGGATACGCGATCGGTGCGCGGCTCGCCCGGCCCTCCGGGCAGGTGGTGCTGATGCTCGGCGACGGTGCTGCCGGCTTCTCGCTGATGGACGTCGACACCTTGGTGCGGCACGGCCTGCCCGTCGTCATGGTGATGGGCAACAACGGCGGCTGGGGCCTGGAGAAGCACCCGATGCGCTTCCTCTACGGCTACGACGTCGCCGCCGAGCTCGCGCCGCAGACCCGCTATGACCAGGTCGTCACGGCACTCGGTGGAGCCGGCGAGCTGGTGACGACGCCGGGCGGGATCGGGCCGGCTCTGGACCGGGCGTTCGACGCGGGCGTCCCCTACCTGGTCAACGTGGTGACGGACCCGGAGATCGCCTACCCGCGCAGCACCAACCTGGCCTGAGTGCCCCTAGCCGGCGCGGGCGAACGTCCGGCGGTAGGCCTGCGGTGTGGTGCCGACCCGCCGGGTGAAGTGGTGGCGCAGCACGCCGGCGCTGCCGAAGCCCACGAGATCGGCCACCGCCTCGACCGGCTGCGCGGTCTCCTCCAGGAGCCGGCGCGCGTGCTGGATGCGCTGGTCGGTCAGCCACTGAAGGGGCGTGGTGCCGGTCTCGGCGCGGAACCGGCGGGCGAAGGTGCGCGCGGAGAGGTGGGACCGATCGGCGAGCTGGTCGACGGTCATGTCCTCGGCGAGGTTCTCCAGCATCCACTGCAGGGTGTCGGAGAGGGTGTCGCCCTCGCACGGCACCGGCTGGTCGACGTACTGCCGCTGGCCGCCCTCGCGGTGCGGCGGCGTCACCATCCGCCGGGCCAGCTTGTTGGCGACGTTGGTGCCGAACTCGCGACGCACGAAGTAGAGGCTGGCGTCGATCCCCGCCGCCGTCCCCGCGCTGGTGAGGACGCCGTCGCCGCTGTCGACGTAGAGGACGTCAGGGTTCACCCGGGCCGCCGGGAACCGCCGGGCGAGCTCACCCGCGTGCGTCCAGTGCGTCGTGCAGTCGCGGCCGTCCAGCAGGCCGGCCTCGCCGAGGATGAAGGCGCCGCTGCACACGCTCATCACCTGCGCACCGCGGGCGACGGCCATCCGCAGCCCGTCGAGGAGGGCGACCGGCATCGGCTCCTCCCGGCTGATGGCCGGGACCGCGACCAGGTCGGCCTCGGCGAGCCTGCTGAGGTCGTGCTCCACCACCAGGTCGAAGCCCGAGCGGGTCCGCACCGGTCCCGGCGTCTCGGTGCACAGGGCGAAGTCGAAGCTCGGAAGCGTCGGGTCGTCGGGGCGGTCCACCCCGAACACCTCGCAGAGCACTCCGAGCTCGAAGGCGAAGACCCCGTCGAGGACGGGGACGGCGACGTTGCGGACCGGTCGGCTGGGCACGATCCGGAGTATGGCAGGAACTGGTGGGTAGTTGTCAATCCTGCCACTGGTGGCAGGATGTGACCTAGCGCATAGTTACTGCCATGACGATCCTCATCCTCCTCGCCGTCGCCTTCGCCGTCTCCGAGCTGGTCGCCGGGGTGCGCCTGCTGCGCCACGACCGGCCGAGCTCGCCGCCTGCCAGCCACCCGGACTGGGGGACGGGGGCGCTGCCCTCGGCCCCCTACGCGCTGCGCCACTGACGCCGCCGGCGCGCTCCGGACGGGACCCGTGGGGCGCGTCGAGCGGCTCGCCTAGGCTCGGCCGGGTGCGCATCCGTCCGGCCGAGCCCGACGAGCTGCCCCTGGTTGGCGAGCTCACCCTGGCCGCCTACGTCGCGGACGGGCACCTGACGCCGGACGACCACTACGCGGGCGAGCTGCGGGCCGCCGACCAGCGGGCCGCCGAGGCCGACCTGGTCGTCGCCGCCACGCCGAAGGGCACGCTGCTCGGCACCGTCACCTTCACCCTCCCGGGCACGCCGTGGGCGGAGGTGTCGCGGCCGGGCGAGGCGGAGTTCCGGATGCTCGCCGTGGCGCCCGAGCACCGCGGCAAGGGCGTGGGATCCGCACTGGCCCAGTGGTGCGTGGACCGGGCCCGAGAACAGGGTTGCACCGGAGTCGCCCTCAGCTCGCTGACGACGATGGACACCGCGCACCGGATGTACGAGCGGATGGGCTTCGTCCGGGCGCCCGACCGGGACTGGCGACCCAACCCCGAGATCCACCTGATCGCCTACCTGCTCGACCTCGTCTAGGGGCGCAGCGGGCTACAGGCGCGCGAGGAAGCGCTCCGGATCGACGGCGACCCGGGTGACCGTGGCCCGTGCGACGACTGCCCGAGCCCCGGCGACGTCCTGCTCGGCCACCACCTCGAAGCGCAGCAGCCGGCCGTCGACGTGGACCAGCTCGGCTCGCACGGTCACCTCGGTGCCGACGGCGCTCGCCCGCTCGTGGGCGAGCTCGACGCGGGTGCCCACCGAGGTCCGGCCCGACGGCAGCACGGCGGCGGCCACCTCGACGGTCGCCTGCTCGCACCAGGCCAGCAGCCGTGGCGTGCCGAGGACCTCGAGGTCCCCGCTGCCCAGTGCCCGGGCGGTGTCCTCGGGCGCCACGCGACGTACGACCTCAGCGACCTCGGCCGGCGACGACACGGCGGTTAGCCTACGGACCGTGCCGCCGACCTATTGCGACCAGTGCGGGGAGCCGGCCGGCGCGCACCCGGGTTGCGACCGCCGGCGGGAGCTCGAGCCGCCTCGCTGGTGCCCCTCGTGCCGGCGGCGGATGGTCGTGCAGGTGACCCCGCGGGGCTGGAGCGCGCGGTGCAGCGAGCACGGGACCACGACCTCCGGCGACCCGGTCGGCTCGGCGACGTGAGCGACCTGCGGATCCGGGACGCGACGGCCGAGGACTGGCCACGGATCTGGCCGTTCTTCGCGCGGATCGTGGCGGACGGCGAGAGCTACGCCTTCCCCGAGGACCTCACCGAGGAGACCGCCCGGCCGTGGTGGATGGAGCAGCCGCCGGGCCGGACCGTCGTGGCCGTGGACGAGAACGACCAGGTGCTGGGCTCGGCGAAGACCGGACCCAACCGTCCCGGCCGCGGGTCGCACATCGCGACTGCGAGCTTCATGGTCGATCCCGACCACACCGGCCGGGGGGTGGGGCGGGCGCTGGGCGAGTACGTCGTCGAGTGGGCGAGATCGGCCGGCTACCACGGGATGCAGTTCAACGCGGTCGTCGAGACCAACGTCGCGGCGGTTGCCCTCTGGCGGTCACTCGGGTTCGAGGTGCTGACCACCGTGCCCGAGGCGTTCGACTCGGTCAGGCACGGCCGGGTCGGGCTGCACGTGATGTTCCGCTACCTGCAGGGGTAGCGCGCACCCCGCGCTGAGGCAGCCGTCAGGCGACGAGACCGAGGCGGCGCAGCTCGACGGTGAGGTCGTGCGGGTTCGTCGACGCGCCCATGGCGGCCTCGAGAGTGATGACGCCGTCGCGGATCAGGGCGACGAGGTGCTGGTCGAAGGTCTGCATGCCGTAGTACGCACCCTCCTTGATCAGCTCGCCGATCGAGGAGGTCTTGTCGGGGTCGGCGATGGCGTCCGCGATGCGGCCGGTGGCCACGCAGATCTCCATCGCGACGCAACGCCCCTGGCCGTCGGCCCGCGGGACGAGACGCTGGCAGATGATGCCGCGCAGGGCGCCGGCGAGCGACAGGCGGACCTGCTTCTGCTCGTGCGGGGGGAAGAAGTCGATGACGCGCGTGATCGTCTCCGCGGCGTCGGTCGTGTGCAGCGTCGACATGACGAAGTGGCCGGTCTCGGAGGCCGCGAGGGCCGCCTTGACGGTCTCGTGGTCGCGCATCTCGCCGACCAGGATGACGTCGGGGTCCTGCCGCATGGCGGCGCGGAGGGCGACCGCGAAGTCGGCGGTGTCGAGGCGCACCTCGCGCTGGTTGATCATCGAGAGCTTGTCGAAGTGCAGGACCTCGATCGGGTCCTCGATCGTGACGCAGTGGACCTCGCGGTTGTTGTTGATGTGGTCGATCATGCCGGCGAGGGTGGTCGTCTTGCCCGAGCCGGTGGGACCGGTCACCAGGACCAGGCCGCGGGGCTCCATGGCCAGCGCGTTGAGGACCGGCGGAAGGCCGAGGTCGTCGAGCGGGATGGCCCCGACGCTGACCCGGCGGAAGACCATTCCGGCCGAGCCGCGGGAGCGGAAGGCGTTGACCCGGAAGCGGCCCAGGCCGGCCACCGAGTACGCGAAGTCCGCCTCGTTGGTCTTCGCGAACTCCTGGATCAGGTCGTCACGCAGGACCTCGCTGACCATGTGCTCGGTGTCGGTCGGCGTCAGGTTGGGGGCCTGCAGCTTGCGCAGCCTGCCATCGATGCGCACGCGCGGCGGCGAGCCCACCTTGATGTGCAGGTCGGAACCACCCACCTCGCTGAGCGCGCGCAGGAAGGGGACGACCGACTGCGGGGACTGGCCCGGATCCGTTCCACTCACCCTGGCTCTTTCGGGACCCCGGCGGCCCACCTTGAGCCATTCAGGCGACAGCCTCGGGCGTCCCGGCGCCTCGTGACGGAGGGTCGACGGCGACCCACCGGGCCACCAGCGCGTTGGTCACATCGAGTGACGCCGCGATCCCGACAGTGGTCCGCCCGCCTTCCAGCGGGCCGTCCGCCAGGTCGTGGTCGTGCGGGCCGTCCTGGTCGACGCGACCGGCGCTGCAGGCGGCGCAGAGCGGCGTGACGGTGTCCCACGCCTCGGCCGTGACGTCGTCAGCGGCGGCCACCTCGAGGAGCGCCTGCAGGTCGTCGTCGGAACCGACGCGCACGGCGACGGCGTGGACAGGCAGGTCCGAGGGTGCCCAGAGCTCGATCTCGTCGAAGACCGAGTAGGTCTGCCCCTCACTGACCCGCTCGCCGGCCGGGACGCCGTCGTGGAGGACGATCTCGCCGCAGCGACGTCCACTGCCGGGCAGCGGCACGTTGAGGACCTCGGCGCGCGCCGGGTCGATGCGCCGGCACCAGACGACCTCCTGGCCCTCGGCGGTCCGGATGCGCACCGGGGTGCGCCCGTAGCGGCCGTCGATGGGGCCTTCCCCCGGCGGGACGTCGACGCCGTACCGGGTCCACGCCTCGCGGGCGGTCCGCCAGTCGCGCAGCGCGGTGGCCGCGATCCCGAGGTTCCACCAGGCCGGCTGGCCGGGCTCGTCGGGCGCCAGCTCGGCGGCGGCGAGGCCGGCCTGGCGGGCCGCCGGCCAGTCCCGGAGGAACTTGTGGGCCAGCGCGAGGTCGAAGACCCAGCCCGCGAGCTCGTCCCGCGGCGCGCCCTCCGAGCGGGCCGTGGCGACGAGAGCTCCCAGGTGCTCGGCAGCCGGCCGCCAGTCCTCGCGGTCCCAGGCGTCGTACGCACGCTCGACGAGAGCGGCCAGGCGCTCGCTGGGCTGGAAGTCTCCCACCCGTCCCCCTGACGGTCGGTCGTCAGCCGATCACGGCGATGACGTCGCCCTCCTGGACGACGTCGCCTTCGCCCACGTGCAGCGCCGTGACGGTCCCCCCGCCCTCGGCGAGCACCGGGATCTCCATCTTCATCGACTCGAGGATCACCAGAGTGTCGCCGTCGGCCACGGTGTCGCCCTGGGCGACGACCACCTTCCAGACGTTCGCGACCATCTCCGCACGGATCTCATTCGCCACGGCGGCATCCAACCACACGTGCGCTGCGCGACGTCCTGCCTGCGTCCCCCTCAGGCCCGCATCTCCGCGACCAGCCCGGTGTCGTAGTCCCCCGACACGAAACGCGCGTTCTCCAGCAGCTCGGCATGGAAGGCCAGGTTGCTCTTCGGACCGACGATCGTGAAGCCCGCCACAGCAGCCCGCGCCCGCTCCAGGGCCTCCGCCCGGTCCGCTCCGTGCACGACGAGCTTCGCCATCAGCGAGTCGTAGCTCGGGGTCACCGTCGTGCCCGCGGCATACCCCGAGTCGACGCGTACGCCCGGGCCGGACGGCTCGACCCACTCGGTGATGGCGCCCGGGCCCGGCAGGAAGCGGACCGGGTCCTCGGCGTTGATCCGCAGCTCGATGGCGTGACCGGTCGCCGTGATCGTGTCCGGGTCGAAGCTCGGTGGCCGGCCGGCGGCGACCAGCAGCTGCTGCTCCACCAGGTCGATGCCGTGCACCATCTCGGTGATCGGGTGCTCCACCTGGAGGCGGGTGTTCATCTCGAGGAAGACGAACTCGCCGGTGTCGGTGTCGAGCAGGCACTCGACCGTCCCGGCTCCTCGGTAGCCCACGGCCTCGCCCGATCGCACTGCCGCGTCGACCATCCGGGCGCGGAGCTCGGGAGTCACCGCCGGGGACGGGGTCTCCTCGACAAGCTTCTGGTTGCGCCGCTGCACCGAGCAGTCCCGCTCCCCGAGCGCCACGACACGCCCGTCGGCCAGTCCGAGGACCTGCACCTCGACGTGGCGCACGCGTGGGAAGTAGCGCTCGAGGAGGACGGCCGGGTCGCCGAACATGCGGGCGGCGAACCCTTGCACCTTCTCCAGCTGGGCCGTCAGCTCCTCGTCGTCTGCCGCGACCGCCATACCCATGCCGCCACCGCCGGCCGAGGCCTTGACCATCAGTGGGTAACCGATCTCCTGCGCCGCGGCGAGTGCTCGGGCGACGTCGGCGACCGGCTCGGCCGTGCCGCGCGAGACGGGCACGCCGGCAGCGGCGACCAGGTTGCGTGCGCGGATCTTGTCGCCCATGGCCTCGATGGCGGCCGGCGACGGTCCGACCCAGACGAGCCCGGCATCCACGACCTGCTGGGCGAACCCAGCGTCCTCGGCGAGGAAGCCGTAGCCGGGGTGGATCGCCTGCGCCCTGCTCTGCCGGGCGGCCTCCAGCACGGCGGCCGCGTTGCGGTAGCTCTCCGCCGGGGCGGCTGGGCCGATCGCCACCGCCTCGTGCGCCTCCCGGACGTAGGGCAGGTGCGCGTCCGCCTCCGAGTAGACCGCGACGGCGCGCAGCCCCATCCGGCGGACGGTCCCGATGATCCGTCGGGCGATCTCGCCACGGTTGGCGACGAGCACGGTCTCGAACACGTGGGGCTGCCTCCCGGCCTGGACGTCGTCGGCAGGCGAGACTAACGGGGTGGTCCTGGTGCTCCTCGTCGCGGTCGGTGCGCTCGCCGTCGCGGTCGTGACGCGCGGGACCGGCCTTGCCCGGGTGCGGTTGCGCGCCGTACGCCTGCTCGTGGCCGCCGCAGCGGTGCAGGCCGGCACGTCGCTCCTCGTGCCGGGATCGGGCCTGGCACGCGGCGTGGCGCTGGCCGTGACCACCGTGCTGGTGGGTCTCTTCGTCGTGGGCAACCGTCGGGTCGCGGGGACGCCGCTGATCGGGCTCGGGCTGCTGCTCAACGTCCTCGTCGTGGGAGCCAACGCCGCGATGCCGGTCTCGGTCGCGGCGGCCCACCGGGCCGGCCTGTCGACCGCTGGCCTCGGACTCGACGAGGACGCGATGCGCGAGCGGCTCACGTCGTCGACGCGGCTGCCGTGGCTGGGGGACGTCGTGCCGGTCGCCCTGCCCTGGCACCCGCAGGTGGTCAGCGCGGGAGACGTGCTGGTGGCGGCCGGCGTCGGCCTTCTGCTGGTGGGGGCGCGGGGTCAGACGCCGAGGCGCGCGGAGCGCTCGACAGTCTTGGAGAGCGACTCGACGACGGTCGGGTCGTACTCGTAGGCCATCCCGAGGCGCAGCCGCTCGAGCGCCTCGAGCTGGCGCGACACCTCGTAGGAGTCGCCGACGAGGTCGTCGTAGGCGTTGACCGCCTTGATGATCCTTGCGGCGAGCGGGATCTCGGAGCGCTGCGACTCGTGCGCGCGCCGGTAGGGCTCCGCCTGCAGGTCGACGATTTGCGCCACCTCGTCGGGCACCCCGGTCTGCCGGATGACGTCGGCGCCCAGGCCGGCGATGCGCCGCTGGTCGGCGGGTGCCGCGACCACGGTCGCGCCTCCGGGGATCGGCTCGGCGAGCGAGAGCTGCCCGATGTCGTGCATCAGCGCGGCGTACTCCAGGTCGCGCAGCTCGGCGTCGTTCATGCCCAGCTCACGGCCGACGGCCATCGAGAGCTGGCTGACGCGGCGGGAGTGGCCGGACTCGGTGTAGCCGCCGAGCTCGGTGACCCTGGACAGCGCGCGGATCGTCTGCAGCGACGACTCGCGGATCGCGGCGTAGCGGCGGAACGCGAACTGGGTCAGCAGCAGCGGCACGACGAAGACGGGAAGCGCCCAGACGTCCATGATCGTGGCGGCCAGTGCGATGAGCGCGCCGGTCGCGCCGATGGCCGAGCCGATCCCGGCCTGGGCGACGGCCTCGTTGCGCAGGACGGCGACGAACGGCGCCCGGTCGGCGCCAGCCCGCACCACGGCCGCCAGCAGGGCATCAAAGGCGAGAGTGGCGATCACGATGGCGACCATCACGAGGGCGAGAGGCGCCTCGCGCATGTTCATGACCTCGTCGTCCATCCCGGTGCCGCGGAAGATACCCGCAGCGAAACCGATGGTGAGCAGGCGACGGGCCAAGGTGTCGACGCTCGGCGCACGACCCACGACTGCATGCGGCGCGACACCGATGAGCATCGCGCAGGCCGTGACGGCGACGACCTGAAGTGCGCTATGAGTGGGGTCCTCGCCCGGCAGTCGCGTAAGCAGCGTGTACGCCAGCGCGCCCGCCGTAGCGATCGGAGCCGCGTCGCGTCCGCCTGGCAGCGTGATCCGGACGAGCTCGCCGAGTGCGATGAACGCCGCGAACGCGAGCGCGGTGCTCACGTCGACGAAGCCACCCGGTGACGCCGTCACCACCATGCTGGCAACGGCCAGCAAGGCACCTGCCGCACCGACCACGTACAGGCCGGTGCTCGCTGCGTCGTCGAGCCTCCGCCGCGCGGGGCTCACAGCTGTGACTCGCGCGTCAGGTCCCATTCCGAGGCCTGGGAGACCGGGCCAGGAGCGGTCGGGTCGTCATGGTCGAACGCACGCACCTCCTGGTCGAAGGGCTCTTCGACCTGTGGCTGAGGCTCCGGCACGGACCTCTCCTCGGGGACCCAACCGTGCGAGTCGACGGCATCGACCAGGGCCTCCACCATCCGCGGGTCGAACTGGTTGCCGGCGCACCGGAGAAGCTCGGCCAGTGCCTCCTCGACACTGCGGGCTCCCCGGTAGGAGCGGGTGGTCGTCATGGAGTCGAAGGCGTCGGCCACGGCGATGACCCGGGCGAACTCCGGGATGTCCTTGCCGGCCAGTCCCATCGGGTAGCCGCGACCGTCGAGGCGTTCGTGGTGGTGCCGGATACCGGCGACCGCCTCGTCGAGGAACTCGATCTCGCGGATGATCTCGACGCCCTGCCCGGGGTGCCGCTGGATGGCCTCGAACTCCGCCTCGGTGAGACCCGAGTTCTTCTGCAGGACCCGCGTGGGGACACCAAGCTTTCCGACGTCGTGCAACATGCCGGCGTAGCGCAGGGACTGGACCCGGTCCTCGCGCATCCCGATCACGCGTGCGATGAGCACCGAGGCAGCGGAGACGCGTTCGCTGTGGCCGCGGGTGTAGAAGTCCTTGGTCTCGACAGCCGCCATGAGCGCGCGGACAGTGCGGTCGTATGCGCGCTGCTCCTCGGCGTACTGCGCATAGGCCCAACGAGCGACGAACAGCGGCAGCAGGAGGAGAAGTGCGGCGGTCGGCCCGACATCGGCGCCTTGCCACAGAACAGCGAGAGACACGCCGAACAAGCCGTAGGCCAGATACGAACCAGCGGAGTGCGCCATCGTTCCCTGGATGACGCGGACGGGCGAGACGTTCCGATCCAGGCCCACGACGACTGCGACGAGCCCACCGTTGACAATGCAGTGCACGACGTCTGCGGCGAGGATCGGAAGCAAGACCTCGGGAAAGTGCTCCGCCCGCAAGCCGACGTGTCCTCCGAGCATTTGGTAGACAACGCCTGCAGCGCCAGCTGACAGCGCCAGCTGAGCACCGTTGAACATCCGCTTGATCCCGGGAGTGGGTTGCGAGTCCCTGGCCAGGGCGGCGCTCCATGCGACCAGGACGGCGCCCCAGGTCCCAACCATGAAGATCGCGGCGAGCGACGTGACCGAACCCAGCGAGATCGAGGCGATGTCTCGGCTTCCTCGAGCCAGGAGCGACTCGCCCACTATGTGCAGCAGAAGGAGGATCACGACGACCTGCAGATCGAGGTCGCCCAGTCGACCCAGGGCGAAGCCGATGAGCGCGCATGCCGCTGCCACGACGACGGCTATGTACAGCCGCGCCTTCAGCGACAGCTGAGGCATCCACTCTCCCGGGGTGTGTGCCGACAGAGAGCGTGACGGGGATCGGCAGCGCAGGGGGCTGTTGTTTCCCTCACCACTTCCAGCTTGCACCGGACTGAAGGAACTGCTCGACAGCGGACACGATCTTCTTCATGTGAATTCTCATCCCCATTCGGATTCATGTCACAGGCACCGCTGACAACAGCCTGTGCAGGATCCGCTCCGCTGGGACGATCGGGTGTTGCTCAATGCAAAGAAGAAACAACGCTGCTGACCGACACACACATACAGACTTCATGTGCTGCCGATCCCGATCACGCTCTCTGCAGTTGTCAAGCACCCCGCGTGCCGCGGCCCCCATTGGCGCAGGAGAGCCGAGGCCCACCATGTCAGGTGATCTCGGCTCGTTCGCGATGCAAGTGAAGGGCTCAGGTAAACCTGACGTCAAGGCTTTCGCCATTTTGCATCTAGATGCCCTACGCACCTTGTCCGAAAGGACTAGTCCGGGGGTAGTGCGTCAGTAGTGCGCCATTCCGGTGCACTTGTCGACGCCACGCCTGGGAGGCACCTGTGTTCGCCGGACGCCGAGAAGAGCGGTGCCCTAGCCTCCGAGCGAGCCGCAGGCAGCCGCGCCGGCGTGGAGGGGGTCACATGTCGATCGGGCAGCACGGGGTCGGCAGCGACCTCGTGGCGGGCCTGATCGACGCTCGCGACACGCCTGCGGCCGACCGGTTCGACGCCGAGCTCGAAGCGGCCGTCCAGGCGGGTGAGATCACGCTCGACGCCGCTCGCCGCCTCAGGCTGTGGCAGCGCGCCGCGGTCAGCGAGCTGGCCGACCACATCCGGGCGGTCCTGCCCACGGCGTTGTCCGCCCTGGCCGACGCCCGCGACGAGGCCCAGCGGCGCGTCCATGAGCGGGAGTCCGCAGAAGAGGCAGCCACGCCGGCCACCACACAGGTCGTCGAGCCGGCGGGCCAGGCATCGCGCGACACGCCGGAGCCAGCCTCTAGCGCCGCGGCCGAGGGACCAAGCAGTCTGGAGGAGCGACCAGCCCGCATGATGGTCGCCGACCTCGTCGTCACCAGGACCCCTGCCCACCACGACCACAGCTGAGGTGCCCTCACCTATGCCGACCCTGCGCCTCTTGCCCGAGCTCGAGGACGCGCTGCGTCATCTCCCCGGTGTCAAGGCAGCCAGCGTGGTGACCGGTCCGGACGCCGTACCGACCGAGGTGCACGTCCTGGCGGCACCTGGCAAGGCGCCCAAGCAGGTGGTCCGCGACGTGCAGTCGCTGGCGCTCACGCAGTACGACATCGACATCGACCACCGCATCGTCTCGGTCGTGCAGATCAGCGACGACGAGGTGCGCGCGATCACACCCAACGGTGTCGAGGTCCATGACGACACCGAGCCTGCCGAGCCGGAGAGCCACGTCGTCCGCCCGTCGCTGGCTGCGGTCATGGTGCGGAGCGGCGGCGGCGAGACGTCCGCGTCCGTGACGCTCTCGATCGGCGAGCACCACTTCGAAGGGCACAGCCAGGGACCCGCGGGCACATCGCACCGAGCCCGGCTGGTCGCGCTCGCGACACTGGAGGCGGTGGCCGAGCTCCTCGGCCAGCCGTGCGAGGTCGAGTCCTGCATCATCGTGCCGACCGGGTCGCGCGAGGTGGCCCTGTCGGTCCTCACCGTGATGGTGCCGCGGACCGGTGAGCAGGTGCTCACGGGTGCCGCGGTGGTCCGCGGTGACGAGGCGGACGCGGTCGTCCGCTCCGTGCTCGCCGCCCTCAACCGCCAGCTCGCCGGCTGACGATCGAGCTCAGGGACGCAGCATCGTCTTGATCGACCGGCGTTCGTCCATGGCGGCGTAAGCCTCCGGCGCTTCGTCCAGCGGCAGCACCAGGTCGAAGACCCGCCCTGGGTCGATGGCGCCTGAGAGAACGTCAGGCAGCAGATCGTCGAAGTACGCGCGCACCGGCGCCACCCCACCGCCCACCGTCACGTTGCGTCCGAAGAGCCTCCGGATCGGCAGCTCCGCTCCCCCTGCGGGCACCCCGACGTACCCGACGCGACCGCCGGGACGGGCAGCCGCGAGCGCCTGGTCCATGGACTCCTTCGTCCCGACGCACTCCAGGACGGCGTCCGCTCCCACGCCCCCCAACAGGTCCGCCACCCGCGCCACGCCCTCGTCGCCGCGCTCGGCGACCACGTCGGTGGCCCCGAACTCACGCGCTAGTGCCTGGCGGTCGGCGTGCCGCGACATCGCGACGACCTGCTCGGCGCCCAGCCGTCGCGCGGCCAGGACCCCGCACAGCCCGACGGCCCCGTCACCGACCACGACCACGGTCGACCCCACCCCGACGCCGGCCGCGACCGCCGCGTGGTGCCCGGTGCCCATCACGTCTGAGAGCGTCAGCAGGGATGCGAGCATGCCGTCGTCGTCGCCGGGCTGCGGCGCCGCCACGAGCGTCCCGTCGGCCAGCGGCACCCGAACTGCCTCGCCCTGACCCGCGTCGACGAAGAAGCCTGCGTCGTCCTCGCCGCCCCACCCCGCGCCGTTCTCGCAGGAGGTCTGCATGCCGTTGCGGCAGTGCACGCAGGTGTTGTCGCTGATCACGAACGGCGCGATCACGAAGTCACCCTTGCGGAGGGTGCGGACGTCGTCGCCGACGTCCTCCACGACTCCGACGAACTCGTGCCCGATCCGGCGCGGCTCGTCAGTGGCGACGATCCCGCGGTACGGCCAGAGGTCGCTGCCGCAGACGCACGCGGCGGTGACCCGCACGAGCGCGTCGGTGCCCTGCCGCAGGACGGGGTCGGGGACGTCCTCGACCCGGATGTCACGGGCGGCATGGATCAGGGTGGCGCGCACTGCGGCTCCTCGGGAGGTCAGGGGACGGGTCGGAGCCGGTCCGGGCTCGTGGGAGGATGACCGGCATGGCGAAGAAGTCTCGGAAGAAGAAGGCCCGCAAGAACAGCAAGGCGAACCACGGCAAGCGGCCCAACAGCTGAGGTCGTCCCCCGTGGCGTCAGCCTGACGGACGTCCGGCCCGGTTCCTGGTCCCAGGAGCCGGGCCGAGTCGTGTGCTGGGTCGTCAGCGCTCGCCGCGCAGCTCGGTCCGAGCCGCCGCGATGTGCGATAGCACCTTGGCGCGCAGGTCGGGCGGCGCCGGGTCCGAGCAGCTGCGCTTCACGATCGCCTTCACCGACTCCTCGAGGCCGAACTCGCGCAGGCAGGGCGAGCACTCGTCGAGGTGCTCCTTGATCTGGTGCCGGCGCTCGACGTCGACCTCACCGTCGATGTACTCGTAGACCCGGTCGAGCACCTCGGAACACGGCACCTCGTGGGGCTTGCCACAGCTCACGACTCATCGCCTCCGTCGGCCCCGGCGGCGCCCGCGGGCACCAGGCCCCGGCCGCGCGCGTAGTCCTGGAGCAGGTCCCGCAGCTGGCGACGTCCGCGGTGCAGCCGGGACATCACGGTGCCGATCGGGGTGCCCATGATCTCCGCGATCTCCTTGTAGGCGAAGCCCTCGACATCCGCCAGGTAGACCGCGATGCGGAAGTCCTCGGGGATCTCCTGGAGGGCTTCCTTCACATCCGAGTCGGGGAGGTGCTCGAGTGCCTCGGCCTCCGCCGACTTCAGGCCGCTCGACATGTGCGACTCGGCCTGCGCGAGCTGCCAGTCCTCCACGTTCTCGGTGCCGGCCTGCTTGGGCTGGCGCTGCGCCTTGCGGTAGCTGTTGATGAAGGTGTTGGTCAGGATGCGGTAGAGCCAGGCCTTGAGGTTGGTGCCCTCCTGGAACTGGTGGAACGAGCCGTACGCCTTCGCGTAGGTCTCCTGCACCAGGTCCTCCGCGTCGGCGGGGTTGCGGGTCATCCGCAACGCGGCCGAGTAGAGCTGGTCGAGGTACTGGAGGGCGTCACGCTCGAAGCGCGCGTTGCGCTGCTCGTCGGACTCGGTCGCGGGCTGACTCATCGCCGCCGATGGTATCCCGCTGCGCGAGACTCCTCCGCCGGCCACACCTGGCCACTCTGGTGCGGAGACGACCGAGTAGCCGTCGGGCCGCCGGGTGGCCGGGGCGAGTGCATACATGTGGTGGTGACCTTCCTGCCAAGGATCACCCCGCACAACCACGCCCGGGACACCCGGATTCCCTCACCGCAGCAGGGCCGCCACCCACGACCGCACGTGGTCCACCACCATCCCGACAGCCTCCCGCTGGGTGAGCGGCGCCGCCTTCGCCACCCGGAAGGAGTGGTCGGCGAACGGGACCGGTCGCACCAGCGCCGGACCGTCCGGGAACTGAGCGGGGCGGCCGAACGGGTCGTTGCCGCCCTGCACCACGAGCGTCGGGACACCTGCTCCGACGAGCTCCGGGAGCCGGGACCGCTCGGGGCGACCCGGCGGGTGCAGCGGGAAGGCGAGCGCCACGCAGCCGACGGCACCCAGGTCCCGAGCGGTCCGGCAGGCGACTCGCGCGCCGGCGGACCGCCCGCCGACCAGCAGCGGCCCGTCGACCGCGAGCGCGGGCACGACCGCCAGCCACGCCAGGTCGAGCTGCGGTGGTGGCGCGGCGACCTTCCGACCGGCGACCAGCCAGGGCTGGTCCACGAGGACCACCGACACGCCCTGCCCGGGCAGCGCTCTCCCGAGAGCCAGCAGGTCCGGCGTGCCGGTCCCCCCACCCGCGCCGTGGCCCAGCACCAGCGTCGCCCGCGGCCGGTCGGCCGGCCGGACCACGTACCGCGCGACTCCGACCGGGGTGTCTACCTCGACGGGAGTCCTCAGAACAGCTCCGGCTGATCGGCGTCGGCCGTGGTGTCCCCCGCAGCGGCACCTTCCGCGGGGCCACCCTCCGCAGGAACCCCCTCCGCGGGGATCGGCTCGACGAGGTCCGGCCGGTTGTTGCGGACGTTGTTGACGTCGGTGCCGACCGGGTAGGCGAGCAGCCGACCGGGCGCGGCGGGGACCAGCAGCCCGGACAGCTCGTCCGGGTCGTCCTTGGCAGGGTCGAGCCAGTCCCCGTAGCGAGCCTTCTCGACCAGAAGCGGCATCCGGTCGTGGATCCGGCCGAGGTCGTCAGGGGCCGACGTGGTCAGCACGGTGCAGGTCCACAGCCACGGGTCGGTGTCCTCGGGCGCGTTCTTGTCCTTCCACAGCTCGTAGAGGCCCGCCATCGCCATGACGCCGTCGTCCTTCGGGCGGATGAAGAACGGCTGCTTCTTCCCCTTCTCGCCGTACCACTCGAAGTAGCCGTCGGCCGGCAGCAGGCAGCGCCGCCTGGCGAACGCCCGCTTGTAGGCCGGCTTCTCGGCGACGGTCTCCATCCGGGCGTTGATCATCCGGTTGCCGATCTTCGGGTCCTTGGCCCACGACGGCACGAGGCCCCACTTCACGACCCGCAGCGACCGCACCGGGTCGGCCTCGGGCTCATCCCGGGGCGCGCGCTCGACGACCGCGTAGACGTTCTGCGTCGGCGCCACGTTGTAGCTCGCGGGCAGCGACTCCTCCGGCTTCTCGACGAGCTCGAACTCCTCGACCAGGTCGTCCGGGTTCCGGCTCGCCGCATAGCGTCCACACACGCCTGCCAGCCTGCCAGAGGGTTACCCGCGGTGGCGGTCGGGCATGGGCGCGGCATGACGGTCGTACGTCGCCTCGCGCGCCCTCTTCTATCCTCCATGTTCATCACCGGCGGCCTCGACTCGCTGCGGCACCCCGCCTCCAAGGTCTCAGCCGCCGAGCCCGTCGCCCCACCGATCGCCCGGCGGCTGCCCTACCTACCGGAGGACCCGGAGTCGCTCGTGCGCATCAACGGCGCCGTCCAGGTCGGCGCGGGACTGATGCTCGCGCTGGGCCGCTTCCCGCGGCTGTCCGCGGCCCTGCTCGCCGGCAGCCTCGTCCCGACGACACTCGCCGGGCACCGCTTCTGGGAGGAGGAGGACGACACCCGTCGCGCCCAGCAGCAGGTCCACTTCTTCAAGAACCTCAGCATGCTCGGCGGCCTGATCCTGGCCGCAGTGGACACCGAGGGCCAGCCCTCGCTCGCCTGGCGTGCCCGGCACGCGACGCACCACGCTGCGGTCGGCACGCGCCGCACCAGACGGGCCGCCAAGCGCAACGCCAGGCTCGTCGCCCACGACGCCCGGCGCGCGCTCCCCGTCTGACGGACCGCCGTTGGGGGGCGCCGATCGGCACTACGCTCGCGGCCGTGAGGGCCGAGGGCGCGCGATGACGCCGACGCTGTGGCCGGCGCCGGTGGCGGCCGGGCCGGTGACAGCGACGGTCGCGCTGCCCGGGTCCAAGTCGCAGACGAACCGGGCGCTCGTGCTGGCCGCCCTCTCCCGCGAGCCCGCCGAGCTCGTCGGGGCGCTGCGCAGCCGCGACACCGACCTGATGGTTGCCGGCCTCCGGGCGATGGGGACGGCGATCGACACGGCGGGCGACGACTGGTCGGTCCGACCGGCTCAGCTGCAGGGGCCGGCGTCGATCGACGTCGGCAACGCGGGCACGGTGATGCGCTTCCTGCCACCGGTGTCGGCGCTCGCCGACGGCCCGGTACTTTTCGACGGCGACCCCCGGTCCCGGGAACGTCCGCTTGCCCCCGTCGTCCGGGCGCTGCGGGACCTCGGTGTGGAGATCGAGGCGACACACGACCGGCTGCCCCTCACGGTGCACGGCCGCGGCTGGGTCCTCGGCGGGAGTGTCGAGATCGACGCGTCCACGTCCTCGCAGTTCGTCTCGGCCATGCTGCTCGCCGCCCCGCGGTTCGCCGACGCCTTCGAGCTGCGACACCGCGGCAGCCGGGTGCCGTCCAGCGCCCACATCGACATGACGGTGGCGATGCTGCGCGCCGCCGGCGCGATCGTCGAGACCATCGACGAGGCCACCTGGCGGGTCGAGCCCGGCCCGGTGCACCTGGGCCGGCACTTCGTCGAGCCCGACCTGTCCAACGCGGCCGCCTTCCTCGCCGCCGCCGTCGTCACCGGTGGGAAGGTCACCGTGCCCGGCTGGCCGCTGCGCACCACGCAGGCGGGTGACGCGCTGCGTGAGCTGCTGCCGCAGTTCGGCGCGAAGGTCGACCTGCACGACGAGGGTCTGACCGTCACCGGGCCGGGCCGGCTGCGGGGGGTGGACCTCGACCTGTCGGCGGTCGGCGAGCTCGCCCCCGTGCTCGCCGCCGTCGCGGCGCTTGCGTCCGACCCGTCCAAGCTGCGCGGCATCGCGCACCTCCGGATGCACGAGACCGACCGGCTGGCCGCGCTCAGCCGGGAGATCGGTGCGTTGGGCGGCGACGTCCGGGAGACCGACGACGGCCTGGACATCCGTCCCCGGCCCTTGCACGGCGGGCCCTTCGCGACGTACGACGACCATCGGCTCGCGACCGCCGCGGCGGTGCTCGGGCTCTGCGTTCCGGGGGTCGAGGTGGCCGACGTCGGCACGACCGCCAAGACCCTCCCGACCTTCGTGGACCTCTGGACGGCGATGCTGGCCGCGGCGGACGGTCCGGTGCGGTGAGCCCGCGGCAGCGCCGCGACCTTGACGAGGACGACGTCCGGGTCCGCCCGTCGCGCGGGTCCCGGCCGCGCACCAAGGACCGCCCGGCCCACGACCAGGCGGTCACCGCCGTCGTCGTGACCGTCGACCGTGGTCGCTGCACCTGCCGGCTCGACGGCCACGAGGTGACGGCCATGAAGGCCCGCGAGCTCGGCCGGCGGAGTGTCGTCGTCGGCGACCTGGTCGACCTCGTCGGAGACGTGTCCGGCCGACCCGACACGCTGGCGCGCGTGGTGCGCGTCCGGCCACGCAGGTCCACCCTGCGGCGCAGCGCCGACGACACCGACCCGATCGAGCGCGTCATCGTCGCGAACGCCGACCAGCTCGTCATCGTCACGGCCCTCGCGGACCCGGCGCCGCAGACCCGGCTGATCGACCGGTGCCTGGTTGCGGCGTACGACGCCGGGCTGCGCCCGCTGCTGTGCCTCACCAAGCCGGACCTCGCCCCACCCGACACGCTCCTCGAGACCTACGGCGCGCTGGACGTCGACCACGTCGTGGTGCGCAAAGGCTCCCCGCTCGACGAGCTGGTGGCGCACCTCGCCGACCGGACCAGCGTCCTGGTCGGGAGCTCGGGCGTCGGCAAGTCGACGATGGTGAACGCTCTGGTCCCCGGCGCCGGGCGGGCGACCGGCGGCGTCAACGCCGTCACCGGGCGCGGGCGGCACACCTCGTCATCGGCGATCGCGCTCGAGCTGCCGGGCGGCGGATGGGTGATCGACACCCCCGGCGTCCGGAGCTTCGGGCTGGCCCACATCGACCTCTCACGGGTGATCCAGTCCTTCCCGGACCTGGAGCCGGGCACCGAGCAGTGCCCGCGCTCCTGCAGCCACGACGAGCCGGAGTGCGCCCTCGACGACTGGGTCGCGGCCGGGCACAGCGACCCGGCGCGGCTGTCCTCGCTGCGCCGCCTCCTCCGCAGCCGCGACGAGGAGGAGGCCGGCGCCACCGGGTGACGCCGGGCCATCGCCGCGGAAGGAGCGACTCCCCAAGAACCACTTGACAGTCGCCGTCCGGCTTCGGCAGACTCCCCAACATGTCTTCGGGAGTCGCTGACCCGGCCCACGTCTCGTCGCTGCGGGCGATGGCCCACCCGCTGCGGCTGCGGATGCTCTCGCTGCTGACCGGCACCGCGATGTCCGCGGCCGAGGTGGCCCGCGAGCTGGGCACCACCCACGCCAACGCGAGCTACCACCTGCGCCAGCTGTACGCCGCCCGGCTGCTGGTGGTCGCCGAGGAGGAGTCGGTGCGCGGCGGCAAGGCCAAGCGCTACCGCTACGACATCGACTCCCCCGCCGCCACCGCACCCGACGCGAGCAGTGCCGCGCTCTACTACCAGGCCATCGCCGGCGAGCTGGTCCGCCGGGCCACCGCCCGGCGGGAGAAGGGTGTCCGCGGGGCGAGCAGCGACGCAGAGCTCTGGGTCCGCGAGGAGGACTGGACGGCGGCCGTCGGGTCGGTCGTCGAGGCGGTGATGCACCTGCACCGCGTCGCCCTCCCGCCGCGCACCGAGGGCGCCCTGCACGTCAGCGTCACGACAGCGCTGTTCGAGATGGACCCGGCCGCCCCGTTCGGGGGCACGCCATGACCTGGCGCACATCCTTGGAACCCCTGGGCTTCCGGGCGTTCCGGCTGCTGCTCGCCGGGCGGCTGGCCGACAACCTGGCGCACGCGATCGCTCCCATCGCCCTGGCGTTCGCCGTCCTCGACCTCGGCGGTACGCCCTCACAGCTGGGCCTGGTCCTCGCCTGTCGTGCGATCCCGACCGTCCTGCTGATCCTCTTCGGCGGCGTCATCGCGGACCGCCTCCCCCGGCACCTCGTGCTCGTCGTCGCCAACGTCGTCGGCGCGGCCACCCAGGCCCTCGTCGCCGTCCTGGTGCTCAGCGGCGCCGCGGAGATCTGGATGCTCGCGGCGATCGAGGTCGTCAACGGCTCGGCGAGCGCCTTCCTCTTCCCCGCGGCCTCGGGACTGACCCCGCAGACGGTGCCTGCGACGCAGCTCCAGCCGGCGAACGCCTTGCTCCGCCTGATGCACAACGGCGCGTTCATCACCGGCGCCGCCGGCGCCGGCCTCCTGGTGGCGACGGCCGGCCCGGGGTGGGCCTTCGCGATCGACGCGCTGCTCTACCTGGCCGGCGCCGTCCTGCTGGCGCGGCTGCCCGTCTCGCACTCGGCGCGGCTGGAGAAGACCAGCACCCTGACCGACCTGCGCACCGGCTGGACGGAGTTCAGCTCCCGCACCTGGCTGTGGGTCGTCGTCCTGGTCTTCGCCTTCGTCAACGCGGCGCACGCAGCCGCGCTGCAGACCCTTGGCCCGGTCGTGGCGGACGACACCATCGGCCGAGCAGCGTGGGGCGGGGTTCTTGCGGCGATGTCGGTCGGCATGCTGGTGGGCGGCGTCATCGCGCTGCGCAGCAGCTGGGACCGGCCGCTGTACGTCGGCGTGTGCACGGTGCTTCTCGAGGCCCCCGTGATCCTGCTGCTCGGTGTCCACCCGCATGCCCTCACCCTTGCGGTCGCCGCGTTCATCGCAGGGGTCGGGCTCGAGACCTTCGCGGTCGCCTGGGACGTCTCGATGCAGACCAACATCCCGCAGGACCGGCTCAGCCGGGTGTACGCCTACGACTGGTTCGGCTCGCTGGTCTTCATCCCGCTCGGCCAGATCCTCGCCGGCCCGATCTCCGACAAGGTGGGAGTGCGGTCGACGATCGTCGGCGCGGGAGTCGTGGTCCTCGTCGCCACCCTGATCGCGCTGTGCGTGCCCAGCATCCGCCACCTCCGCCGGGTCGAGACGGCGCCGACGGCGGCCGAGCCCGCCGCGCTCTAGGAGGCCAGGCGGGCGAGCACGTCGTCGTGCAGCAGCCCGTTGGTCGCCAGGGCGCTGCCACCCGCCGGGCCGGCGGTCCCGTCCAGGTCGGTGAAGCGCCCACCCGCTTCCGTGACCACGATCGACGGGGCGGCCAGGTCGTGCAGCGCGACAGCCGGCTCCGCGGCCACGTCCACCGCGCCCTCGGCGACGAGCATGTACGACCAGAAGTCGCCGTACGCCCGGGTCCGCCAGACCTCTCGGGCGAGCCCGAGGAAGCCGTCACCGCGATCGGCGGCGTCCCAGCCGCCGAGGCTGGAGTAGGAGAGCGACGCGTCGGCGACCTGGTCAACCTTGGAGACCTGCATCCGGGTGGCGGACGTCAGGCTCTTGCCGGTGTAGGCACCCGACCCGGCGCCCGCCCACCACCGACGGCTGAGGGCCGGCGCCGACACGAGTCCGGCGACTACCTCGTCGCCGTCCATCAAGGCGATCAGGGTCGCCCAGACCGGCACCCCGCGGACGAAGTTCTTGGTGCCGTCGATCGGGTCGAGCACCCAACGACGTGGTCCGTGCCCGGTGTCCGGCAGCTCCTCGCCGTGGACCGCGTCCCGCGGACGTGCCCGGGAGAGTGTCGACCGGATCGCCTCCTCGACGCGCTTGTCGGCATCCGAGACCGGTGTCAGGTCGGGCTTGGTCTCCACGACGAGGTCGCGCGCTTTGAAGCGCGACATCGTCAGCGAGTCAGCGGCGTCGGCGAGGACGTGCGCCAGGCGGAGGTCATCGTCGTACGCCGTCATGTAACGAACGGTACAAGTCCCTGGTCGCTGGGCCGTTGCGGCCGCATACTTCGGACAGATCGCGCGAGTCGCCGCAACGACCGGAGGGGCCCAGGTGCAGCTGTTCCGCCGCCGCATCGAGCCGGTCGAGATCGTGCCTGCGGCCATCCCGGTCCCCCGGTTCAGCATCGACGGCTGGACGCTGACGGGCACCCCGCTGGCCGACAAGCTGACCTCGCGGCTGCCGCGCCCGGACCTGCGCGAGCTGGAGACGCTCCTGCACGGCATCGCCGTCGAGGTCGACACCCCCTACACCTACGAGCGGGCAGCCGTCCTGCTGGAGCGGTCCGACGAGTCGGGCCCGGCGCTCTCGGTCTGCGAGGCGTGGCTGGCCCACCCCGCGTCCAAGTGGCCCGAGTACGCGCACCACACCCGCAGCATCGAGCGGCACCGGGCCCGGCTGCGCGCCCGGCTGGCGAGCCGGCCGCTCGCCGCGTCGGGGTGAGCGAGGTCCTGCCCGCGCTGGACCCGCTCGACCTGCTCGGCGTCCTGGCGGACGAGACCCGGCTGCGCGCCTTCGCCGCCGTGGTCCTCGGCTCGAGGACGACCGCCGACGTGGTCGATCGTGCCGACCTGCGCGAGAAGGACGCCCTCAAGGCGCTGAGCTCACTGCAGTCCGCGGGTCTGGTCGCCCGCACGAGCGACGGCTGGTCCCTGGTCGCCGGCCGGCTGCGCGACGCGGCGATCGCGACGGCCGTCCCGAGGGAGTACGTCGACCACGGCTCGGCAGACTCCCAGGTGGTCGGCGTCCTGCGCACCTTCCTGCCCGAGGGCCGGATCGCCCACATGCCGGCTGCCCGGTCCAAGCGGCTCGTGGTGCTCGACCACGTGGCCCGGACCTTCGAGCCCGGTGTCCGCTACCCGGAGCGCGACGTCAACGCCATGCTCGGGGCGTTCTTCGACGACTACGCGGCACTGCGGCGCTACCTGGTCGACGAGGGCTTCCTGGCCCGCGACGCCGGGACCTACTGGCGGATCGGCGGCAGCGTCGAGATCTGAGCCGACGAAGCGTGACCTCGCCGTGACTCCACGGGCACCTGCCGGGGTGGCAGGCTGTCGGCCATGTTCGACACGATTCTCGGGCTACCGGTGCACGCCCTCGTCGTGCACGCCGTGGTCATCCTGGTCCCGCTCTCCGCAGCCGGTGTGGTGGCGATCGCCGCCGTGCCCCGGTGGCGGGAGCGCTTCGGCACGCTGGTGCTGCTCGTCAGCACCGCGGCTCTCGTCACGGTTCCGGTAGCCACGCGGTCGGGCGGGAAGCTCGAGGAGCGGATCGGCGCCAAGGGCGTCGTGGCCCGCCAGATCGACGACCACAAGGAGATCGGCGAGCTCGTTCTGTGGCCGACGCTCGCCATGTGGGCGCTGGCCATCGGGCTCGTCCTGATCAGCCGGCGCGGCTCGTCGAAGGGCGCCGTGACCGTGGTCGCCGTGCTGGCGGCGCTCGCGGCGATCGTCGCCGCAGGTGTCGTGGTCCGCGCCGGTCACCTCGGGTCGACGGCCGTCTGGAGCTGCACGATCGGCTCGGACGCCTGCAAGTAGCGCGCTGCTACAGCTCGGCCCGGCCACGCCGCCACGAGCCGCTGAACCGCGTCGCGGCGGCGAGGACCGCGGGGCCGGCGAGGACCGCGGCCAGGTCGAACCAGCCGTAGCCGCCCGCCGCGCCCGACGGCGGGTTGCCGATCGTGACCAGCCCGGTGGGATCGTGCGTCCGCCATTCCCAGGTGCCCAGCCAGGTGCCGAGGAGCTCCAGGTAGGTCACGACGACGAAGGCCCCGACGTAGAGCGAGCGTGAGCGGCCCCAGCACAGGAAGCCGACGAGGCAGAGGTACCAGAACGCGCCCAGCGCATCCGGGCGCGAGTGCAGGAACAGCCCCCAGGCGGCGTACGCCCCACCGACGAGCACCGTCACGGCCACGAGCACCGGGAGGCGATGCCGCATCCAGACGCTGCGACCCATGGCGAGCGCGCACAGGTAGACCAGCCCGTGCCCCGGTGGGACGAAGGCCGGCACGTTGTCGAGGCGGTAGACGTAGACCTGCAGCAACGGCGAGAAGGTGTACTCCACCGCGGTAGCGAAGAGCACCACGACCGCGACCTGGGCGCGCACCAGCGGTGCCTCGCGGCGCAGCAGGGCGACCAGCAGGAGCCAGGTCCCCACGCCGAGCAGGCGCTGCTGCCAGATGCCGGCCGACCGGTCGAGCAGCAGCACCAGCGGGACCCAGGTGAGGGTCAGGACCACAGGGGGGTCGAGCACGGACCGCCGCACCCGGCGCGCTGCCTGGGCGCCCTGGCTCAGCGGGCCCGCCGGGGCGATCGTCGTCGCGGCGCCCGCGCTGCGACTGACGACCTCGGCGCTCACCGGGCCGAGTATGACGGGCTTGGCCGAGTCGGTGCTTGTCGGGCGCTTCCGTTGGCGAGCAGGATGGGGGGCACCGACCCGAGGAGGCACCTCACATGCAGGTTCGCGACGGCATGAGCACGGAGGTCCTCAGCGTGGGCCCGGACCACACTCTGCGTGCCGCGAGCCGGTCCATGGCCAGCCGGAAGGTCGGTGCCGCGGTGGTCCACGACCCGGACGGCGAGGGTGTCGGCATCCTCACCGAGCGCGACGTGCTCGCGTCGGTCGGCGCCGGTGAGGACCCGGACGTGGAGCGGGTGCGCGACCACGTCACGACCGACCTGGTCTACGCCGCGCCGTCGTGGACCCTGGAGCAGGCCGCGGCCGCCATGGTCACGGGGGGTTTCCGGCACCTCGTTGTCCTCGACGCGGGCGAGGTGGCCGGCATCCTCTCGGTCCGGGACATCGCCCGGTGCTGGATGCGCGAGCGCTCCGCCGACGACGAGCTGGTCGGCTAGACCTCGGGTCTGGGGTCTCGGGTCAGGGCCGGGTCGGGTCGCCCTGGGCGACCGTCAGCGCCTCGCCGTCCTTGCGCGCCTCTGCGCGGGCGCCCCGGTCGCCCTCGCGCGGTTCCTTCTCCTTCGCGCGCAGCAGGATCGCGGCGACGGAGAGCACCAGGACCAGCGCGCCGAGCACACCGACCTCGATGATCGCGTGGGTGAACTTGTCGCCCTTGCCGACGTAGTCGGCAGCCTCGACGGAGAGCACGATGATCTCCTTGATCGAGGCGATCATCCCGACCACCAGGAACGGCTCCGCGACGACCTCGCGCCGACCCAGGATCACCCGGACCGCGAAGAGCAGCTCCACGACGATGAAGACCAGCAGCAGGGTGTCGAGCACGTCGAGGACGACCTCGCTGGCCGAGGCGTCGCCTCCGAGCTCGGTCATGCCCTTCGCGGCGGAGACCAGCAGCGCGCCGGCGGCGACCGCCAGGACGACGGCGATGCCGACGTAGATCACGTCCTCGGTGACCGCGAGCAGCGCGTTGCCGATGCGGACGTAGCGCGGTGGCTCGTCCTCGCCGGACGCTTCGTTGTTGTCGCCCGGCATGGTCGACCGCTCAGGCGACGTGGGTGGCGGGGTGGAAGAGCGGGGCCCGGTCGGCCGGCTCGACACCGACCAGCACGGCGTCACCACACGCCACGCACACCAGCTCCGGGCAGTCCCCGTCGTGCCCGTCGAGGCACTCCGGCCGCTCGAAGGCGACGGCGGCGCGGCAGGTGGTGCACCAGCGCGGAAGCACGGTTGTGGTCATGACCCGACGGTCGCACGGGGGCTGGACACAACCCGGGAGGCAGCCCGGCGTGTCGGGGCGCTTTGTCGACAATCGTCCCGGCTGCGCAGGTGTTCTCGACCCCGGACTAGCCGTCCGGCTCCCCCGCGACGATCATTGGTCCATGCCGCAGAGCATCTGGAAAGGCTCCATCTCGTTCGGTCTGGTGTCCATACCGGTCCGGCTGTTCTCCGCGACCGAGGAGAAGGACATCTCCTTCCGCCAGGTCCATCGCGACGACGGCGGCCGGATCCGCTACAAGCGGGTCTGCTCCGTCGACGGCGAGGAGGTCCCCTACAGCGACATCGCGAAGGGCTACGAGCTGCCCGACGGCGAGATGGTCGTCCTGGACGACGACGACTTCGCCAACCTGCCGATCACCTCGTCGCGTGCAGTAGAGGTCCTCAGCTTCGTCCCTGCGGACCAGATCGACGCCGTCCAGATGGGCAAGCCCTACTACTGCGACCCGACCGGCGACGCCAAGCCCTACGTGCTGCTGCGCGACGCCCTCGAGAACGCCGAGCGGGTGGCGGTCGTCAAGGTCGCCCTCCGCCAGCGCGAGCGGCTCGCGGTGCTGCGCCCTCGTGAGGGCATCCTCGTCATGCAGACCCTGCTCTGGCCCGACGAGGTGCGCGCCGCGAAGCTCGACTTCCTCGACGACGACGTGACCGTACGCCCGCAAGAGCTGACGATGGCCGAGTCATACATCTCGGCGCTGTCGGCCGACTTCGACCCGGACGAGTTCTCCGACCACTACCGCGAGGCGCTCGAGGAGGTCATCGAGGCCAAGGTCGCCGGCCGCGAGATCGTGACGCCCGAGGAGCAGCCGGAGTCGAGCGGCCAGGTCGTCGACCTGATGGACGCGCTGCGGCGTAGCGTGGCCGAGGCCAAGTCGCGCCGCGGCGAGGGCGGTGCGTCGGCGGCGGCGGGCGACGGGTCCGCGGGGAAGCCGGCGTCGAAGAAGGCCGCGGCGAAGAAGGCAGCCAAGGCACCGGCGAAGAAGGCAGCCGCGAAGCCCGCGAAGAAGGCAGCAAAGAAGTCGGCTGCCAAGACGTCGGCGAAGAAGACCGCCACCCGCAAGAGCGCCTGAGTGCGGGCCGGGCCCCGCTGAGACACCACGGAATGCGCCGCCCTCGGGAGGTGCTGTGATGGGCCATGACTGAGGCCCTGGAGATCCTGGCGCTGGTCTGCGCGGTCGCCGTGGTGGCAGCGTCCGCCCGCCGCCTCGGCCTGTCGGCTCCCCTGGTGCTGGTCATCGTGGGCATCCTGGCGTCGTACGTCCCCGGGGTCCCCGAGTACCACCTGGACCCCGAGGTCGTGCTGATCGGCTTCCTACCGCCTCTGCTCTACGCCGCGGCGATCCGCACGACGCTGGTCGACATCCGCACCAACACCCAGGCGATCGGGATCCTCGCGGTCGGCGCGGTCGCCTTCACCACGGTCGGCGTCGGCCTGGTCGCCTGGTGGGTGATCCCGGACATCGGCATCGCTGCCGCACTCGCGCTCGGTGCGGTCGTGTCACCGCCGGACGCCGTGGCCGCCACGACGATCGCCCGGAGGGTGGGGATGCCGCGGCGCATCGTGTCCATCCTCGAGGGCGAGAGCCTGCTCAACGACGCCACCGCCCTGGTCGCGCTCCGCATGTCCGCGCTGGCGATCACGTCCACGGTGTCTGTCCTCGGCGTCGTCGGCAACTTCTTCCTGGCGGCCGGCGGCGGCATCGCCGCCGGCCTCGTCGTGGCGACCGCCCTGGCCGCGGCCAGGAACCGGGTCCAGGACCCCGTGCTGGACACCACGCTCTCGCTCGTCGCGCCCTTCATCGCCTACCTCGCCGCCGAGGCCGTCCACGGCAGCGGCGTGCTGTCGGTCGTCATCGTCGGGCTGATCCTCGGGCACAAGTCGCCCGCGCTGCAGTCGGCCTCGTCACGCCTCGCCGAGCAGACCAACTGGCGCACCATCACGTTCGTCCTGGAGAACGCGGTGTTCCTGCTGATCGGCCTGCAGGTCTCGCAGGTGGTCCGGGATGCCCTCGACGACGACCTGAGCGGCACCCGACTGAGCGTCATCTGCGGGCTCGTCCTGCTCGCAACGCTGGTGACAAGGATCGTCTGGGTCTTCACGGCGACGGCCGCCTACCGTTTCGGTTCGGCCAGCATGCGGGCGATCGCCTGGCGGTGGAGCCACGCGACGCTCGTCTCGTGGGCCGGCATGCGTGGTGTCGTGACGCTGGCCGCTGCCTTCGTGCTTCCGGAGGAGACGCCGCACCGCGACGTGCTCGTGCTCGCGGCGTTCGCGGTCGTGGGCGGCACGCTCCTCGTCAACGGCACGACGCTGCCGTGGCTGGTGCGCCGGCTCGACGTCGCCGGGCCGGACCCGGCGGAGGACGCGCTGGAAGAGGCCGCACTGCTGTCGAAGGCGTCCAGGGCCGGGCTCGCCCGGCTCGAGGAGCTCAAGCGGGAGGGTGACGACCCCTCGGTGATCGAGCGCCTCGAGGAGCGCACCCGGACCCGGGCCGACGCCGCCTGGGAGCGGCTCGGGGCGCCCAGCGACGACGAGACGCCGAGCGAGACCTACCGCCGGCTGCGCCAGGAGATGCTGCACGCAGAGCGCGAGGTGGTGCTGCACGCGCGTGACAGCGGGAAGGTCGACGACGAGGTCCTGCGCGACGTCCTCAACCTGCTCGACGCGGAGGAGTCGCTGCTCGACCGGCTCGAGGACAAGGGCGGCGACGTCGAGCGCGAGCTGGTGGCGCGTGTCGAGCGGGCCCGGTCCTGCGAGCACCTGGCCGACGCGCCGGCGTCGGTGAAACCCACGTCGCCCGACGGGTGCGAGGAGTGCCTGCGCGACGGCACCCACTGGGTCCACCTCCGCCTGTGCCTGACCTGCGGCCACGTCGGCTGCTGCGACTCCTCGCAGTACCGGCATGCGACCGCGCACAACGACGAGTCCGGGCACCCGGTCATCCGCAGCTTCGAGCAGGGCGAGGCGTGGCGCTGGTGCTACGTCGACGAGCGGCTGGGATAGCGGCTCTACTCGAGCTCCACCACGAGGTCGGCGAGGACGGCCGTCGGCGCCACCAGGTCGGCGTTGGGCTGGTCGACGGTGCGGACCCAGTCGACTGCGCCGTCGTGGGACTTGCCGAACTGCTCGTGACGAGCGACCAGGCGGCGTACCCGCGTCTGCTCGTCCACCTGCACGAACCACACCTCGGAGAGCAGCCCGCGGAGCTCCGCCCACGGTCCGTCGAGGAGCAGGTAGTTGCCCTCCGTGACGACCAGCCGCGCCTCCGGCGGGACCGCGATCGCCCCGGCCAGCGGCTGCTCCAGGTCGCGCTCGAACGCCGGCGCGTAGACCGTGGCCGTCGTCTCGGTGCGCACCCGGCGCAGCAGCGCGGCATAGCCGGCCGCGTCGAAGGTCTCCGGCGCCCCCTTGCGCTGCCGGAGCCCGAGCCGGTCCAGCGCCTGGTCCGCCAGGTGGAAGCCGTCCATCGGGACGTGTGCGACGGCGTCCCCCTTGCCGTCGAGGCGGTCGGTCAGCGCCGCGACCAGCCGGTCGACGAACGTCGACTTGCCCGAGCCGGGACAGCCGACGACACCGAGGACGGCGCGGCCGCCGCCGTCGTCGCGGAGCAGGCCGGCGGCCCGGTCCGCCAGGACGTCGAGGTCGGGCGTCACCCGGCCATTCTGTCGGCCGGTGAGGTGTCCGTGGGCCGGTCGGTGATCTCGGCGCCCAGCCAGGAGGTCGGGATGCCGAGTCCGGCGACGAGCATCCCGACGTGCGGGCGCAGCTCGCGGCACAGGTCGTCCACGGCGCGCGTCACGGCCTTCGACGTGGCCGGGGTCAGCCGGCCGTGCTCCAGGAACCAGCCGCGGTCCGCCTCGACGTCTGCGAGGACGTAGAGGTCGCACAGCGCGCCGAGGAGCCGCGCGGTCGACTCGTCGCGGCAGTCGGCGACGGCCGCGGTGAAGGCCTCGAGGACGAGCCGGTGCACGTGGGCCTCGGCGGCGCGCAGCATGTGCCCCTGGGCACGGTTCACCGCTTCGAAGGCCGCTGCGCCGTCGCCCTCGCCGACCCGACGGAGCCGGCGCGCGAGGCCGGCGACGAGGTGCTCCTCCCGCCAGGTGAACATCGCCGTCTGCCACGCGCGATCACGCAGCCGGCCGGTGCTCTCGTCGTCCTCGTCCTCGCCACCGCTGGCGGAGCCGGGCGTGGCGATGCCGGCCAGCCGGTCGACGATGCCGCGCGCACCGGTGCGCTCCAGCATCGACTCCACGACCTGGTCGGCCAGGAAGCGCACCGTGCCGCGGGTGTCCAGCTCACCGAAGTGGTCGCGGTAGTCGGTCAGCATCGCCTTCGCGACGAGCTGCAGCAGCACGGTGTTGTCACCCTCGAACGTCGTGAAGACGTCGCTGTCCGCCTTGAGCTGGGTGAGGCGGTTGGCCGACAGGTAGCCCGCTCCCCCGCACGCCTCGCGGCAGGCCTGGATCGTGGACGTCGCGTGCCAGGTGCTGACGGCCTTGAGGCCGGCGGCGCGCGACTCCAGCTCGCGCTGGCGGGCGTCGTCGTCGGTGCCGCCGGTCTGCACCTCGTGCAGATCCGCGGTGAGGGTGGCCTGCGCGAAGTGCAGGGCGTACGAGGTCGCCAGCCGCGGGAGCAGCTTGCGCTGGTGGGCGAGGTAGTCCAGGACGGTGACCTCGGACTCGTCGTCCGGGAGCCGGAACTGCGTCCGCGTCCCGCCGTAGGCGAGGGCGATCGCCAACGCCGACTTGGCCGACGACGCGGCCGCGCCGCCGACACTGACCCGCCCGCGGACCAGCGCGCCGAGCATCGTGAAGAAGCGCTGCGACCTGCTCTCGATCGGGCTCGAATAGGTGCCGTCCTCGGCGACCGAGCCGTAGCGGTCGAGCAGCGCGTCACGCGGCACTCGCACCTGGTCGAACCAGATGCGTCCGTTGTCGACGCCGTTCAGACCGCCCTTGTGGCCGCAGTCCTCGATCCTGATCCCCGGGCAGGTGCGCCCGCTCCCGTCACGCAGGGGCACGACCAGCGCGTGCACGCCGTGGTCCTCGCCGTGGGTGAGCAGGCGGGCGAAGACGACCGCGACCCGGCCGTCGCGCGCGGCGTTGCCGATGTAGTCCTTGCGCGCCTCGTCGTCGGGCGTGTGAACTACGAACTCCTGCGCGGTCGCGTCGTACGTCGCGGTCGTCCGTAACGACTGGACGTCGGACCCGTGACCCGTCTCCGTCATCGCGAAGCAGCCGGGAAGCTCCAGCGACATCATCGCCGGGAGGTACCGGCGGTGGTGGCGTTCGGTGCCAAGTGCCTGAAGGGCACCACCGAACAGGCCCCACTGCACACCCGCCTTGACCATCAGGTTCAGGTCGACGTGCCCGAGCATCTCGAAGAAGGTCAGCGACCCGCCGATGTCGTCCTTGCCGCCGTACGCCCTCTCGAAGCCCGCAGCGGGCAGCCCCCCGGTGGCCAGCGAGCGCGTCCGCTCGAGGACCTGCCGCCGGTGGCTGTCCCGATCCAGGTCGAGGACCGGCCGGCACCACTCCGGCGGCACCTGGCGGCGTACCGCCTCCCGAACGTCGGCCCACCGGCCGTCCACCACCCGGCGCAACTCCTGGTCGTCCATGGCGAGGGTCTACCCAACGACCCGCCCGGTCAGGCCCGCGGGCCGGCACCTGGCGGGTCGACCCCGTCACAGCTCCTTGGCGAAGGACCGGGAGGACGGCTCGTCGCGGTAGTGGCCGAAGCCGTCGATCGGGCGGTAGCCGGTGGCCTCGTAGAGCGCGATGGCCTCCGGCTGCGCGAGCCCGGTCTCCAGCACGACGCGACGGTGGCCACGGTCCGCAGCCCATCGCTCGAGCTCCGCCAGCATCCGGCGGGCGTGACCCCGGCGGCGGTGCTCGATGCGGACGAACATCCGCTTCACCTCGACGTCCGCACCGTGGCGGCGCAGGCCGGCACAGCCGATCGGCTCGCCGCCGAGCAGCGCCACCAGGAAGGTCCCGTCGGGAGCAGCGAACTCGGCCGGGTCGACCGGTGTCTCGTCAGGCCCGCCGTAGCGGCGTACCAGCTCCTGCTGGACCTCCGCGATGAGTGACTGCGCGAGCTGGGAGCTGAAGGGCACCGCCCGCAAGGTCACCTCGCCCTCGACCGGGAGGGCCAGTCGGACGATCGCGTCCAGCTCGACCTGCACGGCCGTCGTCAGCTCGGCCGGGTCGGGGACCAGGTTGCGGTCGGCGGCCACGCCGACCGTGATGTCGCCCGCGTAGCTCAGGATGCTGACGCCGAGGCCGACCGACCCGGTCTGGGGGACCCAGAAGACGGCGCGGACCAGCCGCGCGCCGGCGAGGAACACCTGCTGCTCCGGGCCGGGGACGTTGGTCACCACCGCGCTGCCCTTCGCGCCCAGGATCCGCACCGCCAGTCGGTGCCCCCAGGTGGGCAGGGCACCGACGATCGCGAGGATGGCAAACGTGGACGCCGCCTGCTCGGCGCCCTTCACCCGGCCCATCCGCTCGTGGACCGCGCGCACCCGGGCGAGCTCGTCGGGTTCGGCGACCGGGAGCTTGACGAACACCAGCCCGAACCGGTTGCCCAGCGACGGCGGCACCGGCTCCCCTCGCGGGCGGAGGTCGACCGGCACGAAGATCCGCAGGTCGTGCGCGCGGTCGCCGTGGGCCAGCAGGTGCCGGCGCAGGACACCGGCCGTGACGGCGAGCAGGACGTCGTTCACGGTCACGTCCAGCGCCGCTGCGACCCGCTTGACCAGACGCAGGTCCAGCGGCGCGCTCCACGCGGCGACCTTGGCGGTGCCGAGCCGGCCGGTCAGCCGGGTGCGCGGGTCGCGGGAGGCGAAGACCAGGCCCACGCCGGTGCGGACCACGCGCCAGCCGAAGCGGACGGCGCGCAGCCCCTGCCGCAGGCCATGGGGCACCAGGTCGACGCCGGTCACCTCGGCAACGTCACGGCTGCCGTCGGCCACGCGCCGGACCAGGCCGGGTCGGCGCGGGTCGCGCAGGTCGGTCGTGACCGTCGTCGGGGACGCGTCCGGCGCGACGTCGGGGCTGTCGTCGGTCAGCGAGATCAGGACGCTCGCCAGCGCGATCCCGTCGGCGATGCAGTGGTGCAGCCGGGCGACAGCCGCCCACCCACCGGTGCCCAGGCGCACGAGGTGGATCTGCCAGGGCGAGCGGCGCATGTCGAGGGGTGTGCCGAGCAGCTCGCTGACGAAGACCCGCAGGGCCTCCTCGTCGGCACGGGTCCCGGCGTCGAGGAGGTGGTCGCCGACGTCGAAGTCCGGGTCGTCTGTCCACACCGGCTGCTCGAACGGCGACCTGGTGGGGAGCGGGCGCATCGAGAACTTCGGGTAGCGGGCCAGCAGCCGTTCCTCCACGACCTCCGTGAACCGCGCGACGTCGACCGGCTCCTCGAGCCCCAGGACACCGGTCACCATCATGAGGTTGTCCGGCGCGTCCATGCCCAGCCAGGCGGCGTCGACGTTCGACATCCGCACGGGGGGTGTCACGTGCGGCGCTCGCGCTGGTCCCGGTGCTCGCGGCGCTCGGCCGCGCGCGCACGGGCCCTGCGGAAGCGGCGAGCGAAGGGTCGCGCGAGGTCGGCCGCGCCGACCAGCCCGGCGGTGTTGCCGAGCGCAGCCTGGACGATGTCGGCCCCGGGCCGGTACCGCCGGCCGGTGAGCGATCGGTGGAAGCTGTCGCGGGCCGGCTGCAGCAGCAGGTCCCCGGCCTCCGACACCCCACCGCCGATGACGAAGACCCCTGGGTCGAGCGCGGCCGCCAGGTTGGCCATGCCGACGCCGAGCCAGGTGCCGACCTCCGCGAAGAGCTCGATCGCCGCCGGGTCGCCGTCCCTGGCGACCTCCGTCACCAGCGGGCCGGTGATGGCCGCCACGTCGCCGCCGGCGCGGGCGAGGAGGGCGTGCGCCATCGGTGACCCCGCGGCCGCCAGCTCGCGGGCCTCACGGACCAGGACGTTGCCCGACGCGTACTGCTCCCAGCAGCCACGGTTGCCGCACTCGCAGCGCCGGCCCTGCGGCACCACCTGCATGTGGCCGAACTCGCCTGCGACGCCGAACCGGCCGCGCTGGAGCGCGCCGTTGACGAGGATGGCGCCGCCGATGCCGGTCCCGAGGTTCACGCAGACGACGTGGCTCGCGTCGCGAACGGCACCGAAGCGCCACTCCCCCCACACCGCTGCGTTGGCGTCGTTCTCGACCACGACGGGGAGCCGCAGCCGGCTGCTGATCGCGGCGCGCAGCGGCTCGTCCCGCCACGACAGGTGCGGCGAGAAGAGCACGTGCGACCGGGTGGCGTCGACGAACCCGGCAGCGCCGATGCCCACGGCATGGATGTCGTGCCGCCCGGCGAGATCGAGGACGGCGTCGACGATGGTGTCCTCGACGACGTCCGGTGTCGTGCTGCGGTGCGGGGTGTCGCGGCGGACGTAGTCCAGGACGGTGCCCGTCCGGTCGACGACGCCGGCTGCCACCTTGGTGCCGCCGATGTCGACACCGACGGTGAGCAGCTGTGCCGTGAGGGGGCTCACCCGCGGCGGCCGCGCCGACTCGTCCCTGAGACCCCTGCCGAGCAGGGAGGGGCGCCGGTCAGTCACCGACGCAGCGTACCGACGCCTCCGCGGAGCGCTCCGCACGCTGACAGCCAGCCGGTCGGGTCGGGGGAATACCGAACGGATCCGGCCTCTTGCCCAACCTCATGGGCCACCAGAGCAGCGACGTCCACCCGCGCGAGATCATGGCGGTGCTCATCACCGCCTGCGTGTCCTTCTCGCTGGCCCAGACGGTGGTCGTGCCGGCGCTGCCCGCCATCGCGGAGGACGTGGGTGCGTCGACGTCCGCGACCTCGTGGTTGCTGACCGGCTTCCTCCTCTCGGCCTCGGTGTCCACACCGATCGTCGGGAAGCTCGGCGACCTGCACGGCCGCGGCCGGGTCCTCGCCGTGGTCCTGCTGGTCTTCGCGGCCGGCGGCGTCGTCAACGCCTTCGCCGACTCGCTCGCTGTCCTCGTGGCCGGCCGGGTCCTGCAGGGCGTGGCGGGCGGGGTGTTCCCGCTCGCGTTCGGCATCGTCCGGGACACGTTCCCCCGCGAAAAGGTCCCCGGCGCCCTGGGCATCGTGAGCGCGGTGTTCGGCATCGGCGGCGGCATCGGCCTGCCGCTCTCGGGCGTCATCCTCGACCACGGTGACGTCTCGCTGATCTTCTGGGTCAACGGCGTGGCGCTGCCCGCGGCGGTTGCCGCGTGGCTCGTCGTGCCGCGCACCAGCCGGGTCGGGTCGGCGCGCATCGACTGGCTGGGTGCCGGCCTGCTCTCGGTCGCCCTGGCGGCTCTGCTGCTCGGCGTGAGCCAGTCAGGCAGGTGGGGCTGGGGGTCACCGCTGACGCTCGGCTGCATCGCGGCCGGGTTGGTCGTGCTGGCCGTCTGGGTCCTCGTCGAGTCGCGGGTGCGGGAACCGCTGATCGCCATGTCGGTCCTCCGCCGGCCGGTGGTCGCCGCGACCAACCTCGCCGGCCTGCTGATCGGCGTCTCGATGTTCGCCAGCTTCCTGTCGATCCCCCAGTTCGCGCAGGCGCCGGAGTCGACGGGCTACGGCTTCGGTGCGTCGGTGACGGTGGCCGGGCTCATGCTGGTGCCCATCGCGGCCGCCCAGCTGGTGACCGGTGCCTTCGTCGGCCGCCTGGAGCGCCGGCTGGGCTCGCGGCTGGTGCTCGCCGCGGGAGCGGTCCTGGCCGCTGCGGCGTTCGGCGGCATGGCCCTCGCCCACACGGCGCCGTGGCAGTTCATCCTGTTCGGCTCGGTCTTCGGGGTCGGCCTGACGCTCTCGCTGGCCTCGATGGCCAACCTGGTGGTCACCGCCGTGGACCCGCACGAGATCGGCGTCGCCTCCGGGATCAACACGGTGACGCGCACCGTCGGCGGCTCGTTCGGCGCAGCGGTGGCCGCCGCCATCCTGTCGACCCACACGATCGCCGACAGCCCGATCCCGACCGAGGGGGCGTACGCAGCGACCTTCGCGTTCTCGGCCGCGGCAGCACTGCTCGCACTGGTCGCGACCCTTGCCGTCCCCCGACCCCACTCCGCGAGAGCGCAGCGCACGCAGCCGGAGGCGCGCGACGAGGTCGAGGAGCCGGCCGCCGTCTGATCGCCGTCGGAGGGCCCGGCGTGTGATGCTCGGGGCCGTGGGTGTCTACCGCAACCAGGTCCTCCCGAGGATCCAGAACGTCGTCATGGACCTCGGTGAGTCTCGCGAGACACGTGCGCGGGTGTGCCGCGGGCTGTCGGGATCGGTCGTGGAGATCGGGTTCGGCTCCGGTCTGAACCTGCCGCACCTGCCACCCGCAGTCGAGGGCGTGTGGGCGGTCGACCCTGCCCTGGTCGGCCGGCGCCTGTCGGCCGAACGTCGGTCGCGTTCGGGCGTACCCGTGCACTTCGAAGGCACCGACGCAACCGTCCTGCCCTTCGACGACGACCGCTTCGACGCCGCGCTGTCGACCTGGACGATGTGCACGCTGCCCGACCCGGTCGCAGCGCTGCGCGAGGTCGCCCGGGTGCTCGCACCGGGCGGCGTCCTGCACTTCGCCGAGCACGGCCGGTCGACGGACGAGCGGGTGGCTCGGCGCCAACGGCGCTGGGACCCGGTGCAGAAGCGGCTCGCCGGAGGATGCCACCTCAGCCGCGACATCCCGGGGCTCCTCGCGGACGCGGGCTTCGAGGTGCTGGAGATCAGCACCCACCTCGAGAAGGGGGCGCCGAAGGTGATCGGCTTCACCTACGAGGGCCGCGCCCGCCCCGAGAGCACGGCCCCACCGGCCCGCTAGCAGCAGATCGGCGGGTTCAGCAGCCGACCCGCGTCACTGGTGGCCTCGGCCCCGACGGCGCCGCCGCCGACGAGGAGGGCGGCCGCGAGGGCGGCCAGGGAAACGCATCGGGCGAGAAATCGGGCGAGCGGGCGCATCGTGGTCTCCGTTCGAGGAGGGCTATGACACGCGAAGTGAATGTCTGTCACAAACTTGGGTCAAGAGCCGGCATCGGTCCGTCTCAGCGACGCCGTGCGGGGGGTCTCGTGCGCCCTGACCAGGCCCAGAGCGCGCCTGTCACATACGCTGACTACCGGTCAGGCAGCAGGCCGGAAGGACGACGTGACCAACGACGACACAGGGCGGACGCCCGCCGAGTTCGGCGCCCGGCTGCGCAGCCTGCGCCGGGCAGCGGGCCTCTCGCAGACCGACCTGGCCACCGACGGCCTGTCGCCCAGCTACGTCTCGCTGATCGAGTCCGGCAAGAGGCCGGCCTCGGCCACCGTGATCGCGATCCTCGCCCGTCGTCTGGGGGTGGACGAGCAGTTCCTGACCACGGGGGTCGACGCGGAGGCCGGTGCCGCACTCGAGCTCGAGGTGGCGTACGGCGAGATCGCGTTGCGCAACGGCGACCCGCAGCAAGCGCTCGCGCACGCCACCGACGTCCTCGGCGCGGCGCCCCACACCGTCCCGCCGGCGGTGCGCCACCGGGCACTGCGCCTGCGCGCCGAGGCTCTCGAAGGAGTCGGTCGTCTCGAGGACGCGATCCGCGAGATCGAGCCGCTCCGTGCCGATGCCAGCGAGGCCCGCCAGTGGCTCGACGAGCTGCGCCTCACCCTGACGCTTGCCCGGTGCCACAAGGAGCTCGGCGACCTGCGGCACGCACTCACCTTGGCCACCGACGCGATGGACCGTGCCGTGCGTCTGGAGCTGACCGGCTCCGACGTCCACGCCGAGCTGTCGGCGATGGTCATCGGCCTGCACTACCTGCTCGGCGACCTGGCGCGCGCCGACCTGCTCGCCGACGACGTGCTGACCCAGCTCGAGGAGTCGGGCAGCCGGCACGCGCGTGGCTCCGTCTACTGGAACGCGAGCCTCAACGCCCACGCCCGGGGCGACCACACCAAGGCGCTCACCCTCGCCGAGCGGGCGCTTGCGCTCTATGCCGAGGACGACGACGAGCGCGGGCTCGCGCGGCTGCGCAACGCCTACGCCTGGCTCCTGCTGCGCGCCGACCCGCCCCGTCCGGACAAGGCCCGCGAGCTCCTCGAGCGGTCCCGCGCGGTCCTCGTGGAGACCGGCACGGCCGTCGACCTCGCCTACGCCGAGACCGAGCTGGCACGGGCACACCTGCTCATGGAGGACACCCGGCAGGCGATCCGGCTGGCCACCTCGGCGTTGCGCCGCCTCGGAGACGAGCCGCGCCACCAGACCGCGCACGCCCACCTGGTGATCGCCCGCGCCAAGCTGCTCGCAGGCGAGGACGAGCAGGCGCTCGCCGAGTACCGCGACGCCGCCAAGACGCTCACCCGGCTGCAGCTGGGCCGGCAGGCCGCGGAGGCCTGGCGCGAGCTGGCCGACGCCTTCACCTCCCTGGGGAAGTTCGAGGATGCCTCGGACGCCTACCGTCGGGCGCTGTCCGAGGTCGGTGTCGCCGCCGCCCCCGCCATCGTCGGACCGCCCACCGCCGTTCCAGGAGCCGGGCCGGTCACCGTCCCGTCGGACTCGGCGCACGCGTCGCCGTAGAGCCTGCCGCGGCGGGGACGGGTGTCAGCAGCCCAGCCGCCATCACCACGACCACAGCGGCGAGCAGCCGACCGCGCCTCCGGTCCGTTGGTCTGCCTGGCTCCTCGACCTCGTTCGCCTCCTGCCGTCGCCTGCGTACCGGCCCACCGGAGAGCCCGATCTCGGCCGAGACGACCGCGCTGACGACGACGCCCGCGCTGACGAGGATGAGCCAGGTCAGCAACGCGAACGTGACGCCGATGACGCCATAGCGCTCGGCGTCGGTCGCCACCAGCCGCGGCATCCAGATCGCGGAGTAGATGGAGACCACCACCTGCCCGCACGCGGCGACGACCGCGCCCGGGATCAGCATCCGGCGGCCGATCCGTCGGCTGAGCAGCAGGTACTGCAGCTCCCACCAGAGGACCGACGCCACCAGCACCCGAAGCACGACGGACAGCAGTCCGCCGGCCGGGGCACCGCGGACCACGCCGGTGATGATGGCCAGCACGATGACCTGCGCGACGAGCAGCGCCACCCCCGACAGCCCGGCCAGCGTGCCGCGGAGCCCGGCGGGCGGCAGCTCCCAGGCCGCCTCGTAGGTGCGCTGCCACGCCTTGGTGAACGAGAGCAGCGAGACGAGCAGGAGGGCGGCGCCGACGATCGTCAACGTCCCCGCGGCGTCCGGCGGCCGGGCGAAGAGCGTGCGCACCGACTCGGCCGCCCCGTCCTCGAGGTGGAACCGGGTGATGATCCGCCTCGCGACGACGTCGTCGGAGGGGCTCAGCGCGGACAACAGGATGAGGAGCGGGACGAGCGTGGTGAAGGCCTGGCCTGCGAGCACCAGCGTGCGGTCGCGCCCCTGGATCGCTTGGAACCGCCGGAGGCATCGCATCGCGAACGACTTGGACAACCGGGCGGCCAGCCCGGTTGCCAGCTCGGTCGCCCCGGCCCGGTCGATGCGGCGGAGGTTGCGGGTCATCCCCTGCACCTCCGTCGCGGCCACACCCGTCGACCCAGCCTGCCGTGACGGAACGGTCGGGCACCTCACCCGCGTCGGACGATGTGCGACCCCCGGCGCCGGCCACCGGCCGGCGATCACGTCACTTCGACAGTGACAGCGCCTCGGTCAGCGCGTCGGTCAGCAGCGCAACGAGGGCCTCGACCTGCACGTCCGCCGACGACACCTCCTCGTCCGAGCCGTCGAGAGCCCTGGCGGCGAGCCCCGCCTTGCTGTCGACCAGCTCGGCGATCCGCGCGTCGATGGTCTGGGCGGCGATGATGCGCCAGGCGATGACCGGCTCGGTCTGACCGATGCGGTGGCTGCGGTCGATGGCCTGGGTCTGCTCCGCGTCGGTCCAGGACAGCTCCGCCAGCACGATGTTGGAGGCCACCTGGAGGTTCAGGCCGACGCCGGCCGCGGTCAGCGAGCAGACGGCGATGTGGATGTCGGGGTCGTTGGCGAACGCGTCGATCTGGGTCTGCCGGTTCTTCGAGGTCTGGCCGCCACGGATCGAGATGAACCTGATGTCTCGCTTCTCGAAGGTCTCCTCGGCGGCGTCCATCACGTCGATGTGCTTCGCGAAGAAGACGACCTTGCCGGCGCTGCGTGCGAGCTGGGCCGCGTAGTCGGCGGCGAGGCCGGCCTTGGCCTGACCGATGCGTCGCATCACGCTGAACACGTTCTCGTCCGACGTCTTCGAGCTGGTGTCCTTGCGCTCCGACATCGCGATCTTGCGCACCAGCGCGTGGTCGATGCCGGCGGTGCCGTCGGGGCCCGACGCACGACCGGCGACCGCGCGCTCGTACTGCGACACCAGCCGGCGGGCGAGGTCGCGCTCCGCGTCGCGGATCGATCGGCTGTCCTTGTCGTCCAGCTCGACCGGCAGGTCGGCGATGCGACGCGCGGGGATGTCGGCGGCCACGTCGACCTTGCGGCGGCGGACGATGCCGAGGTCGATCACGCTGTTACGGGCGGCAGGGTAGAAGCCCGAGTCCGCCGGGGTCATCCCGGTCTCCTCGAGCGCCTCCATCAGCGCGCCGAGCGGCTTGACGTCGTCGATCCAGCCGAGGAACTGCCATATCGCCCGGAAGTCCTCGATGTCGTTGATCAGCGGCGTGCCCGTGAGAGCCATCAGCAAGGGGTTCCCCACCCGGGCGCGGATGCGCTCTGAGAGCTCGAGCACGTGCTGCGACCGCTGGGACGACTTGTTCTTGATGAAGTGGGCCTCGTCGACGACCATGCCGCGGAAGCCGAGGTCGCCGAGCCAGCCGACGTGCCTGTCGAGCACCTCGTAGTTCACGACGACGATGTCGGCGAAACCGTCGACCGTCTCGCCGTTGCCGTGGACCACGGTTGCCGGGCGGTTCGGCGTCCAGAGGCCGGCCTCGCGCGCCCAGTTGGTCTTGACGACGTTCGGGACGACGACGAGCAGCGGGTAGGCGTGCGCCGCCTGCGCAGCAAGCAGCGCCTCGGCGGTCTTGCCCAGTCCTGGCTCGTCGGCGAGCAGGAAGGTGCGGTGACCGGCCGCGGCGGCGGCGACCAGCCGAGCCTGGTGAGGCATCAGCTCGCGGCCCCCCGGCATCTGCAGGTCGGACGGCTCGGGCAGCGGCATGCAGGCGGGCGCCCCGCCGCCGGCGCGCTCGAACGAGCTGAAGAGCGGGCCGAGCAGCTCCCAGGTCGCCAGCCGGCGCGGCGCGACGTTGGTCTGCCTCGCCGCGGAGAAGTCGGGGGCCAGGAACGGGTTGGCGAGCTGCCGCGAGACCACCGACTGCGGCACGACCCGGCGTTCGGTGACCGGCGACGCGGCCGCTGGCTCCGCGGGGGCAACCACGTCCGGGACCGACTCCACACCGGCCTCCTGCAGCATGTCCCGCCGCAGCGACCTGGCCGCGTCTGATACGACGGCGTCCTCGGCCAGCAGGGCGAGGAGCGAGGTGTCGCGGGCGGCCGTCTGGGCGAGGATCATGGCGATCCCGTCCAGGCGCTTCAGCGCCTCGTTGCGCTGTGTCTCGGTCGTGGACTGGTCGGCGCGTACCCGGGCACGTTCCTCGCGCACCAGCAGCGCGATGACCTGGTAGCGGGTGCGGGTCGACGGCATGACCCGCCCGCGCTGCACGGCCGACTCGACCTCGCGTACGGCGCGGGCGAGCACCGGCATGATGCCGTCGTTGCCACGGTCACCGGGCCGTCGCTGGTCCCGGGGTGCCTGACGGCGAGCGCCTTGCTGACGCTGGCCTCGTCGAGCCACAGACCCCTCCTTCGCACGGAGCACGACACACGCTGCGGCGAGACGACGTCCCCGGACGCAGGTCGACACCAGCGCCGGCGGGCGGCGGTCGGACCAGCCTCGGGTGCTGCTCCGAGGTGCGACTCGACGCCACGGATCTGCGAGAGACCCACGAGTCGCCCGACAGCCCACCGACGGTGGGAACCTGCGACCGGCTAGACGGCCGGGTCGACGGGAGTCGTCGCTGGACCAGCGCGTTGCCTAGGCGGTGCTGGCACCCATCCTAGCGACCTGCCCGCCCGGCGCGCAGAGCCACGCCGCCCGCGGGGTTGCTCAGCCCCGGACGGCGACGCGACACCGGGCGCCGTCGGAAGGCCGCTCGAGCCCGAAGCTGATGCTGTGCCAGAGCCCGGCGGGGGTCGTCAGGTGCAGGCGCAGCACCCCGTCGCGACCGCTCCGCGGGCGCCCGAAGTCTGATATCAGAGTGACCCTCGTGCCGTCGGCCAAGGTGGACGTGGCCGTCCCGGTGAAGTCCCAGCGGACCTGCTCGCCGGCCCGACGCACCAGGAGCCGGGCAACAACCCGTGTCCCGTCGCCGGTGTTGCGGAACTCCACCCGGTAGCGGGGCCCGCCGTCGCAGAGGCCCACGCTGACGAAGCGCTGGGCCAGCCCGGTGCCGCCCGCGGCCGTCGTCGCCGCGGACGACCCCGTGGCCGAGCCGCCAGCAAGCAGCGCCATCGATGACAGTGCCAGCGTGACGAACCCGATGACCGGGCCTCCGAAGCGTCGTACGTTGGTGCCGACCATGATCCGTCCTCCGATCGAGAGGCACCAGCGTGCTCTTCCACATCGAACAGGTCCACAGTCCCGAGGACTGCCCCTACGGCCATGGCGGCTCGCGGTCCCTGCACGACGCGACCGTCGACGGCGTCGAGGTCAAGGGCGTGTACGGCGCCTTCATGGAGCACACGATCTTCCTGGTCGTCGAGGCCTCGGACCTGGAGAAGCTCAATCTCTTCCTGCTTCCCGGCATGAAGACGTGCACGACGACGATCACTCCGGTGAGCATCGACCCGCTGCCGCAGTGACGCCTGACGCGCCGGTGGCTGGCGAAGCCAGCAGGCTCGTACGCCGCTACGGCACGTGCGCGACGACGATCTGACCGGACACGATCCGCTGGCGCAACGCCTCGATCTCCGGGCGGGCCGCGTCGAGGTAGCCACCGCTCCAGCTGATGTCGACTGCGCCGGCGGACAGGCCCACCTCTCGGACGCCGCTGCCCAGTCTGCCTTCGGCGTGGGCCGCGAGGACGTCGTAGAGGGTGGCTTCGGACGGCTTGAGGACCGAGGTCAGGATGTGCCGCTGCCAGCGCGTCGGGTCCACCATCCCGGGAAGCCACTGCACGGTGACGTACTGGTCGCTGTCGACCCCGATCGCCCACAGCTGTCCCCGCTGCCCACCGGACAGGTCGGCCGCCGCTTCGAACACTCCGAGGCCCGACTGGCCGGCAGCAGCGAACACCACGTCCGCACCCGCCCGGTACATGTCCGCCGCGACCTGCTGGCCCGCCGACTGGTCGACGAAGCCGCCGTAGTCCGGCGGGACGCTCAGGTACTCGACAAGTACGTCGATATCGGGGTCGACGATGCGGGCGCCCGCCACGTAGCCCGCCTGGAATCGACCGATCAGCTGGCCCTTGACGCCGCCGACGAACCCGATCGTGCCGGTCCGACTCGTCATGGCCGCCGCGGCTCCCGCGAGGTAGGAGCCCTGCTCGTCCTGGGACACCAGGGAGGTCACGTTGGGCTCGTCGCTCACGTGGTCGACGACGACGTACCGGATGTCAGGGTGCCGCCGGGCGATCGGGTCGACGTCGGTCTGGATGGTCATGACGAGGATGAGGTCGACGTTCTCGGTGGACAGGCTCCGTAGCGCGCGTTCCGCCGCCTCCGCGGGTTCGGCCGTCCGGACCACCGAGGAGAGGTCGTAGTCGGCCATGGCACGGTCGAAGGCTCGGCGGATGCTCGCGTCCACCTCCGTGCCTGCGTCGTGGAACAGCAGCCCGATGCGTGGCGCGCTGGAGCGGGTCGTGAGGGCTGCCCCCGCGGCCGTCCCGAGGAGCACGACGGCCACGGCCAGGGCGACCAGCCGAAGACGGGACCGACGCTCCTTCCGCCGGGTCGCCCGTTCCCGCTCGGCCCTCTGGGCAGTCTCGCTGCGTTCCATCTCCACGCTGGCCGCGAGCAGTGCATCTTCCCGGGCGGTCATCCGCAGCCCCGCCTGGGCGCCCCAGGTCGCGAACTTCTCCAGCCGTCGGCCCTTCAGCAGGAAGTCGGGGTGCTTGCCTGATGACTCCCACTCCTCGACCGCGCGCACCAGCGCGTCCCGTTCACCGAGAGCGGCGCGGTGCCGCTCGACCCAACCGGCGTAGCGGTCCCACTCCCAGAGCAGCGCCTCGTGCGCCAGCTCGACGGTGCCTTCGGCTGTCGCTGCGTCGCGGTCGAGCGAGATCAGGCGGTGCCTGGCGAGCTGCTCGAGCACCTCGGACAGGTCGACCGGATCCAGATCGGTCCCACTGAGCTCGGAGATCGGCACCCGGCGGCGCGAGTCCCGTTCCCCGGGGACGACCCGGACCAGCCGGAGCAGGACCTCGGTGGCGACATCCTGCTGTCCCGGGCCGAGGGTGGTGTACAGCGCCTCCGCCCGGCGGCGGAGGGCACCGCGGAGCCCGCCGATGTCGTGGTAGGCCGACGAGGTCATCACTCCGCCGCCGCTGCGGTCGAAGAGCTCGGTGAGCGCGTACTGCAGGAGAGGCAGCGCGCCGGGCCGGTCGACGGCCTCCGCGACGAGCTCGACCACGAGGCCGGGCTCGATCTCGGCCCCCGCCCGGACCGCCGGCTGGACGACCGCCTGCTCCAGGTCCGCCGCGGAGAACGGCAGCACGGTGACGACTCCGGCCAGGAACGACTCGGCCAGCTCACGATGCTGCAGCGGACGGTCGTAGAAGTCCGCACGCAGGGTCAGGACAGCGCGGGTCCCACTGCCCGGCGGTGTCACCAGGGCGGCCAGGGCGCGAAGGAACGTGCTCGTCACGGCGGAGTCGGGGTGGAGGAACAGCTCCTCCAGCTGGTCGATGACGAGCAGGGTCGTGCCATCCGCAGCGGACTGCAGCATCTGCTCGAGGGACGCGGCGCCGGTCTCGTCAGGCGCTACCGGAACCACGCGCCAGGCCTGCGACCCTGGGACCGCACCGGCCCGCAGTCGTGGCAGGACACCCGCGGCCACGAGGCTGGACTTGCCGGAGCCGGAAGGGCCGACCAGCGTGAGCAGCGTCGTGCCGAGGCGGAGCTCGTCCAGCACCCGGTCGACCAGAGCGGTGCGGCCGAAGAAGTCCGGCGCATCCCGCTCGGCGAACGGACGCAGGCCCTTGTACGGGTTCCGTGCCGGTGAGGGACCCGGGTCGTCATCAGCGGGGCTGTCTGGGACCAGGCTCGGATCGTGCAGCAGGATCCGCTCCTGGAGCCGGCGGAGGTCCGGCGACGGGTCGATGCCGAGCTCGTCGGCAAGCAGGTCGCGGAAGCGCTGGTAGGACCGCAGCGCCTCCGGATGGCGGCCGGCTCGGTAGAGCGCGAGCATCAGCAGCGCGCGCAACCGCTCCCGCAGCGGGTCGGCGCCGATCGCGGCGACGAGCACCGGCAGGGCGGCCCCGCCGTCCCCGGTCGTGAGCCGCGCGTCGGCAAGGCACTCCATGGCGTCGACCCGGAGACCGTCCAGGTCCTGGATGTGTTCCTGTGCGAAGTCCTCGGCAGCGACGTCGACGAGGACCGGACCCCGCCAGAGCGCCAGTCCGTCCTCGAAGGCGGTCGCGGCCTCGGCGGGTCGACCGGAGCGCAGCAGCTGCTGACCTTCCCCGACGAGTCGCGCGAAGTGTCGCGAGTCCACCTGCGCCGGATCAGCCCGGAGCAGGTATCCACCTCCGCGCGTCTCGATGGAGTCGCCGTGGAGATCGGAAAGGCACCTCCGCAGCTCCGACACGTACACCTGCACCGAGTGCCCGGCAGTCCGCGGCGGGCGGCCTGCCCACAACAGCTCGACGATGCGGTCGGCCGGCACGACCTCCCCGACGCGAAGGACGAGAAGCGCCAGCAACGCGCGCTGCTTGGGCGGCCCCAGCGCGGCCGGGGACCCGCTGTCGTCCACCACCTCGAGCGGTCCGAGGATCCGGTACTGCATCGGTGCTCCGCGTGATCCGGCGGTGGGCGGGTGTGCCCCTGGGCTACAGCGTCACCATGATGCCGGAAAGATGGTCGACCACCCCGACGGCGTCGCAGGCGTCGGTCGGGTAGTAGTCGCCCACCAGGGTTCCCGCACCGCGCAGGCCGGCGTACCGCCCAGTGCCGCCAACGACCGCCCAGGCACCCGCGTCGGTCGGGTCACAGGGGTGGACCGACGCCTGGACCCGGAGCGAGAACGAGCCGGACCCGTCGGCACAGGTGAACGTCTTGACCAGGTGGAACGTGAGCGCCGCCGCGTGGTCGGACCCGGTCCCTCGGAAGCCGGCGTCGGTCACCGTGCCTGATGCGCAGAGGCCGCCGCCCGTCGCGACAAAGGTGCTCGACCCGCCGAACGTGCTGTCGGCGTCGATCGACACCGGTGCGGCGGCGCCGGCGTGGGCGGGCAGCGGGGCAGTCATGATCGAGAGCAGGAGGCAGAAGCCTCCGAGGAGCAGGATCCGTCGCATGGCGACTCCTTCGTTTCCGGCGGCCGCTCGGGTGGCGGGTCGCGATGGCCGAAGGATGCGCGGCGGTGCTCAACGACTGCTCTACGACGTCCGGGTGAACGTCACATGGGTGACTCCGCTGGGCGAGGAGGTGGCTTCGACCTGGTAGTCCTTCTCCAGCCCCTCCAGCCCGTCCCAGAGCCGCACGCCGCGGCCCAGCAGGATGGGAACCACCACCGTGTGCAGGTGGTCGACGAGTCCGTCGGCGAGGAACTCGCGGATGACAGTCGGCCCTCCCCCGATGCGCACGTCCAGGCCGTCAGCCGCCTGGCGCGCCGCCTCGAGCGCCTCGGTGGGTGAGGCGTCGATGAAGTGGAACGTCGTGCCGCCCTCCATCTCGATCGACGGGCGGGTGTGATGGGTGAGGACGAAGACCGGCGTGTGGAACGGCGGGTTGGGACCCCAGGCGCCCTTCCAGTCGGGTTCTTCGTGCCATCCCGGGTGGCCGAACTTCCCGGCGCCCATGATCTCGGCGCCGATGCCCTGATCGTGCTGCCGGGTGAAGGCGTCGTCGACGCCACCGCCGCCGCCGGGCTGCCACCAGCGAGTGGCGAACATCCATCGGTGCAGTCTGTCTTCGGCGTGCCCGAAGTGTGCGGTGGCGCTCTGACCCTCACCGGTGCCGAAGCCGTCGAGCGAGATGGCGAAGTTGTGGACGCGGACGAGTGACATGTTGATGCCCTTCCGGTAGTTGAGGTGATTGGTCGTCCATCGCCGCGGCCCGATCAGGTCAGCACGCGGTAGGTCACGTGCGTGACCGAGTTGGCTGCCCGCGACCTCACCAGCTCCAGCTTCAGCGGCGGGACGCCCTCGAACAGCCGCGCGCCAGCGCCCAGCGTGATCGGCACGATGTGCAGCCGCAGCTCGTCGACCAGGCCGCCGGCGAGGTACTGGTTGATCGTCGCCGCGCCGCCCAGGATCGAGACGTCGCCGCCGTCGGCGGCCGCGCGTGCCTGTGCCAGTGCCGACTCGATTCCGTCGGTGACGAAGTGGTACGTGGTGCCGCCCTCCATCGGCTGCGGTCCGCGCGCGTGGTGGGTGAGCACGAAGACGGGGGCGTGGAACACGGGGTCGTCACCCCACCAGCCGTTCCATGGCCGATCCCACTCGCCACGCACCGGACCGAACATGTTCCGTCCCATGATGACCGCCTGGTAGGCGGCCAGCTCGTCGACCTCGGCCCGGTTCTCCTCGGGATTCTCGAACATCCAGGCGTGCAGCTGGTCGCCGAACCCGTCGCCGCCGTCGTCGCCGAACGGGCGAGCCTCGGTCTGGTTGGGCCCGGCCACGTACCCGTCGGCCGAGATCGTGATGTTGCAGATCGCCCTGCCCATACGGTCGGTCATTGCTCTCCCTTCCTCCTAGGGACCACCGTCGCGCACGTCTTTCCTGGTAGCGGGGGTGGTATCCGGACCTGCGCCAGCCATGGTTCCATCCGACCTTGTCCGACATTCTCAGCCCATCCGCGGACAGGTCCGATAGTCAGCCCAATAGCGTCGTAGCCGGGGGTGGGGTCCCGGGGTCGCGGAGCGGGGGCTCAGGTGGGTCGATGGGGCGCAGAGCGGCACCCAGGGCAAGAACCGCGAACAGCGCCACGGTGAGCGCGTGGACGACGGTGCACCACAGGCAGATCGCGTCGATGCGGAACAGCTCTGCCAGCATTGTCTTCGTCCTGCTGGTGACGCTCATCGTCGTCGCGTACGACCGCTGCCGCCCCGTCTACGAGTCGCGCAACCGCGGACCAGAGTTTGCGACTACGCTTTAACTGTGCGGAGTCCGCGACGCGGCCGACGACTTTGCGCTCTGACAACCAGTGCCGTCATGGCGGTAACTCTGAGCGCATGCTCCGATGGCGACCTCCGTCAGAAGCGGATCGACAACCCCCGCCGCTCCGACAGCGTCAGCGCCACGGTGGGAGCCCTGCGGTTGCTGGCGATTCGCATCCGAGCTCCCGGAGATGCTGTCCATGTCAAGGGTGACACTGTCGGGCTCTTCCTAACCCTTGCCAATGACGGCCACCGCTCGGACGCCTTGACGGCGGTGACCGCCCCGGCAGCCCACGCGGTCGTGTTCAGGGTGGGAGCGACGAACTGCGAGAAGGGCATCCATGTCGTGGTCCCTGCCGGCGGCGTCGCGTCCCTGCAGTACCCCGGTGGTCCGCACTTCGAGCTGGTAGACCTCAGGCAGGACGTCGGCAGAGGCACCTTCCTGCGGGTGACCTTTCACTTCCAGAGGGCGGGGGATGTCGAGGTCAACGTGTTCGTCCAGGCCTTCGACCGCCCGATCGTGACGCCGTTGTGCAGCTGAGCCGGCTCTCGCTCATCAGGTGGGAGGTGGCCAGCGGTGGTGCTCAAGGGCGACTTCGGCCTGGTCTTCCAGGTTCAGCGAGTCTCTCGAGATGACCACCGCGCCGGGCGACGCGGGCGTCGAAATGGCTGAGACCAGCGTCGGACACGCCGTACGACGCTTAGCCACCACAGGCGCGCGAGTCCTTGCATGCCCCAGTACGTGCGCCGAGCCGGGGCGGCGGCGTTGGCAGTACCGCGAAGCGCGCGGCTAGCTGGTCTGTCACCAACACACTGGTTCGGAAGACCAACCAACCTGCGCCCGACCATTTCCTGATTGACTGATCATGCGCGACCAGGGTTGGCTCGGACGATGGGTCTCATAATGGACGTTGCGGTCGACCTGGCCGCGGTGTACACGGACCTGCATGCCAATCCCGAGCTCGGCTTCCACGAGACCCGCACTGCGGCACTGGTCGCCATGCAGCTTTCTGCTTCCGGCTTTAGTGTGACCACCGGCGTCGGCGGGACCGGTGTCGTCGGTCTGCTTCGCAACGGCGATGGCCCGTTCGTCCTGCTGCGTGCGGACATGGATGCCCTGCCGGTCGAGGAGAAGACCGGGCTGCCATACGCAAGCGTGACTCGCGCCATCACAGATGGCGGCATGGACACTCCTGTCATGCATGCGTGCGGACACGACGTGCACGTCACCTGCCTGCTGGGTGCGTGCGCCGTCTTGTCGGCAGATTCCAGCAGCTGGTCGGGGACTCTCTTAGCCGTATTCCAGCCCGCAGAGGAGTTGGGCGCTGGAGCTCAGGCCATGATTGACGACGGCCTCTTCGAGCGGTTCGGGCGACCAGCAGTCGTACTCGGGCAGCATGTCGCGCCACTCCCTGCAGGGGTCATCGGCTTGCGCCACGGCGCTGCATTCGCAGCTGCGGACTCTCTATCGATCGTTCTGCATGGGCGTGGCGGCCATGGATCACGACCGGAGGCCTCGGTGGACCCCATCGTGATGGCGGCGGCAACGGTGATGCGCCTGCAAACGATCGTGTCGCGTGAGCTCGCCGGCAACGATACAGCGGTCTTGACCGTCGGCAGTCTCCATGCAGGGACCGCGGCGAACATCATTCCGGACCGGGCCGAGCTTCAGCTCAGCATCCGCACGACGGGCGAGGACGTCAGAACCCGCGTCCTTGCCGCAGTCGAACGCATCGTGCGCGGCGAAGCCGTCGCCGCCGGCGCCCCGCGGGACCCCGAGATCACCCTGGAGACCTCATTTCCTGCAGTGGTGAACGACCCGGACGCGGCCCGCCAAACACAACCTGCGCTGGAGGCAGTCTCGCAAATGGTCGTGGATCCAGGCCTCGTCACCGGGAGCGAGGACGTCGGAGTGCTCGCAACGGCCGCCGGGGCACCCTGCGTCTTCTGGATCCTGGGCGGCGCCGACCCAGCTAGTTTCGGCGGAGCAACCACGGTGGAAGAGATCGCAGCCAAGATGCTCGAGCTGCCAGCGAACCACTCTCCGATGTACGCGCCCCAGATTGTGCCGACCCTCGACATTGGTGCCGCAGCCCTCGTGGCCGCTGCCCGGAAGTGGCTCAACGACAGCTGATGCCTAGGCGTTCTGGGAGCGTTCGCCTCAACGAAGCGATGCGCCGTGCCCGCCGAGAGGCTTGGCAGCAGCGCTCTCACATCTGGCGGTCAACCAGTACGACAACCGCGCCAGACTCACCCCTGCGAGGAGGTGTGGTGATGAGCGAGGCATCGACAGGACCGACATCCGCGGTGCCTTCGTCGAGAGGGCCAGGCCGATGCCCTTCGCCGACCAGATCACCGACCTGATCCAGGCGCCGACGTCGCCGGGCGACCCGCCCATCCTCACCCCTCCGGCACGCCAAAGTTGATCTTCGGCACCATTTACTCGTATGGCGCGTGACCGTCGGCGTGCGCTGCCCACACTGTGCCTACACGCGACGAGGCCCATGATCAATGATCATGGGCCCTCGTCCTGCATCTTCTTGGTAGCGGGGGTGGTATCCGGACCTGCGCCAGCCGTCCCCGGTGAGGAGGTCGGCAGCGTCCTGACCTGCGATTTCTCGTTCATGCCCTTGTCCCCCTCCCGTATGCAACTTGGGGATGGTTCCATCCGACCTTGTCCGACACTCTCAGCTGTCCGTGGACAGTTCCGATCGCCAGGCCAATAGTGTCGTCGTAGCCGGGGGTGGGGCGCCGGGGTCGCGGAGCGAGGGCTCAGGTGGGGTCGACGGGGCGCAGGGCGACACCCAGGGCAAGAACCGCGAACAGCGCCACGGCGAGCGCGTGGACGACGGTGCACCACAGGCAGATGGCGTCGATGCGGAAAAGCTCGGCCCATACCAGGTAGGCGACCATCACCACCCCGGCAACGGAGCCCGCCAGCCGGGCCCGGCCGACCCACGGGTTGGACAGGCGCCACACGACCGGTGTGCACAGGACGGTCATCGCGGCGAAGAACAGCAGCCCGAGCAGCGCCATCGGCACGCCGGCCAGCGTTGAGTAGCTGCTGGTGGTGACCTTCACGCAGTTGACGACCCCGGTCTCCGGGCAGGCCAGCGTCGTTTGCGACGAGTAGTGCTCGACGGTCAAGTACGCCGACACGAGCAGCCCGGCGACGGAGAGCAGCAGCGCCGTGACCCGCGCCCATCGCGGCGCCTGCGCTGCGTCCGCTGTCGCATCTGCCTCTCGCGTCAGGCGAGCCTGCCCGGTCACTGCTCGTTCCCCTGGGCGAGGGTCTTCGCGGCGGCGGTCACGCCGGGCGCCGAGCACACCTGGGTCGGCTGCTGACCGGTGACCTCGCACAGGGCGGCGGTGATCACGTTCGCCGAACCGTCGACCGCCTGTGCGAGCGGACTGGCCGGGTCGGACAGGGCGGCCGCGATCTGGCGATGAGTCTTCCCTGCCAGCAGCTGCGGGTCGAGGCTGGCGCCGGCCGACACGTAGGAGCCGCCGAGGTCGAGGAACGGGATGCCGCCGGCCGAACCGGTCGTGTATGGCGGCCGGTTGTAGGTCTCGAACGTCTTCTGGTCGGCGGCGCTCAGCGTGTCCAGCGGCGTGTACTGGCCGTTCAGCTTCGTGCGGCCGCTGGTCTCCACGCCGGTGAACGACAGGTAGTCGCTGGTGTAGGTGGCGCCATGGAACGACAGGGTGGCGGTGTCGGGATACACGTCGTCGCTGGCGGACGTGGTCTTTCCCAGACCGGACCAGGTACCGAACCGGGACAGGGCGACGACGACCGGCCAGCGCTGCGCCGCGCAGAACGGGCAGTACTCCGCGCCGACATACAGCACCTTCGGTTTTCCGTCGGCGGTCAGCGCCGGAGCGTCCACCGTGCGCGGCACGGCCTGCACGTTGCCGGGTCCGATCTCGTCGAGCACGTTCGCTGGCACGCTGGTGACGGCCTTGACGACCGCCGCGCTCGCGGCAGCCGGCTGCGCGGACGTGGTCGAGTCGGAGCCCGGATCACCCGAGCCGAGGCCCGCTGCCTTCGCGACCACCAGGCCGACCAGCAGCAGCACGACGACGCCGATGCTGCCACCGGCGAGCAGCACGCGGCGCCGCCGAGCGGCCCGCGCCTGCGCTGCGCGCATCTCTAGGACCCGCTCCCGCGCGGCGCCCTTGACCTTCGTGCGGCTGCTCATCGGGCGCGACCTTCCGCGGGCACCGACGCACCCGACGCCACTCGGGCGCGGGTCGCGGCCAAGGCGTCCCACTGATCGTTGTCCAGGGAGATCAAGGCGGCGGGGAACACGCCGTCCTGCTCGCGAAGGATGTGCTCCCGCAGCTCGGTCAGGGCATGGGCCAGCCGGGCCGGCCACGCCGCGTCGGACGGTGTGCCGGCCGCCGACTCGGCGAGAACCGCCTCGATCCGTCGATGGTCGGCCACGAGGAGGTCGACGTGGCCTGGGAACTCGGCTGCCATGGCCGGGAACAGAGCCTCCTCCTCAACGGCGGTGTGGGGCCGGAGCACCGTCGTGATGGCCCGCGCGTGGTCAGCAGCGCGGTCCAGGTCGCCACGGCCCAGAGCCCGGCGAGCCTGCCCGGCGAGCTCGACTACGGCGTCGTGCTCCGCCGTGAGCTCGGCGATCGCATCCAGGGCTTGGCAACCGCAGTACTCGCACACCGCCAGGACCTCCTTCGTCGGGGGTGGTCACCCACCATCATCTTTACTACACTCTACTATGTAGAAATTGAATGTGCTGCCGCGGGCGAGGGAGACCGACATGACGCCAGCCGAGACCGCCCCCGACGTCCGGGTGGGGCAGATGCGCAACCTGGGGCTGGCGACGCTGGCCTTCACCATCACCTTCTGGGCCTGGAACCTGATCGCTCCGCTGGGGGTGCGCTACACCGAGCAGTTCGACCTCACGTCCGGGCAGAAGGCGCTGCTCGTCGCCATGCCGGTGCTCGTGGGCTCTCTGGGCAGGATCGTGACCGGCGCGCTGGCCGACCGCTTCGGTGGCCGGCTGATGTTCAGCCTGCTCTGCTTCGCCTCCGTCCCGCCGGTGCTGCTTGTGGTCTTCGCGGGCAACCGCACGTCGTACCCGCTGCTGCTCGCGTCCGGGTTCTTCCTCGGGATCGCCGGCACGACGTTCGCGGTCGGGATCCCGTTCGTCAGCGCGTGGTTCGACCCCGCGCGGCGCGGCATGGCGACCGGCATCTTCGGCGCCGGCATGGGCGGCACCGCGCTGTCGGCCTTCTTCACCCCGCGCTTCGTCACCTGGTTCGGATACACCCAGACCTACCTGCTCGTCGCGGCCGCGGTCGCCGTCGTCGGGGTGATCAGCTGGACGATGATGGCCGATTCGCCGCGCTGGTCCCCCAATCGCCAGCCGGTCGTGCCCAAGCTGGTGGCGGCGCTCCGGCTGCCGGTCACCTGGGCGATGTCTTTCCTCTACGCCGTGACGTTCGGCGGTTTCGTCGCCTTCGCCACCTACCTGCCGACCTACCTCAAGGACGTCTACGACTTCGACCTCACCCAGGCCGGGACACGCACCGCAGGCTTCGCCCTCGCCGCCGTCGTCGCACGGCCCATCGGCGGCGCCCTCTCCGATCGGGTGCACCCGCGTCCGGTGGTCCTGACCTCCCTGGCCGGCGCGGCGCTGATGGCCCTGGTGATCGCCACCCAACCGGCGCCCGAGCTGGCTGCCGGCGTGTCGTTCGTCACGATGGCGTTCCTGCTAGGAATCGGGATGGGCGGCGTCTTCGCCTGGGTCGCCCTGCGGGCGCCAGCCGACCGGGTCGGCTCGGTGGCCGGCATCGTCGGTGCCGCCGGTGGCCTGGGCGGGTTCTTCCCGCCACTGGTGCTGGGCGCCACCTACAACGAGGCCGACCACAGCTACACGACCGGGCTCGTGCTGCTGTGCATCACCGCCACCGTCGCCCTGGCGTTCGTGCTGCTGCGGCTGCCCCGCGAGAAGGCCCAGACGCAGTGATCGCTCCTCGAGGCACCTCACCCACCATCACGGCCGGCTACGGGCCGGCTCCCGCCCGGTACCCCGAGGGCGGCCCGCACCTGTCGCCGCAGCGCGCCCGGGTGCTCGACGACCTGCAGCTCGCGCAGGCTGCGGTCACTGTCGAGGAGACCGCGACCAGGCTGGCGTTGCACACCAACACCGCGCGCAACCACCTCGAGGCGCTGGTCGAGGCAGGGCTGGCCACCCGCGAACAGGCACCGGTGGTTGGCCGTGGGCGCCCGGCCTGGTCCTACACGGCAGCCGAGGGCCACCCGGAGCCGGACGTTCGCGTGCGCGACTACGCCGGCTTGGCGACCGCCCTGGCCGAGCAGATCTCCCGCACCAGCGCGGATCCCGCGGGCGACGCGCTGGCCGCGGGACAAGCGTGGGGCCGCTCGCTGGTGGAAGGCCAGCCGGTCGGCACCGCGGCACATGCACGTCGCCGCGTGGTCGAGCTCTTCGACCGGCTCGGCTTCGCACCCGAGACCGGCCCGCGCATCACGACCGTGCGGCTGCGGCGCTGCCCGCTGCTCGACGCCGCCCGGGCCAACCCCGAGGTCGTGTGCAACGTGCACCTCGGGATCGTGCGGGGTGCCCTTGCGGCGCTGGGCGGCGACCCCGAGCCGAGCAGTCTCGAGGCGTTCGCCGAGCCCGGGGCATGCCGCCTCAACCTGGGACTACGTTCGCAGAAGGAACGGAGCACGACCGAAAGGACGTCCCGCCCATGAGCTCGAAGGACGCACCCGGCTCGAACGAGAATCCTCGACGCGCCGCAGGTTTGGACGACCCGCTCACTGACGCGCTCGTGCGCACGCGCCGCTTCTTCACGAAGGCGGAGGTGTCCAGTGACCTCCGCACGTTGCACCGCGCGGGCGGGCGGCAGGCCGACGACTTCTACCGCGACCGGTGGAGTCACGACAAGGTCGTGCGCTCCACCCACGGCGTCAACTGCACCGGCTCCTGCTCGTGGAAGGTCTACGTCAAGGACGGCATCATCACCTGGGAGTCACAGCAGACCGACTACCCGTCGGTCGGACCAGACAGCCCGGAGTACGAGCCTCGCGGATGCCCCCGTGGCGCCGCCTTCTCCTGGTACACCTACTCCCCCACCCGGGTGCGCTACCCGTACGTCCGCGGCCTGCTCCTGGAGATGTACCGCGAAGCCAAGGCTCGTACCGGAGACCCGGTGCTCGCCTGGGCCGACATCGTCAACGACCCAGAGCGGTCTCGCCGCTACAAGCAGGCCCGCGGCAAGGGCGGTCTGGTTCGCGCCAACTGGGACGAGGCCAGCGAGATCGTCGCCGCGGCCCACGTCTACACGATCAAGCGCTTCGGGCCGGACCGCGTCGCCGGCTTCTCGCCGATCCCCGCCATGTCGATGGTGTCGCACGCCTCCGGAGCGCGGTTCGTGTCGTTGATCGGCGGCTCGATGCTCTCGTTCTACGACTGGTACGCCGACCTACCGGTGGCCTCCCCGCAGGTGTTCGGCGACCAGACCGACGTACCGGAATCTGGCGACTGGTGGGACGCCGGCTACCTCATCATGTGGGGCTCCAACGTCCCGGTGACCCGCACTCCCGACGCGCACTGGATGGCCGAGGCGCGCTACCGCGGCCAGAAGGTCGTCGCGGTGTCGCCCGACTACGCCGACAACGTGAAGTTCGCCGACGAGTGGCTCGCCGCGCAGCCCGGCACCGACGGCGCGCTGGCGATGGCGATGGGGCACGTCACCCTCAAGGAGTTCTTCGTCGACCGGCAGGTGCCCTACTTCACCGAATACGTGAAGAAGTACACCGACCTCCCCTTCCTCGTCCGCCTCGAGCAGCGCGGCGGCAGCTACTACGCCGGGAAGTTCCTCACCGCCTCAGACCTTGCCGGCGCGCAGGACGCCGAGCACGCGGAGTTCAAGACGGTGCTGCTGGACTCGGCGACTGGCCAGCCGGTGGTGCCGTCCGGCTCGCTCGGCTTCCGCTTCGGCCCCGAGGGCGCCGGCAAGTGGAATCTCGACCTCGGCGAGGTCGACCCGCTGCTCTCCGCTACCGGCGGCCTCGAGGAGCCCGTCGAGGTGCTGCTGCCGCGCTTCGACGCGCCGGACGGCTCGGCCGCGGTGCTGCGGCGCGGCGTGCCGGTCCGCCGTGTGGGCGGCCACCTGGTGACGACCGTGTTCGACCTGATGCTCGCCCAGTACGGCGTCGCCAGGGACGGACTACCCGGCACCTGGCCGACCGGCTACGACGACGCTGCCGAGCCCTACACACCGGCCTGGCAGGAGGTCATCACCGGAGTCCCGGCGCACAAGGCCGAGCGCATCGGCCGCGAGTTCGCCGCGAACGCCGAGGAGTCGCGCGGCAGGTCCATGATTCTTATGGGTGCCGGCACCAACCACTGGTTCCACTCGGACACCATCTACCGCGCCTTCCTCGCCCTCACGACCCTGACCGGCTGCCAGGGCGTCAACGGCGGCGGCTGGGCGCACTACGTCGGCCAGGAGAAGTGCCGGCCGGTCACCGGGTGGGCCCAGCTCGCCTTCGGGCTGGACTGGTCCCGGCCGCCGCGGCAGATGATCCAGACGGCCTACTGGTACCTGCACTCCGACCAGTTCCGCTACGACCACTTCGGTGCCGACACCCTGTCGGCCACGACCGGCGAGGGACAGCTCGCCGGGAAGACGACGGCCGACGTCATCGCCCAGTCGGCGCGGATGGGCTGGATGCCGTCGTACCCGACGTTCGATCGCAACCCGCTCACGCTCGCCGACGACGCGCAGGAGACAGGCAAGTCCGTCGGCGACTACGTCGTCGAGCAGCTGATGGCCGGTGACCTCAGGTTCGCCTGCGAGGACCCCGACGCCGAGGACAACTACCCGCGGGTGCTCACCGTGTGGCGGGCGAACCTGCTCGGCTCGTCCGCGAAAGGCAACGAGTACTTCCTCAAGCACTTGCTCGGGGCCGACAACTCGCTGCGGGCCACCGAGGCGCCACTGGAGGCGCGACCCCAGGACGTGGTCTGGCGCGACGAGGCGCCCGAGGGCAAGCTCGACCTTCTGCTGTCGCTGGACTTCCGGATGACGAGCACCACGATCTTCTCCGACGTCGTGCTGCCGGCCGCCACCTGGTACGAGAAGCACGACCTCAACACCACCGACATGCACCCGTTCATCCACTCGTTCAACCCGGCGATCGCACCGCCGTGGCAGACCCGCACCGACTGGGACGCCTTCCAGACGATCGCCGAGGCGTTCAGCAGGCTCGCCGAGACCCACCTCGGCGTACGTCGGGACGTCGTGGCCGTCCCGTTGCTGCACGACACCGCCGACGAGATGGCGAACCCGCACGGCGTGGTGGCCGACTGGAAGGCCGGTGACTGCGAGCCGGTGCCGGGCCGCACGATGCCCAAGCTGGTGGTGGTGGAGCGCGACTACCCGGCAGTGGCAGCGAAGATGTCGGCACTCGGTCCTCTGATGGACTCGCTCGGCGCCACGACGAAGGGCGTCACCTACACGCTCGACCGAGAGGTCGAGTACCTGCGCCGGAAGAACGGTGCGGTGCGGGGCGGTGTCGCCGACGGGCGGCCTTCGCTCAAGCGGGATGTCGACGCCTGCGAGATGATCCTCGCGCTGTCCGGCACTACGAACGGGCATCTGGCCACCCAGGGCTTCCGCACCCTGGAGAAGCGCACCGGACACCCGATGGCCGACCTGGCCGCCGAGCACGAGGGCAAGCAGATCACCTTCGCCGACACCCAGGCCCGTCCCGTCCCGGTCATCACCTCCCCGGAGTGGTCGGGCTCCGAGACCGGCGGACGGCGCTACTCGCCATTCACCATCAACGTCGAGCGGCTCAAGCCGTGGCACACGCTCACTGGGCGGCAGCACTTCTACCTCGACCACGACTGGATGACCGAGCTCGGCGAGGGCCTCCCCGTCTTCCGGCCGCCGCTGAACATGACCGCGCTGTTCGGGGAGCCGCAGGTCGGCGAGACCGGCGAGCTGGGGCTGACGGTGCGCTACCTGACGCCGCACAACAAGTGGTCGATCCATTCGGAGTACCAGGACAACCTGTTCATGCTCAGCCTGTCCCGCGGCGGACAGGTGATCTGGATGAGCAAGGAGGACGCCGTCAAGATCGGCGTGCACGACAACGACTGGATCGAGGCCGTCAACCGCAATGGCGTCGTCGCGGCTCGGGCGATCGTGTCGCACCGGATGCCCGAGGGGACCGTCTACATGCACCACGCGCAGGACCGGCTGATCGACGTACCCATCGCCGAGACGTCGAAGAAGCGAGGCGGCATCCACAACTCGCTCACCCGGCTGCTCATCAAGCCGACCCACCTGGTGGGGGGCTACGCGCAACTGTCGTTCGCGTTCAACTACCTCGGCCCCACCGGCAACCAGCGCGACGAGGTCACCGTCATCCGTCGCCGAGCCCAGGAGGTGCAGTACTGATGAAGGTCATGGCCCAGATGGCGATGGTCATGAACCTCGACAAGTGCATCGGCTGCCACACCTGCTCGGTGACCTGCAAGCAGGCGTGGACCAACCGCAGCGGCGTCGAGTACGTGTGGTTCAACAACGTGGAGACCCGACCCGGCCAGGGCTACCCCCGCCGCTACGAGGACCAGGAGAAGTGGCGCGGCGGCTGGACGCTGAACAAGCGCGGCCGGCTCGCCCTCAAGGGCGGCGGGCGGCTGCGCAAGCTGCTCACCATCTTCTCCAATCCGACGCTGCCCGGCCTGGACGACTACTACGAGCCGTGGACCTACGACTACGACACGCTCACCAACGCCCCGCTGCAGGAGCACACCCCGGTCGCCCGGCCGAAGTCGCTCATCTCCGGCAAGGACATGAACATCGAGTGGTCGGCCAACTGGGACGACGACCTCGGCGGCTCGCCCGACCACGGTGACAAGGACGTGCTGCTCAAGAACATCGCTGACAAGGTCAAGTTCGAGTTCGAGCAGACCTTCATGTTCTACCTCCCCCGCATCTGCGAACACTGCCTCAACCCGTCCTGCGCCGCGTCCTGCCCCTCGGGGGCGATCTACAAGCGGTCCGAGGACGGCATCGTCCTGGTCGACCAGGACCGCTGCCGCGGCTGGCGCCAGTGCGTGAGCGGCTGCCCGTACAAGAAGATCTACTTCAACCACCGCACCGGCAAGGCCGAGAAGTGCACGTTCTGCTTTCCGCGCATCGAGGTCGGCATCCCCACCGTCTGCTCCGAGACCTGCGTCGGACGGCTGCGCTACATCGGCCTGATCCTCTACGACGCCGACAAGGTGCTCGAGGCGGCCTCCACCGACGACGACCACGACCTCTACGAGGCGCAACGGTCGGTGTTCCTGGACCCCAATGACCCCGGGGTGGTGCGAGCGGCCGAGCAGGCGGGCATCCCCCGCGACTGGGTGTCAGCGGCGCAGCGCTCCCCCATCCACGCCCTCATCAACACGTACAAGGTCGCGCTGCCCCTGCACCCGGAGTACCGGACGATGCCGATGGTCTGGTACATCCCGCCACTGTCACCGGTCGTCGACGTCGTCAAGGACACCGGCTTCGACGCCGAGGACAAGGGCAACCTCTTCGCCGCGATCGACGCCCTGCGCATCCCCGTCGAGTACCTCGCCGAGCTGTTCACCGCCGGCGAGGTCGCACCCGTCGACGCCGTGCTGCACAAGCTCGCCGCGATGCGCAGCTACATGCGCGACATCAACCTGGGCCGCGACCCCGACGAGAGCATCGCCGCGGCAGTCGGCATGACCGGTGAGCAGATGTACGACATGTACCGGCTGCTCGCGATCGCCAAGTACGACGAGCGCTACGTCATCCCGCCTGCCCACGCCGAGCAGGCGCACTCCCTCGAGGAGCTCGCCACCGAGTGCAGCCTCGACTACGACGGCGGGCCCGGCATGGGCGGCTCCGGACCGTTCGGCGAAGGATCCGGTGGACCCAGCCCGATCGCCGTGGAGAACTTCCAGATGCTGAGGGCGCGGCAGACCTCGGACACGATGGTCTCCCCCGACGACAAGGCCAGCCGGGTCAACCTGCTCAACTGGGACGGCCGAGGCGCACCCCCTGGCCTGTTCCCGCCGCGTGAACCAGACGATGACCCGGGCCCGACGAGCAAAGGTCGGCCATGAGGCACCGCGCAACGTCGTCCGCCGCCACCTGGCAGCTCGCCTCGGTGCTCCTTGGCTACCCCGACGACAAGCTGACGGCGCAGCTGCCGGTGCTCGCCGCCGAGGTCGACCTGCTGCCGGACCCGGCGGCCTTCGCACTTCGAAGGTTCCTGACCCACGCCATCGAGACACCGACACTGGACCTGGCCCGGCACTACGTCGAGACGTTCGACCACAAGCGCCGCTGCTGCCTCTACCTCACCTACTACGCCCACGGCGACACCCGCAAGCGCGGGGTGGCGCTGCTGGAGTTCAAGACCGCCTACCGAGCTGCCGGTCTCGAGCTCGGGCCCGACGAGCTCCCCGACCACCTCGCCGTCGTCCTGGAGTACGCCGGCATAGAAGCACGCGGCGGGCGGCAACTGCTGCTGGACCATCGCGCGGGGATCGAGCTGTTGCGGCTGGCCCTGGAGGACGCCCCCTCGCCCTACGTCGACGTGCTGCGGGCGGTCGCCTCCACGTTGCCGCCGCTCTCCGGTGACCAGCGCCAGGCGGTGCACCGGCTGGCTGTGCAAGGCCCGCCCACCGAGGAGGTCGGCCTGGCTCCCTTCGCGCCACCAGAGGCGATGCCGGTGCCGTTGCCCTTCCCCACCCGCCGGCCGTCCGACCGTACTGAGGCGACCCGACGATGAGCACGTCCGAGAGCGTCACCGAGGTCGGAACGGTCGACACGCTGCTCTGGGTGGTGGTGCCGTACGTGTGCCTGGCGGTGTTCGCCGTCGGGCACTGGTGGCGCTACCGCTACGACAAGTTCGGCTGGACGACGCGGTCCTCCCAGCTCTACGAGAGCAGGTTGCTGCGCCTCGGCAGCCCGCTGTTCCACTTCGGCCTGCTCTTCGTGATCCTCGGACATGTCATGGGGCTCGGCGTCCCGAAGTCGTGGACCGAGGCCGTCGGCGTCTCCGAGGGCGTGTACCACGCCTCGGCCGTCGGGATCGGCTCGGTGGCCGGCGTCTGCACCGTCGTGGGCATGGCGATCCTGATCTACCGTCGGCGCACGATTGGCCCCGTGTTCTCGGCCACCACCCGCATGGACAAGGCGATGTACGCCGTCCTGGGCACCGTCATCGTCCTTGGCCTGGTGAACACGGTGGTGGCCAACGTCGTCGGTGACTACGACTACCGCGACGGCGTCTCGATCTGGTTCCGCGGCATCTTCCGACTCGACCCTCAGCCGGAGCTGATGGCGGCGGCGCCCCTCGGTTTCCAGCTGCACGCCCTGGCCGCCTTCGCGCTGTTCGCGCTATGGCCCTTCACCCGGCTGGTGCACGTCTTCAGTGCACCGCTGGGATACCTCACGCGTCCCTACATCGTGTACAGGTCGCGCGACGACGCCCTCGGCAGCCGCAAGCCGCCCCGCGGCTGGGAGCGGGTGGGGTCGTGACGGCCGCCCCGGCTCCGGCGACACCCCCTGCGGTGGGACGCCGGACCCGGCTGCGGGGTGGTCTGCCGTGGCTCGAGGCCCGGCAGCTGGCCGCGCAGGCTGCGCCGCTGCCCCCGGTCCGCCTGCCACTCGCCGACGCGCTGGGCCGCGTCCTGGCGGCCGACCTCGTTGCGCGCAACCACCTGCCACCAACCGACAACTCCGCGATGGACGGGTGGGTGGTCTCAGGAGCACCCCCGTGGCGGATCGTCTCCGACAGCCCGGCCAGCCGGGTCTCCGCCCAGCGCCTCCGCCCGGGACAGTGCGCGCGTATCGCCACCGGAGCCACCGTCCCAGATGGCACCGACGCCGTGCTGCCGGTGGAGGACTCGGTCCGTGACGGCGCAAGTGTCCGACCAGCCAACGGCCGGACTCCGGGGTCAGCGGTGCGGTCCCACATCCGCGCCAGAGGCGAGGAGGCGCGCACCGGTGACGTGCTGCTGGCCGCCGGAGCCGTCGTCACTCCGCCGTTGCTCGGCCTTGCGGCTGCCGCAGGCAACGACGACCTGCTCGTCGTTCGCGCCGGCACGGTTGACGTGCTCGTGCTGGGCGACGAGCTGCTCGACTCGGGCCTCGCCGGTCCTGGCCGGACGCGTGACGCGCTGGGGCCGCAGCTGCCGGGATGGCTGGCAGCATTCGGCGCTCCCCCTCGAGGCGTCAACAGGTTGCCAGACACCCTCGAGGCGCTCTCCACGACGATTCGGGGTAGTGACGCCGATGTGGTTGTCACGACAGGCGGTACCAGCGTGGGCGCATACGACCACGTGCACGCCGCGCTCAAGGAGGTCGGCGGCCGGCTGCTGGTGGACGGCGTCGACGTCAAGCCGGGACACCCCATGATCCTCGCCTCTCTACCCGGCGACCGCTGGCTCGTCGGTTTGCCCGGCAATCCCCTCGCCGCCTGCGTCGCCATGCTGACGCTCCTCGAGCCGCTGCTCGGGGCCCTGCAGGGGCGGCGGCTGAGGCGACCGCCCAACATGGTGAGGCTGGGCGTCGACGCACCCGGACGTGCGGGCGACGGACACCGCCTACTTCCGGTGCGGCGTGCACCCACCGGCATCGCGGAGCTACAGCCGTCCTGCGGTTCAGCGATGCTGCGCGGGCTCGTCGGCGCATCAGGGCTTGCGGTCGTTGGTCCGAACGGCGCCGCCAAGGGCGACGAAGTCGCCTACCTCGAGCTGCCGTGGCGCGACCAAGCGTGACGGATGTCGGCACTGCCAGCCTGCCGGGTCCGCGACGAGGATCCGGCCAGTTAGGCCGCCGGATCGCGTCATCCGCCGGCGTCTGCGGAGAGAAACGCGACCGTGTCGCCGGCGAGGAGTGGCAGCTCGGCATCCCGGCTGGTCGGGCCACCGTTGACGGCGACGAGGACGTGCCGGTCCAGGGTCAAGTCCACGGCCCCGGCGGCGCCGCCCACGGTCCCGGCCCGCACGGTGCGCGGCCCGCAGCCGGCGCGGGCGGCCAGCACGCCGAAGCACTCGACGGTCACCGACGGCTCCGGCCTGGCCCGGGCCGTCTCGTAGTCGGCCGGCTCGTTGACGTTGACGACCGACTCCAGCGTCGGGTCGGCGGCCCGCAGGGCGGGGTCCGCCAGCAATGCCTCGTCGTCCAGCCGGAGCACCTCGGCGCCCTCGAAGACGAACGCCGGACGCAGCCGGTCGGCGGCGACCAGGGCGGCCACCCGCGGCGCGAGCCGGGTGCGGTAGGCCGCGGCCAGCGGCTGCGGGTAGCCGTGCGTCACCGGGAGCACCACGTCGAGGGCGTGGCCGCCGGGAGCGGCGAACGGCCGCAGCACCCGGCGTACTAGCTCGGCGTGCAGGAACGGCAGGTCGGTGGAGCAGACGAAGGCCAGGGCCGCGCGGCGGTGCAGCGCGCCCAGGCCGACGGCCATGCCCTGCAGCGGTCCCCTGCCCTCGCGCGGGTCGACGAGCACCTCGACGTCTGCCGGCAGGTCGGGCAGCGCCTGGCCGGCGGCGCTCACGACGACGATCGGCTCGAGACCGGCCCGGCGGAGAACGCCGCAGGTGCGACGCAACAGGGTCGAGCCGTGCCACTCGAGGGAGGCCTTGGGCGCGCCCATCCGCGACGAACGGCCCCCCGCGAGCACCACCCCGGCCGCTCTCACCCGGCGATCGTACGGCGGAGCGCTAGACGCTGACCCGTTTGAACTCGAGCACTTCCTGCGGTTAGGACCCGGCGCGCCGCGTGCGGCAACGTGACCACAGGAGAACCGCCGGGCGGTTCGGCCGGTCCGCGGTATGCGAACAGCACCGTCCGTACTCGACGCCTGATCCCACTCAGCTTTACAGTCGTCACCCCGAGCTTTGCCGGACGATGCTGCGGAGGGTCGTTTGTGCTGGTCGGAGGCGCGGCTGGCATGAGCCCGGGTCGGACGGTGCCGTCAGAGCTCCGTGCGATCAAACCACCGATGAAATTCAGGAGTGCAGCCGGAACGGCGGGTACTGGTCAGTGACCAGGATGACGGCGTAGCCGGCGACGCGGTTCTGCCATCGGATCACACCCTCGAGGTAGTCGAAGAGCCCGCGCGGGTAACGGCCGGTGAAGAGAATGGCGAACCATGCGCCGATCACGGCGAAGATGCCGCCGATGTAGAGCACGACGAGCACGAGGTAGTGCGGGATCGCGAGGAACCACTTCACCAGCGGCAGCCAGCGGCTAAGCCCCGACTTCGCATCGGGATAGCTGAAGTCCAGATGCACCGACTGCTGCTCGTCGGTCGAGGGATAACGGTCGTCCATCAAAGCGAGGTAGATGCCGACACGATTGGTGAAACGCAAGAGCTCGAGGTTCCAGTCGAACCACCAGCGCGGATACTTCTGGCGGAACACGATCATCAGCAGCGCAGGCAGGAACAGCAGCCCCGTGCCGCCGACAACGATGACAGTGGTGCCGGAGCTGGTGCTGCCGAAGTTGTCATCGCTCTGGAAGCCGCCGATTGCCCCCAGCACGATCGCGATCGGGATCACGGCGAAGATACGGAAGGCCGTCGTCAGACGGTTGAGTGCCCGGTCCGGGTAGTCGACCAAGAACCGCACGGGGTAGTCGTCGCTCATCACATCGCTCACGTGCTCGCTCCTGTCATGAGTTCCTGGTCCCGTGCCGCCCGGGGGCGAGCTGTCGGGTGAACGCGTCGGGGCCACGCAGCGAGGTCTTCTGCTCGGCTCACCGATGTCATGGCACTAGCGTCCCTCGCGTCGGCGACGGGGGGTAGCCCAACGGCCCGGCTAGCACCACCCGAAGAACCGCCGCCCCGCTGACTACTGCACTCGCACGGGTCCTCAGCCACCGGCGGACCCCTTCGTAGTCGTCCATCAGGAAGACCGGATCTGGTCCTTCGCGGGGCGGACTCAGGCACAGGCGTGACGATCATGGCACCTGTGGACCAGGCCCTCAGCACCGCGCACCGTAGTCATGTCGGGAGGACGGCCAGGTCTAGTTGGACCGTGATCTCGACCCAGTCGCTCACAACGGGCGATCGATCCGGCAGGTGGGGCCGGTGGGACCGGGCTTTTGAGACCAAAGACCCCTCCCGGCGCGCGAGGGTGTGTCGCATGCTGGGCTAGTGACGACGAAACAGCCCGACCTCGCCGCAGCCGTCGACCTCGCCCGCCTCGCGCCATCGGTGCACAACACGCAGCCATGGCGGTTCCGGGTGGACGGCGACGCCCTCACCCTCAGCTGCGACCACGGCCGTCGCCTCGAGGCACTCGACCCGTCTGGGCGCCAGCAGGTACTCAGCTGCGGTGCCGCCCTGTACCTCGCCAAGCTGGCGCTGCGAGAGCAGGGCTTCATTTTCGAGGTGGAGACCTTCCCGCAGCCGCTTCACGCTGATGTCCTGGCCCGCCTGGTGCCCGTGTCGCGGCATGAGGTACTTGCCGAGGACATGGTCCTGGCCGGCGCTGCGCGACGTAGGCACACACAACGAGGGGCCTTCGAGGAACGCGCCGTCCCGCGGGAGCTGCTCGCCGAACTTCGCGTGGTCACCGCGGAGTTCGGCACCTGGATCCGGGTCGTTGACGATCCGGACGACTTGGTGGCACTGACGGTGCTGCTGGCACGGGCCGACGATGACGAGCGCGAGGACGAGGCATACCAGGCGGAACTGGCTGACTGGACCGCACGGCCCGAGGGTGCGCTTGACGGGCTTCCTGCGGCGGCCACACCCGACGTGCACGGTCGAGCGAGCAACCTCCGGCTCCGCGACTTCCACGGCGGCGAGGAGGCGACCAGCTGGACTGCCCGGTACCCAGCAGGGGACCCCCCGGCCGTGGAGCGGCCGCTAGCCCTGGTGCTCGGGACCGAGCAAGACACTGCGACCGACTGGCTCCGGGCGGGCGAGGCGCTGATGGCGTTGCTGTTGCACGCCACCGTCGAGGGCGTGCAGGCGCAGCCGCTGGGACAGGTCGTGGACCGAGAGTGGAGCCGGGCTCGCCTGGGTGCCGCACTCGGTGTGTTGGGGCATCCGCAGATCGTGCTCAGGGTCGGCTACGCCAACCCTGGTCCAGAATCACCCCGCCGGCCGCTGGATCAGATCGTCGACAGCTGACGCAGCACGCCTCGCCGACACGATGTTCGCTGCCGATGAGCAGCGAATTCATCGTCGCTGACTCCCGCAGCGGACGCCGCGTCGGAAATGCGGCCCTACCTGGCCATGCTCGCCCACTGGCCGAGCGACGCCGGGTCGGACAGCCCGGCCACACCGTGGACCGGGTTGCGTTCCGCTGGAAGTCCGCCCAGCCGACCTGCCCCCGGCAGGTCTCGGACCTCGCCGCCTGCGTGCGGCACACGGCGGACGACCATCCAGGCCGGGGGGCATCGGGACGACGAACGCGAACACCAGCGAGTCCCGTAACAGACACCGAAGATCAGTCCCAGAGACATCACTCGTCTGGCACGAAATCTCGATGGCACGCGACAGTTGCCGTGCCCACAAGGTGCCAACACGAGACGAGGGCCATGATCAATGATCATGGCCCTCGTCCTGCATCTTTCTTGGTAGCGGGGGGACCGCGCAGATCTGCGACTCCCCTGTTGCCGAGGCGGCATTCTCCGCGTGCAAGCCTCCATGCCCAGGCATCTGCCCACCCTCTCTGTCCGGCTGAACTGACATGTAAGCAGCCGCCCTGGACATCTTGGATCGACCAATGCCGATCACGAACAGAGCCGCAAAGTGTGGCCGAGCGGGGTCGTCAAGATCGACGGGAGATGGTGAGCTGGACCTCGGACTGGTCGAGGAAGTCGGCCGGCGCCAGCACGGCGAGCCGGGCGGCCGCGCGTTGCTGCACCTGCGCCCGGGCGGACGGAGTGAGCCGGCGGAACCGCCAGCCGAGGTTTCCCGAGCCGACGCGCATCGCGAGTGTGGAAGCGGCGTCGAACTGGGCGTCCAGCGGCCTGGCGGTGGTGGCGACGTCGGTGAATCCGACCGGCTCGAGCAGCTCGCGGATCCGGTCGGGACTGTCGGTGAGCTCGTCGGAGCGCTGCAGGGCCGGACCTGGTGGCGCGCCGGCCGCGTCGACCTCCTCACTGACGACGACATCGGCTTCGGTGCCGAGCTGACTGCCCCAGGTCGCGGCCAGCAGCCAGCCGCCTGGCCGGAGCACGCGCGCGGCCTCGGCGACCGCGGCCCGGGCATCCGGCAGCAGGAAGAGCACGAACGAGTACACGGCGATGTCGGCGCACCCGTCTGCCAGGGGTAGCGCGGCCGCGTCTGCCTGGACGCGCGGCACGGTCGGATCAACCAGCGCCAGCATGCCGGCCGAGTAGTCCAGTGCGACGAGGCGGCCGCCGGCGGCCGGTTCGCCGGCGACGGGCCGCAGGGAAGGCAGCAACGTGCCGGCGCCGGCGGCGACGTCGAGGACGGTGCGGCCGTGGCCGGGCGGCGGTGGCGGGACGAGATCGGCCAGCCCACGAGCGTGCCGGTGCAGCGCCGGCGCCCAGTGCTCGGCGTAGGAGACGGCGCCCTCGTCGTACACGTCGGCGATGGTCGGCCGCCGTGTGAAGTCCGGGGTCACGTCCGGAACGCTAGACGTCTCCAGCACCAGAAGGGGTGTCTTCGGCTGACCGTCGGGGGCCGGGGAGCACGGCACGCCAGGCCTGGTAGCCACCGGCGAGGTCGGTCGCGCGGGACAACCCGAGTCGACGCAAGGTGGCGGCGGCGAGGCTGGAGCTAAACCCTTCGTTGCACACGACGATGATGCGCCGGCCCCTGTCGGCGGCCTCGGGTATCCGGTGCGGGCTGGTCGGGTCGAGACGCCACTCGAGCACGTTGCGGTCGATGACCAGCGCGCCGGGCAGGTCACCGTCGCGGCGGCGTTGCTCCTCAGGGCGGGTGTCGACGACCAGGGCGCCGGCGGCCATCTCGGCGGCGAGGTCTGCCGGCGCGACCCGTTCGAGGTCGGCGCGAGCCTCGGCAAGCAACGCATCAATCTGGCACTTGTGCTCGACGTCGCTCATCGCGCCTCCCCGCCGGAAGGTACGCCTCCCAGCCGTCGTCGGCCTGGCATTGAGGCGGAAAGGCATCCAGGGTGATCAAGAGCCCGCACTCAGCGCAACTCGAGACAACAACGAAGCTTGCCGTCACTCTGAACTGGCACCACCGAACGGTTCCGTCTAGTTCGCGGTCGCGGAGCAGAGAGGCACTTGCCGATTCCGTACGACTGGCGTAGGTGCAGGCCTATCCAGCACAGCAGCGGTCGTTCACCGCGTGGATGGACTCTTGGCCGCTGACGACGGGCGGCCTCGGCGCCGGCGTTCAGCGTTGGTCGTTGGCGGGATCTGGCTGGAAGCCGGAGCACAGGAGGTCCAGGGACCAGATGGTCTCGCCCGCGTCGGCGTACACATGTTGCTCGATGATGTGCCAGCCGTCACCGATGCCGAACGGAGCGGGCCGAACGCGCAGCCGCCATGACAAGTGCAACCGACCGCCGATTTCGCCGACCGTCGCGTCGACCAACTCGAAGGTCTCGGCTGAACCGAACCACGAGCTGAAGACGTCGACGACTGTAGCGGGGCCTTCCCAGTCCATCGGTCCGGGCGGGATCATCGCCCTGAATCGGACTTCTGGAGCGAGGGTGGTGGCCATCAACCGGTAGTCGCGGGCCGCAAGTGCTTCGAGGAACACGCCGCCGATCGACCACCTCGCCACTGGGTTCGGGTTCTGTGTGACAGGCATGGTGTCCTCCCTTCTGCAGCAGCTTCGCCGAACGGTAGGGGGGACGCAGCCCGCGCGCGTCCGGGGTTTCCCCCACAAGCAAGAGCGGAGCCAGGCCCGGCGTGCCACGCTCGTCGCGTGGAGGTTGGAGCTCGGGACTCCGGGGTGCGGCTCGCCGAGCTGGTCGCCGCGTTCTCGCTTGCCAGTGACTTGGGTCTTGGCCAGCCGATGGAACATGTGTTGCGTTCCTGGCGGATCGCGTCGCGGCTGGGTGACTACGTGGACGTCGGGCCGGGCGACGGCGGCGCGTTGTACTACACCGCAACGCTGGCCTGGGTCGGCTGCGTCGCCGACACTCCCGAGGTTGCGACCTGGTTCGGCGACGACATCGCTTTCCGCGCCGACTATTACCAGGTAGATCTCGCTGGGCTGCCGATGCTCGGGTTCATGTTGGGCCATGTCGGTGCCGGTAATCCGGCGCTGCACCGGCTACGCCTCGGGGCGAAGCTCGTCGTCACCGGCGGGAAGAAGATTGAGCAGGGCTTGATGTCGCACTGTCTGACCACCGCGCGAATGGCTGAACGGTTCGGTCTCGGCGACCAGGTGCGCCAGCCGCTGCAGCAAGTGTTCGCCCGCTGGGACGGTAAAGGGGTGCCGCGTGGGGTCGGCGGTGAGGACATCGCGCTGGCGATGCGACTGTTCCACCTCGCTGACACTGTCGAGGTGCACCACAGGATGAGGGGGCTCGACGACGCCGTCGGGGTCGCCCAGGCCCGGCGCGGCAGGCATTTCGACCCGGCGGTTGTCGACGTGTTCTGCCGGGTCGCCGGGGAGGTGCTCGGGGACCCGTCGGACGAGCCGGACTGGCAGACCCTCATCGCCCAGCAGCCGTCACTTCAGCACTGCCTGACCGAGCCGGAGCTGGACGCCGCGCTCGAGGCCGTCGCCGACTTCACCGACCTTCGGTCGGCACCGCGGGCCGGCCATTCCCGAGGTGTCGCCGACCTTGCCGCGCGCGCCGCGGCCGAACTCGGACTACCGGCCTCCGACGTCTTAGCGGTTGGTCGCGCCGGGCTCGTTCACGATTTGGGGATGCATGGGCTGCCCGCCAGCATCCTTGACAAGCCAGGGCCGCTGTCCGCGTCGGAGACTGAGCGCCTGCGGCTGCACACGTATTTCACGCAGCGGATGCTGTCCCGGCCGCCGGCGCTCGCGCGTCTGGGCGCGATCGCCTCACTCGTTCACGAGCGGATGGACGGGTCCGGGTATCACCGCGGCCTGGCCGGGTCCGCCATCCCTGCCACGGCGCGTGTGCTCGCCGCGGCCTGCGCGTTTCGGGCGATGATCGAGCCGCGGGCGAACCGGCCGGCGCTCACCGCCAAGCTGGCGACCAGCGAACTGCGCGGTGAGGTCCGCGTGGGTCGTCTCGACCCTGTTGCCGTTGACGCCGTGCTCGCCGCCGCCGGCCAGGGTCACGGCAAGCGCCGCAGCGGGCCGGCCGGGCTGACCCCGCGGGAGATCGAGGTGCTGGGGTTGATCGCGCGTGGTGCCTCGACGCGGCGGGTCGCGGAGCGGCTGTTCATCACGCCGAAGACCGCGGAGACCCACATCGAGCGCATCTACGCCAAGACTGGGGCGTCGACCCGGTCTACGGTCACCCTGTTCGCGATGCAGCACGGGCTTCTCGACAGTCTCGAGCCGCTCGATTTGTAGGGAAAACCCCGGACGACCGTCCGCCTCCCCTGTCCGTACCGTCCTATCAGGTCGCACAGCGGACGAAGGAGAACCGTCATGTCGGGTAAGGCCGTCATCAGCCTCACCACGGGACTGGAGGATGCGGAGAAGGTCACCGTCGCGTTCCTCGTCTCGGTCGGCGCCGCGGAAAGCGGCCGATCAACGCTCATGTTCCTCACGAAAGAGGCGGTACGGCTCGCCCTCGACGGCGTCGCCGTCGGAGCCGCTTGCGACGGCTGCCCGCCGCTGCCTGAACTCATGAAGCGCTACGAGGCGGCAGGTGGCCGGTACTACGTCTGCCCGATCTGCTTCAACGCCAGGAAGTTGGACGAGGGGCAGTTGATCGAGGGCGCGGAACTGCAGGGCACCGTGCCGATGTGGACTTGGATCGGCGACGAAGGCGCGACGACGTTCAGCTACTGACACACGGGATCGTTTTGAAGCATGGAGACGCTCATGACTGAGGTCACAGCCCACGTAGACGTCCTGGACCTCGAACGCCGGGTCAAGGGCGTCTACCGGGACGTCGCCCAACATCCGCAGGAGATGTACCACTTCGAGATGGGCCGGGCGCTCGCGGAGCGGCTGGGCTACCCGCCTGAGCTGCTCGACCGGCTGCCGGCCGACGCGGTCGAGTCGTTCGCCGGCGTGGGCTACTACCTCGATCTCGCCCGACCGGCAGCCGGGGAGCGGGTGCTTGACCTCGGCAGCGGATCGGGGATGGACAGCTTCGCGCTGGCGCGCCTCGTCGGGAAGAACGGCCGTGTCACAGGCGTCGACATGACCGAGGAGCAGCTCACGAAAGCCGACGGGCTCCGTTCGGCGATGGGCGCAACCGGGGCGGCGAACGTGACGTTCCTGCGTGGCTACATCCAGGACCCGCCGGTCCCAGACGCCAGCGTCGAGCTGGTCGTCTCCAACGGCGTGGTGAATCTCGCCCCGGACAAGGCGGCGGTGTTCGCTGCCGCCGCACGGGCCCTAGTTCCCGGCGGCCGGATGGCAATCGCGGACATCGTCAGCGAGAAGCCGCTCACGGAGGCCATCACCTGCAACGCCGAGCTGTGGGCGTCGTGCATCGGCGGCGCCACCCAGGTCGACGCGTACCTGAGCGCCATCGAGGACGCCGGGCTGCACGTCGTCGAGGTTCGGGACAACCCCCAGTACCGGTTCCTGTCCGACTCCGCGCAGGGCGCGACACGCACGTACGGCATCAAGAGCATCTCCCTGCTGGCGAGGAAGCCGGCGGCGTCAGCTCGCTGACGCCGGGTCAGAGACCGGGCCGAGCCTGTCATCGGGCTCACCGGTGCGCCGAGACCAGCCAGGCTGTCGCGTCGGTTACGACTCCGTGTGGGCCGGCGTAAGGGGCCAGGGCCTCCTCGATGCCGTGAACGGCCGCGGCCACCTGGTCCTGCGGTTTCCCGGCGAACAGCGCCCGGGTCTCGTCCATCGACGTGATGAACGAGACGACGTCAGCCACGTCCTCACCGACCCGGTGCGGGCGAGTGACCGCGTCGACTGTCACGTCGAGGAAGCCAGCGCCGTTCAGGAGTCGACGTAGCCGCGTACCGTCGGCCATCGCGAACGGGCCGGGGGCGCCTGGTGGCCCGAAGTCCGGCGGCCCAAGGTGAGCGGCTGCGGCCCCGATAGCCAGCGCGGCCCACTCGATCTTCGACGGGTCCTGCCAGCAGACGAGCACGAGCCGTCCTCGCGGACGAAGGGACCGGGCCATGTTCGCGAATGCGGCCTGCGGGTCGGCGAAGAACATCACGCCGAACCGACTGACGACGACGTCGAAGGACTCGTCGAGGAACCGATGCGTCTGGGCGTCGGCCTCGAGGAACTGGACGTTGTCCAGGCCGGCGAGATCGGCGCGCCGACGGGCGAGGTCGAGCATCGGTCCGGAGATGTCGACGCCCACGACGGCACCACCGGGCGCCACCAAACCTGCGGCCTGCACCGACGTGACACCATCACCGCAGCCGACGTCGAGGACGTGCTCGCCCGGCTGCAGGGCGGCTGCGTCGAACATCGCGGCGCCGAACGGGCGCCAGATGTCCTGCCACCGGTCGGCCTGCTGCAAGTACTGCCGGACCCCTTCGTCGGACCACAGGTCGCGCTGTGCGCGGTTCGGCTCGTCGGCGGCGTACTGGATCTCCTCGCGCTGCTCGGTCATCGGATTCTCCTTCTCCCCGGCGGGCCTGCGCTTTGCGGAGCCTCGCTTATGGCCGACGCTAAGCAGCCGCCGGTGATGCCGCGTCGGGGAAGCTCCCCAACTCTGGGACCGAACCCGATGGGGTATTTCCCCCAGTCAGGGTGCGAGGAGGCGATGCTCGTACGCGTACGCGGTGGCCGCGGTCCGTGACGAAACGCCCAGCTTGGTGAAGATGTTCGTCACGTGCCGGTCGATGGTCTTCTCCGCGAGCACCAGGTCGGCGGCAATCGCCCTGTTGCTGCGGCCGGTCGCGACCAGCCGCAGGACTTCGAGCTCCCGCACGCTCAGCCCGTGCGCAGCGCCGCCGGCTGGCGCCCTGGTCAGAGCTTGCACCCGAGCAAGGTCTGGCGCAGCGCCAAGCTGGGAAAAGACGCGTCGAGCAGCCTCGAGCTCCAGCGTGGCGGACTCGTCGTCGCCGAGCGCGCGGCAACCCAGGGCGATGAGCACGCGGACCTGCGCTGCCTCGTACGGCGCGTCCAAGTCCTGCCATGACTGCCAGCCGCGCCGCAGCGCGACCAACGCGTTGCGCGCGTCGCCCTCGCCCAGCAGCACCGCCCCGAGGGCGTGGTCGGCCGCCGCCTGTAGCGCCGCCGCGCCAACATCGCCGGCAATGCCTGCCAACTCCGTGGCCGCGTCGCGCGCCGCCGAGCCGTCGCCGGAAGCCAGCATGATCTCGACGTGGGCCGGCAGCAGCTTCGCGCGCCGCAGGCGGTCGGTCGTCTCGGTCAGCGCGCGTCGGCTGGCCGCTGCAGCCGCCTCGGTCCGGCCCTGAGTCAGGAGCAGCAGCGCTAGCCCGGGCACCGGATCCTGACCCCACTGGCTCGCCTCGCGGTAGGTGTCCTCGGCCGCGGCGAGCTCGCCCACCGCCCGATGGAGCTCCGCTTGCCGGTACAGCGCGGCGCCTGTGGCGTGCCGGTCCGCGGCATGCGCCAGGCGCTCGCCGGCACGTCGAGCCTCCTCGGCTGCTGCTGCCCACGCCCCATGCAGCTGCAGGAGCTCCGCGCGGTGCACCAGGCACTGCCCGGTGAAGGTCACCACCTGCGGCTGCTGCTGCCACCACGCGCCGAGCGCCTCGGTCCACTCGTGCGCCCGCCGCACGTCGAACAGCTCCAGGCAAGCATCGATCATGGAGCAGTAGAGGTTGCCGGCTACCGGCGGCCAGACCTCGCCGGCGACCACGGCGACCATCGCTTCGTCCAGCAGGACCAGACCCTCGCGCGCCCGCCCGTCCAGCACCAGGGCGCGGCCATGGAAGTGCAGCGCCAACGCGAGTTGATCAGCATCGGCGGCCCGAGCACCCACCTCGGCCGCCTCGGCCGCGGCCCGCTGCGCGGCCGGGTAGTCGCCGGTCGCCAACGCCTGGACGGCGACCGGCAGGAGCAACAGGCCGCGCTCCGGGCAGTCCTCGGACTCCCGCTCCAAGGCCCGTTGGGTGCGCGACAACCATCCGCTCGCCTGAGCCAGGTCCCCCTCTAGGAGCAGCGTGAAGGCGACCCAGAACAGGCAGCGCGCCCCCCGACGCGTCTCGCCGTCGCGCGTGTGCACTTGATGGGCGCGCTGCAGCGCCTGCCGGCAATCCGCAACCTCGCCGACCAGGTAGGCGGCCGCCGCCAGCAACTCGAGATCCTTACCGGTCAACGACTCCGGCGGATCGACGCGCGACAGTGCGCGGTACGCGTCGGCCCAGGCGAGGTGCCGCCCGGCATCTCGGCCCCGTGCGAGGTCACTGCTCTCGCTCGTCTCTCCCCACCTCGCTGGGCCGCGCCAGACCATCTGCCCGTCTCAGCGAGGCTACTCGCGGCGGGCGGATGGGTCCTGGTGTCGGTGCAGCGTCTCGTACGTCCTAACTGCAGCTACGGCACCGGACGCAGCTGTGACGGCGGTCACGGCGTCGCCATGCGTGCCGCTTGCGAAGGCTGCCCGCCGCTGCTCGAACTCATGAACGCTACGAGGCAGCAGGTGGCCGGTACGACGTCTGCCCGATCTGCTTCAAACGCCGAGGCTGGACGAGCGCAGCTGATCGAGGGCGCGGAACTGCAAGGCATCTCTGGGCACCGCGCATCGGTGGAGCCACCCAAGTCGACGCGTACATGAGTGCCATCGAGGACGCCGGGCTGCGGTCGACGAGGTTCGAGACATACCCCCAGTACCGAGGCGCCGCCGACCCGCATCGTGCGCACGATTTGCCCGCCCGGCACGGGACGCGGTTCCGCCAACATCACGGCCGCGATCGTCCTGCACCCCCGGGATCGTCCTGCACGGCCGCGCCACAGATGATCAGGGTGGCGCAGCGGTCCATCGGGCTCAGGAAGGAAGAGGGACGCGGGCCGGCAGCACCATCGGCCCGTGACCGCGGCGCGCCACATTCAAGTACTCAACCGCCAGACTCGCGCGCGGCCAGCTTGGCGCGAGCCCTCATTACGCGAGGACGGCTGAGCAGGTAAGCGATCGCGACCGCTGCGAGCACGCCGAACAGCCGGTTGACGTCGACGGCCGGCCGCCAGCGGACGTTGCCCCCGGTGATGATGTAGGCCCCGGCTGGGCGGCTCATCACCCCGAAGCCCCCG
>CAVXNC010000015.1:0-276196 GCA_963762865.1 uncultured Actinomycetota bacterium
CGAGCAAGTACCGCGTGCCCCGGCCGCGGCCGACGACGGTGGCCCGGCCACGGCTCACCGCAAGCCTCCGGGCGCCGGAGCTGCCTCCGCTGACCGTGGTGGCAGCGCCGGCCGGCTTCGGCAAGACCACACTGCTCGCCGAGTGGCTGGCCACCGTCCCGCCGGACGAGGCATCGGTGGCCTGGCTCTCGCTCGACGAGGGCGACAACGACCTCCCGCTCTTCCTGTCGTACGTCGTCAGCGCGCTCCAGACGGCCACGGACGTCGTCGGTGCGGGAACGCTTCAGCAGCTGACCTCGAGCTCGCCGTCGACCGAGGCGGCGCTCGGACGGCTGGTCAACGAGCTACAGGGACTGACGACCCACGTCGTGCTGGTGCTCGACGACTACCACCTCGTCTCGGCACCCGAGGTGCACGAGTCGGTGAACTTCGTCCTCGAGCACCAGCCGCCCGAGCTGCACCTGGTGCTCGCCACCCGCGCCGACCCGCCGCTGCCGCTGGCGCGCATGCGAGCACGGGGCGAGCTGCAGGAGCTGCGCGCCGCCGACCTGCGCTTCACCGGCGATGAGGCGGCGGCCTACCTGAACGGCCCGATGGGCCTCGCACTCACCGCCGACGACGTGGCGGTGCTCGACGGCCGGACCGAGGGCTGGATCGCCGCGCTGCAGCTCGCGGCGCTGTCCATGCAGGGTCGGGCGGATGCCAGGTCGTTCATCGCCGGCTTCGCGGGCGATGACAGGTACGTCGTCGACTACCTCGCCGAGGAGGTCCTGGCACGCCAGCCTGAGGGCGTACGGGACTTCCTGCTGGAGACGTCCGTGCTGGAGCGGCTCAGCGGCCCACTCTGCGACGCCGTGACCGGACGCGACGGCGGCACTGCGACGCTCGTCGAGCTCGACCGGGCCAACCTCTTCCTGGTGCCGCTGGACGACCGGCGGCAGTGGTACCGCTACCACCACCTCTTCGCCGACGTCCTGCGGGCGCACCTGCGGGAGCTACACCCGGGCCGGGAGCCCGAGCTGCACTTGCGAGCCAGCGGATGGTTCGAGTCGGAGGGCGACACGTCGGCGGCCGTCCGGCACGCACTGGCAGGCGGGGACCATGCCCGGGCCGCCGACCTGATGGAGCTCGCCGCGCCCCGGCTGCAGCGGGAACGGCGCGAGTTCGAGCTCCACCGGTGGCTGCGGTCGCTGCCGGACGACGTTGTGGCCATGCGGCCGGTTCTCGCGATGACGTTCGTGGGGGCGCTGGCCCAGGTGTCCGACTTCGCCACCGTCGAGAAGAGGCTGTCGGACATCGAGCGCTTGCTGCGCCGCGACGACGGCAGCTGGCATGAGACGCCGCCGCCCGGGCTGGTCGTCATCGACTTGGACGCCTACCGGTCGATGCCGGCCATGGTGGACCTCTACCGGGCCGCGGTGGCGCTCTCGCGCGGGGACCTGGACGGCACCGCCCGGCACGCCCGCGAGGCACTTGCGCTGACACCCGGGGGAGACGACCTGGTCCGGTCCGCGGCAGGTGCGCTGGGAGGCCTGGCGTCCTGGGCGAGCGGGGACCTGGCGGGCGCCCACGCCGCGTACTCCGAGGCCGTGGCGGGGCTGGCCGGCGTCGGCTTCATCTCCGACGTCCTGGGGTGCACGGTCACCCTCGGCGACATCCGGCAGACACAGGGGCGACTCGGGGACGCGCTGGACTGGTACCGGCGCGCCCTCGAGCTGGCGGCGCCCGCTCCGGGCGCGGAGCCGCTGCGGGGGACGGGCGACATGCACGTCGGGTTGGCCGGCGTGCTGCTCGAGCGCGGCGACCTGGCCGGAGCCGAGGAGCACCTGGCCGTCAGCCAGGCGCTGGGGGAGCACCTGTGGCTGCCGCAGAACGCCTACCGGTCGCGGATCGTCGCCGCCCGGCTGCGCGCGGTCGAGGGCGACCTCGACGGTGCGCTCTCGTTGCTCGACGAGGCGCACCGCGTCTACAACGGTGACTACTCGCCGAACGTCCGGCCGGTGCCCGCCGTGCGCGCCCGGCTGCGGATCCGGCGCGGTGAGCTGGGCGAGGCGGATGCGTGGGCCGCGGACCGTGGGCTGTCGTCCGAGGACGAGCTGTCCTACCTGAGCGAGCACGAGCACGTCACGCTCGCCCGGCTGCTGCTGGCCCGGTCACAGGTCCGCGGTGACGACGCCGCGCGCGCGAGGCGCTGACCCTGATCGGCCGGCTGCTGGTCGCAGCTGAGACGGGCGGTCGCACGGGGGTCGTCATCGAGCTCCTGGTGCTGCAGTCTCTGGCACTCCACGCCGGCCGCGACGTACCGGCCGCTGTTGGCACGCTCGGTCGCGCGGTGACCCTGGCCGAGCCGGAGGGGTACCTGAGGCTGTTCGCCGACGAGGGACCGCCGATGGCGACCGTGCTGAAGGCGTTGCTGAAGCAGGGGACCGACACCGGCTACGTCCGGGCACTGCTCGCGGCAAGCACCGGTGACGAGGCGCCGGTGCCCGCGCGTTCCGGCCAGCGGCTGGTCGACCCGTTGAGCGAGCGGGAGCTCGACGTGCTTCGGCTGCTGGGCAGCGACCTGGACGGGCCGGACATCGCACGGGAGCTTTCGGTGTCGCTGAACACGATGCGCACGCACACCAAGAACATCTACGCGAAGCTCGGCGTGACCAGCCGCCGGGCAGCGGTGCGCCAGGCGCAGGAGCTGAACCTGATGCCCGGCCAGCGACGCGGCTGACGGCGCCACTTCGTCGTGCGATGGTGAACGCCATGGGGGAGGTGCAGGTCGAGTCCCCGACCGTGCCGCCGCGCGCGTTCCGGGTGGTCGGCATGGCGGCGTACGCCGTCGCGCTGACGTGCTGGATCGCGGTGATGGGACTGCCGCGGCAGGCCCTCCCCGCCGTCGCCTGGATCTGGCTCGCCACCATCGCGTGGAACATCCGATCGCCGGCGCGTGCGCACCTCGACTTCCCGAGGGACTGGTCACTGCCGCTGCTGGTGCTGACCGGCTACCTCTACAGCCGAGGGCTGGCCGACGACCTCGGTTTCGTCTCCGTGCACGTGACGGCGCCGATCCAGGTCGACCGGTGGATGTTCGGCGGCACCCTGCCCACCGAGTGGCTCCAGGAGAAGCTCTGCGGCAGCCCGTGCGACCGGACGTCGCCGCCGCACTGGTACGACGTCGTGCTGACCACCGTCTACTACTCGCACTTCGTCGTCGCGCTCACGATCGCGGGACTGCTGTGGGTGCGAGACCGGAGCTCCTGGGTGCGCTACATGCGGCGCTACCTCTCGCTCAACATCCTGGCGCTCGTCGTCTACGTCACCTACCCGATGGCGCCGCCGTGGCTCGCGGTGCACGACGGTCAGATCTCCGCGGGCGTGGCCCGGATCACCGGCCGCGGCTGGCACGAGCTCGGAGCCGGGACCTGGCACCAGAAGGTGTCCGCGGTGGGCAACCCGGTTGCCGCGATGCCCTCGCTGCATGCCGGCATCGCCTTGTTCGTCGCCCTGTACGGCATCTCCCGGTTGCGTGGTGGCTGGCGCTGGCTGCTGCTGCTCTATCCGCTGACGATGTCCTTCATGCTCGTCTACTACGCCGAGCACTACGTGATCGACATCGTCGCGGGCTTCGCTGCCACCGGCCTGGTGCTCCTGGGCTGCGGCGCGTGGGAGCGCAGGCGTCCCGCCCGTTAGGCCAGACCCGTGCCGGGTCGTGCTGGACCGGGAGGGCGCGAGCTGGTGGCCTCCAAGAAGGCCAGCACGGCCATGACGCGGCGGTTCGCCTGCTTCTCCTCGATCAGGCCCAGCTTCTGGAAGATCGAACCGATGTGCTTCTCCACCTCCCGCTCGCTCGTCGAGAGGTTCGTGGCGATGGTGGCGTTGTTCCGCCCAGTGGCCATGGACTCGAGCACCGCTCGTTCGCGGTCGGTGAGCTCGCCGAGCGGCGAGCGCAACTGGTTGTCCTTGCGGGCCATCAGAGCTTCGACCACCTTGGGGTCCAGCGCCGACCCTCCGCGGGCAACCTCGTGGAGGGCGTGGACCAGCTCGTCCACCTGCGAAACCCGCTCCTTCAGGAGGTATCCCAGACCGCTCACCCCGTGGGCGAGCAGTTCGAACGCATAGTCCTCCTCGACATACTGCGACAGGACGACGACGCCGGTCGACGGGTACTGGGCGCGAATCCGCTTCGCTGCGTCGATGCCCTCCGTGGTGAATGAGGGCGGCATCCGGATGTCGGTGAGCGCGACGTCTGGCAGGTGCTTCGCTACCGATTGGACCAAAGACTCCGAGTCGACGACTGCGTCGACGAGCTCGACATCGTCCACCTCGGCGAGCAGCGCGGTCACGCCCTCACGGACGAGCAAGTTGTCGTCTGCGAACACGACCCGCAGCACCATGGTCGAACTGTAGTCGCGACCGTGCTGTCCGAGGCTCCCTCAGGCAGGAGCCGGGGATCTCGGCGCTGGGATCTCGGCGCTGATGCGGGTGCCGCGGTCGGGAGGACTGTCCAGGTAGAGGTGGCCCTGGAGGGCCTCGATGCGGTCCACCAACCCGCGCAGCCCGGTGCCGTGGGCGGCGTCAGCGCCCCCGACGCCGTCGTCGGAGACCGTGACCGTGGCGCACTCGCGTCGAGCGGCGAACACTGACTGTGACGTGGGAGGCGTGTGCGTACTTGGCCACGTTCGTGATCGCCTCGGCGACGACGTAGTACACCGCCGCCTCGACCGGGCCGGCCAGCCGCTCCTCGGGCAGCTCGGTGATCTCCACGGGCACCGGCGCTCGTTTGACCAGCCCTTTCAGCGCTGGGCCGAGGCCGCGGTCGGTGAGCACCGCCGGATGAATACCGCGCGCCAGCTCGCGCAGCTCGTCGAGCCCATTCGCGAGCTCGTCCTGCGCAATGGTCAAGATCTTGCGCGCGGCAGGCGGATCCGTCTCGAGTTTTGCGCCGATCAGGGTCAGGTCGACCGCGACGGCCACCAGGCGCTGCTGCGCGCCGTCGTGCAGGTTGCGCTCGAGCCGCCGGCGCTCGGCATCTCCGGCCTCGACGATGCGTGCGCGCGAGGCGGCCAGCTGCTCTTGGGCGTCGGCGTTCGCGAGCGCCTGTGCGACCAGCTCTGCGAAGTCGCAAAGTCGCTGTTCGACGCCCTCTGGCAGCGGCTCGTCGGACCGCGTCCCCGCGGCCAGCGCTCCCCACAGCCGTCCACCTACGGTGACCGGCGCCGCCACCGCCGCGCGGTAACCGGAACGCTGCAGTGTCTCGGCGAGGTCGCCGCTCGTGTCTTCGTAGCGATCCACGCGTTGCGGGCTCCCGCTGCGAAGCACCTTCGCGACGACGGTGTCGCCGTCGAGATCGAACGCGCTTCCCAGAGGGAGGGTCAGCTCGCCATCCCGGCTCCATCCGCCGACGACCGTCGCCGTTCGAGCGCCGTCGTAGCGCATCACGTTTGCTCCAGGCAGCGCGAGCAGCCGGGCGACCTCCTCAGTCACCTGCCCGAACACGCCGCTCGGCGGCGCGCCACTCGCGACGAGCGTGGCAACTCTGCGCAGCGCGGCCTGCTCGTCCGCCAGCGCGCGCTGGGATGCCTCGCTCGCCGCGAGCGCTTCCCCGGCCCGCGACCGCTCGGCGGTCTCCGCCGCGAGAACCAGCGAGGTGAGCGCCGACACGGCGATGAACAGCTGCGTCGCGAGCAGGCTGTCGGTGATTGAGCCGCGCAGGAACGGCCCGTCGTTCTGCGCCGTGTTCCAGACCGTGATCGAGCAGACCACGAAGACCGCCGTGGCGGCTCCGCGCGGTCCGAAGCGGACCGCCGCCCACAACAAGACCGGGAAGACGACGTACGGCACGTCGCGCTGCGGCGCCAGCTCCGCCAGCGCCACGAGCGCACCGAGCACGACCGCGGCCTCCACGAGCTCGCGCCGATGGATGCCTCTCAGACCCGCGGTCGCCCACGTGAGAATCAACGGGGCTACGACGAGCACGCCGCAGGCGTCGCCCAGCGTCCAGGTGCGAAACACCCGCCCCAGCTCATCAGCCGCGATGACGTCGCCCAGCCGCAACGACAACGGCCCGACCGCGGCGCTGATCACCGCCGCGACCAGCGCACAGACGAAGAGAGCGAGCACGTCGGCGACCCGGTCCAGCCCGCCGCGTCCACCCGTGAGGCGGCGAAGAAGCAGCACAGCGGCCACGAGCGCGACGGTGTTCCCGAGCGTCTGGGCCAGCACCGTCCCCAGCGGCGTCGAGTAGTCGCCGAGAAGCAGGTCCCCGATCACGATCGCGGGCCACAGGCGCACGCCGTAGAGGAACAGCACGGCGAGGCCCAGGCCGGCAGGCGGCCACAGCGCCGCCACCGCGCCATTGAGGTAGGCCAGCTCGAGGCCGATGCGACCGGAGACGTAGTACGCGAGCGCCACGACCGCGATCGCGAAGGCATAGAGCGCCAGCCCCGAGGGCTCTCGGCGGCGCAGGGCATCGATCCGCTCCCGAACCGCGTTGCGCCCGGGGTCACCTCCGCTGGCCAGACGTGCCCTCATGGCCTCACTGCCGAGTCCGCGCATTGTTGGAACAGCCTGTGACTGTCACGGCCTGAACTCCGGGAGGAGCGAACACCACGACTTGCCAATCAACATAACCACGCCGTAGGTCTCGGTCTAGCCCGCTGGCCGGTCCGACAACGGTGGGTCGGCTGCTCCATTCGCGCCTTCCTTCTGGTGGCGCACGCAATTGCTGAGGCGCTCCACGTCGGCCGCCGCCGCGGTCAGATCCCGGCGACCTCGCGGTCCCGTGCGGGTGTTCCCTCGGTGTTCCTTCCGAAGAGACGGAGAACGGCCCCTGACCCTGCGCTGCCGCAGGTCAGAGGCCGTTCCCAATGTGGTGTCCGAGGGGGGACTTGAACCCCCATGCCCGGTAAAGGGCACTAGCACCTCAAGCTAGCGCGTCTGCCAATTCCGCCACCCGGACGAGGTGTGCTGCTGTCGTGCTCGCGCCGTCTACCGGTCGGGGACCGGCCGTCTGGCGCGCAGGCAACCTTAGCAAACCGGCGAGGTCGCCGGGCCACCGCCAGAGGCGGGTGGGGCAGGATGATCGGACCGCCAGCAACGCCGCGCGAGACCGACCGGCCACCCGCAGGAGGCACCGTGCCCGAGAGCGCCAGCCCGGACGTACCGTCCGCCCAGGACGAGGTCGTCGACATCTGTCGCGACCTGATCCGGATCGACTCGTCAAACTACGGCGACGGCAGCGGGCCGGGGGAGCGGGCGGCGGCCGAGCACGTTGCGGGGCTGCTCTCCGAGGTGGGGCTCGAGCCGGAGATCTTCGAGTCGGCCGACCGCCGGACCAGCCTCGTCGTGCGGTGGGAGGGCGAGGACACCAGCCGTCCGGGGCTGCTCGTCCACGGCCACCTCGACGTCGTACCCGCCGAGGCTCGTGACTGGACGCACGACCCGTTCGCCGCGGAGCTGGCGGACGGCTGCGTCTGGGGGCGCGGCGCGATCGACATGAAGAACATGGACGCGATGGTCCTCGCCGTCGTGCGCCAGTGGCGGCGGGAGGGACGCAAGCCGCCGCGCGACGTCGTGCTGTGCTTCCTCGCCGACGAGGAGGCGGGCGGCAAGTTCGGCGCACACTGGATGGTCGACAACCACCCGGGTCAGTTCGAGGGGGTCAGCGAGGCGATCAGCGAGGTCGGCGGCTTCTCGTTCTCGATCGGGAACGAGCGGATCTACCTGATCGAGACCGCGCAGAAGGGGATCCGCTGGCTGCGGCTCGTCGCCGAGGGCCGCGCGGGCCACGGCTCGACAGTCAACGACGAGAACGCGGTCACCGCCCTCGCCGAAGCGGTAGCCCGGATCGGTCGGCACGAGTGGCCGCTGCGGATGACGCCGACCGTGCAGCGCTTCTTCGAGGAGGTGACCGACGCCCTCGGGATCGAGCTCGACCTTGCCGACCCCGGTCCGGCCCTGGCCAAGCTCGGCGGGCTGGCCAACAGCGTCGGTGCGACGCTGCGCAACACGGCCAACCCGACGATGCTCAAGGCCGGCTACAAGCACAACGTCATCCCGCAGTCGGCCGAGGCGATGGTCGACTGCCGCTTCCTGCCAGGCTTCGAGGACGAGCTGCTCGCGACGATCGACGAGCTGATCGGCCCGGACGTACGGCGCGAGGAGGTCATCACCGACATCGCGCTGGAGACCACCTTCGACGGCCCCCTCGTCGACGCGATGGTGGCGGCGCTGCAGGCGGAGGACCCGGGCTCGCGGGCGGTGCCCTACTGCCTCTCGGCCGGCACCGACAACAAGTCCTTCAGCCTGCTGGGCATCCGCGGCTTCGGCTTCGCGCCGTCGCGGATGCCGGCGGACCTGGACTTCACCACGATGTTCCACGGTGTGGACGAGCGGGTGCCGGTGGACTCGCTGCAGTTCGGCACCCGGGTGCTGGACCGCTTCCTCGCCACCAGCTGACCTTCTCCATGATCGTGAGCACCAGACGATCAGAAAGTGACGCTCTGGTACTCACGATCACGGAAGGGGCATGGATCGCGGGGCTGCTGCTCAGGCGGTGCGGACGACCCTGATCACCTTGCGACGCAGCACGACGCGGCGGCTCCCGTCCGCGAAGAGGCGCAGCCGGTCGAGCTCCCAGTGGCCGTACTCCGCGTGGTCGGTCAGCACCCGCCGCGCGGCTCCTCGGCTCGTGCCGCGCGGCAAGTAGAGATGCTGGTACTCCCACTCCGCCATCGGCGACATTGTGACCCAGCAGGGCCTCAGGAGTCCGGGTAACTCGTCGCCGGGGCCGACACCTCGTCCAGCGCCCCGCGTATCTCGACCGGCAGCGTCACCCGATCGGCCTCCAGCGAGGCGCGTAGCTGAGCAGCCGTCCGAGCCCCTACGACCGGCGCCGTCACTCCGGGCGCGTCCCGCACCCAGGCCAGCGCGACCGCCAGCGGCGCCACCTCGAGCCCGTCGGCCGCCGTCGCGACCGCGTCCACGATCCGGCGCGCCCGGTCGTCCAGCCGCGACTCGATGAAGCGCCCGAAGTGCGGGGAGGCGGCCCGCGAGTCGGCGGGCGTCCCGCCCCGGTACTTGCCGGTCAGCACTCCAGCACCGAGCGGCGACCAGGGGAGCACCCCCAACCCGAGCGCCTCCGCGGCCGGCAGCACCTCGCGCTCGATGCCGCGCGCCAGGAGCGAGTACTCCATCTGCGTCGAGACGATCGGTGCCCGGCCGGCCGCCGCCTGCTGCCAGGTCACCGCTCGCCCGGTCTGCCAGCCGGAGAAGTTCGAGATGCCCGCATATCGCGCGCGCCCCGACGACACCGCGACGTCGACCGCGCTGAGGGTCTCCTCGAGCGGTGTCTCGTCGCTCCAGGTGTGTACCTGCCACAGGTCGACGGTGTCGGTGCCGAGCCGTTGCAGCGAGCCGTCGAGCGCGTCGAGGAGCGCCTTGCGCGAAGTGTCGACGACTCTGTCGCCGGTACGTCGCGAGACGCCGGCCTTGGTGGCCAGCACGACCTCCTCCCGGTCGACCTTGGTCCCGAGCAGGCGGCCGATGACCCGCTCGGACTCGCCGTCGCCGTAGCCCGCCGCGGTGTCGACCAGGGTTCCCCCGGCGTCCAGGAAGGACGAGAGCTGGTCGGCCGCCTCGTGCTCGTCGGTGTCGCGGCCCCAGGTCATCGTCCCGAGCGCGAGCCGGCTCACCTTCAGGCCCGACCGACCGAGCCTCCGCTGCTCCATGACGGGCGAATCTATAGGGTCGGCCCCCATGCGACTCGCTGTGAACCTCGGCTACTGGGGCGCCGGCAACGACAAGGACAACCTCGCCGTCGCCCGGGAGGCCGAGGTCATCGGCTACGACTCGGTGTGGGCGGCCGAGGCCTACGGCTCCGACGCCGCGACGGTGCTGGCTTTCGTGGCCGCGCAGACCGAGCGGATCGGCATCGGCTCGGCCATCTTCCAGATCCCGGCCCGCACGCCGGCGATGACCGCGATGACCGCGGCCACCCTCGACAGCCTCTCCGGCGGTCGATTCCGTCTCGGCCTCGGTGTGTCCGGGCCGCAGGTGTCGGAGGGCTGGTACGGCGTGCGCTTCGCCAAGCCGCTCGCCCGCACCCGGGAGTACGTCGCCATCGTCCGTCAGGCCCTTGGCCGCGAGACCCTGCGGCACGAAGGCGAGTTCTGGACGCTGCCGCTGCCCGACGGCCCGGGCAAGGCGCTGCGACTCACCGTCCACCCTGTCCGTGACGGGATGCCGCTCTACCTCGCATCGGTCGGGCCGAAGAACCTCGAGCTCACCGGCGAGATCGCCGACGGCTGGCTCGGCATCTTCTTCGCCCCCGAGCACGCGCCCGAGTCGCTGGACCACATCAAGGCGGGCCGCGCGAAGGTCGGCAAGGACATGACCGGCTTCGACGTCGTACCCACCGTGCCGGTGGTCTTCGGCGACGACCTGGCAGCCTGCGCCGAGCCGCTGCGCCACTACGCCGCGCTCTACGTCGGCGGGATGGGCAGCCGCGAGCAGAACTTCTACAACCGGCTCGCCGTGCGGATGGGCTACGGCGAGGCCGCGGCGAAGGTCCAGGACCTCTACCTCGCGCGCCAGCACCGCGATGCGGCGGACGCGGTGCCGTTCGAGTTCATCGACCGTACGTCGCTGATCGGCCCCAAGGAGCGAGTCCGCGACCGGCTGGCGGCGTACGCCGAGGCCGGTGTGACGACGCTCTCGGTCGCCTCCTACGCGGGCTCGCTCGAGGAGCGGGTCGGCGCGCTGCGTACCCTCGCGGCCGCACTGGACGAGTCCGGCCTAGGGGACTAGGGGAGACACTGCGTTGCTCTCGTGGTTCGAGGCTGCCGTGCTGGGCGTCGTGCAGGGACTCACCGAGTTCCTGCCGATCAGCAGCAGCGCGCACATCCGTGTCGTGTCCGAGCTGGCCGGCTGGGAGGACCCCGGCGCCGCGTTCACCGCGGTGACCCAGCTGGGCACCGAGTCGGCAGTTCTCATCTACTTCCGGCGCGACATCGCCCGGATCATCTCGACCTGGACGCGGTCGCTCTGGCGCCCGGAGCTGCGTGGCGAGCCCGACGCGCGGATGGGCTGGTACGTCATCGTCGGCACTCTGCCGATCGGCATCCTGGGCTTCCTGCTGCGGGACACCATCGAGGGACCGGCCCGCAACCTGTGGCTGATCGCGTCGATGCTCATTGTCTTCGGCGTGGTGCTCGGCATCGTCGACGCCGTGGCGCGCAACGAGAAGCAGCTGGAGAAGCTGACGATGCGCGATGCGCTCATCTACGGCTTCGCGCAGGCGCTCGCGCTGGTGCCGGGGGTGTCGCGGTCGGGCGGCACGACGGGCGCCGGCCTGCTGATGGGCTACCGGCGCGAGGCGGCAGCGCGCTACTCGTTCCTGCTGGCCATCCCAGCAGTGCTCGTCTCGGGACTCTTCGAGCTGCGCAAGATCGGCGACGGCGAGCCGGTCGACTGGGGACCCACTCTCCTGGCCACCGGCATCGCCTTCGTGGTGGGCCTGGCCGTCATCGTCTACTTCCTGCGCTACATCTCGACGCACACCTTCCGGCCGTTCGTCGTCTACCGGATCGCGCTCGGCCTGGTGGTCCTCGGGCTGCTGGCCGCCGGCGTCATCGACACCTGAGCACCGCCGCGCGGGGCCCGCCCGATGACGCACACGTAGGTGACGGAGACCGGGTTCTCCAGGAGCGGCTGCGGGAAGGGGGCCGCCATGACGGTCATCGGTGTGCACGCCTCCCACGAGCAGGTCCACCCGTCGGCGCTCCTGCAGGCCGTGCAGCATGCGGAGGAGGCCGGGTTCACCGCGGCGATGTGCTCCGACCACTTCTCGCCGTGGGGCAGCTCGCAGGGCCAGTCCGCCTTCGCCTGGTCCTGGCTCGGTGCGGCCCTGCAGTCGACCAGCCTGCCCTTCGGCGTGGTCAACGCGCCGGGGCAGCGCTACCACCCGGCCGTCATCGCGCAGGCCGCGGCGACGCTGGAGGCGATGTACCCCGGCCGGTTCTGGGTGGCGCTGGGGACCGGCGAGGCGTCGAACGAGCACATCACGGGTGGCGGTTGGCCGCGCAAGTCGGTCAGGAATGCCCGGCTGCGTGAGTGCGTCGACGTGATGCGTGCGCTGCTGGCCGGGGAGGAGGTCAGCCACGAGGGCCTCGTCACCGTGGACCGCGCCCGGTTGTGGACGCTTCCCGAGACCCCGCCACCCCTCATCGGTGCCGCCGTCAGCGTCGAGACGGCTCGCTGGGTCGCAGGGTGGGCCGACGGCCTGGCAACGGTGGCGCAGCCGTCCGAGCACCTGCGCCAGATGGTGGACGCCTACCGCTCCGCAGGCGGCCGCGGGCCGCTGGTCCTTCAGGTCCACCTGTCATACGCCGGCGACGAGGAGACGGCGCTCCGCATCGCGCACGAGCAGTGGCGCACGAACGTCTTCGCGCCGCCGCTGTGCTGGGACGTCGACTCGGTGGAGACGTTCGACCAGGCGGCCAAGCACGTCCCGCCGGAGGCGATGCGTGACTCCGTGCTGGTCTCGGCCGACCCGGACCGTCACGCGGCCTGGCTGCACGACCTGGTGGAGATCGGTTTCGACGAGGTCTACCTGCACCACGTCGGCCAGGAGCAGCGCGAGTTCCTCGACGTGTTCGGGGCCAAGGTCCTCCCGCAGCTCGACGTGACCGAGAAGCCCCGCGGGGGCGACGGCTGACGCGCGACACTACGAACGGCCTGCGGGTCGACGCTGTCGGATGGGATCGCTAGCGTCCGCCCATGACGGACTTCCACCAGCAGGACCTCGCCGACTCCCGCTTCGAGCAGGTCCACCTGCAGCGGGCGAAGTTCCACCAGGTCCATCTCAACGACGCCGACTTCAACGACGTCGACCTGACCGGTGCTCAGTTCCGCGAGGTCTTCTTCAAGGACGTCGTGATGCGCAGCACCGGCCTCGTCAACGTGCGGATCGACGGCGACATGCTCGAGAACGTCGTCATCAACGGCGTGGACGTCGCGCCGCTGGTCCAGGCCGAGCTGGAGCGTCGCGAGCCCGACCGGGCGAAGATGCGGCCTTCCGACCCGGCCGGCTTCCGCGAGGCGTGGGACACGCTCGAGCGGCTGTGGGCCGAGACCGTCGAGCGCGCGAGGGCGCTGCCGGAGGAGGCGTTGCACGAGTCGGTCGACGGCGAGTGGTCGTTCATCGAGACGTTGCGGCACCTCGCGTTCGCGACCGAGTGCTGGCTGTACCGCGCCATCCTCGGCGACCCGAGGCCGTGGGCGCCCCTGTCACTGCCCTGGGACCAGATGCCCGACACCGAGGGCGTGCCGCGCGACCGCGCGGCTCGCCCGTCGCTCGACGAGGCCCTCGCCCTGCGGTTCGACCGGCAGGCCTCGGTCCGCCGTTATGTCGACGCTCTCGACGAGGCGACGCTCGCCTCCGACACCGTCGCCGTCGAGGCGCCGGGCTGGCCGGAGCAGCGCAGCTACCCGGTCCGCGAGTGCCTGCTCACGCTGCTCAACGAGGAGTGGTGGCACCGCCAGTTCGCTCTGCGTGACCTTGCGGTGCTGGAGGGACGGCACACCTGAGGCGTGGCCACTTGCAGTGAGAGTGAGATGGCACGGCAAGTCGGTACCCGGCACTTCGTCCGGGTGTCTCGTCAAGAGCTCATCCCCGTGATCCAGGCGTCGCGACTGTTCTTGCTGGGCACACCCGGGCGCCTGGATCATGCACGGCAGGCAGCTGATGGTGGTGCTGATGATGACCCCGCGATCTTGGAGGATTGGTGAAGAGGTTGCCCGGACGGCGATGAGTTCCAGCACCGTGCCGGGTCTGCAGCACATCCCACTGTTTCTCGCCCATGTGGAGGCACCTTGAAGCTCCTGCTCACGTCCGGCGGGGTCACGAACCCAACCATCCACTCGGCGCTCGTGCAGCTGCTTGGGAAGCCGGTCGCGCAGTGCCATGCCCTGGTCGTCCCGACGGCGCAATGGGGTCACCCGATGTGCGGACCGGCATCGGTGCGGGCCCTGGTTGCCGCCGAGCCCGACTCCCGGCACTTCTCGGGCCTGGGCTGGGCGTCGCTCGGTGTCCTCGAGCTGACCGCACTGCCCACCATCGGGGCGGAGCGGTGGGTGCCCTGGGTCCGGGAGGCCGACGTGCTCCTGGTCGACGGGGGCGACGCGTCTTACCTGTGCCACTGGATGCGGGAGTCCGGGCTGGCCGATCTGCTGCCTTCGCTGCCCGAGACGGTGTGGCTGGGGGTGAGTGCCGGAAGCATGGTGATGACGCCCCGGGTCGGGAACTACTTCGTCGAATGGCCGTCCGCGTCGGACGACCGCACCCTGGGGGTCGTCGACTTCTCGATCTTCCCGCACCTGGACGCCTTTCCGACGAACACCCTGGCTGACGCAGAGCGTTGGGCTGCCGACGTCGGCGTCCCGGCCTACGCCATCGACGAACAGACGGCTATCAAGGTCGTCGACGGCTGCGTCGAGGTGGTCTCCGAAGGCCAATGGACAAAGTTCGGGTGATAACCGCGCGGGCTTGTGTGAACGCGGCGCTGTTTCGCTAGTGGCCCCTCGCCGTGCCCCGGAGCCTTCTTCCAATCAGTGCATCTCACCGAGGCCGCAAGGGCGCGGCGGTCCGTGCCCGATGTTCCCCGGGCCCCGACGGTCGTGGCCTAGCGGGTCAGCCAGGCCAGCGGGTCGACCACGACACCGTCCCGGCGGACCTCGAAGTGCAGGTGCGGGCCGGTGGAGTAGCCGGTGCTGCCGATGACCCCGATCTGCTGGCCCTTCTGGACTCGCTGGCCTTCGCGGACCAGGAACTGCGACTGGTGCGCGTAGGCCGTGGTGATCCGGTCCCCGCCGATGACGCCGTGGTCGATGACCGTGAAGTTGCCGTAGGCCTCGCTGACCACCGTCATGATCACCCGGCCGTCGTCAGCGGCGCGGACCGCGCTCCCGCCACCGGCGAAGTCGGTCCCGGTGTGCAGCTTCCGGTAGTGCAGGATCGGGTGGTAGCGCATGCCGTAGGGCGAAGTGATGACACCGGCGGCGGGCTGCCCGAACCGGCCGGTGCCCTGGACGGTCTCGCCGTCGCCCTGCAGCCGGGTTGACGCCGCCTCGATCTGGGCGCCGAGGTCGCCGGACTCCGCGATGCGGGCCTGGTTGAGGGCGACGTCGCCGGCCTTGGCCGCCTGGACGGCCTGCAGCGCCGTGGCCCGCTGGGCGGCGAGCGCGTCGAGCCGCTTGTTGGCGGCCTCGACCTGGTCCTTGAGCGCGTTGTAGCGGTCGGCGATCCGCTGGAAGTCGGCACGGGCGACCTCGCGCTGCACCTGCAGCGAGCCGAGACGCAGGTCGGCGCGGGTCGCCGAGTCGCGCAGCCGGCCGACGGCGTCGAAGAGGCCGACGGCCGTGTCGTCGTCAGTGGTGGGCTCGCCGGTGACGTAGGCGGTGCGCGCGTCCTGCACCATCTCGTGGTGCACCGAGTCCCACCGCGAGTGGAAGTCGGTCGCGACGAGCTCTGCGTTGGTCACGTCGGTGTCGAGCGCCTGGTAGACCTTGGCCTGCTCGACCGCGTCCTGCTTGAGCCCGGCCATGACCTGCTTCTGCCGGGCGATCTCGGCGATGGCCTGGTCGGCGTCGAGGAAGGCCTGCCCGGCGGCCCGCATCTCGGGACTGTGCTCGTCGTCCACCAGGTCCCGAGCGGCTGCTGTGCCGGCCACCATCGGGGTGGAGTCCTGGGCGCGCTGCTCGCGCTTGGTGAGCGGCTTGTCCTTCGAGGTCCCCGGCGTGGTGCCGCCGCCGGACGGCCCTGTCGTCGCCCCGGGTGTCGTCCCGGCCGACCCGGAGTCGGTGCCGCTGCCGTCACCGCCCGAGCCGCCACCGCCGGTCAGCGGGTCGGTGACGTCACCGACGGTGTCGCCGGGGTCGTCGGTCAGTGAGGTGCTCGGCAGCGGCAGAGGTGTGGTGGAGACGGTGGGCAGGCCCACCGAGATGCTCGGCAGCGGGCTCAGGCTCGGCGAGGGGAGCGTGACGGCGCCGGCACCGCCGGGGACAGCGATCACCACGCCAGCAGCGGTCGCGGCGGCAGCCACGACAGCCAGCGGTGCGCGCATGTCCTACTCCTTTGCCACGGGGTCGCCATGACAAACGAGAGAGCGGTGCCGAGGTCACGCGAAGGTCAAGCCTGTCGCTCAGGCGGACCGCCCGGTCAGCGAGCGGCGTTCGGCTGCGGGCCGCGGGTCAGGTCCGCGATGTCGAGCTTGGTCGGCAGCTTGGCGTCCTTGAGGAACGGCATCGGGTCGAGCGGCTCGCCGTCGACCCGCACCTCGAAGTGCAGGTGCGGCCCGGTCGAGTATCCGGTCGACCCGATCACGCCGATGGCCTGTCCCTTGACCACCCGGTCGCCCGGCTTGACGCCGATGGCGGACTGGTGGGCGTACATCGTGGTGATCCGGAGGCCGCCGACCTTGCCGTGGTCGATCACCGTCATGTTGCCGTAGGCGACGTTGAACTCGGTGAACAGCACGACCCCGTCGTCGGCGGCGTAGGCGAGGCCGTCGCCCACGCCGAAGTCGGTCCCGGTGTGCACCTTCACGTAGTGCAGGATCGGGTGGAACCGAGGACCGAAGGGCGACGTGACGTCACCGGTGCCCGGGAAGACGAACTCCCCGGTGCCCCGGGGCGGGTTCTCGCCCTTGGCGAGCTGATCGGACAGCTCGATGATCCGCGAGGCCAGGGCGCCGGACACGCTGACCATGACCTCGTACTGGCGCTTGTCCTCGAGCGCGGCCTTCTTGGCCTCCTCGAAGGCGGCCTTGCGGGCCTCGAGGACCGCGTCGACCTGCTTCTGCGCGGCCTCGGCCAGCATCTCCTTGGCCTCCACGGCGGCTAGCGCGGCCGCGGCTGCACTTCGCCGCAGCTCGGCGTCGCGACGGGCAGCCGCCATCCGGTCCTGCGCGTTGAGGAGCTCTGCGCGGTCGGCGGTCAGGTCGGCGATGACGGCGTTGCCGGCGCTCCCGACGCTCTGCAGGAAGGCCAGCCGGTCGGCGAGCTGGTTGGGCGTCGTCGAGGACAGCACGAGTGCCCACTCGCCCATGGACCCGTTGGACTTGTAGGCCGCGCGGGCGAGCAACCCGAGGTCGTCCTGCCGGGAGAGGATGCGGGCCTCGACGATCTCGAGCTCTCGACCGGCGCGCTGCTCGGCGAGGACGGCGGCCTGCAGGTCGGTCTTCGCCTGCTGGTCGACCTGGCGGGCTTCCTCGAGCGCGTCGCGGGCGTCGACGAGGGCCTGCTGCGCGATGACCAGGTCGGCCTTGGCCTTCTGCAGGTCGTGGGAGGCCTCGACCAGCGCGGCGGCGTCGTGCGCCTCCTCGGCCTTCCGGCGGGCCTCGTCGGCGGCCTTCTTCTCGGCGGCCTCCTTGGCGGCCTGCTTGGCGGCCGCCCGCGCCTTCGCGTCGGCGGCGTCCTTGCGGCGCTGCTCGGCCTTGGTCAGCTTGGTGGCCGTCGGGCTCGGGGTCGGCGTCGGGTCGGCGGAGGCCGGCAGGCTGGAGCCGAGCAGCGACACGAGGACAGCAGCCACCAGGGCAGCCATCACCGACGTTCGCCGGCGCGCTGTAGCGCGCATCTCCACCCCCCAACCCTCGCCTCGTCGGCCGCGTCCCTGCGGGTCCTGGCTGCTCGAAGCGGTCGACCTGCTCCGCCCGAGCGCCGGACCGCCCTCCCCAAGCCGTCCCGGTGCCGGTACATGGTGACCGGCCGTACCGCACCCATGCAGCGCTTTCCGGCAATACTCACGCCCGGAGTGCGTGATCTAGGTCTCTTGTGCCGGTTTGGTCACCACAGCGTCCCCGAGGGGTCACAGCCAGCCACTGCGCTTGAACGCCCGGTACAGCCCGAGGCAGGCGACTCCCATCACCGCGAGAGCCATCCCGTAGCCGTAGCGCCAGTGCAGCTCGGGCATGTGCTCGAAGTTCATGCCGTAGATCCCGGCGATCATCGTGGGCACCGCGACGATCGCGACCCACGCGGAGATCCGTCGCATGTCCGAGTTCTGCTGCACGGCGACCTGGGCGAGATTCGCGTTGAGCACCGACCCGAGCAGGTCGTCGAAGCCGTCGACCTGCTCCGAGACGCGGGTCGCGTGGTCGGCGACGTCGCGGAAGAAGGGCTCGAGGTGCTCGTGCACCCGGCCCACCCGTCCGGCGGCCAGCCGGTCCATCGGCTCCACGAGGGGGTGCACCGCACGCCGGAACTCGATGACCTCGCGCTTGAGGTTGTAGATCCGCGCCGCGTCGTTGCTGCGGTCGGGGGAGAAGACCCGCTCCTCGACCTCCTCGATGTCCTGCTCGACGGCGAACGCGATGGCGCTGTAGTCGTCGACGACCGCGTCGCAGACCGCGTAGAGGACCGCGGAGGGGCCGCAGTCGAGCAGGTGCCGGTCCACCTCCAGGCGCCGGCGCACGTCCTTCAGCGCCCGGGCCTGGCCGTGCCGGACCGTCACCACGAACGAGTCGCCCATGAAGAGCATCACGTCGCCCAGGTCGACCTGCTGCGTCGGCTCGTCGTAGCGGACCGTCTTGAGCACCACGAACAGGGAGTCCTCGTAGTCCTCGACCTTGGGGCGCTGGTGCGCCTTCACGGCGTCCTCGACCGCGAGCGGGTGCAGGCCGAACTCGCCGGCCACCTTCTCGAGCTCGGCCTCGGTCGGCTCGTGGAGCCCGATCCAGATGAAGGAGTCCCCGGTGCCGCGCGCCACGGTCAGGGCCTCGCCGAGGTCACCGTCGACGGCTTCGCGCTGGCCGCGGCGGTAGAGGGCGCAGTCGACGATCACCTCGCCATTGTGGGCCCTCCGGCCCGCGGCCACGGTGCCGTACGTCGCTGCGGCCGGTGCGGCGTACGTCCGGCGCAGGGGGCATCTCCGTCGCCTAGGCTGCCCGGTCGTGACCACCCTGCTGCTCGTGCGCCACGGCCGGACCACGGCCAACGGCGCCGGCGTGCTGGCCGGGTGGACCGAAGGCGTGTCCCTCGACGACGTCGGGCGGGAGCAGGTCACCGCGCTGGCGACCCGGCTCGGCCCGGTGCCGTTGACGGCGGTCGTGACCAGCCCGCTGCAGCGCTGCCTGGAGACCACCGAGCTGATGCTGGCCGGCCGCGACGACGTGCCGCGTCACGTCGACGAGCGCGTCGGCGAGGTGCGCTACGGAGACTGGTCGGGGGAGAAGCTCTCCAAGCTGGCGAAGGACCCGCTGTGGAAGGTGGTCCAGTCCCACCCGTCGGCGATGACCTTCCCCGGCGACGACGGCGAGGCGATGCGCGACATGCAGGTGCGCGCCGTCACGGCGGTGCGCGAGTGGAACGCCGAGCTCGGTGACGACGCGGTGTATGTCGTCGTCTCGCACGGTGACGTCATCAAGGCGGTCCTGGCCGACGCGCTGGGCATGCACCTCGACCAGTTCCAGCGGCTGGTGGCCGACCCGGCGTCGGTCAGCATCGTGACGTACACCCGGCTGCGGCCCTTCGTGGTGCGAGCGAACGACGGCGGCGGCGACCTCTCCTTCCTCGCCCCCAAGCCGAAGCGCACCCGGCGCAAGAAGGCGGCGGCCGGCTCGGACGCGGCCGTCGGTGGCGGCGCCGGGCCGCAGGCCTGAGGGCACATAGGGTTTCGGCATGGCGCGCATCGTCTACGAGTACGACCCACCGGACCGCTTCGTCGCGGGCACCGTGGGCGAGCCCGGGCAGCGCACCTTCTTCCTGCAGGCGACCGGTGGCGGCCGCACGACCAGCGTGGCGCTGGAGAAGCAGCAGGTCGCCGTGCTCGCCGAACGAGTGGGGGCGCTGCTCGACGAGGTGGTGCGCCAGTCCTCCGGCGAGGCCTCGGTGCCGGCGGTCACCCCCGCCGACGTCGTGGACAACGAGCCGCTGACGACGCCGATCGAGGAGGAGTTCCGGGTCGGGACGATGGCCCTGGCGTGGGACGCCGACGACGAGGTCGTGGTGATCGAGGCCCAGGCGCTCACCGACGACGACGAAGAGGACGACGACGACGAGTCGCCCCTGATCGACGACGACGCCGTCGACGGCCCGCCACTGCTGAGGGTGCGGCTGTCTGGCAGCGTGGCGCGGGCGTTCGTCGGCCGCGCCGAGGCCGTGGTGTCGGCGGGACGGCCACCGTGCCCGTTCTGCGGGGGACCCCTGGACGCCGGAGGGCACGTGTGCCCGCGGGCCAACGGCTACCGCCGGTGAGAGGAGCTGGGTGGCCGGCCTGGACCTGACGGAGTCGCTCGACCTGCTGCGCCACGGCGCCATCGACGTCGAGGGCCGACTCGTCGACGCCTCCAACGCGACGCTGTTCTGCTCCATCCAGGCCGGTGGCATCGAGGCGCGGTGCGTCTACAAGCCGGTCGCGGGGGAGCGCCCGCTCTGGGACTTCCCCGACGGCACGCTTGCCGGCCGCGAGGTGGCGTCCTACGCCGTGTCGGCGGCGTCCGGCTGGGACGTCGTGCCGCCGACCGTGCTTCGCGAGGGGCCGTTCGGCCCCGGCATGTGCCAGCTGTGGATGGACACCGACCCGGAGGCGGCGGGCCTGGTCGACGTCGTCGCCCCCGCGGCCATGCCTGACGGCTGGCTGCACGTGCTGGACGCGCTGGGCGCCGACGGCGACCCGGTCGTCCTCGCGCACGCCGACGACAGGCGGCTTCGCCGGATGGCGGTCCTCGACACCGTGCTCAACAACGCCGACCGCAAGGGTGGTCACGTGCTGCCGGGTCCTGACGGCGTCGTGCGCGGGGTGGACCACGGGGTGACCTTCCACACCGAGCCCAAGCTGCGCACGGTCCTGTGGGGCTGGGCCGGTTGCGAGCTCTCGGACGAGGAGCGGACGGTCCTCCACCGGCTGCGCGACGACCTGCTGGGACCGCTGGGGACGGCGCTCCTCGAGCTGGTGGCGCCGTCAGAGGTCACCGCCTGCCGGCGGCGCGTGGAGCGGCTGCTGCGGTCCGGGCACCTGCCCTACCCGGTCGACGGCTGGCCGGCCATCCCGTGGCCGCCCTTCTGAGGCTGCGCTCGGGGCGACGGCCGCTGGCAACGTAGGATCCGCGCCGTGCGTCCCTGGCCGGCTCCCTTCGTCCCCGCCCTCCCCGGGACGGGTCTGCCGCTGCGGCTGCACGACACGGCGACCGGCGAGATCCGGCCGACGGCGCCAGGTCCGGTGGCGACCATGTACGTCTGCGGGATCACCCCGTACGACGCCACGCACATCGGGCATGCGGCGACGTACGTCACCTTCGACCTGGTGCACCGCGCCTGGCTGGACGCCGGTCACGACGTGCACTACGTGCAGAACATCACCGACGTCGACGACCCGCTGCTCGAGCGGGCCACGCGCGACGGCGAGGACTGGGCGGAGCTCGGCGACCGCGAGATCGCGCTCTTCCGCGAGGACATGACGTCCCTCGGGGTCATCCCGCCGCGCGACTACGTCGGTGTCGTCGAGTCGGTGCCGCTGATCGCCGAGGCGGTCGTGCGGCTGCTGGAGTCCGGGGCTGCCTACGACGTGGACGGCGACGTCTACTTCGCGGTGCACAGCGACCAGCGGTTCGGCGGTGTGGGCCGGCTCGACGACGAGACGATGCTCGCGCTCTTCGCCGAGCGGGGCGGTGACCCCGAGCGGCCGGGCAAGAAGCATCCGCTCGACTGCCTGCTGTGGCAGGCCGCGCGGCCGGGTGAGCCGTCGTGGGACACGGCGACCTCGCTGCCCGCGGGGCGCCCGGGCTGGCACCTGGAGTGCTCGGCCATCGCCCTCGACCGGCTCGGCAGCGGTATCGACGTGGAGGGCGGCGGCACCGACCTCGTCTTCCCGCACCACGAGATGAGCGCCTCGGAGGCGCACGTCCTGACCGGCGAGTGGCCGTTCGCCCGCCACTACGTGCACGCCGGGATGGTCGGGCTCGAGGGCGAGAAGATGTCGAAGTCCAAGGGCAACCTGGTCTTCGTCTCGGCGCTGCGCCGCGCCGGGCGTGACCCGATGGCGGTCCGGCTCGCGCTGCTGGGCCACCACTACCGGACCGACTGGTCCTGGACCGAGCAGGACCTGACCACCGCCGAAGCGCGGTTGGCTCGCTGGCAGGACGCTGTCGCCAGGCCGGCCGGGCCGGCCGCCGACGACACCCTCGACTCGCTGCGCAGGCACCTCGCCGACGACCTCGACGCACCCGGCGCGGTCGCCGTGGTCGACCGGTGGGTCGCCGAGGCGGAGCACGGCCGGGGCACGGACGAGGGTGCGCCGGGAGTCGTCAGCCGGGCGGTCAACGCCCTGCTGGGCGTCCGGCTCTAGGGCGCTAGCGGCCGAGCCGGTCGTACGTCGCCTCGGACCGCTCCTTGGCAGCGGCCCACCACTCCCGGTTGGTCGTGTACCAGTCGACGGTCTGGGCGAGGCCGGCGCGGATGTCGCGGTACTCCGGCTGCCACCCGGTCTCGTCGCGCAGCTTGGTGGCGTCGATGGCGTAGCGCAGGTCGTGGCCGGGCCGGTCGCTGACCAGGTCGTACCAGTCGGCCGGCCGGCCCATCAGCTCCAGCAGCGTCTCGACGACCTGGCGGTTGGTGCGCTCGCCGTCGGCACCGATCAGGTAGGTCTCGCCGGGCCGGCCCTGCTCGAGGATCGTGACGACAGCGTCGTTGTGGTCGTCGACGTGGATCCAGTCGCGCACGTTGAGGCCCTGGCCGTAGAGCTTGGGCTTGATGCCCTGCAGCACGTTGGTGATCTGGCGGGGGATGAACTTCTCGACGTGCTGGTAGGGACCGTAGTTGTTGGAGCAGTTCGACAGCGTCGCCTGCACGCCGAAGGACCGCACCCACGCGCGCACCAGCAGATCGGCAGAGGCCTTGGTCGCTGAGTAGGGGCTCGACGGGTTGTAAGGCGTCTGCTCGGTGAAGCGCGCCGGGTCGTCGATCTCGAGGTCGCCGTAGACCTCGTCGGTGGACACGTGGTGCAGCCGTGCGCCGTGGTGCCGCACCGCCTGCAGCAACTGGTACGTGCCGAGGACGTTGGCCTCGACGAAGGGCCACGGGTCGTCGAGCGAGTTGTCGTTGTGCGACTCGGCGGCGAAGTGCACGACCGCGTCGGACTCCGAGACCAGCTTGTCGACCAGCCCCGCGTCCGCGACGCTGCCGTGCACGAGCTCGACGCGGTCCGCGACGGCCGCGAGGTTGGCCGCGTTGCCGGCGTACGTCAGGGCGTCCAGGACCCGCACCTCCCACTCCGGGCGGGTCTGCGCGGTGCGCAGCACGAAGTTCGAGCCGATGAAGCCGGCCCCTCCGGTCACGAGCAGCTTCATCGGGTGTCCTCCGTGGTGTCGTCCGTCTGGTCATTGGTCGAGTCGTCGTCGGTACGTCCGGACGGCGCCGTGTCGCGCAGTCCGGGTGGTTCGGTGGCACCGGCCGTCGACCAGCCGCGGAACTCCACCTCGAGGCTGAAGCGCGATGCCAGGTAGCGGTGGTCGGCGAGCGCGACCGGCGTGCCCTGGTCGTCGTGGGCCACCCGGCGCACGAGCAGCAGCGCCGTGCCGGAGGCGACGTTGAGGAGCGCGGCGTCGTCGTCGGTCGCGACGGCAGCGGTGATGGTCTGGCGGACCCGGTCGATGCGGACGCCCTCGCGCTGCAGGGTGGCCCAGGTGCCGGGGTCCTGCGCGTCCGCGCGGCTGACTCCGGCTGCGGTCGCGGCCGGCACCCACTCGTGGGCGACGTCGAGCGGGACGCCGTCGACGCTGCGCAGCGACCGGACGTGCAGCACGTCGGCCCCGGCGGCGAGGTCGAGGCCGGCGGAAACCGGACCAGTGGCCGGGCCGAAGCCGAAGTCGACGACCCGGCGGCTCGCGGTCAGGCCGGCTTCGGTCACCGCCGAGGCCGCGTGCCGGAAGGTGCCCAGGGCGAGCGGCTGGTGGAAGGACGCCCCGGCGACGAACCAGCCGGCGCCGCGGCGGCTCTCGACCAGCCCCTCGGCCCTCAGCAGCTCGAGCGCCCGGCGCACGGTGACCCGGCTGACGCCGTGCCGCTCGCCGAGGCCTGCCTCGCTCTCCAGCGCACCCGACGGGCCGACGTCCCCGAGAGCGATCCGCTCCCGGAGCTCGGCCGCCACCCGGTCCGCCCGTGTTGTCACACCAGCGACCATACAGGTCTAATACATGTGCGTCGACGGGCTGACCCGCCCGGTGTGCCGAATTGATCACGCTAGCGTGGTCGATTGCTGCAGACACCGGCAAATTTGCCTCGCTCAGCCCCTGTTGACCACGCCCGCGTGATCAATTCGCTGAGGCGGCGGCGGGGAGCGCTCCCGTCAGCGGGGGTCGTCGCCGCGGCGGCGCAGGTAGCGCTCGAACTCCCGGGCGATCGCGTCGCCGGAGGCCTCGGGCGCGTCGGTGAGGTCCTTCGCCTCCTCGAGGGACCGCACGTAGTCGGCCACCTCGGAGTCCTCCTCGGCCAGCTCGTCCACGCCGCGTTCCCAGGCCCGGGCGTCCTCGGCCAGGTCGCCCAGCGGGATCGGCACGTCGAGCAGGTCCTCGATGTGGCGCAGCAGCGCCAGGGTCGCCTTGGGGCAGGGCGGCTGTGCCACGTAGTGCGGCACCGCTGCCCAGATCGACAGCGCGGGGACACCGGCGCGGGTGCACGCGTCCTGCACGACCCCGACGATCCCGGTCGGGCCCTCGTAGCGCGACGGCTCCAGGTGGAGGGAACGCGCCACAGCATCGTCCGACGACGTACCGGTCACCGGGACCGGGCGGGTGTGCGGGCTGTCGGCCAGCAGCGCACCGAGGGTCACCACCATCTCGACGCCCAGCTCGTGGCAGACGCCGAGGATCTCACCGGTGAACTGCTTCCAGCGCATGTTGGGCTCGATGCCGCGGATCAGCACGACGTCACGGCCGACGTCGGGCAGCCGAGCGAAGGACACCCGGGTCGTCGGCCAGGTGACCTGCCGCCGGCCTTCGTCGCTCATCGATACCGTGGGCCGGTTGACCTGGTAGTCGTAGTAGTCCTCGGGGTCCACCTCGGTGAGCGGCTCGGCGTCCCAGACGTCTTCGAGGTGCTCGACCGCTGCGGTGGCCGCGTCGCCCGCGTCGTTCCACCCTTCGAAGGCCGCGATCAGCAACGGGTCGACCAGCTCGGGATAGCCGTCGAGCTCGATCACCGGGTGGGACCCTCCGTCGGGGTGGGGGCAGGCCGTTCCCGCCTGCCGGTCGCTAGCAGCGTACGTCCTCCGTCGGGCCGTAGACTCGCGCCGATGTCTTCCACCGCAGGCGTGTCGAACAGCTCAGCAACGCTCCGCGAGGCGCTCACCCAGCGCGTGGTGATCGCCGACGGCGCAATGGGCACGATGCTGCAGGACCAGGAGCCCAGCCTCGACGACTTCGAGGGCCACGAGGGTTGCAACGAGGTCCTCAACGTCACCCGGCCCGACATCGTCCGGTCGGTGCACGAGGCCTACTTCGACGCGGGCGTCGACGCGGTCGAGACCAACACGTTCGGCGCCAACCTGGGCAACCTCGCGGAGTACGGCATCGAGAGCCGCATCGAGGAGCTCGCCGAGGCCGGCGCGCGAATCGCCCGCGAGGTCGCCGACGACCGCAGCACCGATGGCGAGCCGCGCTGGGTCATCGGGTCGGTGGGCCCGGGCACCAAGCTGCCGACGCTGGGTCACGTCCCGTTCGCGACGTTGCGCGATGCCTACGAGACTCAGGTACGCGGCATGCTGGCCGGTGGCGTCCATGCCGTCCTGGTGGAGACTGCGCAGGACCTTCTGCAGGCGAAGGCCGCCGTGATCGGCGCTCGTCGAGCGCTGACCGCTGCCGGATCGGACGCGCCGCTCTTCTGCCAGGTCACTGTCGAGACGACCGGGACGATGCTGCTCGGCAGCGAGATCGGGGCGGCGCTCACCGCGCTGGAGCCGCTGGGCATCGACGCCATCGGGCTGAACTGCGCGACCGGGCCGGCCGAGATGGGCGAGCACCTTCGTCACCTCTCGCGTCACTCGCGGGTGCCGGTGAGCTGCATGCCCAATGCCGGTCTGCCCGTTCTCGGCAAGGACGGCGCGAGCTACCCGCTGACCCCTCGAGAGCTCGCCGACGCACACGACCACTTCACCAAGGACTTCGGCCTCTCGCTGGTCGGCGGCTGCTGCGGCACGACACCGGAGCACCTGCGGATGGTCGTCGAACGGGTCGGCGGCCGCGGCCTGGCGACACGGCGGCCACGACCCGAGCCCGGGGTGGCGTCGCTCTACCAGCACGTGCCCTTCCAGCAGGACACGTCCTACCTCTCGATCGGCGAGCGCACCAACGCCAACGGCTCCCTCGCGTTCCGCAAGGCGATGCTCGAGGAGCGTTGGGACGACTGCATCGAGATCGCCCGCGACCAGACGCGCGACGGCGCGCACCTGCTCGACGTCTGCGTCGACTACGTGGGCCGCGACGGCGTCGCGGACATGAAGTCGGTGGCCGGGCGGTTCGCCACGGCGTCGACGCTGCCGATCGTGCTGGACTCCACCGAGCCGGCGGTCGTCGAGGCCGGCCTCGAGCTGCTGGGCGGCCGGTCGGTCATCAACTCGGTCAACTACGAGGACGGCGACGGTCCCGGGTCGCGCTTCGCCCGCGTCATGCCGATCGTCAGGGAGCACGGTGCAGCCGTCGTGGCCCTCTGCATCGACGAGGAGGGTCAGGCACGAACGGCTGACTGGAAGGTCCGGGTCGCGACCCGCCTGATCGAGGACCTGACGGGCAACTGGGGCATGCACGTCGAGGACATCGTCGTCGACACCCTCACCTTCCCGGTCACGACCGGGCAGGAGGAGACCCGGCGCGACGCGCTGGAGACCATCGAGGCGATCCGCCAGCTCAAGCGCGCCTTCCCGGCCGTCCAGACCACCCTCGGCGTCTCCAACGTGTCCTTCGGGGTCAACCCCGCCGCGCGCGTCGTGCTCAACTCGGTCTTCCTGAACGAGTGCGTGAAGGCCGGGCTGGACTCGGCGATCGTGCATGCGGCCAAGATCCTGCCGATGACCAAGATCGACGAGGAGGCCCGCGAGGTCGCCCTCGACCTGGTCTACGACCGGCGCCGCGAAGGCTACGACCCGCTGCAGAAGTTCCTCGACCTCTTCGAGGGTGTGGACGTGGCGAGCGTCCGTGCGACCCGCGCCGAGGAGCTCGCGGCGCTGCCGCTGGGGGAGCGGCTGGCGAGACGGATCATCGACGGCGAGCGAAACGGGCTCGAGGCAGACCTGCAGGCCGCGCTCGACTCCGGCCGGACGGCCCTCGACGTGGTCAACGACCACCTGCTCGCGGGCATGAAGGTCGTGGGCGAGCTCTTCGGCAGAGGTGAGATGCAGCTGCCCTTCGTGCTGCAGTCGGCCGAGGTGATGAAGACCGCCGTCGCGTGGCTCGAGCCGCACATGGAGAAGACCGACGAGGACGGCAAGGGCACCATCGTGCTCGCCACGGTCAAGGGCGACGTCCACGACATCGGCAAGAACCTCGTCGACATCATCCTGACCAACAACGGCTTCAACGTGGTCAACATCGGCATCAAGCAGCCGGTGTCCGCGATCCTCGATGCGGCCGACGAGCACCGGGCCGACGTCATCGGCATGTCGGGGCTGCTCGTGAAGTCGACGGTCATCATGAAGGAGAACCTCGAGGAGATGAACTCCCGGGGGCTCTCGGCCCGCTGGCCGGTGATCCTCGGTGGTGCCGCCCTGACCCGGCCCTACGTCGAGCAGGACCTGGCCGAGGTCTACGAGGGTGAGGTCCGCTACGCCCGCGACGCCTTCGAGGGGCTGCGGCTGATGGACGCGCTCATCGCGGTGAAGCGGGGCATCCCGGGCGCCGAGCTGCCTGCGCTCCGCCCGCGCCGGGTGCGCACCGCGGGCCGTCCGGACATCACCGCACCGGAGGACATGCCGGCGCGGTCCGACGTCGCCACCGACAACCCGGTGCCCGAGCCGCCGTTCTGGGGCAACCGCGTGGTCAAGGGCATCCAGACCGCGGAGTACGCCGCGCTGCTGGACGAGCGGGCCACCTTCATGGGCCAGTGGGGCCTGAAGTCCTCCCGTGGCGACGGGCCGTCCTACGACGAGCTGGTCGAGACCGAGGGCCGGCCGCGGCTGCGCTCCTGGCTGGAGCGGCTGCACGCCGACCGGATGCTCGAGGCGGCCGTCGTCTACGGCTACTACCCGGTCGTGAGCGAGGGCGATGACCTCGTGCTGCTCGCCGAGCCGGCGGTCGACGCCGCGGAGCGCTTCCGCTTCACCTTCCCGCGGCAGCGCCACGGTCGGCACCTGTGCCTCGCCGACTTCTTCCGGCCCCGCGAGTCCGGCGAGATCGACGTGCTCGGGCTGCAGCTGGTGACCGTCGGCTCGCGGATCGCCGAGGTGACCTCGGACCTGTTCGCGAAGGACGCCTACCGGGACTACCTCGAGCTGCACGGCCTGTCCGTCCAGCTCACCGAGGCGCTGGCGGAGTACTGGCACAAGCGGATGCGCGCCGAGCTCGGCTACTCCGGCGAGGACCCCGACAAGGCCGAGGACTACTTCGACCTGCGCTACCGCGGCGCCCGGTTCTCGTTCGGCTACGGCGCCTGCCCCGACCTCGAGGACCGGGCCAAGCTGGTCGACCTGCTGGAGCCCGAGCGGATCGGCGTGAAGCTCTCGGAGGAGTTCCAGCTGCACCCGGAGCAGTCCACGGACGCCCTCGTGCTGCACCACCCCGAGGCTTCGTACTTCAACGCCAAGTGAGCGCCGCCCCCGAGGTGGCACCGCTGCCCGCAGCGCTGCTCTTCGACATGGACGGCCTGCTCGTCGACACCGAGCGCACCTGGTTCGCCGTCGAGTCCGAGGTGATGGCCGAGCTCGGAGCCCCGTGGGGCGAGGAGCACCAAGTCGCCCTCGTCGGCGGCCCGCTGGAGAAGACCGTCGACTACATGCTCGCGCTCGCCGACCGCCCCGACGTGTCACCGGAGGACCTCTCCCGAGCGCTGCTGGCGGGCATGGTGCGCCACCTGCGGACCGGGCCGGTCGACTGGCGTCCCGGCGCGCAGGAGCTGCTCTCGGCTGCCGCGGCGGCCGGCATCCCCTGCGCCCTCGTGTCGTCGTCGCTGCGCCAGGTGGTCGACGCCGTCCTGGACGCCGTCGGGCGGGACCCCTTCGCGGCCACCGTCGCCGGCGACGAGGTCCCGACCACCAAGCCGGCGCCGGACCCCTACCTGCGAGCCGCCGAGCTCATCGGTGTCGCCCCGTCCGACTGCGTGGCGCTCGAGGACTCCGAGACCGGCGCGAACTCGGCCGTGGCTGCCGGGTGCGTCACGGTGGTCGTCCCGAGCGTCGCGACGGTGCCGGCGGGGCTCGGCGACCTCCAGGTCGGCTCGCTGACCGAGCTCGACCTGGAGGTCCTGGGGAACCTGGGCACACGGGGCACCGCCCGGACCTGACCAGGGCGAGCTGGCTGGCGAGCGCGTCACGCGGGCCCGGTGTGCGAACGGCGTTTCGGCTCCCCGGCTGCGGGGACGCGCTGGGAACCGACCCATCATCGAGCGGAGGGAGCACCACATGATGACCGCCCGCCAGATCATGACCGAGGGCGCGGAGTGCGTGTCCGAGTCCGACAGCTTGGTCGACGCCGCACGCAAGATGCGCGACCTCGACGTAGGGGCTCTGCCGATCTGCGGCACCGACGACCAGCTCAAGGGCATGATCTCGGACCGCGACATCGCGGTGAGGGCCGTGGCGGAACAGATCGACCTCACCACGGCGGTGTCATCGTTCGCCCAGGGAAAGCCGGTGACCATCGGCGCGGACGACTCGGTCGACGAGGCGCTGCGGACCATGTCCAAGCACAAGGTCCGCCGACTGCCGGTGATCGACGGCGACCGGCTCGTAGGAATCGTGTCGCAGGCGGACATCGCACGAAGCCTTGACGACAGCAAGACCGGTGACCTGGTGGAGGCGATCTCCGCCACCTCCTGAGCGCGCACAGGGCGGTCGGCCACGTACGCCGTGGCCGACCGCCCCTGGCGTCACTCGGTGGTGATCGCGCCCAGGATGTCGAGCCGGGCGGCCCGCCGCGCCGGCCACACGGCCGCCAGCACGCCGATCAGGGCACCCACCACGAGGTAGATCACCAGCTGCCCGTAAGGAACGACCAGCTCGTCGATGCCCTCGCCGCTGAGCGCAGTGACCAGTGCCGACCCGAGGGCCACGCCGAGCACGAGACCGAGCAGGGTGCCGAAGACGGCGATGACCACCGACTCCAGCCGCACCATCCGGCGGACCTGCCGGCGGCCCATACCGACCGCGCGCAGCAGGCCGATCTCGCGGGTGCGCTCGATCACCGACAGCGCCAGGGTGTTGACGATGCCCAGTGCGGCGATCAGCACCGCCAGCGCCAGCAGCACGAAGATGAAGCCGAGCAGCTGGTTGATCTGGTTGCGCTGCTCGTCCTTGAACTCGCTCTGGTCGCGGATCGTCAGGTTCGACGAGTCGGCGGTCGCCTGCAGCTCGGACCGCACGGCCTCCGGGTCGGCATCGGGCTTGATGGTCATGGCAACCACCTCGTCCAGCCGCTGCGAGTAGTTGGCGTCGTACGTCTCGAGACCGATCAGGTAGTTGCCGGCGATCTGGTTCTGCTCGTAGGTGCCGCCCACGACGAGGTCGGTGTCGCCGGTCTTGCCGAAGGTCGTGGGCACCTCGTCGCCGACCTTCCAGCCCTTCTCCTTCGCGACGTCCTGGTCGACCAGCATCGTGTCCTGGTCGGCCAACGCCCCGACGTCGCCGGTGACGACCGTCAGCTTGAGCGTCCGGTCGACCGTGTCGGCCGTGACGCCCTGCAGGGAGACGACGCTCTTCCCGACCTGGGCCTGGCCGGACCGGAAGGAGGTGACGGCGTCGACGCCGTCGACCGAGCTGATCTCCTTCGCCACGTCACCGGGGATCGGCATGAAGTTGCCCGCGGTCACGATGAAGTCGGCGCCGACGCTGCGGTCGATGATGCCGTTGGCGCTCTTGACGATCGACGCCGCGAGTACGCCGCCGGCGGACACCAGGGCAAGGCCGATCATCAGGGCGGACGCCGTGGCCGCGGTCCGGCGCGGGTTGCGTCGGGCGTTCTCCCGCGCCAGCCGGCCGATGGGTCCCCACACCCGCGGCAGCAGGCTGCCGAGCCCGCCGACCACCGGCCGGCTGAGGAACGGGCTCAGCATCGCCGCGCCGAGGAAGATGCCGAGCGCCCCGAGACCGACCCACAGGATGCCCGCGTCGCCCACCAGCCCGGCCGCCATGGCCGCGATGCCGAGGCCGAGCATCGCCGTGCCGACCAGCGCGCGCCTGCGCAGCGACGACTCCGGCAGCGCGACGTCGTCGCGCAGGGCCGCGACCGGCGGGATGTGTGTCGCCCGGCGCGCGGGTGCGATCGCCGACACGACGGTCACCACGACACCGGTGAGGTAGGCCCAGAGCACGGTGCTGCCCTGGAAGACCAGGCCGTCGGTGGGCAGGTCGCCCAGGAAGAGCCCGATCAGCTGCTGCAGCCCGATCGACAGCAGGACACCGAGCCCGAGCCCGATGGTCGAGCCGATGACCCCGACGACCGCGGCCTCCACGATCACCGCCCAGTTGACCTGTCGGCGGCTCGCCCCGAGCGCCCGCAGGAGAGCGAGCTCCCGGCTGCGCTGGGCGACCAGCATGCTGAACGTGTTGAAGATGATGAACGAGCCGACGAAGATCGCGATCGTCGCGAAGACGAGCAGGAAGGTGCTGAAGAAGCTCAGCGCGCTCTTGATGTCGCCCGAGTCGGAGGTGGCGAGCTGCTGACCGGTGAGCGCCTCGGTCCGCGGTGGCAGGACCTCGGAGACGCGGTCGCGCAAGGTGGCGTCGTCGACCGAGCCGTCGCCGAGAGCGAGGACCTCGGTGAAGGTGTCCGGCTCACCCAGCTCGGCCTGGGCGGTCTGCGGGTCGAAGAGCGTGACGGTGGCGCCGGCCAGGCTGCCGCTCTCACCGAAGCTGACCAAGCCGCTGATGGTCTCGTCGAGCGGGCCGGTCTGGGTCAGGACCTGGATCCGGTCGCCGACCGCAAGGTCGTTGTCGTCGGCCGTCGTCGTGTCGATCAGCACCTCGCCGGACCCGGTCGGCGCGGCGCCGTCCTGCAGGACGTACGGGTTCAGCGGCGTGCTGCCCAGCCAGGTGCCGCCGAGCGTGGGGGCGCCGGAGGTCTCGACGACCTCGCCCGACGGCGTGACGATCTGCGCAAAGCCGAAGGTGTCGCCGACCGCGGTCTGCACGCCGTCCACACCGCGCACTGCGTCGACGACGGAGGCCGGCACCGGGGCGCGGGACTCCGCGCTCTCCCCGCCCTCGGCGACGTTGACGTCGAAGGCGGACTCGCCGCGGATCCCGACGTCGGTGCCCGAGTAGGCGGTCGCGAACAGGTTGTCGAAGGTCTTGTTCATCGTGTCGCCGAGGATCAGCGTCCCGGACACGAAGGCCACACCGAGGACGACGGCGAGGGCGGTCAGGAGGAGACGGAGCTTGCGCGCAAGCAGGCTCTTGAGGGTGACTCGGAACACGTCAGTTGCCTCGCTGTGCCGGCACGTCGAAGCTCTTCATGCGGTCGAGGACGGATTCGGCGGTCGGCGACATGATCTCGTCGACGATCAGCCCGTCGGCGAGGAAGACCACCCGGTCCGCGTACGCAGCCGCCGCCGGGTCGTGGGTGACGATCACGATCGTCTGGCCCATGTCGCGCACCGAGCGCTGCAGGAACATCAGCACCTCCGCGCCGGAGCGGGAGTCCAGGTTGCCGGTCGGCTCGTCGGCGAAGACCACCTCGGGGCGGCTGGCGAGCGCCCGGGCGACGGCCACCCGCTGCTGCTGCCCGCCGGAGAGCTCGCTCGGCCGGTGCTGCAGCCGGTCGGCCAGGCCCACCGTGGAGATGACGTTGTCGAGCCACTCCTTGTCCGGTTTGCGGCCCGCGATGTCCATCGGCAGCGTGATGTTCTCGATCGCCGACAGCGTCGGCACCAGGTTGTAGGCCTGGAAGATGAAGCCGAGGCTGTCCCGGCGCAGGCGCGTCAAGCGCTTGTCGTCGAGGGTGGACAGGTCGACGTCGCCGATGAAGGCCGATCCCGAGGTGGCCGTGTCCAGCCCGGCCATGCAGTGCATCAGCGTCGACTTCCCGGAGCCGGAGGGGCCCATGATCGCGGTGAAGTGGCCGCGTTCGAAGGTGCAGCTGACGCCGCCGAGCGCGACGACTCGGGTGTCTCCCTCGCCGTAGACCTTCGTCAAGTCGACGGCCCTGGCGGCCACACCGGCTGGTGCGGCTGTCGTGCTGTCGGTGGTCAGGGGCGAGCTGGACACGTCGTGCTCCCTCGAGTCAGTTTCCGGAATGCCACCCACCGTAGGAGCCGCAGGTGACGGACGCCCAGTCCTTTCCGGTGAAATCGGGGTGGTGTCCGGCACATCTCAGGGAGACCCTGAGACGCCGATTCCGCTTGCGTACGCAAAAGCATCCGGACGTACGGGGCTCAACTGCCGTCGGCGCGCGACCCGGTTGCGGGTCAGACCTCGTCGCCGGGCGTGTGGGGCGAGGGCCGCTCGTCGTCGGGCAGCCCGCCGGCCGGCCGGGTGGCGTCGCGAGCCGCGGGGACGCTCGGCACCGGCAGCACCGGCAGCTCGGGGGGCGTGCCGCCGTAGGCCGGGCACAGGGCCTGGTGGTCGCACCAGTCGCAGAGTCGCGTGGGGTTGGGGCGCCAGTCACCGTTCTCGGTCGCCCGCTGGATCGCCGCCCAGATGGCCTCGACCTTGCGCTCGGTGGCCCGCAGGTCGGCCTCGTCGGGCTCGTAGCGCAGGATCTCGCCGCTGCCCAGGTAGAGCAGCTGCAGCAGGCGCGGCACCTCGCCGCGCAGCCGCCACAGCACCAGGGCGTAGAACCGCATCTGGAACATCGCCTTGGCCTCGAAGCCCTCGCGCGGCGCGCGGCCGGTCTTGTAGTCGACCACGCGCAGTGCCCCGGTCGGCGCGACGTCGAGCCGGTCGACGTAGCCACGCAGCCGCAGGCCGGACTCGAGGTCGTGCTCGACGAAGAGCTCGCGCTCGGCGGGCTCGAGCCGCGCGGGGTCCTCCAGCTCGAAGTAGCTGTCGAGCAGGTCGCGGGCCGACTGCAACCACGCGTCGCGTCGTGCCTCGGGAGATGGTGACGGGTCGTCCGCCGTCGAGGCAGCCGGCGTGGACGCGGCCGGCGTGGCCGCGCCGGGCGGCGCCACCTCCGCGCCGGGACTGTCGGCCGGGGGAGTCTCGTCCTGCTCCACCGGGAGGAACAGCTCGGCGAGCTCCGGCTCCTCCTCGAGCAGCCGCTCCCACTGGGGCACGACCATGTCGTGGGCGGTCGCGGGCGTGCGCTCGGCGGCCGGCAGGTCGAAGAGCCGCTCGAGGACGGCGTGGACCACGGTGCCGCGGGTGGCCGCCGGGCTGGGGCGCTCGGGCAGCCGGTCGATCACCCGGAAGCGGTAGAGCAAGGGGCAGGTGAGGAAGTCGCTCGCCCTGGACGGCGAGAGCGAGGACGGCGCGCGCGGCTCCGCGCCCTCAGCGTCCAGGGCCCCGTCGAGCACGTCCGCGGTCATGCCAGGAACCCTAGGCTCCGCCTCGGACAGAACCCGCGCGACAGGCCGCCCGACGCGGCGCCACGCCTGCCGTCAGCACCGGGACGGCCCGGCGCGCCGCAACCGCCTAGGCTCTGCGGGGTGAGCGACGGCCGCATCGTCATCGCCCGGCCGTTCGGGGTGCCGGTCGACGTGACGCCTACCTGGTTCCTCGTCGCCGGCCTGATCACCTGGGGCTTCGCGCCGACGGTCCAGGACACCGTGCCCGGCATCGGGGAGTGGCGCTACGCGGTGTCCCTCGCCTTCGCGCTGCTGCTCTACCTCTCCGTCCTGGTCCACGAGCTCAGCCACACCCTGGTCGCGCTGCAGGCCGGGCTGCCCGTGCGGCGGATCAGCCTGCACCTTCTCGGCGGGGTCTCCGAGATCGAACGGCCCGCCAAGACCGCCGGCCGCGAGGCAGGCATCGCCGCCGCCGGGCCGGCCGTCTCGCTGGTCATCGCCGCTGCCGCCTACGGGGTCTCCGAGCTGCTCGACCCCGGCACGGTCGGGCGCCTGCTGACCCGGGCCTTGCTCCTGAGCAACCTGGCGGTCGGCGTCTTCAACCTGCTCCCCGGGCTGCCTCTGGACGGTGGGCGGGTGCTGTCGGCGGCCGTCTGGCGGGTGACCGGCCGTCGTCACCTGGGCACGGTGGTCGCCGCCTGGCTCGGCCGCGTGGTCGCCGTCGTCGTCCTGATGCTGCCCTTCCTCATCGGCGGGCGGAACCCGGAGCGTCTCGACCTGGTCGACGTCATCTGGGGCGCCCTGCTCGGCGCCTTCATCTGGGTCGGCGCCAGCCAGTCGCTCCAGGTGGCCGGGCTGCAGCGCCGCCTTCCCGGGATCAGCGCGCGCGCCCTGACGCGTCGGGCGATCCCCGTCCCGGCCAGCCTGCCGGTGTCCGAGGCGCTCCGGCAGGCGCACGAGGCGGGCGCCCGCGGGTTGGTCGTGGTGTCCTCCGGGGGCGACCCGCTGGGCATCGTCGTCGAGGCCGCCGTGACGGCCACCCCGATCCCTCGACGCCCCTGGGTCCCGGTCGGGGACCTGTCGCGCCGCCTCGAGACCGGGCACCGGGTCGTCGCGGACCTGCAGGGCGAGGAGCTGCTGCACGCCCTCACGTCCCAGCCCGCCAGCGAGTACCTCGTCGTCGAGCCCACCGGCGAGATCTACGGCGTGCTCGCCGCCTCCGACGTCGAACGGGCGCTGACCGCATGACCACCGACCAGCCCACCGACCGACCCACCGACCAGCCGACCGGGGCGGAGCACCGCCGCGGACCACTCGCCGAGGGCGACCGGGTCCAGCTCACCGACCCCAAGGGCCGGATGCACACCATCACCCTGGTCGCCGGCAAGGAGTTCTTCACCCACAAGGGCTCGATGTCGCACGACGCGCTCATCGGCAGCCCTGAGGGCACCACGGTGACGACCACCGGGGGAGTGACCTACCTGGCGCTGCGGCCGCTGCTCGCCGACTACGTGCTGTCGATGCCGCGCGGCGCCGCGGTCGTCTATCCCAAGGACGCCGGCCAGGTGGTGCACATGGCCGACGTCTTCCCGGGCGCCCACGTCGTGGAGGCGGGTGTCGGGTCCGGTGCCCTGACCATGTCCCTGCTGCGGGCGGTCGGCGACCAGGGCCGCGTGTCGTCGTACGAACGCCGTCAGGACTTCGCCGACATCGCCCGCGAGAACGTGCAGGCCTTCTTCGGTGGCCCGCACCCCGCCTGGCGGCTCACGGTGGGTGACCTCGTGACGACGCTCGACGAGACCGGCGTCGACCGGGTGGTCCTCGACATGCTGGCGCCCTGGGACTGCCTGGAGGCCGTCTCCCGGGCGCTGGTCCCCGGCGGGGTCCTCATCTGCTACGTCGCGACGGCAACCCAGCTGTCCCGCACCGCCGAGGCGATGCGCGAGCAGGGCACGTTCACCGAGCCCAGCGCCTGGGAGAGCCTGGTGCGCGGCTGGCACCTGGAAGGGCTTGCCGTGCGGCCCGAGCACCGGATGGTGGGTCACACCGGGTTCCTGGTGACGACCCGGCGGCTGGCCGACGGGGTGCCGCCGCCGCTGCGCCGTCGGCGCCCGGCGAAGGGCGCGTACGGGGAGAACTCGACCGAGACGGGCTGACCGGGACAGACCGGCCAGGCCCGCGTCCCAGGAATTGATCCACGGACACGCGACAGTGCAGGTCCGCCGGGGACCTGCCGAAGGTAGGTTGGTCAGCGAACGGCTCTCGGCCGATCCGGTGGACCGGGAGCAACCCCGAAGGGGAGGTGTCGCCGTGTCCGCCACGGACCGTCCGACCGACGACGGCAAGCGCCGCTCGTCCCGCAGCAACGATGCCGCGGACGCACAGCTCGGCGCGCTCCAGGACGAAGTCGAGGCCCTGCGCCGCCGCGTCACCGAGTCGCCGCGTCACCTTCGCGCGCTCGAGGAGCGGATCGCCGACCTGCAGACCAACCTCGCGGCAGTCACCACGCAGAACGAGCGGCTGGTCTCGACCCTCAAGGAGGCGCGCGACCAGATCGTGACGCTGAAGGAGGAGGTCGACCGGCTCGCCCAGCCGCCGGCGGGCTTCGGGGTCTTCCTCCAGCGCAACGAGGACGAGACCGTCGACATCTTCACCGGGGGCCGCAAGCTGCGTGTCGCGGTCAGCCCCGGCATCGAGGTCGACGAGATGGTCCGCGGCCAGGAGGTCATGCTCAACGAGGCGATGAACGTCGTCGCGGCACTGGCGTTCGAGAGCGTCGGCGAGGTCGTGATGCTCAAGGAGGTGCTCGCCGACGGTGAGCGCGCCCTGGTCGTCGGGCACACGGACGACGAGAAGGTGGTCCGCCTCGCCGAGCCGCTCCTCGACGGCAACCACCTGCGGGTGGGCGAGTCGCTGCTGCTCGAGCCGCGATCCGGCTACGTCTACGAACGTGTCCCCAAGTCCGAGGTCGAGGAGCTCGTCCTCGAAGAGGTCCCCGACATCGACTACACGCAGATCGGTGGCCTGGCCGCGCAGATCGAGATGATCCGCGACGCTGTCGAGCTGCCCTACCTGCACCCCGAGCTGTTCACCGAGCACAAGCTGCGCCCGCCCAAGGGCGTGCTGCTCTACGGGCCGCCCGGGTGCGGCAAGACGCTGATCGCCAAGGCGGTCGCCAACTCGCTCGCCAAGAAGGTCGCCGAGGTCACCGGCAAGCCCGAGGGACGCTCGTTCTTCCTCAACATCAAGGGCCCCGAGCTGCTCAACAAGTACGTCGGCGAGACGGAGCGGCACATCCGGCTGGTGTTCTCCCGGGCCCGCGAGAAGGCGTCCGAGGGCACTCCGGTCATCGTGTTCTTCGACGAGATGGACTCGCTGTTCCGCACCCGAGGCTCCGGCGTGTCCTCCGATGTCGAGAACACCATCGTCCCGCAGCTGCTGTCGGAGATCGACGGCGTCGAGGGCCTCGAGAACGTGCTGGTCATCGGCGCCTCCAACCGCGAGGACATGATCGACCCGGCGATCCTGCGACCCGGCCGGCTGGACGTGAAGATCAAGATCGAGCGACCGGACGCCGAGTCGGCCCGCGACATCTTCGCGAAGTACATCACCGCCGACCTGCCGCTGCACGCCGACGACGTCAAGGAGAACGACAGCGACCGTGACGCGACGGTGCTGGCGATGATCCAGCGCACGGTCGAGCGGATGTACTCCGAGCTCGAGGAGAACCGCTTCCTGGAGGTCACCTACGCCAACGGTGACAAGGAGGTCCTCTACTTCAAGGACTTCAACTCCGGCGCGATGATCCAGAACATCGTCGACCGGGCCAAGAAGATGGCCATCAAGGACTTCCTCGAGCTCGGCCAGAAGGGCATCCGGATCTCCCACCTGCTCGCCGCGTGCGTCGACGAGTTCAAGGAGAACGAGGACCTGCCCAACACGACGAACCCCGACGACTGGGCGCGCATCTCCGGCAAGAAGGGCGAGCGCATCGTCTACATCCGCACCCTCATCCAGGGCAAGCAGGGCACCGAGGCCGGCCGGTCGATCGACACCGTCGCCAACACCGGCCAGTACCTGTAGGCATCACGCCAGGCGGCCGGTCGCGAGCAGGTGCTCGACCAGCTCGCGGCCGTCCGGCACGAAGGGCCACGTCGGGTCCGCCAGGTGCGCCCGGAGGTCGTCGACGGTCATCCAGGTGCCCCAGGCCACCTCCTCGGCCTGGTGGACCACCTCGCCGTCGTACGTCGCGAGGTAGCTGTGCCAGACATGCCGGGTCGACCCGTCCTCGTACCAGCCGGTGGCGACCGCCTCGAGCTCGACCCCGCGCGCGCCGAGCTCCTCGGCGAGCTCCCGCCGGGCTGCGTCGGCCGGATCCTCGCCCGCCTGCACGCCACCTGCCGCGAAGCAGTCGTGCAGGCCGGGGAAGACGTCCTTGGTGTCGGTCCGGCGGTGCACGTAGACCCGTCCGGCGGGGTCGCGGAGCATCACCGCGACGACCAGGTGGGGCAGGTTGTCCCGGCGCACGACCGACCGCGGGGCCGCCCCGACCACCTTCCCGGACCGGTCGACCACCGCAAGCTGTTCCTCGTGTTCCGCCGTCACGGCCGCCGATCCTGCCACCCGCGCGCGTAGGCTCCTGCGCATGAGTGTGTGGCGCGTCATGGGCACCGAGACGGAGTACGGGATCATCGTGCCCGGCAACCCGAGCGCCAACGCGATGCTGATCTCCAGCCAGATCGTGAACGCGTACGCCCAGCAGCCCTTGTCGCAACCGTCCTCGTCCCGCGGCCGGCGCACCCGGTGGGACTTCGAGGAGGAGAGCCCGCTGCGCGACGCGCGGGGGTTCGACCTGGCGCGCGAGGCGGCCGACAGCTCGCAGCTCACCGACGAGGACGTCGGGCTGGCCAACATCATCCTGACCAACGGCGCCCGGTTCTACGTCGACCACGCGCACCCGGAGTACAGCTCGCCGGAGACGACCAACCCGCGCGACGCGCTCATCTGGGACCGGGCCGGCGAGCGCATCATGGCCGAGGCCAGCCGGCGCGCGGCACTCGTCCCCGGCACGCCGCCGATCAACCTCTACAAGAACAACACCGACAACAAGGGCGCGTCCTACGGCACGCACGAGAACTACCTGATGCGCCGCGAGACGCCGTTCGCCGACATCGTCCGGCACCTCACGCCCTTCTTCGTCTCGCGCCAGGTCGTCTGCGGCTCGGGTCGGGTCGGCATCGGGCAGGACGGCCGCGGAGACGGCTTCCAGATCGCGCAGCGCTCGGACTACTTCGAGGTCGAGGTCGGTCTCGAGACCACCCTGAAGCGCCCGATCATCAACACCCGCGACGAGCCGCACGCGGTCGCCGAGAAGTACCGTCGGCTGCACGTCATCATCGGCGACGCCAACCTCGCGGAGGTGTCGACCTATCTCAAGCTCGGCACCACGTCGGTGGTGCTCGCGATGATCGAGGACGGCTTCCTCTCCGTCGACCTCACCGTCGACCGCCCGGTCACGACGCTGCACGCGGTGTCGCACGACCCGTCGCTCAAGCAGCTCGTCACGCTGCGGAACGGCCGGACCCTGACAGCGGTGCAGCTGCAGATGGAGTACGCCGAGCAGGCCCGCAAGTACGTCGAGGACCGCTACGGCACAGACGCCGACCAGGTCACCGTCGACGTGCTCGACCGGTGGGAGTCGGTGCTCAGCCGACTCGAGTCCGACCCGATGTCGCTGTCCCGCGAGCTGGACTGGGTCGCCAAGCTGCAGATCCTCGAGGGCTACCGCAGCCGAGACAACCTCGACTGGGGGTCGGCGCGGCTGGAGGCCATCGACCTGCAGTACAGCGACGTACGGCCGGACAAGGGGCTCTTCAACCGGCTCAGCGCGAGCGGCCGCTTCGACCGTATCGTCACGGACGAGGAGATCGACCGTGCGATCTTCGAGCCGCCGACCGACACCCGCGCCTACTTCCGCGGCCGCTGCCTGGAGAAGTACCCGGACGAGGTCGCCGCGGCGTCCTGGGACTCGGTCATCTTCGACCTGCCGGGCCGCGACTCGCTGCAGCGCGTCCCGACGCTCGAACCGCTGCGGGGCACCAAGGAGCACGTCGGCGACCTGCTCGACCGCAGCAAGACCGCCGACGAGCTGGTGCGTGCCATCACCGGTGGCTGACGGGCCGGACCCGGCGCCGACGGTCACGTCGCCGGATCCGCAGCCGGAGCTCGACGAGCTGGGGTTCGTCCGCTACTACGGGCCGTGGTCGCCGCTGCAGCCGACCGCGCTGCTGCGCCTCTTCGACGGCGCGCCGTTCAGCTGGTGGGTGGTGGGCGGCTGGTCGCTGGAGGCCGACCCCAGGGCGCCACGTCGACGCCACGAGGACATCGACGTCGCCGTCCGCTCGGACCAGGCCGACGACGTCCGTGCCTGGCTGCGCGACTTCCACTTGTGGCGGACCGACACCGGCAGCCTGCGGCCGCTCCTGCCGGGCGATGCGACACCTGAGGGTCTCGAGCAGATGTGGGTACGTCGCGACGCCTGGTCGCCCTGGCTGATGGACCTGCTGGTCTCACGGGTCGACGGCTCGGACTGGGTCTACAAGCGCGACGACCGGGTCCGTCTGCCGCTCGCCGACATGGTGCGCCGCGGCCCCGACGGCGTGCCCTACCAGGCGCCGCAGGTCGGCCTGCTGTTCAAGGCGAAGCTCGGGCGCGACAAGGACGAGGGCGACCTGTCGGACTGCTGGCCGCGGCTGGACGACGACGCCCGCCGCTGGCTGCGCGAGGCACTGGAGCTCACGACTCCGGGTCATCCCTGGTCGGCGCGGTTGACGGGTCACGCGGGCGGGGCGGGGCCGTGACCCGGTCGAGGCGCAGGGCCACGGCCGGGCAGGCGTCCCGGGCGCGGGCCGCGTCGCGGCGGAGGTGGTCGGGCACCCGGCCGTCGGCCACCACGGGGTAGCCCCACTCGTCGAGGCTGACCAGCTCGGGCAGCACCTCGGCGCACAGCCCGTGCCCGGCACAGCGCGGCCAGTCGACGACCAGCCGCTGCGGTCCGCGGCCGGCGGTCAGCCGGGCCATCAGCGCCAGCTCCCGGCTGTCGCGACCGGGCTGTGCGCCGGCAGCGGCGCGACCGGGGACGACGCCAGGTCGGGGCACCGCCCGGACCGCGCATGCTGCTCGACGTGGTCGGCGAAGACGCGCAGCGCAGACCGCACCAGACGGGCGGTGCCGTCGGGGTGGTGGCACGCGCCGCGGCCGGTCACCAGGTCGGCGCGCCGGTGCAGCCGGGTGACCAGGTCCGGCAGCCGGTCCGGACCAGGTCCGCGGACCAGTGCCGTGACGTCCTCGGCGAGGGCCGGGAGGCCGTTGATGCAGGGGCCGCACTGGCCCGTGGACTCGGCAGCCAGCCAGCCGGTGATGCGTTCGGTTTCGGCGAGCGGGCAGCGCCCGGCCGGGAAGGCCAGCAGCAGCCCGACGCCGAGGTCGGCGCCGAGCTCGTCCAGGCCGGCCCTGGTCAGCGGAGCCGTGGCGGCGTCGGCCCAGGAGAGCCAGCTGCCGCCGTACCCGCCGACGAGCAGCGCCGCCAACGGCGCCGCGGGTCCGCCGGCGAGGTCCAGGATCTCGGGGAGGGGTGTGCCCGGCGCCGCCTCGACGACGCCCGGGCGGTGGACCGCTCCGCGCAGGGTGAGCAGCACCGTGCCGGGCTCGTCCGGCGTGCCGACCGCACGGAACCAGCCGGCGCCGTGGCGCGCGATCAGGGCGACATGGGCGAAGGTCTCGGCGTTCGCCAGCACTGTCGGCCGCCCGTCGACACCGCGCTCGGCCGTGCGGTGCGGCGAGACCGTGGGAAGGGCTGGCCCGCCCGACAGGTGCCGGACGATGGCCGATGCCTCCCCTGCGACGTATCGGTCCGGCCCCTCGACGATGCGGACCGCAGGCTCGCGCCGCGCCAGGTGTCGGCGCTCCTCCATCGCGGCGGTCAGCGCGGTGACCGTCGCGGACGCGCCGCGGTGCACCCAGAGCACGACCTCGTCCGCGCCGACGGCGCCGGCCGCGGCGACTGCCCCGTCGACGACGAGGTGCGGGGCGCGCGCGGCCAGCCAGGCGTCCTTCTCCGACGCGGGCTCGCTCTCTGCGGCGTTGACGACGACGACCGGGCGCCGGCGACCGGCGGCGGCGGTGCGGAGCTTGCGGTCGAGCGGGAAGGCGCCGCCGCCGCGGCCGGTGAGTCCGGCGGCCGCGACCTGATCGACCAGCTCGGAGTCGCGCGATCGCAGCGGACCGTGGACGGCGAGGTGCTCGACCAGAGTCAGCGCTCGGTCGGGTCGGGTGCCGGCGAGCAGCCTCACGACGTACCTCCCGCTGCGACGATTCCGAGCCAGACGCCGACGACGACCGGGAAGGCGACGGCGGCGGCGCGCGCCGAGAGCCCGGCCCAGCCGTGACCTGACGAGGTCGAGAAGCGGAGCACCGTCGCGACGGTGACCAGACCGACGCAGCCCAGCGTCACCGCGGCGCTCGCCGGCGTCGCGCTGTCGGTGCCGACCCCGACCCCGTGGACGACCGCGACCGGCCACGCGAGATGGGTGACGTAGTGCGTGCGCCGCCACAGCGCGGGCGGCAGGTAGCGGCGTGCGCCTGCGGTCACGGCGGCGGTGACGAGCAGCAGCGCGGCCACGGTGCCGAGGCCGGTCCAGACCGGCTCGTAGTCCGCGGTCAACGGCAGCAGCGCACCGGTCAGCGAGATGTCGACGAAGCCGTCGAGCACCGTCACGGCGATGTGCGCGACGAGCAGGCCGATGCTGAGCAGCGCGAGGTTGACGTGCAGAGCCGCCGTCGCGAAACGCGGCCACCACGACGGCGTGCGGCGGGCAGTGGCCAGCATCCCGACGGCGAGGGTGACCGACAGCAGGACGAGGAGCACCAGCCCGGTGGCGCGACTCAGCGACCACAGGCCGGGTAGCTCGAGAGCGCCGGTCATGCCGCCGCCTCCGAGACCCAGCCGCCGACGCGCGTGACGGAGCCGTCGCGGGCGACCAGCCGGGCCGGCAGGCCTCGTGCGGTAAGCCACGCCGGTGCGTCGTGGCCGAGGACGACGGCCGCGGTGCTCGCGGTGTTGGCGGCCAGGCAGGTCGCGGCGGCGACGGTCACCGTGCGCCAGGGACCGACCGCCGGCAGCCGGGTGCGCGGGTCGAGCAGGTGGTGGAGCTCGGTGCCGCCGACGGTCCACCGCCGCGCGAGGGTGGAGGAGGTGGCGATGCCGCCGTCGTACGTCGTCAGCGGCCGCGGGTCGTGGTCGTCGGGCCGCTCGGACAGGAGGAGCTCCCACTCGGCACCGCCCACGGCTGCGACGTCACCACCGATGGAGACGAGGGCGGGGGAGCCGGTGACGCGTTCGACTGCGGCCGCTGCCCGGTCGGCGGTCAGGGCCTTCGCGGTGGCGCCCAGGTCGAGCGCGAGACCGACGGGGACGAGCAGCAGGTCGCCGTCGAGGTGCACGTCGCGCCAGCCGTGGCTCGGGCGGTCGGCCGTGGTGTGCCCGGGCCGGGCCGGCTGACGGCGTACGACCTCGATGTCCCGGTCGTAGCCCAGCGCCGCGATGTCGCGTCCCAGCGTGGGGTCGACGAGCCCGTCGGTGAGCCCGGCCGCCCGGAGCGCGGCGGCGACCGCCTCGGCGAGGAGAGGGGAGACGTGGTGCAGCCGGCCGGGCGCGGCGTTGACCTGAGTGAGCTCGGAGTCGGGGCGGAACCTGCTCGCCGCTGCGTCCATCGCCCGCATCTCGCGTTCGACGACGCCCTTGGCGCGGTCCAGTGCCGTGGCGTCCGTGACCGCCACGGTCACGTCGCACGACCAGGCCCGCCAGCTGACGGCCGTCATGAGCCGCTCGTCCTCGGCGCGTCCTGCTGCTGGGACTGCTGACTCTGCTGGCGTTGCCGGGCGGGCCGGGTCGAAGACCGGCGCTCGGTGGGCGCCTTGTCGGGTGCGCGCAGCGCCTGGGCGTCCGGTGGGGGACTCTCGGGGATCGGGGTCGGGCTGCCGGCGGGACCGGGCGCGACCTGGCCGCCGGTGCCGCTGATGTCGCCTGCCGGCGCGGTGACCGGCTCGGGCGGCGGCACGGGCAGCGCAGCGGCCAGGCCGAGCGTCGCAGCGACCGCGCAGGTGGTGGTCGCCGTGCTGACGGCCGCGACGGCCCAGGTGGCCCGGTCGCGGACGCGCGCGGTCCGGGCCCGGTCGGCGTAGTCCCCGTTCTGCATGCCAGGAGCGTGCGGCCGCGCGCCCTAACGCGGCGTTAGCGACTGCCTAAGCAGCGGACCTGCGTCCACGGTGGCGACTAAGGTCGGCGGTGCAGGTCAGCCGTGCACGGCCTGCGGGCAGGCGACTGGGTGGAGGACTGGACCGAGATGGCGAGCAAGGACACCGGCGGTCAGAAGCGCGCGAGCAAGACCAGCGAGGAGGTCGACGAGGTCGCGACCGACGAGGCGACCGACGTCGCCGAGCGCAAGGACAAGCTCGACCAGGACATCGACGCGATCCTCGACGACATCGATGACGTCTTAGAGGAGAACAGCGAGGATTTCGTAAGATCATTTATACAGAAAGGCGGGGAATGAAGTGGAGAATGTCTGACAGATGAAACGGTGCCACGACTGCGACGTCGAAAAGCCACTGGACCAGTTCTGGCGCAACAGGGCATCGGCCGACGGGCGTGCCACGTACTGCATCCCGTGCTTCTCGAGACGCAACCGGCAGGCCGCGGAACGACGAGCGGCCCGAGAAGGTCGGACACTCCCACCTTCGTCTCCCCGTCCGAGCGATCTCGCGTCCGACGAGAAGTACTGCCCCTCCTGCCAGCAGGTGCTGCCGCTGACGAGCTTCGTCCGTAATCGGAGTGCCCCGTCGGGCTTCGGCAGCTATTGCCGTCCATGCCAGGCCGAAAAGTCCGCTGCGAGCCTCAAACGCGTCCACGGCTCTGCTCGCCATTATCACCTCCGACGCAGGTACGGGCTCGGCGCTGATGAAGTGCTGTCCCGCCTGGAGGCGCAGGGTTCGTCGTGCCTCATCTGCCGACGTCCGATCACGGCGAAGACCGCGCACATCGACCACGATCATGTGACCGGCAAGGTGCGCGGCATCCTGTGCTTCCGGTGCAACAGCCGGCATGGGTCAGCTTCGCCGACGATCCGGAGGTTCTCGTCCGCGCCGCTCGCTACCTGCTCACCGCGGCCGAGCTGCGGGTGCCGTTCGAGGTCGTCTGGACCGAGCGGCTCGCCCAGGTCGTCGAGTACGACGGCTCTGCCTCCTGAGCAGGGTGGTCCGGCAGTAGGGTCGGTCCGACCGGCTCGACCGACGTCCGACCGAGGAGAGGGAACCCACAGGTGACGCAGCACTCTGGCCCCGGGCGGCTGCCGGCCGCCTACCTGACGCCGGGCTCGTCGTCGTTCACCGAGTTCCTCGGCGACCACGCGCCTGACCTGCTCCCCGGCCGGCGCACGCCGCCGCTCACAGCGCTGACCAACGAGGCGCCGCACGGCACCACGATCGTCGCCCTCACGTTCCCCGGCGGCGTCGTCATGGCCGGCGACCGTCGCGCGACGATGGGCAACTACATCGCGCAGCGCGACATCGAGAAGGTCTTCCATGCCGACGAGTTCTCCTGCGTCGGCATCGCCGGGGCGGCCGGCATCGCCATCGAGATGGTGCGGCTCTTCCAGGTCGAGCTCGAGCACTACGAGAAGATCGAGGGCGCCACGCTCTCGCTCGAAGGCAAGGCCAACCGGCTGGCCCTGATGATCCGCGGCAACCTCGGCATGGCGATGCAGGGCATGGCGGTCGTCCCGCTGTTCGCCGGCTACGACCTCGACGCCACCGAGCTCGCGGAGGCCGGGCGGCTCTTCTCGTACGACGTCACGGGCGGCCGCTACGAGGAGACCAAGTTCCACTCCGTCGGGTCCGGCTCCCTCTTCGCGCGTGGCGCGCTGAAGAAGCTGTGGCGCGACGACTTCTCGGCCGACGACGCGGCGCTGTGCGCGGTGCAGTCGCTCTACGACGCGGCCGACGACGACTCGGCCACCGGCGGCCCGGACCTGACGCGGCGCATCTTCCCGGTGGTGTCCCTCGTCACCGCCGACGGCTACCGACGACTCTCCGACGACGAGGTCGGCGCGATCGTCGACGGCGTCGTCGCGGCCCGGATGGACAGCCCGGGCGGCCCGCAGGCGCCGCTGCGATGACACCGACGACTCCGATGACGCCGATGACGCCGACGACTCAGGGGAGCCCCTCGTGACCATGCCGTTCGGCTACGTCTCGCCCGAGCAGGTGATGAAGGACCGCGCCGACTACGCCCGCAAGGGCATCGCGCGCGGCCGCAGCGTCGTCGTCATCGCCTACGACGGCGGCATCCTCTTCGTCGCCGAGAACCTCTCCAGGGCACTGCACAAGATCTCCGAGATCTACGACCGCATCGCCTTCGCCGCGGTCGGCAAGTACAACGAGTTCGAGAACCTCCGGATGGCCGGCGTCCGATACGCCGACCTGCGCGGCTACTCCTACGACCGGCAGGACGTGACCGGCCGCGGGCTGGCCAACGTCTTCGCCCAGACCCTCGGCACGATCTTCACCGTCGAGTCCAAGCCCTACGAGGTCGAGATCGTCATCGCCGAGGTGGGGGAGACCGCCGAGGACGACCAGATCTACCGGCTGACATACGACGGCTCGGTGGCCGACGAGCACGGCTTCGTCGCGATGGGCGGCTCGGGCGAGGCGATCAGCACGTCGCTGCAGGAGCGCTACCGCGACGGGATGCCGCTGCAGGAGGCGCTCAGCACCGCCGTCGAGCTGCTCGGCCGCGACCCGGTGTCGGGGGAGCAGCGGAGCCTCACCGCCAGCCAGCTCGAGGTCGCCGTCCTGGAGCGCGGTCGTCCACGTCGCAAGTTCCGTCGCCTCACAGCAGCGACCCTCACCGAGCTGCTCGGCCACCCCGCGGAGAACGGTGGCGCGCCCGTCCGGCCTGACGAGCGCGGGAGCGCGCCGCCCACGGCCCTGGCCGGCGGGTCGCACGAGCCACCCGGCCCCGACGACGGCGAGTCGTCGGAAGGCGAGTGACCGCCCGGCAGTCCGATCCCCGGGTCGCGCAGCCGTGGGAGCTGCTGTCCGAGCGACCGCGCACCGATGGCTGGGTGCCGGTCGTCACCCGCACCTACCGGATGCCTGACGGGTCGGTGTCGGAGTGGGACATCCACGACCCGTCCTTCGCCACCGTCGCCGTCCTGGCCCTGACCGACGACGACCGCGTGGTCCTCGTCCGTCAGTTCCGCCCCGGTCCCGGTGAGGTCCTGTGGGAGCTGCCGGGTGGCATCGTCGACGACGGCGAAGCGCTCGAGGAGGCAGCCGCGCGCGAGCTGCTCGAGGAGACCGGCTACCGGGCGGCCGGCGTCGACGTCGTCGGCGGCTCCTGGGCCTTCGGCGCCTCGACCTGGCGGCGTACGGTCGCGATCGCCCGCGGCTGCACGCTCGTCGCCGAGCCCACCTCCTGGGGCGGCGACGAGTACTGCGAGCCGCGGCTGGTCAGCCTGTCCGAGCTCCGGGCAGTCGCCCGCGAGGGCCGCAGCAGCGACGTCGACCTGGTCTACCTGGCCATGGATGCGGCCGGCCTGCTGTGAACAGTCCAGTGCAGTGGCTTGACCGGGGCGCATCAAGCGCCTGACCTTGCCCGTAGCGCGTTAGCCGGCCGTACGTCCGGGAACCCGCCCTGTCGGACGTCCTGCCCGCACTGCGTTCGCCGCCCTCAAGCACACCCACGAGAAGGTCGGCGACCACTGGGGGCGCAAGGACGGTGACGCCAAGGGCCCGTCGGACTCGCGGGCCGCGAAGTCCGGTGCCGCGGCCCGCCGAGGCGAGGGCAGCACGGCAGGCGGCGTCGACGCCAACGCGTCCAAGGCACACCTGATGGATGTGGCCCGGCGCCTCGACGTGCGTGGCCGCTCCACGATGACCAAGCGCGAGCTGGTGGATGCGATCCAGCACGCGAACGACCGGGCCACGGCGCGTTCTCGCACTGGTCCTAGGTGAGCCGGACAGATCGACCTAGGCTGCCTCTCGCCGTCGGTGCGTCCGCCCGCCGGCCGGACCACCCCCGGGGGACAGCCTCGTGCGCCACCGCACCACCCGCATCACTCGCTCTGCCCGCACGAACCGCATCACTCGCCCTGCCCGCTCGACGACCGTGCTGCTGCTCGGTCTCGCCCTCGCGACGGCAACCGTGTCGGCACCGGCTGCCGTCGCCGACGACGGCGGCACCGCCTCGGACGCCACGTCGAGCACTCTCGCGAGCAGCGAGACGCGCACCGTGACCTTCCGCGGCGTGGGCGTCGAGGTCCCCGCGGACTGGCCCGTGCGCCGGATGGCGGGCAGGCCGGGCTGCGTGCGCTTCGACAGGACCGCGGTCTACCTCGGCGACCCGAGCAAGGTCACCTGCCCGGCCGACCTCGTCGGCCGCACCCAGGCGGTGCACCTGACGAGCCGGAGCACCCAGGGTGTCGCGCGGCCCGACCGGGTCGTCACCTCGACGGACTCCCCGGTGAGCGTCGTGGTCTCCGCCGGCGACGAGCCGGCGCTCGCCCGCGACATAGCGTCGACGGTGACCTATCAGGGCGCGACCGCCGAGGTCGTCGCCCCCGACTCGGTGGCCGACGCACGCACCCTCGCCGGCGCGACGGCTGCGGCCACCAGCGGGCGCTCGCTGTCCGACACGACGTTCACCGGACAGGGCTTCGACGCCTGCACGGCGCGGTCGCTCTCCGAGCTCGCAACCTGGTTCACCTCCTCGCCCTACCGGGCGGTGAACATGTACATCGGTGGCGCGAGCCGCGGCTGCTCGCAGCCCAACCTCAACGCCTCGTGGGTGACCGGCGCGGTGCAGCAGGGTTGGGTCCTCATCCCGACCTACGTCGGGCTGCAGGCCTCGTGCATGACGAAGTACCCGAACCGCATCGACCCGGCTCAGGCCGCTGTACAGGGTGCGGCTGCCGCCGACGACGCGGTCGCGCAGATGAACGCGCTCGGGCTCGGCATCGGCAACCCCATCTGGTTCGACATGGAGGCCTTCAGCTACAGCGACACCACCTGCCGCACCGGCGTGCAGACGTTCCTCGACGCGTGGTCCGCGCAGCTGCGCTACCGCGGCTACGTCCCCGGCGTCTACGGCAGCGCAGGCTCCACGATCCGCTCGATCGTCGACAAGATCGGGGAGCCCGGGTACGACCTGCCCGACCAGCTGTGGATCGCACGCTGGTGCACCGAGCCCTACCAGTCGTCCTGCTACAGCGGCACGGACGACCCGGAGGTCCCGGCGGGCGCATGGGCGGACCACCAGCGGATCCGGCAGTACCGCGGGGGCCACCAGGAGACCTGGGGCGGCGTCACCATCAACGTCGACAGCAACACCGTCGACGCCGCGCTGTCGCCGAGCACCCTCGCCGCCGACGGCAGCTTCGTCGGTGTCACCGGGCAGCCGGAGGTCTACCGGATGGCGGGCGGCGCACCGATCTTCACCAGCTCGTGGGAGTCGGTCGGACTGCCTCCCCAGCCGGTGCAGATGCTGTCGCAGACCCAGTTCGACTCGCTCGGCCCGCAGCCGGGCAACGGGACCTTCCTCACCGGCGGCGCGACGGGTCGGACCTTCCGCGTCAGCAGCGGCGTGGCGTCGTACGTCCCGTCCTGGGCGCCGTACGGCGGCCCGCAGCCCACCGTCACCGTCGACCAGGCCGCACTCGACAACGCGGGCACCGGTGGGGTGTGGAACCACCTCCGCAGCGGCAAGCCGTCGGTACGTCGCACCGGGCCGAACACGTACGGGACCGCCGCGGGGCGGGCCCGGTTCACCTACGCGGGCGGCATCAGCTCGAGCGCGGTGCAGAACTACGACGTCCGCTGGCGGCGGGCTCGCTGGGACGGCACCTTCGGCGACTGGACGCGGCCGGCCGGGTGGCAGAAGACCACCGCGCTCGGAGTGACCAAGGGGCTGGCCGGCGGCTGGACCTACTGCGTGTCCGTGCGTTCCCGCAACCGCGCCGGCCAGCTCTCGTCGTGGACCGGCGGCCGTTGCCTGACCCGCGCGATGGACGACCGCCGGCTGGCTGCCTCGTCGGGCTGGAAGTCGCGCACCGGCGACGCGTACCTGCAGGACACCTATCGCACGACGAAGCAGAAGGGCGCGACGCTCTCCCGCTCCGGCGCCCGCGTCCGTCGGGTCGGCGTCGTGGCGACGACCTGCCCGAACTGCGGCATCGTCGCGGTGCTGGTCGACGGCAAGCGGGTCGGTCGCATCAACCTCAGCGCGCCGGCCTTCCGGCGCGGCCAGGTGAAGATGCTGCCGGCCTTCAAGCGGCAGCGCGCCACCGTGACTCTGAAGGTCTTCTCCAGCGGCAAGACGGTGCAGATCGACGGGCTGGTGCTCAGCCGCCAGTAGGGCCGGTGGTCGCGTCGCCCGTTCCCGGGCTCCACGCGCCGCTGACCTGCTATACATCGACCCCGGACCGGGAGGTGAGATGACCGAGCGCGGTAGCCACGACGAGGTCACCATCGATATCGCCGCGCCGCCCGGGACCGTCTACGACCTGGTGTCCGACATCACCCGCATGGGCGAGTGGAGCCCCGAGTGCCGTCGCTGCACCTGGGTCAAGGGCACGACCGGTCCGACGGTCGGGGCAAGGTTCCGCGCCCGCAACAAGGGTCGGCGCGGGCCGTCCTGGTTCAACACGCCGACGGTGACCGTTGCCGAGCCGGGTCGGGAGTTCGCCTTCAACCGCAGCGGCCCCGGCATCGGCTCCTACACCTGGCGGTACCGGCTGGAACCGACCGAGGGCGGCACCCGGGTGATCGAGTCGTACGACGTCGAGCGCCCGCTGGCCGCGGCCATGAACTGGATGACCGAGAAATGGGTCGGCAGCGCGGACCGGGACGCCGACCTGCGCGAGGGCATGCAGGTAACGCTCTCGCGCATCAAGGCGGCCGCCGAGCAAGAACGCGCAGCCACGTAGCCCGCTACCTCTTCCACGTGTCGTCTCCTGGGGTCGCAGCAGCAACGTCTTCCTGCGCCCCGGCGCCCGCCTCTACCTCGACGATCGTGCTCAGTAGATCTTGAGACCTGCCCGTGCCGCGACAATTGGGTGGATGTCAGGACTTCACAGGACTCGGCCAAGGGAGGAGCCTCGACACAGTCCACCGACGGAAAAGGAACCGTCGAGGAGGTGAAGGACTGTGCGCGCACCAACTCGCACGCTAGCGGGGGCAGCCGCGCTGACCGCGGCGGCACTCGTCCTCGCAATGGGACCGGGCAGCGTATCCGCGTCCGGCGAGCAGGGCAGGGGGACCGGAGAACCCGGGACGTTCCCCGGCGACTCGCTCGAGGCCAAGGAGAGAGACAGCCGCAAGGGCCGGGTCGCGCCATCCGCGCGCCAGCTGGCCGCGGTGAAGGAAGCAGGCGCCCGCGCCCGTTGGAACGACTTCGGCACGCCTGCCGTGCTGGCCTCGACCGGCCGGCCGCTGGCTGAGGGGTTGCCGTCCGACCCAGCGGCGGCCGCTCGGGCGTACGTCGCCGCCAACCGGGACGTGCTCGGGCTCACCGAGCGAGGGGCTGCGGCACTCGAGGTCGTCAGCGTCGCGCCGCTGGGCAAGGGCGCTGCCGTCGTGCTCAGGCAGCGGTTCGGCAACCTGGCCGCCGGCCGCGACGGGCTGCTCTCGGTCGGTGTCCGCAACGGCGCCGTCTGGCACGTGAGCTCGTCGCTCGCCCGCGACGCCGGCGGACCGGCAGCGGCGACGCTGTCGGCCGACGAGGCCGCACGAATCGCCGCGCAGGACGCGGGTGTCGATCAGACCGCTGTGCGGGGGGTCGAGCTGGTCGCCGTCCCCATGCCGCAGGGCGCCGCACGCGCTGCGTACGAGGTCGTGCTGATCGGCCAGGACGACGCCGGACCGGTGGGCTTCACCACCTACGTGGACGGCCGCAACGGCAGCGTGCTCGTCCGCGAGGACCTGGTCGACCACAGCGAGGACAACCCGGCCTGGGAGGTCTTCCCCGACACGCCGCCGTTCGACTACTCATCGAACGACACGCGCGTGCGGTGGTGCTTCCTGCCCGGGCCCGGCTGCGACGAGGTGGTCGGTACGCCCGCGTCGCCGCTCGCCTGGGACGTCAAGCCGGCCAACCAGACGCCGACCGACACGACGGATGGGAACAACTCCTTCGCCGTCCACAACTGGTTCAGCAACGACCCCTTCAAGGTCGGCAGCGAGCTGGCGACGCCGCGGCCGGACCGCGAGTACAACTACGCCTGGACCAACCAGTGGCTCAGGGAGAAGTGCTCGCCAGCGGTCTTCGAGACCGCCGCCCGCAACGACATCGACGCTGCGCGAGGGAACCTGTTCGCGATGCACAACCGGATGCACGACTGGTCGTACCACCTCGGCTTCACCGAAGCCACGTTCAACATGCAGGACGACAACTTCGGCCGGGGCGGAAAGATGAACGACCCGGAGCAGGGCAACGCGCAAGCCGGCGGGGTCACCGGTGGCCCCCCGACCTTCGCGGCGCGCGACAACGCGAACCAGATCACCCCGCCGGACGGCCACCCACCGATCACCAACATGTACCTGTGGCAGCCGATCGCGGGCTCCTTCTACGCACCGTGCGTGGACGGCGACTTCGACATGTCGGTGATCGCGCACGAGTACGGCCATGCCATCACCAACCGGATGATCGCCGGCCCACGGGACGGCCTGAGCTCGCCACAAGGCATGAGCGAGAGCTGGTCCGACCTGCTGGCGATCGAGTACCTCGCGGAGCACGGCTACGCACCGCCGGGCAGCCGGGCGTTCACCATCGGGCAGTACGTCACCAGCGACCCGGATGCGGGCATCCGCAACTACAACATGAGCGACAGCCCGCTGAACTACAGCCACATCGACTACGACTTCGTCGGGCTGCAGGTTCACGCGTCGGGCGAGGTGTGGAGCGCCACCAACTTCGACATCAGGCAGGCGCTGATCGGGCGCTACGGCGCCGGAACCGCTGCGTCGCAGAAGTCCTGCGCCAACGGCGAGACGCCGGCCGCCAGCTGTCCGGGGAACCGGCGCTGGGCGCAGCTCATGGTCGACTCGTACCTGCTCATGGCCATCTCCCAGGTGAGCATGGTGGATTCCCGGGACGCCTTGCTAGCGGCGGACATGATCCGCTTCGGCGGGGCGAACCAGGACCTGCTGTGGAACGCGTTCGCCAAGCGGGGTCTGGGTGAGGGTGCTGCCAGCAACGGCGCCGGCGACTCGAATCCCACACCGAGCTTCGCCTCGCCCCACGCAGACGAGGGCACGGTGACGTTCGCGCCGGTCGACGGGACCGGAGCGGCCGTCCCGGGTGCCCGGCTGTTCGTGGGCGACTACCAGGCCAGGGCCCGTGCCGTGGCAGACACCGATCCTGCCACGCCTCTCGGCAACACCGTCCAGCTCGTGCCAGGCACGTACGACCTGTTGGCCACGGCCGCGGGTCGAGGGCACGTGCGGGTAGGGCCCGTCGACGTCTCGGCAGGGGCAACAACGCTGACCGTCGAGATGCCCATGAACCTGGCGTCCAGCGCCGCCGGCGCGACGGCGAGCGGCGACGGGATCAACCTGCCCCGGCTGATCGACGACGACGAGGCCACCAACTGGGCCTCACTCACCGGCGCGGTCGCCGGCAAGCAGGTGACCGTGAACCTGGCGGGCGACGCTGCGCACCGGGTGGACCGCGTCCAGGTGAGTGCGATGCTCCGGCCGCCGTTGACGGGAGATCCCGATACCGGGACGCAAGGCCGTGTCTCGGCTCTACGGCAGTTCCGGGTGCTCGCGTGCGCGACGACAGGTTCGGTGGACTGCGCGGACGCCGCGGACTTCAGCCCGGTGTTCACGAGCCCCGCAGACGCGTTCCCCTCGGTCGCGCCGCGACCGCGCGCGCCGGAGCTGATCGTGCGGACGTTCGACATCCCGGACACCAGGGCAACCCACCTGCGCTTGGAGGTGTTGACCAACCAGTGCACGGGCGCCCCGGACTACGCAGGTGAGCAGGACGCCGATCCGCGGGCGGACACCGACTGCACGACGGCGAGCCCGCAGGCGCGGATCGTCCGGGCGGCGGAGTTCCAGGCCTTCGCCCTGTAGTGCGGCGAGAGGGCCCGGTCCCGGGGGCCACCCGGGCCGGGCCTTCTCACCCCGCCGGTGCCCCTGAGGAGGACACGCGCGCCTGGTCCCGCTGACCCGCGCGACCGCGTACGGTGACCGCATGGACCGCCGGATCTTCGGGCTGGAGAACGAGTACGGCGTCACCTGCACGTTCCGCGGGCAGCGGCGGCTCTCCCCGGACGAGGTCGCCCGATACCTCTTCCGCCGTGTCGTGTCCTGGGGCCGCAGCAGCAACGTCTTCCTGCGCAACGGCGCCCGCCTCTACCTCGACGTCGGCAGCCACCCGGAGTACGCCACGCCCGAGTGCGACGACATCCGGCAGCTCGTCATCCACGACAAGGCAGGGGAGCGGATCCTCGAGGGCCTGCTCGTCGACGCCGAGCGGCGGCTCCGCGAGGAGGGGATCGCGGGCGACGTCTACCTCTTCAAGAACAACACCGACTCCGCGGGCAACTCCTACGGCTGCCACGAGAACTACCTCGTCGGCCGGCACGGCGAGTTCACCCGGCTCGCCGACATCCTGATCCCGTTCCTCGTCAGCCGCCAGATCATCTGCGGCGCCGGCAAGGTCCTGCAGACGCCGCGGGGAGCCGTCTACTGCGTGAGCCAGCGGGCCGAGCACATCTGGGAGGGCGTGTCCTCGGCGACGACGAGGTCGCGTCCGATCATCAACACCCGCGACGAGCCGCATGCCGACGCCGAGCGCTACCGCCGGCTGCACGTCATCGTCGGCGACTCGAACATGAGCGAGACCACGACGCTGCTCAAGCTCGGTGCGACCGACCTCGTGCTGCGGATGATCGAGGCCAACGTCGTGATGCGCGACCTCACCCTGGAGAACCCGATCCGCGCGATCCGCGAGATCAGCCACGACGTCACCGGACGCCGCACCGTGCGGCTGGCCAACGGCCGCGAGGCGAGCGCGTTGGAGATCCAGACCGAGTACCTCACCAAGGCGCGCGACTTCGCGGCGCGGCGCGGCCTCGACGAGGGGATCGTGAAGCAGGTGCTCGATCTATGGGAGCGCACCCTGTCGGCCGTCGAGAGCGACGACCTCGACCTCGTCGCCACCGAGATCGACTGGGTGATGAAGCGCAAGCTGATCGACCGCTACAGCGCCAAGCACGACCTGCCGCTGTCGTCGTCACGGGTCGCGCAGCTCGACCTGGCGTACCACGACATCTCGCGCGAGCGTGGCCTGTTCTACCTGCTCCAGAGGAAGGGAGCCGCCGACCGGGTGGCCTCCGACATCGAGATCTTCCAGGCGAAGTCCGTGCCACCGCAGACGACCCGCGCCCGGCTGCGTGGCGAGTTCATCCGGCGCGCCCAGGAGCGGCGACGCGACTTCACCGTCGACTGGGTGCACCTCAAGCTCAACGACCAGGCCCAGCGGACCGTCCTGTGCAAGGACCCGTTCCGCTCGGTCGACGAGAGGGTCGAGAAGCTCATCGCCAGCATGTGACCCGATCGTGACTCCGCGTCGTCGGGGCTCCCAGGTTGCCGGGTTATGGTGGTCGGCGTTCCCCACCCAACCCCCCCTTTTCGAGGTACTTCCGTGCGCCGTGCCGTCCTGCTGACCGTTCTCGCCCTGCTCGCCGGGCTGCTGACCGCGTGCGGTGGTGGCAGCGACAGCGGGGAGTCGGACAGCAACGACTCGTTCCCGGAGGTCTCCGGCTCGTACGGCGACAAGCCGAAGATCACGGTGCCCAAGGGGCTGAAGCCCAGCAACAAGACCGAGGCCACGGTCCTGGAGGAGGGGAAGGGGCAGCCGGTCGCCGAGGGTGACCTGGTGGTCGCCGACTACCTCGGCGCGACCTTCGCCTCAGCCAAGACGTTCGACAACTCCTACGACCGCGGCAACCCAGGTGCGTTCACCCTGTCCGGCGGTCAGGGCGGCGTCATCCCCGGCTGGGTCACCGCGCTCGAGGGCAAGAAGGCCGGCAGCCGCGTCCTCATGGTCATCCCGCCCAAGGACGGCTACGGCAGCCAGGGCAACCCGCAGGCCGGCATCAAGGGCACCGACTCGCTGGTGTTCGTCGTCGACATCATCGCTGCCTACGACAGCAAGACGCCGCTCCCGGAGTCGACGCCGGCCACCGACCTGCCGACGGACCGGCCGCAGGTCGAGGGCGAGACCAACCCGAGCGTGACCGTCCCGAAGGGACTCAAGCCGCCCGCGGAACCGGTGACCCTGATCCTGTCCGAGGGCTCCGGTCCGAAGGTCGTCAACGACAAGATGGCGATCGTGCAGTTCGCCGCCGTCGACTGGACGGGCAAGGTGCTGAGCAGCACGTGGCAGACCGGTCCCCAGGGATTCCCGATCGGCGTGGAGGGCAGGCCGAGCCCGTTCGACCTCCTCAACGACGTGCCGATCGGCAGCCGGGTCCTGCTCGAGCTGCCGGCACCTGCTGATGCCGACGCCAGCAAGGAGAGCGTCGCGGTCGTCGTCGACGTCTACGCCCAGCACGGCACCGCGAAGGAGGAGAAGGCCAAGTGAGCGAGAAGCCCGAGGTCGACTTCCCGGAGGGCGCACCGCCCGCCGACCTGACGATCGAGGACATCACCGTCGGCGACGGCGAGGAGGCCGCGGCCGGCCGGACGGCCGTCGTGCACTACGTCGGTGTCGCGTTCTCGACCGGCGAGGAGTTCGACGCGTCCTGGAACCGGGGCGAGTCGTTCGACTTCCCGCTCGGCGCAGGCGCGGTCATCGCCGGCTGGGACCGCGGCGTCGTCGGGATGAAGGTCGGCGGCCGTCGCCGCCTGGTCATCCCGCCGGAGCTGGCCTACGGCGACCGCGGCGCCGGTGCCGTCATCTCCCCCGGGGAGACCCTGATCTTCGTGGTGGACCTGCTCGACCTCCGCTGAGGTCGACCACGTTTACGCGGTCGACGCGCGGGGCGGGGCGGGCGGTAGGTTCGGCGGCATGTCGGCGCAGAAGACCGAGCGGTTGCTCAACCTGGTCATCTGCCTGCTCTCTACCCGGCAGTTCCTCGCCAAGGACCAGATCCGGCGGGCGGTGCCGCAGTACGCGGAGTGCCCCACCGACGAGGCCTTCGACCGGATGTTCGAGCGCGACAAGGACGAGCTCCGGGATCTCGGGGTGCCCCTCGAGACCGGTGCCAACGACGCCTGGTTCGAGGACGAGGTCGGCTACCGCATCGACCGGGCGACGTACGCCGGACCGGAGATCAGCTTCGAGCCCGACGAGCTGGCGGTCCTCGGGCTCGCGTCGCGCGTCTGGCAGCAGGCAAGCCTCGCCTCGCCGGCGGCCCGCGCCCTGCTCAAGCTGAAGGCCGACGGGATCGAGCCCGACGAGAGCAGCCTGGTCGGCATCGAGCCTCGGGTGCGCACCAGCGAGCCGGCCTTCGAGCCGGTCTACGCCGCCGTCCGCGACCGCCGGCCGATCACCTTCCCGTACCGGACGTCCGGGGCGGGCGAACCCCGCCAGCGGCACCTCGAGCCGTGGGGGATCGTGTCCCGCTACGGACGGTGGTACGTCGTCGGACACGACCTCGACCGGCAGGCCACCCGCGTCTTCCGGCTCTCCCGCATCTCCGGTGCCGTGGTGGCCACCGGCTCGGCCGGCGACGTCCGGGTCCCCGAAGGCGTCGACTTCCGCAACGAGGTCGCCGCCCTCGTGCCGCCGCAGCCGTCGCGCTCGGCCACGCTGTGCGCCCGAAACGACGCGGGGCTCGCACTGCGCCGCCGGGCCAGCGCCACCCGGCCCGGCGAGGACGGCTGGGACGAGCTCACGGTCCCCTACATCGACGCAGACGTGCTCGCGGAGGAGGTCACCGGCTTCGGCCCCGACGTGCGGGTCATGGCACCCGATGACGTCCGCGACGCCGTGCTGCGCCGGTTGCGGTCGGTCCTCGCCGTGACTGCCGTGACCGCCGAGGTCGGTCGGTGACCGCTCGGCCCAGCGCCAGCGCGACGGAGCGCCTCTCCCGGCTGCTCGCGATGGTGCCCTACCTCGCCGGCCGCCAGGGCATCCCGCTGGCCGCTGCCGCGGCGGAGTTCGGGATCACCGAGAAGCAGCTGGTCAAGGACCTCGAGCTGCTCTTCGTCTGCGGCACGCCGGGCCACATGCCGGACGACCTGATCGAGGCCGAGTGGAGCGACGGCCACGTCTACCTCAACAACGTGGGCGCGATCGCCCGGCCGCTGCGACTCGGTGTGGACGAGGCGCTCGCACTGCTGGTCGGCCTGCGCGCCCTCGCCGACGTCCCCGGGCTGCACGACCGGGACGCCCTGGAGCGGACCCGCGCCAAGCTCGAGGCCGCCGCGGGGGACAGCGCGGCCGCCAGCGAGGCCGTGGCCGTCGAGGTGGTCCGGCGCCCCGGGCCGCTCGCGGACGTCCGCGAGGCGCTCGCCCGCGACCGCCGGGTGCACCTCACCTACTTCGTGCCCTCCCGGGACGAGACCACGGAGCGCGACGTCGACCCGGTCCGGCTGCTCATGGTCGACGGCCGCTGGTACCTCGAGGGCTGGTGCCACCGGGCCGAGGAGGTCCGGCTCTTCCGGCTGGACCGGATCGAGGCGCTGACCGTGCTGGAGGTCGCCACCGAGCCGCGCGAGGTGCCGCCCCGGGACCTCCGGGAGGGTCTCTTCCGGCCCTCCCCGGACGACACGGTGGTCACCCTGGAGCTGGACCCGGGCGCCCGGTGGATCGTCGACTACTACCCGGTCGAGTCCGTCGAGGAGCTCCCCGGCGAGCACCTGCTGGTCCGCCTGCGGGCCGCTGACGACCGCTGGCTGCGCAACCTGGTCCTGCGGCTCGGCGGCGACGCCCGGGTCCTGGACCCGCCCGCGCTCGCCGAGGCGGTTCGTGAGCGTGCCGAGCAGGCCCTGGAGGCATACCTTCGGCCCTAGCGCATGGTCCCTACGGACCATCTCTCTCAAGCCACCGCCGCCCCCTGCCGACATTCCGGTAGCGCCCCAGGAAGGGGCTGCAGGAGGGAGGCGGACGGCCATGACGACCATCAAGACCTCGTGCCCCGTCTGCGGGGACGTCGAGCTGACCCCGGCGCAGATGCGCCTGGTGGTGTGCACGCGCTCGGAATGGTCCTTCTACTCCTTCAGCTGCTCGACCTGCCAGGACGAGATCAAGAAGCCGGCCGACAGCGAGGTCGTCACCCTGCTGGTCTCCGGCGGGGTCGTCGCCGAGCAATGGGTCATCCCCGCTGAGGCGCTCGAGGAGCACGCCGGCTCCGCGATCACCTACGACGACGTCCTGGACTTCGCCCTGGGCCTCGACCGGGTGGACCTGCTCGCCGCGATGATCACGCCTCGCGTCGGCGCCTGAGGGGCACCCGCCCCCACCTGCACCGGGCCGGCCAGCCGGCGCCCCGTACGCTCGCAGCCATGCTCTGGGTCGCCGTGTGGGTGCTGCTCTCGCTGGGTGCCTGCCTCACCCTCTTCCTGCTGGGCCGCCGGCTGTGGCGCCAGCTCACGGCCTTGACCCTCGAGCTGGGCACCGCCGCCGACCGGCTCGGTGAGATCACCGACCGGCTCGCCGATCTCGAGCGCCACGACGTGCCGGGGGACCCGGCTCACAGGTGACCCGCGGTCAAGGGACGTAGGATCGGGTCGTCACCGCTGCAGAGGAGAGCACATGTCCAACTTCAAGGGCTGGGAGATCGTGATCGTCCTGGTCCTCCTGCTGCTGCTCTTCGGCGCCAAGAGGTTGCCGGACGCGGCTCGTGGGCTCGGTCGTTCGCTGCGCATCTTCAAGGCGGAGACCAAGGGCCTGCGGGACGACGACGAGCGTGAGCGCGAGGGCGAGACCCGGACCGCGGACACCCAGGTCGCGGACAGCCGCCCGTCCGACGTGCGGCCCCCCGCCCCGCCGGAGCTGCCCAGCGGCACCGGAACCCAGCAGCCGACGGCGGGCCAGCCGTCCGAGCAGCGCACCGAACGCTGACGGTCCTCCTCGACCGCACCGCTAGGGCGCGACCGTGACGGCCTTCGCGATCCGCCGGCGTCCTTCAGGCGGTGGCGACCCCGAGGGTCGGATGCCGCTGGTCGAGCACCTCCGGGAGCTCCGCCGCCGGCTCACCCTGTCGGTCCTCGCCCTGGTCCCCGGCGTCGTCCTCGGGTGGATCTACTACGACACCCTGATCCGCTGGCTGGCCGCACCGATCTGCGACGTCCCGGTCTCGAACAACGTGGGCGGCGGCACCTGCGGACCGCTGGTCATCAACGGGCTGCTCGGCCCGTTCAACCTGCAGGTGAAGGTCGCCCTGGTCGCCGGTGTCTTCATCGCCAGCCCGGTCTGGCTCTACCACCTGTGGGCCTTCGTCACCCCCGGCCTGCACCGCAACGAGCGGCGGTGGACGGTCGGCTTCCTGGTCACCGCGATCCCGCTGTTCTTCACCGGCGCCGCGGTCTGCTACTGGATCCTGCCGCGCGCCACCAAGCTGCTGCTCGGCTTCACCCCGGACCAGGTCGGCAGCATCGTCGACTTCAACGAGTTCCTGTCGATCGTGATGCGGCTGATGCTCGTCTTCGGCCTGGCCTTCGAGGTCCCGGTCTTCATCGTGCTGCTCAACCTGGTCGGGCTGCTGCCGGCCCGGAAGCTGGCCGGCTGGTGGCGGATCATCACGCTCGGCGTCTTCCTCTTCGCCGCCGTCGCGACGCCCACCGGCGACCCGTTCACCATGGCGGCGCTCGCCGTACCGCTGTGCCTGCTCATCGTCGCCGCCTGGGCGGTCTGTCGGTTCATGGACAAGCGCCGAGGGACGGCGGACATCGACTACGCCGGTCTCGACGACGACGAGGCGTCCCCCGTCGACACGCGGCCGTCCCGCCTCGACGACGACTGACCCTCGCCGCGCGCGCCACCGATACGCTCCGCGCGTGACGCGCCGCATCGCCGTGCTGGTCAACCCGACGTCCGGCAAGGGCCGCGGCGCCCGGCTGATGCAGCCCGTCAGCGACCTGCTCCGCGAGGGCGGGCTCGAGCCCGACGTCGTGGTCGGCCGCGACGGCGACGAGGCGTTCGACCGGCTGCGCGACCGGGTCGCTGCCGGCGTGGACGCCGTCGTGGCCGTGGGGGGAGACGGCCTGGTCAACATCGCCCTGCAGGTCGTCGGCGGCACGGGCGTGCCGCTGGGCATCGTCCCGGCCGGCACCGGCAACGACATCGCCCGCAGCCTCGGCCTGGTGCCCCAGGACGCCCCGGCGGCGGTGCGCCTCGTCCTCGCCGGGCAGACCCGGGTGATCGACCTGGGGCGCGCGAACGGCCGCTGGTTCGCCGGCGTCCTGGGGTCCGGCTTCGACTCGATGGTCAACGAGCGCGCCAACCGGATGTCCTGGCCCAGCGGGCGGAGCCGCTACAACCTGGCGATCCTCGCCGAGCTGCGCACCTTCCGCCCCGTTCCCTACGTCCTCGAGCTCGACGGGGAGCGGGTCGAGACCGAGGCCATGCTCGTCGCCGTGGGCAACGGACCCAGCTACGGCGGCGGGATGCGGGTGACGCCTGACGCGCGGCTCGACGACGGCCTGCTCGACGTCACCGTCCTGGGGCCGATCTCGAAGCCGGAGTTCATCCGGGTCTTCCCGACCGTCTACAAGGGCACCCACGTCTCGCACCGGGCGGTCACGGTTCGCCGCGCGCGCCGCGTCACGTTGCAGTCCGAGGGCGTGACGGCCTACGCCGACGGCGAGCGGGTGGCCGTGCTGCCGGTGACCTGCGACGCGGTCCCGGGCGCGTTGCACGTCTACACGTAGATTGGTCCGGTGACGTCACCGGCGGAGCGCTACGCCGAGTCCCGGCGGCGGCAGGCCAGGAGAAGCGACGAGGGCTCGGCCCTCGGCACGTTCAGCCAGGACTACCCCTTCGGGCTGGACCCCTTCCAGGTCCGCGCCTGTGAGGCCCTCGAGGCCGGCAACGGTGTGCTGGTGGCGGCCCCGACCGGCGCGGGCAAGACGGTCGTCGGCGAGTTCGCGGTCCACCTCGCACTCGCCGAGGGCCGCAAGTGCTTCTACACCACCCCCATCAAGGCCTTGTCCAACCAGAAGTACGCCGACCTGGTCCGCCGATACGGCCCGGAGTCCGTGGGTCTGCTCACCGGGGACAACAGCGTCAACGGCGAGGCGCCGGTGGTCGTCATGACGACCGAGGTCCTGCGCAACATGCTGTACGCGGGGTCGCCGACGCTTCGCGGGCTGGCCTACGTCGTGATGGACGAGGTGCACTACCTGTCCGACCGGTTCCGCGGTGCCGTGTGGGAAGAGGTGATCATCCACCTGCCCGAGTCGGTCCGCCTCGTCTCCCTGTCGGCCACGGTCAGCAACGCCGAGGAGTTCGGCGACTGGCTGGTGACCGTGCGCGGCGACACGGTGGTGATCGTCGAGGAGCACCGGCCGGTGCCGCTGTGGCAGCACGTGATGGCCGGCAACCGGCTCTACGACTTGTTCGTAGGGGACCAGGAGCGGGCGCGGGTCAACCCTGAGCTGGTGCGGATCTCGCGGGAGCAGCAGCGGTACGTCCGGGCCGGTGACCGGCGCCCGCAACGCGGTGGGCGGCGCCCACGGTCCATCTGGACGCCGAGCCGGGCCGACGTCGTCGAGCGGCTGGACGCCGAGGGGCTGCTGCCGGCGATCACCTTCATCTTCAGCCGGGCCGGGTGCGACGCGGCGGTGGCGCAGTGCCTGCGGGCCGGGCTGCGCCTGCTCGGCCCCGAGGAGCGCGAAGAGGTGAAGGGGCTCGTGGAACGGCGGTGCGCCGACATCCCGCCCGCCGACCTGGCCGTGCTGGGCTTCGCGGACTTCCGCCAGGGGCTGGAGCGCGGTATCGCCGCGCACCACGCCGGGATGCTGCCGACCTTCAAGGAGGTCGTCGAGGAGCTCTTCGTCCGCGGGTTGGTGAAGGCCGTCTTCGCGACCGAGACGCTCGCCCTCGGCATCAACATGCCGGCTCGCACCGTCGTCCTCGAACGGCTGGTGAAGTGGAACGGCGAGACGCACGCCGACGTGACGCCGGGGGAGTACACCCAGCTCACGGGACGCGCCGGCCGCCGGGGCATCGACGTCGAGGGTCACGCGGTCGTCGTGTGGTCACCAGGGCTGGAGCCGGAGTCGCTGGCCGGCCTCGCCAGCACCCGGACGTACCCGCTCCGGAGCAGCTTCCGGCCCTCGTACAACATGGCCGTCAACCTGGTCGGCCAGTTCGGTCGTGACCGGGCGCGCGCCCTCCTGCAGTCCTCCTTCGCGCAGTTCCAGGCCGACCGCGCGGTGGTCGGCCTCGCCCGTCAGGTGCGCAAGAACGAGGAGGGCCTGGACGGCTACCGGGACGCGATGACCTGCCACCTCGGCGACTTCACCGAGTACGCGCGGCTGCGGCGGGCCATCGCCGACCGGGAGGCCGATCTGGCTCGTCGAGGGGCTGCCAACCGGCAGGCGGCCGCCACGGCGTCGCTGGAGCGGCTGCGGCCCGGCGACGTGATCCAGGTGCCCGCCGGGCGGCGCGGCGGGCTGGCAGTGGTCCTCGACCCGGGGCTGTCCGGCGGCGCCGACGGGCCGCGGCCCACGGTTCTCACCGCGGAGCGGCAGGTGCGCCGGCTGTCGAGCCAGGACTTCCCGACACCCGTCGAGTCGCTGCACAAGCTCCGGATCCCGAAGTCCTTCAACGCCCGCAACCCGGCACAGCGGCGCGACCTGGCCTCGACGCTGCGCAACACCGGGCTTGCCGACGGCGGGGCCCCCGGGGCACAGCGACCGCGCAAGCAACGCTCCGCCGCGGCCGACGACGCCGACCTCGCGCGGCTGCGGCAGGAGATGCGCGCCCATCCCTGCCACGGCTGCGCCGAGCGCGAGGACCACGCGCGCTGGGCCGAGCGCTACCACCGGCTGCACCGCGAGACCGACAGCCTGCAGCGCCGGGTGCGCAACCGCACGCACACCATCTCGCGGACGTTCGACCGCATCTGCGCGCTGCTCGACGAGCGCGGCTACCTCGACGGCGACGCGGTGACGCCGGACGGCCGCCGCCTCGCGCTGCTCTACACCGAGCTCGACCTGCTGGCCGCCGAGTGCCTGCGACGCGGCGTCTGGCAGGGCCTCGACGCCCCTGAGCTCGCGGCATGCGTCTCGGTCCTGGTGTTCGAGTCCCGCCAGCCCGACGACGCCCAGGAGCCGCGGCTGCCGCGTGGCCCGGCACGCGATGCGCTCGCCCAGACGGTGCGCGTCTGGGGCGAGCTGGAGGCGGTCGAGCACCGCCACCGGATCGACGGCCCCCGTGAGCCCGACCTCGGCTTCGTGTGGGCGACCTACCAGTGGGCGTCCGGCCGGCCGTTGGAGCAGGTGCTGCGCGAGGCCGAGCTGCCCGCGGGCGACTTCGTGCGCTGGACGAAGCAGGTGATCGACCTGCTCGGCCAGGTTTCCGACGCAGCCCGCGTGCCGGCCACCGACGAGTCGTCGGCGGAGTCCACCGCCGGTCTCGTGGGCCTGGCCCGGACCGCGGCGGACTCGTTGCGCCGGGGCGTCGTCGCCTGGTCGACCCTCGCCTGACCGACGCCCGACCGACCAACCCACCCACCGCCGAACCGGCTACGCCGAGGGCAAGTCGGTGCCCCGGGACACCTCGACCACCGCGCTCTCGTTCTGGTCGCCCAGCCCCATCGCGACGAGCCGGTCCAGGCCGTCGAGCGCCACGGTCCCGAGCCGGGCGTCGATGCCGAGCTCCGAAGCCAGCCGCACGCCGTAGTCGGCGTCCTTGCGCCGCAGCCGCCCCGAGAAGACCACCGGGTCGGCATGGTCGCCCGCCACGATCCGGTGCGCGTTGCGCACCACCTGCGGGCTGGCCGCCTGCCCCGACTCGATGGCGCGCGCCACCAGCTCGAGATCGAGACCGGCGCGTTCGGCCATCGCCATGCCCTCGGCCACCCCCGCGATCTGCACCGCGCCCATCAGGTTCACGATCAGCTTGTACGCCGTCCCCGCCCCGACCGGCCCGAAGTGCAGCACAAGGGCCGAGAGCGGCTCCAGCAGCGGACGCACCGCGGCCAGGTCTGCGTCGTCCGCGCCGACCAGCAGCGTCAGCTCGCCGGCGGCCGCCGCGTCCGGCAGCCCGGTCACCGGGCTGTCGACGTAGCGCAGGCCGCGGTCCCGCGCGGCCGCGGCCAGCTCGAGCACCCAGCCGTGCGAGAGCGTGGAGCACTCGACGGCCAGCGTGCCCGGAGCCGCACCGGCCAGCAGCCCGTCCGGCCCGGTCCACACCGACCGGGACGCGTCGTCGTCGCTCACCATCGCGACGACAGCGTCCGCGCCCTCGGCGGCCTGCCGCGGGGTGAGTGCGACCAGCGCACCCGCAGCCACCAACGCGGCCGCCCTGTCAGCCGTGCGGTTCCAGACGACGACCTCGTGCCCGGCAGCCAGCAGCCTCCCGGCCATCCCCGAACCCATCCGGCCGGCCCCGACGAACGCCACCCGAGCCATCAGCGCGTCCTCAGCCGGTGACGGCGCCGAAGGCCGTCAGCACCCGGTTGAGCGAGCTGTCCAGGCCCCACCGTTCCGAGAGCTCCAGCAGCCGCTCCGGGTCGTGCGGCTTCGCCGGGATCCGGGCGTCGTCGAGGAACTTCGGCACCGGGACGTCGGTCGCCACGGCGACAACGACCGGGGCGACCTCGAGGTAGTCGCGGGCCGCCGCCAGCTTGGCTCGTGCCCCCGCCGGCATGCCGGTGTCGCCCGCGTCGAGCGCGGCCAGGATCGCGCCGAGCGACCCGTACTTCGTCACCAGGGACGCGGCTGTCTTCTCGCCGACCCCCGCCACCCCGGGCAGCCCGTCGCTCGGGTCGCCGCGCAGCGTCGCGAAGTCGGCGTAGGCAGTCCCGGGGATGCCGTACTTCGCCGCGACCCAGGCCTCGTCCACCACGTCGTGCCGCCCGACGCCGCGCGCGGTGTAGAGGATGCGGACCGCGCGCTGGTCGTCGACCAGCTGGAAGAGGTCCCGGTCGCCGGTGACCACGTCGACCGGCCGGGGCGAGTGCGTGGCCACTGTCCCGATCACGTCGTCGGCCTCGTACCCGTCCACCCCGACGGTCGGCACTCCGAGCGCCGCGAGGACGTCCTCGATGATCGCGACCTGCGGGACCAGCGGGTCCGGCACCTCTTCCTGGTCCCCGGACGCGACCCGGTGCGCCTTGTAGGACGGGATCGCCTGCACCCGGAAGTCCGGCCGCCAGTCGGCGTCCATCGCGGCGACCAGGTGCGTGGGGGAGCGGTCGGTGACCAGCCGCGCGATGAAGTCCAGCAGCCCGCGGACCGCGTTCACCGGACTGCCGTCCGGCGCGGTGATGGTGTCCGGGACCCCGAAGAAGGCCCGGAAGTAGAGGGACGGCGTGTCCAGCAGCAGGAGCTTCTCCGGCGGGCCACTCGCAGCGCTCATCCGGCAACCCTGCCAGACCGGCGCCACCACCCACCGGCGCGGTCGCCGCCCCGGCACCAGTGGCTAGATTGGCGGTATGTCTCGCCGTGTCGTCTCGCCCGACCGTCTGTCACACGCGCGCAAGGCCGTCGCCGCAGCCGGCCTGGACGCCCTCCTCGTGACACCCGGGCCGGACCTGTCCTGGCTGACCGGCTACGAGGCGCTCCCGCTGGAACGCCTCACCTGCCTCGTCCTCACCCCCGACGGCGACCCGTTCCTCGTCGCGCCGGGCCTCGAGGTCCCCTCCGTCGAGGCGTCGCCGGTCCCGGCGCTCGGCATCCAGGTCGTCGGCTGGGGAGAGACCGAGAGCCCGTACGTCGCCATCGCCGCCCGCCTCGGGCACCCCCGGCTGGTCGGCCTGTCGAACCGGATGTGGGCCGAGCAGGTGCTCCGGTTCCGGGCCGCCCTGCCCGCTGCCGAGCAGAGCCTCGGGTCCGACGTGCTCGGCGACCTGAGGATGCGCAAGACCACCGACGAGGTCGACGCCCTGCGCCGCGCCGGTCAGGCCATCGACCGGGTGCACTCCCGGATGGCCGAGTTCCTCGTCCCGGGCCGCACCGAGCGCGAGGCCGGCCGCGAGATCGCTGCCGCGATCCTCGCCGAAGGCCACGAGAAGGTCGACTTCGTCATCGTCGGCTCGGGACCGAACGGCGCCTCCCCCCACCACGAGGTGGGTGACCGGGTCCTCGAGCGGGGCGACGTCGTGGTCGTCGACATCGGCGGCACGACGGCCGAGGGCTACTGCTCGGACTGCACCCGGATGTACGCCCTCGGCGACCCGCCCGACGACTTCCGTGACTACTTCGCGGTGCTGCACGAGGCCCAGCTCGCCGCCTGCGACCACGCCCGGCCCGGTGTCACCGCCGAGTCGGTCGACCAGGCAGCCCGCGAGGTCATCAGCAAGGCCGGCTACGGCGACCGGTTCGTCCACCGCACCGGCCACGGCATCGGCGTGGAGACCCACGAGGAGCCCTACATCGTCGAGGGCAACACGACCCTGCTGGAGCCTGGGATGGCGTTCTCGATCGAGCCGGGCATCTACCTGCCCGGTCGCCACGGTGCCCGGATCGAGGACATCGTGGTCGCCACCGAGGACGGCATCGAGCGGCTCAACGTGACCGACCGCCAGGTGGTCGTGCTCTAGCCCCCTCGGCAGTCGCCCGCACGACACAGCTGCCGTCCGTACCCCTTGAAAGGCCTCACCCGTGCCCGTCCAGCGCCACCTACCCACCGACGAGGCGGTCGAGCTTCTCGCCCTCACCCGGGAGCTCGCCCGCGAGGAGCTGGCGCCACGCGTGGTGTCCTACGAGGCCGAGAGCCGCTTCCCGCGGGAGGTCTTCAGCACGCTCGGCAAGGCGGGTCTGCTCGGGCTGCCCTACGACGAGAAGTACGGCGGCGGCGGGCAGCCGTACGAGGTCTACCTGCAGGTGGTCGAGGAGCTGGCCACGGTCTGGGCGTCGGTCGCGGAGGGGGTCAGCGTCCACACGCTCTCCTGCTTCCCGCTCGCTGCCTTCGGCACCGAGGAGCAGCGGGAGCGGTGGCTGCCCGACATGGTCGGGGGCGAGCTGCTGGGGGCGTACTGCCTCTCCGAGGCGCAGAGCGGCTCCGACGCGGCCGCCCTGACGACCAAGGCCGTCCGCACCGGCGACGACTACGTCGTCGACGGCACCAAGGCGTGGATCACCCACGGCGGCGAGGCCGACTTCTACAGCCTGATGTGCCGCACCTCGACCGACCCCGACGCGATGGCGCGCGGCATCTCCTGCCTGCTCGTCGACGGCGCCACCGAGGGCGTCTCCGCCGCCGAGCCCGAGAACAAGATGGGCTTCAGCGGGTCGACCACCGCCCAGGTGCGCTTCGACGCCGCCCGGATCGGCGCGGACCGGCTGCTCGGCGAGGAGGGTCAGGGATTCAAGATCGCGCTGGCCGCCCTGGACGGCGGTCGGCTCGGCATCGCGGCGTGCGCCGTCGGCCTGGCGCAGAACGCTCTTGACGTCGCCGTCGACTGGGCCGGCCAGCGCCAGCAGTTCGGCCGCCCGCTGGCCGACTTCCAGGGCATGTCCTTCCTGCTGGCCGACATGGCCACCGGAGTCGAGGCCGGCCGGGCCCTCTACCTCGAGGCGGCCCGGCGCCGTGACCGCGGCGAGCCCTTCGGCAAGCAGGCCGCGATGGCCAAGCTCTTCTGCACGGACATGGCGATGCGGGTCGCGACCGACGCCGTGCAGGTGCTCGGCGGCTACGGCTACGTCCAGGACTTCCCGGTCGAGCGCCTGATGCGCGAGGCCAAGGCGCTGCAGATCGTGGAGGGCACCAACCAGGTGCAGCGGGTCGTGATCGGCCGCCACCTGCGCCGCGGCGACGACTGACGGCCGAACGGTCAAGGACCGCCCGGATGCTGCCGATGTCACCCCTGCGCCGCCTCCCTGGCGGCGTGGACGGGACACGGTGATCCCTGCGGCCCCCACCGACCCGCGACGCGCTCCCCGCACGTCGAGGGCACGGAGACAATCGGTCGCCTAGGCAGCAGGGGGAGTGAGTGGCGAGACCGGCTCGTTCGTCGCGTCGGGTGTGGACGGCCTCCGGGCCGTGCGCACCAGGCACCTCGGACGGGAGTAGCTCGATATGCGCACGGTCCTGTGCACACCGGCGGCACGCCGCGTCGCCCTCCTGCTGGCCCTCGCGGCCGGCACGGTGGGCGTGGCGGGGATGACTGCCTCGACGGCGGACGCGGCCGCGTCCCCGAAGGTGAAGGCGGGCCACCACCGGCACGTCGAGCCTTCCGGCGCGGTTCTGGGTCCAGCCGTGAAGTACGTCCGCGAGTCGGACGGCTCGGTCCGTCGGGTTCGCTGACGGAGCGCCCGGTCGCCGGGCGGGGACAACGCGGTCCCCGCCCGGCGAGCGTGGCGCCGGAGCCCCGCCGGGCCACCTGGCTACGGTGTCCGCGTGGAGGACCTCGACCGGCGCATCGTCGCCCTGCTGGGCCAGGACGGTCGGATGAGCTACACCGACCTCGCCAAGGCGACCGGGCTCTCGACGTCCGCGGTGCACCAGCGCGTGCGGCGCCTCGAGGAGCGTGGCGTGATCCGGGGGTACGTGGCCGTGGTCGATGCCGAGGCCCTCGACCTGGCGCTGACCGCCTTCGTCTCGATCCGCCCGATCGACCCGAGCGCTCCCGACGACGCACCGGAGCGGCTCCGTGGCCTGACCGAGATCGAGGCCTGCCACTCGGTGGCCGGCGACGAGAGCTACATCCTCAAGGTGCGCGTCCGGGCACCCGCCGACCTCGAGACACTGCTCGCGCGGATCCGCGCCGAGGCCAACGTCTCCACCCGCACGACGATCGTGCTGAGCACGCCCTACGAGGCCCGGCCGCTGCAGGTCTGACCGGCGCTCAGGGTCAGCCTGCGAACCGTGCGCGATTGTCACTGAGCGTGACTCCACGTGTCGGTCTTGTGTTGGTCAAGGTGTGCCATATGGGGCTTCTGGGGCTTGTGATCTTTCCGCTCGCATGAGGGATAAACATCGCGGCCTGGGGGAAGAAACAGGGCCGCACGGGGGAAAATCTGTCCCCTGCCAAAGGACCGACCGTGCGCATACAACGCATCATGCTGTCCCTGCTCGCCGCCGTCGCCATGACGGCATCGACCGCCCTGGTGGGCGCGGCACCTGCCGGAGCGGTCACCACCCGTGAGAGCAAGCTGCTCACGAAGATCAACAACACCCGTTCCGCCCACGGCCTCCGGCCGCTGCGGCTCTCGAGCGACCTGGCGACGGCCGCCCGCCAGCACTCCCGCCAGATGGCCTCGGCGACGACGCTGTTCCACACGGCGAACTTCTCGACCATCTGCTGCTGGTCCGCCATCGCCGAGAACGTCGGGATGGGCTACTCCGTCCGCGAGATCCACCGGGCGTTCCTGCGCAGCCCGGCGCACCGGGCCAACATCCTCGACCCGCGGAAGCGGGTCGTGGGCGTCGGGCTCGTCTCGTCCGGGGGACGGCTCTGGGTGACCGAGCTGTTCACCAAGCCGGCCTGAGGCGCCTCCCGAAACTTCCAGGCCCTCTGGGCCGCCCAGATGGTCCGAGGTATCCGGACATATCGCCGTTCTGGTTGACACGGTGCGCCGCCCGGGAGTCCAGTGACTCCACCGCGTGCGACTACCGCGCGGGTCGCTGGACTCCCGGGAGGGACGCCGCATGGCCAAGGACCTCTACATCGCCCGGCTCAAGGCGGTCCCGCTCTTCGGCGGGATGTCCAAGAAGGAGCTGGACCTGATGGTCCGGCAGGCCGATCACCTGCGCTATCCCGCCCGCTACACGGTGGTCCGTGAGGGCAGCCCGGGCGAGGAGTTCTGGCTGGTCGTCGAGGGCGAGCTGGCCGTCCAGCGCGGCGGCCAGACGGTCGCCACCCTCGGTCCGGGTGACGCGTTCGGCGAGCTGGCGGTCATCGACCCGGCACCCCGCGACGCGACGATCGTCTCGACCAGCCCGGTCGAGCTGATGGTCATCGGCCGGCGGCGCTTCTGGTCGACGCTGGAGGACAGCCACACCCTCATGCGCAAGGTCATCGTGGGGCTCGCCCAGCGGCTGCGCGCCGCCGACGAGGCCGACACGGCCCGACGTGCGGGCGCGGTCGACGTCACCGACAAGGCGGCCACCAAGGCCTGACAGCGCGACCCGCTCGTCCCGCAGCGGTCAGGCGTCGACCGCCTGGGCCGACGCGGCCGCGCGGGAGGCGGCGGCCCGGTCGGCGGCCGCGTCGTGGTCGGCCGCAGGCCCGTGCTCGCGCCACCAGGCCTGGCCGGCCTCCGGCAGGGTGTGGATCGGGTCGTAGTACTCGTAGCGCCGCGTCAGGGCCTCAGGGTCGGTCTTCTCGATCCCGGTGCGGTAGTTCTTGGTCCAGTACGAGATGCCCCGCTCGTGGTCGTACTCCTCGATCTGGTGCACCCAGCGCTTCCCGACGAACGGGACGTCGCAGATGATCCGCGGGGTGGCGAAGCCGGGCAGGTAGCCCATGATCCCGTGCTGCAGCTTCTGCGCCTCGTCGACCGACACCCGCCAGTGCTCCGAGAACGGGATCATGTCGCACATGTAGAAGTAGTAGGGCATGATCCCGGCGCCATCGAGCAGCGAGAAGCACAGGTCGAGCAGGTCGGTCGTGGTGGCGTTGACCCCGTGCATCAGCACGCCCTGGTTGCGCACGTCGCGCACGCCGGCCTCGAGCATCGCCTTCGTGGCGTCGGCGACCAGCGGCGTCACCGAGTTGGCGTTGTTGACGTGCGTGTGGATCGCCAGGTGCACGCCACGCGCCCGGGCGACCGTCGCGAGCCGCTCCATCCCGGCCCGCACGTCGTCCTGCAGCCAGTGCTGCGGCAGGCCCATCAGGGCCTTGGTCGCCAGGCGGATGTCGCGGATGTTCTCGATGTCGAGCAGCCGCGCGACGAAGGCCTCGAGGTTCTTGAACGGCATGTTGGCCACGTCGCCGCCCGACACGACGACGTCCCGCACCCCGGGGGAGCGGCGCAGGTAGTCGATCATCGCGTCGTACCGGTCCACCGGCTTGAGGTCGAACTTCAGCTTGTCGATCACCGGCGTCGAGTTGCCGACGAGGTCCATCCGGGTGCAGTGCCCGCAGTACTGCGGGCAGGTCGGCAGCAGCTCGGCCAGCACCTTGGTCGGGTAGCGGTGGGTGAGACCCTCGGCCACCCACATGTCGTGCTCGTGCAGCGAGTCCCGCGTCGCGTGCGGGTGGCTCGGCCAGTCGGTGCGGCGGTCGGAGAAGACCGGGAGCATGTAGCGGCGGACCGGGTCGGCGTAGAACGCGTCCGTCCAGCTCTGACTGCCCGTCTGCCCGTCGGCCGGTCCGGTGGGGACGATGGTGTTCATCATCTGCGGCGGCATCAGCATCGACATGGTGGCCCGCTCGGCCTGGTCACGCTCGAGGTCGGCGTAGAACCGGTCCTCGAGGAGGTCGCCCATCAGCTCGCGCAGCTGCTTGACGTTCTTGACGCAGTGCGCCCGCTGCCACTGGGCGCTGGCCCACTCCTCCGCGGTGACGTCGCGGTAGCCCGGCAGCCGGCGCCAGTCCGGCTCGACGAGCTCCTGGCGGCGGTAGGCGTAGGGCTGCTCGAGCTGCGACTCGCTGCTGCCGCCCGAGCCCGCGGGCACGTCGGTGGTGATGGTCATCGAGGGCTCCTCGGGGGCAGACGGCAGGACTGGAGGACTTGTCGTCCGTACCCGAGGTTACGGGAGAACATCCGGTGGAACCAACCGTCCACCGGAAGATCTGTAAGATCTGCGCCCGTGAGCACCTCTGGCAGCCAGTCCGCGCCGTCCTCGCCCGTCGGGCTGCACCGGGTCCTGGAGCCCGCCGGAGCACTGCCGCAGGCTGCCCAGCGGCTCGACGACCGCCCGGAGATCGCCGCCGACGAGGTGCGGGTCGCCGTCGCGCGCCTCAACCTGGACGCCGCGTCCTTCCGCCAGCTCGCGACCAAGCACGCCGGCGATGGCGACGCCGTACGCCGCGAGGTGCTCGAGATCGTCGCCTCCCGGGGCAAGATGCAGAACCCGGTGACCGGGTCCGGCGGCATGCTGGTCGGCGTGGTCGACGAGGTCGGCCCGGAGTCGCCCCTGGGGCTCAGCGTGGGGGACCGGGTGGCCACCCTCGTCTCGCTCTCGCTGACACCGCTGCGGATCACCGACGACCTGGCGCGCTGGGACGGGCGCTCCGAGCAGGTGCCCGCCGAGGGACACGCCATCCTCTTCGGCCGGTCGATCGCCGCGGTGCTGCCGGACGACCTGCCCGGCGAGCTGGCCATGGCCGTCCTGGACGTCTGCGGCGCCCCCGCGCTCACCGACCGCGTCGTGCGCGGCTACGACGCGCCGACCGTGGCGGTCGTCGGGGGTGCGGGCAAGAGCGGGTCGCTCTCGCTGGCCGCCGCCCGACGAGCCGGCGCGTCGCGGACCGTGGGGGTGGTGCCCTTCGAGGCGGAGGCCGAGCTGCTGCGCGAGGCCGGTCTCGCCGACGCCGTGGGGGTCGCGGACGCCCGTGACCCGGTGGCGCTGGCCGCGGCAGTCGAGCAGGCCCTGGGCCGGGCCGCCGACGTGACCGTGGTCTGCGTCGACGTCCCGGGCTGCGAGCACGGTGCCGTCCTGGCCACGGCCGACCGGGGCACGGTGATCTTCTTCTCGATGGCGACGTCGTTCTCCGCGGCCGCCCTCGGCGCCGAGGGCCTGGCGGCCGACGTGACGATGCTGATCGGCAACGGCTACGTCCCCGGCCACGCCGCGACCGCGCTGGACCTGCTCCGGACCGAACCCGGTGCCCGGCGGCTGTTCGAGCGCCGGCTGGCAGACTGAACGGCGTGCCGGACCTCACCTCGACCCTCTACGAGTCGGGGCGGGTGCGCTCCCCGGACGACCCCGCCGCTACCGCCGTGCTGGTCCGCGGGGGAGCGATCGCCTGGGTCGGCAGGGACCCCGCCCCCCACCGGGACGCGGCCGACGAGGTGGTCGACCTTGACGGGGCGCTTGTGCTGCCGGCCTTCGTCGACGCGCACGTGCACACCACCTCCACCGGCCTGGCGCTGACCGGGCTGGACCTGACCGGCGCCACGTCGCTGGCGGACTGCCTCGAGCGCGTCGAGAAGGCGAACCGGTCCTCACGCGGGCGGGTCGTCCTCGGGCACGGCTGGGACGAGACCTCCTGGCCCGAGCAGCGGCCGCCGACCCGCCAGGAGCTCGACCGGGCGTCGTACGGCGGGGTGGTCTACCTCTCGCGCATCGACGTGCACTCCGCCGTGGTGTCCTCCGCCCTGCTCGCGGCGGCGCCGGAGGCCCGCGGCGAGGCGGGCTTCGACGACTCCGGTCACCTGACCCGCGACGCTCACCACGTGGTCCGTCGGGTCGCCCGCGAGTCGGTCAGCCCCGACCAGCGGCGCTCGGTGCAGCGCGCGGCCCTCGCGCGGGCTGCCTCCCTGGGGGTCGGGTGCATCCACGAGCTGGCCGGGCCGGACATCTCCAGCTCCGAGGACCTGCAGGCCCTGGGGGAGCTCCTGGCGGTCGAGCCCGCGCCGGAGGTCGTCACCTACTGGGGCGAGGTCGGCCCTGCGGGCATCGCCCGGGCCCTGGACCTCGGGACGACCGGCGCCGCCGGCGACCTCTTCGCCGACGGCTCGATCGGGTCGCACACCGCGCACCTGCGCGAGCCGTACGCCGACGCCGGCCACGCCGGGCACGGGTATCTCGACGCGGCAGCCGTCCGCGACCACGTCGTGGCGTGCACCCGTGCTGGGCTGCAGGCCGGCTTCCACGCCATCGGTGACGGCGCGGTCGGGGAGATCGGGACCGGCCTGGCGCTCGCTGCGAAGGAGCTCGGCGCCAACTCGGTCCGGGCCGCACGGCATCGCGTCGAGCACGTCGAGATGCCCTCGCCCGACGTGGTGGCGACCTTCGCCCGGCTCGGCGTCGTCGCATCGGTGCAGCCCGCCTTCGACCGGCTGTGGGGCGGCGACTCGGGCATGTACGCCCAGCGCCTCGGCGTCGAGCGCGCCCTGACCCTCAACCCCTTCGCCGCCATGCGCGCCGCCGGCGTCGTGCTGGCCCTCGGCTCCGACTCGCCCGTCACCCCGGTCGACCCGTGGGGATCCGTCCTCGCCGCGGTCCGGCACCACACGCCCGGGTCGGGCCTCTCGATGGGCGAGGCGTTCGAGGCGCACACGCGGGGCGGCTGGCTGGCCGCGAAACGGGACGCCGACGGGGTGCTGACGGCCGGCGCCCCGGCCACCTTCGCGGTCTGGGACCTGGGTGGTCAAGCGGGCTCGGGCGGGTCGTCGGCGGGGGATGGCGGCTCGGTCGACGGCCTGCCGAGCGCCGACCAGCTGGCCGAGGACACACCGGCCTGCCGACGTACCGTCGTCCGCGGCCGCACGTTGCACGCCGCCTGAGCCTCGTCGCCAGAGGGCGGTGCGTGCCTTCCGGACTCACGGCCGAATCCTGCATCTGCGAGCCCGCCGGGAGCCGTCGGTCCGGAAGGGACGCACCACAACGGCTCGGCGGGCTGTCAACGCCGGGTGACCCCGGACGTCTAAGGGGGGTGAGCGCTCGACACCCATCCCGCAAGCCAGTCAGGAAGCAGCACCTCATGAACCGCACTCGCTCGACCCTGTTCACCGTCTTCTGCACCACGCTGCTGATGCTCGTGGCGGGTCCGGCGCTCGCCGGGCCGGCACCACTCGTCCCACCGGTCGAAGGGGCGGCCGTCCCGCCTGCCGGGCCAGACCCGAGCACCGGGTCTGACCCGGGGATGTGGGCCATCGTCGGCTACACGGCCGCCGGACTGCTCATCGTCATGGTCATCGCCCTCGCGGCCGTCACCATCGACCGGCACGCTCACCACCACGCACCGCACCCGGTCTGACACGACCGGCCACCCGCTGGCCCCGGCGCACTCGCCGGGGCCAGCGGCGTGTGGACGACGCTGCCCTCGGGTGCGATGGTGAGAGCTGTCAACGCGCGAGCCTCCCAGACGTCTGAGTTGTCGTGACCGCTCGCTCCAGCAAGGCGGCAAGCCTCCCGATGCTGGTCCCCGACCAGCCGGGACCACGGGACTCGACGGCCTCGTTCGAGCCGCCGACCTCCCGGCACGAGGGAGTCGCGGCCGTCTTCGATGCGCACTACTCGCACCTCGTGCGGCTGGCCCGGCACCTGGTGGACGACCCGTCCGACGCGGAGGACGTGGTCATGGACGCGTTCACCGGGCTGAGCCGACGCTGGCGGCACGTGCGACGCACGGACGACGCGTTCTTCTATCTGCGCGCGAGCGTCGTCAATGGCTGCCGCAGCCGGCTGCGGCGCGTCCGGGTCGCCAGGCTGCGGCGGCCCACCCAGGTGGAACGGGACTCCGCGCCGGCCGAGCAGCTCGCGATGATCCATCTGGAGCACGACGACGTCGTCCGCGCACTGCGCGACCTGCCTCGGCGGCAGCGGGAGGTGCTCGTGTTGCGCTACTACGACGAGGCCAGCGAGGCAGAGATCGCCGAGACCCTCGGTATCGGCCTCGGCTCGGTCAAGACCCACGCGAGCCGCGGGCTGCACGCGCTCGCAGAGCGTCTCGAGGAGGAGAAGTGACCACCGCGGAGATGGAGCGTCGCCTCGTCGTCGCGCTGCGGAGCGCGGACGGCGTCCCGGTCGACGTCGCGACCGCCAGGGACAGGTTGATGCGCGGCGAGATGGATCGGCGCCAGGCGACGCGGCGCCGCCTCGTGGCGGCTGTCGCGGCCGCCGCGGTCGTCGCCGGGCTGACCGTCGCGCTGGTGGCACGGCTCGTCGACCCCGGCCCGCGGGTGCCGCCGGCTCGCGAGCTCACCGTGTCGCCGTCCGGCCTCCCCGTCGGCGAGCTGCGTGCCGAGGTCATGCTGGCCAACGAGGGCGGCCTCGGGCCGAAGATCGTCGTGGATCGTCGTCACGCCCCGACGGGACCGGCCTCGTACTGGCGCAACGACCACGGCCGAGACGTGGGACCGGATACGAGCTGACCATCCGGCCCGACGGGCGGGGACGGGCTGTGTTCGGCTACGCAGGACCCGCGTGCACCGACCCGAACGCGTTGACCCTCGAGTTCCGGGCCTACGCCCGCACCGTGACCATCGAGGAGGCGATCCCCGGCCCGGGCGGCTGCGTGGTATCAGCCGATGACGCGGTGGACTTCCGGGGCGTGACCTTCCGAGGTGCGCCCGTTACCCGGCTGACTGAGGTCGAGGTCGCCGGTCGCCATCTGGCTGAGGGGCGCGGCACCCGAGGCCGATTCGGTCCGGGTTCGTTACCTCGTCGATCTTGACCCGGCCGACGGCTGGCTCGCAGCGTGGTCGCATGCGGCTGCCCGAGGTGCCGGCCCCGCACCGCCGGGCAGCTGTGGCAGCTCTGGCTGCGGGTCTTGCCGTGGCGTGCGTAGTCGCCTGCACCGGACCCTCGGGCACCGACGCCGACGACGGCGCCGCGTCATCCTCGCCGCGGCCGTCACAGGGGTCTGCTCCGGCCACAGCGGACGTCCCGGTGCTCGGCGCCTCCCACGAGCTCCTGCCGGACCCGTCCGGCGACGGGGTGCTGCTGCTGACAGGCCCGCCCGAGGGCGTGGTGGCCGACAGGTCGATGGAGCTCTGGCGGTGGGACGGCACGGCCTGGGAGCTCGTGGACGCCGGGCGCGAGGCGCCGCCGGAGCGCGGCTTCTTCGCGGCCGGCTATGACTCCGAGCGGGACGTGGTCGTGCTCCACGGCGGTGACCTGCCGGCCGCGGACGCCGAGCAGACGTGGGAGTGGGACGGCACCCGGTGGACCGCCCATCGGGAGGAGGGGCCCGGCCCTCGGCTGGCGGCGGCGATGGCGTGGGACCCGGGGTCGGCCGAGGTCGTCCTCTACGGCGGGGACGACGGGGCCGGGGGCATCCGCAACGACACCTGGTCCTGGGACGGGCAGCGCTGGGAGCGGCTCGCCGCTGAGGGGCCCGACCCGGCGCGCTGGCCGGCGATGCTGGTCTCCGACCCACCGGCCGGGGGCCTGGTGCTCTACGGCGGGCACCAGGTCGTGGACGAGTCCCTCCCGGGCGCGCTGGCGGACACCTGGACGTGGCGCCCGACCGGCTGGACCCGGATGGCAGCCCGCGGCCCGGGCCGGCTGGTCAACGCCGAGGCGGTCGTGGACCCGGAGCTCGGTGTCCTGCTGGTCGGCGGCTCGGACATGCAGCAGGCTCACGGCGACGTCTGGCGCTGGGACGACGGGGACTGGACGTTGCTGGGTCGTGACGTGTTCCCCGCCCGCCAGGCGTTCGGCCTGGCCTACGACGCGGCACGGGACACCGTGGTCCTGACCGGCGGGCTGGTCGCCGCAGGGGAGACGAGCCGTCACCAGGACGTCTGGGAGTGGACGGGGGACCCGGGCACCCCCGCCACTCAGGTCGCCGACTTCGGCGAGCCGTGACCGCCGCGGACGACCGAGGCAGCCGATGCGTCAGGCGAGGTCGGCGTGATGCGCCACGAGGCGGGCGACGAGCTCGAGCTGGGCGGGGACGATGCGCTCGGCGCACTCGCCGGGCGTCCACCAGGCCGCCCGGTCGACCTCGGGGAAGGTCCCGACCCGGCCGCTGCCCCTGGGCCACTCCATCTCGAAGGTCCCCGGCACCACGGCGTCGACGTCCAGGTCGCCCTCGAGTGCCCAGGCGGTCACGACCTTGCCGCCCTTCTGGGTGATCTCGCCAAGGGGCACCAGCGGACCGGGCGGGACGGGCAGCCCGAGCTCCTCGGCGAACTCGCGCCGCGCCGTGGTCTCCAGGTCCTCGTCCGGCTCCGGCTCGCCCTTGGGCACCGTCCAGCCGCCCTTGTCCCGGTTGGTGAAGAACGGCCCACCCATGTGGGCCAGCAGCACCCGCAGGCTGTCGGCGTCCTGGCGGTAGAGCAGGATGCCGGCGCTGCGGCGGACCGCTGCCGCCATCTCAGGCGGTCCGCCGGTCGTCCGGCGTCGTGGCGGATCCGCGGGGTGGCTCTGCAGCGTGGTCGTTGTAGCCGTCGGCGAGGGGCTGGCCGGTCAGGGCCGCGACCGACTCCATGACGGCGTCGGTGATCTGCCGCCGAGCACGCCCGGGCGGCAGGTCGGCGTAGTCCTCGGGGCGCACCGGCGGGGCAAAGGCGATCCGGACGCGGTGCACCCGCGGCACCTTGGCGCCGATCGGCTGGACCCGGTCGGTGCCGATCAGACCGACCGGCACGACGGGCGCCGACGCAGCCATCGACAGCCAGCCGACGCCCGTCCGGCCGCGGTAGAGCCGCCCGTCGCGGGACCTGGTGCCTTCCGGGTAGATGCCGAACGCGTCGCCACGCTCGAGCACCCCGCGAGCCAGGTCGAGGGAGGCCTGGGCGTCCCGCTGCTCCTCCCGCTGGACCGGCACCGCGTCGAAGGTCCGGAAGAACAGCCGCCGGGGCAGGCTCGCCAGCGACCTTCCCTCCCAGTACTCCGCCTTGGCCAGGAAGACGACCCGACGCGGCACCGCCAGCGGGATCACGATGCTGTCGATGAAGGACTGGTGGTTGCTGGCCAGGATCAGCGGCCCGTCGGGCGGGATGTTCTCCCGGCCGACGACCACCGGCCGCCACAGCACCTTGAACAGCGCCAGGCAGACGGCTCGCGTCAGGACGTAGATCACCCGCGAGGCCTCCAGCCGGTGGGGGGCTTGTGCTCGACTTCTGTCGGGACCGACGCTATCGACCCCTCACCCGGCGGGTCGGAACGGCTACGGGCTGAGACGCTCGCCCTGCTCGTGCTGAGAGGCGTCCAGGTAGCCGAACCAGCCGGTCTGCTTCTGGGTCATCGGCGGGAGCGGCTGGTAGGTCGCGGTGTTCAGCGGCGGCACGTTGAACGTCCGGTCCCACGCGTTCGTGCTGACGTAGAGCGACAGCCAGCCCGCCGCGAGCTGGGAGGCGGCGTACTCCTCGCGCCCGTTGTAGCTCTCCTGGGTGTTGGCCACCGCCTGGTCGTAGCTGTACGTCCGGCCGTCGCCGATGCCGTTGGTGGCCACCAGCGACTGCTGCCCGGCGAGGTGCTGGGTCAGTGCGTCCCGCGCGGCCCACGGCGTCGCCGAGTCCAGGCCGTAGGCAAGGGCGTGCGCGTCGAAGCTGATGAAGTGCGCCCGGCGCACGGTGCCCCAGACCGATCCCTGCGGGTAGTAGATGTCGTTGGTCCCGGGGCGGTACATCGTGCCGCCCGGTGCGGCGAACGGATGACCGTTCGCCGGTGACGCGCCGCCTTCGGGGAAGCTCACCGTGCTCAGCGCGCCGTAGACCAGCGGGCCGTTGTGCAGCGCGGCCTGGGTGACAGTCCTCCCCGCGAGCCCGGCGACGTCCGCCGCCCACCAGTTCATCTGGATGTTGCTCATGTAGTCGGGGTGCATGACGTCGTGGTTCTCGAGGGTGCCGTCGTCGTAGATGTTCACGCCCTTGAGGCGGCTGGCCATCGCGACACCGTTGACGACCTCCGGCGAGCTCAGGTCCGCGATCCGGCCGTACGCCGTCAGCTCGAGGTCGATGGCCCGCCGGCGCCAGTTGGCCGCCTGGGCGTGCTTGGGCATCATCGCGATCGCGAGCTCCAGGACGCCGGCGTTCCAGGCATCCTCCTCGGCCTTGGTGTCGCCCTTGTGGGCCGGCAGGATGCCGGACCGGTCGGCCCAGTACCGCGGCATGATCATCAGACGCCGCGAGGCCTCGTAGACGATCATCTGCGCGACGTACTCCCGGGTCTGCGGCGCGAGCTGGTCCCAGACCAGCCAGGCGGCCTCGCCGGTGAGGAAGGCCCAGTGCGCGGTCTGCCAGCCCGAGCCCCAGCCGCCGGGGGAGATGGCGCGGTGCTCGCAGGCGATCGAGCGGACCAGCCAGTCGACGTAGCGGAGCGCCTCGTCGCGGGTGCGGGCCGCCGCGGTGGTGCTGTGCGCGCCGGTGCGGGCGGCCACGGCCACCGCGAGGGCCGCCATGGCCGGCCGCCTGACGGCGTACTCCTGCACGGTCATCCGGTTGAGGATGTCGGTGTAGCGCTGGGTGCGACTGGCGTACCAGCGGTCGAAGTACTGGGCGCCGAGCAGGTAGCGCTCGGACTCGAGCAGCGAGTTACGCAGCTGGTAGACGGGGTTGACCGTGAGGTTGGGGTCGGCCTCGTCGTAGGGCAGCGTCTTGTCCAGGATCGCGCTCGGCACGACGGTCGGCCCGACCTGCTGGCGGGCCGCCACGCGCCCGGTCGCCGTCGGGCACGCCGCCGCGCTCTTGCCGGCGCGGGTCGGCCACGGGGCGGGCCGCGCGGCGGGGTCGGCGGGCCGCTCGACGACCTGGCGGGTGACCGTCGGCTTCGACCTGCGCACCGTGCTCTTGCTACGGAGCAGCCACCGGGAGCCGCGGACGACCCCCAGCGAGTCGGTGCCGTCGCCGTCCCAGTCACCGACGACCGAGACGTCGGACGGCTTGCCGAACTTGTAGTCGTAGGTCGGCTTGCCGGCCATGGGTGTCTGCCGGAGGAGGTACTGGGCGCCGCGACGGACGCCGATGCCGGCCGTGCCGTCACCGTTCCAGTCGCCGGTCACCGGCACGTCGGTGGCGCGCCCGTAGTTCAGCTTGCGCCACGTGTTGCCCGCGGACGGGGCGTTGCGCAGCAGCCAGGTGCCGCGGCGGACGACCCCGATGTCGGTCCGGCCGTCGGCGTTCCAGTCCCCGACGACGGGCTTGTCGCCGGGCGCTCCGAAGTCGAACTGGCGGCTCGGGGCAGGCGTCTTGCCGAGCATCGCGTCGTAGATCGCCCAGTGACCGGTCGTGTAGACCGCCGGCGTGACGGCACCGTCGCGGTTCCAGTCGCCCCAGAACAGCACCGAGCCGGCCGGCGTCGAGACCTGGTAGCGCTTGTCGATCGCGCCGTCGTACGGCTTGACCCGGACCGCGATGTTGCTCGGCGTCGCCCAGGCAGGGACCGAGCGCAGCGGGAAGACCGCCGCGCGGGCGGTCGGCAGCGCGGCCGGCATGGCCGGGGCTCCCGGGGTGACCGCGTCGGCCGCGAGCGACGTCGGCGCTGGCCCGCCGACGAGGACGCCGGCACCCAGCACGGCCACGAGCACCGCACCAACGGTGCTGCGCCGGCGGCCCCGGGAGCGGGGGAGGGAGGTCACGATGCCGGCGGTGCGTCGGTGCAGGTGCATGTGCGTCTGTCTCGCCTGTCTGTGCTGCGGGCGACCTGGACGGCCGCGGTGCTGAACCCCGGGAGTGGGGATGGGACAAACCGGGCGTCACTGTCGCACGGCCCGGCGCCTGGCGTGCGGAACTTGGTGGAAAGGATGACGCACCGCACGACCGACCGGGCGCCGCGACACGTCGCGATGCGCGCAATCCTGGGACCGTACGGCAGAATGACGGACGATCTGCTGTCCGGACGGTGATGGACCGCAGATCTTCCGCCCGTCGTCGTTGTCGAGAGGAAGCCCGCCCGTGAGCCGCGCGCATCGTGCCGACCGGCTGGCCCTCGACCGGGCGACCGTGCGCCGGGCCCGGGCGCTCGCCCGCCAGGCCGGCAAGCCGATCGTCGCGCTCGCCCGGACCCACAGCACGGTGTCGGTCGAGCGCGCCGTGCTCCGGATGGCCGGCGTGCAGGGGGCCGACGCCGACGGCACCCCGTGGGTCAACCGGCTCGTCGACGCGGTCCGGGACGAGGTCGGACTCGAGCACGGTGTCGCCCTCCCGGTCTGGGACGCCGTACGCCGCGCCGGCGGGACCGGTCCGGACGCCGTCACTGCGCTGGCGCAGCGAGCGGCGGCAGGCACCGTGGGGCTCCGGCTCCCGGAGGGACGCGACGCGGAGCGCGCCGCACGGGCCGCCCGGCGCGACGTCGGCCGGGGTGTGCGGCAGGTCGACCGTCGCCGCGAGGAGCGGGACCGGCTGGTCCGGCGCGTCGGCGACGCGCCGCGCCAGCCCTGGATCTACCTGATCGTCGCGACCGGCGACATCTACGAGGACATCCCTCAGGCGCAGGCAGCCGCGCGGGAGGGCGCGGACGTCATCGCGGTCATCCGGTCCACCGGCCAGTCGCTGCTCGACTACGTGCCCGAGGGCGCCACCCGTGAGGGATACGCCGGGACCTACGCGACCCAGGAGAACTTCCGCCTGATGCGCGCGGCGCTCGACGACGTCTCGAAGGAGCTCGGCCGCTACGTCCGGCTGACCAACTACGCCTCCGGGCTGTGCATGCCGGAGATCGCGACGCTGGCCGGCCTCGAGCGGCTGGACATGATGCTCAACGACTCCATGTACGGCATCCTCTTCCGCGACATCAACCCGATCCGCACCTTCGTCGACCAGCGCTTCTCCCGGCAGGTCCACGCCCGCGCCGGCATCATCATCAACACCGGCGAGGACAACTACCTCACCACCGCCGATGCCGTCGACGAGGCGCACACCGTCACGGTCAGCCAGCTGCTCAACGAGTACTTCGCCAAGGAGGCCGGGCTCCAGGACTGGCAGCTCGGGCTCGGCCACGCCTTCGAGATCAACCCCGACCTCCCGGACTCCTTCCGGCTGGAGCTTGCGCACGCGCTCCTCGCCCGCGAGCTCTTCCCGGACGCGCCCTTGAAGTGGATGCCGCCGACCAAGCACATGACCGGCGACGTCTTCCGCGGCTACCTGCTCGACGGCTTCTTCAACCTCGTGGGTGCGCTGACCGGCCAGGGGATCCTGCTCGTCGGGATGATGACCGAGGCGGTCGTCACGCCGTTCCTCTCCGACCGGGACCTCGCGCTGCAGAACGTGCGCTACGTGCTCGAGGCCGCCGGCAACCTGCACGAGGACTTCCACCCCGCGCCAGGCGGCTTCATCCAGTCACGGGCCCACCAGGTGCTCGACGAGGCGGTCGACCTCCTGGAGGCGATCGTCGCCGAGCCGGGCAAGGCGCCGCTGCTCGAGGCGATCGGCGACGGAACCTTCGGCCTGATGAAGCGTCCGGCCGACCGGGGCAAGGGCCTCGACGGCGTCGTACGGACGGCGCGTGACTACTACAACCCGGTGACCGACATCCTGGAGAACGAGCCGGTCGCGCTGACGGCGCCGGGAGGTGCGCGGTGACGAACAACGGGACGACGAAGCCCACGACCAAGGGGCCGGCGAAGAAGATCGTCCGGCCCTACGGCGACACCACCGGCGACGGCATGGTGCAGGTGTCCTTCACGCTGCCGGTGCCGCACGACAAGCGGGCCGAGGGTGCGGCGCTGCAGCTGGCCCAGAAGATGGGCATGGACCCCGCGATGGTCGTGCACGCGAAGCCCATGGGACCGGACTTCACGTTCTTCGTCGTCTACGGATCGGTGAGCCACCTCGTCGACCTGTCGGCGGTGAAGGTCCTCGAGCGCGAGTACCCGCTGCTGTCGGCCAAGGAGGTCAACGCGACGGTGAAGTCACGGCTGCGGCGCAAGCTCGTGGTGATCGGCGCGTGCATCGGCACCGATGCGCACACCGTGGGCATCGACGCGATCCTGAACATCAAGGGCTTTGCCGGCGAGAAGGGCCTCGAGTACTACCGCGAGCTGAAGGTCGTGAACCTCGGCGCGCAGGTCCTGGTGCCCGACCTCGTCGCGCAGGCCCGCGAGGAGAAGGCCGACGCCGTGCTGGTGTCGCAGGTCGTGACGCAGCGCGACGCGCACCTGAAGAACACCCGCGAGATGTCCGCTGCGTTCCGTGAGTCCTACCCGACCGGGAAGGCCCCGCTGCTGGTGGTCGGCGGTCCGCGCTTCGACGAGCACGCGACCGGGGAGCTCGGGGTCGACCGGATCTTCGGGAGGGGCACGACGCCCGGCGAGGTGGCCAGCTATCTCGTGCACGCCATGACCACGCCACAGCCCGAAGGAGTTCGTCGATGAGCACCCACGACACCGGCAACAGCCTCGCAGGACTCGTCGTCACCCACCGTCGCTACATCCCGTTCTCGCACGCGCACTACGCCGGCGACCTCGTCGACGGCGCGTACGTGCTGGGGCTCTTCGGTGACGTCGCGACGGAGCTGTGCATCCGCACGGACGGCGACGAGGGCCTCTTCGCGTCGTACTCCGACGTGCAGTTCCGCGCGCCGGTCCAGGCCGGCGACGTCGTCGAGGTGGACGCGACCCTGACCCGCATCGGCACCCGAAGCCGCACGGTGGACTTCGTCGCCCGGGTCGTCTGCCGCGGCGACGGAGCGGTCGGAGCGAGCGACTCGGCGGCCGTCGTCCTGGACCCGCCGCTGGTCGCGGTGACGGCCACCGGGACCGTCGTCGTGCCCGCGGGGGATTGACTCGGACGACCGCACCAGACGTCAATGGCCCATTCGGGCGATGCCGGATGGCGTGTCGGGCACAACACGCCGAACCCTTTGCTGGTCAACGAAAATTGGTCATCCGGGTTGACCCCCCGCTCACCTGCGACGATGCGGAACAGTGCAGGTCAGGGGCCGGTTGACAAGCTCCGTCGAACCGCACAAGGGTAAGGCCCGTCCACCGCAGGACACCCGCTAAGGCTTCCTCTCCGCGACACTACGAGCCGGCTTCGGGCGCGGGGCGGCGCAATGCGCAAGCGCCGTCCGGGTGCCAGGTCCGACCGCCGCCGTCGCTTGAGCGGCAGGAAGCCAGCGGGGGTGAGACACGGGAAGGGCCCGACCGCCCAGTAGACAACGGCGATCGACTCGGCAGCCAGCCGGGACGACGTCGGTCCGAAGGGCGGTACGGGCCCTGACCCGTCTCCGGGGCCGGTTGCGTTCCGGCACCGGGTCCTCCCTAGGAACGTCCGCGTCGCCAGATGCCGTTGTACGGTCGAGTCCCCCTGACCGCAGCGGAGAGGACGACACCGACGGTGACGAGCACGGCGACCGGCGAGCCCGTGCCGGCGACCGACGTCACCGCGGCCGACCCGGCCGGTGCGGGTGACGGCGGCCGCTCCCGCTGGCTGCCCCGCGGTTCCGCCCTCGGCCCCCGCCTGGCCGGGGCGGTTGTCAGCGGTGCCCTCGTCGCCCTCTCCTTCCCGCCGTACGACCTGTGGCCACTGGCCCCGGTCGGTGTCGCTGCGCTGGTCCTGCTGACCCGAGGCGTGCGGCCGCGCCGTGGCGCCCTCCTCGGCCTGGTCCACGGGCTCGCGGTCTTCCTTCCCCTGCTGTCGTGGCTCACGGTGATCGGTCCCGACGCCTGGATCGCGGTCGCCCTGCTCGAGAGCTCCTTCCTCGCCGCGACCGGGGCGCTGCTGCCGGCCACCCAGCGGCTGCGCGGCTGGCCGGTATGGGTGGCCTGCCTCTGGGTCGCACAGGAGGCCGCCCGCGACCGGCTGCCATTCGGCGGCTTCCCGTGGGGACGCCTGGCGTTCGCCGAGACCGCCAGCCCGTTCACCGGCTTCGCCGCCCTCGGCGGCGCGCCGCTGGTCTCGGCCGTCACCGCGCTCAGCGGTGCGCTGCTGGCCGCCGCCGTCGTGGCCCTCGCCGGGCGGGCAGGCGCCCCGGCCCCGAACCGTCTGCGGACAGTCGCCCTGCTCGCCGCCGCTGCGGTCGCCGTCCCCCTGGTAGGCCTGCTGGTGCCCACCGCCGGGGCGGGGGAGGGGCGCCCGGTCAGGGTGGCGCTGGTGCAGGGCGGGGTGCCCGGCGTGGGGATGGACTTCCTCGGCGAGCGGGAGCAGGTCCTGCGCAACCACGTCGACGCCACCCACCGGCTCGCGGACGCGGTGCACGCCGGGCGCACGCCGGCGCCCGACCTGGTCGTGTGGCCGGAGAACTCCTCGGACATCGACCCCTTCACCGACGCGTCGGCCCGCAACCTGATCGACGCCGCCGTCCGCGACATCGGGGTGCCTGTCCTCGTCGGCGCGGTGGTCGACGGGCCGGGACCCGACCACGTGAGCAACACGGGGATCGTGTGGGACCCGGTGACCGGGCCGGGGGAGCGCTACGTCAAGCGCCACCCGGTGCCGTTCGGCGAGTACATCCCCTTCCGCGAGCAGCTCAGCGGGTGGATCTCCCGCCTCGACCAGATCCCACGCGACTTCTACGCCGCCGACCGGCCCGGCAACCTCGATGTCGGCCCAGCCGCGGTCGGCGACGTCATCTGCTTCGAGATCGCCTACGACTCGCTGGTGCGCGACGTGGTGGCGGGCGGGGCCGACCTGCTCGTCGTGCAGACCAACAACGCGACGTACAACGGCACGCACCAGCCGCAGCAGCAGATGGCGATGTCACGGCTGCGGGCCGTCGAGCACGGCCGCACCGTCCTCGTGACCGCGACGAGCGGCATCAGCGCGGTCGTGGACCCCGACGGCACCGTGGTCCGGCAGGCACCGGAGCGCGTCGCGCGCACCATCGTCACGACGGTGCAGCTCCACGACGGGCGCACAGTTGCCAGCCGGGTTGGTGCGGCCCCCGAGTGGCTGCTCGCAGCCGTCGGGATCGGTGCCGCGCTCGCCGGTCTGCTCGGCGCCCGGCGCCGGCGGCCGGCGGCGGACCGATCCGGCGGCGACGGCCAGGTGGGGCAGCCGTGACCGGCCGTCCACCGGGCGACCCGCCCGCCGGGCCCTTCACACGGGGCGACGGGGTCCTGGTCGTCATCCCGACCTACGACGAGCGGCTGAACGTGGAGTCGATCGTCGGGCGCGTCCGGACGGCCGTGCCCGAGGCCGACGTCCTGGTGGTCGACGACGACAGCCCGGACGGGACCGGCGAGGTCGCTGACCGGCTGGCGGCCCAGGACACCCGGGTGCACGTCCTGCACCGGCTGGGCAAGCAGGGTCTCGGCGCGGCCTACCTTGCCGGTTTCGGGTGGGGTCTCGCCCGTGGGTTCCGCGTGCTCGTGGAGATGGACGCGGACGGCTCGCACCAGCCCGAGCAGCTGCCCTCCCTCCTCGATGCCCTCGACGACGCCGACCTGGTCCTGGGCTCCCGGTGGGTCCCCGGGGGGTCGGTCGTCAACTGGCCACGGTCCCGGGAGCTGCTCAGCCGGGGCGGCAACACCTACGTCCGGCTGATGCTCGGCCTCGGGCTGCGTGACGCCACCGGCGGCTTCCGCGCCTTCCGGCGCGAGACGCTGGACAAGCTCGCCATCGACAACGTGGCCAGCCAGGGGTACTGCTTCCAGGTCGACCTCGCCCGGCGCGCCGTGGCCCAGGGCATGCGGGTGCGTGAGGTGCCGATCGAGTTCGTCGAGCGGGAGCTGGGAGTGTCCAAGATGAGCGGCGCGATCGTGCGCGAAGCGCTCTGGCGGGTGACCCTCTGGGGCCTGGCCAGGCCACTGGGCGGCCATCGGGGCGCCCGCCTGCGCACCGGGAGGCGATGACGATGGCCGCGCTGCTCGTGGTGCTCTTCCTGGTCGTCCCGATCGTCGAGATCGCGGTCATCGTCCAGGTCGGCCAGCAGATCGGCGCCGCGCCGACCATCGTGCTGCTGCTCCTGGAGAGCGCGCTCGGCGCGTGGCTGGTCAAGCGCGAGGGCGGGCGCGCCTGGGCGGCGCTGCAGACCGCCGCCTCGACCGGACGGCTACCCAGCCGCGAGCTGGCCGACGCCGGCCTGGTGCTGGTCGGCGGCACCCTGCTGCTCACACCGGGCTTCGTGACCGACGTGGTCGGCTTCTTCCTGATCCTGCCGCCGACCCGGCCGCTGGCGCGCAAGGCGCTCGGCTGGTTCCTGGCCCGCCGGGCACTCAGGGTGGTCAGCCGGCGGACCGGCGGGCCACCCGGCGCCTGGCGACCAGGGGGCCCGGGGGGCGCAGGAGGGCTAGGGGGCGCAGGGGGCCGGGTCGTGCCCGGCGAGGTGGTCCGGGAGGACCCGGACGGGCCGGGCCGTCAGCGCACCGATGGCGCAGACGGCCCGGACGCACAAGGTCCCGGCCGCGCCACCGGGGGGTAGAGGCGCGACCGGGACGGGGTGTGGCGCTGTAGGGGAGCGCCGGTCCGGTCGTACGAACCGATGCCGTCGGTCAGGCGCTCTTCCGAGCGCTCCCGCGGGCGGGGGTCTTGGCCGCGGGGGTGGCCCGCAGCAGCTCGAGACGCTCGGCGAGCAGGACCTCGAGGTCCTTGACGCTGCGGCGCTCGAGGAGCATGTCCCAGTGCGTGCGGGCCGGCTTGCCGTTCTTGGGCTCCGGCCGGGTCCCGTCGACACGCAGCGCCTCGGCGCCGCACACCGTGCACTCCCACACGTCCGGGACGTCGGCCTCGAGGGAGAACGGGATGGTGAAGCGGTGGTCGCGGGGGCAGTCGTAGGTCACGCTCTGCCGGGGCGCCATCTCGACCCCGAGGTCGGTCTCGTAGCTCTGGGCGCCCAGCCGCGAGCCGCGCAGTGCTCGCTCAGCCATGTCGGTCTCCTTCTGAGGTGATCCCCGTCGGCGGCGGTCTCTCGCCACCGGTGTGACCTGCGGCACACGTTCGCGGGTCCGGTCATCTGTCGTACGTCTGTCGAACGTCCCGACCACGGTCAGGATTCCCGATCGAGGGTGCTGCAACCCGCTCGGACGAACCTTTGCGCCCGCTGTGAGAACCCTGTGACCTGGGACGATTCCACTGCTGGCTACTTCTGCCCGCAGATCCGTCCCGGATGCGCCGTCAGCGACCCCAGAGGCCGCGGTCCTCGAACACCGTCCGGAGGGTCTCGGGACGGTCGGTCATCAGGCCGTCGACGCCGAGGTCGAGCAGCCGGTGCATCTCGGCCGGGTCGTCGACCGTCCAGACGTGCACCCGCTGGCCGCGCCGGTGGGCGAGCCGGACCAGGCCCGGGGTCACCACCCTGAGCGGCCCGAGGCGGTCGGGGACCTGCGCGCAGGGGATCGCGGCGGCGCCCCGGCCGGCGAGGACCGCGGCCCGGTCGTGCGTGGCGGCCGCCCGGAGCAGTGCCACCCCGCGGGGGCCGAGCGAGGTGCAGAGGCCGGGTCCGAGCTGACGACGTACGGCCGAAAGGCGCCGCTCCGAGAAGGACGCGACGCACACCCGGTCGAGCGCGCCGGTCCTTCGCACCGCCTCGACCAGCGGGCCGATGGCGCTGGCGTGCTTGACGTCGACGTTGACCCGGATGTCGGGCCAGGTGCCCAGGACGTCCTCGAGCAGCGGGATCGGCTCCCGGCCGCCGATGCGCGCGGCCCGCACGGTCGTCCAGGGGAGCTCGACGACCCGGCCGACCCTGTCGGTGACCCGGTCGAGGGTCGAGTCGTGGAAGGCGAGCAGGACGCCGTCGGCGGTGGCGTGCACGTCGGTCTCCAGGTAGCGGAAGCCGAGGTCGACAGCCCGGGCGAAGGCGGCCAGGGAGTTCTCCAGCCCGTCGGACGCGCCGCCCCGGTGCGCGAACGCGATCGGCCCCTCGTGCTCCAGGAACGCGAACCGCACCGACGACCCCACGGTGGGCAAGTCGACCACGTATACGTGGTCGACGCCCCCTGGACGGCGCGGAGACATGGCACGATCGGGCAGGTGAGCAGCACACCGGCCGAGGCGCAGCGGCTGCGCGACCTGGCGCTGCTGCGTCGGGTCCGTGACCGGATGGACCGGGAGTACGCGCAGCCGCTGGACGTCGAGGCGCTGGCGCGCGCCGTGAACATGTCGGCCGGGCACCTCAGCCGGCAGTTCCGGCTGGCCTACGGCGAGTCGCCGTACTCCTACCTGATGACCCGGCGGATCGAGCGGGCGATGGCCCTGCTGCGGCAGGGCGAGATGAGCGTGACCGATGTCTGCTTCGCGGTCGGCTGCTCGTCGCTGGGCACCTTCAGCACCCGTTTCACCGAGCTGGTCGGCATGTCTCCGAGCAGCTATCGGCGGGAGGCAGCCGGCGCCACCGGTGGGCTGCCGGCCTGCGTGACGAAACAGGTGACCAGACCGGTCAGGAATCAAGAAGCCCCGGCCCTCCGGCTGCACCTAGCGTGAACGCCATGGACATCACCATCAACGCAAGCTTCCTCCCGCACGACGACCCTGAGGCCTCCCTGGCCTTCTACCGCGACCTCCTCGGCTTCGAGGTCCGCAACGACGTCGGCAAGGGCACGATGCGCTGGCTCACGGTCGGCCCCGTCGACCAGCCCGGCACCTCCATCGTGCTGAACCCGCCGGCTGCCAACCCCGGCATCACCGACGAAGAGCGCCGAACGATCGCCGAGATGATGGCCAAGGGCACGTACGCCGCGCTGCTGCTGGCCACCAAGGACCTCGACGGTGCCTTCGAGCGGCTGCAGGCCAGCGACGCCGAGATCGTCCAGGAGCCGACCGAGCAGCCTTACGGCATCCGCGACTGCGCCGTACGCGATCCTGCGGGCAACATGATCCGCATCCAGGAGCTGCGCTGAGCCCACGGACGACGACTGATGGAGAAACGATGAGCAAGCCCTCGGGGACGGGCACGAAGTCATCTTCGGTGCGGGACGCCGACAGCCACGACCTGATCCGCGTGCAGGGAGCGCGCGAGAACAACCTCAAGGACATCAGCGTCGAGCTGCCCAAGCGTCGCCTGACGGTGTTCACCGGCATCTCCGGCTCGGGCAAGAGCTCGCTGGTGTTCGGCACGATCGCGGCAGAGTCGCAGCGGTTGATCAACGAGACCTACAGCACGTTCGTGCAGGGCTTCATGCCGACGCTGGCGCGGCCGGAGGTTGATCTCCTCGAGGGCCTGACGACGGCGATCATCGTCGACCAGGAGCGGATGGGCGCGAACCCGCGGTCGACCGTCGGCACCGCGACTGACGCCTACGCGATGCTGCGCATCCTGTACAGCAGGCTCGGGAAGCCGCACATCGGCTCGCCGACGGCGTTCTCGTTCAACGTCCCGACGAGGACGGCCAGCGGGGTGATGAGCACCGAGAAGTCCGGCGGCCGGGTCGAGAAGAACGTGGTGCGCAACGTCGTCTACCAAGGCGGCATGTGCCCGCGGTGCGAAGGCATGGGTTCGGTCTCCGACTTCGACCTCACCGCGCTGTACGACGACAGCAAGTCGCTGAGCGAGGGCGCGCTGACCGTCCCCGGCTACAGCATGGACGGCTGGTACGGCCGCATCTTCAGCGGAGCCGGCCTGCCCATGGACAAGCCGATCGGGAAGTTCACCAAGAAGGAGCTCGACAAGCTGCTGTACGCGGAGCCGACCAAGATCAAGGTCGAGGGGATCAACCTCACCTACGAGGGTCTGATCCCGAAGATCCAGAAGTCGATGCTGTCCAAGGACGTCGAGGCGATGCAGCCGCACGTCCGCGCCTTCGTCGAGCGGGCCATCACCTTCACGAGCTGCCCGGAGTGCGACGGCACCCGGCTCAGCAAGGCGGCCCGGTCGTCGAAGATCGACGGGAAGAACATCGCCGACCTCTGCGCCATGCAGATCAGCGACCTGGCTGACTGGGTCCGGGGCCGCACTGAGCCGTCGGTGGCGCCGCTGCTCGCCGGGCTGCAGCACCTCCTCGACTCGTTCGCCGAGATCGGGCTGGGGTACCTCTCGCTCGACCGGACGGCAGGGACGCTTTCCGGGGGAGAGGCGCAGCGCACCAAGATGATCCGCCACCTCGGCTCGTCGCTCACCGACGTCACCTACGTCTTCGACGAGCCGACGATCGGCCTGCACCCGCACGACATCGAGCGGATGAACCAGCTGTTGCTGCAGCTGCGGGACAAGGGCAACACCGTGCTCGTCGTGGAGCACAAGCCGGAGACCATCGCGATCGGCGACCACGTCGTGGATCTCGGTCCCGGTGCCGGCACGGAGGGCGGCACCGTCTGCTTCGAGGGGACGGTCGCGGGGCTGCGGAAGAGCGACACCACGACGGGCCGCCATCTCGACGACCGGGCCTCGCTCAAGGAGTCAGTTCGCCAGTCGTCCGGTGCGCTGGAGGTCCGCAAGGCGTCGACCCACAACCTGCAGGATGTGAACGTCGACATCCCGCTCGGGGTGCTCTGCGTCCTCACCGGAGTCGCCGGCTCCGGCAAGAGCTCGCTGATCCAGGGCTCGGTCGCCGGCCGGGACGGTGTGGTGGTCGTGGACCAGGGCGCGATCCGTGGTTCGCGACGCAGCAACCCGGCGACGTACAGCGGGCTGCTCGAACCGATCCGCAAGGCCTTCGCCAAGGCCAACGGTGTGAAGCCCGCGTTGTTCAGCTCCAACTCGGAGGGCGCCTGCCCCGCCTGCAACGGGGCCGGCGTCATCTACACCGAGCTGGGCGTGATGGCCACCGTCGCGACCACCTGCGAGGAGTGCGAGGGCAGGCGGTTCCAGGCGTCCGTGCTGAACTACACCCTGGGTGGCCGCAACATCGCCGAGGTCCTTGCGATGTCAGTCACCGAAGCGGCGGACTTCTTCGGCGACGGTGAGGCGGCGACCCCGGCCGCGCACAAGATCCTCGACCGGCTGGCCGACGTCGGGCTCGGCTACCTCACGCTGGGGCAGCCGCTCACCACGCTGTCCGGCGGCGAGCGGCAACGGCTCAAGCTGGCCGCCCAGATGGCGGCGAAGGGCGACGTCTACGTCCTGGACGAGCCGACGACCGGCCTGCACCTCGCCGACGTCGAGAACCTGCTCGGCCTGCTGGACCGGCTGGTCGACTCCGGCAAGTCGGTCCTCGTCATCGAGCACCACCAGGCCGTCATGGCGCACGCCGACTGGATCATCGACCTCGGGCCGGGCGCCGGCCACGACGGCGGGCAGGTCGTCTTCGAAGGCTCACCGGCGGATCTCGTCAGCGCCAAGAAGAAGACCCTCACCGGACAGCACCTCGCGGCCTACGTCGGCACCTGACCGAGGTCTTCGCGTGCGCCCCGGCGGCTCTTCCAGACGAGGTCCAGCGCGACGCTGAGCAGCAGGATCGCCACCAGCGCCGCGGCGGTCCCCGGCTCGTCGACGAGGGTGGTCGCAGCGAACGCGGCCAGGACCACGAGGGTCGTGAGGTCGGCCAGGACAAGCAGCCATGCCTTGGCGCCGGTCTCGTGCCGGATCCGGTAGTGGCCGAAGGTCACCAGGGTGAACACGACCAGCGCGACGGCGCTGCCAAGTGACGCGATCGCGTTCAGGTCGAAGAACACGGCGAGGACGATCGCCGCGACCGACGTGACGACGATGCCCATCGAGGCACGCCCGCCCACCCGGCGGCTCATCGCCGGCGGGAACTGCCCGACCGCGGCCATCTCGTCACCGAGGCCGGTTGCCGGGTAGAGGCCCGAGTTCGTCGCACCGGCCGTGGCGAACAGGGCCGTGACAGTCATCAGCCAGTAGCCCGCCGAGCCCAGCACCGGCTCGGCGGCGACCGCCAGCGCGGTGCCGCCCGAGGAGATGACCTCGTCGACGGTCAGCGTGCCGAAAACTCCGAGCGCCACCGCGACGTACACGATGGTGGCGATGCCGAGCGCAAGGTAGACGGCCCGGGGGAGCTGGCGTGCGGGGTCGGCCAGGTCCTTGGCGGTGAAGGTGATGACGCCGAAGCCGAGGAAGGCGAAGAAGGTCAGCGCCACGCTGGACACGATCTGCCCCAAGGACGGATACCCCGAGAACGCCAGCAGGTCGACGTCGAGGTTGGCAAGCGTGGCGACCGAGAAGACGGTGAGGATGCCGACCACGACGATGACGACCAGTGTCTGTGCCCTTGCGACGACGTGCGACCCGAGGACGTTCAGGACGGTCATCACGAGCACGACGAGGACGGCGAAAGCGCTGACCCAGTCGGTGTTGTCGGCGACCGCTGAGCTGGCGTAGCTGCCGAACGAGACCGCCACCATCGCGGTGATGATCGCGTTGACCGCGAGAAGCATCCAGGCGATGACGCCGGTGAAGTGCCCCTGTCCCCAGCCGCGGATGACGTACTCGAGGAAGCCGCCGGCCGACGGGTATCGGGCACCCATCTTGGCGAAGGAGTAGCCCTGCAGCGCCGCGACACCGCCCGCGAGGAGGAACGAGATCCAGACGGCCGAGCCGGCCACCTCGCCTGCCGTGCCGAGCAGAGCGAAGATGCCCGCTCCGACCATGGAGCCGACCCCGATGAACGCGGCCTGGCGCACCGACAAGGTGCGTGTGGGCTCCGTCTTCCCGGCTGGGTGGCTGGGTGACGTACCGCCGGACTGCGGCGACACGTCGGGCGGCTCCGCGGCACGATGGCTGCGGCCGTTGTCGGCGTTGCCAGCCATGCCTTCAGGCTGCGAGCTACGGAGCCGGAGTGCATCCCCCGCCAGGGATGATCGTCCGCGCCGGGTGAGGCAGGTGGCGATCTGAGGAGGCACGCTGCTGGCGTCTCGGAAGGGGGCTGACCCATCGACGCCGACAGCGCGTGTCCATTGCCGTGAGGGCGAGGCGATGTCCCGCTGGTCGTCCCTCGACGCTGTCGGCGGTTGCGCTGTTGCTCGTGGCCGGAGCGGCTGCGCTCGTTCTCGCGGAGCCTGCGTCGACACGGTCGATAGCCGCGTCGGCACCAGCGACGTCCGAGCCGGCAGCGCTGGCGACCCTTACTCCCTCGGCGACTTCGACGGTTGACCCGACCGCAGCCGCCACCACCGGCCCCTCATCGGTGGTGACGACGGCGACGTCCTCCCCGACCTTGACGCCGACTCCGACGGCGACGCCGACCGCGACGCCGACTCCGACGGCGACGCCGACTCCGACTCAGACCCGGCCGGTGACCAGTGCGACGCCGGGGGAGCGGCCGGGGAGTCCGCCCGCGGTCGAGGAGTCGGACATCTCGCTGACCACCGGGGCGCTCGCTGTCGCGTCGCTCATCGTTGCCGGCGCGGCCCTGCTGGTGGCCCATTCTGTCGACCGGACACAGGCAGCCGGTGACGGAGTTCCACCGCCGGCTCGTCCGGCCCCGAGTGAGCCCGCGGTCACCGTCCCGTTGTTGGTCGAGCTGGGCGAGGGAATGATCGACTCCGGTTACACGGTCACCCAGGTCCAGGCCACGCTGGGCCGCGTGCTGCAGGTCAACGGCGTCCCGGACGGTCAGGTGATCGTCCTCCCGACGGCGCTGTTCGTCTCCGTGCCGGGCCAGACCACGATGGAGACAGCGGTCGCCGCGGCCGGCGTGTCCGGTCTGCGTCTCGACCAGGTGGACGCGGTGTCCAGGGTCGTCACCGCCGCCGAGGCGGCCGAGCTCACGCCCGCGGACGCGCGCGCCGCGCTGGCCCGCGCCCGAGCCCAGTCGCCTCCGTTCAGCGCCACGACCCGCACGCTTGGCTATGCGCTGCTGAGCACCGGGCTTGCGCTGATTCTGCGGGGAAGCGCTGTCGACGTCGTGGTGGCGGCCGGGCTCGGCGCCGGGGTGGGCGCCCTGCAGCTCTGGGCGCAGCGGTCGAGCGCTGCGTCGCGAGCGGTGCTGCCCGTCCTGTGCTCGTTCCTGGTGGCTGTCTCGGTGCTGGCCCTTGGCCGGCTGCACGAGGATGTCGGGGTACTGGCCCCTCTGGTCGCACCGCTCGTGATCTTCCTGCCCGGCGCCCTGCTCACCACGGCAGTGATCGAGCTCTCCACCGGCCAGATGGTGTCCGGCGCCGGTCGCCTCGCGTCCGGGTTGCTGCAGCTGGTCATGCTGGCCCTGGGGATCGTCGCCGGGGCGAATCTCGTCGGTATCCCGGCTCGCTCGATCAGACCACCGGCCGCCGGGCCTCTGGGCGACTTCGCCCCTTGGGTCGGTGTCGCCCTTTTCGGGATCGGCGTCCTGGTCTACTACTGCGCACGCGTGTCCACGATCGGATGGATCATTCTCGTCCTGTACGTCGCCTACGGCGCGCAGATCATCGGCGGTCTCGTCCTGGGTCCGATCCTGTCGGCGTTCTTCGGCGCCCTGGTGATGAGCCCTGTGGCGTCGTACGTCGCGCTTCGGCCGTCGGGTCCACCGATGCAGGTCAGCTTCCTACCGGCGTTCTGGCTGCTCGTGCCCGGTGCGCTTGGTCTTGTCGGCGTGACCCAGCTGCTCGGCGCCAACCGGGCGGACTCGGTGGCGTCGCTGGTGTCCATGGGCACCACCATGATCGGGATCTCGTTCGGCGTTCTGATCGGCCTGGCTCTCGGCACCACGCTCGTCCGTCAGCTCGGCCAGCCGCGACCCGTGGCTGCCGGATGATGCGTGGCGGCCACGGGACCCTTGGCGGAGGTCTCGCCCTCAGGCCCGACGCCGATAACCTACATTATGTCAGGTTGCCCTGGCGCAAGCGGCTCTCTAGCCGGGCGTCCCGTCGCGCACACCTCCAGGGGCGAGCCGCTGGAGCTGCCCTTCGTGCACGTCGCTCACCCACTCCCAGCCGGGCTTGGCCGACGGACCGACCCGCGGGTCGTCGGAACCACCGCCGTCACGCAAGGCTTGGACGTACGCGCGGTCCTGGTCGATCCGTACGCGTGTCTGATCAGCTCCGCCGACGGACCCGTGACCCGGGATGAGGACGTCAAAGTCGTCCGCCACGCCCTCGAGCCGCCGCAGCCCAGTGAGGTAGTCCTCGATCGGGTCATCGGTGTTGCTCACGTCGTCGAGCATCGGAATCAAGACATCAGAGAGCATGTCGCCGGCGACGAGAACCCCGCGGTCTTCGATCAACAGCGCCGCATGGCCCTGGGCATGCGCCGGATGCTCGATGATCCGGACCTCAGGGCCATCCCAAGGAATCTGCGCGGTTCCGGCAGGCAGACCGGTGATGAGGCCGAACAGGTCCAGCGGTATCTCCTCGGCGATTTCCGGCGGTAACCCCTCGGCGACGCGCGCCTCCCAGTCCGCGTTCGACCGCAGATCCTGCATATCGGCTGCGCAGCGGGCTGTGCCGTAACGGGGCGCACCACCGAGCTCGGCGTGCCAGAGCACGTGATCCCAATCAGGATGCGTCGCGAAGCCTGCGACAACGGGCTGGCCCAGCTCGCGAAGGTCGTTCGCGAGGCAGGCCATTTCATCGCCTGTTATGCCGGGGTCGATGAGCAACACGCCGGCCAGGCCGTGTACGACCACGGTGTTGTTCTGGATCAGCTCGCTCTGGTGGACCAGCACACCTTCCGCGACCGGCGTCAGCATGGGGCACCTTCCGCTTGTCGTTTTGCAACCGCTCGTCGAGACGGTAGTCGACACACCTTCGAACGTATGTTCTACTCCCCCTGTGCGGTGGGACGAGCTTCGGCTGGACGGCGGCGATGCAAGCGCCCCGGTGGCATCGACCCTGCCCCTGCTCCCCCGCGGTGCCGTCACCCGGACCTTCGACACCCCGGAGTTCCGCGGCCTGACCTTCCACGAGGTCACCTGCCGCAGCGCGCTCAACAAGGTGCCGGACGCGTCGCGGATGCCGTTCCGCTGGACGATCAACCCCTATCGCGGCTGCACAATGGCCTGCAATTTCTGCTTCGCTCGCAAGACGCACGAGTACCTCGACCTCGACAGCGGCACCGACTTCGAGACCCAGATCGTGGTCAAGACCAACGTCGGCGAGGTGCTGCGCCGCGAGCTGCGGCGGCCGTCCTGGCGCGGCGAGCACGTCGCCATGGGCACCAACGTCGACTGCTACCAGCGCGCCGAGGGCCGATACCGGCTGATGCGCGACGTGATCCCGGCGCTGACCGAGGTGGCCAACCCGTTCTCGATCCTCACCAAGGGCGCCCTGATCCTGCGTGACCTCGACCTGCTGCAGCGCGCCGCCGAAGTCACCGACGTCTCGGCCGCCCTGTCGATCGGGTCGGTCGACCGCGAGCTCCGCCAGGCCGTCGAGCCTGGTGCGCCGCCTCCGGCGCGACGGCTCGAGGTCGTCCGCCGGCTGACCGACGCCGGCATCCCGACCGGCGTGCTGATGGCACCGGTCCTCCCGTACCTCAGCGACTCCGACGAGCAGCTCGACGCGACGGTGTCCGCGATCGCCGCCACCGGTGCGACGTACATCTCGCCGATCGTCCTGCACCTGCGCCCGGGAGCTCGCGAGTGGTGGACGGCCTGGCTGCGCCGGCACCACCCGGAGCTGGTGGTCCCCTACGCCCGGCTCTACCGCGGCGGCAGCTACGCGGACTCCGAGTACCAGGACGACGTGACGGCGAGGATCCGTGCGCTCGCGGCGCGCCACGGTGTCGGCCGTACGTCGCCACAGCGCTGGCGCACCGGCCACGAGCGGGGCCACGTGGAGACCGCGACCGAGCAGGCAGCACCCGCAGCGGCCCAGCTCAGCCTGCTCTGAACCGGCGGGTCCGCAGGTGGCCGGCCGGCGCTCTCGCTCTAGGGTTGCCAGGTGCCTCACCCCTCGTCCCCCTCGGTCGTGCGGTCGGGGCCGGACGTTGACCTGCTCACCTTCCGGCTCGCCGACCGGGCACGGGCGCTGCGCGCCGTGCGGCTGCGCCAGGACGTGGGCGTCCCGGGTGACCAGCTCGACTTCACCTGGTCCCGCGGCGACTGGGAGCTGCTGCTCGAACGCCCCGACGTCGACCGCATCGAGTACCTCCTGGAGCTCACCGCCCGCGACGGCTCGACGCAGACCGTGCCCGACCCGGGCAACCCGCGCCGCGCGCCCGGCGCCTTCGGCGAGAAGTCGGTGCTCGAGCTGCCCGGCTACCGGCGCCCGCTGTGGCTCGACGCGCCGGCCCCCGAGGGCGAGCGGCGGACCGTCACGGTGCCCACTCGTTCCCTCGGTGAGGACCTCGACGTCGTCCTGTGGTCCCCCACCGGGCTCCCGGACACCCGGCCCGCTCCGCTGGTCGTCGTGCATGACGGCCCGGAGTACGACGCGCTGGCCGGGCTGACGACGTACCTCTCAGCCTGGACCGCAGCGGGCACGCTGCCTCCGGTTCGCGCCGCCCTCCTCCCGCCGGGCCCGCGCAACGACCGCTACTCCGGCGACGGCGCGTACACCCGGGCGCTGTGCCTGGCGGTCCTCCCCCGCCTGCGCTCGGAGGTCGCGACGACCCGGACGGTCGGGGTGGGCGCGAGCCTCGGCGCGCTCGCGATGCTGCACGCCCAACGCATGCACGCCGGGAGCCTGGACGGGCTCTTCCTGCAGTCCGGGTCGTTCTTCCACCCGCGGCACGACGCGCACGAGCAGCGGTTCGAGCAGTACGACCGGGTGGTCCGGTCGGTGGCGACCGTCCTGCGCTCCGGCGGCCACCCGGCCCCCGTGCCGACGGTGATGACCTGCGGCACGATCGAGGAGAACCTCGCCAACAACCGGATCATGGCGCGGGCACTGTCGGCCCAGGGCTACGACGTGACGCTGCGCGAGGTCCGCGACGTGCACAACTACACGGCCTGGCGGGACGCGTTGGACCCCTGGCTCACCGGCCTGCTGCGGGAGCTGGCGCGATGAGGTCCGTCGAGCTGGTGTCGCAGGCCAGTGGGTTCCACGGTCAGGTGGTCGTGCACGGGCACTGGGGCCGACCCGTGCTGGTCTTCCCGTCGGAGGGCGGCTCGGCGTGGGACTACGCCGAGCACGGGATGGTCGACGCCGTCCGGTGGCTCGTCGACGCCGGGCGCGTGAAGCTGTACTGCGTCGACTCGGCGGACGCCTTCACCTGGTCGGACCGGACGGTGCCGCTGGAGGAACGCGCCCGGCGGCACGACCTCTACGAGCGGTGGCTGCTCGAGCAGGTCATCGGGTTCATCCGCGACGACTGCGGGGGCCGCACCGACCTGCTCGCGACCGGCTGCAGCCTCGGCGCCTTCCACGCGGCCAACCTGGCCCTGCGGCACGCCGACCTGGCCCCGCAGGCGCTGTGCCTGTCCGGGTCCTACGACCCGGCGGAGTGGAGCGCCTGGGGCGAGCGCGGCGAGGCGGCCTACTTCCACAACCCGTCCGACTACGTCGCGAACCTGCAGGGCGGCCACCTGGACTGGCTTCGCTCGGCGGTCTTCCTGGTGCTCGTCGTCGGCCAGGGGTCGTGGGAGGTCGACCCCACCCGGGCGCTGCCCAGCACGCGACAGTTCGCCGCGCTTCTGGCCGACAAGGGCATCCCCCACGAGCTCGACGTGTGGGGGCACGACGTGCCGCACGACTGGCCGTCGTGGCAGCTTCAGCTCGCGCACCACCTGCCACGCTTCTGCTGAGCACCGCGCGCTCAGGGCAGCGGGAGGACGAGAACCTGCAGCAGCCGGTCGAGCTCGGCCTCCGGGTCGGCCGTCAGGCCGGTGTGCACCGGGCCGGGCTGGACCACCGTGCTGCGCGGCGCGGTCAGCCACCGGAAGCGCCGCCCGGGGCCCTCCCGTCCGGCGGCACCGGCCTGCTCCGCCCCCGCGCAGACATCGGCTGCGGTCTCGAGCGCCTGCCGGATGGCGGCGACGTCGGCCCCGGCGTCCAGCGCCAGCAGGCGGTCTTCAGACAAGTGCGTCCGGGACCCCAGGAAGTCCATCGGCTGGCAGTAGAGCAGCACGCCGGCGTTGATGGCCTCGCCGCGTTCGACGCGCGGCACCACGCGGAGCACCGCGTAGGAGAACGGGTGCCGGGTCGGGTTGTCGTCGGCGGTCGTCCCGCGAGTCGTCGCGGCTGCGCCGGTCATCCCGCCGCCTTCGGTCGCTCGCCGACGACCGCGAGACCCGCCAGCCACGCGCCGCGGTCACCCAGCCGCTCCCCCAGCAGCCGGACGTACGCCGCTCGCACCTCGTCGGCGGAGGAGAACCCCGGCTCGTCGGTCAGCCACTCGTCCGGGACGTCGCCCACCGCAGCGTCGACCATGTCCGGCGTCAACGTGCCCGCCATCGCGGTGTCGACCGCCACCGTGTCGGGCGCCATCCCCGCGACGACATGGTCCTTCGCGTCGTACGCCCGGGCCGGCCACCCGGCGGCACCGGGCCAGCTGTGGTGGAAGGTCAGTGCGGCCCCGTGGTCGATCGCGTAGGGACGGCCGTGCCAGAGCAGCAGGTTGGGGTTGCGCCAGGAGCGGTCGACGTTGCCGACGAAGGCGTCGAACCAGAGCAGGCGCGCCGCCCAGCCGCTGTCTGCCACCGTGGCCGGCCGGTCCAGGTCGAGCGCCCCCGGCAGGAAGTCGACCCCGAGGTTGAGGCCGGAGCTGGCCCGAAGCAGGTCCTGCACCTCCTGGTCGGGCTCGCCCGCGGCCAGTGCCGGGTCGAGGTCGACGGCGACCAGCTCGGGGACCCGCAGCCCGACCGCCCGTGCCAGGCCGGCGCAGATCACCTCCGCGACCAGGGTCTTGCGCCCCTGCCCGGCGCCGACGAACTTGACGACGTACGTCCCGAGGTCGTCCGCCTCCATCAGACCCGGCAGCGACCCGCCCTCCCGCAGCGGCGTCACGTAGCGGGTAGCCGTCACTCGCCTGAGCACGACCTCCACCCTAGGGTGCTGTAACCAGGAGACGTCGACGGAAGGGACGCCGATGACCACCAACCGGCACCTGTTGGGGTTGCTGCTCGGCACGGAGGACGACTGGCCGAGAGTCTTCGAGGACCTCGTGCGGCGGGTCGGGACGGTGACCGATGGGTCGGGCGCGGAGCACGAGTACGACGTCGAGCGGGTCACGATCGAGCCTTTCGACCTGCGTGACCAGCCGTCCTACGACCTGGTCATCGACCGGCTCGCCTACTGGTACTACGTCCCGCGCGAGTGGCTGAAGAAGGTCGCGCTGATGGACGGCGTCTACCTGATGAACTCGCCGTTCACCTTCCAGGCCATGGAGAAGCACGCGGCCTACTGCGCGATGATGCGCCTCGGCCTGAAGGTGCCCGACACGGCGCTGGTGCCGTACAAGAACCCGGTCGACAACGCGAAGTACGCCTACACGGCGCAGCGCTACAACCAGCCCTTCGACCTGGACGCGATCGCGGACAAGATCGGCTACCCGCTCTTCATGAAGCCCTACGACGGCGGTGCCTGGCGCGGCGTCTCGCGCATCCGCAACGCCGACGAGCTGCACCGCGCCTACGACGAGTCCGGTGAGATGCTGATGCACCTGCAGGCCTCGGTGGAGGGCTACGACGTCTTCGCGCGGTCGCTGTCGATCGGCGCGGAGACCATGGTGATGCACTTCGACCCGGACCAGCCGATGCACGCGCGCTACTCCGTCGACCACGACTTCCTCTCTCCCGAGGTCGGCGACGAGGTCCTGACGATCGGGCGCATCGTCAACTCGTTCTTCCGCTGGGAGTTCAACTCCTGCGAGACGCTGGTGAAGGACGGTGCGGTCCACCCGATCGACTACGCCAACGCCTGCCCGGACGTCGCGATCACGTCGCTGCACTACTACTTCCCCTGGGCGATGAAGGCGCTCGTCAAGTGGGCGGTCTTCTGCACGGTCACCGGTCGCGTGCCGTCACCCCACGTCGACAGCGCGCCGTGGTTCGCCATCGCCGACCGCACCGACCTGTCGTACGAGGACAAGCTGGCCTCCTATCGCGGTCTGGCGGACTCCTACTTCGACACCGAGCGCTACCAGGACTTCTGCGCCTCGCGGCTGGGTGACCTGGACGAGGCAGCGCTGGAGTACTTCTCCGGTCCGGACTTCGACGCGGTGCTCGTCGACACGGTCCGCGCCACCTTTCCCGCGCACGAGCACGACCACTTCATCCCGCACTACCGGGGACTGGTCGGCGCCTGGTGCGCCGACGAGCAGAGCCGGCTGCGATAGTCCCGGGTTGCCTGGGCCGCGGACGAAAATGGCCCGTAGGGGCCATGGCGACGGCCCGATGGGCGGGAGCAGCCTGGACACGGTCTCGGGGCCCGCACCATCAACCGCCTGGGGGTTCTGATGACCCGCGCCGCCCGAGCTCTCGCCCTCCTGGCCGCTGCCGGCCTCGTCCTCGCCACTCCAGCGACCGCGCACGCGGGCAAGCCCTACTTCCCGTCGGAGCGTTACGCCGGCACCGACTCCTTCGATGAAGACGACTTCTGTGGCATCGAGGTGCATTTCGAGGTCGAGTTCAGCGGCGTGTCCCACGTCCTCCCGGTCAAGGGCTCCGACGGCCAGGCCTTCTTCGCCTTCGACAACTTCGAGGTCACCGAGATCATCTCTACCGAGGACGGCTGGATCCGCACCGAGCGCAACGCCGCCTTCCACGAGCAGCGGGCCACCCACATCTCCGGCGACATCTGGGAGTTCCAGTTCATCGACGCGGGCACGTTCCGGGTCTACGACTCGGATGGGAACCTGCTGCTGCGCGCGAACGGAGTCTTCAAGGCGAGCGAGCAGTTCGACACGCTCGGTGACTCCCAGCCCGGCGGCGAGCCAGTCCTCGACACGTTCGAGGTGCTCGCCGACAACGGCCCGACGTTCGACGACGAGGACTTCTGCGCCGCGGTGCTGCCCGAGCTGACCTGACGTCCGCCGGTCTGGCCGAGCCCTACGCGCTCGGCCAGGTGTGCACCGGCTCGTTGGAGTGCATGTGCTCGACGTAGCCACGCATCATCTCGCGCAGCGCGTCGGGGCGGTCGTGGTCGTCGAAGAGTCGGTGGAAGGTCGCTGCCTGCCACGAGGCGCCGTTGACCTCCTTGAGGCATCGGCCCTCGATGATGCCGAGCAGCCGGTCGGTGTCGCTGCTCGCGACGCCCCACTCCTCGAGCCCCCGCTGAGCCCGCGGCAGCAGATGGCGCAGCACCAGCTCGGTCGCCGGCACCTCACCGATGCCCGGCCAGTAGATCTTCGCGCCGATACCGTGCTTTGCCCCGTTGTGGAAGTTCTCCTCCGCCGCCGCGAAGGACATCTGCGACCACACCGGCCGGTCGGCCTCGGCGAGCACCTTGACCAGCCCGTAGTAGAAGGCCGCGTTCGCCAGCACGTCGACGACCGTCGGGCCGGCGGGCAGGCAGCGGTTCTCGACGCGCAGGTGCGGCCGGCCGCGGACCACGTCGTAGACCGGCCGGTTCCAGCGATAGATCGTGCCGTTGTGCAGCCGCAGCTCGCCGAGCTGCGGCACGTCGCCGCGGTCCAGCACCTCGAGCGGGTCCTCGTCGTCGCAGATGGGCAGCAGCGACGGGAAGTAGCGGACGTTCTCCTCGAAGAGGTCGAAGATAGACGTGATCCAGCGCTCTCCGAACCACACGCGCGGCCGCACACCCTGCGCCTTCAGCTCGTCGGACCGAGTATCGGCCGCCTGCTCGAAGAGCGCGATGCGCGTCTCCCGCCAGAGCTCCTTGCCGAAGAAGAACGGTGAGTTGGCGCCGAGCGCGAGCTGCACTCCCCCGATGGCCTGCGACGCGTTCCAGTGCGCAGCGAAGGTCTCCGGGTTGACCTGGAGGTGCAGCTGGACGCTGGTGCACGCCGCCTCGGGAGCGATCGTGTCGGCGGTCGTCGCGATGCGCTCGATGCCGTCGATGGCCAGCTCGATGTCCTCGCCGCGGGCCGCGAAGACCTGCTCGTTGAGCAGCGCGTAGCGGGGGTTCGCGCTGATCGTGTCCTCGGTGAGGTGCTCCGGACGTACCGTCGGAAGGATCCCGATCATCACCACGTCGGCGCCGGCGTCGTTGGCGACGTCGTCGGCATGGTTGAGGCTGGCGCGGACATCCGTCTCCAGCAGCTCGAAGACCGGGCCATCGAGCCGTTTCGGCGGGATGTTGATCTCGATGTTGAACTGGGCGAGCTCGGTCTGGAAATCCGGATCGGCGATCAGGGCCAGCACCTTGTCGTTGACCATCGCCGGGTCGCCGGCGCTGTCGGTCAGGTTGAGCTCGATCTCCAGGCCCATCGATCGGCGCTCGGCGTCGAAGCGCGACTCGGCGAGCATCCGGGCGAAGACGTCCAGGCAGCGCCGAACCTTCTGCCGGTAGCGCGCCCGGTCCTCGCGGGTGAACCGCCGGTCTGCAACGTCCTGCCCCATGGGACGACCCCTTCCCGGGCTTCCTGGGCGACAACCTCGCACACGAGGCAGACACGCCGCCACTGCCAGCGGGGTTCTGTCCAGCCCTCGCCATACCGTCGTGACGTGCGCCTGATCCATACCTCCGACTGGCACCTGGGCCGGTCCTTCCACCGGGAGGACCTGCTGGGCGCCCAGGCGAGGTTCGTCGACTTCCTGGTCGAGACGGTCCGGTCCGAGCGGGTCGACGCGGTGCTGGTGTCCGGCGACGTCTACGACCGGGCTCTGCCGTCGGTCGACGCGGTCGCGCTGTGCAACGACGCGCTCCGCCGGCTGGCCGGCACCGGCACCAGGGTCGTCCTGATCAGCGGCAACCACGACTCCGCCCGTCGACTGGGCTTCGGGGCGGACCTGATCGACGCCGCCGGCATCCACCTGCGCACCGAGCCGGGTCGGTGCGGGGACCCCGTGCTCCTGGCGGACCGCGCCGGTGACGACGTGGCGGTCTACGCCCTGCCATACCTCGAGCCCGACGCGGTCCGGGGCGAGCTCGGCTGCGACGAGCGCAGCCACGTCGCGGTGCTGGGTGCCGCGATGTCCCGGGTGCGGGCCGATCTCGCTACCCGTCCCGGCACCCGCTCCGCCGTGCTGGCGCACGCGTTCGTGACCGGCGGCCAGGTCTCCGACAGCGAGCGCGACATCAGCGTTGGTGGTGCGGGGTCCGTCCCGGCGTCGACCTTCGAGGGGGTCGACTACGTCGCACTCGGTCACCTGCACGGGGCTCAGCGGGTCTCCGCGGGCGTGCACTACAGCGGCTCGCCGCTGGCCTACTCGTTCTCCGAGGAGCACCACCGCAAGGCCGTCCTGCTCGTGGAGCTCGGAGCCGCGCCCGGTGACGCACCGACGGTCCAGCACCTGGCCACTCCCGTGGACAGGCCGCTGGCCCGGGTCTCCGCCCGGCTCGACGACCTGCTCCACGGCTCCGCCGGCGCCGGCCTCGAGGGCCACTACCTGCAGGTGACGCTCACCGACCCGCTCCGTCCCCGCGAGCCGATGGAGCAGCTGCTGGCGCGGTTCCCCCACGTGCTCGTGCTGGCCTTCGCGCCCGATGGCGCGAGCGACGGCACCGACCGGAGCTACGCCGCCCGCCTGTCGGGGCGCTCCGACCTCGAGGTGGCCGGCGACTTCGTGAGCCACGTGCGCAGCACTCCCGACGCTGCCGAGTCTGCGCTGCTCGCTGAGGCCTTCGAGGCTGTCCGGCTGGCGGAGGCGAGCAGCTGATGCGCCTCCACAGCCTGGTCGTGACCGCATTCGGCCCGTTCGCCGGGACCGAGTCCGTCGACTTCGACGAGCTCGCCGCGGCCGGGCTCTTCCTCTTCACCGGGCCGACCGGGGCGGGCAAGACGAGCATCCTGGACGCGGTCTGCTTCGCGCTCTACGGGCAGGTCCCCGGAGCACGGGCGCAGGGTGCCGGCCGCTCGTCACTGCGCAGCGACCACGCCGGTGCGGGGGTCGCGCCCGAGGTCGTGCTCGAGGCAACGTTGCGCGGACGACGGCTGCGGATCAGCCGGTCACCGGCGTGGGAGCGGCCCAAGCGTCGCGGCGAGGGCACCGTCACCGAGCAGTCCCACGTGGTGGTGGCGGAGCTGACCGGCGGGGAGTGGACGACGCAGACCACGCGTCTGGACGAGGCAGGGCTGCTCCTCGGCGAGCTGCTCGGCCTGACGCTGCAGCAGTTCTGCCAGGTCGTGCTGCTGCCGCAGGGTCAGTTCGCCGAGTTCCTGCGGGCCGATGCCGACCGGCGGCGAGCCCTGCTCGAGACGCTCTTCGACACCCGTCGGTTCTCCGACGTCGAGGAGTGGCTGGTGGCGCGCCGCAAGGAGACCGCTCGCGAGCTGGGTGACCTCGACGACGGCTACCGCCAGCTGCTGGCGCGGGTCGCCGAGGCGGCCGGTGAGGAGCCGGCGGAGGGCGTCACCGACCGGCTCGACGACGGCGAGGTCGCCGGCTGGGTCGACGACCTCCTCGAGCGGGCTCTGGCCACGGCCGGGTCCACCGACGAGGCGGCCAAGAGCGCAGCACTGGTGGCCCAGCAGAGGCATGACGCGGTGGAGGCTGCCCAGCGGTCGGCCGAGCTGCGAGCCCGGGCCAGTGCTCTCGAGGCCAGGCAGGCATCGCTCGCCGCGGCGCAGCCTGCGCGCGACGCTGCCGCGGCAGAGCTCGAGGAGGCCCGCCGGGTCGCGCCGCTGCTGCCCGTCCTGGCCGAGGCCGGTCGCCTGCAGCAGGAGCTGGAGGCCGCCCGCGCGCAGGCCGACCAGGCCCACCGCGGCCTGGTCACGGTGCTGGCGCCGACCGGTACCGCTGGCGGCTCCGGGGCATCGAGAGTTGTGGCGAGTGGTGGCGTCGGGGCAGCCACCGATCGTTCGACGAGCCGGGCCTCGGCGCGGGGGGCCGGTCCGGCGGCGGCGTTCCCCACGCTGTCTCTGGTGAGGCAGGTCTTCCGGTCGACGACCGATGAGGCGGCCACCCTCTCGCTGCTGGCCGAGCAGGAGGCCGAAGCCGGGCGCCTGTCCCGGCATGCCGACGCCCTTCAACGCAGCGTCGTCGAGCTCGGCGCAAAGGCAGCCAAGGCCGACGAGTGGCTCGGCACGGCGCCCGAGCGGCGGAGAGGTCTCGAGGCGGCCCGAGACGAGGCCAGGCGCGCGGCGGCCGAGCTGCCGGCGGCGTCGGCAGCCGCGCAGGTCGCCGCTGAGCGGCTCGCCGCAGGTCTCCGCCGCGACGAGCTGGTCGGCGAGCTCGGCTCCGCGCGAGACACGCTCCGCGGCCTGGTCGACCGCCACCAGGAGGCGCGCGAGCACCTGCAGGAGCTGCGCGGGCGCCGCCTGGCCGGCATGGCCGCTGAGCTGGCGGCCGGGCTGGCACCGGGCGAGGACTGTCCGGTCTGCGGCAGCACTGAGCATCCCCGTCCCGCCCACGGCGAAGGGGCCGCAGTGACGCCCGCCGCGGAGCAGTCGGCGGAGGCCACGGTCGCTGCCACGGAGGCAGCGCGGCAGGCCGGTGAGCGAGCTGCGGCTGCGCTGGAGGTCGCGCTCGCCGAGCAGGGCGCCCTGGCCGGCGGCGAGACACCGGTCGACGCGCTGCGGACCGAGGCGGCGACCGCAGCCCGCCACCTGGAGGAGACCGGCGCAGCTGCCGCTCTCGTGCCGGTCGCCGACCGGGCGTTCGACGACTTCCTGGCGGAGCACGAGCGCTGGGAGCGCGACAAGGTCGCCCACGAGACCGAGCAGCGCAGCGCTGCCGCCCAGGCCGTCGAGCAGCGGGCCACGGCCGAGCGGCTCATGACGGAGCTGGCTCTGGCGAGGGGCGACGACCCGACGATCGAGGCACGGCGGGCACGGTTGGAGCGGACAGCCCGCGACCTGGAGGGCCTCGCCCGCCATCTCTCCGACCTCGATCGCCTCGAGAGAGCTGTCGAGGAGGCGGTCGCCCGGGTCGAGTCCGCGGTGTCGGAGCGCGGGTTGCGCAGCGTCGAGGACGTCGCGGGCGCCGTTCGCGATGACGACCGAGTGCACGAGCTCGAGGACCTGGTCCGCAGCCACGACGCGGAGGTCGCGGCCGTGGCGCAGCAGCTGGCCGACCCGGAGGTGGCCGGCGCCCAAGCGATGCCGGCGGACGACGTCGCAGCGCGCCGGGCGGCGCTCGTCGAGGCGGAGGCTGCCCGCGACCTCGCGATGGCGGCCGCACACGCCGCGGCCGCGCGGGTGCGTCGCCTGCTGCAGCGCGCCGACCAGGTCGCGGCCACCGGTGCTGCTCGGCGGCCAATCGTCGAGCGGCACCGGCTGGTGGACGGGCTGGCGCGGCTCGCCGAGGGCAAGAGCGCCGACAACACCCTGCGGATGAGCCTGTCGGCCTACGTCCTGGCCGCCCGGCTGGAGCAGGTGGCCGCCAGCGCCTCGGACCGGTTGCTGCGGATGACCTCCGGCCGCTACAGCCTGGTGCACACCGCGGTGGCCGCCGGTGGTCGGGCGCGTGGCGGACTGACTCTCCGGGTGCTGGACTCGTGGACCGGCCGGCTGCGCGACCCGGCGAGCCTCTCGGGCGGTGAGACCTTCTCAGCCTCGCTCGCGCTGGCGCTGGGGCTCGCCGACGTGGTCACGGCCGAGGCGGGCGGCGCCCTGCTGGAGACCCTGTTCGTCGACGAGGGCTTCGGGAGCCTCGACGAGGACACCCTCGAGGACGTCATGGGTGTCCTGGACGACCTGCGCGAGGGCGGCCGGACCGTCGGGATCGTCAGCCACGTCGCCGACCTGCGGCAGCGGGTCCCGGTCCAGCTGCGGGTCGATCGCGGGCGGGCCGGCTCGACGATCGTCCAGTGAGCCAGGCGGCCGCGGGACACCGTGCCGAGGTGGCCGCCGGACGCTGTGCTGAGCCGACCCGCGCGGCGGTGCGGGCATACTGGCGTCCCGTGACGGGGACCACGGGGAAGTCGACGACCACCAGGACCACGACCACGCGGCTGCGCAGCGGCCGGCGGCGGCTGTCATCAGTCGCGCTGGCGAGTGCGCTGGTCGGCGGGGTGCTGGTCTCCGGCGCCGGCCCGGCTGCCGCTGCCCCGGTCTGCGACACCGAGACGATCGATCGCACGGCATACGGCCTGGCGCCCTACGACGTGACGGTCTGCCTGGTGACGCCGGGCGCCGGTGACGACCTGACCGACCCGGTCGACGTGACCGCCACCGCGACGGTGAGCGACCCGACGACCGCCGCGGTCCAGCGCGTCACCTTCCGCTGGCTACCGACCGGCGCCAGCACCGACACCTACCTGCTCGCCGACAACGATGCCGAGCCGGGCAGCCTCTACCGGATGTCGCTGCGCAGCTACCGACTGCCCGGCACCACCGGCAGCCTGGTCGCCCGCGCCGTCGTCGACGACAACACGACCGACGGGGTCGCCGGAACAAGGACCGTCGACACGACCGTCGACGTGACGAAGGACAGCGAGCACGCCCCGCCGACGGCCCCGCCGTTCAGCCCGCGTCTCGGCTCGCCCGGGCCCGGCGAGCGCTACACGCTGGCCGCCACCGGCGACGGCGTCGACGGCTCGCCGCAGTCGCACGACGTGGTGGACGTCATCAAGGGGTGGAGCCCCGACTCGTTCTCCTACCTCGGTGACGTCTACACCAACGGCACGGCCTACGAGTTCGACACCTGGTACGGCGAGGCCGGTGGGTACGGCGACCTCCGGGCCATCACCAACCCGGCCGTCGGCAACCACGAGTACCGCGAGCCCGGCGCGTCGGCCTACTTCGCCTACTGGGGCGGTGTCCCCCGCTGGTACAGCTACGACGTCGGCGGCTGGCACGTGGCCGTGCTGGACACCAACGTGGCGACCGACACCGGCGACGTGCAGACCGCAGTCGGGACACCCCAGTACCAGTGGCTCGACGCCGACCTCGCCGCCCACCAGAACGCCTGCACGATCGTCGTGCAGCACCAGCCGCGCTATGCCGAGGTGCCCGGGGCGCGCGCCTACCTGCAGGACCTGTGGTCACTGGCCTACAACCGCGGGGTCACCCTGCTGCTCGCCGGGCACGTCCACAAGTACGAGCGCTGGACGCCCATGGACGCGTCCGGCAACCCGGTCGGCGGCGGGCTTACCCAGATCGTGGCCGGCGGCGGTGGTCGCGAGGCGGCCAACCCGAGCACCCCGGACCCGCGGGTGGCCGCGCGCGGCAGCGTCGGAGCCCTCCGGCTCGACCTCGGTGCTGACGACCTGTCGTTCACCTACGCCGACCAGAACGGTGCCGTCGTCGACCAGGGCGGCGTTGCCTGCCGGCAGCGCGTGCCGGGTGCTATCCCGCCGCCACCCGACACGACCGCCCCCACGACACCGACCGGTCTCACTGCCGCTGCGTCGTCGACCACTGCTGCGAACCTCTCCTGGCAGCCGTCCAGCGACGCGGTGGGGGTCGCCTCCTACGTCGTCCGCCGCAACGACGTGGTGGTTGCCACTCTCCCCGGCAGCTCGACGTCGTGGCGTGACGGCGGGCTCGCACCGGGGCGGAGCTACCGGTGGACAGTCGAGGCCACCGACGCGGCCGGCAACCGGTCGGCGCAGTCCGCACCGGCGAGCGCGAGCACGCCGATGCCGAAGCGGAGCACCAAGCGCCTGCTCGCCGACCTGCGGACCGCCGCGGAGCACCGGGCCGGCTGGACCTCGAAGCGCTTCCCGGGCTGGACCGACGCCGACGGCGACCGCTGCCGGACGCCCAGCGAGGTGTTCCTCGCCGAGGCACTGACGACGCCGCGCGTGCGCTCCGGCTGCGACCTGCGCGGCGGCAGGTGGCGCTCTCCCTACGACGGTGCCGTGCGTACCAGCGACGCCCGTCTCACCGCCGACCACCTGGTCGGCCTGCGCGAGGCCTGGGAGTCCGGGGCGTCCCGCTGGTCGCGGTCCGCCCGCCGCCAGCACGCCAACGACCTCGGTTACCCCAGCACGCTGATCGCGGTCACGACGGCGTCGGCCACGGCCAAGGGCGGCCGCGAGCCGCAGGACTGGTTGCCGCGGAAGGCCTTCCGCTGCTCGTACCTCAGCCAGTGGGTCGCGGTGAAGTGGCGCTGGCGACTGGCCGTCGACCCGGCGGAGCGGCGCTTCCTCAAGACCAGGCTGGCCTCCTGCGGCTGGCCGAGCGTCCGGGTGCCGACCCGCCCACGCGTCTGATCAGCCGGTCAGCGGGTCAGCCGGCAAGCAGTCAGCTGGCAGCGGGTCAGCCGCGCAGCGGGTCAGTCGACCGGCGGTCGAGGACGGGGGCAGCCGGCGAACACCCGACCGCGGTCGGGGTCGGTCTCCTCGTCGGTGTCCAGGCGGGTGTCCCCGGCACGGTCGTCGGCCCCGGCAGCCGGCTTCGGGATGCCAGCCGACGTAGCCAGCAGGTTGCGGCCCGCCGGGACAGGCACGGCACGGGCGGTCCGCCGGCGGGACCACCAGGCGGCCACCGGCGAGGGAGCGTAGGGCTGCGGCGTCACGGCGAGGGCAAGCAGCAGGAGTAGGCCCGCGGCGATCGCGTCGACCCAGTAGTGGTTGGCGGTCGCCACGACCACGAGCACCGTGATGGTCGGGTGCAGGATGACAACCCAGCGCCACGGTGTGCGCGCCGTGCGCACGACCACGACCGCGATCAGCAGGGCCCAGCCGACGTGCAGGCTAGGCATGGCAGCGAACTGGTTGGCGACTGTCGCTGTCGTGCTGTCGCCGTAGGCGGACGGGCCGAAGACCGCCATGGTGTCCAGGAAGCCGAGACTGCTCAGCATCCGCGGAGGCGCCAGCGGCATCACGACGTGGACGACCAGGGCCAGGCCGGTGAGCAGGCTGAGGAGCCGCCGTGCGTAGCGGTACTCGGCCGGCGGCCGCTTCAGCCAGCCCCAGGCCAGGAAGACGGCCGTCAGTGGGAAGTGGACTCCGACGTAGTACCAGTTGGCGGCCTTCAGCAGGTCGGGCCACTGCAGGGCCCACTGCTGGAAGAGCTCCTCGTCGGGCAGTCGGAGGGCCCGCTCGACGTCCCAGATCCACCAGGCGTTGGTGACGGCGAGCTGGTCGTGCCCGGTGATGGCGAGCCGACCGAGCCGGTAGACCAGGAAGAGTCCCGCCACCAGGGCGATCTCGCGGACGAGGGGTGGTCGACGGACCTTCGTGCCGGCCGCCCCCGGGGCGGCCGGGTCGCCCGCCACCCCCTCCCGCGGGTCTCCGTGCGTGCCGGAACCGGCTCGGTGGACCTCAGTCCCCGGGCCCCCCGGCCGTCCGGCGAAACGCACCTGCACAGGATTCCACGGATCACCGACATTCGCTGTCTAGTTGTGCTGTCGATCAGTCGTCAGGACAGCAGGTCGACCGCCCGGGAGAAGACCCCAGGCAGGGCGGCGGCGGCCGGGACGAGGCCCCTCCGGAGCCCCGGCCGCCCGGTCACGCCCAGGAGCGCCGAGGTCAGCAGGCGGGAGCGCCGGTTTGCCCGCTCCCAGGCCGCCGGATAGCTCTCCGGCCGGTTCTCGGCCATCGCCTGCGCGGCGGCCCGGGCGGCCGCGAACCCGGTGGCCAGCCCCTCCCCGGTCAGGGCGTCCACATAGCCGGCCGCGTCCCCCACGAGCAGGACCCGCCCGGCCCGCACCGCCGTGGCGGTCTGCCGCAGCGGGCCGGCGCCCCTGACCGGCGCGACCGGCTCGGCGCCGCGCAGCCTGGCCGCCAGGGTGGGCAGGTCCGCCAGCGCGTCGTCGTAGGAGGTGCCCGGCGGGCCCAGCACGGCGACCCCGACCAGGTCGTCCGCGACCGGCGTCACGTAGCCCTCGGCCGCACCCGACCAGTGCACCTCGACGTGGTCGGTCCAGGGCGCCACAGCGAAGTGCCGGCGCAGTCCGAAGCGCGGCCGGGTCGTCCTGGTGGGCGCGTCGAGGCCGAGCTCGCGGCGTACCGACGAGTGCAGGCCGTCGGCGGCCACCAGCCAGCGGGACCGCAGGTCACCCGCGGTCACCGTCATGCCGTCGTCGCGGACACCGGCCACCCGGCCCACCTGCCGGCAGACGCCCTCACGGTCGGCCGCCTCGGACAGGGCTCGGTGCAACGTGGTCCGCCGCACGCCGAGGCCCGGCCCGGCCCGGAACCGCGCCGCGACCTCCCGGTCGAGCCCCACGTAGCGGATCCCGACGAACGGCCGGCCCTGCGGGGCGATCCCGAGCTCGCGCAGTCGGGCGACCGCCGAGGGCATCAGCCCCTCCCCGCAGGCCTTGTCGATCGGCGTCCTGCGCGGCTCGACGACCACGACCGACATCCCCCGGCGGCGCGCCTCGATTGCCGTGACCAGACCGACCGGCCCGCCCCCGGCGACCGCCAGGTCCCACACCCGGTCGGCCCCGCTGCTCATGCCGGTGAGGCCTCGGGAGCAGCCAGCTCCCGCAGCGCGGCGTCCTCGCAGCGGATGCGCACCCGCAGCAGCGCGGCGTCGGCCAGCGTGAAGACCAAGGCGGTGACCCACGCGGTGTGCACCAGCGGCAGGGCGAACCCCTCCACCACGACCGCGACGTAGTTGGGGTGCCGCAGCCGGCGATAAGGCCCCGACCGGACTAGTCGGCTGCCGGGCACCACGACCACCCGCGTGCTCCACGCGCCGCCGAGCGACCTGATGCACCACCAGCGCAGCGCCTGGCTGGCGACGGCCAGAGCGAGCATCGGCCAGCCGAGCCACGGGAGGAAGGGCCGGTCCGCGGCCCACACCTCGACGACCGCACCGACGAGCAGACCGGTATGAAGCACCACCATCACCGGGTAGTGCCCGAGCCCGCGCTCGACGCCACCGGCGGCCTTCGCGGCGGCGACGTGCCGGGTGCTCACGACGAGCTCGAGGACCCGCTCCACGCCGACGAGCGCGACCAGGGCCGTGAAGAGCCAGGCACTCACCACCGGAGCAGCACCAGCTCGGAGCAGAATCCCGGTCCCATCGCGAGCATCACGTCGTACGTCGCAGCCGGTGCACGAGGTCCGGCCAGCCGGGTCCCGAGCACGTGCAGCACCGAGGCCGACGACAGGTTGCCCACCTGCTCCAGGGACCGCCACGTGCGGTCCAGTGCGTCGGGGGGCAGCCCAAGGGTGCGGGTCATGGCGTCCAGCACCTTGGGGCCACCAGGATGCGCCACCCAGCAGCCGACGTCGGAGACCTTCAGGTCGTGGTCGCCGAGGAACGCGGTGACGTCGTGGCCAAGGTGCTCCTCGACGACGTCGGCGACGCTCGCGGCGAGCACGATGCGGAAGCCGCTGCCGCCGATGTCCCAGCCCATCACCCGCTCGGTGTCCGGGTAGAGCCGGCTGCGGGTCGCGACGACGTGCGGACCCTCCAGGCCGAGAGCGGCGGCCCGCCGGTCGCCGACCAGCACGACCGCGGCAGCGCCGTCGCCGAAGAGCCCGCTAGCCACCAAGTTGGCCATGCTGGCGTCGTCCCTCTGGACCGTCAGCGAGCACAGCTCGACCGACAGGAGCACGGCGACCGCGTCCGGATCGCCCGCCACCAGGTCGTGCAGCCGAGCGATCCCGGCCGCGCCGGCCACGCAGCCGAGTCCGAACATGGGCACCCGCCGCACGTCGTCGCGCAACCCGATCCGCGGGACCAGCCGGGCGTCCAGGGTGGGCGCAGCGACTCCCGTGACGGTTGTCGTCATGACGACGTCGACGTCGGCAGGCGTGAGGCCGACGTCGGCAAGTGCCTTCGAGACGGCCTCGGCACCGAGGTCGACGCCGACCTCGATGAACGCGTCGTTCGTGGCGCCGAACCCGGCCATGCCGGCGTAGGTCTCCAGCGGCAGCGCCAGGTGCCGGCGCTGGACACCGGTGGCGCGGTGGATCCGGTCGAGCACCCGGCGGTCGTCCTGCCGGGACGCGCCCAGGACGACCTCGGCGAAGGCGGCGGTGATCTCCTGCTGGTCGTAGGCGTGGGGCGGGAAGGCCGTCGCGACGGACACGACGCGCGTCATTTGCGGGCGTCCCTCGTGCAGATGTCAGCCGAAGCAGTCACCGTGGGCTCTCCTGCCCATGACCCGGGCGGGTAGCCGGGCTCGTCCGTTCGGACTGTTTCCACATCGTTAGTCCCACGCGCTTCAGATCGTCGCGCACACGCCGACACTTGGTGCGAGGGTGGTGTGAGAGGTGTTGCACCCGGGGCGCTGCGCACCCACCCATGCTCACATGTCGCTGTTCAGCCAGGACCACCGCTACGGAAGCCGCCAGATGATGTGCAACCACCAGCCGCCGTGCCCCCGCGCCGAGGCCCCCGACCGTGAGGCCGCGCACACGGTCGCCAGCCACCCGGAGCAAGGCTGGAGCCTGCTCTGCAACGGCGTCCTCCTCTTCGAGGACACCGGCGAGCTGCTGCCCGACGGCAGCATCATCGCCCCCCACCGGGGCCGGGCTGTCGTCGCGGCGTAGCTGTACCAGCCCGCGCCTGCCCGCTACTCCCCCGCGTAGCTGTCGACCGGCGGGCAGCTGCACACCAGGTTGCGGTCGCCGTAGGCGCCGTCGATGCGACGCACCGGTGGCCAGTACTTCGACGTCGGGTCGACGCCGGCCGGCAGCACCGCCTCCTGCCGGGTGTACGGGTGCTTCCACTCCCCGACCAGCGACGCCGCGGTGTGCGGCGCGTTGCGCAGCGGGTTGTCCTCGCGCGGGAGGTCCCCCGAGCCGACCCTGGTGATCTCTTCGCGGATCGCGATCATCGCGTCGCAGAAGCGGTCCAGCTCCGCGAGGTCCTCGGACTCGGTCGGCTCGATCATCAGGGTGCCGGCGACCGGGAAGGACATCGTCGGCGCATGGAAGCCGTAGTCGATGAGCCGCTTCGCGACGTCGTCGACGGTGACGCCGGTCTCCTTGGTGATCGGCCGCAGGTCGACGATGCACTCGTGGGCCACCAGCCCGGAGGCGCCGGCGTAGAGCACCGGGAAGTGCGGGCCGAGCCGGGCCGCGACGTAGTTGGCTCCGAGGATGGCGACATGCGTCGCGGTCGTGAGACCGGTGCCTCCCATCAGCCGGACGTAGGCCCACGAGATCGGCAGGATGCCCGCCGACCCCCACGGCGCAGCGGACACCGGCCCGACACCGGTGTCCGGTCCGGCCGCCGGCTGCAGCGGGTGGTTGGGCAGGTAGGGCGCCAGGTGGGCGCGCACCCCGACGGGCCCGATGCCGGGGCCGCCACCGCCGTGCGGGATGCAGAAGGTCTTGTGCAGGTTCAGGTGCGAGACGTCGGCACCGAAGTGGCCGGGCCGGGCGACGCCGACCAGAGCGTTGAGGTTGGCGCCGTCGACGTAGACCTGGCCGCCCGCGTCGTGGACCAGGGCGCACAGCTCCGTGATGTCCTGCTCGAAGACGCCGTGCGTCGACGGGTAGGTGACCATCATCGCGGCCAGGTCGTCGGCATGCACGGACACCTGGGCTCGCAGGTCGTCGAGGTCCACGTCACCACCCTCGGCCGTCTTGACGACGACAACCTTCATGCCTGCCATCACGGCCGACGCCGCGTTGGTGCCGTGCGCGCTCGCCGGGATCAGGCAGACCCTGCGCGCCCCCTGTCCGTTCGCCCGGTGGTAGGCGCGGATGGCGAGCAGGCCGGCGAGCTCGCCCTGTGACCCCGCGTTGGGCTGCAGCGAGACCGCGTCGTAGCCGGTGATCTCGCACAGCCACGACTCGAGCTGGCGCACCAGCTCGACGTAGCCCGCCGCCTGCTCGATCGGAGCGAACGGGTGGATCTCGGCGAACTCCGGCCAGGTGATCGGCTCCATCTCGGTGGTCGCGTTGAGCTTCATCGTGCACGAGCCCAGCGGGATCATCGTGCGGTCCAGCGCGAGGTCGCGGTCGGCGAGCTTGCGCAGGTAGCGCAGCATCGACGTCTCCGAGCGGTGCTCGTGGAAGACCGGGTGGGTGAGCACGTCGTCGTCGCGCAGCAGCTCGGTGGGCAGCGCGTCACCGCTCGACGCGGCGACGGCATCGAGGTCGACGTCGCCACCGCCGAACGCCGCCCAGACTGCGCGCAGCTGGGTGCGCGTGGTCGTCTCGTCGCAGCTGACAGCCACGTGGTCGTCGTCCACGTGCCGCAGGTTGATCCCCTGCTCCTCCGCCGCACGTACGACCTCAGCGGCCCGGCCCGGGACCTTCGCGACGACCGTGTCGAAGAACGACGCGTGCAGCACCTCGACGCCGTCGAGCGTCCGCAGCCCGGCCGCCAGCACCTCGGCGTGCCGGTGCACACGACGGGCGATCGCTCGCAGGCCGTCAGGGCCGTGGTAGACGGCGTACATGCCGGCGATGACGGCGAGCAGCACCTGCGCCGTGCAGATGTTGCTGGTCGCCTTCTCCCGGCGGATGTGCTGCTCGCGGGTCTGCAGCGCGAGGCGGTAGGCCGGGCGTCCGTCCGCGTCCTTGCTGACCCCGACCAGCCGACCCGGCATCGAGCGCTCGAGCCCCGAGCGGACCGCGAGGTAGCCGGCGTGCGGGCCGCCGAAGGCCATCGGCACACCGAACCGCTGCGTCGTGCCCACCGCGATGTCCGCGCCGAGGTCGCCCGGTGACCGCAGCAGAGTCAGGGCGAGCAGGTCGGCAGCGACCACGACGAGCGCCCCGACGTCCTTGGCGGCAGAGACGACGGCGGACAGGTCGCGCACCACGCCGGACGTGCCGGGGTGCTGCACGAGGACGCCGAAGACCGACCGGTCGGGCAGACCATCGGAGTGGACGTCGGTGACGACGACCTCGAGACCGAGCGGCTCCGCGCGGGTCAGCACGACGGCAAGCGTCTGCGGCAGCACGTCGCTGTCGACGACGAAGACCGCGTCGTCGGGAGCCTTGCTGGTCCGGCGCGCGAGTGTCATCGCCTCGGCCGCCGCGGTCGCCTCGTCGAGCAGGCTCGCGCCGGCGACCGGCAGGCCGGTCAGGTCGGTGACGACGGTCTGGAAGTTCAGCAGTGCCTCGAGCCGGCCCTGGGAGATCTCCGGCTGGTACGGCGTGTAGGCGGTGTACCAGGCCGGGTTCTCCAGCACGTTGCGCAGGATCACCGGCGGCGTCACGGTGCCGTGGTAGCCGAGCCCGATCATCGAGGTGAGCACCCGGTTGCGAGCCGCCAGCTGGCGCAGCTCGGCGATCACCTCGTGCTCGGCGCGACCCTCGTCGAGCCCCAGGGCAGTGTCGCTGTGCACCGTCTTGGGCACCGCGGTGTCGACCAGCTCGTCCAGCGAGGAGTAGCCGAGGACGGCCAGCATCTTGGCCTGCTCGTCCGAGCTCGGCCCGATGTGCCGCCGGGCGAAAGGCAGGCCCGCGTCGAGGTCGTCGTGCGTCGCGGGGCTACGGGTCGGGTCGCTCATCTGCGGGGAGCCCTCCGGAGGTCGCCGGTCCGTCCGGCACCACCGGGTGCCGAACAGTCCCCCTCTGTCGCGGTCCGCTCCAGAGTCGCCTCGTCCGCGCGGTCCGGGTGCCTGAGAGGTTCCGGGGAGGTTGCCCCTTCGGCGCCCCACCAGTCCTGTCGAGCCGGAGAGGTGAGAACTCTCCCGCGCGGGCTCGTGAGCAGGGCGAGTCTAACGCGCCCGATGTGGTGCCGGCTGCCTCAGCCGGTGTGGCGGGCCCGGCGTCGCGCCGAGAGCTCGTCGTCGCTGGTAGGCCCGTCAGTGCCGTCGTGCACGGCCTCCGTGTCGCCGGGACGCTCTCCCGGCATCTGGGCGAGGGATCCCTCGACCTCGCGCCACACCCGGCCCACCGCGATGCCGAACACGCCCTGACCGCCCTGCACCAGGTCGACGACCTCGTCGGCCGACGTGCACTCGTAGACGCTGGCGCCGTCGCTCATCAGGGTGATCTGCGCCAGGTCGTCGACCCCGCGCTCACGGAGGTGGCTCACGGCGGTGCGGATGTTCTGCAGCGAGACGCCGGTGTCGAGCAGCCGCTTCACGACCTTGAGCACCAGGATGTCGCGGAAGCCGTAGAGCCGCTGGCTACCGGACCCGGCGGCGTTGCGGATGCTCGGCTCGACCAGCCCGGTGCGGGCCCAGTAGTCGAGCTGGCGGTAGGTGATCCCGGCGGCGGAGCAGGCCGTCGGCCCGCGGTAGCCCATGTCCTCGGGCAGCACGGGCAGGTCGTCGGTGAACAGCAGGCCCTGCTGGCCCGCCCTCGCCCGGGCGGCCGCCTTGGCCGCCGCGTCGGCCGGGCTGGTCCCGGTGGGCGCGGACGTGCCGTCGCCGTGGGTGCCGCCGGTGCTCATGCCGACCTCCGTCTCGACGCCCGGGGAAGGTCCCGCGGTCCCCTCCCCGACACGGGGTCGGGAGCAGATGACACGGGTGGAGTTACATGGTGGGCGTTCTGCCAGTGACGGTACGGCCCAGGGGCAGGCCGGTCAACGATCGCGACGTACCGCGCTCCGGCGTGTCCGAAGTCTCGACCTCATGTCGAGGTCGAACCGCGCTCAGGCGGTCAGGCCCGCCCCGGCGGTGGCCCTGACGGACCCTCGAAGTCCTCCGGGGAGATCTGGTCGAGGAACTCGCGGAACTTCTCGACCTCGTCCTCCTGCTCGTCCGGGATGCTGATCCCGGCCTCCTCGAGCACCTCCTCGGCCCCGAAGATCGGGGTGCTGGTGCGCAGGGCGACCGCGATCGCGTCCGAGGGGCGGGCGCTGACCTCGATCCCGCTGGCGAAGACCATCTCGGCGTAGAAGACGCCGTCGCGCAGCGAGGTGATGCGCACCTGGGTGAGCTCCTGGCCACTGGCCTCCAGGAGGTCGCGGATCAGGTCGTGGGTCAGCGGCCGCGGCGGCACCACGCCCTGCTGGGCGAAGGCGATGGCCGTGGCCTCCCCTGCGCCGATCCAGATGGGCAGGTAGCGCTCCCCGCCCGACTCCTTGAGCAGCACGATCGGTTGGTTCGAGGGCATCTCGACCCTTACCCCGACGACGTCCAGCTCGTTCACGACGCCCACCCTACCCGCGCCGGGACGGCCGCCCTCGGGCCGTGGATCAGTGGCCGACGACGTCGCGGAGGCGCGCTCGGACCAGAGCGGTGTGCAGGCGCAGCGACACCGCCCCGAGCTCGCGCGCGGTCTCCTCGGCGTGCGCGCGGGCCTGCGGGTTGCGCTGCCGCAGCAACGGTCCGACGACCTGGGCGACGAGATCCGACTCGCGGTCGGCGGCGGTCCGGAAGGAGCGCAGGTGCCGGGGTTCCAGTCCGTACGCCGTCAGCTCGGCCACCGCGGTCGCCACGGCGAGCGCGTCGGCGTCGTAGTAGCCCGGACCGTCGGACCGCGCGGAGCCACGCACCGGAGCGAGCAGCCCGAAGGCCTCCACCTGGTCGAGCAGCTCGGCGTCCAGCCCGGCCCCCTCGACGAGCTCGGCGCGCGAGAGCCGCAGCTCGACAGAGTCGGCCGACAGCGCGCGCGGGCCAGGCAGCTCGGAGTCGGCACTGCGCGGCACCCGCGGCTTCTCACCCGGTGCGGCCGGGGGCTCGAGCCCTCGGTCTATCGCGTCGAGATGCTCGCGGATGACTCGCAGCGGCAGGTAGTGGTCGCGCTGGGTCGCGAGCACGTACCGCAGCCGGGCGACATCTGCATGGCTGAACTTGCGGTAGCCCGATGGCGTCCGCGCCGGCTCGACGAGGCCCTCTGACTCGAGGAACCGGATCTTGGAGATGGTGACGTCGGGGAACTCCGGACGCAGCTGTGAGAGGACCTCGCCGATGCTCATCAGCGAGGCGGCGTTCAGAGCACTGGACATCGGGCTGTGCCGGGTCTGCCCGGTCAGCCCTGCTGGCTGGGGTAGAACACCAGCCGGTACTTGCCGACCTGCACCTCGTCGCCGCTCGCGAGCGACGTCTCGTCGATGCGGCCCCGGTTGACGTAGGTGCCGTTGAGCGAGCCGACGTCACGCACGGCGAACCCGTCGGCGGTGCGTAGGAACTCGGCGTGCCGGCGGGAGACCGTCACGTCGTCGAGGAAGATGTCGCTCGAGGGGTGGCGGCCGGCGGTGGTGGCGTCGGAGTCGAGCAGGAAGCGGCTGCCCGAGTTGGGGCCGCGACGGACCACGAGCAGCGCGGATCCCGGCGGCAGGTTGTCGACGGCCGCCTGATCGGCGCCCGAGAGGCCCTCGGACTTCTCGCCGGCCTCTCCCGGCTCGAAGCCCCCGCCGCTGATCGTGATCGTCGAGGTCTCACTGGGGGAAGCACCTCCGGGCGCGGCCGGCGCCGGACGCAGTGCGGCGCCGCAGTTGCTGCAGAACCGTGCGTCCTCGGCATTGCTGTGACCGCACTGCGTGCAGCTCGGCATCGGTTGGGCCTCCTCGCCACGGGGTCACCGTGGCCTGGTATCCGGCTGGTGTGTTCGGTCCGGCTGTGTCGTCTGCGGCTGGGTCTCCGGGTTCGGATCCGGGTCCGGTGCGACCTTACCCTCCACCAGAGGTCGAAGGTGAGGAGACCGGCCCGACGGTCAGGAGGTCTGGCTCGCCTCGTACGCGGCGGCGTCCATGAGTCCTTCGACAGCGGCCCCGTCGTCCGGGCGGATCGCCAGCATCCAGCCGTCGCCGTAGGGGTCGCTGTTGACCAGCTCCGGCGAGGCGTCGAGGGCTTCGTTGCGCTCGACGACCGTGCCGGTGACCGGTGCGTAGACGTCGGAGACGCTCTTGGTCGACTCGATCTCGCCGCACGCCTCGCCGGCGGTCAGGTGGCTGCCCGCCTCCGGGAGGGTGACGAAGACGATGTCGCCGAGCGCATCCTGCGCGAAGTCGGTGACGCCGACCCGCAGGCTGTCGCCCTCCACGCGGACCCACTCGTGATCCTTCGTGTACTGCAGGTCGTCAGGGGTCTTCACCGGGGGCAGCCCTCTCAGCCGTTGTCCGCCGAGCCCTGGTCCGCGTCGGCCGGGCGAGCGTAACGAGGCGACGGAGTGACCCGCAAGGAGGTGATGGCCACGGAGTCCTCCTGCGTCACGACCCCCTGCGCGCCGCGCTGGTCGAGGACCTCCAGCACGCCGCCGGGGATCTCGAGCGCCGTCTCGAGCGTGCTCGGGTCACCGATCACCAGGAAACGGTAGGGCGGCGCCAGCAGCGTGCCGTCGACCTCCACACCGGCGCCGCTGCCAGGCTGGCCGGCGTCGACGAACGCCGTGCTCGCGACCACCCGGACGGCCGGTCCCTCCACGCTGGAGATCTCGATGGCCTCGGCTCCCGCGTCGCGCAGCTCCTGCAGGGTGTCGAGCAGCACGTCGGAGCCCACCTGGCCCTCGGCATCGGTGATGGTCAGCTCGATGCCCGGTCCGCGGGCCGGGACCGTGCCCGCGAGGATCCCGAGCACCCGGGCGCGGTCGCGCGCCTCGTCGAGCGCCGCGACGCTGTCGTTCCCCGCCACCCTGTCACGCGTCTCCTGCAGGTCGCGCGCCTCGGACTGGAGGCGGGCGCCGCGCTCGGACACGTCGTCGAGGATGCGGACCAGGTCGGTCTGGCGGAGGCCGGACAGACCGGCATCCTGGGTCGAGCGCACCTGGACGGCGGCTGCGAAGCCCAGCACTCCGCAGAGCAGCGCGGCCACGGCCTGGGCCCGGGTCGCCCGTGGGTGCATCGCCGAGAACAGCCTGGCCCTGCCGCGTACCGGCCCGCGGTCTCCCTCCGCGTCGGGACCGGCGTCCGGACCGGTGCCCCGGCCCGGCCGCCCGCCGTCGCCCTCGCCGCTGGTCGTCATGCGCGGAAGAGGTGCCGCCGGATCGCGGCAGCGTTGGAGAAGATCCGGATGCCGAGGACCACGACCACGCCGGTCGACAGCTGCGAGCCCACGCCGAGCTGGTCGCCCAGGTAGACGATCAGGGCGGCGACCACGACGTTGGCCACGAAGGACACCACGAACACGCGGTCGTCGAAGATGCCGTCCAGGAGCGCCCGGAGCCCGCCGAACACGGCGTCCAGCGCCGCCACGACTGCGATAGGCAGGTAGGGCTGCAGCCAGGTCGGCACGGTGGGTTCGAGGAAGAGCCCGGCGATGACGCCGAGGACCAACCCGATTGCCGCGATCACCTGGTGCCCTCCGTGGTCCGCTCGCCGTCCGGACGGCGGGTGCCATTCCCACCGGAGGCTACGTCGGAGGGGCTGACGGCGTAGCGGATGGAGACGCCGGCCGAGGCACCGAGCTGGAGGTCTGCGTCGTCCTGGACGGCGTAGTCGATGCCGTAGTCGCGCAGGACCTGCAGGTAGCTGCCGCCGAAGCCGTCGACGAACGTGCTGCGCATGTCCGGCGGCCCGATCGCGCTCACCTCGTAGGGCGGGCTGATCGGCCGGAAGTCCACCAGCACCGCCTCGCCGGCCGAGCGGATGGCGCTCAGAGCTGTCAGCCGTTGCCCGTTGACGGCGACCGCCTCGGCACCCGCGGCCCACACCTCGTTGACCACGGTCTGCAGGTCGCGGTCGCTCACCCGGCCCTCGTCGGCGGAGGTGTCGGTGCGGGGGTCGACATCGGCACCGTCAGGGTCGACCGGTTCATCCGTGAGCCGGATGACGAAGCCGGAGCCTTCCACCGGGCCGGCGCCGGTGGCGGCCTCCAGCGTCGTGAGCTGCCGGGACACCCTGGCGCCCTCGGCGGTGATCCGCAGCTGGTCGCTGACGGCCTTCGCGACCTGTGCGCGCTGTCGGTCGAGCTGCCTCTCGAGCCGGTCGTTGGTCGCGGTGCGGTCCTCGATCTCGGCGGTCAGAGCGTCGCGTGCCTCGGCGGTCGCCGACGACCGTTCCCGGGTCTGGGCAGCCGCGGTGGCGAGCAGGAGCCCGACCGCCGCGAGCCCCGCCACCAGCATGACCGGCCCGTAGCGGTGCGGCGGCTCGCCCGCGGCGCGCCTGGCTGCCGCGCGTGCGTAGCCCTCGTCGAGGGACTCCTCGACGAGGGAGTTGAGCAGCAGCATGGAGGCATCCCGGCGCGGGGCCTGCTGCGGTGGGGCTGGCGGCACGACGTCATCGTCGCAGACTGCTCAGCGCTCGGTCTCCCCCACGACGCGCACCCACCGGTCCATGAGCGCCGCGGCGGACTCGTCGTCCGCCGCCTCGGCCCAGAGATGGGTCACCGGCTCCGACGGGTCCGGAAGCACGAGTGCCCAGCTGCCGTCCGGCTCGACGACGCGGACCCCGTCGGTGGTGTCGACGTCACGTTCCGCGGCCTCCTCGATGACCGCACGCATGACCATTCCCTTGGCCGCCCAGGGTGTCGGCACGGACCGGCGGGCGACGTGCGAGCGCGGGATGCGCGCGTCGATCTCCGACACCCGCAGCTGGGTACGTGCGACCAGTCCGAGCAGCTGGACGAACGCGGCGATGCCGTCGACCGTGGTGCTGAACTTGGGCACGACGTAGCCCCCGCGCCCGTCCCCGCCGAAGCGGACCCGGTCCGTCGCGACGGCCTCCGACAAGGCGGCCGGCGTCTGCGCGATCCACCGGATCTTGACCCCGTGGTAGGCGGCCACCCGCTCAGCAACCCTGGTCAGGGTCACCGGCAGGGCGACGGTGCCGCCATGCCCTTCCGCGGCCACCAGGTCGAGGACGACCAGCAGCGCCCGCTCGTCGTCGATGGCCGTGCCCCGCTCGTCGACCAGCGAGATGCGCTCGCCGACCGGGTCGAAGTGCACGCCGAAGGCAGCCTTCGACGACGCCACCAGCCGGCCGAGCCGCCGCAGCGCCTCGACCCGGTCTGCGGCGGTCTCGGTGGGTGACATCTCGTTGAGGCCGTTGTTGACGGTGAGCGCCTCGATGCCCAGCCGCCCGAGCAGGGACGGCAGCACCAGCGAGGCCGTTCCGCCGCCGGTGTCGACCACGACCTTGAGACTCGCCTCGGCCAGCCCCGTGGTGTCGACGCAGCGCAGCAGCTCGAGGGCGTACCCCTCCATGATCCTCGGCGGGAAGGAGAGGTCGCCGATCTCGCCGGGGAAGGCACGCCGGAACTCCCCGCGCGCGAAGGTGCGCTCCAACCTGCGCTGACCCGCCAGCGACAGGTCGGCACCCATCTCGTCGAGGAACGCGATGTCGACGCTCTCCGGCTGGCCGGGCGTGGTGCGGATGACGACGCCGCCGGCGGACCCCTGGGCGGTCTCGAGCCGGGCGACCGGGACCGGAACCACCTCGAGGTCGACGACGTCGATGGCGCTCGACGTGAGTGCGGCGATGACCGCGCGCTTGAGCGACCGGGCGGCACGCGACACGTCGCGGGACGCGGTGACGGTGGTGCCCTTCTTCAGGGTCGACGCCCACGCCGACGCGAGGCGCACCGCGAGCTCGGGCGTGATCTCGACGTTGACGATCCCGGAGACGCCGCGCGGGCCGAAGAGCGACCGCTGGCCGCGCGACTCGAAGATGACGTCCGAGCTGACGACCGCGCCGGCCTCGACCGTCTTGAACGGGTAGACGCGCACGCCGGTCGTGACGATGGCCTCCTCGCCGACGACGCACTCGTCGCCGATGACCACACCTTCCTCGATCCGGGCCGAGCGCATGATGTCGGTGTTCTTGCCCACGACGCAGGCACGCAGGTTGGTCTGCGGCCCGATGAAGACGTTGTCGTGGATGACGGCGCGGTGCAGGAAGGCGCCGGACTTCGCCACCACGTTGCTGCCGAGGACGGTGAACTCCCGCAGCTCGACCCCGGCCTCGACCTTCGCGTAGTCACCGACGTAGAGCGGGCCCTTGAGCACGGCGTCGGGGTGCACGTCGGCACCCTCAGCGATCCAGACCCCGCTCGACACCTCGAAGGCGTCCAGGTCGACGTCGACCCGGCCGGACAGGACGTCGGCCTGGGCACGAACGTAGGACTCGTGGGTGCCGACATCCTCCCAGTAGCCCTCGGCGACGTAGCCGTAGATCGGCTTGCCCTGCTCGACCAGCTCGGGGAACACGTCGGCTGACCAGTCGACCGACTCGCCGGCAGGGACGGAGTCGAAGACCTCCGGCTCCATGACGTAGATGCCGGTGTTGACGGTGTCGGAGAAGACCTGGCCCCACGTGGGCTTCTCCAGGAACCGCTGCACCCGGTTGTCGTCGTCGACGATCGTGATGCCGAACTCGAGCGGGTCGGGGACCCGCGTCAGGCAGACCGTGACGAGGGCGCCCTTGTCGTGGTGGAACTTCACCAGGTCGGTGAGGTCGAAGTCGGTCAGCGCGTCACCGGAGATGACGATGAAGGTGTCGTCGCGCAGCAGGTGCTCGGCGTTCTTGACGCTGCCCGCCGTCCCGAGGGGCGTCTCCTCGGTGGCATAGCGGAGGCGCATGCCGAACTCCTCGCCGTCGCCGAAGTAGTTGCGGACGAGGCTCGCGAGGAACTGGACGGTGACGACGGTCTCGGAGATGCCGTGCCGGGCGAGCAGCCTCAGCACGTGCTCCATGATCGGCTTGTTGACGATCGGCAGCAGCGGCTTGGGCATGCTGGCGGTCATCGGGCGAAGCCTGGTGCCCTCTCCCCCGGCCATCACGACGGCCTTCATGACGCGGCCGCCCCCTCCCCGTCCGGCAGGGCCGTCGCGGCCCGGTCCGCGATGCGGTCGGCGGCGACGAGCTGGCGCACCTGGACGACGTAGAGCCACCCCGCCCACCAGTAGAGCGCGGTTCCCCAGATCGCGAAGGCCCAGCCGAACGCGTGCGCCACCTGGCTGACGACGCTGTCGCCGTCACCGAGCAGCAGCAGCGGGAAGCCGGCGAGCAGGTTGAAGGTGGCCGCCTTGCCCAGGAAGTGCACGGGCAGCGGCCCGTAGCCGTGCCGGCGCAGCACGGGGAGGAAGCCGGCCAGCACCACGTCGCGGCCGACGAGCACCAGGGTGAGCCAGAGCGGCACGACGCCGCGGACCGTGAGCCCGATCAGCGTCGCGAGGATGTAGAGCCGGTCCGCCGCCGGGTCGAGCAGCGCTCCCACCTTGGACATCTGGTTCCACTTGCGGGCGATCTTGCCGTCCAGCCAGTCGGTGAAACCGCTGACCATGAGCACCGCGACGGCCCAGCCGTCGTATTCCTGCAGCACCAGCCAGAGGAAGATCGGGACCCCGAGCAGGCGCAGGCCGCTGAGCGCGTTGGGGACGGTGAGGACGCGGTCACTCGCTGGCCGTGCCGACGTCTGCTCCGGCTCAGCCCCGGCTCGTTCTCCGGTCTGCACCCGCGTCGTCCCTCCCTTGCCCGTTGCTCCGAGCCTAGTCGCCCGTGTTTCCGGCAGGCAGTGGCGCAAGGGTTGTCGGCGGCCGCGCACGTCGACCAGATGCGAGCTTCGGACAGGTAATTGCCTCGCGGGGCGGGGTGGCACCGGGCTTCCATGTCCCCATGGAGCTTCAGCGGCTGGACCCGGACCACCTCGACCCGCGCGACGTGGCGGGCGGGGTCGCAGTCGTCGAGGCGGCCCGTCGGGTGGACTCCCCGCACCGGGGGCCCATGACTGCGGCCAACTGGGCTGCCGACCTGCGCGCGGGCTGGGACGGCGAGCCGCCGGTGGCCTACCTGCACCGCGACCCGGCCGGCCGGGTGGACGGAGTCCTGCAGGTCTCGGTCAGCGAGCGCGACAACCGGCACCTCGCGTTCCTCGAGCTCACCGTCCGTCCGGAGGTACGCCGCCAGGGTCTGGGCCGAGCCCTCTACGCGGCCGGTGTCGAGATCGCCAAGAGCCTGTCGCGGACGACAGCCGCCATCGAGTGCTGGGACAAGCCGCACAACCTCGCCTTCGCGGACGCCCTCGGGCTCGAGCGCGCGTTCACTGCGGCCAACCGCCGCCAGGTGATGGACCGGGTGGACTGGAGCCGAGTGAGCAGCCTGGTCAAGGATGCCGCCGAGCACAGCGCGGACTACGAGCTCGTCCGCCTTCCCTGGCCGGCCACCGACGACCTGGTGGATCCGCTGGTCGAGCTGACCGCGGCGATCAACGACGCACCGACCGATGACCTCGACTACGAGGACGAGGTCTTCTCGCCGCAGCGCCTGCGCGACTTCGAGCGCTCGCTGGCCGAGCACGGCTGGCGCGCACGGCGGCTGGTCGCCCGCCACCGCACGACCGGCGCGCTGGCCGGGCAGACGATCGTCGCCGTCGACTCCGAGCTGCCGTGGCTCGGCCTCCAGCTCGACACCAGCGTCTTGCGTGCGCACCGCGGTCACCGCCTCGGCCTGCGTCTCAAGGGCTCGATGCTGCACTGGCTGACCGAGGAGGAGCCGCAGCTGCTCGAGATCGACACCTGGAACGCCAGGTCGAACGACCACATGATCGCGGTGAACGAGGCTCTGGGCTACCAGGTGATGGGCACCGTGACGGGTTTCCAGCAGCACCTCTGACCGGCCTGACCGGCCTGGCCGGCCGGGACCGCAGCGGCGGGCGTGCAGTCAGAACGGGACGCGCGTCGCGAGCGCTCCCCCACCGCTCCCACGGCCGGACAGGATGCGACAGAAGTCGACGGCATCGAGCTCGTAGTGCGCCGGCTCGCCGGCGGCCCTCGCCGCAGCGTCTCGGTGCGCCGGACGGCTGATCGGCACGGATCAGGCATCTGCTGCATCGCCCGGGCGTTGTTGCATGCTTGAGCCCGTGCGACACGCCAGGGCCGTCATCCTGCGGTTCGCCGGCCACGAACTGGATCTCCAACGCTTCGAGCTGCGCCGCGCCGGCAAGCCGATCACGGTCGAGCCGCAAACGTTCGACGTCCTGGCGTTCCTCGCCCTGCACCATGACCGTGTCGTCACGCGAGAAGAGCTCCTCGACAACGTCTGGGGCGACCGCTTCGTCAGCGCCTCGGCGGTCTCCACGCGGATCAAGGACGCCCGGCGCGCCGTCGGGGACGACGGTGACCGTCAAGCAGTCATCAGAACCGTCCACGGCCGTGGCTTTCGCCTCATCTGCGACATCGAGACCGTCACCGACGAGGACTCGCCGGACCCTGGCACCGAGCTGCCCGGCCGGCCTCTTCGCCGGTTGGCGAGCACCTTCCTGGGGCGCGACAGTGAGCTTGCGTCTCTTGCCGAAGAGCTGAGTCGGTGTCGTCTGATCACGCTGTCCGGACCGGGCGGCATCGGGAAGACCCGGCTCGCTCTCGAGCTGGCGTTACGGGTGCAGGGGCGGTATGCCGACGGTGCCCGGCTGCTCGAGATGGCTGAACTCCCGGACGGCGCCGACGTGGTCGCCACCGTCGCCGCCGCAGTCGGTGTGCAGAAGCGCCCCGGCATGGAGCTCGCCGACCGCGTGGTCGCCGCCCTAGCCGATCGGCACCTGCTGCTGGTCGTGGACAACTGCGAACACGTCGCCAAGAGCACGGCGACCTTGATCCGCCTCCTGGTTGAGACGACGGACGGCATCGACGTCCTTGCCACCGGCCGCCACCCGCTCCACATCGACGGGGAGCAGGTGTGGCCGGTCAAGCCTCTCACCGGCTCCGCGACCGGCCGCTCGCCAGCGGTGCAGCTCTTCCTTGATCGGGCGGCTGCGCTCGACGGCACGGGATGGGCCAACGAGCTCGACAAGGGCCTGGTGGAGCGGGTCTGCGAGCTGGTAGACGGCATTCCGCTGTGCATCGAGCTCGCCGCATCCCGGGCTCGGCACATCGGCCTCGACGCGCTGCTGGACGAGCTCGGGGATGCCATTCCGCTGGTGGCCGTCGGTCGGGCGGACCGCCACCACTCGGTGCAGTCGGTCATCGCCTGGTCTCATGACCGGCTTCCCGCGGAGCCGCGAGTGCTGTTCGACACCGTGTCGGTCTTCGCCGGTCCCTTCGACGCGGCCGGCGCCGCCAGCCTGGCTGGCGTCCAGGACGACCATGCAGTGGCGCGAGTGCTCTCCGAGCTCGTGGACCAGTCCATGGTCACGATCGAGCACCGCGGCGGCGATGCCCGCTACCGCTTGCTCGCCCCGCTTCGCGACTTCGGCCGCTCGCAGCTCGAGCAGTCGGAGGACATGGAGGCGGTGCACCGCCGTCACCTCGAGTGGGTCGTGGCCAAGGCCGCAGCGGCCGACCTGGCACTCCGTGGTCCTGCGGCTGTCGCCGCCATGGCCTCTCTCGAGGCGCTGGTGCCGGAACTGCCGCGCGCCCGTCGAACCATCGCCGAGGGGGCCATCCCGATGGCGATGGAGGGGCTGGTGCGGGCGCTCTTCCTCTTCGGCCAGGAGCAGGGACGTATCGACCTGCTCCGAGCAGGTCAACCCGTAGATGCCGCGCCGATCTTCGCAGCGTCGGCAGCTGTAGCCGAGTGGCAGTTGGGCGAGGTAGCCGCCGCGGCGGCCCACGCGAGCGAGGCCGTCGACGGAGCCACCGATGTCCTCGACGCGGGCCTTGCTCGGCTCAGCCTCGCCGAGGTCTGCCAGGTCAGAGGTGAGCACGAAGGCGCCGTACAGCTCGGGCAGGAGATGTCGGAGCTGGCCGAGCGAGGCGACGACCCTCTGCTGGCCACCATGGCCCATGTCGTCCAGGCACTGTCGTACGCCGCGCTCGGACGGAAGGCCGACGCGGTACGGCAGGCCGGGCTCTCGGCGCAGGTCTCCCAGGCTTCCGGGTCCCCCTTGGCCTGCGCCTGGGCGGCCTACGCGCAGGGCGAAGTTCGGCTCGAGGATGATTCCGGCGAGGCGCTGGACCACCTCGATCGGGCTCGCGCATTGGGACGCGCGGCTGGCAGCCGGCTGCTGGTCGGCGTCGCGGGGCTGTCCTGGGTCAGCCTGCGAGCTCGCTCGGCGACCCAACACGAGTCGCTGGCCGAGTTCGCCGAGATCATCGAGCACTGGAGCAGGGCGGGAACTGCGACACACCAGTGGTCGACGCTGCGCAATCTCGTCCAGGTCCTCGCGCAACGTGGTGCCGACGAGGACGCCGCCCGGTTGCACGGCGCGCTGATGGCCTCGCCGCGCGGCACAGTGCCCCAGGGCGCGGAGGGCACTCGTCTGACCGCCGCGATGAGAGGCGTCGAAAGACGCCTCGGCACTCTGCGCTTCTCCGAGCTGGTGGCGGACGGCGCGAACTGGTCAGATGTCGAGGTAGTCACCCGCGCGCGCCTTGCGTGTCGTCCCGGCGCCGGCACTGCCCTCGAGGACATACCGCGATAGCTTGCTGTAGCGACCCAGCGCGCGCAGAGCGGTCAGGGGCCGCCACCCCCTCGGCGGAGGAAACGGCCCCTGGTCCGCCAACTTCTCTGGTCGGGACGACAGGATTTGAACCTGCGACCCCTTGACCCCCAGTCAAGTGCGCTACCAAGCTGCGCCACGTCCCGGTCGCCGGACAGCCTATCGGAGGCCCGCGAGGCAGGCGGCACCGTGGCTAGTGGTCCTCGACCCGGCTCCCGGCCGCGACCATCCGCGCGAAGTCCTCGGCCTGCCGCTGCGCCCGATCCCCCTCCGCCCGCTGCACTCCCATCGCGGCGAGCGACGTGCCGTCGGAGATGTCGAGCATCATCCAGGCGTCGTCACGCGACAGCCGCACTCCGACGACCTCCGACCACTCGAGCCTGCGACGGCGCAGGATGTTGACGACCGTCGCCCCCGAGTCGTCGGTCTCCACGCGCACCGACGCCAGCCGGTGGAGGAACCACACGCAGGCCGCGGCGAACACCACGACCGCCAGCCGCGACCCGGTCCCCCAGCCGTGCGCGCCGCCGGACGGCATCAGGAACGCGACACCGACCAGCACCACGAACAGCGCCGCGGCGGCCGGGTAGACGACCAGCCTGGCCCGCCGTGGCCGGAGCACGACCCGGTGGCTCGCGCTCGGCCGCTGGCTCACAGCCGGCACGCGTGGATGTCGGTCACGAGGATCCCGCGCCCGCCGAGCTCCCAGAGCTCGTCCATGATCCGGTTGGTGTCGACCCGAGGCACCATGGCGCGGACGGCGACCCAGCCGCGGTCGTGCAGCGGCGAGACGGTCGGCGACTCGATGCCGGGCGTCAGCCGGACAGCGTCCTCCACCAGCTCGGCCCGGATGTCGTAGTCCATCAGGACGTACTGCCGCGCGATGATGACGCCCTGCAGTCGGCGCGCCAGCTGGTCCACTGCAGGTGAGGGCGCCGATCCGGTACGCCGCACCAGCACTGCCTCGGACTCCAGGATGGGGTCCCCCACGATCTCCAGACCGGCCTGCCGCAGCGTCGTACCGGTGGAGACGACGTCGGCGATCACGTCGGCGACCCCGAGGCGGACGGCAGTCTCGACCGCACCGTCGAGCCGCACCACCTCGGCGTCGACACCACGGTCGGCGAAGTACTTCGCGAGCAGGCCGCCGTAGGACGTGGCCACCCGCTTGCCGGCGAAGTCCTCGACCGTCGCGGCCGACCCGGGCCGGGCGGCGAAGCGGAAGGTGGACTGGGCGAAGCCGAGCGGGAGCACCTCCTCGGCGGGTGCGCCGCTGTCGAGCAGCAGGTCGCGGCCGGTGATGCCGACGTCGAGCTCGCCGGAGCCGACATAGGTCGCGATGTCCCGCGGCCGGAGGAAGAAGAACTCGGCGTCGTTGTCCGGGTCGTGCAGCAGGAGCTCGCGCGGGTCGGTCCGCTGCCGGTAGCCCGACTCGCGGAGCATGTCGGCGGACGGCCCGGCGAGCGAGCCCTTGTTGGGGACGGCGACGCGCAGCACAGCAGTTCTGCCCTTCAGGTCTCTGTCACAGGTGAGCGTAGACGTCCGCGGGCTCGAGCCCGCGGGCCAGCATGAGCACCTGGAGGTGGTAGATCAGCTGCGAGATCTCCTCCGCGGCCCGCTCCGGCGACTCGTGCTCGGCAGCCATCCAGACCTCGGCGGCCTCCTCGACGACCTTCTTGCCGATGGCATGCACGCCCGCGTCGAGGGCGGCGACCGTCCCCGAGCCGGCAGGGCGGCTGGTTGCCTTCTCGGTGAGCTCTACGAACAGCTCGTCGAACGTCTTCACACCGCCGATCTTCCCAGAGCGGTGCTCAGACGGGGTCGGACGTCTCAGGGATCGTCGGCAGACCGCGCTCGTCGAGCGGCCACAGCGGGTTGTGGGCGACCTCCCAGGCATGGCCGTCGGGGTCGGCGACGATGGAGGTGTAGCCGCCCCACTCGGCGCGCTCCGGCGCGGCCAGCAACGCCGCGCCGGCGGCCATCATCTCGGCGACGCACCGGTCCACCTCCTCGGGCGACTCCACGTTGATCGCCAACGACGTCTGCCGGACGCGGGGTCCGACGCCGTCAGCTCCCATGTCACGGGCCAGGTCACCCTCGGGATAGATCGCGAGGAGGGAGCCTGCCGTACGGAAGACCGCGAAGTCGTCCGTGTCGATCGCGGCCTCCCAGCCGAGTGAGCGGTAGAACGCCTTCGACCTGGACACGTCGTGGACGCCCAGGGTGACGAGCGAGATCCGTGCCGGGACGGTCATCAGTCCACCTTCCGGAAGCCTGAGCACATCGAGCGCAGCCACGCGATGCGGCCGTCCTCGATCATCAGGTACGCCTGCTGCTCGACGACGTGCGGACCGTCGGGGGTGCTGACCGCGAACCGGTAGGACACGTGCTCGCGGTCGACCATCCAGTCACGGTCGACGGCGAGCACTGAGGTCACGACGTCCTGCTCCTCGAGCCAGCTGAAGAGCACGTCGTCGACGAGCCCGACTGCGGTCGTCGCTTCCCAGAAGCGGCCGGGAGTCATGCCGCGGAAGTCCACCTCCGGCGTGAAGAGGTCGAGCAGTGCGGCCCGGTCCCGCCGGGCGAACGCGTCGACGAAGCGTTCTGCGACCGTGGTGGTCACGACGTGGCCGCCAGGTCCCGCAGCGTGACCGCGGTGGCCACGGCCGCCTCGACGGCCTCCCGGCCCTTGTCCTCCGACGACCCCGGGAGTCCGGCACGGTCGAGCGCTTGCTGCTCGTCGTCACAGGTGAGGACGCCGAAGCCGACCGGCTTCCCGCTGTCCAGGGCGACCCGCGACAGCCCGTCGGTCACTGCCCGGCACACGTACTCGAAGTGCGGCGTCCCGCCGCGGATCACGACGCCGAGCGCGACCACCGCGTCATGGGTGGCCGCGAGCCGGGCGGCCACGACCGGCAGCTCGAAGGACCCGGGGACCCGCACGAGCGTCGGCCCCTCGACGTTGAGCTCCGCGCACGTCCTCATCGACGACGTGACCATCGCGTCCATGACCTCGGTGTGCCAGCTCGCGGCGACGACCGCGACGCGCAGACCGCTGCCGTCGACGTCGAGGTCCGGTGCTCCGGCGCCGCTCACAGCTGGCTCCCGCCGTGGACGACCGCCGTCGGCGACATGCCGATGTCAGGCAGGTCAGGAAGGTCCGGCAGGTCGGGCAGGTCTGGGATCAGGTGGCCCATGCGGTCCCGCTTGGTCCGCAGGTAGTCGACGTTCTCCGGCGTCACCGATGCCGCGAGGGGCACCTGGGAGATGACGCGAACGCCGTGCGCCTCGAGGCCGACGGTCTTCTGCGGGTTGTTGGTCAGCAGCCGCACGGTCGACACCCCGAGGTCGGCGAGCACCTGTGCCCCGACGCTGAAGTCGCGCGCGTCGGCGGGCAGCCCCAGGTCGAGGTTCGCGTCCACGGTGTCCCGCCCGCCGTCCTGGAGGTGGTACGCCGCCAGCTTGTGCATCAGCCCGATCCCCCGTCCCTCGTGGCCGCGCAGGTAGACGACCACACCGCGACCCTCTTCGGCGACGGTACGGAGCGCCGCGTCGAGCTGCGGACCGCAGTCGCAGCGCAGCGACCCGAGGACGTCGCCGGTCAGGCACTCCGAGTGCACCCGCACGAGGACGTCGGTGCCGTCGGCGATGTCGCCCCGCACCAGTGCGAGGTGCTCCGTCGCGTCGATGGTGCTCCGGTAGCCGACGGCCGCGAACCCGCCGTGGCGGGTCGGGAGCTTTGCCTCCGCGATCCGGGTGACCAGGTTCTCGGTGCGCCGGCGGTAGGTCACCAGGTCGGCGATCGACACCAGGGTCAGACCGTGCTCGTCGGCGAACTCGCGGAGGCCGGGCAGGCGGGTCATCGTTCCGTCGTCGTTGACCACCTCGGCCAGGACACCGGCCGGCGTCAGACCGGCGAGCCGGGCCAGGTCGACCGAGGCCTCGGTGTGCCCGGTGCGCCGCAGCACGCCGCCGTCCACGGCGCGCAGCGGGAAGACGTGACCGGGCCGGGTGAGCTCGTAGGGCTCGGTCGCCGAGTCGACCAGGACCCGCACGGTGTGCGCGCGGTCGGCGGCCGAGATGCCGGTGCTGACGCCGTCGCGGGCGTCGACGGACACCGAGTAGGCGGTGCGCTTCCGGTCCTCGTTCACCGCGGTCATCGGCGGCAGCTTGAGCCGGTCGAGCTCTGGTCCCTCCATCGGGACGCAGATGACACCCGACGTGTAGCGGATCATGAAGGCGAGCAGCTCGGGCGTCGCCTTGGCAGCGGCCGCGACGAGGTCGCCCTCGTTCTCGCGGTCCTCGTCGTCGACCACGACCACCACCTTGCCGGCGGCGATGTCTGCGATCGCCTGCTCGACCGGGTCGAGCCGCACTCCCCGTCATGCCGGCACCTCGTCCGGTCTCGGAGCCGCGTCACCGATGCGGGCGACCTCGGTCCGCGCCACCTTCAACCAGGTCACGAAGCCCCAGACCACGAACACCCCGTAGATCCCGTAGAGCACGGCCGAGGGGTAGAACTTCGAGTGCAGCAGCAGCGGCACGCCCACCAGGTCGACGGCGATCCAGCACAGCCAGAAGTCCACCCACCCGCGGGCCATCGCGTAGGTCGCCACGATCGAGCCGACGAAGATCCACGCATCGGCGAGGTAGAACCACCACTCGGCCTCGAAGCCGGCGCCGATCGCGCGGAAGGCGACGTAGCAGACCACGACACCGACGGCTGACGTCACGAGGTAGGCCACGCGCTCCCGGGCCGTGGCCCATCGTGGGATGACCGCTGCCCCTCCCCCGCCGTCGCGCTTGTTCTGCGACCAGCGCCACCAGCCGTAGACGGACACGACGACGAAGAAGACCTGCCGGCCGGCCTGGCCGAGCAGCGGGGTGCCGCCGTGTTCGGTCTCGGTCGCCGTGAACAGGAAGACGGTGAAGAGCAGGAGGTTGCCGACGATGCCGACCGGCCAGGCCCAGACCTGCCGTCGCATCCCGCCGACCGCGGACGCCAGCCCGAAGGCGTTGCCGAGGATCTCCCGCCAGTAGATGCCGTGGCCGGCGATGGTGAGCTGGGCCTCGTACAGCTCGGTGAAGACACTCATGCGGGGTCCTCCGGGGACGGTTCAGGGGCTGGGGCGAGCAGGCGCTCGACGTACTTGGCGACGACGTCGACCTCGAGGTTCACCGGGTCGCCGACCTGTTTGCGGCCGAGGGTGGTGAGGGCGAGCGTGGTCGGGATGAGGCTGACCGAGAAGGAGCCCGGCACCACGGCCGCGACGGTCAGCGAGACGCCGTCGACGGTGATCGAGCCCTTGTGCACGACGTAGCGCTCGAGGTCGGACGGCAGCGAGATGCGCACGACCTCCCAGTTCGGCGACGGCTGCCGTTCCTCGATGACCCCGGTGCCGTCGACGTGGCCCTGGACGAGGTGCCCTCCGAGCCGGCCGTCGAGCCGCATCGGCCGCTCCAGGTTGACCGGTGCGCCGGCACGCAAGGCCCCGAGCGAGCTGCGGTCGAGGGTCTCGCGCATCACGTCGGCGGTGAAGGTCTCACCGTCGGCCTCCACGACCGTGAGGCAGACGCCGTTGACCGCGATCGAGTCACCGTGTCGCGCGCCGTCGACGACGGTCGGTCCGCGCAGTGTCAGCCGGACGCTGTCGCCGAGGTCGGTCAGGTCGGCGACCTGGCCGAGCTCCTCCACGATCCCGGTGAACATCAGGACACCCCTCCACGGTTGGCCGGTCGGGCCGTGATCCGGACGTCGGGCCCGGTCCGCGTGACGTCGGTGATCTCGAGCCGCACGGCCTCAGCGAGCGTCGAGACCTCGGGCACCAGGACCGACGGCAGCCCGCCGCCGAGGACGGACGGCGCGACGTAGGAGACGACTCGGTCGACGAGCCCGGCGCGCAGGAAGGAGCCGGCCAGTGTCGGGCCGCCCTCGAGCAGCACGAGCCGCCGGCCCCGTGCCCACAGCGCCTCGAGCAACGCCAGCAGGTCGACGCCGCCGTCGGGGTCCTTGCCGAGCTCTTCGGCGGTCGCCACCCAGGTGGGCGCCGCGTCGTCGAGGACCTTCGCGGTGGGCGGCGTCCGGCCGTGGGTGTCGGCGACGACCCTCAGCGGCTGGTCGACGGCCGGGCGGCCGTCGGCGTCGCGGACGGTCAGGTGCGGGTCGTCGGCCAGCACGGTCCCGACGCCGGCGACGATCGTGTCGCACTCGGCCCGCAGCCGGTGCGCGTCGAGGCGCGACTCCACCGACGAGATCCAGCGGCTGGTGCCGTCCGGTGCGGCCACCTTGCCGTCGAGAGTCGTGGCGGTCTTCCAGACGACGAACGGTCGTTGACGGCGTACGCCCTCGAGCCAGCGCTCGTTCGCGGCCTCGGCCTCCGCCGCGAGCAGGCCCACCTCGACCTGCACACCGGCAGCCCGGAGCCGCGCGCCGCCGCCGGACGCGACCTCCGTGGGCTCGGCGACCGCGTAGACGACCCGGGCCACCCCGGCCGCGAGGAGCGCGTCGGTGCACGGCCCGGTGCGACCGGTATGGGCACAGGGCTCGAGGGTGACGACGACGGTGCCGCCTCGCGCGCGGTCGCCGGCGCGCTGGAGGGCGACGACCTCGGCGTGCGGGCCACCGGCGCGCTCGTGCCGGCCCTCGCCGACGAACGTGCCGTCCGGCGCGAGGACGACGGCGCCGACGTTGGGGTTGGGGTTGGTGCGCTCGCCCACGGACGCGGACAGCGCGACGGCGCGACGCATCGCTGCGGTCTCTATCTCGCCGGCCACCCGGGCGCTCCCTCGACTCGGGGCGCTCCGGGGTGTGCCGCCGCCCCGAAGGGTCGCCGACGGCTCGGCCCGCCGTGCGCCCAGGGCGCTCGACCGACCGGCGTGCTGCCTCCCATCCGGACTCTCACCGTCGGTCCCGGAGTTCCACCAGGTCAACCGTGCCCGTCCACCTCGCGGGTGGAGCGGGCCCGGGTCGCGGACTGTCACCGCCGGCTCGGAATTTCACCGACCCCGGAGCACGCGTGCTCGTTGCTTGTGGTGCCAAGTCTGCCACGCGGAGAGTCCCGGGACGCATCCGGGCGGGCAGGCGGCCTCGAACAGCACACCAGGACCCGTAGGCTCGACGAGGAGGCAGCGACAGTGATCGTCGCGGACGCCCGAGCCGTCGAAGGAGGGCCGCCTGTGACCAGCGCACCTGGCGCGGGTGGCCCGCGTGTGCGCCGGGCGCCGGAGGAACGCGACCACGAGCTGGAGGACCTCTTCCGGTCCGGCGGCGAGCCGGGACTGGTCGCGGCGTACACCCGGTGGTCGCCGCTGGTGTTCTCCGTGGCGCTGCGCACCCTCGGTGACCGGGACGACGCGGAGGACGTGACGCAGCAGGTGTTCGTTGCGGCCTGGCGTGGCCGCGGCGGCTTCGACCCGGCGGCGGGCAGCCTCCCCGGCTGGCTGCTGGGGATCACCCGGAACAAGGTGGCCGACCGCTGGGCCGCCCGCGAACGTCACCGGAAGGCCACCGAGGCCGCGACGAAGACGTTGGCTGCCGACCCTGCCCCCTCCCCCGCCGACGCCGTGACGGCACGGGTGCTGCTGGCCGACGAGCTGTCGCGGCTCGACGAGCCGGCGCGCCGGATCGTGACCCTGGCGTTCTACGACGACCTCACGCACACCCAGATCGCGAGCCTCCTGAGCATGCCGCTCGGCACCGTGAAGAGTCACATCAGGCGGTCGCTCGGCCGCCTTCGGAGCAGGTTGGAGGTGGACGGTGCCGGACCACGCTGAGCACGTGTCCGCCGACGACCTGGCGCTGCGGGCGCTGGGCGAGGAGCTCGCCGACGTCCCGGAGAGCCACCTCGCGGGCTGCGCGCACTGCCAGAGCGAGCTGGACCAGCTGCGGGCCGTGGTGACCACGGCTCGGTCCGTGCAGCCCGACGACTACCCGGTCCCGCCGCCGCCCTCGGTCTGGGACGGCATCGTCGCCGAGCTCGGGCTCGCGACCGGGGGCGGGGCCGGAGTGGCTGCCGGCGCGGCCGCCGCGGAACCTCAGGTCGCCGGGCTGCCCGTGCCGGCGGCACGGAACCGGCGCCGGTCGGTCCTGCTGGCGCTGGCCGCCGGCGTGGTCGGCCTGCTGATCGGCGTCGGTGCCACTGCAGTGGTGACTGCCGGCGACGACCTGCCCGTCGTCGCATCGACGGAGCTCACGGTGCTGGCCGACGACAGCAGCGGCGGCGACGCCGAGGTGCTGCGGGAGGGCGACGGTCGCGTGCTCGAGCTCGACGTGCCGACGCTGACTCCCGACACCAAGGGCTTCTACGAGGTCTGGCTGCTCGACGAGGACGCCAAGCGCCTGGTGTCGATCGGCCTCCTCGACCTGTCCCAGGGGACCACGGCCCGCTTCGCGATCCCGGATGACGTCGACCTGGCGACGTACCCCGTCGTGGACGTGTCCGTGGAGCCCGCGGACGGCAACCCGGCGCACTCCGGCGACAGCGTGGTGCGCGGCACCCTCGCCGGCTGACCGCTCGGCTGCACGACGCTTCTGACCGCTCCGCCGCCGGACGAGCGGGACTGGCTAGCGACCGCTCAGCCGCCGACGAGCTGGGACCCGGCCTCGCGCACCGGGACCGCGATCGGCCCGACGGTCTTGCTGATCTCCGGGCCGGGCACGGCGAACGGCCCCTGCCCGTCCACGGTGAACTCCGCCGACCAGTAGGTCGTCACGCTGACGTCGCGCTCGCCCGGCCTGCTGTAGGTGTGGCTGACCGAGTCGTCCGGGTACGCGCCGCCTGCGACGGTGAACTCCTTGGTCGTTCCCGGCTCGAACGTCCACTCCCACCGCGCAGTGGCAGTGACCGTGACGGTGAAGCCGAGGACGTCGAAGGGCTCGGTCTCGACGGACTCCGGCTCACCCGCCGCGAAGATCGTCGGGAGGTTGACGATCCCCCCGTCGACCGGCTGGAAGCTGGGATCCGCGTCCGGTAGCAGGGTCACGACGCGCTCCCGGACGAGCTGCCCCACGTCGGCCACCGACGCCGGCCGCTCGGCGGGCCCGAGGCAGATCGAGTCGACCAGCTGCCACGCCGCCGTCGCGCTCGGCCGGAAGTACACCCGGTACTGGATCGCGTCAGCGTCCGCGCAGCCGATCGTCGCGCCGGCGCAGGCCGCGCTGTCGCCGGCCGCATTCGCGAGACATGCCGGGCTGATGACCCATTCGCAGCCGTTGCAGTTGGCGTGCGCCGCGGTCGCTTTGCCGAGAGCGCTGTCCGCGCTGACGCCAGGAAACTGCACCCCTTCTGTCACGACGGATCCAGTCCCCTGGTCCCCCTCCGTCGTCGGCTGTACCGGAGCCCTGCGTCACACGATCGCGCATGGGCTCGCATCCGTCGGCACGCGAACGCCACGCATCCCGGGTCGCAAGCTGCAAGAGCAGTGACGATGAACGACCAGACTCGAACACGCATCGTTTCGCTCACGACTCCCAGATTCGAACGAGTTGCCGATGATCCAGGACTCGCCGTCACTGCGAACTAGCGAGAGATCCAGATGTGCGCCTGTGCCCCCACGCGATCTTCGACGACGTCTCCCTCGCTCGTCGAGCACCTCGTATGCCGATGCCGACGGTCTACGCACCTCCGCCAGCGCCGTCGACCCTTCAACGTCGTGCACATCGCATAGACCGGAGGTCGAAACGCACGCGTTCGGAGTCGTCCCCCCTTCGTCGTGCATTCTCGATCGATCACCGTGACAGAGCGATAGACAGGGGCACCCCGGCGCCATCAGGTTCCTCAACTTCGATGTGTCATTGGTCTGGGCGGCGCGGGTGAGTTCGGCGTAGTAGGCGCGAACGGCGGCTTCGACCTGCTCCTCCGGGGTGGCCGGAGTCGACGACGAGCTCGTGGCGGTGGGCGACGGGCTGTTGCTGGGCAGGCCGCCGGCTTCGGGTGGGTCGTCCGAACACCCAGCGCCGCTCAGCGCAATCACGACCAGTGCCACCCGAAGGAGCACCGTCCCCGTCGGTCCCCGCATGCCTGGGGAGCATAACGGGACAAGCGGGACTCACCTAGAGCCTCATCCACAGGCCCCGGCCGGCCTGCCGCCGCCGCTGTGACGGACGTGACTGGGGTGACGACCGTCAGCCCCGGGCGGTGCGTCCCTTCCGGAGCGGTGGCCCGAAAGGCCTGTTCGGGCGGCTGTTTCGCGGGTCGATCCGGAAGGGACGCACCGACGATGGGGCGGGCGGGCAGGAATCACGGCGTAACGGCGAGCGGCCGGCGTGCCGGGTCCGGCGCCGAGGCGGTTACGCCGTGAATAGTGCGCGCCCGCTCCGCGCATGCCGGTATAGGCCCTCGCAGGGGGGCGCCGCGGCCAGCCGCGCGGCCAGCCACGCGGGCCGTCAGTGGCCGGCGGCCCACCAGGCGGACGACGAGGCGCGCTCGGCCTGGGAGCGCAGCCCCGCAACCGCGGCGGCCGGGTCGTCGGCGCCGTACACCGCGTTGCCGGCGACGAAGACGTCCGCGCCGGCCTCGGCGCACCGTTCGATGGTGTCGCCCGAGACGCCGCCGTCGACCTGCAGCCACAGGTCGAGGTCGCGGCCCTTCACCAGCTCGCGCGCCGCGCGCAGCTTGGGCAGCACCAGGTCGAGGAACTTCTGACCGCCGAAGCCGGGCTCCACCGTCATCAGCAGCAGCATGTCCAGCTCGGGCAGCATGTCGGCGTAGGGCTCCACCGCCGTCGCCGGCCGCAATGCCATCCCGGCACGCACGCCCGCCGAACGCAGGTTCCGCGCCAGCCGCACCGGGGCCTGCGTCGCCTCGACGTGGAAGGTCACGCTGCGCGCACCCGACTCGGCGTACGACGGCGCCCACCGGTCGGCGTCAGCGATCATCAGGTGCACGTCGAGCGGCAGCGCGGAGACCGTCGCCAGCTGCTCCACGACCGGCAGCCCGATCGTCAGGTTGGGCACGAAGTGGTTGTCCATCACGTCGACGTGCACCCAGTCGGCACCCTCGATGCGGCCGACCTCCGCCGCCAGGTCGGTGTAGTCCGCCGACAGGATGCTCGGGGAGATCTGGACGCCCATGGCGGCGGAGTCTAGGCCGCCCGCCCCTCAGACCCGCCGCAGCAACGCCAGGTACATCGCGTCGGTGCCGTGCCGGTGCGGCCACAGCTGCACGTCCGGCCCCGGCCCGAGCGCCGGCACTCCGGGCAGCAGCGGCCGGGCGTCCTCGCGGACCACGTCGGACCGCCGCCGGAGCAGGTCGCCGACCACCGCGCGCGTCTCGGCGAGGTGCGGCGAGCAGGTGACGTACGCGACCACACCGCCCGGCCGGGCAGCGTCGACCGCGCGCCAGAGCAGCTCGCCCTGCAGGGCGGCCAGCGGCGCGACGTCCGACTCGGTGCGCCGCCAGCGAACCTCCGGCCGTCGCCGCAGCGCACCAAGCCCGGTGCACGGCGCGTCGAGCAGCACCCGGTCGAAGGTGTCGTCGACCCACGCCGGCGTACGCCCGTCGACGACGACCACCGACGCGTCGTCGCCGGCCGCGGACCGGACCAGCCGGGCGCGGTGCGGCGCGAGCTCCCCGGCCAACAGCGCGGCGCCCCGCTGCCGAGCCACCGCCCCGAGCAGCGCCGCCTTCCCACCCGGTCCGGAGCAGATGTCCAGCCACCGCTCCCCCGACCCACCGGCGCTCTCCACCTCAGCGGCCGCGAGCGCGAGGGCGACCAGCTGGCTGCCCTCGTCCTGCACGCCGGCGCGCCCCTCGCGGACCGCCGGCAGCGCGGCGGGGTCGCCACCGGAGAGCACCACGGCGTACGGAGCGAAGGCACCCGGTCTGGCGCCCTCGACCAGGAGCTCGGCCGGCTCGGCCCGCCCCGGCCGGGCGACCAGGGTCACGGCCGCGGGCTCGTTGTCCGCTGCCAGCGCCGCCGCCGTCTCGTCCAGGTCGCCGCCCAGTGCGTCGCGGATCGCCGACACGATCCAGCGCGGGTGCGAGTGGACCACCGACAGGTGCCCGACCGGGTCGTCCTCGAGAGCCGGCGCGACCTGGGCCAGCCAGGCGCCGATGTCGCTGCGCCCGACCCGCCGGAGGACCGCGTTGACGAAGGACCCGGCGCCCTCGCCGACCACGGCCCGGGCCAGCTCGACCGTGGCACCGACCGCCGCGTGCGGCGGTACCCGCATCGCGAGCAGCTGGTGGGCGCCCAGCCGCAGCACGTCGCGGACCGGCGGGTCGACCGACCCCAGTGGGCGGTCGACGCATGCTGCGAGCACCGCGTCGTACGTGCCGAGCCCCCGCAGCGTCCCGTAGCCGAGCTCGGTGGCGAACGCGGCGTCGCGCCCCTCCAGGCCGCGCTCGCGCAGCAGCCCGGGCAGGGTCAGGTTGGCGTAGGCGTCGCGCTCGTCGACCGCGCGCAGCAGGTCGAAGGCCGCCCGCCGGGGTGCGTCGGGCTGCGGGCGGTCCCGGCGCGGCGGCGGTGACCCGGCACGTTTCGACGGTCCACCGGGGCGCTTCCGGGCCGGCCCGCGCCGTGGTGGAGGTGGCGGCGCGCCGGTCACGTGCCGAGCTCCGAACCGTCGATCTCGCGTACGCCGCGGGCCCAGGCGTCGGCCGCCATCGGGCGCTTGCCGGCGGGGCGAACCTCGCCCAGCCGGACCGCCTGCCCGTCGCCGCAGCCCACCAGGACCTCGCGCCGGCCGGCGGACACCGCACCGGGCGCAAGGTCCGAGGGCCCGGCGGGCTCGACCGGTCCGAGCCCGACGCGCTCGCCGCGCCAGGTCGTCCAGGCACCCGGTGCCGGGGTGCAGGCGCGCACCCGGCGGTCGACGTGGAAGGCCGGCTGGTCCCACCGCACGTGGGCGTCCTCGGGACCCAGCTTGGGAGCGAGGGTCACGCCGTCGGCCGGCTGAGGGACGGCGACGACCTCGCCGCGCTCGATGCCGTCGAGGGTCGCCAGCAGCAGCCCGGCCCCGGCGACGGCAAGCCGCCCGAGCAGGTCACCGCTGGTGTCGCGAGGCCGGACGTGCTCGGTCATGACGCCGTAGACGGGGCCGGTGTCCAGCCCCTCCTCGAGCTCGAAGACCGACGCGCCGGTGACCTCGTCGCCGTGCAGGACCGCGTGCTGGACGGGGGCGGCGCCGCGCCAGGCGGGCAGCAACGAGAAGTGCAGGTTGACCCAGCCGCGCGGCGGGATCGACAGCGCGGCCGGCGGGACGAGGGCGCCGTAGGCGACGACCGGGCAGCAGTCCGGCGCGATCGCCCGCAGCCGGTCCATCACGCCGTCGTCGGTGAGGCGGCGCGCCCGGACCACCTCGACGCCGGCGTCCTCGGCGCGCTGCGCCACCGGGGAGGCCACCGTCCGGCGGCCGCGGCCGGCCGGGGCGTCGGGGCGGGTGAGCACGGCCGCGACCTCGTGCGTCGAGCCGAGGAGGGCGTCCAACGACGGGACGGCGACCTCGGGGGTGCCGGCGAAGACCAGGCGCATGAAGGGTGGCGCCGCCTAGAGCGCTCGGCCGTGCATGGCGTGCGGGGAGAGCTTGACCGGAGGGGCGGTCTCCCCCGCCCACTCGGCCTCGCGGATCGCCTTGAGGGCCAGCTTGCGCTGTGCCTTGTCCAGCCGGTCGATGAAGAGGACGCCGTCGAGGTGGTCGGTCTCGTGCTGCACGCAGCGGGCCAGCAGCTCGGTGCCCTCGATGGTCACCGGCTCGCCGTGCATGTCCTGACCCTTGGCGACCACGCTCCAGGCCCGCTTGGTCGGGTAGGCCAGCCCCGGGAAGGACAGGCACCCCTCGTCGTCCTCCTGCTCCTCCGCGGAGAGGTCGAGCACCGGGTTGACGAGATGGCCCAGCGCGTCGTCGACGTGGTAGGTGAACACCCGCAGGCCGACCCCGATCTGCGGTGCGGCCAGCCCGACGCCCGGGGCGTCGAGCATGGTCTCCTGCAGGTCCTTGACCAGGGTCCGCAGCTCCTTGTCGAAGTCCACGACCGGTTCGGCGGGCGTGCGCAGCACGGGATCGCCGAAGAGCCGGATGGGCTGGACGGACACAGGAACTCCTCGCGCTACGGGTGACGGGCAGGTGTCCAGTCTACGAAGTGTGCGGCTCCCTCTTCCGCCCCGAGGCCTGGATGCGGTCAGATGGGCCGGAACCGGACCCGGGAGGACCACATGACCCGCACCCGCAGCGCGTTGCTGGCTTGCTCGACGCTCGCCGCGGCTGCCACCGCCGCAGCCCTGATCACGCCGCCGGCCGTCGCGACCACCTCGTCGCCACCCGGCAGCACGGTGCGCTTCGCCACGTTCAACGCCTCACTGAACCGGAACGTCACGGGGCAACTGATCGGCGACCTGTCGACGCCCGCCAACGCCCAGGCGGCGACGGTGGCCGAGATCATCCAGCGGATGCGTCCGGACGTCCTGCTCATCAACGAGTTCGACTTCGACGCTGCGGGCACCGCCCTGCGGCTCTTCCAGGACAACTACCTGTCGGTGCCGCACAACGGCGCGGCCGCCATCGAGTACCCGCACCGGTTCACGGCGGAGTCCAACACGGGCATCCCCTCAGGGTTCGACCTGAACAACAACGGGGCCATCGCCGGGCCGGACGACGCCTTCGGCTTCGGCTTCTTCCCCGGACAGTTCGGGATGGCCGTCTACTCGAAGTACCCGATCGACTCCGGCCACATTCGGACCTTCCAGAAGTTCCTCTGGAAGGACATGCCAGGAGCCATGCTCCCGGACGACCCGGCGACCCCGGCTGCCGCGGACTGGTACTCCCCGGCCGAGCTGGACGCTTTCCGGCTGTCGTCGAAGAGCCACTGGGACCTGCCGATACAGATCGGCGGCAAGACCGTGCACTTCCTGGTCAGCCACCCGACTCCTCCGGTCTTCGACGGCCCCGAGGACCGCAACGGCACGCGCAACTTCGACGAGATCCGGCTCTGGGCCGACTACGTCAGGCCAGGCGCCGGCGGCTACATCTACGACGACGCCGGGCGGTTCGGCGGCCTGCCGGCAGGAGCGCAGTTCGTCATCGCCGGCGACCAGAACTCCGATCCCCTCGACGGGGACAGCATCCCCGGCTCGATCCAGCAGCTGCTGGACAACCCGCGGGTCAACACGTCGACCACGCCGGAGAGCGCTGGAGCCGTCGAGGCCACCGTTCTGCAGGGCGGGGCGAACCTGACGCACCGGTCGGACCCGCGGTTCGACACGGCCGACTTCGCGGACAGTGCTCCGGGCAACCTGCGCGCCGACTACGTCCTGCCGTCCAAGGCCCTGCGGATACGGGATTCTGCTGTGTTCTGGCCGGTCACAGCTGACCCCCTGTTCAGGCTGACCGGCGCATTCCCGTTCCCGAGCTCGGACCACCGGGCCGTGTGGGTCGACGTGCGGGTGCCGTCGCACCGTGACCAGGCAGGAGCGGAGTGACCGACATCGACATCGCCGACACCCGTGTCGAGGCGTACGCCGTCGAGCACACCACTCCGGAGCCTGCGTGGTTCGCCGAGCTGGCGGCGGACACCCGGTCGCGCACCTCGGCGCCGGGGATGATGGTCGGCACCCTGGAGGGTCGCTTCCTCGCCGCCGTCGTGGCGATGCTGCGGCCGAGTCGGGTCCTGGAGATCGGGACCTTCACCGGCTACAGCTCGCTGTCGATGGCCGAGGCGCTGCCGCCGGGCGGCCACATCGTCACCTGCGACATCAGCGAGGAGCACGTCGCGATCGCCCGCCAGCACATCGGGGCCAGCCCATACGCCGACCGCATCGAGATCCGGGTCGGCCCGGCGATCGAGACCATCGCGGGGCTGGACGGCCCCTTCGACCTGGTCTTCATCGACGCCGACAAGCCGGGGTACCTCGGCTACTACGAGGCGGTGCTGCCCAAGCTGGCGCCCGACGGGGTGATCCTGGCCGACAACGTGTTGTGGAGCGGTCGGCTCGTCGGGGACCCGTCCCCGGACGAGGACGGCAACACCCGGGCTCTGCGCGAGTTCAACGACCACGTGGTGGCCGACGAGCGCGTCGAGGTGGTGATGCTGACCGTCCGCGACGGCGTCAGCATCATCCGGCGGCGCCGCTAGGGGTGCTGACCAGGCAGGTCGGTCAGGGCCCGGTGTCGGCGCCCGGCAGCACCCCGGCCGCAGTGAGGTCGCGCCGGAGGTGTTCGGGATCGGTGAAGCGGAAGCCCGTCATCCCGGCGGTCCGGGCTGCGGCGACGTTGACCTGCCGGTCGTCCACGAAGACCGTGCGCGCCGGGTCGAGGCCGTGCCGGGTCAGGACGAGGTCGAAGATCCGCGGGTCCGGCTTGGCGAGCCGCTCCTCGCCGGAGACCACGATCGCCTCGAAGAGCTGCAGGAAGTCGAAGTGCTCCCGGGCGTGCGGGAAGAGCTCGGCCGACCAGTTGGTCAGACCCACCAGCCGAATGCCGGCCGCGTGCAGCTCGCGGAGGATCTCGACCGTCCCCTCCACCGGCCCGGCGAGGCTCTCGGGGAAGCGCGCCGGGTAGGCGGCGATCAGGTCGCCCCGGTGCGGGTACCGCTCCGTCAGGTCGGCCACCGCCTCCGCCCAGGTCCGCTCACCGGCGTCGACCGAGTGGTTCCACTGGAGGAAGCCGACCTCGTCGAAGAAGTCCGCCACGAGCTCGTCGCTGCCGAGCATCGCCCGGTAGATCCGCGCCGGGTCCCACCGGACGAGCACCCCGCCCAGGTCGAACACCACCGCGTCCACCGGCCCCACGGCTGCCTCGGCGGGCTCGCCGGCACTCATGCGATCTCCCTCGGGTCGACCTGGACGCGGACGGCGCCGGCGTCCTTGTGGGCGCTGCGGACCCCGGCACCGGCGCGCAAGGCGGCGACGATAGCCCGCCCTCCCGTCCGTGGCCCCCGGACCAGCAGCCGCTCCTGTCCGGCAGCGGCCGGGACCGGTCCGAGCAGGTCCACACCGTCGGGCAGGTCGCTGGCCGCCAGCAGGGCATGCACGGCCGCCGCCTCCCCGGTGAGCGAGACCATCAGGGTGTCGGGCGGGAGGCGCAGCGCCGCCCGCTCGGCGAGCTCCCGGTCGGCGAAGGTCACCGGGTCCCATCGGACCAGCGCCTGGACCGCCGGTCCGGCAGAGTCCGCCAGCACGACGACGCGGCCGCCCTCGGGGCCGGGACGGACCAGGGCGGCGGCGCCCATCCACCTGCGCAGCGCCTCCTCGGTCACCCGCAGGTCCGGACGGTTGAGCAGGGCCCAGCCGTCGAGGAGCAGCGCAGCGGCGTAGCCACCCTCGGCGACCGGCTCGGCGCCGGGCGTCGCCACCACGAGCGCCGGCTCGGGGCCGACCCGGGCCAGCACTCCCCCCGCGCTGGACGAGCGCACCGTGGTGCGGGGGAAGGCGCGACCGAGCTCTTCGGCCGTACGCCCGGAACCGACCGCGGTCGCGCGCAGCCGGGTGCCGCCGCACACCGCGCACGCCCAGCCGGTCGCGGCGACCCCGCACCACCGGCATGCCGGGGTCGCGCCGGCCGCGGGTGAGGCCAGCGGGCCGGCGCAGGCCGCGCAGCGGGCGGGTGCCCGGCAGGTGGCGCAGGCCAGCCCGGGCAGGTAGCCCGACCGAGGCACCTGGACGAGGACCGGCCCCTGCTCGAGCGCCTGGGCGGCGGTGCGCCAGGCGAGGGTGGGCAGCCGAGCCGCCTGGCCGGCCGGGTCGCGCGGGTCCACCTCGTCGTCGATGCCACGCACGGCAGGAGCCACCTGGCGCACGGTGTCCCGGGTGGCCGAGACGTCCTCGGCCCAGCCGGACCGGACCAGGGCGGCCGCCTCGGTGGTGCGCGTGAACCCGCCCACCACCAGTGCCGCGCCCTCGAGCTGGGACCGCATCGCCAGGACGGTGCGCACCTGGGGGTAGGGCGCGCGCGGCTCGTCGTGCAGGTCGTCCCCGTCGTCCCAGACCACCGCGAGCCCGAGGTCACGCACCGGGGCGAACATCGCCGCCCTCGTCCCGATGACTGCCATGGTCGCCCCGCGGCGGACGGCCAGCCAGCGGCCGTAGCGAGCGGCCGGGCCGGCGTCGGCGGTCAGGATCGCGGCGACACCGGGGGCGAGCGCGTGCACGGCGTCCGCCACGCGCTGCACGTCGCGGGTGTCCGGGACCACCACGAGCGCGCCGCGCCCGGCCGACAGCGCGGTGACGACCAGCACGGCGATCTCGGCCGGCCAAGCCGGGCCGGGCAGCGCGGTCCAGGCTGCTCGGGGAGCGCCGCCGCTGTGGACGGCGTCGAGCAGCGCCCGGCCGCGGGGATAGCGATCCCACAGCCCGGGCTCCGGCCGCGGCTGCCTGACCACGGGGAGCTCATGCTCCTGGGCCTCGGTGCGGGCGTGCCTGGGCGGGACGGCGAGCCGCAGCACGTCGGCCACCGACCCGGCGTAGTGGTCAGCCACCTCACGGGCCAGCCGGGCGATCTCCGGGCTGAGCACGGGTTCCGGCGACACCACCTTGTGCAGCGGCGCCAGCCGGCCCTGGTGCTCCGTCGAGTCGGCCCGCTCGAGCACGAAGCCGTCGACCAGCCGTCCGGCGAACCGCACCCGGACTCGCGCGCCCGGCTGGGCGGCCGCCGCCTGCTCAGCCGTGACCAGGTAGTCGAAGGGCCGGTCGAGGTGCGGCAGCGGCACATCGACCAGCACCCGGGCGACCGGGCGCTCGGCGGCCGGCTCCGGGGCCGGACGCGGTGGCGCCGAACGGGCCTTGCGGGCGGTCGAGCGCAGCAGGGCGAGCTGCTCGCCGCCCCCGCCCTCGTCGGTCCCGCTCATGCCCTCATCTCAGCAGCACCCCGCGACACCATGACCCGGCGCCGGGCCTGAACTCGGCAACTGGTGGCTGACCGCGGCAGATTTGCCCCGCCCAGCCACCAATGACCACGCGAGCGTGATCAATTCGGCGACGGCAGGGGTCGGCGGCGGCGTGACGTGGCGGCCAGCAGCCAGCGGGGCCGGGTCAGGAGCCGGCGGCGGCCTTGAGCGCGTCGACCCGGTCGGTGCGCTCCCAGGTGAAGTCGGGCAGCTCGCGGCCGAAGTGGCCGTAGGCCGCGGTCTGCCGGTAGATCGGCCGCAGCAGGTCGAGGTCGCGGATGATCGCGGCCGGCCGCAGGTCGAAGGTGTCGGTGACAGCGGTCTGGATCCGGTCGACCGGCACCGTCTCGGTGCCGAAGGTCTCCACGAAGAGCCCCACCGGGTGCGCCTTGCCGATCGCGTAGGCGACCTGCACCTCGCAGCGGCGGGCCAGTCCGGCGGCCACGACGTTCTTGGCGACCCAGCGCATGGCGTAGGCGGCCGAGCGGTCGACCTTGGACGGGTCCTTGCCGGAGAAGGCACCGCCACCGTGGCGGGCCATGCCGCCGTACGTGTCGACGATGATCTTGCGGCCGGTCAGGCCGGCGTCGCCCATCGGCCCGCCGATCTCGAAGCGGCCGGTCGGGTTGACCAGCAGCCGGTAGCCCTCGGTCACGATGCCGATCCCGTCGAGGACGGGCTTGACGACCTGCTCGGCGATGTCGGGCTGCAGCATCGAGTCCAGCGAGATGTCGCTGGCGTGCTGGCTGGAGACGACCACGGTGTCGAGGCGCACGGCGCGGTCGCCGTCGTACTCGATGGTGACCTGGGTCTTGCCGTCCGGGCGCAGGTAGGGCACGGCGCCCTCCTTGCGGACCGTGGCCAGCTGCTGGGCGAGCCGGTGCGCCAGGTGGATCGGCAGCGGCATCAGCTCGGGAGTGTCGTCGCAGGCGTAGCCGAACATCAGGCCCTGGTCGCCGGCGCCCTGGCGGTCCAGCGGGTCGGCGCTGTGGTCGTGGCGCTCCTCGTAGGCGTCATCGACGCCCTGTGCGATGTCGGCCGACTGCGCGCCGATCGAGACCGAGACGCCGCAGGAGTAGCCGTCGAAGCCCTTGGCCGACGAGTCGTAGCCGATGTCGAGCACCCGCTCGCGCACGATGGACGGGATGTCCGCGTAGGTCGTGGTGTTGACCTCGCCGGCGACGTGCACCTGGCCGGTCGTGATCAGCGTCTCCACCGCGACCCGGCTCTTGGGGTCGTCGGCGAGCATGGCGTCCAGGATCGAGTCGCTGATCTGGTCCGCGATCTTGTCGGGGTGGCCCTCAGTGACGGACTCGGACGTGAAGAGGCGACGGGACACAGTGCTCCTACGGGATGGGCGGTCGGTCGGCGGCCGGGCGGCAGGCGCTCCGGCGACCGGACGAGTCTAGCGGCCGTGCGTCTCGGGGAGCCGCAGGGCGACCAGGTCCCACACGACCTGCGCGAGAGCCTCTTTGCTGCCGAGCGGGACCGGGGTCTCGCCGCCGTCGGAGCCGAGAACCACCGCGGCGTTCTGGGTGCCCTCGAAACCGGTCGGGTGCCCGGCCTCCCCCACCTCGTTGACCACCAGCAGGTCGCACCCCTTGCGCGCCAGCTTGGCGCGGCCGTGCGCGAGCACGTCGCCCTCGGCGTCGCCGGTCTCGGCGGCGAAGCCCACCACGACCTGGCCCGGTCGCCTCCGTGGCTCGGCGGCCAGCTCGGCCAGCACGTCGGGGTTGCGGACCAGCGCGATCTCGGTGGGCTCGGCGGCGCCGCCCTTCTTGATCTTGGTCTGGGAGGTGTCACGCGGCCGGAAGTCGGCGACCGCGGCGGCCATCACGACGACGTCGGCGTCGCCGGCAGCGGAGAGCACCGCGTCGCGCAGCTCGCGCGCCGAGGTCACCGGCAGGACGGTCACGCCGTCCGGGTCCGGCAGCGCGGTGTTCGCGGCGACCAGGGTGACCGCGGCCCCGCGGGAGGCGGCCACCGTGGCCAGCGCGTAGCCCTGCCGGCCCGACGACCGGTTGCCCAGGAAGCGCACCGGGTCGAGGTGCTCGCGGGTCCCGCCGGCGCTCACGACCACGCGCCGGCCGGCGAGGTCGGTGTCGAGGGGGGCGACCCAGGACGGGTCGAGGCCCGCGCCGGAGTCCAGCAGCGCCAGCGCCGCGGCGAAGATCTCTTCCGGCTCGGGCAGCCGGCCGGGTCCGGTGTCGGCGCCGGTCAGTCGGCCCGACGCCGGGTCGAGCACCTGCACGCCGCGCTCCCGGAGCGTTGCGACGTTGGCCTGGGTCGCGGGGTGCTGCCACATCTCGGTGTGCATGGCCGGCGCCATCAGCACCGGGCAGCGGGCGGTGAGCAGCGTGTTGGTGAGCAGGTCGTCGGCCAGGCCGTGGGCGGCCCTCGCGAGCAGGTCAGCGGTGGCCGGCGCGACCACGACGAGGTCGGCCTCGCGGCCGATGGCCACGTGCGGCACCTGGTCGACGTCCTCCCAGACCGACGTGCGGACCGGGTGGCCGGACAGCGCCGCCCAGGTGGCCGCGCCGACGAACTGCAGCGCCGAGGCGGTCGGCACGACCCGCACGTCGTGCCCCGACTCGGTCAGCAGGCGGAGCAGGAGGGCGGACTTGTAGGCCGCGATGCCGCCGCCGACGCCGAGGACGACCCGGGCACCGGGGCGGCGCGGCTCGCTCATGAGGCTCGGCGCTCGGGGTCCACTCGGCCGCGGTCGGTCAGACCGTGGTCTCGGTGTCGACCTTCTCCGCGGTGAGCATGCCGGAGTTGATCTCGCGCATGGCGATCGACAGCGGCTTCTCGTGCACGTGGGTCTCGACGAGCGGGCCGACGTACTCCAGCAGGCCCTCGCCCAGCTGCGAGTAGTAGGCGTTGATCTGGCGGGCCCGCTTCGCGGCGTAGATGACCAGGCTGTACTTGGAGTCGGCGATGGCGAGCAGCTCGTCGATCGGGGGGTTGGTGATGCCCTCAGGCGCGGCAACAGTGCCGGACACGGGTGGCCTTCCGGTCGGAGAATGTTCAGGCGTTTCGGACGTACGTCGCTCAGGACGGACGGGTCAAGGCTATCAGGCTGTCGACGACGTCCTGGACGCTCGTGTTGACCAGGGTGACGTCGAACTCGCCCTCGGCGGCGAGCTCCTGCTGGGCCACCTCCAGGCGGCGGGCGACGACGTCGGGCGGCTCGGTCCCGCGTCCGCTGAGCCGCCGGACCAGCTCGTCCCAGGTCGGCGGGGTGAGGAAGACCAGGTGGGCCTCGGGCATGGCGGCGCGGACCAGGCGGGCGCCCTGCAGGTCGATCTCCAGCAGCACCGGCCGCCCCGCGGCCAACTGGTCCATCACTGGCTGGCGCGGCGTGCCGTAGAGGTTGCCGGCGAACTCGGCCCACTCGAGCAGGCCGCCCTCGTCGACCAGCGCCTGGAACTGCTCGCGGGTCACGAAGCGGTAGTGCACGCCGTCGGTCTCCCCCGGACGCGGGAAGCGGGTCGTCGCCGAGACCGACAGCCACAGCTCGGGGTGGTGCGCCCGGAGCTTGCGCACGACGGTGCTCTTGCCGACGCCGGACGGCCCCGACAGGACGATCAGCCGGGCGGGCGTCGGCCCGGCCTCGGCGGTCAGGCGGTGCCGCCGAACTCCCGCTCGAGCGCCGCCATCTGCTGGGCGCCCAGCCCGCGCACGCGTCGGCTCTCGGAGATGCCGATCTCCTCCATGATCTTGCGGGCGCGCACCTTGCCCACACCCGGCAGCGACTCGAGGACGGCCGCGACCTTCATCTTGCCGACGATGTCGTTGCCGCCCTCACGGCTGCCCTCCTTCAGCACCTCGATCAGCGAGGCGCCGGAGTGCTTGAGTCGGTTCTTCACGGCAGCCCGCTCCCGGCGCGCGATTGCAGCCTTCTCGAGGGCGGCTGCCCTCTGCTCGTTTGTCAGCGGGGGCAGTGCCACGTGCAGTCACCTCGGGACGGTCAGAACGGCGGAAGGCGTCGGGTGGTGCCAGAGCTAGGAGCAAGGCGTACAGGTCAGGAACCTAGCGACACCAACGCTTGTGGGGCAATGCGGGTCACGCTCTCATCGACGGAGTTTGAACGTTCGTCGGATGCGACGGGCTGTCCGGACTAGCGCGACCCTGGACGGCAGGCCGGTTCGCGCGTAGAGAGGGAGAGCACGGGCAGCCGGACTCGGGAGCGACGATGACCATGCAGCAGACGCCACAGCCGATGACCGACGCCCTACCGCAGCAGGCGTCCCAGCAGACGATGTCGGCCAGTGCGACGGGTCCGTCCCGCGACGACGCGACGGCCTTGATCCAGCTGGCGACCCTGCACGCCCAGCTGCACGTGAGTGCCGGCTTGGACGTTTTGTGGCGCTCCGACTTCCCGACCGACCCCTACACGATCGACGCCTGGTTCGCCCCCGGCACCGACGGTCGTCGCGGCCTGGAGGCGGTGCTGGTCTGGTTCCAGACGGTCGGCACCCTGGTCCGCCACGGCCTGCTCGATCCGGAGCTGTGCCGAGACTTCGCCCGGGCCGACCTGGTGTGGGGACGCATCGGCGCGATGGCGATCGCGCAACGCGCCCGCACCGGCGACGAGACGATGTGGGCCAACTTCGAGCACCTGGCTGCCTCGCACGCGCCGGCCGACCGGACCATCGACCTCGACGGCTGAGCAGACAGCGGCTGCTGCTCGGCGGTCGACGCCGCGGTAGCCGTGCCGTTCAGCGGAAACGTCTGCTGCCCACGACGGGCAGACGTGCCGGACCCGAGCGCCGGGTCAGGCGCCGGCCGCGGCTGACGATGCTGCCGAGGGCTGGATGTTCTGGTTGAGGTGGAAGACGTTCTGCGGGTCGTAGATGTCCTTGACGGCGGTCAGCCGGGTCAGCTTCTCGGCGGAGTAGGCCCGGCGCACGCCGGCAGCGCCCTCGTCTCCCAGGACGTTGACGTAGACCCCTGAGGCGAAGGGCTCCAACGTGGCGGCGTACGACCGGGCCGTCTCGATCCGGGCCTCGTCCTCGTCGGGATCCGTCCACCCGGTCCCCGCGCCCAGCTCGAAGGCAGTGTCGCGGTGGCTGAACGCGGTGTCGTCCTCGGGCACGTCGGCGATCGCCCCGCCGTAGGCCTGCAGCCCGACACCTGGCGCCAACGGGCCGACCTCGGTGACCGCGACCATCGTGTCGATGACCTGGTCGGTGAGCTCCCGGAAGTAGTGGCCCTTGGCGTAGCGCCGCCGCGCGTGCCCGTCGACCACGTCGTCGCGGGACTGCAGCTCGACGTAGCTCGAGGGCATCACGCGCTCTGCCGTCGGGCTCCCCAGAGCGCGCACCGCTGGGACGAGCGCCTCGCCGCGCTGCGGGTCGCCCACCCAGACGTACCCCAGCGTCACGACGCCGTCGCCGATGCCGGCGGTGAAGGTCGCCTCGCGCGGAGCGGTCGCCGAGAGGTCGCGCCAGGCGCGCAGCGCGGAGGCCGCCTGGTCGGCCGGGAAGTCGATCTCGACGGACAGCGCGTCGGTGCCGGTGTCGTGCAGCCGGAACTCGAACTCGGTGACCACACCGAAGTTGCCCCCACCGCCGCGCAGCGCCCAGTAGAGGTCGGGGTGCTCGCTCGCGCTGGCCCGCAGCACGTCACCGTCGGCCGTGACGACCTCGAAGGACATGACGCTGTCGCATGCCAGCCCCGCCTGCCGGGCCAGCCAGCCCATCCCGCCGCCGAGCGTCAGGCCGCCGACGCCCGTGTGCGACACGTTGCCCGCGGTGACGGCGAGACCGAACTCCTGGCTCGCCCGGTCCAGCGCCCCGAGGAGGGCACCGCCCTGCACGACCGCCCGTCGCCGGCCGGGGTCGACGCGGACGGCACGCAGCGGTGTCAGGTCGATCATCAGGCCGCCGTCGGGGACGGCATGGCCGGCTGCGCTGTGGCCGCCGCACCGGATGCCGATCTCGAGGTCGTGCTCGCGGGCGGTCCGGACCGCGGTGACCACGTCCGGGACGCTGGCGCACCGCATGATGACCTGCGGTCGCCGGTCGACGATCGCGTTCCAGATGGTCCGGGTCCGGTCGTAGTCGGCGTCGCCGGGCAGCAGCACCGACCCGTCCATCGAGTCGGCGAGCTTCGTCCGCAGGGCTTCATCCATGCCACACCAGACCAGCCGGCCGCCGGGAAGTCATCGGTCCGGCGACCAGGTCATCGGCCCGGCTGCCCCAGCCGACCCGCGAGGGCCGCCGCGAGCGCCTCTGCGGCCGCGGCGACGGCGGTCGCGTCCCCAGCCCCCGTGATCGGCCGGCCGACCACGAGCAGGTCGGCGCCGTCGGCCAGCGCCTGCTCGGCGGTGGCCGTCCGGCTCTGGTCGTCGGACCGGCCGCCGGTCGTGCCGGAGGCGGTCGCGGCCGGACGTACGCCCGGGGTGATCAGACGGACGCCGGGACCGACCTCGCGTCGTACCGCCGAGACCTCCAGCGGGGAGCACACGAGCGCCCGCGCGCCGCCCTCGACGGCGAGCACCGCCAGCCGGCGGACGGTGTCGAGCGGCGACCCGGCGAAGCCGACGGCGGCGAGCTGCTCCGCGGACAGCGAGGTGAGGACGGTGACCCCGGCGACCATCGTGTCGGGCAGCGCGTCGGCGGCGGCGCGCACCATGTCGGGACCGCCGCTGGCGTGGACCGTGAGGTAGGCCGGCGTGAGGTCCGCGACCGAGCGCGCGGCGCCGGCGACGGTGTTGGGGATGTCGTGCAGCTTGAGGTCGAGGAAGACGTCGCGGCCGCCGCTGGCCTCGCGGCACTTCAGGACGGCGTCGTGCCCGTGCCGCAGGAAGAGCTGCAGACCGACCTTGACGGTGCTCACGTGCGGTCCGGCGGCGGACGCCCAGCCGGCGGCCGTCTCGAGGTCCGGCGCGTCGAGGGCGACGGCGACGGGGGCGGCGGTCACGACGGCTCCTCCGGTGTCGGCCGGGCCCGGTGCGCGTGGCCGACGGCCTCGCGGAGACTGCCGAAGCCGCGGTCGGTGAGGGCGCGGGTGAGCTCGCGCAGCACGCGGACGGGTGCGCCGGGGTCGCCGAAGACGGCGGTGCCGACCGAGACGGCGGACGCGCCGGCGAGGACCAGCTCGAGGGCGTCGAGGCCGGAGCGGACGCCGCCCATCCCGATGAGGGGTACGTCCGGAAGCGCCGCGTGGACCTGCCAGATGCACCGCACCGCGACCGGCTTGACGGCTGGGCCGGACAGGCCCCCGGTGACCCCGGCGAGCACCGGCCGCATCGTGTCGAGGTCGAGAGCCATCCCGAGCAGCGTGTTGATCAGCGAGAGCCCGTCGGCGCCCGCGTCGACGCAGGCCCGGGCGATCTCCACGATGTCGGTGACGTCCGGCGACAGCTTGGCGAAGACCGGGACCGACGGCGCGGTGTGCCTGCGCACGGCACCGACGACGTCGCTGGAGGCGGACGGGCTGCAGGCGAAGACGAGCCCGCGGTCGGCGACGTTGGGGCAGGAGATGTTGACCTCGACCGCCGAGAGGCCCGGGGCACCCCGCAGCCGGCGGGCCAGCTCGGCGAACTCCTCGACGCTGCTCCCCGCGATGGACACGACCGCGCGGGCACCGTGCTCGTGCAGCCACGGCAGGTCGTGCTCCAGGAAGTGGTCGATGCCGGGCCCTTGCAGGCCGATCGAGTTGAGCATCCCGCTCGGGGTCTCGGCCATCCGCGGCGTCGCCCGGCCGGAGCGCGCGGCGAGCATGATCGACTTGGTGACCACGGCGCCGAGCTCGGCGACGTCGAAGAACTGGTGCAGCTCGCGGCCGGCCGCGGCGCAGCCCGACGCCGTGAGGACCGGGTTGGGCACGGTGAGGCCGGCGAGGTCGGTCGACAGGTCGCAGTCGGGCTCGGCGACCCGTGGGGCGTCGACGGTCCGGACGGTGAAGCTCACTCAGTGCCCTCTCTCCGCTGTCACAGGCTGCACTCTTACCGCAGTCACGAGTGCCCGCCGGCGGCCACCGGCGCGCCCACCGTCCCCGGCGGCACGGTCCCCACGTCGTCCCAGCGCACCCGGTCCCCGGCGAAGACCGGGCCCTCGGCGCAGGACCGGACCATCCGGGTCTCGCCGTCGTCGCCTACGACCGGCAGCACGCAGGTCATGCAGACCCCGATGCCGCAGGCCATCGACTCCTCGACGGCGCACTGGGAGGGGATGCCCTGGGCCGCCGCGAGCCGGCTGACGGCCCGAAGCATGCCCATCGGGCCGCAGGCGTAGAGGACATCGGTGCCGGCCCGGGCCATCAGCTCGGGCAGCACGTCGGTCACGACGCCCGGGGTGCCGGCCGAGCCGTCGACGGTGGTGACGGCCACGGTGGCGGCCATCCGCTTGGCGTCGAGCGCGCCGAAGAGGCGGTCGGCGCTGGCCGCGCCGAGCACGAAGTCGAGGCGGCAGCCGCGCTTGTGCAGCGCCTCGGCGAGACCGAAGAGCGGCGCGCTGCCGTAGCCCCCGCCCACCAGGGTCGCCGAGACACCCTTGCTGTCGCGGGGCAGCGAGAACGGCTTGCCCAGCGGGCCGACAACGTCGATCGGGGTGTGCGGGTGCTGCTCGGCCAGCCAGCGGGTGCCGGCGCCGTGCACGCCGACGACGACCTCGACGGTGCCGCCGTAGACCCCGGTCGCGCGCGCCTGGTAGATGGAGAAGGCCCGGCGCAGCACCATGCCGGTGCGCTCGCCACCCACCGCGAGGGCCACGAAGTGCCCCGGTCTGGCCCGCTCGGCGATGCCCGGCGCCACCAGCGTCAGGTGGTGGTAGGCACCGACCTTGCGGCTGGCCAGGACCTCGCCGCGCACCTGCACCGGCCGAGTCTGGCTGCTGCTGTCAGGGGTCACGAGCGGGCTCCGTGGAGGGTGGCGGTCCAGTCCTGGATCGACCGTACGTCCAGCGCTCCCCGGCCCAGCGCCTCGATCCCCTGCACGGCCGCGGCCAGCTCCTGCACCGTGGTGATGATCGGGCGGTCCATCGTCACGGCGGCCGCCCGGATCTCGTAGCCGTCGGCGCGGGCGGCCGGGCCGGTGGGCGTGTTGACCACCATGTCGACCTCGCCGGCCAGGATGCGTGCCACCACGGTGGGCTCCCCGTCCGGGCCGGTGCCGGCGCTGTGCTTGCGCACCACCGTGGCCTCGACCCCGTTGCGGCGCAGCACGTCGGCGGTGCCCTCGGTCGCCAGCACCTGGAAGCCCAGGTCGGCGAGCCGCTTCATCGGGAAGATCATCCCCCGCTTGTCGCGGTTGGCCATCGACACGAAGACCGTGCCCTTCGTGGGCAGCCCGCCGTACGCCGCGGCCTGCGACTTGGCGAAGGCGGTCCCGAACGACGAGTCGATGCCCATGACCTCGCCGGTGGAGCGCATCTCGGGCCCGAGGATGTGGTCGACGCCTCGGCCCTCGACGGTCCGGAAGCGCTTGAAGGGCAGCACCGCCTCCTTGACGGCCACCGGCATCGGCCCGGCGCCGGTCGGCGGGAGGTCGGCGCCGTCGCCGGTGGCGGGCAGCAGGCCCTCGGCGCGCAGCTGCGCGATCGTGGCGCCGAGCATGACCCGGGCGGCGGCCTTGGCCAGCGGGACGCCCGTGGCCTTGGAGACGAAGGGCGCCGTGCGGGACGCGCGCGGGTTGGCCTCGAGCACGTAGAGCACGTCGGCCGCCAGGGCGAACTGCACGTTGAGCAGGCCGCGCACCCCGATCCCCTGCGCCAGTGCCCTGGTCTGGCGGCGGACCCGCTCGATCTCCTCCCGGCCCAGGGTGACCGGCGGGAGCACGCACGCCGAGTCGCCGGAGTGGATGCCGGCCTCCTCGATGTGCTCCATCACCCCGCCGACGTAGAGCTCCTCGCCGTCGAAGAGCGCGTCCACGTCGATCTCGATGGCGTCGTCGAGGAAGCGGTCGACCAGCACCGGCCGGTCGGCCGACACCTCGGTCGCCTCGGCCATGTAGGTGGCCAGCTGGGTCTCGTCGTAGACGATCTCCATGCCACGGCCGCCGAGGACGTACGAGGGCCGGACGAGGAGGGGGTAGCCGATGGTGGCGGCGACCCGGCGCGCGCCCTCGTAGGACGTCGCGGTGCCGTGCTTCGGAGCCACGAGGTCGGCGTCGTCGAGGACCTCGGAGAACTGCTGCCGGTCCTCCGCCCGGTGGATCGCCTCGGGGCTGGTGCCGACGATCGGGACGCCCTCGTCCTTCAGCCGCTGCGCGAGGCCGAGCGGGGTCTGCCCGCCGAGCTGCACGATGACGCCCACGACCGGCCCGGCCTGCTGCTCGGCGTGGAAGACCTCGAGGACGTCCTCGAGCGTGAGCGGCTCGAAGTAGAGCCGGTCCGAGGTGTCGTAGTCGGTGCTGACCGTCTCGGGGTTGCAGTTGACCATCACGGTCCGCAGGCCCTGCCCGCGCAGCGCGAACGACGCGTGCACGCAGGAGTAGTCGAACTCGATGCCCTGCCCGATCCGGTTGGGTCCGCTGCCGAGGATCAGCACTGCCGGCTCGGCGCGCGGTGCGACCTCGGTCTCCTCGTCGTAGGACGAGTAGTGGTAGGGCGTCAGGGCGGCGAACTCCGCCGCGCAGGTGTCGACTGTCTTGAAGACCGGCCGGATGCCGAGCGCGTGCCGGACCCCGCGCACGACGTCCTCCGGCATGCCGCGCAGCCGGCCGACCTGCACGTCGGAGAAGCCGTGCCGCTTGGCCCGGGCCAGCAGGTCCCGGTCGAGCTCCTTGGCGTCATGCACCTCCGCGGCGACCTCGTTGATCAGCTCGACCTGGTCGAGGAACCACGGGTCGATGCCGGTCGCCTCGTGCAGCTCCTCGACGCTGGCGCCTGCCCACAGCGCGAGCTGCACGTCGCGCAGCCGGCCGTCGTGGGGCACCGCCGCCCGGGCCACCAGCTCCCTGGCGTCGACCGGCCCGGTCCTGGCCGGCCAGTCGAAGGTCGCGTCGGCTTTCTCCATCGACCGCAGCGCCTTCTGCAACGCCTCGGTGAAGCACCGGCCGATCGCCATCGCCTCGCCGACGCTCTTCATGTGCGTCGTCAGGGTCGGGTCGGCGCCGGGGAACTTCTCGAAGGAGAAGCGCGGCACCTTCACCACGACGTAGTCCAGGGTCGGCTCGAAGGACGCGGGTGTCTCGCGGGTGATGTCGTTGGGGATCTCGTCCAGCGTGTATCCGATGGCCAGCTTGGCCGCGATCTTGGCTATCGGGAAGCCGGTGGCCTTCGACGCCAGCGCTGAGGACCGCGACACCCGGGGGTTCATCTCGATGACGATGACCCGGCCGGTCGCGGGCTCGACGGCGAACTGGATGTTGCAGCCGCCGGTGTCCACGCCGACCGCCCGGATGACGTCGATCGAGATGTCTCGCAGCCGCTGGTACTCCCGGTCGGTCAGCGTCATGGCCGGCGCGACGGTGACCGAGTCGCCGGTGTGCACGCCCATCGGGTCGACGTTCTCGATCGAGCAGACGACGACGACGTTGTCGGCCTTGTCGCGCATCAGCTCGAGCTCGTACTCCTTCCAGCCGAGGATCGACTCCTCCAGGAGCACCTCGGTCGTCGGGCTGGCCTGCAGCCCGGCCGCGGCCATCCGCCGTAGCTGGGCCTCGTCGCGCGCCAGTCCCGACCCGGCGCCGCCCATCGTGAACGACGGCCGCAGGACGAGCGGGTAGCCCAGGTCCTCGGCGGCCGCGATGCAGTCGTCGACGGAGCGCGCGATGGTGCTGCGGGCCGACTCGGCGCCGATGGTCGCGACGATCTCCTTGAAGCGCTGCCGGTCCTCCCCCGCCTGGATCGCGTCGACGTTTGCGCCGATCAGCTCGACGCCGTACTCGTCGAGGACCCCCGCCTCGTGCAGCGCGATCGCGGTGTTGAGCGCGGTCTGACCGCCCAGGGTGGCGAGCAGGGCGTCGGGCCGCTCCTTCTCGATGACCTTGGCGACGATCTCGGGCGTGATCGGCTCGATGTAGGTCGCGTCGGCGAACTCCGGGTCGGTCATGATCGTGGCCGGGTTGCTGTTGACCAGGACGACCCGCAGACCCTCCTCGCGCAGCACCCGGCAGGCCTGGGTGCCCGAGTAGTCGAACTCGCAGGCCTGGCCGATCACGATCGGCCCGGAGCCGATCACCAGCACGCTGCGGATGTCGTCGCGGCGCGGCATCAGGCGGCCGTCCTCTCCAGGAGTGCGCTGAAGCGGTCGAAGAGGTACGCCGCGTCGTGCGGCCCGGCGGCCGCCTCCGGGTGGTACTGCACCGAGAAGGCCGGCACGTCGAGGCAGCGCAGCCCCTCGACGACGTCGTCGTTGAGGCAGACGTGCGACACCTCGGCCGCGCCGAAGGGTGTCTGGAACGTGCCGTCGCGCGGTGCGTCGACCGCGAACCCGTGGTTGTGCGCGGTCACCTCGACGCGTCCCGTCGCGCGGTCCTTGACCGGCTGGTTGATGCCGCGGTGGCCGTAGCGGAGCTTGTACGTCGTCAGCCCGAGCGCCCTGCCGAGCACCTGGTTGCCGAAGCAGATGCCGAAGACCGGGACGCCGCGGCCGAGCAGGTCGGCGGTCAGGGCAACAGCCCGGTCGGCGGTGGCCGGGTCGCCCGGCCCGTTGGAGAGGAACACCCCGTCGGCCCCGGTGGCCAGCACCTCCTCGACGGTCGAGGTCGCGGGCAGCACATGGGTCGCGATGCCCCGCTCGGCCATCCGGTGCGGCGTCATGGCCTTGATGCCGAGGTCGAGCGCCGCCACCGTGAAGCGGCGCGGACCGACGGGCTCGACGACGTACGGCGTCGGGGTGGTGACCTCGCCGGTGAGGTCGGCACCGGCCATCGCGGGCGCGTCCTGGACCCGCGCCAGGAACGAGGCCTCGTCGGTGTCCAGCGACGTGACCCCTACGCGCATGGCGCCGCGCTCGCGCAGGTGCCGGGTCAGGGCGCGGGTGTCGACTCCGCTGATGCCGACGACGCCCTGCGCGGCGAGCTCCTCCCCCAGCGACCGGCGGGACCGCCACGACGACGGCCGGCGGGCCGGGTCGCGCACGACGTAGCCGCTCACCCAGATCCGCGCCGACTCCGGGTCCTCGTCGTTGACGCCGGTGTTGCCGACGTGCGGGGCGGTCATCACGACGACCTGGCGGTGGTACGAGGGGTCGGTCAGCGTCTCCTGGTAGCCGGTCATGCCGGTCGAGAAGACCGCCTCGCCGAAGGTCTCCCCCGCCGCGCCGTAGGACTCGCCGCGGAAGGACCGCCCGTCCTCGAGCACCAGCAGCGCCGGCGTACCGGCCATCAGGCCAGCTTCCCGTCGAGGACGGTCGGCCGGCCGCGCAGGAACGTGGCGACGACCGCGCCGGGCAGGGTGCGCCCGGCGTAGGGGGTGTTGCGCGACCGCGACGCGAGCGCGAAGGGGTCGATCTCGCGACGCGCGGCCGGGTCGACCAGCACGAGGTTGGCCGGCGCACCCGCCTCCAGCGGCCGGCCGTGGTCGTCGACCAGCCCGATGCGAGCAGGTCTCGTCGACAACCGGTCGGCCACGCCTGCCCAGTCGAGCAGCCCGGTCTCGACCATCGCCTCCTGCACCACCGACAGGGCGGTCTCGAGCCCGAGCATCCCCATGGCGGCAGCCGCCCACTCGCAGTCCTTGTCCTCGTGCGAGTGCGGCGCGTGGTCGGTGGCGACCGCGTCGATGGTCCCGTCGGCGAGGGCCTCCCGCAGCGCGGTGACGTCGTCCGCCGTCCGCAGCGGGGGGTTGACCTTGAAGGTCGGGTCGTACGTCGCGGCCAGCTCGTCGGTCAGCAGCAGGTGGTGCGGCGTGACCTCGGCGGTGACGTTCCAGCCCTTCGACTTGGCCCAGCGGAGGATCTCGACCGAGCCGGCCGTCGACACGTGGCAGACGTGCAGCCGGGAGCCGACGTGGGCGGCGAGCAGCACGTCGCGGGCGATGATCGCCTCCTCGGCGACCGCCGGCCAGCCCTGGAGCCCGAGCACGCCGGAGAGCTCGCCCTCGTTCATCTGGGCGCCCTCGGTCAGCCGCGGCTCCTGCGCGTGCTGGGCCACGACGCCGCCGAACGCCTTGACGTACTCCAGGGCCCGGCGCATCAGCACGGCGTCGGAGACGCACTTGCCGTCGTCGGAGAAGACCCGCACCCGGGCGGCGCTGTCGGCCATCGCCCCGAGCTCGGCGAGCCGCTCCCCGGCCAGCCCGACGGTGACCGCCCCGACCGGCCGCACGTCGCAGTGCCCGGCCTCGCGACCGAGCCGCCAGACCTGCTCGACGACCCCCGCGGTGTCGGCGACCGGGTCGGTGTTGGCCATCGCGTGCACCGCGGTGAAGCCACCGAGCGCGGCGGCCGCGGTGCCGGTGTCGACCGTCTCGGCGTCCTCGCGTCCGGGCTCGCGCAGGTGGGTGTGCAGGTCGACCAGCCCGGGCAGCGCGACCAGCCCGTCGGCGTCGACGACCTCGGCACCGGCGCGGGCGAGCCCCGGCCCGACCTCGCTGATCACACCGTCCTCGAGCACCAGGTCCGCCGGCTCGCCGCCGAGGACCCGGGCTCCCTTGAGCACGTACGTCGGGCTCATGCCAGGCCTCCCTCGGTGGCGCCGGACAGCAACAGGTAGAGCACGGCCATCCGGACGCTCACGCCGTTCGTGACCTGCTCGACGATCGTCGACCGCGCCGAGTCGGCCACCTCGGCGGCGATCTCCATGCCGCGGTTCATCGGCCCGGGGTGCATCACGATCGCGTGGTCGGGCAGCTGCGCCATGCGGGCACCGTCGAGGCCGTAGCGGCGGGAGTACTCGCGGGAGCTCGGGAAGAAGGCGTCATGCATCCGCTCCCGCTGCACGCGCAGCATCATCACGACGTCGCTCTTGGCGAGCTCGCCGTCGAGGTCGTAGGAGGTCCCGCACGGCCAGGCGTCGATGCCGACCGGCAGCAGGGTCGGCGGCGCCACCAGGGTGACCTCGGCGCCGAGGGTGTGCAGCAGGAGGACGTTGGAGCGGGCGACCCGGGAGTGCAGGACGTCTCCGACGATCGTGACTCGCCTACCTGACAGGTCGGTCCCGGTCGCGGTGTCGCGGCCGTTGAGCCGCCGTCTCATGGTGAAGGCGTCGAGCAGCGCCTGCGTCGGGTGCTCGTGGGTGCCGTCGCCGGCGTTGACCACCGAGCCGCGGATCCAGCCGGAGTGCGCCAGCCGGTGCGGGGCGCCGGACGCGTGGTGCCGCACGACGACCGCGTCGGCGCCCATCGCCTCGAGGGTCAGCGCCGTGTCCTTGAGGCTCTCGCCCTTGGACACGCTCGAGCCCTTGGCGGCGAAGTTGATCACGTCGGCCGAGAGCCGCTTGGCCGCTGCCTCGAAGGAGATCCGGGTGCGTGTCGAGTCCTCGAAGAAGAGGTTGACGACGGTCCGGCCGCGCAGCGTCGGCAGCTTCTTGATGGGCCGGTCGGCCAGCCGGGCGAGCTCCTCGGCGGTGTCGAGCACCAGGAGCGCGTCGTCGCGGGTCAGGTCCGCGGCCGAGAGCAGGTGGGACTTCACCGGGCCTCCTCCGGGCGTACGTCGCCGGGCTGGTCCGGCCCGGCGGCCGGCGGGCCGGGAGGTGGCCCGCCCTCGATGACGACCGCGTCGGAACCGTCGCGCTCCTCGAGCAGGACGCGGACCCGCTCCCCGGCGGAGGTCGGGAGGTTCTTGCCGACGTAGTCGGCGCGGATCGGCAGCTCGCGGTGCCCGCGGTCGACGAGGACGGCGAGCTGGACCCGGCTGGGGCGGCCGTGGTCGTTGAGCGAGTCGAGCGCGGCCCGGATGGTGCGCCCGGAGTAGAGGACGTCGTCGACGAGGACGACGGTGCGCCCGTCGACGCCCTCCGGCGGCAGGTCGGTGTGCTCGAGGGTGCGCGCCGGGTGCAGCCGCAGGTCGTCGCGGTACATCGTGACGTCCAGCGCGCCGACCGGCACGGCGGAGCCCTCGACCTCGGCGATGCGGGCGGCCAGCCGGTGGGCCAGGGGCACGCCGCGGGACGGGATGCCGAGCAGGACCAGGTCGTGGGCGCCCTTGTTGCGCTCGAGGACCTCGTGCGCGATGCGGGTCAGTGCCCGCGCGATGTCGGCCGCCTCCAGGACGGTTCTGCGGCTGACTGCGTTTGGACTGCTGGGGCTGGTGCCGGGTGCCGCGCTCGTGGGCGCAGGCGTCGGGGTAGGCGTCATCGGCCGACCGACCTCCTTCCCCGCCTCTCAGGACGGGTCGTTAAAGGACGTCTCGCTGTCCCGGCCAACCTAGCAGCGCCCCCACACCGAATGCAGTGCGTGACCCGCCGGCCGCGTCGTCGTTCTGCGGGTTGCTGCCTGAAGCGGCCGCCGAGCGTGCCGACGCGGCCGATCGGGTGAACCAGGTCAAGAAAGTGCCAAGAAAAGTCATCACGCTACGTAACGTCACGCAGCGTTACCGCGATAGACGGTTGCCGCCGGGTAGCGGGGGCGGTGAGACGGATGAGGTCACGAGCCGTGACCACCGAGAAGGGGGCAGCACCAGATGCCGACGGAGTACGCACGGGCGCTCGGCGGTCGCCTGCGGGCCATCCGCACCCAGCAGGGCCTGTCCCTGCACGGGGTCGAGGAGAAGTCGGACGGCCGCTGGAAGGCCGTCGTCGTGGGGTCCTACGAGCGCGGCGACCGGGCCGTGACCGTGCAGCGGCTCGCCGAGCTGGCCGACTTCTACGCGGTCCCGGTGTCCGAGCTGCTGCCGGACAGCACCCCGCTGGGGGCGGCCGAGCCGCCGCCCCGCCTGATCCTGGACCTGGAGAAGCTCCAGGTCGTGCCGGCCGAGCGGGCCGGCCCGCTGGCGCGCTACGCAGCGACCATCCAGGCGCAGCGTGGCGACTACAACGGGCGGGTGCTCTCGATCCGCCAGGAGGACCTGCGCACCCTGGCCGTCATCTACGACGAGACCCCGTCGCAGCTCACCGAGCAGCTCATCGTGTGGGGTGTCCTCAACGCCGAGGCGCGCCGCGCCCTCGACTGACTCCGGCCGCCCGGGTGCGCCTCACCCTCAGCCAATTGATCACGCGGGCGTGGTCAATGGTGGCTGGACGGGGCAAATTTGCCTGGGTCAGCAGCAAATGACCACGCCAGCGTGATCATTGTGGCCGGTGTGGTGGCCTGGGGGCCCGCGGGTCAGTCGGGGGGCTGCGGGGCGGCAGTGAGCTCGGGCTTGAGGTCCAGGAGCTTGCCGAGCAGGCCGTTGACGAAGCTCGGCGACTCGTCGGTGGACAGCGAGCGCGCCAGGGTGACCGCCTCGTCGATCACCACGGCGTCCGGGACGTCGTCGCGCCACAGCAGCTCGTAGGTCGCCAGGCGCAGGAGCGCGCGGTCCACCGCGGGCATCCGGTCCAGCGACCAGTCCCGGGAGTACGTCGCCAGCAGCTCGTCGATGCGCGCCTGGTTGGCGACGACACCTTCGACCAGCTCGACGGAGTACGCCGACACCGGCGGGTCGGACGCGGCGACCCGGCCGGCCAGCAGCTCCAGCACCGGGGCCGAGCGCTGGTCGGCCTCGAAGAGCACGTCCAGAGCCCGCTTGCGCGCCTTGCTGCGGGCGGACATCAGGAACCCGTCACGCGCCCGAGGTAGGAGCCGTCCCGGGTGTCGACCTTGACCTTCTCGCCGGTGACGATGAAGAGCGGCACGGCGATCTCGGCGCCGGTCTCCAGGGTCGCCGGCTTGGTGCCGCCGGTCGACCGGTCACCCTGCATGCCCGGCTCGGTGTAGGAGATCGTCAGCTCGACCGAGGCGGGCAGCTCGACGTAGAGCGGGGTGCCTTCGTGGATCGCCACGACGGTGTCCTGGTTCTCCAGCATGAACTTCTGGCCCTCGCCGACGGTGTCCGCCGGCACGTGGATCTGGTCGTAGGACTGGGTGTCCATGAAGACGAAGTCGGTGCCCTCCTTGTAGAGGTACTGCATGTCCCGCTTGTCCACCGTGGCGGTCTCGACCTTGGTGCCGGCGTTGAAGGTCTTGTCGACGACCTTCCCGGACAGCACGTTCTTGAGCTTGGTCCGCACGAAGGCGCCACCCTTGCCGGGCTTGACGTGCTGGAACTCCACCACCGACCAGAGCTGTCCGTCGAGGTTGAGCACCAGACCGTTCTTGAGGTCGTTCGTCGTCGCCACGTGTCAGTCCTTCGCGCGTGTCTAGAGGACCAGCAGGTCCTTGGGGCTGGTCGTGAGCAGCTCGGGCTCGCCGTCGGCCACGACCAGGGTGTCCTCGATGCGGACGCCTCCGCGACCGGGGAGATAGACCCCGGGCTCGACGGTGATCGGCGTGCGAGCGGCGATCCTACCCGTCTTGCCGTAGCCCATCATCGGAGCCTCGTGGATCTCCAGGCCGACCCCGTGCCCGAGGCCGTGCGGGAAGGCCTCGGCGTAGCCCGCGTCGGCGACCACCCGCCGGGCCGCCGCGTCGACATCGGCCACGTCAGCACCGGGTGAAAGGGCGTGCCGCCCGGCACGCTGGGCGGAGCGCACCACGTCGTAGATCTCGCGCTGCCAGTCCGCCGGCTCCCGGCCGATCACGACCGTCCGGGTGCAGTCGGCGTGGTAGCCGCCGTACCGCGCCCCGAAGTCGATCTTCAGCAGGTCGCCGCGCTCGATCTCCCGGTCGGTCGGCCGGTGGTGGGGCACGGCACTGTTGGGGCCGGTCGCCACGATCGTCTCGAACGCGATCGCCTCCGCGCCGAGCTCCAGCATCTCGGCCTCCAGCCGGCGGGCCACCTCGCGCTCGGTCTGGCCCGGCGCGATCGTGCCGTAGGTCTCCCCCAGCGCCCGGCCGCTGATCGCGCAGGCCTCGCGCAGCAGCGCGAGCTCGTCGTCGTCCTTCACCGTGCGCAGCTGCTCCACGGCGTGACCGAGGGCCACCAGCGCCGGCGAGCCCTCGATGCCGGCCAGCTCCTGGTGCATCTCCACCGTGACGTCGTGCGCCTCGAAGCCGAGCGCCCCCAGCCGCTCCCCGGCGGCGTGCGCCACCAGGGCCGCTGCGCACTCGCGGGCCACCACGACGTCCAGGTCCGGTGACTGCGCCGCTGCCTGCGTCGTGTAGCGGCCGTCGGTGGCGAGGTACGCGGCGTCGCCCGTGACGAGCAGCGCACCGTTGGACCCGGTGAAACCGGTGAGGTAGCGGACGTTGACCAGCCGGGTGACCAGCGCGGCCTCGGCCCCGGCCGCGCCGAGGTGCTCGCGCAGCCGCTCGCGACGTACGTCATGGGTGTGCGGCACGGCTCAACCCTAGAGCGCGCGTGACCACCGGCCGACCGGGTCGCCCCACGCGTCGTCCCGCACGACACCGTCGTGACGGAAGCCGTGGCCCGAGTAGAGCCGCTGCGCGCGGGTGTTGTCCTCGTGCGTGAAGAGCTGCACCCGGTCGTAGCCGAGCGAACGCGCGTGGTCGAGCGCCGCATCGACGAGCCGCCCGCCGATCCCCTCGCCCCAGCGCCGGGGAGAGACGAAGACCATCGACAGGTGGCACCGCCCGGGGATCTGGGGTCCGGCGCCGTCGTCCTCCCTCGCCGGCCAGCCCTGCGTCACGCCGACGACCGTCCCGCCGTCGGCGGCCACCAGCACCCAGACGTCCTCCTGCGCGAACCGCTCGCGCAGCAGGTCCGGCACCTCCGCCGGCGCCGGGCCGTCCCGCCGCGCCTCGTCGGCGGCCTGCCACACCGCGATGGCCGCCTCGTGATCGTCCGGCTCGGCCGGCCTGATGACGACCGTCACGAACGAGCGGCCACCGCGCGCAGCGCCAGCCGGTAGGAGTCGAGACCCAGGCCGGTGATCGACCCGGTCGCGACGCCGGCCACCACAGACGTGTGCCGGAACGCCTCGCGGGCCGCGGGGTTGCTCAGGTGCACCTCGACGAGCGGGCCGGTCACCAGCGCGCAGGCGTCGCGCAGCGCGTAGGAGTAGTGGGTGAACGCCGCGGGGTTCAGCACGACCGCGGCACCGGAGTCGGCTGCCTCGTGCAGCCAGCCCACCAGCTCGCTCTCGTCGTCGGTCTGGCGGACGTCGACCTCGAGCCCGAGCTCGGCGGCAGTCTCCCGGCAGGCCGCGACCAGGTCGTCGTGCGTGGCAGTGCCGTAGACCTCCGGCTCGCGCGAGCCGAGGCGCCCGAGGTTGGGCCCGTTGAGGACGAGGACGCGACGGTTGCTGCTCACGGCCGCAGTCTCTCGTACGTCGCGGCCAGCAGGTCGTCGTCGGGACCCTCGAGCCGGCCAGGACGTCCGATCCCGTCGAGGACCACGAAGCGCAGGGTCGCGCCGCGCGCCTTCTTGTCCACGCGCATCGCGTCGCGGACAGCGGGCCACGGTCCGTCGTACGTCGTCGGCAGCCCCAGTGAGGACAGGACCGCACGGTGCCGCTGGACGACGTCCGCGGGCAGCCGGCCGACGGCCGCGGCGAGCTCGGCCGCGTAGACCAGCCCGACCGACACCGCCTCGCCGTGGCGCCACCGGTACTTCTCGACCAGCTCGACGGCGTGGCCCAGGGTGTGCCCGTAGTTGAGCACCTCCCGCTCACCGGTCTCCCGGAGGTCCTCGGTCACGACCCGCGCCTTGAAGGCCACCGACCGCTCGACGAGCTCGCGCACCGTGTCGGAGTCGGCGTCCAGCGCGGCGGACGGATCGGCCTCGACCAGATCGAGGATCCGTTCGTCGGCGACGAAGCCGGTCTTCACCACCTCGGCCAGCCCGCTGACCAGCTCCGCCCGCGGCAGGGTGCGCAGCGTCGCGAGGTCGCAGAGCACACCGCTCGGCGGGTGGAACGCGCCCACCAGGTTCTTGCCCTCGGTCGTGTCGATGGCCGTCTTGCCGCCGACCGCGGCGTCGACCATCCCGAGCAGCGTGGTCGGGACGTGGACGACGGCGATCCCCCGCAGCCAGGTGGCCGCGACGAAGCCGGCCAGGTCCGTCGTCGCGCCCCCGCCGACGGCGACGACCGCGTCGCTGCGGGTGAAGCCCCGCCGGCCCAGCAGGGACCACAGGTCAGCCGCCACCTCGGCGGTCTTGGCGGCCTCGCCGTCGGGGACCGGTGCCAGGACGACGTCGCAGCCCGCGGCCAGCAGGTCGCGCTCGACGGGCGGCACCAGCTCTGCGAGTCCAGCGGGGTGGACCAGCAGCACCCGCCGGACGTCGCGGCCGAGCAGGGCCGGCAGCTCTGCGGTGACGCCCGAGCCGATGACCACGTCGTAGGGCCGGTCGCCCCCGACCCGGATCCGTGTCGCCGCCGCGGTCATGACGTCATCGCCGCCACCACCTCGTCGGCGACCTCGTCCGGTGTCTTGCCGTCGGTGTCGACCCGGGCCGACGCCAAGCCCTCGTAGACCGGACGGCGGGCCTCCATCAGCCGCAGCCACTGGGCGCGCGGGTTGCCCAGCAGCAGCGGGCGGTCCCGGTTGAGGCCGATCCGCGACGCGGCGTCCTTGATGCCGACGTCGAGGAAGACCACCGGCAGACCGGCAAGCAGCGAGCGGGTGCCCTCGTCGAGCACCGAGCCGCCACCGAGGGCGAGGACCCCGTCGTGGTCGCGGAGTGCGACAGCCACCGCAGTGCGTTCGAGGTCGCGGAAGCCGTCCTCGCCCTTCTCGACGAAGACGTCGGCCACGGTCATGCCGGCCAGCTGCTCGACGTCGTCGTCGGTGTCTCTCGGCACCGCGCCCAGGCGCGCGGCGACCAGCCGGGCCACGGTCGACTTTCCGGACCCCGGCGGCCCGACGAGCACCACCAGGGGCGGCATCAGCGGGTCACCGCACCCTCAGTGCGTCGAGGTAGCCGGCGACGTTGCGGGCGGTCTCCTCGACCGAGTCGCCGCCGAACTTCTCCAGCACGGCGTCGGCGAGCGTGAGCGCCACCATGGCCTCCGCGACCACACCCGCGGCGGGGACCGCGCAGACGTCGCTGCGCTGGCTGATCGCCTGGGCCTTCTCGCCGGTCGCCACGTCGACGGTGTCCAGCGCGCGAGGCACGGTGCTGATCGGCTTCATGGCCGCCCGGACCCGGAGGGGTTCGCCGGTTGTCATGCCGCCCTCGATCCCACCGGCCCGCGCGGTCCGCCGGTGCAGCGTGCCGTCGGACGTACGCTCGATCTCGTCGTGGGCCTGCGACCCACGGCGGCGCGCGGACTCGAAGCCGTCACCGACCGCGACGCCCTTGATCGCCTGGATCCCCATCAGCGCGCCGGCCAGCCGGGAGTCGAGCCGGCGGTCCCAGTGCACGTGACTGCCCAGGCCGGGCGGCAGTCCGTAGGCGAGCACCTCGACGACGCCGCCGAGGGTGTCGCCCTCCCGGTGGGCCGCGTCGATCTCGGCCACCATCGCGGCGCTCGCCCCCGGGTCGAGGCAGCGCACCGGGTCGTCGTCGAGCCGGGCCACGTCGTCAGGTGTCGGCCAGACCCCGTCGGGTGCGGTGGCAGTGCCGATCTCCACGACGTGCGAGACGAGGTGGGCACCGGCGGACTGGGCCAGGAAGGCCTGGGCGACGGCGCCGAGGGCGACGCGGGCGGCGGTCTCGCGCGCGCTCGCCCGCTCGAGGACCGGCCGGGCGTCGTCGAAGCCGTACTTCTGCATGCCGACGAGGTCGGCGTGGCCCGGCCGGGGCCGGGTCAGCGGCGCGTTGCGCGCGAGCCCGGCGAGCTCCTCGGGGTCGACCGGGTCGGGACTCATGACCCGGTCCCACTTCGGCCACTCCGAGTTGCCGATGCGGACCGCGATCGGACCGCCCTGCGTCAGACCGTGGCGGACGCCGCCGAGCAGCTCCACCTCGTCGCGCTCGAAGGACATCCGTGCGCCGCGGCCGTGACCTAGCCGGCGGCGCGCGAGAGCGTCGGCGATGTCGTCGGTCGTGATGCGCACGCCGGCCGGCAGGCCCTCGAGGGTCGCCGCCAGCGCAGGCCCGTGCGACTCCCCCGCGGTCAGCCAGCGCAGCATGCCCGGAATCCTCGCACGGCCCGGCACGCACGACGGCGCGCCGCCCGCAGTGGGGGCAACGCGCCGTCGGCGTCTGCGGGCCGGTCAGCCGATGCTGACCGCCTTGGTACCGACGACCTTGAAGGACTCCTCGCCGAACTGGAAGTCGTTCACGGCGCCGCCGATGAAGCGCACCTTGAAGAAGGTGGCGAACACCTCGCCGGCCTTCAGGTTGCGGTAGAACTCGCCGTCCACCTTGACGCTGATCCGGCTGTTGTCCGGCGCGACGTCCACCACCTTGAACCGGTGCGCCGTCGACTGAGCCGGCGACGAGGTCTCGGGCTGGGTCGTCGAGCCCGTCGGCGTGGTGGACCCGGTCTGTGTCGTGGTCGGACCGGACGTCAGGACCGCTCCGGCGGTCGTGTCCGACCCGGCGGCCGGTGCCTCAACCGGCTCGACGATCAGGGCCTTGAAGGGGTCCCGACCGAAGGACTTGGCGGAGATCCGCTGCTTCTTCGCCGGCTTCGCCGCGGCAGGGGCTTCCTCGTCCTGGACTGCACCCGAGGACGACGGGGTGCGCGCGACCGGCGCGCCGGCCGGCTCCTCCTCCTCACCGGCGAAGATCAGGAAGTAGGCGAGGAGCGCGAGGACCAGGACAGCCGCGAGGCCGACCAGAGCCAGCATCTTCGTCCGGTTCCCACTGTCCGCCAACCTCGACATCAGGTGTCGGCGCCTGGGTCATCGTCTGTCCCTCGAAGGGGATCGTCGACTGGCTCATGTCCGTTGCTCCCGGATCTCTACTGCGCGGCCGGCGCCGAGGCGACGGGCGTGGTCGGGGTGGTGGTGGTCGACTCCGGAGGCGCCAGGAAGACGCGTCCGTCCAGGGTCAGCTGTCAGATCGCCGGCGGATTCGCCGTCGACCGACTCTGCCGCCTCGACCGTGAACCCGGTCACCTGGAAGGAGCGCTGAGGCCCTCCAGCCGGTTGACGAACTGCTCCAGCTCGAAGTAGCTGCCCCGGTGACGACCTTGAGCGGCACCTGGTACAGAGACGGTGCGGGAGGAGCGGCCGGCGCCGGTGCTGGCGTCGCCGCCTCCGAGTCGGACTCCGTGGTCGAGTCGCTGGACGTCTGCGTTGTCGTCGTGGTCGCCGTTGGTGCGAGCGGCTGAGTGGCCGAGACCAGCGCCTCCGGCAGCGCCGGAGCCAACGAGTCGATGCTCACTCCGGTCTTGCGGCCGGCCGCCGTCAGGTTGCGGATCAGCGTCGGCAGCGCGGGGTTGTCCGGGATCTGCTTGCGCAGCACCGCGAGCTCGGCCCTCTGCTGCGGCAGCTCCGCCTGCTGGGCCATGAGCATCTGCACCTGTGTCTCGAGACGCGCGTTGGCGCCGTCCTGGCTCGCGGCCTGTGCCTTCAGGTCGGCTGCCTCGGAGCGCTTCGGCGCGATGAGCAGGAACCATCCCGCGGCGAAGATCGCCGACGACGAGGACCGTGGCCAGGAGCGACCACTTCCGTGGTGACTGTCATGTCAGCTGCCCGCCTTCGCGGTGTAGCGACCCGAGAGCGCGTCCTCGGTGATCGTCGCCTGGCTCGTGAAGGTAACGGCAGACTCGTCGTCGCCGATCTCCTCCTGCGTCGGACTTGGTGAAGTAGGGCTGGGTGAGCCCCTTCTGCTTCGCGAGGGCGTCCAGCCACGCGGCGACATCGTTGTGCGCGAAGCCGTTGCCCTCGAAAGTCACCGTGCCGAGGCCGGCCGTACCGTACGTGCTCGTGGGCGCGGCGGCGGTGGCCACGGCCGCCGCACCATCGACGTCCTGGGTCACCGTCATCTTGGTGAGCCAGACCTTGCCCGGGGTCTTCAGGCTGAGGTCGTTGAGGAAGTAGGACCAGCGGACCTCCTCGCCCATGGCCTCGGACAGCTGGGCCTGGGCGGCTTCGACCTGCGCGTAGACCTTGGGCACCTCGGCGAACTCCTTGACCTTCGCGTCCAGGACGACCTTGCGGGCGTTGGCGGCGTCCAGGTCCTCCTGCGCGCTGTGGACCTGGCTGTTCGCCACGCAGAACGTCAGCGCGCCGACGACGCCGACGCGCGGCGACGACACCGACCCCGAGGCCGGCCTGGACCTTCTTGAACCGTCGCTCCTCCTCGATCTCCGGCGGAAGCAGGTTGACTCGCGGCAGCGTCGCGACGCGAGCGGCGGTCAGGGTGCTCATGATGCTGCTCCGAGGGCCAGGCCGACGGGCACGGCGGCCAGCGGCTCGACGAATGCGATCTGCTCCGGGGAGAGGCCGGTGCGGCCCACCTGGAGGCTGTGCATGGGGGTGCCGATCTCGACGGGCACCCGGGTGGTGACCTGCAGCCGCTGCGCGAGGCCGCCGAGACGCGCGCCGCCTCCGGTGAGGACGAGCTTGCTGATCGGTGCGGACCCGCTGGAGGCGAGGTAGTAGTCGAGGGAACCCCGGACCTCGTCGACGAAGGCGGCGCCGACCGCTTCGACGACGCGGGTGGCGGCCTGGACGTCCATGCTCTCGGCGGCGAGCGCCGAGACCGAGCTGCTGCTTCATCGCCTCGGCCTGCTCCTGCGGCACACCCATCCGCTCGGCGACGGCGTCAGTGACGTCCTGGCCGCCCATCAGAAGGATGCGCACGAAGCGCGGGACCCCGCCCTGGTGGACGACGATGTTGGTGACCCGGGCTCCGACGTCGACGAGCGCCTCGACCGGGGCGCCCATGCCGAGGTGGTCGGCGTTCGGCGAGCGAGCGGATCACCGCGAAGGAGGTGAGGTCGACCATCATCGGCGAGAGGCCCGCCTTCTGCACCGCATCGAGGCTGGCGTGCACCATCTCGCGGGAGGCGGCGACCAGCAGGCCGCGCAGGACGCGGTTGCCGTTCTCGGCGGTCAGCTCCTCCAAGCGGGTGGAAGTCGAGGACCGCCTGCTCGACCGGCATCGGGACGAAGTCCTGGACCTGGAAGGCCAGCGACTTCTTCAGCTCGTCGACCGGCATCCAGGGCAGGTCGACCTGGCGCACGATGACCTTCTGGTTCGCGACGCCGATGACGACCTTCTTGCTGCTGAACTTGGTGTGCGCCCAGAGCTGCTTGACCGCGGCGGCGACGGCGTCGGGGTCGACGACCTCACCGTCCCGGACGGCACCCTCCGGCAGGGCCACCTGGCCGAACTTCTCGAGGGTGACGCTGCCCTTGCCGAACGACAGCTCGGCGGCACGCACGCCCGACGTCCCGATGTCGAGACCGATGGCGGATCGACCTGCCACGACTCTTCCCTCCCACGTGCGGCGTTCGAGCCGCGTGGTGGCCCATCTGGGCCATGTCAAGAAGGGCATCGGACGTTCGGCCGGCTGCTTGAGCCCTCTGAACTCAGCCGACGACGTGTCGAGGTAAAGGTCTGCCAAAGCACCGCCCCAGAGGATGGCGAGCGAGCGCGCCGGCCAGCATGAAGGGGCCGAACGGGATCTGCGACTTGCGGCCGGCCCTGCGGACGGGCATGAGCAGGCCAGGCCGACCACACCGCCGAAGCAGGAAGCCGAGGAAGCCACCGACCACGAGCTCGGCCCAGCCGAGCCAGCCCAGGTAGAGGCCCAGCACACCGGCGAGCTTGACGTCGCCGAACCCCATGCCGGCCGGGTAGATGAAGGCCAGGACGAAGTAGAAGGCGTAGAGCGCCGCCATACCGATCAGCGCGCGCACCAGGTCGTCCCACCGGCCGGTCGACAGGGCGGCGCCCGCCGAGCAGGACGATCGCGACGACGTAGCGACGGCAGGACGATCACGTCCGGCAGCCGCTTGACGTCGATGTCGATCATCGCGAGGGCCACGCCGATGGCCGCCGAGGTAGAGGAAGGCCGGCAGCGCTGCGTCCAGCGCCGATCGCCGCAGCCATCGCGGCGAAGACCGCCGCGGTCGCCGAGCTCGACCAGCCGGGTAGCGCCTGCTGATCGGCTGCGCGGCAGTCCCGGCAGCGGCCCGCGCAGCAGCAGCCAGCTGATGACCGGGACGTTGTCCCGCCGGCGCAGCTCGGCGTGCCACAGGCCGGGCAGTGGGACGGCGGGCGACACGACCGACTCGCCGCGCGGGACCCGCCAGATGACGACGTTGAGGAACGACCCCACCAGCAGGCCGACGAAGGCGCAGGCGAGCACGAGAGCCACGGTCACCCCGGCAGGCTAGACAGGTTGCGAGCCGGGATGCCGGTAGCGGCCTTCGTCAGCGTGTCTCCCGCTTGTAGACGACGTCGATCTTGTATGAGAGCAGCGGGAGCGAGGTGGGGTCGATGCCCCACACCGGGACCGGCCGGTACTGCATGGAGAACTGGTTGTTGATGGCGACGTTGCTCCCACCGATCACCTGGCCCAGGTGGTCGGCATTGTTGCTGAAGGCGATGTCGCAGGGGCTGTAGACCAGCATGTTGATCGTCGTCGCGAAGTTGAACTGCTGGTCGGTGGAGATCCCGGGCGAGGAGCACGGCAGGGTGGCCGCCGCGTCGTAGGGAACCACCCAGTGCAGCACGCGCTGGGTGCTGTTGTTCGACTGGAAGCTCACCTGGTTCTGCGACGAGATACCGCCGTAGGAGAAGATCGCCAGGTCGTTCATCAGCGTTATGGTGTTGTCGCTCTTGAAGTGCACGGGACACGTCGTGCGCAGCAGCGTCTTGAAGCCGTTCTGGGCGTAGGTGCTGACGATCTTGTTCTTGATGGTGGTGTAGTTGGGCGCCGAGCCGCAGACGTTGTCGTCCACGACGGTGTAGCCCTGTGCCCGCCAGATGTCCATCGTTGCGTTGTCGCCGCGCAGGATGGGGAACGGGAACACGGAGGGTGGCGCGACCGACGAGGTGTTCGCGAAGCACTTGCCGCTGGCCGAGCAGCCACCCCAGGAGATGTTTCCGGCAGCCAACAGCGTGCCGTTGACGTTGAAGTTGCTCGGCAGCGCAATGCTGCTGGTGCTCGAGAGCACCCGACCACCGATCGAGCCGTTCGACCCCGACGTGTTCGACACGGCGAGCTTCGCCCAGGCGTCGCCGGCGATGGTGCAGGTGCCGGTGATCGTGATGCTTCCTTGGGCCAGGACGCTGCCGGCGAAGTTCTGGTTGTTGGCACAGACGAAGTTGCCGTTCGTGTAGACGTCGGCGTCGGGGCCGGTGTTCCCGGTGAGGGTCGTCTGGTTGTTGAACTGCAGGCTGCTGTTGGCGAAGATCGCCTTGTTGAGCGAGTTGCCGTAGATCGGCGTCAGGTTGACCAGAGCCTGCATGTGCCGCGTGTGGACTGGCTGACCGGCGATGGAGGGTGCCGTCCCGTAGCCGTCCACGACAGCGGTGGCGGGCTTGGTCACCGACGCGTTCAGCGTGCCTCCCGAGCAGGTCATCGCCGCACCCGTCGAGTCGTAGTAGGACACAGTCGAGTAGGCGGTCGCCTGGTCAGGACTGGCGTTCATCGACGCCGTGCCGGAGGCCGGCCACCGGCAGGGGAGGGTCGTGCCGGATGACTGGATCGACGCGTACACGGCGTCGACGCCGGCTTCCGCAGCGTTCACGGTCACGGTTCGCTGGCGGTCCCTGCCGGAGTCCTGGTTGCTCTTGATGGCCACGGTGACCACCACCAGCGACAGCGCCGACACCACGCCCATGACCATCATCGCGATGACCAGGGTGACGCCGGCATCGGCGCCCTGTCCCCTGCGCACTCGAGTCAACATGTGTCTGGCCTTCCTATGCCGCGGGAACGGGGCTGCAGACGCCCGGGTCGTAGCCGTATGCCGTGTTTCGCCCCGAGAGCGAGCTCGTGACATTGATCGGCTTGCCGCCCGACTCGGCGTTCTTCACCCGAAGCGTGATGTCCACGAGGCGTGAGCCGTAGGCAGTGCTGCCGCCCTGCAGTGCGAACGGCGGCGTTGCGGTGGTGTTCACCACGTCCCGCGCCACGACGGCCCAGGCCGAGACCAGCCCGTCGGTCTGCCAGGTCGTCGACCAGGACCGCGAGCGCAGCTTGCCGTTGTAGACCTGCCACTGGACGCACCGCTGGTCGCCGTTCGCCTGGGTGTAGACCCGCATGCTGAGCGGCAGGGTCTCGCTCGCCGGGTTGTAGAGCACGTTGCCCGACCGCACCTGACGGTCGATCTGGGCCAGTGCCAGCCGGGCGTTGCCGACAGCGTCGGCCCGGGCGGTCGAGTCCTTCGTCTGGCGCTGCACCGTGATCAGGACGGAGTAGACCATCGCTAGGGCGACCGAGAAGATCATCATCGAGATGAGCAGCTCGGCGAGTGTGGTGCCTTGGTCCCCGGCGGCGCGCCGCCGGGCCTGGGACCGGCTCAGGAGCTCACGCACTGGGGGCCGCCTTGTAGGTCGTCTGGGCGATGGTGTTGCCCAGGTCCGTGGTCACCATGAAGCTGCCGAGGGAGGTCGTACCGTCGGCGATGTCGTACTGGACCGCGATCCGGACTCCTCCGACGGTGGATGTGGAGGTGCACGCGGTGCTCTGGCACGGGGCGCTGCCCGCGGCCACCGTCGTGACCGGGTCCACGAGGACGGTCCCGGTCATGGTCACCGTGACGTCGGCGAAGCCGGCGACCCGGTAGGCACCGACCGCGCTGCCCAGCGAGTAGCTCGCTCCGGAGCTGCCGAGCGTGACGGTGCTGTACCCGGTGCCGTTCCAGTAGGTGAGGGTGTTGGCCGATCGAGTGGCCGTGCCCGCGGCGGCCGAGATGCCGGACTCCGACGTCACCCGTGCGCCGAAGCCGTCCAGGGTGACCATCGAGCCGGTGAAGCCGGCGGTCATCGAGTCACCGGCGCCGATTGGCGGCAAGGACCCGACCGTCACCGCTCCCAGTGTGCGCCGCGCGCCGCTGGCGACGCAGCCGATGCCGCTCGTGCTGGCGCAGTGCCCGGAGACGGGCAGTGCCGCACGGGCGCCGTAGGAGCGCCACGCCGTCGGCGTGCTGACAGTGGTGATGCGCGCCAGGTCGGCGGACCGGATGCCGCCGCCCGGCAGGTTCAGGTCCATCTGCGCGCGGTAGGTGCCGTCGGGTGTCAGGTTCGCGCTGGAGCAGGCCTGGTTGGTCACGAGGCCCGTGCCGGCGTCGTCGTGGCAGGCCGGGGAGGCCGTCGCCTGCGTGGTCGAGTATGCCGAGCCCGAGCCGCTGCTCGGGGCCGAGACGGTGAAGACGGCCGGACCGCCGGAGGACGCGAGGCTTGACGAGCCGGAGTAGGACACGGTGCTCGCGCCGGCCGGCGAGTTGCCCGCTCCGCTGGCCGGGTCGGTATCGGCGGCCGACGTCCCGGACTGCCCGCCGCCCGTCTGCTCGCTGGACGTGGTCATCGTCAGCTTCGACGTGGAGGCGATCGACTGTGCGGACACGATCTGCTCGTTCTGCGTCCGCGTGGAGAGGGCGGGGAGCTTGGCCTCGAGCCGGGTGACGTCCACGCCACTGAGGAGCGGGGCACCCGCGGTGAGGGCCGTGACGGTGATACCCGAGGGAGCCGTTCCGGCATCGCTGTAGAAGAAGGCCTGGCACGGACCCGCGAAGGGTCGCGTCGCGGTCGAGCTGGACGAGCACCCGGTGGGGCTGAAGACCCGGGAGCGGACCGCGATCGTCTTCGACACGCCGTTCGTGTTGGCGCTGCTCCAGTCGACGAGGACGGTCAGGAAGTATCCCTGGTCGCTGGTCGAGCTCGCCCGACTCACGTAGGTACGGACCCGGAAGTGCACCGAGCCGACGAGCGTGTCGGCGTTGTTCTGTACGTGGGGGTACAGCGGCACCTGGCTGGCACCCGAGCAGGCGGTGGAGTTCGTCACGATGGGCTCGTTGATGGCCGCGTTGTAGGTCGGCCGGAAGCTGCCGCTGGAGATGTTGGCGTCCCCCGTCGTGTCGCAGGCCCGCAGACCCGCCGACACCGTGTCGTACGGCAGGGCGCGCAGCTGCTCCATCGTCCGGTTGGCGAGCGCCGTCCCCTGCTGGCGCTCCTTGGCGAGACTCACACTGCCGAGGGCCTTGACCTGGACGGTGATGAGACCGAGGAGCACGGAGCTGATGACGAACAGCGTCAGGACCACCTCGATCAGGGTGAAGCCGTCGTCGGCCTGCGAGGCGTCGTCGTGAGTCGAACCGAGCGAAGAGGGTGCGCATCAGCAGGTTCCTGTCCCGAGGCCGCTGGCGGCCGTGAACTTGTAGGTCTTGACGCGGCCCCGGGAGTCTGTGAGCGAGACGCACCAGTTCAGGACGTCCCCGAGGTTCGCGGACGCGTTCGAGCTGGGACTCGCGGTGCCGTTGGTCAGGTTGACCGTCTCGGAGTAGCCGAGCCCGTCACTCAGGACCACGCTTCCGGGGACGGTCGTGTAGTCCAGGGTCAACGTCCCCTGCCCGTCCACGAAGTAGGTCGCGACCTCTTTGCCCAGGTGGTTGATGTCGGCCTTGGTCGAGGCATCGTGTGCGCGGGCCCGCTGACTGAGGAACGTCGGAATGGCGATCGCGGCGAGGATGCCGATGATGATCATGACGACCAGGAGCTCGATGAGGGTGAAGCCGTCGTCTCGCGACCTGGCGAGGTTGGTGTGCGAGGTCACCTGGCCGCTCCCCTCTCCTATGACTCGGTCCGGACCTTCCCCGTTGTCTCGACCCGCGAGGCCGCGTTCTTTAGTCGCCCGACGCCGCCGAACGGGGGATGCCGGAGGGTCCGACAAACGCGTCTGGGCGGCCCCCCTGACGGGGGACCGCCCAGCAGCCGTTATGGATCGATCAGCAGGCGCCGGGCTCGAGCCCGCCGGCCGCGGAGTACTTGTAGGTCTTCTGCTTGCCGTCAGCGTTGGTGAAGCCGACGCACCACAGGGTGTCGCTGTTCAGGTTGGTCGCCGACGTCTGGTCGGTGCCCTTGCTGACCTTGATGTCGGCGAAGGTGACGCCGCCGTCCGCGAGGATGACGTTGTCGCCGGCCAGCGGTCTGGGCGATGGTGACGTTCGGCACGGCGGCCGGCTCGACGAAGTAGGTCGCCAGCTCCTTGCCCGCGGTCGACACGTCGGCCTTGGTGGAGGTGTCCCGGGCCTTCGCGCGCTGCGAGAGGAAGACCGGGATCGCGATGGCGGCGAGGATGCCGATGATGATGATGACGACGAGGAGCTCGATCAGGGTGAAGCCCTGGTCCTTCTCCTCCGCCGACTTGCGGATGCGAGCGAGCATGTGATGCTCCGTCCTTTCAGGACCGTTCCCGTGAGCCACGCCGCCGGTCCCTCGCGGCACCCTTGCGGGTGCCGGCCGAGGCAGCTGGGCTGGCCGCGATCTCTGTCACGCGGTTCCCTGGCTTTGCGACCCCGCCTCTCGACGGGTGTGCCGTTTCTGGCCGGTGTGGCTCGTTGACAGAGAGATTTTCGGTGCCGGGCACGACCCGGCTTGAGCGGAAGCCGGGGCCAAATTTTCGCGCCACCCGAAGGGGCTAGGCCGATCACGACGGAGGGCCGGACCCTGATGGGTCCGGCCCTCCGGTCGCAGCTGGTGTGCCGTGCGACTACTCGATCAGGTCGAAGACCTTGAAGATCGGCATGTACAGCGCGATGATCATCGACCCGACGATGCCGCCGAGGACGGCGATCATCATCGGCTCGATCAGCGAGGTGAGCGACTCGGTCGTCGCCTCGACCTCCTGGTCGTAGAACTCCGAGATCTTGTGCAGCATGTCGTCCAAGGCGCCGGTGTCCTCGCCGACCGCCATCATCTGGACCACCATCGGCGGGAAGACGGCGTGGTTCGCGAGCGGCGCTGGCGAGCGACTCACCGCTGCGGACGCTGTCCTGGACGTCCTGGATGGCCCGTGCCAGCACCACGTTGCCGGTGGTGTCGGAGACGATCTCCAGGCTCTGCAGGATCGGCACGCCGGACTTCATCATGGTGCCCGAGGTTCCGGGCGAACCGGCTGAGCGCGATCTTCTGGAAGAGCTTGCCGAAGACCGGGATCTTCAGCTTGAGCGGGTCGACGACGTTGCGGACCGCGTCGGTGTGCTTGATCTTGCGCCAGACGACGATGAACGCGATGAGGCCCACCAGGAGGATCGGCGCCGACGACCTTCATCGCACCGCTGACATGAAGACCAGGATCTTGGTGGGCGCCGGCAGCTCGCCGCCGAGGTCCTCGAACATGCTGGCGAAGACCGGGACGATGAACAGCAGCATCCCGATCGACCGCGAGGATGGCCATGACGAAGCACGACGACCGGGTAGGTCATGGCCGACTTCACCTTGCCGCGCAGCTTGACCTCGGCCTCGTAGTTCTCCGCGATCTGCAGGAGCACGGAGTCGAGGAACCCGCCGACCTCGCCGGCGCGGATCATGTTGACCATCAGCGGCGGGAAGGCGTCCGGGTGCTTGGCCAGCGCACGTCGACAGGGCCACGCCGGTCTCGACGTCCTTGCGCCACCTCCCCGAGGATCCGCGCGAGCTCCTTGTTCTCGGTCTGCTCCGCCAGGATCGTGAGCGAGCGCAGCAGCGAGAGACCGGAGTTGATCATCGTCGCGAACTGCCGCGACATGACTGCCAGGTCCTTCAGCTTCACCTTCTTGCCGAAGCCCGGGATGTTCAGCTCGGTCTTCATCCCGGCCTTGTGCTGGTTGATGCTGATCGGGCGCGTAGCCCATCTGCTTGAGCTTCGCGGCCACCGCGGCCTGGGAGTCCGCCTCGAGCGTTGCCGGAGACGATCTTCCCCGCCCGGTCGCGCACCGAGTACTGGTAGGTCAGCGTGGCTGCCATCGGAATGCCTCTCAGCCTCGGCCGGCGAGCCGGTTGAAGTCTTCGACGTGGTGGCACTTCTCGAGGCCGACCTCGTAGGTGATCCGACCCTTCATGACCAGGTCAGCGAGGTGCTGGTCCATGGTGTGCATGCCGTGCTTGGCGCCGGCCTGCATCGCGGAGTAGATCTGGTGGGTCTTGCCCTCGCGGATCAGGTTGCGGATCGCCGGCGTGGCGACCAGGACCTCGGTCGCCACCGCGCGGCCGTGACCGTCACGGGTCCTGGCCAGGGTCTGGCAGACGACGCCCTGCAGGGAGCCGGCCAGCTGCACGCGGACCTGCTGCTGCTGGTTCGGTCGGGAAGACGTCGATGATGCGGTCGATCGTCTGGGCAGCGTCCTGCGTGTGCAGGGTGGCGAAGACCAGGTGGCCGGTCTCAGCGGCGGTCAGAGCCACCGAGATCGTCTCGAGGTCGCGCATCTCACCGACCAGGATGATGTCCGGGTCCTGGCGCAGCACGTGCTTCAGCGCGTTCTGGAAGGACCAGGTGTCCTCCCCCACCTCGCGCTGGTTGACGATGCACTTCTGGTGGCGGTGAAGGAACTCGATCGGGTCCTCGACGGTCATGATGTGCTCGCTGCGCGTGCGGTTGGCGAGGTCGATCAGCGAGGCCAGCGTCGTCGACTTGCCGGAGCCGGTCGGGCCGGTGACGAGGACGAAGCCACGCGGCAGGGACGCGAAGTTGGACACCGACGGCGGGACGCCCAGGTCCTCGAGCTTGCGGATCTCGAACGGGATGATGCGGAAGGCCGCGCCGAGCGCGTCCCGCTGCCGGTAGAGGTTCACGCGGAAGCGGGCCCGGCCCGGCACGCTGTAGGCGAAGTCGAGCTCGAGGTTCTCCTCGAACTTCTCCCGCTGCTTCTGGGTCAGGGCGGCGTACATCACCCGCTGGATGACCGGCGGGGTGAGGATCGGCTCGTCGTCCATCTGCTTGAGCTCGCCGTTGAGCCGGACCGACGGGCGGGCACCCGACGTGAGGTGCAGGTCGGACGCGCCGGTGTCCAGGACGTGCATCAGGAGGTCGTTGAGGTTGATGTCGTTCTCGTCGACGCTCCGACTCGGTCGTGGCCCGGGCGTAGGCACCGTCCTCGGCCTCGGACTCGGCGATCAGCACCGACTGCTCCGACGAGCCTCGGTCGCCAGATCTCGACGGCGGCGCGAGCTGCTCCGGCAGGAAGGGCGGCGGCACGACGGGCGGTGGGGGCCGGTGGCGGACGGCGCCAGGTCGTAGACCTGACCGTTCGCGGGCTCGACGCAGCGGGTGGCCTCGAACGCCGCGGTCGGAGCGGCACCGGCTCGAAGCGCGGCCGCGCGGGACGTCGAAGCCGGCCGCTGCCACGGGCGCCTCGAGAGAGCTCGTACGCTGGGGCGACTCCAGCTGTCGTACGGCGGCAGCGGCTCGAACGTCTCCGCCGGCACCTCCGCGAAGGCGGAGCCTCCGCCGGAGCGGCGTCGGCCAGGCGGCTCGGTCCCCGCGGGCTCGGCCACGAAGGAGTAGGTCCAGCCCTGGTCGGCCGGCGCCTCGGGCTCGGGAACGGGCACCGGCATGGCGGCGAAGCCCCCGGGCTCGTTCGGGACCGGCTGGTATCCGGACGTCTCCACGTGCTGACCCCTCTCGTTCGGCTGCCCGCGTCAGTGCGAGCACACCCGTACTCGGGGAGGAATCGGCTGACCCGGCTTCCGCCTTGAGCGGCTCCGGCGACCTTGCCAAGCCTTTAGACGACGACGCGCAGGATCTCTTCGAGCGAGGTGACGCCGGCGACGACCTTGTCCAGGCCGTCGTCCCGCAGGGTCCGCATGCCTTCGTCGCGCGCGACCTGGGAGATCACGGTCGAGGACGCGCGCTCCACCGCGAGGCGTTCGATCTCCTCGCTGACGATCATCACCTCGTGCAGGGCGAGACGGCCCTTGTAGCCGGTCTTCGCGCACGCCGGGCAGCCGATGGGGCGGTAGAGCTCGGGCAGCGGCTTGTCGGCCTCCCACGCGAACCGGGACTGCACGAGGAGCTCCCTGGTGGGCGTGTAGGGCTCCTTGCACTTGCCGCAGAGCTTCCGGGCGAGCCGCTGGGCCAGGACGGCGTCCAGCGCCGACCCGACGAGGAAGGGCTCGATGCCCATCTCGGTGAGCCGGGTGACGGCCGAGGGTGCGTCGTTGGTGTGCAGGGTGGAGAGCACGAGGTGGCCGGTGAGAGCGGCCTCGACGGCGATCTGGCCGGTCTCGTGGTCGCGGATCTCACCGATCAGCACGATGTCCGGGTCGGACCGCAGGATGGAGCGCAGCGCCGAGGCGAAACTCAGGCCGGCCTTGTTGTTGGTCTGCACCTGGTTGATGCCGGGCAGCCGGTACTCGACCGGGTCCTCGACGGTGATCACGTTGACCTCGGGCCGGCTGACGATGTTCAACGTGGCGTAGAGCGTCGTCGACTTGCCGGACCCGGTCGGCCCGGTCACGAGGATCATGCCGTAGGGCTTGGTGAAGCTGCGGGAGTACCGCTCGAAGTTGTCCTCGGAGAACCCGAGGTCGGTCAGGTCCAGGCGTGCCGTCGAGTTGTCCAGGATGCGCATGACGACCTTCTCGCCCCACACCGTGGGGAGGGTCGCGACGCGCAGGTCGATCTTGCGGCCGTGCGCGTTCACCGACAGGCGGCCGTCCTGCGGGATGCGCCGCTCGGCGATGTTGATGTCGGCCATGATCTTCAGGCGGCTGATCACGCCGGACTGGATCGCCTTCGGCGAGCGCATCACCTCGTGCAGGACGCCGTCGATCCGGAAGCGCACCCGCAGGTCGGTCTCGGTCGGCTCGAGGTGGATGTCCGACGCTCGGTCCTGGATCGCCTGGGTGATGAGCAGGTTGACGTACTTGACGATCGGTGCGTCCTCGACGATCTCCTTGACCTTGGAGAGCTCGTCCTCCTCCTCCTGGGCGTCCAGGACGGCGGAGATGTCGTCGAGGTCGGAGTCGGCGCGGTAGTAGCGGTCGATCGCGGCGGCGACGTCGCCCCGGGTCGCGACGACCGGCTTGACGTCCATGCCGGCCAGGGACCGGATGTCGTCGATGGCGAAGACGTTGGCCGGGTCGGCCATGGCCACGACCAGCTTGCCGTCCTCGAAGCCGATCGGCATCGCGGAGTGCCGGCGGCACACGGCTCCGGGGATGCGGCCGACCGCAGAGCCGTCGACGGCGAACTCCCCCAGGTCGACGAAGCGCAGGCCGATCTGCGTGGCGAGGGCGGCGACGAGCTGGGACTCGGTGAGGACGCCCTGCTCGATCAGGACCCGGCCCAGTGCCCGGCCGACGCGCTCCTGCTGCTCGTAGGCGGCCTCGAGCTGCGTCGGGCTGACCAGCCCGCCCTCCAGCAGGATGTCGCCCAGCTGCTTCACGCGTCGTCCTTCCTAGCTCCCCGGTGTCCCTAGGTCCATCGGGCGGTGAGAGCGGTCACTGAAGTGGGCTCGGGTCACCAGTGGGCGAGCGCGCGGGCGACCTCGCCCATCGCCTTGCCGATCGGCGAGCCGGCCGGAACCTGCACGGCCTCCCCCGACTGCAGGACGACGGTCACGACGACCGGCGGGTCGGGCTTGCGCCGGCGGCCGACCCGGCCTCCGGTGAGCGCGTAGAGGGCCCGCTCGCGACGGGTCTCCCCTGCCGGGCGTGCGTCGTCGAAGGTTCGCGGCCGGGCCATCGTCAGGCCCGGACGGCCGCTGCCTCGACCTCGTCGAGCACGGCGTAGAGAAGGGCGAGCAGCACGTTCTTGACCGACTCCTTGTCGGTCGCGTCGCACGGCATGATCGCGATGTCGGACGGGATCTCCAGGCGCGACCGGACGCTCTCGACGAGCATGTTGTCGTCGGCACCGGCCCGGTTGAGCCCCACCACGAACGGCACCCGAGCCATCGTGCGGAAGGCGTCGAGGATGGCCGCCGCCTCTTGGATGGATTCCTCGCGGTCGGCGTCGACGAGAAGCAGGTAGCCGATCATCCCCTCGCCCAGGATCTCCCACATGAAGTCGAAGCGGTCCTGCCCGGGGGTGCCGAAGAGGTAGAGCACCAGGTCGCGGTCGATGGTGATGCGACCGAAGTCCATCGCCACCGTCGTCTCGGCCTTGCGCTTGCGGGTCGAGTCGGTGATCCCGCGCTCGGTGGAGAGCACGGTGATCTCGCTGATGGTGCGGATCAGGGTCGTCTTCCCGGCGGCGAACGGCCCGGTCACGACGACCTTGACCGCCTGCCCTCCCCTGCGTCGCGTGCGCGGCGTGGCCACTACAGCCCCCTCACACCGGCGATGAGCCGCAGCATCAGGCTGCGGTTGACGTTGGGGTCGCGTTCGATGACCGACGCGGCGGCCGGGTCGGGCGCCGTGGCGGTGGCACCCACGACGTCACCGAGCGACGAGCCGCCGGTCGACGAACCGCCGCCCGCGGTGACGACCGGGCTGGTCGCCCGGGCAGCCGGCACGCCGCCGTGCTCGTCGAACTCGGCCTGCCGCTTGGGCAGGAAGGGCTCCGGCCGCGGCGGGACGACGTCCTGCGGCACGTGCGCGCCGCCCAGCATCTGCGGCTGCTCCGGGCCGGCCGAGGCGCTGACCAGGTCGCGCTCTGCGTCCTCGTCCGAGCCGTCGTCCGCGGACGCGTCGCCTGCCACCTCGTGCTGGACGTGGTCGTCGTCGTCGCCCCGGTCACTGGCCGGCGAGTCGTCGGCCGGCGAGTCGTCGTGCGAGCCGTCGTGGACCTCGCTCACCGGGTCCTCGGTGTGGGCCTCGGTCGGTGCGGGCTCCTCCGGACGTACGTCCGGCTGATCGGTGTGGCCGGCCGGCTCGACGGCGGGCTGCGCCGGCACGATGACCGGAGTGAACGCCTCGAGCGGTGCCAGCAGCTGCTGGCGGCGCAGCACGACGGCGACGTGGTCCTGCTCCTCGCCCGATCCGGCGTCCTCGCGGACCGCGAGCAGCCCGCGCTGCACCAGCGCGGCAAGCGTGGAGACGACGGCGTACTGGCCGCTGCCGGTCAGGTCGACGAGCTCGGCGACCGAGCGCCGCCCGTCGACCAGGGCGAGCAGCGACCACTCCTCGCGGCTGACGGCCGGCTCGGCGGTCAGCACGACGGGCATGACCATGACCACCTGGGGCGACGGGACGACCTGCGACACCGACTCCCAGGTGGCGCGGCGCGCCTCGGCCTCGGCGAGCACGGCGTCGATCGCGACGGTGACGCCGACGTCGTCCGGGTTGGTCTCGTCCATGACGAAGGCGAAGTCGCCCTCCTGCCAGCGCAGCAGGTCGAAGATGGCGTCGGTCGACTGGTCCTGCGCGGCCTGGCGGAGCAGGTCGGCGTCGACCGCCCCGGACTCGAGCAGCGCACGGACCACGCCGAGTCCTTCGCCAGCGGAGACCGCCTCGACCGCCGCCGACAGGGCCTCGTCGGAGACGGCGCCGCTGCCCACGATGCGCCGGGCAAGCGGCTGACGGGAGCTGTCGGCCGAGGCGCCGGTGACCAGCCCGGCGGCGAAGAAGACCACGCCGTCGGACCCGCCCTGCGCCAGGTGCAGACCGCCGCTCTTCTTGGTGAAGCTCAGCAGCTGGAAGATGTCCGGCAGGCTGAACGCGTCGAGCGAGCCTTCGAGCTTCATCGGGTCAGCTCCAGGCGGACGCGTCGGAGCTCACGGGGCGCGGGGCGGCGGAGCCGGTGGCGTCGAAGGGCAGGTCGTAGCCCGCCGGCGGTGCCACGACCTGCAGCGGGACGGGAGCGGGCTCCTCGACCGGAGCCGGCTCCGCGTAGTCCTCGACCGGAGCGGGCTCCGTGTAGTCCTCGACCGGCGCCAGCGCACGCTCGTCCTCGGGGTCGACGTGCGAGCCGGCAGAGCTGTCCTCGTCGTCGCTGCTGCCGTAGTCGAGCTCGACCTTGAGGGCCTCACCGACCGCGGCCGCGGCGCGGCGCACCTCGAAGAGCATCAGGCCGGTCTTGGCGCCCTTGGCGGCGACCGCGACCAGCACGGCTTCGTCGTCGGCGGAGATGAGGAAGACCGTGCCGTCCTCGCCCTCGACGTAGACCTGGGAGAGCAGCCCGCGGCCGAGACCCTCGGCGGCGCGCTCACCGAGCGAGAGCAGGGCGGCGCTCATCGCGGCCACCCGGTCCTCGTCCATGCCCGGCGGCAGGGCGGCGGCCATGGCGAGGCCGTCGAAGGAGACCACGGACGCGGCCTCGATCTCGGGCACCTGACCCACCAGCTCGGCCAGGATCCGGTCCAGTCGCCCGGACCTGCTGGTGCCGGTGTCGCCGTACGCTTCGCTCATCGCCCCTACCTCGGGAGTCGCCGTCCGGCGGTCCCGGGGGCCCACCGCTCTAGGAGCCCATCGGCGGGACGGCGGTTTCTCTTGAGCGGGAGCTCAGGTCGGCACCACGGCGGGAGCTCAGGTCGCGCGCAGCTCGCGCTCCCCGGCCGAGCGCATCACGGCGGTGAGCCCGGCCGTCCCGGCGCCCTCGACGTCGGCGCCGGTCATCAGCCCCACCTGGAGCACGGCTTGCTGGACGAGCAGCTCCAGGCCGTCCACGACCTGCCCGCCGCGCGCGGTCCACGCGGCGGCCAGCGGCGTCGGCCACGGCTCGTAGAGCACCTCGAAGAGCGTCCCGACGGCTGTCGGCGTCTGGGCGACCAGCGCGTCGGCGGCGCCGGCCGGGGTGGTGTTGACGACCAGGGGCGCGCTCAGGGCCTCGGCGGCACCGGCCCACGGCCGGACGGTGAGCCGCAGCCCGACGGCCTCGGCGGTGGCGGTCAGCTCGCGCGGCCCGTGCCGGTGTCCGGACGTACGCCCGGACGTCGGCCGTGACGGCGGCCAGCGCGGCCAGCGCCGAGCGCGCGGTCGCTCCCCCGCCGAGCACCGCGGCGTACGGCACCTCGGCGGGGGTGTCCGCACCGGCGGCCAGGGCCGCGACCATCCCCGGGACGTCGGTGTTGTCGCCGACCCGGCGACCGTCGCGCAGCAGGACGGTGTTGGCTCGCCCCCACGACCTCGACGACCGGCGACGCGGCGTCGAGGAGCGGCAGGACGGCTGCCTTGAGCGGCATGGTGAGCGATAGCCCCGCCCAGTCGGCGCCCAGGCCCTGCAGGAAGCCGGGCAGCTCGGCTTCGGTGACCTCGTGCGCGGTGTAGTCCCACCCGGTCAGGCCGAGAGCGGCGTACGCCGCCCGGTGCAGCACCGGGGACAGCGAGTGGCTGATCGGCGCGCCCAGGACCGCGGCGCGCCGCACCGGCGGGTCGGTCACTGGTTGGACTTGAGCTCAGCCTTGAAGCGCAGGAACTCCTGGTAGTCGCTGGTGAACTTGGTCGTGCCCTTCTCGGGGTCGACCGTCACGAAGTACAGCCAGTCGCCGTCCGGCGGGTTGACCGCGGCGTCCATCGCCTTCTGCCCCGGCGAGTTGATGGGGGCCGGCGGGAGACCGGTGTTGGTGTAGGTGTTGTACGGCGAGTCCTCGCCCAGGTCCTCGTAGGTGACGATCTCCTTGTCGGCCTTGAGCGCGTAGTTGACCGTGGAGTCGAACTGCAGCGGCATGCCGGCCTCGAGACGGTTGTAGACCACCCGCGCGACCTTGCCGAAGTCGTCGTCCAGGCGGGCCTCGGCCTCGACCAGGCTGGCGATGATGACGATCTCCTCGGGGTCGCGCGGCGTGCGCTCCACCCCGGTGTCGTCGGCCGCCGAGGCGTAGGCGGTGAAGAGCTGCTGGAGCACGGACGACGCGTCCGCGTTCGGCGGCACCTCGTAGGTGGCCGGGTAGAGGAAGCCCTCGGGGTTGCCCTTGGCGTAGTCCGGCAGTCCGATGGACTCACCGTCCTTGAGCGCCTTCTCGAAGTCGGCGACGGTGATGTCCGTCCCCTTGGCAAGGGTCTTGAGCGTCTCGTCGAGGCGCAGGCCCTCGGGGAGGGTGACCCGCGCCTGGACCCTGGCCGACGGGTCGAGCAGCGTCTCGAGGGCGTCGGCGGCGGTCATCTTGTGCAGCATCTGGTAGAAGCCGGGCTGCAGCGAGGACGAGTCGGGGTTGGCGTTGGCGACCTCGAAGAAGGCCTGGGTGCTCTTGATGACGTCCTCGCGCTCGAGCGTCACGCCGACGTCGGAAGCCGTCTGACCCTCCTTGACCTCGATGACGACCTCGCCCTGGCCAGGCCCGGGGTAGTCCGGGGCGGCCGGGTTGCTCAGCGCGTCCTTGACCTTGGACCCGACGCCGAGGACCAGGGCGGCGCCGCCGCCGACCAGCGCGAGGATCAGCAGGAGGGCGATGAGAGCGGCCGCGCCGCCCTTGCGCTCCTTCTTGCGACGCCGACGGCGGCGGTTCCGAGGCGGGGTCTCCTCCTCGGACCAGACCGACAGGTTCGTCATCTCTGCCACCTCGTGCCCTTCGCTGCTCGGTGCCGTGCTGCCCCCTCGTCCCCCTCGTCCTGACCCCGTACTAGGGGCGGACGTCTGGCGCTGGTGCGCCGACGAGCCGACCCGGTGCGGTCCCGGACGCTCTCTCGGTGTCCAGGGCCGACTGCAGAATGATGACAGCCGCAGCCTGGTCGACCACGCCGCGGCCTTTCCGCGTGTCTACCCCGCTGGCACGCAGATCACGCTGCGCACCCACCGTAGACAACCGCTCGTCCACGAGTCGAACCGGGACGGATCCCCCCGAACCGGCCTGGTCGGCCCCGGCGAGCCGGGCGGCCAGGGCGCTCGCGAAGGCCTCCGCGGCGTCGGCGGCCGCCCCGTGCCGCCCGGCCAGCGTGGTGGGCAGCCCGACGACCACCTCGACGGCGGCCCGCTCGGCCACCAGGTCGGCCAGCCGGTCCAGGTCGCCCCGGCCGCGTCGTACGGTCTCCAGCGGGGTGGCGATCAGCCCCGCCGGGTCGCAGGTGGCCACGCCGACCCGCACCGACCCGACGTCTACGCCCAGCCGCACCCCGGTCCGCATGGTCTGACCGCCCGGTCAGGCGCTGCCGGTGACCCGCTGGCCGACGGTGTGCTCGACCTGGGCCAGCGCCTCGTCGATCTTGGATGCGTCGGAGCCGCCACCCTGGGCCACGTCGTCCTTGCCACCGCCGCCGCCGCCGAGGACACCGGCGGCCACCCGCACCAGCTCGCCGGCCTTGATGCCCCACTCGCGGCCCTTGGCGTTGACCGCGACGACCACGACCGGCCGGTCGTTCGTGACGGCGACCCCGGCGACCGCCGCGGGCCGCTCTCCGGGGATCCGGCCGCGGATGTCGAGCACCAGCTTGCGCAGGTCGTCGGCCGAGGTGCCGTCGGGCACCCGGTGGGTGACCACGCCGACGCCGAAGACGTCCTTGGGGTCGGCGGCGAGCTCGGCGGCCGCCGCGAGGACCTGGCCGGAGCGGACCTGCGCGAGGTCCTTCTCGACCTCGCGGAGCCGGCTGGTCAGCGCCGCGATGCGGTCGGGCAGCTCCTCCGGGCGCACCTTGAGGGTCTCGGTGAGCTGGCTGACGAGCGCGTGCTCGCGCGCCAGGAAGTTGAACGCGTCGACGCCGACCAGCGCCTCGACCCGGCGCACGCCCGCGCCGATCGACGACTCGCCGAGGATCTTGACCATGCCGAGCTGCCCGGAGCGGCGCGCGTGGGTGCCGCCGCAGAGCTCGGTCGCCCAGTCGCCGACCGAGACCACCCGGACCTGGTCGCCGTACTTCTCGCCGAACAGCGCCATCGCGCCGATGTCACGTGCCTGCTCCTGCGTCATGACCTCGGCGCGCACGTCGAGGTCGGCCGCCAGCACCTCGTTGACCTCCTGCTCGACGTCACGCAGGACGCTCGGCGGCACGGCGCCGCTCGCCGAGAAGTCGAAGCGGAAGCGGCCCGGCGCGTTCTCCGAGCCGGCCTGCGTGGCGGTGTCCCCCAGCGCGCCGCGGAAGGCACGGTGCACGAGGTGGGTCGCGGTGTGGGCGCGGCTGATCGACCGGCGGCGCTCGACGTCGACGGTGCTGTGCGCCTCGTCGCCGACCGCGACCTCGCCGCTGGTGACCCGGCCGCGGTGCACGATGACACCGGGCATCGGCGTCTGGACGTCGTCGACGGTGAAGACGGCGCCGTTGCCCAGCCGGATCGTGCCCTGGTCGGCGAGCTGGCCGCCGCCCTCGGCGTAGAACGGGGTGCGGTCGAGGACGAGCTCGACCTCCTGCCCTTGGCGGGCGGCCGGCACCGACGCGCCGTTGTCGAGGACCCCGACGACCCTGCCGTCGGTGACGACCTCGTCGTAGCCCGTGAAGGATCGTGGTGCCGCCGCTGTCGACGATGGAGCGGTACGCCCCCAGGTCGGCGTGACCGGACTTCTTGGCCTTGCTGTCCGCCTGCGCACGCTCGCGCTGCTCGCGCATCAGGCGGCGGAAGCCCTCCTCGTCGACCGACAGGCCCTGTTCGGCGGCCATCTCGAGGGTGAGGTCGATCGGGAAGCCGTAGGTGTCGTGCAGCTGGAAGGCGCGCTCGCCGGACAGCTTGCTGCCGCCGGCCGTCTTGGTCTCGCTGACCGCGGTGTCGAGGATCGTGGTCCCGGCGCGCAGCGTCCCGCGGAAGGTCTCCTCCTCCGCGTAGGCCAGCTGCGAGATGCGGCCGAAACCGCTCGCCAGCTCCGGGTAGGACGGCGCCATGGCGTCGCGGCTGATCGGCAGCAGCTCCGGCAGCACCGGGTCCTCGTAGCCGAGGAGGCGCATCGAACGGACGGTGCGGCGGAGCAGCCGGCGCAGGACGTAGCCACGCGTCTCGTTGCCCGGCGTGACGCCGTCGTTGATCAGCATCATGGCGCTGCGGACGTGGTCGGCCACGACCCGCAACCTGACGTCGTCGACGTCGTTCGGGTTCTTGCTGCTGCCGTATTGCTTGCCGGCCAGCGCCGCCGCCCGGTCGAGGACCGGGAAGACCTCGTCGATCTCGTAGAGGTTGTCGACGCCCTGCAGCAGGTAGGCCACCCGCTCGAGACCCAGACCGGTGTCGATGTTCGGCGTGGGCAACGGGGCGCGCACGTCGAAGTCGACCTTGGAGCGGACCGCGCTCAGGTCCTCCTGCATGAAGACCAGGTTCCAGATCTCCAGGAAGCGGTCCTCGTCGACGACCGGCCCGCCCTCGGGCCCGTGCTCCGGCCCGCGGTCGATGTAGATCTCGCTGGCGGGGCCACCGGGGCCGGGCACGCCCATGTGCCAGTAGTTGTCCGCCAGCCCGCGGCGCTGGATCCGCTCCTCGGGCAGGCCGGCGACCTTGCGCCAGAGCCGCGCGGCCTCGTCGTCGTTCTCCAGCACGGTCACCCAGACGGTGTCGGGGTCGAAGCCGAAGAACCCGTCATCCTGCGCACCGGTGACGAGCTCCCAGGCGAGCTCGATCGCGCCTTCCTTGAAGTAGTCGCCGAAGGAGAAGTTGCCGTTCATCTGGAAGAACGTGCCGTGCCGGGTGGTCTTGCCGACCTCCTCGATGTCGAGGGTGCGCACGCACTTCTGCACGCTGGTCGCGCGCTTCCACGGCGGGGTCTCCTGGCCGAGCAGGTAGGGCTTGAACGGCACCATGCCCGCGTTGACGAAGAGCAGGTTGGGGTCGTCGAGCAGCAGTGACGCGCTGGGCACGACGGTGTGGCCGCGGTCGCCGAAGAAGCGCAGCCAGCGGCGCTTGATCTCCGCGGTCTCCATCAGGTGCTCCTCGATCTGTTCTGCACGCTGTTCTTGCGGGGACGCGAGCCGGGGCTCGCAGGGTGGTCGGTCAGGTCGGCGGCCTCGGCCGGGGTCAGGGGCGCGTCCGGGTCGGCCGGCTCCATGCCCAGCGCCTCGCGCAGCTCGGCCTCGCGGTGCGCCATGCCCGCCCGTACCTCGTCGGCGAAGCCGCGCAGCTGGTCGCCGACGCCGCCCGCGCGCTCGGCGAGGCCGGACGGGCTGTAGGCGTGCAGGGTCTTCTGCACCTTGCGGACGGCGTAGACCCCGGCGGCCGCCCCGACGGCGACCCAGAACACCCGGCGCATCAGTCGGCCGGTCCTGTCCCACGACGAGGAGCCTGCCGCTTCGCCGCTCGGGCGGCTGCCTTGTTGGCCCGGGTCTGGTCGCTGACCTTGCGTCGGGTGCGCTGGCCGGGGCGGTCGGCGAGGGCGCTGCGGACGCCGTAGCTGAAGGCGGCGGCCTTGACGACCGGGCCGCCGAGGGTCGCGGCGAAGAGTGCCGTGAGGGCACTGACGTTGGTCGTCGCCGCCTGCACGTTGGAGGTGATCGCGTCGACGCGCACCAGCTGGGCGTTGGTCGAGGTCACCGTGGTGGTGACCTCGCTGAGCAGCGGGACGGTCTCCTCGGAGACGCCCTTGATCATGATCCGGGTCTCGTCGAGCACACCGCCGAGCTTGACCAGCGGGATCGCCAGCGCGCCCACCAGCAGCACGAACGCGATGGCCGCGATCAGACCCGCGACGTCTCCCACAGACATGGCGCCGACCCTACCGCGCACCCCCGCGCCCCCTCACCGCCGTTCTCCAACCCTCTTGTGGACGCGGACACACCAGTCCACCGGCGTGTCTGGTGAGCACGAGTCCACAACGTCGCGTCCCGGCGTCCGTCCACAGCACGGGGCCGCGCTCGGTCCGTCCACAACCTTGCCCGCCACTGTCCGCGTGTGAGGCGGCGGCGTCAGAGTCCGCAGGTGCCGGACTACCCGAGCGATCTCCACCACCCGCTGACCCGGGGTGAGGCGTCCTTGCTCGGCATCGGTTGGCGTGAGCTGGACGGCACGCTGTGGCGCTCGCCATTCCGCGACGTGCACGTCTGGTCCGCCACGGAAGCAGACGAACCCCTCCAGCGGGCGTACGACGCGGCTGCCCTGCTTCCCCCGGCCGGTGCACTGGGGGGCTGGGCGGCATGCCAGGTGGGTGGCGCGCGCGAGCTCGACGGTCGGGGTCCGTCTGGCCGAGAAGCGCAGCCGGCTCTGCTGTGTCTGCCACGTGACCTCCGGGTGCGAAGAGGACCTGCCATCCGTCCCTTCCGGAGCCAGATGGACGACTCGGACGTCACCGAGGTGTGCGGCGTACGTCTGACGAGGCCGTTACGGACCGCCTTCGACCTTGCGCGCACCGGACCACTGGTGGAGGCCGTGGTGGCCGTCGACTACCTCAGCCGCGGCCGTCCCGATTTCCTCGCCGACCTGTTGACTTACACGCGGGACCACAGCGCGCTGAAGGGGTCACGCCAGGCCCTGGCCGTCGTTCGCAGAGCCACGGCTCGTTCGCGGTCGTCCGGGGAGACCCGCCTGCGGCTCCTCTGGACGATCGATGCCGGTCTGCCAGAGCCGGTCGTCAACCCGTTGGTGCGGCTGAGGGACGGCTTCCTGCTGGGGATGCCCGACCTGCTCGATCCCGAGATCGGCTACATCGGCGAGTACGACGGTATCGGCCACCGAGACCCCGATCAGCACGCACGCGACAACGTCCGCGAGGAGGGGTTCGAGGGCGGCGGTCTGGTCGTAGTCCGCTTCGGCGGCAAGGACATGGGGGCGGCCAGGCGCCGGTCGCTCGTGCGTCTGGGGGCGGGCCGCCGCCGAGCGATCGAGGCCGCCCGTAGCCCGCGGCGCTGGACCTGGGAGGAAGGACCACTCCCGGACCCCACGCCGCACTGGTGAGGCGAGGCTGCCCCCGACCACCACTTTTGTGGACGCTCGCACACCAGACACGCCGTGGCGCCGGTGTGTCCGCGTCCACATGAGGGGTGGCGGCCAGGTCAGCGCACAGTTGATCTAGGGGGTGCCGCGGACGAGGGCGCGGAGCTTGTCCCAGAGGTCGGCCAGCCGGGCCTCGGCCCCGTGGCGGGTGGGCCGGTAGTAGGTCCGGGGCAGCACCACGTCGGGCGGGTACTGCTGCCCGGCCACCCCGCCGGGCTGGTCGTGCGGGTAGAGGTAGCCCTTCCCGTGGCCGATCGTCGTCGCCCCGCGGTAGTGCGCGTCCCGCAGGTGGGGCGGCACCGGTCCGGCCAGACCGGCGCGTACGTCGCCGATGGCGCTGTCGACGGCCAGCACCACGGCGTTGCTCTTCGGGGCCAGCGTCAGGTGGATGACCGCCTGGGCCAGGTTGATCCGGGCCTCGGGCATCCCGATCAGGGCCACCGCGTCGGCCGCAGCCACGGCCGCGAGCAGCGAGGTCGGGTCGGCGAGGCCGATGTCCTCCGACGCCAGGATCACCAGCCGGCGGGCGATGAACCGCGGGTCCTCCCCCGCCTCGACCATCCGCGCCAGGTAGTGCAGAGCCGCGTCGACGTCGGAGCCGCGGACCGACTTGATGAAGGCCGAGATGACGTCGTAGTGCTGGTCGCCGTCCCGGTCGTAGCGGAGTGCCGCCCGGTCGACGGCCGTCTCGAGCGTCTCCACGTCCAGCGTCGGCGCGCCGGTCGCCAGCGCCGCCCCTGCCCCGGCCTCCAGCGCGGTCAGAGCCCGGCGCGCGTCCCCGCCGGCCACCCGGAGCAGGTGGGCCATCGCCTCGTCGGAGACGTCGAGCGCCCCGTCGAGGCCACGCGGATCGGTCACCGCGCGGCGTACGACCTCCTCGACCCCTGCGTCGTCCAACGGCGCGAGCGTGAGAAGCAACGACCGCGACAGCAGCGGCGACACGATCGAGAAGTGCGGGTTCTCGGTCGTCGCCGCGATCAGCGTGACCCAGCGGTTCTCGACGGCGGGCAGCAGCGCGTCCTGCTGGGTCTTGGAGAAGCGGTGCACCTCGTCGATGAAGAGAACGGTCTCCCGACCGGACATCGCGCTGTCCCGGCGCGCTGCCTCGACGACGGCCCGCACCTCCTTGACCCCGGCGTTGACCGCCGACAGCTCGGTGAACGCCCGGCCGGTTGCCGACGACACGAGATAGGCCAGCGTCGTCTTGCCCGTCCCCGGCGGCCCCCAGAGCAGGACCGAGGCCGGACCGGCCACGCCGCCGTCACCGGAGACCAGCCGCCGCAGCGGCGACCCCTGGACCAGCAGGTGGTCCTGGCCGACCACCTCGTCGAGAGTGCGCGGCCGCATCCGGACCGCCAGCGGCTTGCCCGCGTCACGGTCCGGGCGGTCCTGCGCCGCCGACTCGAAGAGGTCCACGTCTCGACGCTATCCGCCGCCGGTGAGAATGTGCCGGTGCCGCCCTCCACCGCCCGCGACGACCAGCCGCGGCCCCGCCGGCTCGCCGGCGTCGAGGAGCTGTGCTCGCTCGCCCCGGACGACCCTTACGTCCAGCAGCTGAAGAGCGACCCGGCACAGGTCGACCAGGCATGGGCCGGCGCCGACGACTCACTCGCCTGGCTCGTCGACTCGCGACGGCACCCCGGGAGCGGCCACGTCGTGGTCATCGGTCCCGAGCCGGCCGCGGTCGACCTGCTCGTCGCCCTGCTCGACCCGCTCGACGGGCTCGGGGACCGGGTGAGCTCGGCCAGCCTGCCGCAAGGTGCTCCCCGGCTGCTCCCGGCGGCGTACGGCATGGACCCCGCCAACGACTGGGAGTGGTTCGCGACCTCGGCGCCGCCGCCGGTGCAGGACGGGGAAGACCGCGTGCGCTGGCTGGCGGAGGTCGCCACGGACCCTGACGGCGCGACCGCTCGCGAGGTCGTCGAGCTGCTGCACACCCACAGCGGGCGGCACGACGCCGAGCCGGGGCAGGAGCATGCGCGCCGGTGGTGCGGGGTTCGCGACGGCACCGGGCGGCTGGTCGCGATCGCGGCGCACACCGAGTTCACGGCAGGCGTCCCGTTCCTCGCGTCGGTCGCGACCGTGTCGGACGTACGTGGCCAGGGGCTCGGTTCGGCGGTCACCGGGTGGCTCACGCGGCAGCTGCTCGACGAGGGGAACCGCTGGGTGACCCTCGGGATGTACAGCGACAACGACGCGGCCCGCCGCATCTACCAGCGGCTGGGCTTCACCTGCTGGCACGCCTTCACCAGCGGCCGCCTGGTCCGGCGCTGAGCCGCACGCGCCGCCCGGAGCGATTAGGCCGCCCGGCAGGATCGGTCAGGAGTGCGACGGGCTCGGCGGCTCGCCGGGCTTGGCCTCTGTGGCCGCCGCCTTCTCCTCCGGCGCCGCGTCGATGCCCGCCTCCTTGCGCTGCTCCGGCGTGATCGGTGCCGGCGCGGCGGTCAGCGGGTCGTAGCCGCCACCGCTCTTGGGGAAGGCGATGACGTCGCGGATCGAGTCGGCGCGGGCCAGCAGCTGGCAGATCCGGTCCCAGCCGAAGGCGATGCCGCCGTGCGGCGGGGCACCGAACGCGAAGGCGTCGAGCAGGAAGCCGAACTTCTCCTGCGCCTCGTCGTCGGCGAGGCCCATGACCGCGAAGACCCGCTCCTGCACGTCGCGGCGGTGGATACGGATCGACCCGCCGCCGATCTCGTTGCCGTTGCACACCGCGTCGTAGGCGTAGGCGAGCGCGTGCTCGGGGTCCTCGTCGAAGCGGTCCATCCACTCCGGCTTGGGCGAGGTGAAGGCGTGGTGCACCGCGGTCCACGCCCCGGCGCCGACCGCCACGTCACCGCTGGCCCGCGCGGCCGAGCTGGGCTCGAACATCGGGGCGTCGACGACCCAGAGGAAGGACCACACCGACTCGTCGACCAGCCCGCAGCGCCGCCCGATCTCGACCCGGGCAGCCCCCAGCAGCGCGCGGCTGGAGCCGGGCTCGCCGGCGCCGAAGAAGACCGCGTCGCCGGGCGAGGCACCGACGTGCGCGGCCAGTCCGGCCTTCTCCTCGTCGGAGATGTTCTTGGCTACCGGGCCGGTGAGGTCGCCGTCCTCACCGACGAGGACGTACGCCAGGCCGCGCGCACCGCGCGCCTTCGCCCAGTCCTGCCAGCCGTCGAGCTCCTTGCGCGACTGCGAACCGCCGCCCGGCATGACGACCGCGCCGACATACGGCGCCTGGAAGACCCGGAACGGCGTGCTCGCGAAGAACTCGGTGCACTCCACGAGCTCCTGGCCGAAGCGCAGGTCCGGCTTGTCGGACCCGAAGCGGGCCATCGCCTCGGCGTAGGTCATCCGCGGCATCGGCAGCGGGATGTCGTAGCCGACCAGCCTCCACAGCGCGCTCAGGACCTCCTCGCCCAGCTCGAGCACGTCGTCCTCGTCGGCGAAGCTCATCTCGATGTCGAGCTGGGTGAACTCCGGCTGCCGGTCGGCACGGAAGTCCTCGTCGCGGTAGCACCGGGCGATCTGGAAGTAGCGCTCCATGCCGGCGACCATCAGCAGCTGCTTGAACAGCTGGGGTGACTGCGGCAGGGCGTACCAGCTGCCCGGCTGCAGGCGTGCCGGCACCAGGAAGTCGCGCGCCCCCTCGGGCGTCGACCGGGTCAGCGTCGGCGTCTCGATCTCGACGAACTCGCGGGCGTGCAGCACCTCGCGGGCGGCCCGGTTGACCTCGCTGCGCAGCCGCAGCGCCGCTGCCGGCGCGGGGCGGCGAAGGTCGAGGTAGCGGTGCTTGAGCCGCACCTCCTCGCCCACCTCGACGTGCTCGTCGATCTGGAAGGGCAGCGGCGCCGACTCGCTGAGGACCTCGACCTCCTTGGCGACGACCTCGATCTCGCCGGTGGGCAGGTTGGGGTTCGCGTTGCCCTCGGGCCGCTTGCTGACCTCACCCTCGATGCGCAGGCAGTACTCGCTGCGCAAGCCGGTCGCGACCGACTCGTCGCGGATGACCACTTGGACCGCACCGCTCGCGTCGCGGAGGTCGATGAAGGCGACGCCGCCGTGGTCACGGCGGCGGGCGACCCAGCCGGCCAGCGTGACGGTCTGGCCGGCGTGCGTCGCGCGCAGCGAGCCGGCGGTGTGGGTGCGGATCACGGAGAAGCCCTTCGGATGTGGGGTGCAGCGTGCAGTCGTTCAGTCGTGCTGGCGTCAGGTCGTGGCGGAGCCGTCGGTGCTGCCGGTGACCGTGGGACGCAGGTCCTCCGCCGGTGGGACCCACGCCGCGGCATCAGCGTCGACCTGCTCGCCGGAGCGGATGTCGCGCACCTGGTGGCCGCCGTCGTCCTGCGGGAACCACACGAACGGGATCCCGCGCCGCTCGGCGTAGCGGATCTGCTTGCCGTACTTCGCGGCGGTCGGTGACACCTCGGTCGCGATCCCCCGCGAGCGCAGTGCGGTGGCCAGCGTCTCCAGCTCGGACCGGGACTCCTCGGCAGGCAGTGCGACGAGCACGCAGGTCGGTGTCGACCGCGAGGCGGTCAGCAGCCCGCGGGTCAGCAGCGGCCCGACGGCGCGGGTGACGCCCAGCGAGATCCCGACACCGGGGTACGTCGTCCGGCCGTCACTGGCCAGCTCGTCGTAGCGACCGCCGGAGCAGATCGAGCCGAGGTGCTCGAAGCCGGCCATCCGGGTCTCGTAGACGGTGCCGGTGTAGTAGTCGAGGCCACGCGCGATGCGCAGGTCCGCGACGACCGAGAACCGCTCGGAGCGCAGCGCGGCCGTGCCGCGGAGGACGCGCGACAGCTCGTCGACACCTTCGTCGAGCAGCTCGTGCGAGACGCCGAGGTCCTTGACCTTGCCGGCCAGCTCGTCACCGTCGGCGGTGACCGCGGTGAGCGCGACGCAGGCCTGCGCCTGCTCGGAGGTCAGGCCGACGTCGTCGACCAGCATGGCGACGACCACATCAGGCGTGACCTTGTCGATCTTGTCGATCACCCGCATGACGTCAGGGACCTGACCCGGCGTCACGCCCACGCCGAGGTAGTAGCCCTCGATCAGCCGGCGACTGTTGACCTGCATGCGCACCGGCGGGAACGGCAGGCGCGCGAACGCCTCCGCCATCACCTGTGCGACCTCCACCTCGTGGTGGAAGGACAGCGTGTCGCGCCCGATGACGTCGATGTCGGCCTGGACGAACTCCCGGTAGCGACCCTCCTGCGGTCGCTCCCCGCGCCAGGCCTTCTGCACCTGGTAGCGCCGGAGCGGGAACTCCAGGTGGCCGGCGTTCTCGAGCACGTAGCGCGCGAGCGGCACCGTCAGGTCGAAGTGCAGCCCGAGCGTGGAGCCGGACCCGTCTCCCCCGACCGGGGCCGCCTGCTCGTCGGGGTCGGCCTGCAGCCGGCGCAGGACGTAGACCTCCTTGTCGGTCTCGCCCTTGCGCAGCAGCTGGTCGAGCGGCTCGACGGCGCGCGTCTCGATCGAGGCGAAGCCGTGCAGCTCGAAGACCTCGCGCAGCACGTCGAGCACGTGCTGCTCCACGATCCGCTGGCTGGGGAGCCACTCCGGGAAGCCGCTGAGCGGTGTCGGCCTGGCCATCGCGCTACAGCCCCCTCGTCGGCGGGGCGAGGCGCGGCTCGGCCGTCAGCCCGCGCAGGAAGGGGTTGGTCGCTCGCTCGCGTCCGATCGTCGTCTCCGCGCCGTGCCCGGGCAGCACGACGACCTCGTCGTCGAGGGGCAGCACGGTGCGGGCGAGGCTGCGCATCATCTCGTCGGTGTCGCCGCCGGGCAGGTCCGTGCGGCCGATGGAGCCCGCGAAGAGCAGGTCGCCGGAGAGCATCACCTGCGGTACGTCGTCGCCGGGCAGCCGGAACGCGACCGAGCCGGGGGTGTGACCCGGCGCGTGGTCGACGGTGATCTCCAGGCCGGCGATCTCGAGCACGACCCCGTCCTCGAGGGACCGCACGTCGTCCGGCTCGCTCCACTCCAGCCGACCGCCGAAGAGGGCGGCCGTCTCGGGCGAGATGCCGCTCAGCGGGTCTGCGAGCAGCCGGCCGTCACCGGGGTGGATGTAGGCCGGGATGCCGCGCGCGCCGCAGACCGGCGTGACCGAGAACGTGTGGTCGATGTGTCCGTGGGTCAGCAGCACCGCGACCGGCTGGAGCCGGTGCTCGCGCAGCAGCTCGTCGAGCTGGTCGACCACCTCGACGCCGGGGTCGACCACGACGGCATGCTCGCCTGGGCCGGCGGCCACGACGAAGCAGTTGGTGCCGAACGCGGCTGCGGGGAAGCCGGTGACGAGCACGAGCGCCTTCCGATCGAGGGGTGGTACGCCCGGAAGCGGGCCGTTCGAGCCTACCGGCGGCCCCGGCCGCGCTGCGAACGCCTTCCGTGCCCCCCGACCGGCCACCCACCTACACTGTGCGACCGGGTGTGCCCGGCAGCTCCGGGCGCCCGGAACAGTCGTACGACCGTAGGACCGACGGAGGAGCAGTCTTGGCCGGCAGTGCGAAGCGGGAGCGTCAGCTGGCGCGGGAGCACTACGAGCGGCAGCAGGCCCGCCGCCGGCAGATGCAGGCGCGTCGCCGCAAGAGCCAGACGGTCGCGGCCGTCGTCGTCGCGGTCCTGCTCGTCGCGGGTGGCATCGTCTGGCTGGCCGTCGCCGGCGGGGACGACGAGTCGACTGTCGCGACCAAGGGCGAGGACACGGCGAGCTCCACCCCGAGCCCGACCGACACCGCGAGCAGCAGCCCCAGCCCGACCTCCGGAGCGGGCTGCACGTACAGCAAGACCAGCGAGCCGGCCTCGAAGGACGTCGGCCTGCCCACGTACGACCCGAAGAAGGCGGACACCTACAAGAAGCCGTTCACCGCGACGATCGCCACCGACCAGGGCGACATCACTGTCGACATGGCTGCCGCGGACGCGCCGTGCACGACGAACTCCTTCCGGCACCTGGCCGACAAGGGCTACTTCGACGGGACGTCCTGCCACCGGCTCACCACCAGCAGCATCTTCGTGCTGCAGTGCGGTGACCCGACCGGCACCGGGAGCGGCGGCCCCGGGTACCAGTTCGGCGAGGAGAACCTGCCGGCGGACGCACCGGACAACTACCCCGAGGGCGCCCTCGCGATGGCCAACGCGGGGCCCGGGACCAACGGCAGCCAGTTCTTCCTGGTCTACAAGGACACGACGCTGCCGCCTAACTACACGATCTTCGGCACCATCACCGAGGGCCTCGACGTCGTGCAGAAGGTCGCCGACGCCGGGTCGGACAACTCCAACGGTGACGGGGACGGCAAGCCGGTCCAGCCGATCAGCATCGAGCGCGTGACCATCGGGAAGGCCTGACGTGACCGAGCAGCCGGACAAGCCCGAGGCGCCGGAGCCGGAGCCGCCGCCCGCGGACAACGCCGCGGAGGGGACTCAGCTGACGCTCGACGTGGCCACACCTGAGCCCACGGCACCGGCGACCGAAGAGCCCGCGCCGACCGAGCCCGCGCCGACCGAGACCGCGCCGACCGAGACCGCGCCGACCGAGACCGTCACCCCGGAGCCTCCGGCCGAGACACCCGCACCGGACGTCACCCCCGAGCCTCCGCCGCACGCCGGACGTCCCCCCACCCCCCACGCCCGACGTCCCCCCACCCCCCACGCCCGACGTCCCCCCACCCCCCACGCCCGACGTCCCCCCACCCCCCACGCCCGACGTCCCCCCACCCCCCACGCCCGACGTCCCCCCACCCCCCACGCCCGACGTCCCCCCACCCCCCACGCCCGACGTCCCGCCACCCCCCACGCCCACTCCGGCCGTCCCGTCACCGCCGCCGGCACCGGTCACGCCCGGCACCGCCCCGCTCCCCCCCGCGTCCCAGGCCGCCGTGGCCGCGGCCCCGGCACCGCCGGCGTCGGACCCGGCCGAGTGGGGCCGGGTGGACGACGAGGGCACGGTGTGGGTGCGTACCTCGGACGGCGAGCGTTCCGTCGGCTCCTACCCCGGCGCCGAGGCACCCGAGGCACTCGCCTACTTCGGTCGCAAGTTCGACGAGCTCGCCGGTCAGGTCGCCCTGCTCGAGCAGCGCGTCGCCTCCGGCGGCGTGAGCCTGGCCGATGCGCAGACGTCGGTCGACCACCTGCGAGAGCAGATCGTCGACGCCAACGCGGTCGGCGACCTCGCCGCCCTCCTCGGCCGGCTCGACACGCTGACCGAGGCGATCGCCCAGCGCAAGAGCCGTCGCGACGCCGAGCGGGCCAAGGCGCGGGAACGCGCAGCGGTGACCAAGGAGAAGATCGTCTCCGAGGCCGAGACCCTCTCCACGTCGACGGACTGGAAGAAGGCCGGCGACCGGATGCGAGCCCTCCTCGACGAGTGGAAGGCGGCGCCCCGTCTGGAGCGCAAGGCGGACGACGTGCTCTGGAAGCGCTTCAGCCATGCCCGCACGGCTTTCGACAAGCGCAGGCGGGTGCACTTCGCGGAGCTCGACGAGCAGCGCGCCGGCGCAGCCCAGCGCAAGGAGAAGCTCATCAAGGAGGCCGAAGCTCTCTCCACCTCCAAGGAGTGGGGCGAGACCGCCAAGCGCTACCGCGAGCTGATGGACCAGTGGAAGGCCGCCGGCCGCGCCCGCCGCGACATCGAGGACGAGCTCTGGACCCGGTTCCGGGCCGCCCAGGACGTGTTCTTCAACGCGCGCGGCGAGGTCTTCGCCGCTCGCGACGCCGACCTGGCGACCAACCTCGAGAAGAAGCGCGCACTCCTCGTCGAGGCCGAGGCCCTGCTGCCGGTCACCGACCACCGGTCGGCCCGGGCCGTGCTGCGCTCGGTGCACGAGCGCTGGGAAGCCGCCGGCCACGTGCCTCGCGCGTCGAAGGACGAGGTCGAGAACCGCCTCCGCAAGGTCGACGAGGCTGTCCGGTCGGCCGAGGAGGCCGAGTGGGCGCGGTCCAACCCGGAGGCCAGGGCGCGGGCGGAGGCCACGGTCGCGCAGCTCCGGACGAGCATCGAGGGTCTCGAGAAGGATGCGGCCGCCGCGCGTGCCGCCGGCAACGAGAAGAAGGCCGCCGACGCCGAGGCGGCCGCCGAGGCGCGTCGCAGCTGGCTGGTCGAGGCGCAGAAGACCCTCACCGAGTTCTCCTGACCGAAGGTCGTTCGCCGGTCGTCAGGTGAGCCAGCGGAGCTGGCGGGCCTTCTCCTGGTCGTACGACGCGCGGCCGGACAGGCCGCCGGGCACGCCGACCTCCCACCACGCACCGGCCTCGGTCCACGACGACGGGTGGGTGCGGCACACGACGACGGCGGGTCGGCGCTCGGCCACCGCCGCCGCCTTGGCCGCGGCGTAGGCAGCCACCAGGTCGTCGACCGAGCCGTCCGGCGCGACGACCTCGACGTGCGCGCCGAGCGACGCGGCGTGCGCGGCGAAGTCGACCCGAAGGCCCGCCTCGGCGCCCGGGCCGGCACAGTCGTCGAGCAGGTTGTTGAAGCCGTCGGCCCCCTGGCCGGTCTGCAGCCGGTGGATCACGGCATAGCCGCCGTTGTCGCAGACGACCGCGACGAACGGGTGCCCTGACAGCGCAGCCGAGTAGAGCTCCGAGTTGAGCATCAGGTAGGAGCCGTCACCCAGCAGTGCGGTCACGACACCGTCGGGATGGGTCGTGGACCGGGCCATCGCCGCTCCCCAGGGACCGGCCACCTCGTACCCCATGCAGGAGAAGCCGTACTCGAGGTCCATGGTGGCGCCGGACGTCAGCCCGCTCTCCGGCGTCGCGACCGTCCGCCAGCCACCGTGCAGCTCGCCCGGGATGCCGCCGGACGACCCCAGCACGTAGTCGTCCGCGCCGCTGGCGTCGTTCACGACACCGACGACCTGCGCGTAGGTCAGCGACCCGTCGGGCGCGACGCCCTTGCGCAGCCCGTCGACGTGCGCGTCCCACAACGCGCGTTCCGCGCCGGCCCGCGCGCTCCACGACTCGTCGACCGACCAGCCGGCCAGCGCGTCGGCGAGCTCCTCCACCACCGCGCGCGCGTCGCCGACCACCGCGTGCGCGCCGTGCTTCACCGCGTCGAAGCGCGCCGCGTTGACGGTCAGGATGCGCACCGACGGCGAGAAGACCGTCCACGACGCGGTGGTGAAGTCCTGCAGCCGGGTCCCGACGGCGACCACGACGTCGGCCTCCGCTGCGAGCGTGTTGGCCGAGGTGGACCCGATGATCCCCAGCGGTCCGGCGTGCAGGCGGTGGTCGTGCGCGACGACGGTACGTCCGGCAGGTGTCTCGACCACGGGCACGCCGTGCGTCTCCGCAAGACGCACCAGAGCCGGACCGGCCCCGGAGTAGCGGGCTCCCCCGCCGACCACCAGCAGCGGCCGAGCCGCCGAGCGAAGCAGCGTCACCGCCTCGGCCAGCGACTGGGCGTCCGGTCGCGGACGCGGCACCCGGTGCAGCCGCGGCTCGAACATCGCCATGGGGAAGTCGTGCTCTTCCGCCTGCACGTCCTGCGGCAGCGCGAGCACCACCGGCCCGGCGTCGGCCGGGTCGGTGAGCACCCGCGCGACCTGCGGCAGCGTCGACAGCAGCTGCTCGGGACGCACGATGCGGTCGAAGTAGCGCGACACGGCACGGAAGGCATCGTTGACCGACGCCGTCGGGTCACCGAAGTGCTCGACCTGCTGCAGCACCGGGTCGGGGGCGCGGCCGGTGAACGTGTCGCCGGGCAGCAGCAGCACCGGCAGCCGGTTGGCATGAGCCAGACCCGCGGCAGTGACCATGTTCAGCGCACCCGGCCCGATCGAGGAAGTCGCCGCCATCACCTGGCGCCGGTCGGTGGCCCGCGCGTAGGCGACGGCTGCCAGCGCCATCCCCTGCTCGGTCTGACCGCGCCACGTCGGCAGCTGGTCGCGCACCTCGTGCAGGGCAGTGCCCAGCCCGAGCACGTTGCCGTGGCCGAAGATGCCGAAGACGCCGGCGAAGAGCGGCACCTCGGTGCCGTCCAGGAGCTCGCTGCGTTGCACGGTCATCCACCGCACCAGTGCCTGCGCGGTCGTCAGGCGCACCGTCGAAGCAGTCACCGGTCTCTCCTCATGATCGCGTCGGCCACGATCCCGTCCGCGCTGGTCATCGGCACCCGCGGGTCGAGCGTCTCGCCTTCCCAGGTGCTGCGGACCCAGCCATGGTCCGGGTCGTCGCAGAAGGCCATCGACCTCTCGGTGCCCGGCCCGGCCAGCACGTTCAGGTAGTACATCGGGTAGCCCGGCGCCGCCACGCACGGCCCGTGGTAGCCGTGCGGCACCAGCACCACGTCGCCGTCGCGCACCTCGACGTCGAGGTCGATCGGGTCGAGCCCGGCCTTGTCGTGCTCCGCGCCGGTGTAGGTGCGGTGCAGGCCGAAGCCCTGCCCGGACGGCGTCACCTGGTCCGGCCCGCCGATCCGGTAGTAGTAGATCTCCTCGTTGACCACCCGGCACGGCTCGGTCGCGTCGTGCTTGTGCGGCGGGTAGCTCGACCAGTTGCCCGGGGGCGTCAGCAGCTCGCAGGCAACCAGCTTCTCGGCGTGGTCCCACACACCGGGGATGCCGAAGCCGGTCACCTGCCGGGTCGCCCCCCCGGCCCCGCGCACCTCGACCGGCACGTCGGCCGCCGGACCGTAGGCGGGCGGTCGCCGCCGCTCGCAGACCGCCGACGGCAGCGCGACCTCGGCACCCGCGGCACTGCGCAGGGTCAGCACGCTGTCGCGCCCGGCGTAGGCGAAGTCTGTGACGCGCGTGAAGACCGAGTCACGGCCGACGAGGTCGTACGTCGCCTCGCGCTCGCCCGGGGAAGCCTTCCTGGAAGCCCCCGGCGCCACCGTGACCTGAACGCTGCCCGCCAGGGGCAGCACGAAGACCTCGGACGTCCCCGTGACAACGGTCCGCTCGGCACCGGGGGCCAGCGCGAGCACCCGCAGCCCGGTCCACGTCCAGCCGGCGTCCTGCGGCGTGAGGGTGACGACATCACCGTCGTCCGGCCCGGCGAGGCTGCCCCGACGGTGGACGAGGGTCACGCCGGCTCGCTCGCGGCCCGGAGCACCCGACCTGCCGCCGCCACCGCGGCCGCCACGTCGCCGTCCGGCGGGTAGAGCAGGACACGACCCACGACGAGCCCGCGGACCGCCGGCTGCCGCAGCGCCTGCCCCCACGACTCCAGGTCGGCCGCCGGGTCCGGGCCGGGCACGCCGCCGAGCACCACGCACGGCAGCGTGGTGGCGGCGAAGACCAGGTCCGGCTCGTCGCAGGACGGCAGCTTGAGCCAGGTGCTGCTGCTCGTCACCCCCAGCGCGGAGGCGACCGTTATCGCGCGGACCAGCGACCCGGCGTCCCGGCGGAGCCGGAGGGTGCCGTCGCGGTCGCGCTCGTAGGGCAGCGGCTCGACCATCGCCACCAGGCCGCGCGACGCGAGGTCGCTGACCGCCCGCGCACACGCCTCGATCGTGGGCGCCGTGCCGGGGTCGGCGTCGTCGATGCGGAGCAGCATCTTGCCGCCCTCGAGACCGAAGCGCTCGATCGACTCGGCGTCGTAGCCGGTGAACCGGTCGTCCATGGTCCAGGTGGCGCCGTCGAGGCCGCCGCGGTTCATCGAGCCGATGACGACCTTGTCCTCGAGAGCCCCGAGCAGCAGCAGCTCCTCGACGACATCGGGAGACCCGAGCACGCCGTCGACCGAGGGGTCGGCGAGCGCGGTGACCAGCCGGGCGAGCAGCGAGCGGCGGTCGGCCATGGCGAGCGGGTCGCCGCCGGTGCCCAGCGCCCCGCGCGCCGGGTGGTCGGCCGCGACCAGGAAGAGCGTGCCGTCTGCCGAGAGCAGCCGGCCGGGACGGCGGCGGCCCGCGTACGCCTTCGTCACCGCCGCCGGGTCGCTCGCGCGGGTCTCGATCAGTGCGGCCCACTGCGCGTCAGTGATGGCCGCCGCGACGTCGGTCACGACAGGCTCCGCTGGCTGTCCACGAGTTCCTCCAGCTCGGCGAGGGTCGGCATGGCGTCGGCACAGGCCAGCCGCGACGCGACGATCGCGCCGGCCGCATTGGCATGGGCCGCCATGTCTACGGGGTCCCAGCCCGCAAGCAGTCCGTGCACCAGGGCGGCGCCGAAGGCGTCCCCTGCGCCGAGCCCGCACACGACCTCGACCAGGTGCGGGCGCACCGTGGTCATGCCCTCCCTGGTGGCGACCAGGACGCCCTCGGCCCCCTGCTTCACCAGCGCGAGCCGCACACCGGCGGCGAGCAGCCGTTCCGCCGCCTCGACCGGCTCGGCCGTGCCCACGGCGACCTCCGCCTCGGCCCGGTTGCCCACCACCACGTCGACGTGCTCGAGCATCGCCCGGTACTGCTCGCGGGCGTGCTCCGGCGACGGCCAGAACATCGGCCGCCAGTCGAGGTCGAGGACCGTGTGCCGGCCGCTCCCCTCAGCCGGCCGGCCGCGGCGACGCAGCATCTCGTGCTGCGTGCTCCTGGCCGGCTCGACGGACACACCCGTGCCCGTCACCCACAGCAGGGGGACTTCGGTGACGACGTCCCACGGCACGTCGTCCGTCCGCAGCACGAGGTCCGGCGCGATCGGGTCGCGGTAGAAGAGCAGCGGCGGGTCCTCCGGCGGGTCCAGCTCGCAGAAGACCACCGGGGTGTGCAGGTCGGGCTCGGTGCCGACGTACGACGTGTCGACACCGAAGCCGTCCAGCGCAGTGCGGACGTACGTCCCGAAGCCGTCCTCACCGACCTTGGTGAGGACGGCCGAGCGGCGACCCAGCCGCGCCGCCCCGACGGCGACGTTGGTGGCCGTCCCGCCGAGGAACTTGGCGAAGGTGCGCACCTCGGCCAGCGGCCCGGTCTGCTCCGGGTAGAGGTCGACGCCGACCCGCCCGACGGTCAGGACCTCGAGACCCGACGACGGTGTGGTGGGTGTCGACATGGCGCTCTGCCCCGTCAGCTGGACGTCGGGAAGTGGAAGCTGGAGCCCGCGGGGTGCTCGACCTGCGGCCAGCGCGAAGTGACCACCTTCGACCGGGTGTAGAAGGCGATCCCGTCGCTGCCGTGGATGCGCGACTGGCCGAAGAGCGAGTCTTTCCAGCCGCCGAACGAGTAGTAGGCCATCGGCACCGGGATCGGCACGTTGATGCCGATCATCCCGACCGTCACGCCGCGCTGGAAGCGCCGCGCGGCCTCGCCGCTCGAGGTGAAGATGGCCGTGCCGTTGCCGTAGGGGTTGGCGTTGACGAGCTCGATCGCCTCGTCGACCGTCGTCGCGCGGACCACGGACAGCACCGGTCCGAAGATCTCCTCGCGGTAGACGTCCATCTCGGTCGTGACCTGGTCGATGACGGTCGGGCCGACCCAGAAGCCGTCGTCGTGGCCGGCGACGCGGTAGCCACGGCCGTCGACGGCAAGGCGGGCGCCCTGCTCCTCTCCGCGGCCGATCAGCCCGGTGATCCGGTCGCGCGCCGCGGCGGTCACGACCGGTCCCATCTCGCTGTCGGCGTCGCGTCCCGGCCCGACCCGCACCTTGCCGGCCTTCGCGACGACGGCGTCCACGATGCTGTCGCCCGCGTCGCCGACGGTGACGGCGGCCGAGATGGCCATGCAGCGCTCACCGGCAGACCCGAACGCGGCGGCGACGAGGTGGTCGGACGCGTAGTCGACGTCGGCGTCGGGCAGCACGATGGCGTGGTTCTTCGCGCCTCCGAGCGCCTGGACCCGCTTGCCGTGCGCCGTGCCGCGCTCGTGGATGTACTTCGCGATCGGCGTGGAGCCGACGAACGAGACGGCGGCGACGTCCGGGTGCTCCAGCAGCGCGTCGACCGAGTCCTTGTCGCCGTGCACCACGTTGAAGACGCCGTCCGGCAGGCCCGCCTCGGCCCACAGCTCGGCGACCAGCATCGACACGGACGGGTCGCGCTCGCTCGGCTTGAGGACGAACGCGTTGCCGCAGGCGATGGCCACCGGGTGCATCCACATCGGGACCATGACCGGGAAGTTGAAGGGCGTGATCCCGGCGACCACTCCCAGCGGCTCACGGAAGCTGAAGACGTCGACCCCGCCGGACACCTGGTCCGAGTACTCACCCTTGATGAGGTGCGGGATCCCGCACGCGAACTCCACGACCTCGAGTCCGCGCTGCACCTCGCCCAGCGCGTCGGAGACGACCTTGCCGTGCTCGTCGGAGATGACCTCGGCGAGGTCCTGCGCCCGTCGGACCGCCAGCTCGCGGAAGGCGAAGAGCACCTTGGTCCGCTGCGACAGCGACGACTGGCCCCACGTCTCGAAGGCCTTCCTCGCCGACGCGACGGCCGCGTCCACGTCGGCGCGTGCGGCCAGCACCACCTGGGCCTGCTGCTCCCCCGTCGCCGGGTTGAAGACCGGTGCCGTCCGGCTCGACGTCCCCGCCGTCGTCGCGCCGCCGATCCAGTGCTCGATGGTCCTCACGGGTGTCCTCTTCCTGGCAGGGGGGCTGCGGTCCGGCCGCGGCCCTGGCGAGTCTGGTGTGGCGTCGATCCTGACGTGACGCTGCGGTTCCCGAACCTATCCGGCGATCCCCTGCAGGAAGGCGACACCGGCCCGGACGTCGTCGAGCGCGCGGTCACCGTCCCGCTCCGACCCGAGCACGGTGTCCTGCTCCATGACGTACCAGCCGTCGTAGCCGGCCGCATCCAGCGTCGTCACGATGGCCGCGACGTCGACGTCGCCCTGGCCCAGCGGCCGGTACATCCCGGCCGCGACCGCCGCGGTGTAGGTGGACTCGCCGGACTGCACCCTGCGGGCCCACGACAGGTCGACGTCCTTGAGGTGGGTGTGGGCGATGCGGTCGGTCGCGTCGGCGGCCAGCGCCACCGGGTCGCTGCCGCCGACGAGCAGGTGACCCGTGTCCAGACACAGCGGCACGCCGGATCCCTCGAGCACCCGGCGTACGTCGTCAGCGGTCTCGACCATCGTGCCGACGTGCGGGTGCAGACAGGCGCGGACCCCGCGGTCGGCCGCGTGCGCCGCCAGCCGGTCGAGGTTGCCGAGCAGTCGCGTCCAGTCCGCGGCGGCCAGCTCCGGCCGGGAGTCGTAACCGTCCGAGCCGCTGGCTGCCGCCAGCACCAGGACACCGGCCCCGGTCGCGAGGAACGAGTCGAGCGCACCGTCCACGCCGGGCAGCGGGTCATGGTCCGGGTCGTGCAGCAGCACGGGCACGAAGCCCCCGACGGCGGCGAGGCCGTGCTCGGCGAGCGTGGCGGCCTTCGCGGCCGGGTCGTCGGGCAGGAAGCCGTCCGGCCCGAACTCGGTGGCGACCAGCCCGACGTCACGCATCTCGGTCAGCACGCGCTTGGCCTCGAGCTGGTGCCCCCAGCCGGGCACCTCGCAGACGCCCCACGAGATCGGGGCACCGGCGACCCGCTCCATCAGCCCGGTCACCGGCGGACCTCCTCGAGTGACACCGGCCGGTGCTCGGCCCGCGAGAGCTCGCAGGCCTCCGCGACGTAGAAGGCCTCCAGGGCGTCGGCGACCGTGCAGCTCGCCTGCTCGGCGCCGGCGACGATGCGGGTGAAGGCGGTCAGCTCGGCGACGTACGCGTCGTGGAAGCGCTCCATGAACGCGGGGTACGGCGCGCCGCCGGGGAAGGCGACGCCGGGCTCGGCCGACCGGAGCGGAAGCCGGTCGTCCAGGCCCACCGAGACGCTGTCCTTCGACCCCAGGACCTCCAGACGCACGTCGTAGCCGCGGGCGTTGTAGCGGGTCGCCGACACCAGCGCGAAGGTGCCGTCGTCGAGTGTCATGACCACCGCGGCCGCGTCGACGTCGCCGTGCTCGGCGAAGAAGGCGGCACCGCGGTTGGCGCCCACCGCGTAGACCTCGCGGACCTCGTGGCCGCTCACCCACCGGACCGAGTCGAAGTCGTGGACGCTGCAGTCGCGGAAGATGCCGCCGGAGTGGCCGATGTAGTCGGCCGGCGGCGGCGCGGCGTCGAGCGTCCCGGACCGCATCGTGTGGATCCAGCCCAGCTCACCTGAGGCGACGGCGGCCCGCGCCGCGACGTAGCCCCGGTCGAAGCGGCGTTGGAAGCCGATCTGCACCTGCACGTCCGAGCCGGCCAGCTTGTCGAGGACGGCGAGGGTCCCGTCGACGTCGGCGGCGACCGGCTTCTCGCAGAAGGTCGGGATGGCGGCGTCGACCCCGGCGAGGATCAGTGGCGCGTGGGCATCGGTGGCGGCGGCGATGACCAGGCCGTCGATCCCGGCGGTGAAGAGCTCGTCCGGAGCGCTGACGCTCTCGACACCCAGCCGCCCGGCGACGTCCGCTGCCCGGCCGGGCACCGCGTCCGCGACCACCAGCGACTCGACCTCGGGGATCGCCTGCAGGGTGGCGGCATGGAAGGCTCCGATGCGACCGACCCCGGCGAGTCCGATGCGCATGCGGTGACCTCTCGTCCACGGATGGGGGGGCCGGCGACGTCCTGTCCTGGTCGTCGACGCCGGCGGCTGCTCGGATCGTTCCCCCGCGGCACGAGCCGTGTCAAGGATTAGACAGGATGTCTTTACATAGTGGTCGCTGCGCGAGATGCTGCCGGCCATGACGACGCCCGCCGCGCCCCTGGTGGTGGACCTGGATCGCTCGAGCCCGATGCCGCTGTGGTCCCAGCTGGCCAGCCAGCTCGAGTCCGCCATCGAGCGCGGCGACCTGCGGCCGGGTCAGCGGCTCGACAACGAGGTCGACCTGGCCGAGCGCTGCGGCCTCTCCCGCCCGACCGTCCGGCGCGCGATCGAGGACCTCGTGGCCCAGGGGCTGCTCGTGCGCCGCCGCGGCGTGGGCACCCAGGTTGTCCAGACGCCGGTGAAGCGCTCCCTCGAGCTGTCCTCACTGCACGACGACCTGGCGAGCAGCGGTCGTCGCCCCGCCACCCGGGTGCTTGGCTGCGACTTGGTGCCGGCCGATGACACCGTCGCGACCGCCCTCGGGCTGCGCGCGGGCGAGCCGGTCGTCGCCCTCGAGCGCCTCAGGTCGGCCCGGGACGAACCGTTGGCGATCCTGCGCAACTGGCTGCCCGCCGACCTGGGCGAGCTCTCCGCGGGGCTGCTCGGAGATCACGGCCTCTACGCCCTGCTGCGCCGCTACGGCGTGCACCTGCGGATCGCGAACCAGCGGATCGGCGCAACGACTGCTGACGCGGACCAGGCGCGGCTGCTCGCCTGCCGGGAGGGCGACGCCCTGGTGACGATGGAGCGGCTCTCCTACGACGACACCGGGCGGCCGGTGGAGCTGGGCCGGCACCTCTACCGGGCCGACTCCTACAGCTTCGAGATCACCGTCGTGGGCCGCTGAGCGGGCTCCCCGCGACTGACCGGCTCGCCGCTGACGACCGGCCGCGGCGTACCGCCTCAGGCCTTGCCGCTGGTCACCCGGTAGACGTCGAACACCCCGTCGACACCGCGCACCGCACGCAGCACGTGGCCGAGGTGCTTGGGGTCGCCCATCTCGAAGGTGAACCGCGAGAGCGCGACCCGGTCGCGGGTGGTGGTGACCGAGGCCGACAGGATGTTGACGTGCTGGTCCGACAGCACGCGGGTCACGTCCGAGAGCAGCCGGGACCGGTCGAGGGCCTCGACCTGGATCGCGACCAGGAAGACCGACGACGCCGAGGGCGCCCACTCGACGTCGACCATCCGGTCGGTCTGGCTCGACAGTGCCTGCGCGTTGACGCAGTCCTGGCGGTGCACCGAGACGCCGCTCCCCCGCGTGACGAACCCGACGATCCCGTCGCCCGGCACCGGCGTGCAGCAGCGGGCCAGCTTCACCCAGACGTCCGACGCGCCCTTCACCACGACGCCGGGGTCCTTGGACGTACGTGGCCGGCGGGAGGTGACACCCGGCGTAGTGACCTCCGCCAGGTCCTCGGTGGCCCCGTCCTCGCCACCGAGGGACTCGACGAGCTTGCCGACGACCGACTGGGCCGACACGTGGTTGTCGCCGACGGCGGCGTAGAGGCCGGAGATGTCCGGGTAGCGCAGGTCGTGGGCCAGCGTCGTGAGCGTCTCGGTGGTGAGCAGCCGCTGCACCGGCAGGTTCTGCTTGCGCATCGCCTTGGCGATCGCGTCGCGCCCCTGCTCGATGGCCTCTTCGCGGCGTTCCTTCGAGAACCAGGCGCGGATCTTGTTGCGGGCGCGGGGGCTCTTGACGAAGGTCAGCCAGTCACGGCTCGGCCCGGCGGTCTGCGCCTTGGAGGTGAAGACCTCGACCAGGTCGCCGTTGTCGAGGGTGCTCTCGAGCGGCACCAGCCGGCCGTTGACGCGCGCGCCGATCGTGCGGTGGCCGACCTCGGTGTGCACCGCGTAGGCGAAGTCGATCGGCGTCGCACCGGCGGGCAGCGCGATGACGTCACCCTTGGGCGTGAAGACGAAGACCTCGGCCGACTTGAGGTCGAAGCGCAGGCTCTCGAGGAACTCGCCCGGGTCCTCGGTCTCCTTCTGCCAGTCGAGCAGCTGCCGCAGCCAGGCCATGTCGTTGGCAGCTGCGTCGGTCCCGTCGACCGCACGCGCGCCCTTGGACGTGTCGTCCTGCGCGGCGGCCGGGTCCTCCTTGTACTTCCAGTGCGCCGCGACGCCGTACTCCGCGCGGCGGTGCATCGCGAAGGTGCGGATCTGCAGCTCGACCGGCTTGCCCTCCGGCCCGATGACCGTCGTGTGCAGCGACTGGTACATGTTGAACTTGGGCATCGCGATGTAGTCCTTGAACCGGCCGGGCACCGGGTTCCATCGCGCATGCACCGACCCGAGGGCCCCGTAGCAGTCGCGGACCGAGTCCACCAGGACGCGGATGCCGACCAGGTCGTAGATGTCGGCGAAGTCGCGGCCGCGCACGATCATCTTCTGGTAGATCGAGTAGTAGTGCTTGGGCCGGCCGGTGACCTGCGCCCGGATCTTGGCGCCCTTGAGGTCGTCGGTGACGTGCTCGATGACGCCGGTCAGGTAGTCCGAACGGCTCGGCGCCCGGTCCGACACGAGCCGCACGATCTCGTCGTAGACCTTGGGGTAGAGCGTCGCGAACGACAGGTCCTCGAGCTCCCACTTGAGGGTGTTCATGCCCAGCCGGTGGGCGAGCGGGGCGAAGATCTCCAGGCACTCGCGGGCCTTCTGCTCCTGCTTCTCCTGCCGCAGGTAGCGGATGGTGCGCATGTTGTGCAGCCGGTCGGCGAGCTTGATGACCAGGACGCGGATGTCGCGCGCCATCGCGACGACCATCTTGCGGACCGTCTCGGCCTGCGCCGACTCGCCGTACTTGACCTTGTCGAGCTTGGTCACGCCGTCGACGAGGTCCGCGATCTCGTCGCCGAACTCCGCCCGCAGCTCCTTGAGCGTGTAGGGGGTGTCCTCGACGGTGTCGTGCAGGAGCGCGGCGCACAGCGTGGGCGGGGTCATGCCCAGCTCGGCGAGGATGGTGGTGACCGCCAGCGGGTGGGTGATGAACGGGTCGCCGCTCTTGCGCTCCTGGCCGCGGTGGTGCAGCTCGGCGACGTCGTACGCCCTCTCCATGAGGCGCAGGTCGGCCTTGGGGTGGGTCTGGCGGACCACGCGGAAGAGCGGCTCCAGCACCGGGTTGACCGAAGGGCGCTGGGCGCCGAGCCGGGCCAGCCGGGCGCGGACCCGCCGCGACGGGGGTGCGGTGGCGGTCAGTCCAGGGGCAGCAGGCTCCACGGCCTGCCCGGTGGGCGCACCAGCGGTGTCCGGCGGCGAACCTGCGTCGAGGTCGACCGGACTCGGCGTGGGGGCGTCCGCCACGAGCCGCTCCTGCTGTGGGTAGGTGTGCTTCGAGTCTAGTGCGGGCTCGCCGGCCGCCGCAGGACCCTCAGACCGTCAGCAGGACGTGCAGGTCGTCATCGACGCCGGCGGCAGCCAGTGCGGCGCGGCCATCGAGGAAGCCGAGCTCCATCAGCATCGCGACGCCGACGACCTCGCCGCCGCAGCGCCGCACCAGGTCGACGGTCGCCGCTGCCGTGCCACCCGTGGCGAGCACGTCGTCGACGATCAGCACTCGTGCACCCGTGATGAACGCGTCCGAGGTCACCTCGAGGACGGCCGAGCCGTACTCCAGCTCGTAGGACGCCGAGACGGTCGTGCCGGGCAGCTTGCCCTGCTTGCGCACCGGCACGAAGCCGGCACCGAGCTCCAGCGCGACCGGCGCGCCGAGGACGAAGCCGCGGGCCTCGATGCCGGCGACCGCGTCGACGCCCGCCTCGGCGAAGGGCGCGGCCAGCGCGTCGACGACCTCCGTGAAGGTCGTGTGGTCGGCCAGCAACGGCGAGATGTCCTTGAAGACGACCCCCGGCTTGGGGAAGTCGGGCACGTCCCGGATCCTGGCCAGCAGCCGCCGGGCTCGCTCGTCGTCCGGACCGAGCGGGCCTGGCGGCTGGTCGCTCATCGCTTCTTCTTCCCGCCCGAGCGGTTGCGCCCGCCGCCCTTGCGCTGCTGGTTGCGAGGCCGCTGCGAAGGCCGACGGTCGCTCGGGCGCGGCCGGCCGGCAGCGCCCGCGGGCACCGCGGCGACCTCGTCGGCATCGACGTCGTCGTCGACCGGGCCCGGCCCGCCGTCGCCGACCTCGTCGGTCGGCACGTGGGCGTAGGGGTCGGACTCGTCACGCGAGCGACGGCTGCTCGGCGTGGCGGGCCGCCCCGCCGACGTCGACGCCGGCTTGTCCTTGCGGTTGGCCACCCGCTTGGCGAGCGCCTGCATGGCGGGCTCGCGCTCCTTGAAGCCGGCCAGCAGCGGCGGCGCGATGAAGACCGACGAGTAGGCACCGACCGCGACACCGATGAAGAGCGCCAGCGACAGGTCCTTGAGGGGACCCGCGCCGAGCAGCACGATGCCGGCGAAGAGGATCGCCCCGATCGGCAGCAGCGCGATCACCGAGGTGTTGATCGAGCGGACCAGTGTCTGGTTGACGGCGAGGTTGACAGCTCCGCTGTAGGTCATCCGGCTGCCACCGGACAGCCCGTGGGTGTTCTCGCGCACCTTGTCGAAGACGACGACGGTGTCGTAGAGCGAGTAGCCGAGGATGGTGAGGAAGCCGATGACCGTGGCCGGTGTCACCTCGAAGCCGATGAGCGAGTAGAGCCCGGCGGTGATCACGAGGTCGTGCAGCAGCGCGAGCATCGCGGCCAGCGCCATCTTCCACTCGAAGTAGAGCGAGAGGAAGACGACGACACCGAGCAGGAAGAAGACCAGCGCCCGCAGGGCCTTGGACGAGATGTCCTTGCCCCAGCTGGGGCCGATGAACTGGGTGCTGACGTCGTCGCGCTGGACGTTGAAGCGCTCGGCCAGCGCGGTCTGGACCTCTTCCAGCTCGCGGTCGGTCAGGGTCTCCGTCTGCGCCCGGATCGTCGAGCTGCCGACGCGCTGGACGACGATCTCGCCGCCGACGACGTCGGAAACAGTCGAGCGGACGTTGTCCTCGTCCGCCGCCGGCGACGACACGCGGAACTCCGCGCCGCCGCGGAACTCGATGCCCAGCTTCAGGTGCAGCACGGAGAGCGACAGGATCGAGATCACCAGCAGGGCGGCGGAGAAGCCGTACCAGAGCCTCCGGTGACCGATGAAGTCGTAGGAGACCTCACCGCGGTAGAGCCGGGCGCCGAGTCCAAGGACGCTCATCTAGGCCTCCTTGGGGGTCGGGGTGCGGCGGGTCGGCGGCCGTGTCGTGAGGGTCCGCCTCGGCGCGCCGAGCCGGTCGGCTGACAGACCCGAGAGCCGGTGGCCCTGGCCGAAGAACTTGGTCCGCGCGAGGATCGTCACGAGCGGCTTGGTGAAGAGGAAGACGACGGCCACGTCGATCAGTGTCGTCAGGCCGAGGGTGAAGGCGAAGCCTCGCACGCTGCCGACCGAGAGCAGGTAGAGCACGACCGCGGCCAGGAAGGACACGAAGTCCGCGGCCAGGATCGTCCGACGGGCGCGCTGCCAGCCGGTCTCGACCGCGACGCGCAGGGTGCGGCCGTCCCTGACTTCGTCACGTATTCGTTCGAAGTACACGACGAACGAGTCGGCCGTGATGCCGATGGCGACGATCAGACCCGCGATGCCTGCCAGGCTCAGCCGGAAGCCCAGCTGCCAGCCGAGCAGCACGACCATCCCGTAGGTGATGATCGCCGCCACCAGGAGGCTGGCAACGGCCACCAGGCCGAGGCCGCGGTAGTAGACCAACAAGTACATGACGACCAGCGAGAGGCCGATGATGCCGGCGATCAGACCGGCATGCAGCTGCTCGCCACCCAGCGTGGCCGACACCTCCTGCACCTCACCCGGGTCGAAGGTCAGCGGCAGGGCACCGAACTTCAGCACGTTGGCCAGGTCGCTTGCCTCGTCCTGCGTGAAGTTGCCGCTGATCTCCGCCTGGCCGTTCGGGATGACCGCGTTGGTGGTGGGCGCAGAGACCGACAGCCCGTCGAGGACGATCGCGAAGCGATTCAGGTCGCCCTGCTCGGAGTAGAGCCGCCGCGTCACGTCGGCGAACTTCTTGCGACCGTCGCCGTTGAACTGCAGGTTGACGACCCAGCCGCCGGTCGACACACCCTGGTTGTTGGTCGCCAGGTTGGCGCTCGCCGTGCTGACGTCGCTGCCCTCCACCTCGGCCGGGCCGAGGATGAACTTCTCGAGGCCGTCGTCGCTGCAGGTCACCAACGGCTTCTTCGGGTTGTCGGCGCCGGATGTGCGCAGCTGCTGCCGCACCTTCTCCGGGTTCGAGCAGTCGAGCTGGAGGAACTGCTGCTGCAGCTCGGGCGTGACCGCCGCGAGCTCGGGCGGCAGGCTGGTCGTGGGGTTGGGGGACGCGCTCGGGCTGGCGGTCCCCGTCGGCGACGGCGACGGGCTCGAGTTGGCCCGCAGTGCGCGCGGCACGGCGCGGTTGTCGGTGGATGCGGTGGGCGACGGGGAGTCGACGCCCGGCGTCCCGCTCGACGACGGTGACGAGGTTCCTGACGGGGTGGACGTCGCCGTCGAGCTCGGCGACGGAGTGGGTGTCGGTGCCCCCGAACCGCTCACCAGCACCTGGCGGAAGCGCAGCTCGGCGGTCTGCTTGACCGTGTCGAGGATCGACTTGTCCTGCTTGCCGGGGATCGAGATGACGATGCTGTTGGAGGCCGTGGTCACCTCGGACTCGGCGACACCGAAGCTGTCCACCCGCTTGCGGATGATCGCGACCGCCTGGTTCAGCGTGTCGTTGGTGATCTTCCCCGTCTCCCCCGGCGCCAGCCGCGGCGTCAGGATGACGCTCGTGCCGCCCTCGAGGTCGAGCCCGAGCCTCGGCTGGAAGCGCTGCGCGACGGACAGCTGGTCCTTGCCGAGCGCCTCCGGCGAGGCCAGGAAGATCAGGCCGAAGACGAGTGCGGTCAACACGCCCAGGACCGCGAGCGTGCGGCCAGGGCGTGTCTGGACGGGTGGTGCCACGAGGGAGCTCTTCTCGGGTAGGCCGGCGCGGTCGCGTCGGGAGGCTGCGCTAGCGGGCGGAGTGGTCGCCCCGCGGGTTGGTGTCTTGGTCGGGACTCAGGGTCGGGTCGGCCGACACGTCCCGGGTGGCCTGCGTGCCGTCGCCGGTCTCGTCGTCATCGGCGTCCTCGGCGTCATCGGCGTCGCCCGCAACGGCGTCCGCCGGCTCGGGGCTGCGGACCTGGCCGACAGCCGCCTTGGCGAAGCGGATGGTCGTGCCGGGTGCGACCTCCAGGCTGATGGAGTCCTCGTCGATCTCGACGATCGTGCCGTACATCCCGGACGTCGTCATGACCTCCACGCCGGGGGCGAGTCGTTCCTGCAGCGCCGACGCCGCCCGTGATCGGTTGCGCGCCGGCCGGATGATCAGGAGGTAGAACGCCAGCAGGATGAGGACGAACGGGATGAGATCGACGGCGGCCACAGCTCTGGGGCGTCCTTCCGACAGGTACAGGGTCCTGGGTGGGTGCAGCGTGGGTCGGCCGGCGATCCCGGCGAACCGGGGCGCGAGTCTACCTGTCCAGCCTGGCAAGACCCTGGACGTCGGCCCGATCGTGATCTGCGGGCCGCGCCGGGGGTGCTCGCGCGCCCTTCGGTCGTACGCCCGGTCAGTCGGTGTCGTCGGTGTCGTCGGCGTCCGGGTCGAGATCGAACAGGTCCGGCGTGCCCGCCGGGCCACCCCGGCCGGCCACCACGCCAGCCGGCGGCGTGAGCCCGAGGTGCGCCCAGGCGGCCGGCGTGGCGACCCGGCCGCGTGGCGTGCGGGCCAGCAGTCCGGCCCGCACCAGGAACGGCTCGGCGACCTCCTCGACCGTCTCGCGCTCCTCACCCACTGCGACCGCCAGGGTCGACAGCCCGACCGGGCCGCCGCCGAAGTGCCCGACCAGCGCCTGCAGGACGCCCCGGTCGAGACGGTCCAGGCCACGGTCGTCGACCTCGTACACGACGAGGGCCTCGCGCGCGACGTCGAGCGTGACGACGCCGTCGGCGCGCACCTGGGCGTAGTCGCGGACCCGGCGCAGCAGCCGGTTGGCGATGCGGGGGGTGCCGCGTGAGCGGCCGGCGACCTCCTCGCCGGCCTCGGGGGTGAGTCGGACCCCGAGCAACCGCGCCGAGCGGGCGAGCACCAGCTCGAGGTCGGCCGCCTCGTAGAAGTCCATGTGCGCGGTGAAGCCGAAGCGGTCGCGCAGCGGGCCCGGCAGCAGGCCGGCCCTTGTCGTGGCCCCGACCAGGGTGAACGGCGGGATCTCCAGCGGGATCGCGGTCGCGCCCGGGCCCTTGCCGACGACCACGTCGACCCGGAAGTCCTCCATGGCCAGGTAGAGCATCTCCTCGGCCGGGCGGGACATCCGGTGGATCTCGTCCAGGAAGAGGACCTCACCCTCGGCGAGGCTGGACAGGATCGCCGCCAGGTCGCCGGCGTGCTGGATGGCGGGGCCGCTGGTGATGCGCATCGGCTGCTCCAGCTCGGCGGCCACGATCATCGCCAGCGTGGTCTTGCCGAGGCCGGGCGGCCCGGAGAGCAGGACGTGGTCGGGCACCCGGCCGCGTGCCTTGGCGGCGTCGAGCACCAGCCCGAGCTGCTCGCGGACCCGGCGCTGGCCGATGAACTCGTCCAGCGTGCGCGGCCGCAGGGCGGCCTCCACCTGACGCTCGTCCTCGAGGCCCGGCGCGTCGACAGTCAGGTCGGGGTCGACCAGGCGCTCACCGGTCTCCGCTCGGCCGCTCATGCGCGGCTCAGCGAGCGCAGGGCGACCTTGAGCAGGGCTCCGACGTCGGGCACGTCACCCGCGGCCACTGCCTCGGCAGCGTGCGGCGCGGCGGCGGCCACGCCGTCGTCGGCCTCCCGGACGGACCAGCCGAGCCCGACGAGAGCGCCGTGCAGCTGGTCGCGCCAGCCACCGTTCGGTGCTTGGGACGGCAGCCGGACGACGCCACCGCGGAGCGCGCCGAGGCGGTCCTTGAGCTCGAGGATGATCCGCTGGGCGCCCTTGCGGCCGACGCCCGGCACCTGGGTCAGCGTGGTGAGGTCCTCGGTCGCGACGGCCTGGCGGAGCGTGTCGGGGCTGTGCACGGCGAGCATCGCCTGGGCCAGCCGCGGCCCGACGCCGCTGGCGGTCTGCAACAGCTCGAAGACCACCCGCTCGTCCTCGTCGGCGAAGCCGTAGAGCGTCAGCGAGTCCTCCCGCACCACCAGCGAGGTCGGCAGGTGGGCCGAGTCGCCGATCCGCAGGCCGGCCAGGGTGCCGGGCGTGCACTGCACCGACAGGCCGACCCCGCCGACCTCTACGACGGCGCCGTCAGGGGCCAGCGCGGCCACCCGGCCGGCCACGAAGGCGATCACGACCGACCTCGCAGGGTCGCGCTGCCGGTGGCGCCGATGTTGCCGGCCCCGGCACCCGCCAGCGCGACGGCGGACGCCAGCCTGCTCTGCGCGCCCCCGCGCCAGACGTGGCAGATCGCCAGCCCCAGCGCGTCGGCGGCGTCCGCCGGGCGGGGCGCCTCGGTCAGTCTCAGGATCCTGGTCACCATCGCTCCCACCTGGGCCTTGTCGGCCCGGCCGCTGCCGGTCACGGCTGCCTTCATCTCGCTCGGGGTGTGCAGGGCTACCGGGATGCCTGCCCGGGCCGCCGCGACGATCGCGACGGCGCTGGCCTGCGCGGTGCCCATGACGGTGCGGACGTTGTGCTGGCTGAAGACCCGCTCGACGGCGACCGCGTCCGGCCGGTGCTCGGCCAGCCAGCGGTCGACCTCGCGCTCGATGGCCAGCAGCCGGGCGGCGATGTCGTCGGTCGCCGGGGTGCGGACCACGTCGACCGCGACCAGCTGCAGCGGCCGCCCGGCGACGCCGTCCACGACACCGAGGCCGCACCGGGTCAGCCCCGGGTCGACTCCGAGCACCCGCACCGACGTACCTCCGCGCTTTGTCGTCCGAACACCTGTTCGGGTACGAACGTACCGGCGACCCGGCCCACGACCCGGCAGCGACGCGCCCGGCATCGGCTCCGGCGGTGTCAACAAGGGTTGACAGGCGATCCAACGTCAACGTACGTTGACAGGCATGACTGCTGCACCCGACGTCGCCGAGCAGGCGACCAGCCAGGACCCGGCCATCGGGCTGCGCGCTGTCGCCGCCCTGCGCCGGCTCGCCGACCAGCTCGAGGCGCTACAGGTGAGCAACGCCCGCGCCCAGGGCTGGTCCTGGGACGCCATCGGCGCGCTGCTCGGCGTGAGCAAGCAGGCCGTGCACAAGAAGCACGCGGGGCGCGCCCGCCGCGCCGGCCGCGGGGAGGGTTGAGCATGTTCGAGCGCTTCACGACGGAGGCGCGGACGGTCGTCGTCCGGGCGCAGACCGAGGCTCGCTCGCTGGGCCACGGCTGGATCGGCACCGAGCACCTGCTGCTGGCTGTGCTCGCCGACGAGGGCTCCGGGGTGACGGCCGCGCTGCACGGCCTCGGGCTGGACGCCGGGCGGGTCCGCGAGCAGGTCCTGGCGGCGGTCGGAGCGGGTGTCGACGACGACACCGCCCTGCGCGACCTGGGGATCGATCTCGACGCCGTCCGGCGCCGGGTCGAGGAGCGGTTCGGGCCGGGGGCGTTGGACGTCCCGCGCGGGAATCAGCAGCGTGGGCGCGGACGAGCCGGGCGGCTCCTGCGGTTCGGGCGCCGGCGGCCACCGGTGCCCTGCGGCGCGCCGTCCGGGCACATCCCGTTCACGCCGCGGGCGAAGAAGTCGCTCGAGCTCGCGCTGCGCGAGGCGCTGGCGACCAAGAGCCGCGAGATCCGGACCACGCACCTCGTCCTCGGGCTGATGCGCGAGGACGGGCTGGCCGCGGCCGTCGTGACCCGGCTCGGTGTCCGGCCGGACGCCGTACGCCGGGCCGTGCTGGACCTGGGCAGGGCGGCGTAGCGGCGGCTGCTAGCCGACCGCCTCCATGACTTCGTCGCTCACGTCGAAGTTCGCCCACACGTTCTGCACGTCGTCGGAGTCCTCGAGCGCCTCGATCAGCCGGAAGACCTTCTTGGCGCCGTCCTCGTCCAGCGGAACGCTGACCGACGGCAGGAAGGAGGCGTCGGCCGAGTCGTAGTCGATCCCTGCGTCGACCAGCGCCGTGCGCACAGCGACCAGGTCGGTGGCCTCGGACACGACCTCGAAGGCCTCGTCGAGGTCGTTGACCTCCTCGGCGCCGGCGTCCAGGACCGCTGCCAGCACGTCGTCCTCGGCGAGCCCGTCGGACTTCGGCACGATCACGACGCCTTTGCGGTTGAACAGGTACGACACCGACCCGGGGTCGGCCATCGAGCCGCCGTTGCGAGTCATCGCGGTACGGACCTCGGCCGCGGCCCGGTTGCGGTTGTCGGTGAGGCACTCGATCAGGACAGCGACGCCGTTGGGGCCGTAGCCCTCGTAGGTGATGGTCTGGTAGTCCGCGCCGCCGGCCTCGGCGCCGGAGCCGCGCTTGACCGCGCGCTCGATGTTGTCGTTGGGGACCGAGGTCTTCTTCGCCTTCTGGATGGCGTCGTAGAGCGTCGGGTTTCCGCTGACGTCTCCGCCACCGGTCCGCGCGGCCACCTCGATGTTCTTGATCAGCTTGGCGAAGGCCTTGCCGCGGCGGGCGTCGATGACCGCCTTCTTGTGCTTGGTGGTGGCCCACTTGGAGTGGCCGCTCATGCGCTTGTCCTCACTGGTCCCTGACGATCGACACGAAGAGCTCGTGCACCCGCCCGTCACCCGTGATCTCCGGGTGGAACGACGTGGCCAGCAGCGAGCCCTGGCGAACGGCAACGATCCTACCGTCGGCCGGCCCGCCCTCGACCCGAGCGAGCACCTGCACGGCCGCCCCGACCTCCTCGACCCAGGGCGCGCGGATGAAGACACCGTGCACCGGCCGGTCGTCCAGTCCCAGCATCCGCACGTCGCCCTCGAAGGAGGCGACCTGCCGGCCGAAGGCATTGCGCCGGACCGTCATGTCGATGCCGCCGAGCGTCTCCTGATCAGGCGGCCCGTCCAGGACGCGGTCGGCGAGCAGGATCATCCCCGCGCACGAGCCGTAGGCCGGCAGCCCCTCGCCGAGCGCCTTGCGCAGGGGGTCCCGCAACCCGAAGGCACGTGCGAGCTTGTCCATGGTCGTGGACTCGCCGCCCGGCAGGACGATGCCGGCCAGCCCGTCGAGCTCCTCGGGCCGGCGGACCGGACGGCCCGTCGCCCCGGCGGAGTCGAGCGCGACGAGGTGCTCGCGGACGTCGCCCTGCAGCGCGAGCACGCCGATCGTGGGTTGCGTCATCACGTCACCTTCGCCGCAGCACCGGCTCACAAGATCGTTCGCGACGTTCTGGCTCGCGACCCGCCGCGTCGGGCGACGTGTCGCGGCCGCGGAGGTCGCGAACGATCTTGGTCGGGGCTCCTACCAGCCGCGCTCGGCGAGGCGGTGCGGGGCCGGGATGTCGTCGACGTTGATGCCGACCATGGCCTCGCCGAGGCCGCGCGACACCTTGGCCAGCATGTCCGGGTCGTCGTAGAACGTGGTCGCCTTCACGATCGCCTCGGCGCGCTGCGCAGGGTTGCCCGACTTGAAGATGCCGGAGCCGACGAAGACACCCTCGGCACCGAGCTGCATCATCATCGCCGCGTCGGCCGGCGTCGCGATGCCTCCTGCGGTGAAGAGCACGACCGGGAGCTTGCCGGCGCGAGCCACCTCGACGACGAGGTCGTACGGCGCCTGGAGCTCCTTCGCGGCGACGTAGAGCTCGTCCGGCGACATGGAGGTGAGCCGCCGGATCTGGCCGCCGATCTGGCGCATGTGCGTGGTGGCGTTGGAGACGTCACCGGTGCCGGCCTCGCCCTTGGACCGGATCATCGCGGCACCCTCGGAGATGCGCCGCAGCGCCTCGCCGAGGTTGGTCGCACCGCAGACGAAGGGCACCGTGAAGGCCCACTTGTCGATGTGGTTGGTGTAGTCCGCCGGCGTGAGCACCTCGGACTCGTCGACGTAGTCGACACCGAGCGACTGCAGCACCTGCGCCTCGACGAAGTGCCCGATGCGTGCCTTGGCCATCACCGGGATCGAGACCGCGGCGATGATGCCGTCGATCATGTCCGGGTCGCTCATCCGCGAGACGCCGCCCTGGGCGCGGATGTCGGCGGGCACCCGCTCGAGAGCCATCACGGCCACGGCGCCGGCGTCCTCGGCGATCTTGGCCTGCTCGGCGGTGACGACGTCCATGATGACGCCGCCCTTGAGCATCTCGGCCATGCCGCGCTTGACGCGCGCGGTTCCGATGGCGCTCTGCTCGCCGGTGGCGTGCTCGGCAGGGATGGGCTCAGCGGGGGTGGACACGGAGGACCTCACGAAGACGGGGATGCTGTGTGCACCCCCATCGTAGGCCGTCAGCCGACCGAGACCTGGCGGTCCTTCCCGAGCAGCGCCACCCAGAGCTCGCCGGGCGCGAGCACGGCCTCCTGACCCGCGATCGTGTAGCTCGTCGGCTGCCAGGACTTGTCACGCTCCCAGCCTCCCTCGTAGACCTGCCCGTCGCGGAAGAAGAGTGCCTTGCCCTTCCCGACCGTCTCGGTCAGCGGCGTGTTCGCGCCGTTGACGTCGTGGTAGACCGACGGCCGTACGGTGACGAACTGCACGACGAAGGTCGACGTGGTGAGGCGACCGCCCTCGGCGGCCATCGCGGGGACCCCGTCCATCGACAGCTGGTAGGCCTTCTTCTTCGGCGCCCAGGTGCCGCTGACCCGGGCCATCGGGTAGTTCACCGTGAAGGTCAATGCCTTCTTGCCACCGGCCGGTGCGTCACCGAAGGAGTAGCCGGGCGCCTTCGGCTTCTGGACCTTGCCGGCCCGCTTGCGCAGCTGGTCGAACGTCCCGATGACGTCGTAAGGCATGGGGCGGCCGCTGACCCTGCTGTAGCCGGAGTGGTCCTGGTCGAAGGACACCAGCTTGAGGTCGGCAGCCTGCAGGTTGTCGGCCAGCCGGTTCTGCGAGCCGGAGTAGAAGAGGCCGACGGTGCCGTACTGGCGGAAGAGGTCGACGTCGGTGATGCGGGCGCTGCGGACCGGGCCGACGTACTTCGGGTAGCGGCTCGAGTAGATCGCGGCGAGCCGGGTCACACCGCCCTCGACCTGCTCGACGTAGACCACGTCGGCCTTGGAGAGCCCGGCCTGCGGGTGCGCCTTCGCGGTGTTGTCGATCTTGACCGCATAGACCGGGCCGTTGGGGGCTCCCATCCGCCCGGAGAGCAGCGACGGCTCGGGCGGGGGCGGCGGGGTGCTCGACTCGCTCGCCGACGGCGAGGGCGAGGGCTTCGCCCTGGTCGCCTTCGATTCGGGGTCGCCGGAGCACGCTGCGAGGGCGAGCGAGGCGGCCAGCAGGCCGGTCAGCAGAACACGGGCAGGGATAAGGGTGGCAGGGGCTGTCACGTCGGACGACGGTACGCGTCGCGCGTGAACGAGCCACCAGCGAGGGCCTCCGGCGGCGTGTCGCTCATCTCGAAGGTCTGCGGCCACGGGGCATGTCCGGCAATCCGGAGATACCGGACCACCCGCTTGCGACGAACGACGCGGGCGTTGCGGACGACGTCGTTGAGGAAGCGCCGGGCGAGCTGCACGCGCAGTGCTGAGGCGGCCAGCTCGGCGACGAGCTCCCCGCCGACCGGGTCGCGGCGCAGGTCGTCGACCAGCTCCGCGTCGGCGAATGCTGCCCGCAGCGCGGCAGTCAGGTCGCTCTCGGCCTGCTCCCGACCTTCTTCGTCGACCTCGCGCGCCTCGTGGGCGGCGTCGGCGAGCAGCAGCGCGGTGGCCGGGTCCAGCCGTCCCGAGGCGGCCAGCTGCAGCGCCACCGACGATCGCCGGACCAGCTGTGCATCCAGCGCGCTCCAAGCTCCCTCGAGCCGGGCGTGCAGCCGGTCCAGGCGTGTCGCACTGAAGGTCAGGTACCACGCGACGAGCAGGACGAGCGCCACGACGATGACGAGGTCGAGGTCGAACGCCGCACCGGACACCCGGCGAGGCTAGTGCGCCGGGTGGCTTGTCTGGCGTGATGGCCGGTCAAGCTTGGTGACCAGCTGACTGGCCGGTCAAGCTTGGTGGCCGGTCAGTCGCGCTTCGGCAGCTGTTGGAGTGTCCACGCGTTGCCGTCAGGGTCGGCGAAGAACACGAAGGACCCCCACGCCATCTCGTCTACCTCGGTCACCTCGACGCCCGCGGCGATCAGGCGGTCGCGCTGCTCTCGCACGTCGTCGACGACCATCATCGCGCCCTTCTGCGCGCCGACCGCCATGTCCGTGATGCCCTCGCCGAAGGCGATGGAGCACGCCGAACCCGGCGGCGTCAGCTGCACGAAACGCAACCCCTCGTGGACCACCTGGTCGTGGTCGGCGTGGAAGCCGACCTTGTCGACGTAGAACGACTTCGCGCGGTCGACGTCGGTGACGCCGAGGAAGATGACCTCGATCTTCATGTCGATGCTCATGCCGCGACGCTACTTGCCACCACCGACTGTCGATCACGGCCCTCTCGCTGCCGCAGCGGCATCCAGGGCGATCAGCTAGCTGGTCACCCGGTGTCGACGACGAGGGCCACTATGACGGCGGCGACGACAGCGAGCACCATGCCTATCAGGGCCACGTAGGCGACGATGCGTCCGACGCGACCGCGCCACCCCGGCTGACTTCCGAGGTTCCCGGCCCCGGCAATGAGGCGACCCTCGGGCGTGGCCCCACTGACACCTGATGGTGGCTCAGACAGAGACATCGCGACCCCCGTTCCATTGCAGACGACCATAAGACGTCCCCCGCCCGACATGGGTTCTTGACTCGCATACGTGGTCGACGATGAGCATCCGACACAGGACGCCAGGTCAGAACGGCGGCACCTCGAGGTCCGGTTCGATCCTATGGGTCGATGGCTGCCCGCGATCGTCGTCGACGCTGCTGTCCCGCTCGTGCACCGGCGGCCGGCCGTTCGAGTCGGCATCGCGTCCCGGGTGAAGTCCGAAGTCCTCGAGGACGGGTTCGGCGGGCAGCCGGTAGCTGCGTCCGCTGGGGTAGGTCACGACCCGTGCGCCGCCGGCACCGTCGGGGTCGTCGGGGGTCGGTGGTGACCGTGGTGTCGGTGAAGGTCTTGATCTCGTGCCCGCTGCGGCACCAGGGTTCGAGGTTGCCCGCCGCGGTGGGGCCGCGGGGGTGGGGGACGCGGTGGTCGAGGTCGCAGCGGTTGGCCGGCAGCCGGCAGCCCAGTCCGATGCAGACCGGGTCGCGGGCCAGCACGTGGTCGCGCATGTCCTGGGGTGGTTCGTAGCTGTCCACGGAGAGCTCGTCGAAGCGGCCGGTCCGCGGGTCGGTGAGCAGCCGCCGCCAGGTCCCCTCGGTGGCGATCCGCCGCGCGACCTGGGCGGTGATCGGCCCGTAGCCGGCCAGCTCCCCCGGGTCGTCGCGCAGCCCGAGCAGGGTCTCGACCGACACCGTCACGTGGATGGTGGGGCGCCGGCCCTGCCGGGTCCGCAACCGGGTCCCTACCTCGCCCACCCCGCTGCCGCCGGGGCCGATCGCGCCACCAGTGCCCGTGCCGGTGCCGTCGGTGCTGGTGGTGTCGGTGGGGGCGCCCCATTGGTGGATCAGGCGGTCGGGGCGGGTGGTGTCGTAGGCCAGCCCGGTGTGCGGCCAGGTCGGCGAGGACGTCGAACCGGCGCTGCGCCAGCGTCCGGGGGTCCCCGGGTGCCTTGGCGGCCTCGGCGCCGCCGGTGAGCCAGGTGGCGAACGCCTCGACGTCCTCGGCCGGGCCGGTCATCGTCGCGGCGGCCATCCCGTCGGCCAGCGGCGTAGGTCTCCACGGTGCGGTCCTCGACGCCCTTGGCGCGGCGCTTCTCCCCGGCCTCCGGGTCGACCGCCAGCACCGCCCGGCGCAGCGCCCGGGACAGGTCGGTGAACGAGCGCCCCGCGTAGCTGGGTAGCACCGCAGCCTCCACCCGGGCCGCCGCCTGGTCGCCGAGGGGGCGCAGGGTGTCCACCACCAGCCGGGCCGTGTAGTGGTGCAACCGGCCGGCGGCCAAAGCCGCCGAGGTCTCGGGCAGCCGCTGCAGGTCCAATGCCAGGGCCACCCGGTTCTGCGCGGACCGCTCACTGACTCCCAGTGCGCAGGACAGCTCCGCGGCCGCGATCCGCTCCGCCGCCACCGTGTGCTTGCCGACCGGCTGCCCGGTCGGGGTCACCCCGCGCCACCGCCCGGCCCGCGCCACCGAGCCGGCGGTCGCCGCCGCCTCCACCGAGGCTGCCCAGGCCGCCAGCCGGGACGCCGCCGAGGCCACCCCCACCACCACATCGTCCGAGCACGACCCGAGGTCGACCTCCGCGGCCAGCGAGGCCAGCAACGGCCCCGGATCGGTGCCGTCCAGCAGCGCCGGCGGCGGCCACTCCGCCCCGAACTCCCGCCCCGCAGCGATCCCCGGGTCCTGCACCGGGTCCGGCAGCAGATCCGTCACCTGCCACGACGGCTCCGCCGGCACCCAGCCGGGCGGCTCATCGGCCCACGGATCCGGCGGCAGCACCAGCGGCGGCTCCCGCAGCACCGCCCCGACCAGGTCCATCCCCGCACCTCACACACTCGAACGTATGTTCGAAGTCTAGCACCACCGGGGTGGAGATAGCCATAGTCCACAGACACTTCTCGCCGACTTTCGAGGCCCGGAGGATCGGCGCCCCGTGGCGTGGAGGCGACCTGATCCACAGTGAGCTGCGCAGGTCGCTAGGAGCGGCCGCCGACACCGCCCGGGGGCTCAACGACCCGCCGCCAGCGGTCGCGCCACGGCCGGACGTCGGCCTCCCCGACCGCCCCGCCGCCGGCCGCGACGGTCTCGTAGACCGCGAGCAGCTCGTCAGCCACCGTCGACCAGTCGAAGCGGCGCACCCAGGCCGACGCGTCGGCCCGCAGCTGGTCGCGCCGGTCGGGGTCGTCCAGCAGCCGACCGAGGCCGACCGCCAGCGCGTTCACGTCACCGGTCGGGTAGAGCTCGCCGACCCGGCCGCCGTCGAGGACCCGCCGGAAGGCGTCCAGATCCGACGCCAGCACCGGCGCCCCCGCAGACATCGCCTCGACCAGGATCACCCCGAAGCTCTCGCCGCCGAGGTTGGGCGCCACGTAGACGTCGACCGTTGCGAGCAGCCGCGCCTTGTCGGCCTCTGAGACCACGCCGAGGAACGTGACGGCCTCGCGAACCGCAGGCGACAGGTCCTCCGTCGCGTCCTCGACGTCCCCTCGCCCGGCGACGAGCAGCCGCACACCCGGCCGCGACGCAACGAGCTGCTCCATCGCGGCGAGCAGGGTGGGCAGCCCCTTCCGCTCCTCGTCGAGGCGCCCGATGAAGCCGAGGGTCCCCGCCGTCCCACGCCAGTCCGCTCGCGGGCTAGCAGTCGCAAAGCTGTCGACGAACACCCCGTTGGGAATCAGCACCGCGTCGCCACCGAGGTGCTCCACGACGGTGCGCCGGGCGTCCTCGGACACCGCCACCCGCGCCCCGATCTTCTCCATCGCGGGCTCGAGGAACGGCGAGGCGGCGAGCATCGCGCGCGACCGGAGGTTCGACGTGTGGAAGGTCGCCACGATCGGACCCGTCGCGGCCCAGCACGCCAGCAGCGACAGCGACGGCGTCGCGGGCTCGTGGATGTGCAGCACGTCGAACTCCCCCTCGCGCAGCCACCGGCGGACCCGGGCGGCCGACAGCGGGCCGATGTTCACCCGCGCGATCGAGCCGTTGTAGGGCACCGGCAGCGCACGCCCGGCCGGCACCACGTACGGCGGCAGCGGGGTGTCGTCGTCGGCCGGAGCGAGAACGGACACGGCGTGACCTCGCTCCTGCAGCACCTGCGCCAGGTCGCGCACGTGGAACTGCACCCCGCCCGGCACGTCCCAGGAGTAGGGGCAGACGACTCCGACCTTCACGCCTCCCCCTCCCCCCGGGCAGCACGAGACCGTTCACGCGCCAGCGGCAGCGCTGTCGGCGGCCGCGGCGGCAGGTCGGAGAGCCACAAGGGCTGCAGCATGTGCCAGTGCTCCGGGTGTGCGCGGATCGCATCGCCGAAGACGTCCGCGACCGCCTGGGTCATCGCGGTCACCCTCGCCCGGGTCGTCCCCGATGCGGGCGCCTCCACAGGGTCATGGAAGCGGATCACCAACCGGTCGGCTCCCCCGCCGGAATCCCCCGCCGGAACCCCCGTCGGCCCCCCCACCGGATCCCTCGCCGGTCGGCTCGTGCCAGATGCTGACCGGGTGCAGCGCGGCGCCGGTCCGCAGCGCCAGCAGCGCCGGCCCCGGCGGCATCCGGGTCGCCTCGCCCAGCAGGTCGACCTCGATGCCGGAGGCCCGCAGGTCGCGGTCGGCGAGCAGCGGGACTAGCCGCCCGGCCCGCAGCCGTGCGGACAACGTGTCGAGCAGGTCGCTCTCCCCGCCGGTGAGCGGCAGGATCTCCATGCCCAGCCCCTGCCGGTAGGCCACGAACCGCTCGTACAGGCGCTCGGGTTGCAGTCGCTCGGCCACGGTGACCACCGGCACCCCGGTCAGGGTCGCCCAGGCACCGGCGTGGTCCCAGTTGCCCATGTGCATCAGCGCGGCGACCAGCCCACGCCCGCCTTCGCCGGTGCTCGCACGCAGGTGCTCCTCGCCCTCGACGCGCACCCGGGACACCACCCGGTCCGCCGACCAGTCCGGCAGCCGGAACGCGTCGCACCAGTAGCGCAGGTAGGAGCGCAGACCCTCCCGGGTCAGCTGGGTCAGCTCCGCCTCCGACGCCTCGGGCCGGGCCCGCCGCAGGTTGGTTCGCAGTCGCTGTGCCGACCGGCCGCCGCGGCGGGCCATCAGGTCGGCGATCACCCGGAACAGCCCGTACGCCGCCCGCTCGGGCAGCCGTCGAACCATCCACCACCCGGCCGCGTAGAGCCGGTAGGTCAGCCTCTCGACCAGTGCGGCCCGCACGTCACGGCGTCTCGGCGAGCGCCTGGCGACGTACGGCCAGGGCGCGCTGCACGATCGTCACCGTGCTGCCGACCGCGACGTACCAGAGCGCGGCGGCCTGCACGTAGGGCAGGCCGAGGCCGTGCAGCCCGGTGGCGACCAGCACGATCACGAGCCGGTCGGCACGCTCGGTGATGCCGACGTTGGCCGTCATGCCGAGACCCTCGGCGCGCGCCCGGGCGTAGGAGACCACGGCGCCGGTCGACAGGCAATAGATCGCGAGGCCGCACAGAAGCAGGTCGTCGCCGTCGCCGGCGTAGTAGAGCGCGATGCCGCCGAAGACCGCCGCGTCGCCGACCCGGTCCAGCGTCGAGTCCAGCCAGGCGCCCCAGCGGCTCGACCGCTCGGTCATCCGCGCCATCGTCCCGTCGATCAGGTCGGAGAAGACGAAGCAGGTGATGACGACCGTGCCCCAGAAGAACTCACCGCGGGGGTAGAAACCGAGCGCCGCCCCGGCGACGCCGAAGGTGCCGACGAAGGTCACGACGTCCGGGCTCACCCCGCGGCGGACGAGGAAGGCCGCGATCGGGCGGAAGATGCGCGTGAACAGGGCACGTGCGAAGCGGTTGAGCATGGTGTCCGGATGCTATCGACCCGCCACGAACACGGGTCAGCCGAGCAGCCCCCAGACCTCCCAGCCGTCGAGGCCGCTGAGTCCGACGATCAGAGCGATGCAGAGGCCGCCGGCCAGCAGCAGGTCCAGGCCCCAGCCGATGACCAGCCCGAGGCCGAGGCCACGTCGCTGCGGGAGGTCCGGACGAGGTCGCGAGGACGATGCCGAGGACCAGTGGCAGGACCACCGACGCGATGGCCAGCAGTCCGAAGACGACCGCGAGCGGCCCGGTGACCGAGGCCAATGTCCCGAGCGCGACGGGCAGCAGGATGGTTCCGACGACACCGGCCACGGCCCCGCCCACCACCGCCCCGGTGGCGAACCGGCGCGGCGGCCGTTCCTGACCCGGTGGCAGGTAGCTCACGTGTGGACCTCCTGGAGTCGCGGCGCGGGGCGGATCCGCGCGGACCGGGCGAGCAGCAGCGGCAGGACGAGCAGCGCGACCCACTGCGACCCGGTCAAGCCGAGCGCGAGCACGTCGTTGGTGCGGGTCGTCTCCACCCAGAGCCGGAAGAGGGCGTACGCCGTCAGGTAGCCCACGAGCAGGTCCGCGGGCTCGGCCAGCCGGTCACGCCACCGCAGCAGGACCACGAAGGCGACCACGTGGAACGCGATCTCGTAGCCGAAGGACGGGTGAGCACCGTGCAGCGCCCATGGCAGGTCCGTCGGGCGGCCGACCGGCTCGGTCAGGAAGCAGCCGATGCGCCCGACGGCCAGCCCGAGGGCGACAGCCGGCGCGAAGAGCCCACCCGTCCGATCCTGGTAGCCCGCCAGCCGCTTGCCCACCAGGGCACCGATGTAGGCGCCGGCCAGGCCGCCGAGGACGCTCTTGGCGCCCTGCGTCCAGGCCTCGACGAGCAGCGAGGGACCGCCGGCGTCGACCAGCCGGACCAGGCCGGCCGCCCGCATGCCCAGGGCGCCCCCGACGAGGACACCGGCCACCACGACGAGCAGCCGTTCGTCGGCCACGCCGCGGCGGCGTACCTCCGACCCGAAGACGGCCGCACCGGCGACGACCGCCGCGGCGACGCACGTCCCGTGCACCAGCGCCGCGTGCTCGGTGACCAGCACGGGCGCCATGGCCGGTCACGCTAGGGCCGGGGGCCCCTTGTGCGACGGCGGCTCGCGGGTGAAGGCTGCACTTCACGTAGGTGACGCGGACACGACGTTGTGGAGGCGGTCGAGATGGCCCAGACGAGCAACCCCGGAGCCGCCGGAGGTGCACCGGCGGCCGACCAGCCGGGATCCGTGCGAAACGTCGTGCTGGTCGGCCACTCAGGGGCCGGGAAGACGTCTCTCGTCGAGGCGCTCCTGACCGCCACCGGCACCATCCCCCGGGCCGGACGGGTGGAGGACGGGACCACCGTCAGCGACTTCGACGAGGCCGAGCACCGCCAGCAGCGCTCGGTCTCGCTGTCGTTGGCGCCCCTGGTGCACGCGGGGGTGAAGGTCAACCTGCTGGACACGCCGGGCTACGCCGACTTCGTCGGTGACCTGCGGGCCGGCCTGCGGGCCGCCGACGCCGCACTCTTCGTGGTCAGCGCCGTCGACGGCGTCGACGGCGCCACCAAGATGCTGTGGGAGGAGTGCGCGGCCGTCGAGCATGCCGCGCGCGGTCGTGGTCACCAAGCTCGACAAGGACCGGGCGGACTTCGACGAGGCGGTCGCGATCTGCCAGCGGGTCTTCGGCGACGGGGTGCTGCCGCTCTACCTGCCGATGGCGGCCGACGACGGCAGCCCGGCGGGCCTCATCGGGCTGTTGTCGCGGACAGTCGCCGACTACTCCGGCGACGAGCGCGTCGAGCGCGACCCGGACGCCGAGCACCTGCCGCTGATCGACACCGCTCGCAACGCGCTGATCGAGGGGATCATCGCGGAGTCCGAGGACGAGTCGCTCATGGACCGCTACCTCGGTGGCGAGGACATCGACCTCAAGGTGCTGGTCGACGACCTGGAGACCGCCGTGGCGCGCGGGTCGTTCTACCCGGTCCTGGCGGCCGCGTCGCCGTCCGGGCTCGGCACGCACGAGCTGCTCGAGGTCATGACGCAGGCCTTCCCGTCGCCGCTGGAGCACGAGGTCCCGCCCGTGACCACCCCCGACGGGGCGCCGCGTGGCCCGCTGAGCTGCGACCCGTCCGGCCCGCTGGTAGCAGAGGTCGTGAAGACCACCACCGACCCCTACGTCGGCCGGGTGTCGTTGGTCCGGATCTTCTCCGGGTCGCTGACTCCGGACACGACCATCCACGTCTCCGGGCACTTCTCGGACTTCTTCGGCGAGAGCCGCGGGCACGAGGACCATGACGTCGACGAGAAGGTCGGCGCCCTTACGTCGCCCCTCGGCAAGACCCAGCGGACCGTCGCGAAGGCCATCGCCGGCGACATCTGTGCCGTCGCCAAGCTGAGCCGCGCCGAGACCGGCGACACCCTCTCGTCCAAGGACGAGCCGCTGCTGATGGAGCCCTGGGTGATGCCCGACCCGCTGCTGCCGGTCGCCATCGTCGCCAGGTCGAAGGCCGACGAGGACAAGCTGTCGCAGGGGCTCGGCCGCCTCGTCGCCGAGGACCCGACGCTGCGGCTGGAGAACAACCCCGAGACCCACCAGCTCGTGCTGTGGTGCATGGGCGAGGCGCACCTCGACGTGCTGCTCGACCGGCTCAAGAACCGCTACGGCGTCGAGGTCGAGTCGGTGCCGGTGCGGGTGCAGCTGCGCGAGACCTTCGCCGGCAAGTCCACCGCCAAGGGCCGCCACGTCAAGCAGTCCGGCGGCCACGGGCAGTACGCCATCTGCGACATCGAGGTCGAGCCGCTGGAGTCCGGGCAGGGCTTCGAGTTCGTCGACAAGGTGGTGGGTGGCGCCGTGCCTCGGCAGTTCATCCCGTCCGTGGAGAAGGGCGTGCGCAGCCAGATGGAGCGCGGCGTGGCGGCGGGCTACCCGGTCGTCGACATCCGCGTCACGCTGACCGACGGCAAGTCGCACTCGGTCGACTCCTCCGACATGGCCTTCCAGACCGCCGGGGCGCTGGCGCTGAAGGAGGCCGCCCGCGCCACCCGGATCCACATGCTCGAGCCGGTCGACGAGGTCAAGGTGCTGGTCTCCGACGAGTACGTCGGCGCCGTCATGAGCGACCTGTCGACCCGTCGCGGCCGGGTGACCGGCACCGAGTCGGTCGGCAGCGGTCGGTCGATGATCCGCGCCGACGTTCCCCAGGTCGAGATCACCCGCTACGCCGTGGACCTGCGCTCGCTCTCGCACGGCACCGGGACCTTCTCGCGGACCTACCTGCGCCACGAGCCGATGCCCGCACAGCTGGCGGCGAAGCTCCAGGACGAGGCCGCCGAGCACTAGCGGCGGCGGGTGGCTCCGGGCCGTTCCTGGGGCGGGCGGGCCAGGGCAGGAGTGCCGCCCGGGATCCGGAAGCGCAGCACGGTCACCAGCCGGTAGACCACCTCGGCGACCCACGACACCGGCGGCGCCAGGACGACGCGCCCGAGGACCGCGTACGCGCCGCCGCTGAGCACCAGCAGCCGTCCTGCCGCGGCGGCCCCGTGGCTGATGCGACCGGACGGCTCCACGAGGTGCACCGAGGTGGTGGCCTCGGCCTCGCTCACGCCGTACGCCGCCAGGTCGGCGGTCTGGAAGGGCTCCCAGTCGACCCGGTCGGGCAGGTGCACGAGGGCGAGCTCGACCCCACGGGTGCAGACGCCGCAGGCGCCGTCGTACAGCATCGTCGGCCGGGTCCGGGTCACGCCGCGACCCTAACCGGGCGGGCATCACCAAGATTGGGGAGATCGACCTTTGCCGAACCTTGCCCGCTGCAGGCCGACATCGGCTGTTCGGGCCATGTCCCGGGTGATCACCGGGGACTACCTTTCGGGCCGTGCGAGGGGGCCACTCGGGGGGCCGCCGCGCGCACCAGGTGCCTGACCGGCGCCGTCGGACATCGCTGACCGACCCGGTGTCCACCGGACCGTCCCCCTGGGCGCGCGGCGGCGATGGCCCGTGCGCTCGTGCCGACGGGCGGTGGCTGCGCGGCGTTTCAGTCCTTGACCCAGGCATCGGCGACCAGGTCCCGCGTCTCCGCGAGCAGGGCCGGGATCACCTTGGTGCCCGCCAGCACGGTGATGAAGTTGGCGTCGCCGCCCCATCGCGGCACCACGTGCTGGTGGAGGTGGTCGGCGAGCGAGCCGCCGGCGACGTGGCCCAGGTTGAGCCCGACGTTGAAGCCGTGCGGCGACGACGCAGCGCGCACGGCGTCGACCGCCTTGCGGGTGAAGACCGTCAGCTCTAGCGACTCCTCCTCGGTGAGCTCGTCGAGCCCGGCCACGTGCCGGTAGGGCACGACCATCAGGTGGCCCGGGTTGTACGGGTGCAGGTTGAGAACGGCGTACACCGTCTCGCCGCGCGCCAGCACCAGCCCGTCACGGTCGTCGAGCGTCGGGATCCGGCAGAACGGGCAGCCCCCGTCCTCGGTGCGGCCGGTGCCGTCCTCGCCCGTGACGTAGGCGAGCCGGTGCGGGGCCCACAGCCGCTGCAGCCGGTCGGGCTCCCCCACGCCCTCGATCGGACCGACCTCGGGGCGTACGCCCTCCTGGTCCGCGCCGCTCACACCTGGACCCGGTCGGCGACCGCCTTCGCGATCTCCTCGACTGCTTCGTCGACCGGCACCCCGTTCTTCTGGTCGCCGCTGCGGTAGCGGAAGGACACCGCTCCCTTGGCGACGTCCTCGTCGCCGGCGAGCAGCATGAAGGGCACCTTCTGCTTCTGCGCGGTGCGGATCTTCTTCTGCATGCGGTCGTCGGAGGTGTCGACCTCGACGCGGATGCCGCGTGCCCGCAGCTTGGCGGCAACCTCGTCCAGGTAGGTCACGTGCTCGTCGGTGATCGGGATGCCGACGACCTGCACCGGCGCGAGCCAGGGCGGGAAGGCACCGGCGTAGTGCTCGACGAGCACGCCGAGGAACCGCTCGATCGAGCCGAACTTCGCCGAGTGGATCATCACCGGCTGCTGGCGCGACCCGTCGGCCGCCTGGTACTCCAGCTCGAATCGGGCGGGCTGGTTGAAGTCGTACTGCACGGTCGACATCTGCCAGGTGCGCCCGATCGCGTCGCGCGCCTGGACCGAGATCTTCGGCCCGTAGTAGGCCGCACCGCCCGGGTCGGGGACGAGCTCGAGCCCGGTCTCGGTGGCCGCGTCCTCCAGGACCTTGGTGGCGACCGCCCACTGCTCGTCGGTGCCGATGAACTTGTCGGAGTCGGCGTCGCGGGTCGACAGCTCGAGGTAGAAGTCGTCGAGACCGAAGTCCTTGAGCAGTCCGAGCACGAAACCGAGCAGGTGCTTGATCTCGTCGGACGCCTGCTCGGCGGTGACGTAGGAGTGCGAGTCGTCCATGGTCAGGCCGCGCACGCGGGTCAGCCCGTGCACGACGCCGGACTTCTCGTGCCGGTAGACCGCTCCGAGCTCGAAGAGCCGCAGCGGCAGCTCACGGTAGGACCGGCCGCGGGACCGGTAGATCAGGTTGTGCATCGGGCAGTTCATGGCCTTGAGGTAGTAGGCGCCGCCATCCACGTCCATCGGCGGGAACATGCCGTCGGCGTAGTAGGGCAGGTGCCCGGAGGTGTGGAAGAGCCCCTCCTTGCTGATGTGCGGGGTGGCCACGAAGAGGAAGCCCTCCTCCTCGTGCCGCTGCCGGACGTAGTCCTCCATCACCCTGCGGATCACGCCGCCCTTGGGGTGGAAGACCGCCATGCCGGAGCCGATCTCGTCCGGGAAGGAGTAGAGGTCGAGCTCGGCGCCGAGCTTGCGGTGGTCGCGCTTCTCGGCCTCCGCGAGCCGCGCGATGTAGGCCTTCAGGGCGTCGCGCGACTCCCACGCGGTGCCGTAGAGCCGCTGCAGCTGCTTGTTCTTCTCGCTGCCGCGCCAGTAGGCGGCGGCACTGCGCATCAGCTTGAAGGCCGGGATGTGACGGGTGCTCGGCACGTGCGGCCCGCGGCACAGGTCCTTCCACGCCAGCTCGCCGTCGCGGCGGTGGTTGTCGTAGATGGTGAGCTCGCCGCCACCGACCTCGGCGTCAGCACCGTCGGCCGCGCTGGCCGCACCCGGCCCCTTGAGCCCGATCAGCTCCAGCTTGTAGGGCTCACCGGCCAGCTCGGCCCGCGCCTCGTCGTCGCTGACCACGCGACGCGAGAAGGTCTGGCCCTCCTTGACGATCCGCTGCATCTCCTTGTCGATGCGGCTGAGGTCCTCGGGCGTGAACGGGGTCTCGACGTCGAAGTCGTAGTAGAAGCCGTTGTCGATCGGCGGGCCGATGCCGAGCTTGGCGTCGGGATAGAGCTGCTGCACTGCCTGCGCCATGACGTGGGCCGTCGAGTGCCGCAGGATGGCCTGCCCGTCGGGGCTGTCGACGGCCACCGGATCCACGACGTCACCGGCCTCGACGACGTACGCCAGGTCCTTGAGCTCACCGCCGACTCGCGCGGCGACGACGGACCGGTCCTCCCCCAGCACCTGCGCGGCCGTCGTGCCGGCGGCGACCGAGCGCTCGCTGCCGTCGACGGTGATCTGCAGGTCCGGCACGGGAGGTCCTCTCAGAGACGTGGATGACCGCTCGATGCTATCGACCGACCTCGCCGCGGCTCGCCCGCGTTTCGTGCTCAGGCGAGCAGCTCGTCGCCCACCGTCACCGTGCCGCCCCGCGGGACGTCGGCGTAGATCCCGAGGCAGTGCTCGGGCCGCTTGGCCAGGGCGAGCTCGGCGTCGCCGGCGCGGACCGTCCTGCCCACCCAGTCGCGCTCGGACGTCTCGCCCTCAGGGAGGTCGGCGGCGAGGTCGAGGACGAGGTTGGCCCGGGGCGCCGAGATGTCGCACGCGTCGCACTCCTCGGCGTGTGTCGCGTCGGACATCGACGTCGTCGACACGACGTGCACCGGCGCGACGTCGGCGAAGCCCCCGGTCTCCTGCGACGCGAGCCTCAGGTCACGACCCAGCCACCTCGAGAGCGCGACCGCGGCCTCGTCGGGGGCGAGGCCGGGAGTCGCATCCGGTACGTCCAGCAGCAGCTGCCCGTCGACCAGCCGCGGGGTGACCATTCGGAGACGTGGCTCGTCTGCGGCCGTCACGGGCTTGCCGTCCGCGTCGACGACCGCCCACGACCGGTCGCCTGCCAAGCCGGTTGCCGTGACCACCGCCGAGTCGACCCGGGTGCCGGCCATCGACTTCACCGGGAAGAGCCAGAGCTCGGTGATGCGCGCGACCGCCCGCTGTGTGCCGGCCTGGCTCGTCGGCCGGTGGTCGCCAGTGTCGGTGTCGGTGGTCATGCTGACGCTCCCATCCGGTAGAGACCGCCGTCATAGGTGACGGCCCAGAGCTCGTTGCTGCCGTCCTCGCCGAAGCTGGTGACGCCGGGCAGCCGGCCGGCGGTGACGATGTTGCTGCCGTCGAGGTGGAAGACCCGGCCGGAGCCGAAGTCGCCGGCGACGTAGCGTCCGCCGAGGACGTCGGCGAAGCGGCTGCCGCGGTAGACGAAGCCGCCGGTGATCGAGTTGCCGTAGTTGCGCCCGTACGCCGCGACCGGGTCGCGGTAGACGGCGCCGGCGCGGCACCGGTCCGCGTCGAAGGTCGAGAAGCCCTCCTTGCAGGACCAGCCCATGTTCCAGCCGCCGACGCCGGCCGGCACGTGGTCGATCTCCTCGAAGGATCCCTGTCCGACGTCGCCCAGCCAGAGGTCGCCAGTCGCCCGGTCGACGGAGAAGCGCCAGGTGTTGCGCAGGCCGGTCAGCCAGATCGGGCCGAGACCCGGCCGGCTCCCGGCGAAGGGGTTGGACCTCGGGACGCAGAAGCTCTTGCCGCAGTCCTTGCGGGCACCCAGCACCTTGATGCGCAGCAGCTTGCCCTGCAGGGTCGAGATGCTCTGCCCGTGGTCGAACGGGTCTCCGCTGCCGCCTCCGTCGCCAGTCGACAGGAAGAGCAGCCCGGTGGGCCCGAAGACCAGCTGCCCGCCGAAGTGGTTGGTGAACTGCGGCGGGTGCTGCACGGTGATGACCGTGCGACCGGTCGACGCCGCGACCCGGCGCGCGCCCGCGGTTGTCGCCCGGAAGCGCGCGACCCGGAGGTCGCCCGTGCCGGTCTTGAAGGCTGCCCACAGGAACGGGTGCGACCGGAAGCGCGGGTGGAAGGCGATGCTGAGCAGGCCGCCCTCGCCCTCGTCGCGCACCCGGTCCCGGATGTCGAGGTAGCTGCGGTCGAGGAGCCGGCCCTTGCGGAAGACCCGGACGGTGCCCTGCTTCTCGACGACGAAGAGCCGCCCGCTGCCGTCGCGCGCCGAGGTGACCTGGGTCGGCTGGGCGAGCCCCGTGGCGACCCGGTCCCAGGTGATCGAGACGGCGGCCTGGGCCGGCGCAGCCGGGCCCGCGACGAGCGAGGCCCCGAGGAGGACGGCGCCCAGCGCCCCGACGACGGACCGGCCCCGAGATCGCGACATGCCGGTCAGGCTATGCCCGAGTGGCCGGCAACGCGTTGGCAAAGACTGCGTCCGCACCTGCCCTGGCCGCCGCCGCCGGAGTGCTGCCTGAGGCACCGTGCTGCAATGGGCCGTCGTCGATCCAGACCCCGTCGCGGCGCCTCGGGCGAGTCCCCGGCACCTGCGCCGCGGGTGCTGCCCGATGGTGCGACGTCGGTGTTCGTCGAGTCCCAGCAACAGGGCGTGCCGGCGGGCGTGCACCCGGAGGGTGCCGCTGTGCTGCGCAGCTTCCACGAGCTGCAGCGACTCGCGGCCGCTCGCGGGGACACCGACAAGACCACCGAGCCGGTGGTTCCGCAGGTCGCCGGTCGGGCCTACGGCGGGCCGCTACTCGACCCGAACCGCTGACAGCTGCCGACCCGGGTCGCTCGGTCAAGAGCGGAGACCCAGCCGGCTGCTGATCCCGCGGCGGACCGGACGGGGGCGCTGCTGCTCACCGGCGAGCGAGCTGACGACGACCAGCGCCCCGGTCAGCGCCGGCACCACCCACTGGAGGATGCGGAGCTGGCGCTGGGCGCCGGCCGCGTCCTCCGGGGTGAACGCGCTCGGCTCGGTCCCGGACTCCGCCGGGACGGCTCCGTGCTCCGACACCTTCCGGCCGAGGACCCGGCTGTAGGCCGTCGCCCCGAGGGCGGCACCGGTAAGAGCGGTCTTCGCCAGGGCCATGGACGCGACTCCCTTCTGGGTGGCCAGTCGGTCCCGGTTGCCGGCCAGCTGACCCAGCGCGCCGACGGTGTGGGCACCGATCGCTGCGGCGTTCACCGGCGTCCAGCGGTCCCAGCCGGCGTTGGCGACCGCCCCCGTGGACGCCTTGTCCTTCGCCTCACCGGCCGCGGGATTCAGCGCGACGGCGTTCGCGAGCGTGCCGCCGAACCAGGTCGCCAGGCCGACGTCGTGCAGCGAGCGGGACAGCGTGTTGGTCGTAGCCATGAAGGCTCCTTGATTCGTTTGGTGTCGAGTCAGATCCGAGGCGGACGCTCTGACAACGCGCTGCCCGACCCCCGTGCGGTGAAACCGGACGGCCACGGCTACCTCGTCGGAGGACCGGGCCGCCGTTCGTACCGGAACCGGCCCGGGGTTGGAACGCCCCGGCCTCGGGAAGAGCACCACCACCGCGCTGTCCGGAACCCCGGCGCGGCGGCCCTGCTCAGCATCGGAGACACCATGACCATCGAAGGCATCCTCGGCGCCCTGATCATCGGGGCGATCATCGGGGTCCTCGGCCGACTCGTCGTCCCCGGCAAGCAGGACATCCCGATCTGGCTGACCATCGTCGTTGGCATCGTCGCCGCCCTGGTGGGCTCCGCCATCGTCGGCTCGCTGCGCGACACCGACGGCATCGACTGGCTCGAGCTGATCGTGCAGGTCGCCCTGGCTGCGGCCGGCGTGGCACTCGCCGCCTCGGTGTGGGGTCGCCGCCGAGCGCGGGGGCCGCTCACGCGTTGACCGCCTGCGCGGTCCTCTGCAGCCCTGTCTCGGTCTCTGCCGGACCAGTCACGGTCTCTGCCTGATCCGATGAGACTCCAGGAAGCCAGTGCGGAGGGCTGCCGACACGCACCTGGTACCGCTCGCACAAGGGGCTTGCGCCAGCCCCCCTGCTGCCGGCGCAAGCCCTTGCGCTGGCCGTCTTGTCGACCGGTCCCCCCGAAAGCTGCGGACAGATCCCCTCCAGCCTGTCTCGCATTCCCATTCTGTGCGGATGGCTCATCGCGAATAACCAGGCGATCGGCCAGGGCAGCCAGCCGCCCGGACTACCTGACCATCGACCGAAATGCCCGCGCCGCCGGACCTGGGGGGAGGGAATCAGCAGCGACGCGGGGTGCAGGGCACGACCAGAGACGAAGAATGCCCCTGACGCGGCATTACCGCTGGTCAGGCCCTTCCTGCTGGTGGACGATACTGGACTCGAACCAGTGACCTCACGCGTGTGAAGCGTGCGCTCTAACCAACTGAGCTAATCGTCCGGGGGCCGTTCTCGGTGCCGCGGTCCACGAGTTCTCCCCGCCTCGCGACGGACGGCAACCTTACCCGATCGGGTCAGACCAACGGCAGCCACGGGGGCACGCCCTGCAGCGCGACGTACGCCCAGAGCACTCCCCAGACGAAGAGCAGCCCGGCCAGCCCGATCAGCCCGCGAACGACGAGTGACTGGCGCCCCACCCAGTGGGTCCAGCCACGTACCTGACGACGGGCGAAGTCGAGCAAGCGGCCGGCCCACTCGAACTCGGTAGCGAGGATGGCCAGCCCGCCGAAGACGATGAGCCAGCCAGGACCGGGCAGCGGGATCAGGACGATGCCGCCGACCACGACCGCCGCGCCGATGACCGCGACGACCACTCGGTAGGTCAGGTCCAGGGTGCGGTGCCGGGCGAAGAACTGGCGGAAGGGGTGCCGCAGCGGCGGCCCGTCGTCCGGCCCTCCTGTCGCGTCGGCAGCCGGGATGTCCGGGTTCGTTCCCGTACGTCCGGGATCCTGCAACCCGTCCGGCACTGTGCGTCCTCCCCGGCCCATTCTCGACCCGTGACACTCTACGGACTGCCTCGTTGGAGCAGGTCGGTGCGACCTGGACTCCGGACCGCACCGCGGCAGGGGCCTGGCCGGACCGGCACCACGTGTGATCACAGGTTTTCATCGGTGATCCTCCGGGGAGTCTCCGGGCAGTCCCCAAGCCCCCCAGCACGGGACAGACGGCAAGGAGCAGGCCATGAACGGATGGGTGCCGACAACGGTCACGCGAGAGCTGACCGTCCAGCTGGTGGCGCCGGGGGACGGCAGCGTCTCCCTTCCCGTCGTCCTGCACTACGACGTCGTAGACCCCTACGCCGTCCACGCGACCTTCCGCACCGGGCAGGGCGAGGGTGTCTCCTGGGTCTTCGCCCGCGAGCTGCTGACACTGGGCGTCCACCGGCCCTCCGGGGACGGCGACGTGCGCGTCTGGCCCTCGTGGAGCTCTGGCGCCGAGGTCGTCTTCATCGGCCTCACCTCCCCCGACGGCGAGGCGCTGCTCCAGGGCCCCACCCGCGACCTGGTCGACTTCCTCGGCCGCACCTACGCGCTCTGCCCGCAGGGCCAGGAGCGCGACCACCTCGACGTCGACGGCGCGATCGAGGCGCTCCTCGCGTCCTGACCTGTCAAGGTCAGCCGCCCAGCACGGTGCCGAACTTCCTCTTCGGCCCACCGCCCGGCCGGTTCAGCGACTCCAGCGAGTAGGCCGAAACCCCTGACGGCACGTAGAAGATCCCCCTGGTCCTGACCACCGTGACGCTGCCGCGGTTGCCGTTCTCCCCCGGCGCGCCGACTGCCAGGTCGTCCCGGCCGTCGCCGCTGACGTCGAGCGCCGCGACCGCAGCGCCGAACCGGTCGCCGGTCTCCGGCGAGCTGGGTATGCCGCCGCTCCCCTGGTCGAGCACGATCGCACCGCGCCGTGCGAAGCCGCCGGGGTCGCCGCGCAGCACGACCACCTGGCCGGCGTTCTCGTGCTTGCCCGGCACCCCGACGACCACGTCCTGCCGTCCGTCGCGGTCCAGGTCGGTCAGCTCGAGCTCGGCGCCGAAGCGGTCTCCGGCCAGCTCCCGGCCGGGGACGAGAGCATCGCGCTGGGTGACCGATACCCCAGGGGTGACCGGGCCGTCGAGCCTGCCCTTGAACAGGGTCACGGTCCCGGCTGGCATCGGTGCGCCCGGCGAGTAGCGGCGGGAGACCACCGACCCGGCCACGATGTCGTCGGTGCCGTCGCCCGTCACGTCGCCGACCGCGAGGGCGCCGGCCGGCCGCGCGCCGACGTACGAGGCCGCCGTCGGACCTGTCACCTTGGCCCCTGGCGCCCAGGTCACGTGCCCCGGGCGGATCTCGTCGGCGTCCCACTGCCGGTAGCGGCCGGCGGCCCCCTCGACCAGGTCCGGGTCACCGTCGCCGTTGACGTCCCCCGCGGCGAGCACCTCACCGAAGTGCTCGGCCATCAGCGAAGGACGCGCCACGACGTGGGCACGCGTCCGGTCGAAGCCCGCCGACGAACCGTGCAGGACGACGACCTCCCCGGTCTGGAAGCCGGTGGGGGCGCCGGCAACAGGCGTGTAGGGCGCACCGACCGCGAGGTCAGGCCAGCCGTCACCGGTGAGGTCGCGCGCCACCAGGGCTGTCCCGAAGCCACGAAGCCCCTCGTGGGCCAGCAGCGCGTGGCGGGCGCCCAGCCCGGAAGCGCTGCCGTAGAAGAGGTAGACGGCGCCCATCCCGGTGTCGGTGGGGTCGGCGCGGTGCTCGAAGGGCGAGCCGACGGCCAGGTCGGCGAAGCCGTCCCGGTCGAAGTCGGCGCTTGCCAGGGCGGACCCGAACCGCGCCCCCTTCCGTAGCCGGCCCTGCGTGTCGACCTCCCCCGGCGTGATGGTGGTCTCCTGGACCCGGTCCCGGCCTCCCCAGAGGATCAGGACGGCGCCGACGTTCGAGACGCGCTCAGCATCCGCGTCGTCGAAGCCGTCCCAGTCGGGGATCCCCATGACGAGGTCGGCCCGGCCGTCGCCGTTGAAGTCGTAGGGCTTGACGGTGCTCGCCGGCTGCGCAGCGGCAGCCGGGTCGGCCGCGGCCGCGGCGACGAGCGCCATCCCGAGTGCGGCTGCCGCCAGCAGGCTCACGGTCCTGGGGGCCGTGGTTCTCATGTCCGTTCGCTCCTCGTGTCCGGCGCAGCTCCGTCGGCCTCGCTGGTGGTCAAGAGTCCCTGGCACGCCGACCGGTTGCAGTCCTCGGCGACCGTTAGCAAGTCGTAATCTCCGAGGCACGGCCTACTGGTCGGAACCAGTCACGGCTGCGGCACGCCGCCGACGACGGTCGCCGTGACCGCGTCGCCGCCGAGGTGCGCCACGACGTCGGCCTCGTGCTCGGCCGCGAGCACCGCCAGGTCGGCGTGCGCCCCCCGGCCCAGGTGGCCGACGTCGTCGAGCCGCAGCGAGTGCGCCGCACCGAGCGTCGCCGCGCGGAACGCCTCGTCGACCGAGAGCCCCATCGCCAGGCAGCCGAGCTGGATCGCGTAGGGCATCGACTCGCACCACGAGGTGCCCGGGTTGCAGTCGGTGGCCAGCGCCAGCTCGACCCCCGCATCGCGCAGCACGGCGGCGTGCCCCCAGGCCTGCGACCGCAGCGAGAGCGTCACCGTCGGCAGCAGGACACCGACGACCCCGGCGGCGGCCATCGCCCGCGCGTCCTCCGGGCTCACGTGCTCGAGGTGGTCGGCGCTGGCGCAGCCCAGCTCCGCGGCCAGGCCGGCTGCGCCGGTCCGGGCGATCTCCTCGGCGTGCAGCCGCAGCCCCAGGCCGTGCTCGCGGGCCGCAGAGAGGATCTGCCGGGCCTCCTCGACGGTGAAGACACCCTGGTCGCAGAACACGTCGCACCACTGCGCGCCGGCAGCAGCCGCGGCCGGGAGCGTCTCCAGCACCTCGGCGACGTACTCCTGGCGGTCCCGTCCGGCGGGGACGACGTGCGCGCCGAGGTAGGTGGCGTGCAGTCGGAGGGGGGTACGTCCGGACAGCTGGTCGATCAGCCGCAGCAACCGCAGCTCGGCTTCGGTGGAGAGGCCGTAGCCGGTCTTGACCTCCATCGTCGTGGTGCCGTGGCGGAGAGCGGCCGCCGCGCGACCGGCCGCGAGGTCGAGAAGCTCGACGTCGGTGGCAGCGGCGGTGGCGTCGACCGTGGTCCGGATGCCCCCGCCGTCGTAGGACGTACCGGCCAGCCGCGCGACGAACTCGCCACGCCGCACGCCGGCGAAGACCAGGTGGGTGTGCGCGTCGACGAAGCCCGGGACGACGCAGGCACCTCCCACGTGGAGCTCGGCGTCGGGTGCGCCGACGGGCAGGTCATGCTCCGGGCCGACCCACTCGATGCGGCCGGCGCGCGCGACGACGGCGGCGTCGGCGACCGGGTCGCCGGTCATGGTGAGCAGGCGGCCGATGCCACGGATCGTCAGGTCGGCGGGAGCGGCGGGGCCGGGCAGCGGGCTCATGCAGCGATCCTGCCGTCCGCGACCGGCCGCCGCGCACGCCGACCTGCCGTGGCCGCGACGACACCGGCCAGCACGATGCCGCACCCGAGAAGCTGCAGCGGCGACGGCCGCTCGTCGAGCACGGCTGCCGACAGCACGACCGAGGCGACCGGCTGGAGCAGCAGGATCACCGACGTGAGCGCGGCCGCGACGCGCGGCAGCGACACGGCGATCAGCAGCCAGCCGACGACCTGGGAGGTGATGGCCAGGGTCAGCAGCCAGCCGTGGCTCGGCCAGGAGGGCACCAGGTCGATGCCACCGGCGAAGGGCCCCATGGCCGCCGAGAGCACCACGCCGACCAGGGTGGCGTCGAAGAGCGGCCCGGCCGCGCGGCGCAGGTCGCGCGAACCCTGCCGTAGCAGCAGCAGGAAGCCGGCGTAGGCGACCGAGGTGCCGAGGCCGTAGACGACGCCCATCACCGGGTCGTCGCCGTAGGCACCGGCGCCGACGACGCCCGAGATCAGCACCACCCCGACGAGGACGACCGGCACCGCGGCGACCAGCCGGGCGCTCGGCCGCTCGTGCAGCAGCCACCACGCGATGACGCCGACGAAGACGACCTGCAGGTTGCCCAGCACTGTGGCGATCCCGGCGCCGACCGAGGCGATCGCGTGGTGCCACAGCACGAGGTCGATCGCGAAGAACACGCCGGCCGCCAGGGCGAGGTACCGCTCCTGGGCGGTCCGCCGGCCGTACCGCCGGTCCTCCCGCACCATGAGGAGGGCGAGCACCGGCAGCGCGTAGAGGCAGCGGAAGACGGCGGCGGTGGCAGGCTCGGTGTCGGCCAGCCGCACGAGGGTGGCCGAGCTGGCGATGCAGGCCGCGCCGGCGGCGGCCGCGAGGACCGGCCGGTCCGTGAGCGCCACGCCGACCTCCCGCCCCGTGCCGCTGCCGTCAGCACCATCTGTGGGTTACGCTCCTGACCGCAGCGACCCTAGCGCGAACGGAGGCCGGCGTGGAACTCGCTCACGACACCGAGCACGCGCTCGCGACCATCGTCGACCTGGTCAACACCCGGGCGGCGGAGGCGGGAGCCGTCGACGGTGGCACCGAGCGCCCGCACGCCGACGGACTCGCCGACCTGGCCGCCCTGGCGTCGCTGGTGGAGCGCCGCGAGATCTCCGAGGCGGGTGCCCTGACGAGCGACGACCTGGCGGCGGTGCGCCGGCTGCGCGAGCGGCTGCACGCGGTCTTCCTGGCCCCCGACGAGGCCACCGCCGTCGAGCTGGTCAACCGGCTGGTCGCCGACGGCCGGACCACCCCGCGGCTGACCGACCACGACGGCTGGCCGCTGCACATCCACTACTACGCACCGGGCGCCCGGCTCGCCGAGCACCTGGCCGCCGACTGCGGCATGGCGCTGGCGTTCGTGCTCGCGTCCGGCGAGCGAGCCCGGCTGGCCGTCTGCGAGGCCCCGGACTGCGAGCGGGTGATGGTCGACCTGTCGCGCAACCGCTCGAAGCGCTACTGCGACAGCCGGACCTGCGGCAACCGGCTGCACGTCGCCGCCTACCGCGCCCGCCAGAAGACCAGCTAGAGCCCTCCTTACGGCTCGGCCTGCCAGGAAGGGGCGTGGGTGCCGTCGAGCATCGGCACCCGGATGCCGACGTCGCGGGCGGCTGCCTCGGCGATCTCGTAGCCCGCGTCGGCGTGCCGCAGCACCCCCGTTCCGGGGTCGTTGGTGAGGACGCGGGTGACCTTGTCGTACGACGCGTCGGTGCCCTCGGCGACGACCACGACGCCGGCGTGGATGGACTTGCCGATGCCGACGCCGCCCCCGTGGTGGACCGACACCCATGAGGCGCCGGACGCCGTGTTGAGCAGGGCATTGAGGATCGGCCAGTCGGCGACCGCGTCGGTGCCGTCGAGCATCCCCTCGGTCTCGCGCTCCGGGGAGGCGACCGAGCCGGCGTCGAGGTGGTCCCGCCCGATGACGATGGGCGCCTCGACCGCACCCGAGCGGACCAGGTAGTCGAATGCCTGCCCGGCCAGGTGGCGCTCGCCGTAGCCGAGCCAGCAGATCCGGGACGGCAGGCCCTGCCCCTGCACCTTCTCGGCGGCGAAGCGCACCCAGCGCTGCAGCCCGTCGTCGTCGGGGAACGCCTTCAGCACCGCCTGGTCGGTGGCCGCCAGGTCGGCCTTCGACCCGGACAGGCAGGCCCACCGGAACGGGCCGGCACCTCGGGCGAAGAGCGGCCGGATGTAGGCCAGCACGAAGCCCGGGTAGGCGAAGGCGTCGGCGAATCCCATGTCCTGCGCCTGCCCCCGCAGCCCGTTGCCGTAGTCGAAGACGACGGCGCCGGCCTGCTTGAGGTCGACCATCGCGCGGCAGTGCACGGTCATCGACTCGCGGGACCGCTCGACGTACTCGGACGGCTTGGCGGCCCGCAGCTCGAGAGCCTCCTCGAGCGACATGCCGTTGGGCACGTAGCCGTTCAGGGCGTCGTGGGCCGACGTCTGGTCGGTCACCACGTCTGGTGTCCAGCCGCGGCGTACCAGCTCCGGGAGAACGTCGGCGCAGTTGGCGACGACCGCCACCGACAGGGCCCGCCGCTCGCGCTTGGCGGTCTCGACCCGGGCGATGCCGTCGTCGAGCGAGTCGGCGATCTCGTCGAGGTAGCCGTGGTCGAGCCGCCGCTGCGCCCGCCACGGGTCGACCTCGATGCACAGGGCGGCGCCGCCGTTGCCGGTCACCGCCAGCGGCTGGGCGCCGCCCATCCCGCCGAGCCCGCCGGTCAGGGTGATGGTTCCGGCCAGCGTCCCGCCGAAGTGCTGGTTGGCCACCTCGGTGAAGGTCGCGTAGGTGCCCTGCAGGATCCCCTGGGTGCCGATGTAGATCCACGACCCGGCCGTCATCTGGCCGTACATCATCAGGCCCTTGTCCTCGAGCTCGCGGAAGTGCTCGGGCGTGGCCCAGCGCGGCACGAGCAGCGAGTTGGCGATCAGCACGCGCGGCGCGCCCTCGTGGGTGCGGACGACTCCGACCGGCTTGCCCGACTGGACCAGCAGGGTGTCGTCGGGTGCCATCGTCCGCAGCGAGTCGACGATGCTGTCGAACGCTGCCCATGACCGGGCCGCCCGCCCGTTGCCGCCGTAGACGACGAGGTCGTCGGGCCGCTCGGCCACCTCCGGGTCGAGGTTGTTGTGCAGCATCCGCAGGGCGGCCTCGGCCCCCCACGACTGGCAGGTCAGCTGGCTGCCGCGGGGTGCGCGGACCGGTCGGGCTCCGTCCATGGACGGCACCCTAGTGACCGGTGCCGGCGGGCGCGGTCGGCCTCAGCCGGGCTCGACCGTCTGCCGCAGGCCGAGGCTGGCCCGCTGGTCGAGCCCCGAGACGAAGAGCCGGCCGGTGCCGCTCTCCGGCACGCCGAGCAGGCCGGTCATCGTCGTGCCCGGCAGCTCGAGCGTCACCTCGGTCCACCGGACCGACGCCGCGGGCTGCGAGCCGTCGACCGGCAGCACGGTGCGGTCGTCGGTGAAGAGGCGGATGGCCTCCAGACGGTTCGAGGTCACCCAGACGAACGGGTAGGTCGGCCGGGTGTACTGCGCCGCGTAGCAGCTCGGCGCGAGCTCGTCCGCGACGACGACCGAGGGACCGGCCAGCGTGCACGGGTCCACGGTTGCGGAGCGCACGACCTCCCACCCCTCCGGCACCGCGACCGACAGGCCGTGCTCCTGGACCGTGCTCGCCGCATTGCCGATCGTCGTCACCCGCGCTTCACCGCGGTCGGTCGCCACGGCGACCGGGTCACCGGAGATGACTCGCGTGCCGCCCAGCTCGGACGCTGCCGTGCGGCACCCCGCGTCGTCGACCAGGACGTCGAGGCGGGTCCACCCGGCGGGCCGGGAGCCGTGCAGCCAGAAGGTCCGCCCCGACACCGGCGCCCCGCAGCGCTCGCCGGCGTCCGGCCCCGCCGCCAGCTCAGCCGAGGACGTCCGCGACCGCGTCCGCCGAGCCGACCTCCGCGCCAGGAGCCGCGCCGACGTTGAGGAACTCGTTCTGCAGCCGGACGTCCGAGACATCGTCCGGCAGCACCAGCTCGGTGTCGATGTCACCGGTGGCTCGCGCCGTCGACAGCACGTCGACCAGCTCCGTCGGGAGCGACGGGACCGGGACGACGTTGTACGGGTCGCCATAGGCCGGCACGTCGTCCTGGCTGTGCGGCGCGAGCACGGCGTAGGCGGTGTCGTCGTGCTCGCCGACCGGCAGGAAGACCCCGAAGGACGACACCGTGTCGAAGCCCACGACGTAGCCGGCGGTCCCGGCCGCAGCCACGACGACACCCGTCGCTCGGACCGTCTCGGCCAGCTGCGGGTCGAGCCGGCCGATGAGGATCGCGGAGCCTGGGACGCTCGGGCCGGTCTCGCCGCAGCCGCTCACGTCGCCGATCAGCGCGTCCCGGTAGACGGTCCGAGCGGTCACCGTGCTCTGGCAGTCGAGGACGAGGCCGGTGGTGTCCGTCCGCCAGCCGTCGGGCAGCTCGACCTGCAGGGTGAGAGGGCGAGGCGGCCTGGTCTGCCGGTCGCCGTCGTCGTCCTGGCCCCCGGTGGCGACCACGGCGACCCCGCCACCGATGACCACCAGGCCGGCCAGACCGGCGAGGGCCTTGCGCAGCCGGCTCCCGAGGCGGCGGCTGTCGGCCAGCCGCAGCACGGCGTCGGTCGGTCGGCGCTCGGCGGGCGTCACGTCCGCGACAGCGCGCTCCAGCAGCTCGGTGATGTCCATCAGGCCTCCCCTCCGACGACGTCTGCGAGCAGTCCGCTGCTGCGCAGGTGGGCGAGCGCCCTGCTCGCCCGGCTCTTCACGGTCCCTGCCGAGATGCCCAGCTGCCCGGCGATCTCGGCCTCGCTCAGGTGGTCCCAGTAGCGCAGGACGAGCACCACGCGTTGCTGCGCGGGCAGGCCGGCCAGCGCGCGACGTACGGCATCCGCGGTGTCCACCTCGCGATAGACGTCCGGTGCCGCCCGCTCGGGGAGCTCCCCGGTCGGCCGCTCCCCCCGCCACAGCCGCTTGGCCGCCCGCCACGACGCGTGGGTCATGATCCTGCGGGTGTAGGCCTCCGGGTTGCCGTCGGGGTGCAGCCGCCCCCAAGCCCGCAGGGTCTTGACCAGCGCCTCCTGCACGAGGTCCTCCCGCGGCCCTGGTCGGCTGTCAGGAGCGTCCCGAATCGCACGAGCGACGGGTAGCGCGCCTCCACGAAGCCGCGGAAACCCTCCGGCTCTCGCACCCGCCCTCACCTCGTCCCGACTGCCCGGTGGTCACCGGCCGGCGGCTCGTCCCGCCCTCTCCCCCTCAAAGGCAGCTGACGCCTGCCAGGTTCCCGTCAGGTTCCCGCACCTCGGCACAGCTTTGTGGACGTCGCCGCACCGGACACGCCGAGTGGCCGGTGTGTCGGCGTCCACATGACTAGCTCGTGCGGCCGCGGGTGGTGCCGGATGGGACCATCGCACCGGCGAGCGCTCGGACGTTCGGACGGCAGAGTCGGGGCGTTGAGCCCATGGCGCGGTGCGGCCAGGTCAACTTTGATGGCTGCTATGTCCCTGGAGGCCGCCGATCCCGACGCCGGACGGGGCGAGGCCGTGGTCCGCGCCCTCGCCACCGGCGACGTCCTGCGTCTCCAGCACCTCGTCCACCCGGACGTGGTCGACCACTCGGCCGCCCCGGAGCAGCCTGCCGGCTGGGCCGGCCTGCGCGAGCGGGCCATGGCCCTGTGCGCGGCCTACCCGGAGCCCGAGGTCGAGGTCGACGTGCTGTGCGTCGACGGCGACATCGCGATGTGCCGGGTGCAGCTGCCCGGGATCCCACGGGTGGCAGCCGGCCGCAGCTCGTCAGGGACCCTGGTCCTGGTCTTCGTGCTGCGCTTCCGCGACGGCCTGCTGGCCGAGATGTGGACCTCCACCGACGTGACGCTGCCCACCGAGGCAGCGGCTCCTGGCGCGACCGACGACCGGTCCAGCGTCGCCTAGCCCGGCCGCGGCGGATCACGGGTCGACGTCGGCCGCCGACCTCTCGGCGAAGACCGCGGCAAGCCGCCCGGTGACCGGCCCCGGGGGCGCCGCCCGGCACCAGGTGGTCGTCCACCGCGTGCACGGCCTGCACGTCGCGCGTCGACGACGTGAGGAAGACCTCGTCGGCCTCGGTGAGCACGCCGATCGGCAGGTCCTGCTCGACCACGTCGGCCCACTCGAGCAGCAGCGCCCGCGTCACGCCGGCCAGACAGCCCGAGGACAGCGGCGGCGTGCTGACCACGCCGTCCCGGACGACGAACACGTTGGTCCCGGTGCCCTCGCAGAGGTTGCCCACGGTGTTGGCGAAGACCGCCTCGCCGCCACCTGCGGCCTTGGCGTGCGCCAGCGCGACCACGTTGTCGGCGTACGACGTCGTCTTGACTCCCGCGCTCGGTGCCCGCTCGTTGCGCACCCACGGGACGACGACGACCTTCGCCGAGGTCGCCCACTGCGTCGCCGGCGCCAGGGCGACGACCAGCGTGGTGCCGGCGTCGCCGCGGTCGGAGCCCAGCGGTGAGGTGCCACCTGTCACCGTGATGCGAAGCCGCATCGTCCTCGCCGAGGTGCTCGGCGTTGGCCGCCAGCGTCTCGCCGACGGCCGACCGAACCAGCGTCTCGTCGGGCGCCGGCAGCGCCAGCCCGGCTGCTGACGAGGCCAGCCGGTCGAGGTGCCGGGTGAGTGCGAAGGGCACCCCGCCGACGACCTTCGCGGTCTCGAAGACGCCGTCGCCGACGGTCAGCCCGTGGTCGAAGACCGACACCGTGGCCTCGTCGGCGCCGACGACCCGACCGTTGACCCAGACCTTCATGCCACCTCTTCCTCGCTCTGTCGCCGTCAGGACACCCGGTCGGGACACAGTCAGGACACCTGCGACGCGACCGCCAGCAGCCGGCGCGCCTTGAGCTCCGTCTCGTCCCACTCGCGGACCGCGTCGGAGCCCCACGTGATCCCGGCACCGGTGCCGAAGTGCAGCCGCCCGCCCACCACCCAGAAGGTCCGGATGCCCACCGCCAGCTCGGCCATCCGCCGGTCGGCGTCCACCCAGCCCACCGCGCCACAGTAGGGGCCGCGCGGCACCGGCTCGAGGGCCCGTATCGCGTCCAGGGCCGCGGACTTCGGCGCACCGGTCACCGAGCCGGGGGGGAACGCGGCGGCCATCAGCTCGGGCCAGCCGGCCTCCGGTCGCAGGCGGGCGCGCACCCGCGACACCAGGTGCGCCAGGCCGGGGTGCTCCTCGACCACGCAGAGGGCGGGCACCTCCACCGACCCGGTGACCGCGACGACGCCGAGGTCGTTGCGGACCAGGTCGACGATCATCACGTTCTCGGCGCGGTCCTTGTCGGTGAGGCCGTCGACGGTGGGGGCCGTGCCCTTGATCGGGCCGGACTCGACGACATCGCCGTCGCGGCGCAGGAAGAGCTCCGGTGAGGCGCTCACGACCGAGAGGTCGTACGCCGCGAGGCTGACCACCCCGGCATAGGGCGCGGGGTTGCCGACCGCGAGCAGGGCCGCGAGACCTGACATCGCGGCATGGTCGGCATGGTCGGCAGTGTCGGTCAGGTCGGCGGAGAGGACCCGGCAGATGTTCACCTGGTAGTGGTCGCCGACCGCGATGCCGGCACGGACCTCACCGACCGCGGCGACGTACTGCTCGCGGGTCATCGACGACGTCCACGCCCCGGTCGGGACGCCAGGCCAGCGGCCGGGCGGCAGGGCCGCCTTCCGGACGTCGGCGAACCTCGCGCACCGCACCGTGCCCTCGAAGTCGACGACGACGGCCCACCAGCCGGAGCCGTCGAGCGCACTCAGGTCGTCGGTGACGTCCTCGAGGCCGGTGGCCAGCCGGCCACCGAACCAGGCATACGGCTCGCCACTACTCGAGGACACCGACCGCGCCCTCGACGGCGGCCACGATCTCGGGCAGCAGCCGGTCGACGTCGGCGATCTGGCCGGCCACCTCGCGGTCGATGTCCATGCGCGGCACCTCGGAGCGCACCACGGCATGGGCGGCGGCGCTGGCTGCCCCGGGCGCAGCGACGGATGCGCGGAGGTCGATGGCCTGCGAGGCCGCCAGGATCTCGACCGCGAGGACCGAGCGCACGTTGGCCACGACCTCACGCAGCTTGCGCATCGAGGTCCAGCCCATCGAGACGTGGTCCTCCTGGTTGCCCGAGGTCGGGATGGTGTCGACGCTGCTCGGGTGCGCGAGCACCTTGTTCTCGCTGACCAGGGACGCGGCGGTGTACTGCGCGATCATGAATCCGGAGTTGGTGCCCGGGTCCGCTGCAAGGAAGGCCGGCAGGTCGCGCGAGAAGGCCTTGTCGAGCATCCGGTCGGTGCGCCGCTCGGCGATGCTGGCCAGCTCGGACACCGCGATCGCCAGCATGTCGCCGGCGAATGCGAGCGGCTCGCCGTGGAAGTTGCCGGTCGACATGACCTCGCCGTCCGGGACGATCACCGGGTTGTCGACGACCGAGCCGAGCTCGATGTCGATGACCCGACGGGCATGGGAGAGCACGTCGCGCACCGCGCCGTGCACCTGCGGTGCGCACCGCAGGCAGTAGGAGTCCTGGACGGCGTGGTCGCTCTCGCGGTGGCTCGCGACGAGCGGGCTCCCGGCGAGCAGCCGCCGCAGGTTGCCGGCCGAGGCCAGCTGGCCCGGGTGCGGACGGATCACCTGGACACGCTCGTCGTAAGGCCGGTCGGTGCCGAGCAGGGACTCGACACTCATCGCACAGGCGATGTCGGCGACCTTGACCAGCAGGCCGATCTCGTCGATCGCCAGCGCGAGCAGCACCTGCATCGGCTCGGTGCCGTTGATCAGCGACAGGCCCTCCTTCGCGGCGAGCACGATCGGCTCCACCCCGGCCTCGGCGAGGACCTCGGCGCTCGGCCGGCCGTGCAGGTCGCGGTCGCCGGACCGCCGGAGGCGGCCCTCGCCGACGAGCGGCTGCGCCAGGTGGGCCAGCTGGGCCAGGTCGCCGGAGGCACCGACCGAGCCCTTGCCCGGGATGACCGGCAGCAGGTCGTGCGCGAGCAGCTCGAGGAGCTTGGCAGGCAGGTCGACCCGGACCCCGGAGTACCCCGCGGTCAGGGTCCGGGCGCGGAGCAGCAGCAGGCCACGTACGACATCGTCCGGGAGCGGCTCCCCCACGCCCGCGCTGTGCGACCGGATGAGGGCCAGCTGCATGCGCTCCAGGTCCGCGCGGCCGACGTGGGTGTCGGCGAGGGCGCCGAAGCCGGTGGTGATGCCGTACATGACCTTGTCGGCCTCGACGGCGTCGGCCACCACCGACCGGCTGAACGCCATCCGGTCGGCGACCCCGCTCCCCAGCTCGGCCCGGGCGGCGCCACGGGCGACGGCCACCAGGTCCTCGAGGAGCAGCGCCTCACCGGTCACGGTGACGGTGCGGGTGTCCGGGGCGGTGGTCGACGGGGTCGACGGGCTGGTGGGGTCGGGCATGGCGGGCAACCTAGCGCCGCCCGCGTCCCGGTGGGGACGGCGGCTCCGGGGTGACCCGCGGGGGCGCTTCCGCTTTGGTCGCGTTCTCACCGATGGGCTATGGTCTACTCCGCACAGAGGGACGGCTGCCAGGCCGTCTTGACTGTCGCGCGGACGTGGCTCAGTTGGTAGAGCATCACCTTGCCAAGGTGAGGGTCGCGGGTTCGAATCCCGTCGTCCGCTCGGAAGTCTCGGGGCCATCCAGGTCTCAACTCGGTGGAGTGGCCGAGAGGCGAGGCAACGGCCTGCAAAGCCGTCTACACGGGTTCAAATCCCGTCTCCACCTCGAGCTCCACCAGCAGTACGGCTAGGGCGATTGGCGCAGTCTGGCTAGCGCGCTTCCCTGACACGGAAGAGGTCACAGGTTCAAGTCCTGTATCGCCCACCAGCAAAGCCGCAGGTCAGAGGCACTATTCGCAAGATCGACAGCATCTCGTGCCAGATACGTGCCAGATGTCACGAGCGGAAACGCCGTCGCGGTCTGGCGACGTTCGCCGCTTGGTTACCGTCGCGGGCATGGCAGACACCGTTCCCGAGTTGCGCGCCGGATGGGCGCAGGAGTCGGCCGCTCGCCGGTCCGCGAACCGTCGAGCACCCCGCGCCGGCGACGAGCGACCGCTCGGCCCGGCGCACGCGTACCGAGACGGCGACGACCGGGCACTCTGCGGCGCCTTGATCGTTTCGCCCAGCGAACGGGCATGGGGCAGCGGCGGCATGATCGGCACCCTCTGCCCCGAATGCCGGTCGCTCACTAACCTCTCGACGTCGAGAGATTCCGAGGCACCATAGGCAGGTGGCCGGTCGTCCACCTCACCCGCAAGAGTGGCAGAGCCGGGCCGTCGCCATTTCGGCCGGGTCGCTCAGAGGATCGCGGGAGACGGCCGGACGATCCCGCGAAACTCCCACCGAGCCCGGCGATCGCGGGGTATCCGGCACTATTGCGGTCTAGAACGTCGGTCCGGAGTCGAGCGTGGTCACGGTGATTAGCCCGGCGATGACAGCGACGACGATCACGGTGCCGACGATGACCGCGGCTGCAGCGAGGCCGCGGATCACTGGGCTCGTCGCCGCCCGGTGAACCGGCCAGCCAAGGGTCGCCCCTGCTGCGGCCAGCACGCAGCTGGGCCCGGCGTAGGTGAGGTACTGGCGCCACCGCTCGCCGTCACCGTCGTTGAGGACGAAAATGCCGAAGAACTGGAAGAGACCGGTGCCCAGCAGGCTCGTAAGGACCAGACCGGCTCCGGCGAAGGCTCGCGCCTCCGGGGTCAGGAACGGCTCGTGGTCCAGGGGGAGCTCGTCGTCGTACCCAAGCTCGTCGGCTTGCCCCATGTTCTCCATGGTCGCGACCCTAGCGCCGGGCACCCCGTCCGCATTGCAAGCCTGCCCGGGTGTGCAAGCCACGAAGCGAGGCCGACCCAGTCCACACCAAGCGGTGCCCGGACCGCTCAGACGTGCCGTTACGCGCACCCGACTTTTTCATGCTGACGCGGCCGGAATGGCCCCGCGCCGTTTCCCGCACCCTCCCCTGGGTGAACTTGGAACGGACCATCTAGCCCGGAACGCCACCGGCACGGACGATGAATAGATGTGCGACCCCAATGTCGTCCGATTCCGCGGCCGGTTGGCGCCACGGCCGCCGTTCCATCGGCGCATAGCCGGTTCTGGTCGGTCGCGTCAGCCGCCGGGCACGGTGCTCGGGAACGGCTCCCCTCTGTGTCAAGACACGGCTGAGAGGTCGGGCGTAGGGTTTTCGTGGAGCCCGGTGTGTGGCTGCTCCGAAGTGTCGGTGTTGGGGTGTGAGCCGGCCGCGCTGGATTGAAGAGTCGCCCCCGAGTGCCCACCCGGGCTCCCCTGCGCCCGCTGCTGTTGGTCGTCGACCAGGTGCCTGTAGACGCTGTCGGACAGCCGCCGTTTCAGGCAGCGCAGGGCACCCTTCCTGCCTTTGCCGGCGGTGATCTTCTTCGCGTAGTAGGCGCCGCCGCGTGGGTCGTAGCGCTTGTTGGAAAGCGCGACGATGTGCAGGGCGTGGTTGAGCTGTCGGTTCCCGGCCCGGGACAGTCGATGCCGCTCGACCTCGCCGGAGGACACCTCGATCGGGGCGACGCCGGTGTAGGTGGCGAAGTGGTGCCGGGTCGGGAACCGGCGCACGTCCCCGACCTCGCCGAGGATCATCGCCGCGGTCGCGGTTCCGACACCCTTGATGTCGGTCAAGGTCGTCCCGGTCGCAGCGACCGCTGCCTTGAGTCGCCTGTCGAGATCGGTCAGCTTGCGGTCCAGCCCGGCCAGGTCGTCGATCAGGTCGGCGGCGAGCAGGCGGCGGGTCCGGCCGGCGATGTCTCGGGGTCGGACCGTGGCGAGCAGCGCCTTGGCCTTCTTCGCGGTCAGATTCCGCCCTGCCCCAGACGGAATGAGTTCCATCAGCAGCTGGTGGAGGTGGTTCACGGTCTGGGTCCGGGACCGGACCAGGTCCCGGCGCCGCTCGCTCATCAGCCGCAGCGCGACCATCTCGTCGTCGGGCACCACCCGGCGCAGGCCGGTGGTGCGGATCGCGACCACCGCGACCGTGCGGGCATCGCCCGGGTCGTTCTTCCGGCCGTGCCCGACGTCGAAGATCCGGGCCCGCGTCGACAGCTTCGGCGGCACGTCGAGCACGGCCTCGCCGTCGGCGACCAGCCGTTGCGCGAGCTGAACCCCGACCCCGGCGGCGCCCTCGACCGCCCAGATCCGGTCCGGCCACCGCCGCGCCAGCCCAATCATGGCGCGGTAGCCGGCACTGTCGTTGCCGACCTGCAGCGCCGCCAGCTGGGTCTCGCGTTCGTCCAGGACCGCCATCGCGTGCGACCGCTTCGCCGGGTCGACGCCGATCATCACCGCTGCCATCTCGCCTCCATCACGTGGGTGTGACGGCGAGTGCGGGCAGACCTACCTCGAGCGAAGCAGACCCCTCTTGAGCCACGACCCGCCAGACGGCGGCCGGCGAGGACGCATCCCGTTAGAGAGCCACACAGCATCGTGGGCAGGCACTTATCGAGCGACTCGCCGACCACCTGACCCGCACCCTGGCCCGGCTGCGAGCTGCCGTCGAGTCAACAGGTAGGCACCTATGCGCGCGCTCCTCGCGGCATTCGTGCGAGAACGGGCGCGCACTGAACTGGGTGCTAACGGAGATCGCGGTCCGCGATGGCTCGCTCTGCCATCTCGCAGACCGTCAGGTGATTCCGCTGCGCTGTATCGCAAAGAAGCGTTCGCGCCTCGGCTGTCATGCAGTCACGGCGCTCCATCACCACGCCTGTTGCAATGTCGATCAGCGCCCCCTTGGCCGGTCCCGGCGCCAGGCCGAATATCTCGCACACGGACGCCAGGGCACGCGCGCTGGGGTCGCCCCATATCGGGCCAGTCACGTCGGCCTCCGGGGTCTGGGGAGGTAGGGCTCACATGACGTTATCCCCGAGGCTGGACCGGCAGCCATATCGGGTCAAGACACCGCATAGTGGCTCCCCCGAGGATCACTACGTGAAGATCTCTCGAACGATTCGTCGTCCTCGACGCAGCCGACCAGTACGCCGAAAGCCCCTTCTGGGCTGGCCTGGGAGTAGTGGGGCAGCGCGGGCTCACTGCTGGTGGTCCGAACCACCTACAGAGGGAAAGGTCCCGCAGCGCGCTTTGGCGGGACCTTCCGATGACGGCCACGGTGTGCCAGGCACGAGGTCTGTCAGATGACTGGGCTCGACGCGCGTCGCCAGCCCGAAGCCTACTCCCGCCATGCGCCGTTTGACCCTGGCGGGGATAGTGCCGATTCCGTGCGGGTCGTGTCAGCCGCCAGGCGGGTGCACGGGAAGGGACACAGGCGCGGTCTGCCTGAGGGAGTCAGGCAGGGAGCGCAGATCACGACCGCAACTTCGGGCACTCGCAGATTTAGCGCGGACCCCAGTCCTTTCGCTGTTCCATTTGGTTCTCGGCGTCAGTTTCCTTCGAACCGAAGGTCCCTGGATTACGGCGGTTGACCCACCAGAGCAGTCCGATGCCCGCAGCGATTACGACGATGATGCCGATGAAGATCTCCATGTGTCCTCCGCCCGGCTGATCCCCTGAGAGTGCTCTCCACGACCTCGCTGGTCAATGTTCATGACAGCCGAGCGACGGCAGCGCTAGCTCGCACATAGTGCCGGTTCTGGTCGGTCGCGTCAGCCGCCGAGCGAGTGTTCGGCCCGGTACCGTTCTTCGGCTTCGGCGGCTTCCATCTGCGCGAGTAGCTCGCGGCCACGCCGGTTCCGGTCGTTGATCCACCGGGCGCCGTCGCGCATGTTGCACGACGCGTGACTCGGCCGGATGTTGCTCAACACGTCCGGCCCGCCTTCCGCCAACGGGATGACGTGGTGCCAATTCATCTGCCCGGGCGGAACCGGTTGGCCGCAGAAATGGCACGCCGGGAACGGGCCGTTGAACGCGGCAAGCCGCTTCCGTCGCGCCTGCAAACGGCGGCCGACCGGCCGCTTGGTGGCCATGGTCACAGTGTGCGCTTACATCCCGCGGAACCGATGACATCGCGCGTACACCGCGATGACGGTTGTCACCTGTCCGTGGTGTCCCCGCACGGGATCGTGGATGTCCTAGCGCCCCCGGCGAAGGGCAACGGATTCCCTGACCGTTGCGGACCATTCCTGCCGCCGGGGGCGCTAGCCCACCCTTCACGGCGTCGTGACCGCCGCCTCGTCGGGTACCCACTCGCCACCGGCCAGGATGGCCGCCCCGTGCCGTTGGCCAACACAAGTGCCAGGCCAAGCTCGGGCGCCCTCCGCGGCCACCGTGAGTGCGCAGGTCGGCGGCAAGCTGGCGTCCGGCACCGGAACGCCGCCGAGCAAAGGCGTGGCCCGACTGTTCTTCCCGCCCGCCGTGTCGTTGACCTGTCTCAGCCTCGCCGTCGTCCTGGCCGTGTTCAAGCCCTGGGGCCGGGTTCGTCGCGACTGAGGGCGACTAAGCCTGGGTTGCCCCTGTTGAGCCCGCACTTGATGCTCGGGAAGAAGCGGACGCAACGAGAGAACCGAGAGGGGTCACCTCATGTCGAACGGCCCGTCCCTCCCGCCGGGTCGCTATGAGGCCGGCCTCGCGGAGCGCGGCGGCGTGCGCCGACGCTGAAGCGAGGCTGATGCCCAACGAGGAAGCGAGTCCGCTCGTGGTGTGGTCCGCGGCGGCCAGTTGTCGCAACACGCGCGAGCGGGTACTCCCGATCAGGCCATCGAGGCTGTCACGCCTATCTTCGGTCATCCCCCGACGGCTACGGCCGCGAAGGGGCACCGGATAGGTGAGTGACGGTTGCTCCCATCCCAGGGCGAGCACGGGGCGTGCCCAGACGGCCGAAGGGACCAGCCGCAGTCCCCGACCGTTGAGGTCGATGTCGGCATCGACGGGCGAGCCGACTTCGAGGATCCCCTCATTCCAACGGATCTGTGGGTGCAGCGTGTTCAGCGTCTCCTCGGCGCCTCTCGTCGTCCAATGCCATGCCCGGTTGCTGAGCTCGGCTGCCACCACCGGCTGCACGTGGGGCCACACGGGTGCCATCACGTGTTCGTGCCAGCATCGGAGCGCCTCGCGCAACGTGATGAACGCCTTGGCTCTTCCCGCGGTCAGGTCCTGGATCCAGTCGGCGCCGGAACTAGGGGGCCTCGTCATCGCCATGTCGGCGGCAACCTGAGCCGCAGGAGTCCGCGTGACTAGCTCCAACAGGTCGTCCAGCGTCCCGTCTCTCTCCGGTGCCAGGAATTCCGGCACCCCGCCATGGGCGGGCACCAGGCTCATGAGAGCGCGCGCCCGGAGGGGTAGTCGCCGATGGGTGGTCAGCCACGTCTTCTGAAAGGCGCTGGCCGGCCGCTGGAGGGCCTCGATGCTGCCTGAGAGCTCGCACAGCAAGAAGGGCGGAGCGAAGACGGTCCGCGCGAGATCCTGTACGTCAAAGCGCAATCGCAGCATCGCCAGTTCCTCCCTGCAGCGAGTCCACCTATCGTCGCACCCAGCGTGAAGCCCAACGCCTGTCGGTCGACATTTCGGGTAGGACCGAAAGGCTTGCCAGCGTGGCGCTCGCACCGCCTGAATGAGGCAGTACCGGAGCAGCGCCCGCGCTCCAGGCGGAGAGGAGTCACCGTGCCAAGATCAGCCCTGACAGTTGTCTCGATCACCGCGTTCGTGGCTGTCGCGGTCGGCTTCGCACCACCTGCGTCGGCAGACACACCCGCCCATCCGAACTGCCTTGGGGTGGTCACGGCTCAGCGGGCGGTGGCTCATCACGACATCGGCGAACATGCCTCTGACCAAGAGGAGCCGCGACTCGGACTTGGGAACGTCACCAGTGAGGTGTTAGGCGAGGACGCCCACATCGGCGACTTCGGATCCTTCCTTGGCGCCATTGACGGCGACGAAGCAACGAACTGTCCATGACGTCAAGAAACCGCACAGTGACACCTATGTCGGCCTCGACGGTGGGCGCCGTCGACGAGCAGCCACCGGTTGGTCGACCCGACGAGGCCTCAGATTCCCCCTAGTCAAGCCATCTGAAGGCCTGTATCGCCCACCATCGTGCCCCTGGTCACAGGGAGTTCGTGCTCTCCTCACCGATCCGCGTCTCGGTAGCGGCGGAGTCGGTCAGCTCCCGCTCCTGCAGGAGCTCGATCAGGTCCGCGCGGTCTGCGGCGGCCTGGTCACGGTCGCGCCCCGCCCAGTTCCGGTCGATCCAGGCGACGTGGGGTCGGCCAGCCGCCTCGTCGGCCTCGGCAGCGCGGTCCCGTCGCTCGGCAGCCCGGTCGCGGTCGTCTCCGCGCGCCAGCAGCTCCGCGAAGCGCTGGTCCCGGTCGGCAACGTCGGCGAGGTCCTCGGGCGTTGCCAGGTGGAGGGGAGACGAGTCGACCAACAGGTCACCGGCAGGCGCCGGCCTGGGCAGCTGGTCGGTCATCGAGGGCTCCACGGGGGCTCAACAGCGCATTCCGAGGGCCGGGTCCGGGGCTGCCGGGGTGCAAGGACAGGGGACGTTCAACGTACTCCGCTTTCCTTGATCCCGGACGGCGAGGGCGGAGCGGGGGGTCCTCTACTGCTCGGCGCGTCGCCACTCGAGGACGGTCTCCGCCACGCTCGGCGGTGCCGGCAGCCCGGCGCCGATGGGCAGCGCGCCCAGGACCAGGTGCACGCTCGCGCCGAAGTCCCGGGTCCATGCGCCCAGGTAGGCCGCCAGGTCCACCGCGTCGACGAGCAGCGCCGTCAGGTCGTCCTCGGTGGCACCGTCCCGCCGCGCCGCGTCGACCAGTTCGACGCGGAGCCGATCCAGGGTCGCCCTGTCGTGCGGATCGTCCCGGTCCGCCTCGCTCCGGGCGAGCACGGCCTCGGCCACGATCCGGCGGGCTTCCTCCGAGTCCATGCGCCGGGAGCCTAACGACGCTTCTGACGCGACTCGGCGGCCGGCCCCGTGATGGGGACCGGCCGCCGAGCGGTGCCGCGACGTACCTGCCCGAAGGTCAGCCCACGTCGAAACGGTCGAGGTTCATGACCTTGTCCCACGCGGCGACGAAGTCACGCACGAACTTCTCCGTGGCGTCGTCCGAGGCGTAGACCTCCGCGATCGCTCGCAGCTGCGAGTTCGCGCCGAAGACCAGGTCGACGGCGGTCGCGGTCGCGGTGACCTCGCCCGTGCCGCGGTCCCGGCCCTCGTAGACGTGCTCGGTCGACGACGCCTTCCACTCCCGGCCCATGCCGAGCAGGTTGACGAAGAAGTCGTTCGTCAGGGTCCCGGGGCGGTCGGTGAGGACGCCGTGCCTGGTCTGCCCGACGTTGACGTCCAGCGCCCGCAGGCCGCCGACCAGGACGGTCATCTCCGGAGCGGTCAGCGTCAGCAGGTTGGCCCGGTCCAGCAGCAGGGTCTCCGGCGGGAGCTTCTCGCCCGCCCGCAGGTAGTTGCGGAAGCCGTCGGCCCGGGGCTCGAGCACCGCGAAGGACTCGGCGTCGGTCTGCTCCTGCGACGCGTCCGTGCGCCCCGGCACGAAGGGGACCGTGATGTCGACACCAGCGTCCTTCGCGGCCTTCTCGACCGCTGCGCAGCCACCCAGCACGACCAGGTCGGCGAGCGAGACCTTCGTGCCCCCCGACTGCGCCGAGTTGAAGTCCTGCTGGATCCGCTCGAGCGTCTCGAGCACCGTCCCGGCCTCGGCGTTGACCGCCCAGCCGCGCTGCGGCTCCAGCCGGATGCGAGCGCCGTTGGCACCGCCGCGCTTGTCGGTGCCGCGGAAGGTCGCCGCCGACGACCAAGCCACGGAGACCAGCTGCGACACGGACAAGCCGGAGCCGAGGATGGTGGCCTTGAGCGAGCTGACGTCCTGGTCGCTGACCAGTTCGTGGTCGACGGCCGGGACCGGGTCCTGCCACAGCTGCCCCTCCGGCACCCAGGGGCCGAGATAGCGGGTGACCGGACCCATGTCGCGGTGCAGCAGCTTGTACCAGGCGCGGGCGAACGCGTCGGCGAGCTGCTCGGGGTGCTCGTGGAAGCGGCGCGAGATCTTCTCGTACGCCGGGTCGAAGCGCAGCGCGAGGTCGGTCGTGAGCATGGTCGGTCGGTGCTTCTTCGACGCGTCGAAGGCGTCGGGGACCGACTCCTCGGCGTCCTTGGCGACCCACTGCTTCGCGCCGGCCGGGCTCTCGGTGAGCTCCCACTCGTTGCCGAAGAGGTTGGCGAAGAAGCCGGCTCCCCACTGGGTCGGCGTGCTCGTCCAGGTGACCTCGAGCCCGCTGGTGATGGTGTCGGCGCCCTTGCCGGCGCCGTGGGTGCTGTGCCAGCCGAGACCCTGCTCCTCGAGCGAGGCAGCCTCGGGCTCGGGACCGACGTTGTCTGCCGGGCCGGCGCCGTGGGTCTTGCCGAACGAGTGCCCGCCGGCGATGAGCGCGACGGTCTCCTCGTCGTTCATCGCCATCCGGCGGAAGGTCTCGCGGATGTCGTGCGCCGCGGCCAACGGGTCCGGGTTGCCGTTCGGGCCCTCGGGGTTCACGTAGATGAGGCCCATCTGCACGGCGCCGAGCGGGCCGGACAGCTCGCGCTCGCCGCCGTCGCCGTAGCGCTCGTCGCCGAGCCAGGTGTCCTCGGGACCCCAGAAGATCTCCTCGGGCTCCCAGACGTCCTCGCGGCCGAAACCGAATCCGAAGGTCTTGAAGCCCATCGACTCCAGCGCGACGTTGCCCGCGAAGACCAGCAGGTCCGCCCAGGAGACCTGCTGCCCGTACTTCTGCTTGACCGGCCACAGCAGGCGGCGCGCCTTGTCCAGGTTGGCGTTGTCCGGCCAGCTGTTGAGCGGCGCGAACCGCTGCGACCCGTCGCCGGCTCCGCCGCGGCCGTCCTCGATGCGGTAGGTGCCGGCCGAGTGCCAGCTCATCCGGATGAAGAGCGGCCCGTAGTGGCCGTAGTCGGCGGGCCACCAGTCCTGAGACGTCGTCATCACCTCGACGACGTCGCGCTTCAGCGCCTCGACGTCGAGGGTGGCGAACCTTTCGGCGTAACTGAAGTCCTCACCGAGCGGGTTGCCCTTGGGTGAGTGCTGGTGGAGCACCTGCAGGTTCAGCTGGTTCGGCCACCAGTCCTGGTTGGTGTGCGGGCGGCCAGGCTTCGCCTCGGGGGCCGCAATGACCGGGTTCTCGCTCTCGCTGCCGTGCTCAGACACGTCGGTCGCTCTCCTGTCCTTGCTTCTTGTGGTGGTTGCTCAGGCCGGTCGGGCCGATGGGGCACGTCCGGCCGCGGGTGCCGGGGCGCACTCCGGACACCGCCCCCAGAAGATCACTTCAGCCTCGTCGACCGCGTAGCTCGTGCCGTCGGCGGTCAGGCACGGTGCCTCGCCGACGACGCAGTCGACGTCCGCGATCGTGCCGCACGACCGGCAGACGACGTGGTGGTGGTTGTCCCCGACGCGCGCCTCGTAGCGCGCGACGGAGCCCTTGGGCTGCAGGCAGCGGACCAGTCCGGCCCGCGTCAGCACCCGCAGCACGTCGTACACCGCCTGGTGCGAGACGGCGCCGAGGTGGGCACGCACCACACGGATGATCGCGTCGGTGTCGGCGTGCGAGTGGTCGTGCACGGCACCCAGCACCGCGAGCCGCGGACGGGTCACCCGCAGGGCAGCAGCGCGCAGCATGCGCTCGAGGTCCGCGGTCGCCGGCATCCTCGAGAGTCTTGCGCATTGTCTGGAGTCAATCAAGACTGGCCCCCCCGCCGGATGGGCGGCGCTCCGTGGATCAAGGCCTGCGCCCCGGCTGCCGATGACTCGACGCATGACCGGACGGCTGGCGGACGACGCCGCTCTGACCGTGGACGACGTCGCGTCGATCTCGCGGCGTGAGCGCCACGAGGTGTTGACGGCGATCGGCAACCGCACGCTGGCCGCCCGCCAGGAGCGCGGCGAATGGGTCGTCAGGGCCGGCGACATGCGCCGGTGGCTCGCCCGCGCGTGACCCGGTCACCCAGCCGAACCCCGCGCACCGGAGCATCAGGTTCTTCGCCCGGACGCGGCAGGTTTGTGAGCGTCAGCCGGCCACGATCAACGGGACGGCGCGCAGCATGACGTAGGCGATGGCAAGCAGGGTGGCGGTGGCGACGACACGGGAGCTCACGCGGGCATGAATGCCCCGTTCGCATGATCACTACACAGCCCACCCGCCGCCGGGGACCGACGGTCGTGGCGTGCGGACGCAGCGGGTGTCAGGCGGTCAGCAGCAGGGAGCGGCGGCGCGCCCACTCCTCCACGGTGCCCATGCGGACCATCCAGTCGCCCGGCCGTTGCGGATGGGTGACCGTGGCGTCCAACTCCCCCTTGGTGGCCGCTGCCACCAGCTCGGCGTACGGCGCCCCGACGTAATCGGCCGCGACGAGCAGGTCCATCCAGTTGTTCGCGGGGATCAGCAGCGGTGCGTAGTTCATGACTTTGTCATCGGCGCGGCTTGACGGTGACTTGACCCGCGCAAACGGGTGACGTGTCAGGCGCCCCGGCGGCGCTCGTGCTCGTCGAAGGAGGCGTCCACCTCGTCCGACCGGGGTGGCACGGTGGCGACCAGCTCACCATCCTTCCAGATCTCCACGTCGTAGACGCGTTCGCCGGCCTGCCACACCGCCGGGAAGGTCACGTCGTCCGCCGAGGACACGACCAGCTCACCGTCCGGGCCGACGCCCCGGAGCAGCACTGCCGCGGCCTGTCGCGGGGCGGATCCCTCGCCCGGGCTCGTTGATTGCAGATCGATCCGTCGCATGAGATTCGCCTTACCCCGGCTGACGGTCGTCAGTCCCCAGCGGCCCGGCGTGAATGACCCGAACCGTGTCGACCGTGTCGGCCTCTCCCGGCCGCTTGTCCGGCCGGTAGCGGAGAACCCGGGCGAAGCGCAGGGCCATCCCGCCCGGGTAGCGCGGCGACGTCTGGACCCCGTCGAACGCGATCTCGACGACGAGCTCGGGGCGCACGGTCACCACCCAGTCGCCGCGCGTCGACGGCAAGCTCCTGCAGCCGCTCGGTCTGCCACCGCAGCATCTCGTCGGTGAGTCCCTTGAACGTCTTGCCGAGCATCACGAAGCCTCCGGTCGCCGGGTCACGGGCGCCCAGGTGCAGGTTGGACAGCCACCCCTTGCGCCGGCCGTGGCCCCACTCGGCGGCCAGCACGACCAGGTCCAGGGTGTGCACCGGCTTGACCTTGAGCCACCCCGCGCCCCGGCGGCCCGCCTCGTAGGGCGCGTCCAGCGACTTCGCGACGATGCCCTCGTGTCCGTGGTCCAGCGCGTCGGCGACGAAGGCCTCGGCGGCGTCGAGGTCGGCAGTCACCAGCCGCGGCACCCGCTGGTCCGTCGGCTACGACCGATGCGAGGGCCTCGAAGCGCTCGGCCCCGGTGCCCCCGAACAGGTCGGCGCCGTCCAGGTGCAGGACGTCGAAGGCGTACGTCGTCAGCGGCGACGTCCTGACGGCAGCGGCGACGTCGACCCGCGAACCGACCCGGCTACCAGTCACCTGGAAGGGCTGGGGACGACCGTCCGGGCGCAGCGCGATCGCCTCGCCGTCGAGCACCACGGATCGGACCGGCAGCAGGCGGGCCGCCTCGACCACCTCCGGCACGCGCTCGGTGATGTCGTCGAGACTGCGGGTGAAGACCGCGATGTCGTCGCCGTCACGGTGCACCTGGACGCGGACCCCGTCGAGCTTCCACTCCAGGGCGGCCGTGCCCAGGCGCGCCAGGGCGGACGCGACGTCGGAGCCCGGTGACGCGAGCATCGGCTGCACCGGCCGGCCGACCTGCAGGCGGAAGTCGGCCAGGCCATCGGCTCCGCGCGACAGAGCGGCGGCCGCCACCGGCCCGACCGCGCCGCGCAGCATGACCGCCCGCCGCACGTCGGCCGCGGGCAGCCCGCTGGCCTTGGCGACGGCGTCGAGCATCACGCCCTCGAGCGCTCCCTGGCGCAGCTCCCCGGTGAGCAGGCCGCGCAGCAGTCGCTGCTCGGGCTCGGTGGCCCGACCGAAGAGCGAGCCGACCAGCTCGGCGCGACGTACCTGCGAACCGGTGCCGGAGACATGAGCCACCTCGGCGAGGGTCCGGTCGACCTCGGCGACCGTCAGCGTCGCGACCGTGGCCGGCGGCGGCAGGTCGCGCAACGACGCCCAGCCGACGCCGGTGCGCCGCTGGAGGAGCTCCCCCGAGAGGTAGGCGACGACCGCCGCCACCTCGGCCGGCTCCGCGGCGCGCAGGCACTCGGCGACGAACCGGGACTTCTCGGTGCGCTTGGTCGTCCCGCCGACCGCGTCGGAGGCGGTGGCGACGTCGGCGAGGAGCACTCGCCAATACTGGCCGCTGCCACCGACGGGGTGGCTCCCGGGCAGCTGCCTGGTGCCGCCGACGTGGTCAGCCGGCGAGGTCGGTCAGTGCGTCGAGCACCCCGCGGTGGAACGTCGGATAGGCGTAGATCATCGATCGCAGGGTCGGGACGGGCACCCGGGCATGCACCGCGAGGGTCAGCATCGAGAGCACCTCGCCGCCCCAGGGGCCGCAGGACGTCGCGCCGACGAGCACGCCCCGGTCGGCGTCCTCGACCAGCTTGATGAAGCCGGCGTTGCCCGGGCCGTGGATCCAGCCTCGGGCAGACCTGGCCACCTGCGAGATCCCGGTGCGCACGGTCAGGCCCTGCTCGCCCGCCGCTCGCTCGGTCAGCCCCACCGAGCCCACCTCGGGATCGGTGAACGTCACTCGCGCCGTGCCCGCGTAGTCCGCCGCCGGGTGCTCCTGCCCGAGGATGTCGGCCACCGCGATCGCCGCGTGGTACATCGCCATGTGGGTGAAGCCGCCCGAAGCCGTGACGTCGCCGATCGCCCACAGCCGCTCCCCGGCCCGCATCCGTTCGTCGACCGCCAGGGTCCGGGCGTCCGGGTCCAGCCCGACGGTGTCCAGGCCGAGCTCCTTGATCCGGGCACGCCGGCCCACTGCGACGAGCAGCTCGGCCGACCGGACGGACGTACCGTCCTCGAGCCTGACCTCAACCCCGTCGCCGTCGCGCGCGACGTGCACGGCGTTTGCGCCCAGCAGCAGCTCGGCGCCGTCCGCACGCAGCTCGGCGGCGACGACCTCGCTGGCCTCCGGCTCCTCGGGGGGCAGCAGCCGGTCGGTCCCTTCGACGACCGTGACCCGCGACCCGAAGCGGGCGAACATCTGCGCGAGCTCCAAGCCGATCGCGCCGCCGCCGAGCACTGTGAGCGACAGCGGCGCGGTGCGGGCCGCGATCGCCTCGCGGTTGGTCCAGTGCGGGGTGTCGGCGAGGCCGTCGATCGGGGGGACGACCGGGACGGCTCCGGCCGCGACCACGACGGCCCGGCCGGCCACGAAGACGTCGTCGCCCACGCGCACCCGGCCGGGACCGTCGAGAGTCGCGGACCCGCGGGCCAGCCGGCCGCCCTTGCCCTCGAAGCGCTCGACGGCGACCGTGTCGTCCCAGTCGTCGGTCGCCTCCTGCCGGATGCGCCGGGCGACCGGCCGAACGTCCGGAGTGACTGTTGTCGTGCCGGCGTAGGGGTCGGCGCGCCGCGCCTCCGTGAGCAGCGTCGAGCCACGGATCATCATCTTGCTCGGCACGCACCCCCAGTACGGGCACTCGCCGCCGACCAGCTCGCGCTCGACCCCGACGACCGAGAGCCCCGCCTCGGCCAGCCGGCCGGCCACCTCCTCGCCTCCAGGTCCCATCCCGACGACGACGGCGTCCACCTGGTGATCAGTCATGGCGCCTTTCTACCGGGGTACGGTCCCCGCTGTGGCAGATGACGAGGCCCCCGCGTCGCAGCTGTGGCTGGTGCGGCACGGCGAGACGGAGTGGAGCGCGTCCGGGCGGCACACCAGCCGGACCGATCTGGATCTGACGGACGCCGGTGTCGAGGCGGCGACCGCGGTGGGTCGCCGGCTGGCCGAGGCGCCGGACTTCGTGCGGGTCGTCGCCAGCCCGCGGCTGCGAGCCCGCCGGACCGCTTCCCTTGCCGGGCACGCCGACCCGGAGGTCGTCGACGACCTCGCCGAGTGGGACTACGGCGACGACGAGGGTCTGACCACACCGCAGATCAGGGAGGGCCGGCCGGGGTGGACGGTCTGGGCCGACGGGCCGCGCGGCGGTGAGTCGGCCGCCGAGGTCGAGGCGCGGGCCGACCGGGTGGTCGCCCTGGCGCGCGAGGCCGACGGGCCGGTCCTGGCCTTCTCGCACGGGCACTTCTGCCGGGTGCTCGGTGCCGGCTGGCTCGGGCTGCCGGCCACCGCCGGCGCGCACCTCGGCTGTCGACCGCGTCCGTGTCGGTGCTCGGCTGGGAGCGCGAGACACCGGCCCTGCTGCACTGGAACAACACCGGCCGCC
>CAVXNC010000016.1:0-48385 GCA_963762865.1 uncultured Actinomycetota bacterium
CACCCCGCGTCGTGTCGCCCAATCTACCCAGGCGCCGGTGCCGCCGCAAATCCGCGTCCCGCCACGTCTCCCCGCCAGGGTCCGCCACGCGGCGCCGTCACCCTGACGGACTGGGTGACGGCGAGGCCGTGCCGCTCGGCGAGGCCGACTCGCTCGGCGACGGCGACGGGCTGGAGCCGTCCGTCGTGCCGCCCGCCTGCTGCGCCGCGACGGCTCGGTCGATCGCCGCCTGCAGGTCGGCCTGCGCCTGGCCGTAGGCGGTGAAGTCGCCCGCCTTGAGGGCCTCCTCCGCGTCGGCGATCGCCTGCTGGGCGTCGGCGAGCGCGTCGGCGAGGGCCGCGTTCTGGTCGACCGGCTCTCCGGCCGGCGGCGGCTCGGTCCCGCCGCCACCCGGGTCGATGCCGCCCTGCTCGGCGAAGAGCGAGTCGAGCGCCTGCTCGAGGGTGTCCTCGAACGCGACGTCGTTGCCGAAGGACACCAGCACCTTGCGCAGCAGCGGGAACGAGGTCGTCGACTCGGCCTGCACGTAGACCGGCTCGACGTAGAGCAGGCCGCCGCCCAGCGGCAGGGTCAGCAGGTTGCCGTACTTCACCTTGGTGCCGCGCTTGAGGATGTTGATCTCCTCGGCGATGGTGTCGTCGGACTCGAGCTGGTTCTGCACCTGCGACGGTCCGTTGATCTGCAACGACCGCGGCAGCTGCAGCACCCGGAAGGTGCCGTAGTCCGGCCCAGGGTCGGCGTTGACCGAGACGAACGCCGCGAGGTTCTCGCGTTCACCGGTCGGCACGTAGGTCGACGTCAGGGAGTACGTCGCCTCGTCCTGGCCGGGCATGCGCAGCGTCAGGTAGTACGGCGGCTGCGGACCGGGCGACCTGAGCGGCCTCGTCGGGTCGTCCGGGATCCGCCAGAAGTCCGACCCGTTGTAGAAGGTCTGCGGGTTCTCCACGTGGTAGTTCGCGAGCAGCGTCCGCTGCACCTTGAAGAAGTCCTCGGGGTAGCGCAGGTGCGTCAGCAGCTCGTCGCTGATCGCCGAGCGCGGCTTGACGGTGCCGGGGAAGGCGTTCTTCCAGGTCTTGAGGACGGGGTCCTCGTCGTCCCAGGTGTAGAGCGTGACCTTGCCGGAGTAGGCGTCGACCGTCGCCTTGACCGAGTTGCGGATGTAGTTGACCCGGTCGACCGGGGTCACGATCCCGGTCGCCGCCGTGGTGCGCGAGTCGGCAGTGACGTCGTCGAGGCTGCTGCGGGTGGAGTAGGGGAACCCGTTGCTCGTCGTGTAGCCGTCGATGACCCACTGGATCCTGTCGTCGGCGACGACCGGGTAGGGGTCACCGTCGAGGGTCAGCCACGGAGCGACCTTCTCGACCCGCGACTTGGGGTCGCGCACGTAGAGGATCTTGGAGTCCGCCTGGATCCGGTCGGACAGCAGCAGGTTGGGCTCCTGGTACTTCATCGCGAACAGCAGCTTGTTGAACAGGCTGCCGACCGGCACGCCGCCATCGCCCTTGTACGTCGTGTTGCGGATGCCCGACGGCGCCGAGTCGTCGGGGAAGTCGAGCTCGACCGACTCCGACCCGCCCACGATGCTGTAGGTCGGGGACTCCTGGCCGAAGTAGATCCGCGGCTGGTAGTCGGTGATCTCCCCTATCGGCGGGATGTCGGACGACACGAAGGACGGCCGGCCGCCGTCGGTCGTCTCCTCACCCAAGGCAGCCACGAAGCCGAAGCCGTGGGTGTAGACCGTGTGGTCGTTGATCCAGTTGCGTTGCTGCTCCGGGACCCCGTCGAGGCTGAGCTCGCGCAGCGCCATCACGACGTCGCGGCGCTCGCCCGTCGAGGGTGTAGCGGTCGACGTCGAGCGACTCGGCGAAGTCGTAGTAGGGCCGGAACTGCTGGAGGTTCTGGTAGGTCGGGCTCAGCAGCGCTGGGTCGAGCAACCGCACGTTCGCGGTCGTCTCGGACGCCGCCCGCAGCTCCTCCTGGGTCGCGGTGGTGGCGGCGCTGTAGTCACGGATCTGCACGTTGTCGATGCCGTACGCCGCCCGCGTGGCCGCGATGTTCTTCTTGATGTACGGCTGCTCCTTGTCGGCCTCGTTCGGCGCCACCTGGAAGCGCTGCACCAGGGCCGGGTAGATGCCGCCGATCAGCAGGGCCGACAGCAGCAGCAGGCCGACGCCGATGCCGGGCAGCAGCCACGTACGCCTGACGATGTTGGCGAAGAACAGCCCCGCGCACACCAACGAGATGATCGCCAGGATCGTCTTGCCGTTGAGGACGGCGTTGACGTCGGTGTAGTTGAGCCCGGTGAAGTCCGCCTTGCCGATCCGGTGCTCGCCGACGGCGAGGCCGTAGCGGTCCAGCCAGTAGCCGACCGCCCGCAGCAGCACGAAGGTGCCCATCAGCACCGACAGGTGCACCCGCGCGGCCGGGGTCGCGCGCTCCCCCAGCAGAGGCTGCAGCCGGAGCCCGCCGTAGAGGTAGTGCGTGACGGCGGCGGCGATCAGGCCGACGACGACCGTCGCGAAGGCGAAGCCGAGGACGAAGCGCCACCACGGCAGGTCGAAGGCGAAGAACGAGATGTCCTTGCCGAACTGCGGGTCGTCCTGGCCGAACTCGACGCCGTGGCGCCACTGCATGTAGACCCGCCACTGTCCCGCGGCCGACGAGCCGGCGATCAGGCCGAGCAGCGTGCCGATGACCGCCACGACGATCCGCTTGTACGGGTCGAGGGCCATCCGGTAGCGGTCGAGCTCCTGCTGGCCGGGGATCATCGCCTGGTAGGCCGGCCGGGTCCGGTAGGCCACCACGAAGTTCACCACCACCACGGCCGCGAACACGACGCCGAACACGACGAACAGCAGGGTCCTGACCCCGAGGGTCCGGGTGAACACCGACTGGTAGCCGACCGACCGGAACCACAGCAGGTCGGTGTAGAAGCCGGTGAAGATGCTGAAGACGATGAGCAGGACGCCCAGGATGACCAGCGTCGGCAGCAGGGCCCGGCTGCGCCGGCGGGTCGGCATCGCCGGCCGCCTCGGCGGGGTCGGACTGCCAGGGCCCGGCATGTCGAAGCTCACTCACGTTCCGATCGGTCGGGGGTCGGCGCGCGCCGGGGTCACGTGCTGCCTCAACTTACCGACGACCGGGGGGAGTTCCCATGCCCACCGCGCCGCCTGCGCGGTCCTGAGCGCGATCAGGGAGGATTCTCGGTCATGGCCACCATCCTCGACCGGGTCACGATCGACATCGAACGGCACGCCGCCGCGAGCGGCTGGGACCAGCCGCCGCGGCTCTTCGCGCTGGTGGAGACCGCCGACCTGGTCCGCCGCGAGCCGCAGCTGGCCACGGAGCTGGGGCTGGGTGCCGGCGAGCCGGGCGAGCCGCACGGCCCCGGCGGGCTCACCCCGGTCGAGCAGGACGAGCTGCCCGAGCACGCCACGATCGAGGAGCTGCTCGGCGGCATCGCCTGGCCGGCCGAGGTGCTGGGCACCGCGCTCATCGTGGAGCGGCTGATGGTGCCCCCCGAGGCCGAGCGCGACATGCCGCAGGACGAGGGCGCCGCGCTGCAGTGGCTCGCGGAGCACCCGGAGCGCCAGGAGGTGCGGATCGTGGTGGCCGTGCTGCGCGACGGCACGCGCAGCGCCGCCCTGCGGATGCGGGCCCACGACGACGAGACCTCGGTCCTCAGCGGGCCCGACCTGGTGCCCGGACTGGCCGACGCTCTCTCCGCGACCCTGAGCGACTGACGGGCAGCCGGCCCGGGTCCGCGGGAGGGCATCCGTCGCTGGGCATCAGCAGGCCGGCAGGCCGCGGGTCCGGCCCTCCGCGAGCTGCTCGAGCGAGCTGACAGCCGACTTCAGGGTCGTGGCGCGGACCAGGCGCAGCCCGTCGGGCACGCGTCTTGCGGGCCTCGCCGCAGTTGCCCGGCGGCGCGAGGAAGACGGTGGCGCCGGCCCGTCGGGCACCGAGCATCTTCTGGGTGATGCCGCCGATCGGTCCGACGTGCCCGGCGTCGTCGATGGTGCCCGGTGCCGGCGATGTGCGCGCCGTTGGTCAGCGACCCCGGCGTCAGCTTGTCGACCACCCCGAGCGCGAACATCAGACCGGCACTGGGACCGCCGACGTCCTTGAGCGAGATGTTGACGGTGAAGGGGTACTCCGCCATGTCGCGCGTCGTGATGCCGACCAGGGCACGACCGTCGTCGGCTGCCATCGTCGTGATGGTCTGGGTGACCTCCCGACCGTCGCGGCGCACGGTGACCGTCACCCGCTCCCCCGCGTCGTGGGAGGTGATCAGCTCGCGCAGCTGCGCACCGCCGGCGACGTCCTTGCCGTCGACCGCGACGACCTGGTCACCGGTCCGGAGCTTGCCGGTGGACGGCGACCCCTTCGGCACGTCCTGCACGACGAGCTGGGTCTTCACCGGGATGCCGAGCTCCCGCAGCGCGGCGGTCGTCGCGTTCTCCTGCGAGTCGCGCATCTCTGCCGCGCTCTGCCGCTCGGCCTGCTTCGCGGTCTCGCCCGGCGGATAGACCTGCTCCTCGGGGACGATCGCGATGCCGTCGTCCAGCCAGCCGCGCAACGCGGTCACCAGGCCCAGCCGGCTGCCCGGACCGCCGACCACGTGCACGGTCGTCAGGTCGAGGTTCCCCTTGTCCGGGTAGGTCTTGCGTCCCTCGATGCGGATCAGCTCGGTCTTGCCGACGACACCGAGGGTGTTGGTCACCGGACCGGCTTCCAGCGCGACGTACGGCACGGGCAGCAGCGCGGCCACCGCAGACAGCAGGACGACGAGAAAACCCGCGACGGCCAGGGTCAGCGCGCGGCGGGTCACGGTCGGGAAGCCTACGAGACGAACCTGTCAGGACGCTGGGAGCGTACGCCGCTCAGGCGCTGTCCCTGTGCTGCGCCGGCAGGTGCTCGTCCGCGTCGAGCCGCTGCGCGGGCATGCCCTCGGGCCGGTGCGCGTCGAAGGCGGCCCGGAAGCGCCGGTGCGCCGCGACGGTGTCGTGGGTGTCCGCGCGTGGCCGGGTGCGGGTCGCCCAGGCCACCCACACCAGGGCGAGGAGCAGGGCCCCCACCGGGATGGTCAGCCAGACGAGCGCGGACATCAGGACCTCGAGACGGCGGGCATGGGTGGTGCGGTCAGGTCGTGCGGACACCTCCAGAGTAACCGCGACCTGACCGGTTTCCCGGGATGTTCAGGGCAGCCCGACCCACTCCTGCTCGCCGTCGGCGAAGGTCTGGTGCTTCCAGATCGGCACCCGCGACTTGAGCTCGTCGATCAGCTCGCGGCAGGCCGTGAAGGCCTCCCCGCGGTGCGGGCAGGACACGCCGACGACGACGGCGAGGTCGCCCACGGCGAGGTCGCCGACCCGGTGGACGGCCGCGATGGCGAGCACCGGGTGCGCGGCCACGACCTGCTCGGCCACGGCCCGCAGCTCGTCCAGGGCGCTGGGGTGCGCCGAGTAGCCCAGGTCGCTGACCGCGCGCCCGCCGTCCTGCTCGCGGACGGTGCCGACGAAGAGCGCGACGCCGCCCGCACCGGGGTGCTGCACCGCGGCGAAGACCTCGTCCACCGACAGCGGGGTGTCGCGCACGTCGAGCAGCCGCACGGTCGTCATCAGCCGCGCCGCTTCTTGCGGGCGATCCGCACCAGGGCGGCGGTGCCGACCACCGCGACGGCCGCGCCGGCGCCGATGGTCGCGTCCCGCTTGCCGACGCGGCGAGCGGCGAGCGCGTGGTGGCCGCTCACCTGCTCGAGCAGCAGCCCGAGGACCGTCGGGTTGTCGTAGGTCGGCTTCCAGCCGGCGGCGCGCAGGCGGTTGCTCGACACCACCCAGGGGTGCACGACGTACTGCAGGTCGCTGGCCGGCGCCGGGATGACGCCGAGGCGGTGCAGGCGCTCGGCCGTCCCGAAGGCCAGCGCGGCGGGGAGCTCGATGCGTCGCAGCCCGGAGACCAGCTCGACGTCCTCCTGCTCCATCCAACCGTCGCAGCCGACGGTCGCGACGCCGGTGACCTGCTCCACGGCCGCCATCTCCAGCGCGGTCAGCAGGTCGTCGACGTGGCAGAACTGCCAGCGCGGCTGGCTGTCCCGCACCACGAGCAGCCGCGGTGCCTCGAAGTGCCGGGTGAGCACGCTGTCGACACCGGGTCCCACGACGGTCGCCGGACGCAGCACCGTCACCTGCAGGCCGGGGTGGCTGCGCGGCGCCTGTCGCGCCAACCGCTCGATCTCCAGCCAGTCCGAGAGCAGGCCGCCGTCGGGGACGGCACGCAGCGGCGCGTCGTCGTCCAACGGCACCGGGTTGTCTGCCAGCGCGCCGTAGACCATGGCCGAGGTGCAGAGCACCACGCGACGTACGCCGCGGGCGGCAGCTGCTGTGAGCACGGTCTGCGCACCGCGGACGTTGCGCTCCCCGCGGGCCTTGGCGTCGCCGTCGAGGGAGGTGTCGACGGCGAGGTGGACGATGGTGTCCACCGACGTGAGCCGGCCGGCCAAGCCGGGGTCGGTGACGTCGAGGACCCGCCAGGTGACCCCCGGCACGACCCCGCGGCGCTCGTCGAGACCGATCACCTTCGACACGTCGGCCCGCTGCACGAGCCGCTGCGCGAGGGCCGCACCGAGACCGTCGGCGGCGCCGGTGACGGCGACCACCGGCGCCTTGGGCCGACCGCTGCGCCGAGAGCGAACGGCGGGCTCGGCGTCGCCTTCGCGGGAACTCACCGGGCCGCCGCGCTGGTTGGCCAGGTAGCTACGGTGGACGGCACAGGTCCGGTGCTCCGCACGATGGTCATGGGGTGCTCCGCACAGTGGTCATGGTGCCCCCATCCTGCCGTGACCGCTCGGACGCCGTTCACCCGTTCGAGAACACCGACCGCACCCGAGCCACCCGACCGACCGCACCCAGCGAGGCCGACATGAGCAATCTTCCCTTCGGGTTCAACCCCGGTCCCGGTGACGGCGACGACGCCCGGGGCGGCGCCGCCGGCGGGGGCGCTGGCGGCGGCTCCCCCACCGACCCGCTGGCCGCGATGTTCGGCGCGGGCGGCGGCGACATCGGCGCGGCCTTCCAGCGGCTGGGGCAGCTGCTGTCGTGGCAGGGCGGCCCGGTCAACTGGGACCTGGCCCGCGACGTCGCCCGCCAGACGGTCGCCGGCAGCGACGACCCGTCCGTGACGACCGCCGACCGCGAGCCGGTGCTCGACGCGCTGCGCCTCGCCGAGCTCTGGCTCGACGAGGCGACGTCCTTCCCGTCGGGCGCGACGTCGTCGGCCGCCTGGAGCCGCGCGGAGTGGGTGGAGGCGACGCTGCCCGCGTGGCGCGAGCTGGTCGACCCGGTGGCGGGCAAGGTCGTCGACTCGATGGGCTCGATGCTCGGCGGCGAGGGCGGGCCGCTGGGCGCGATGGGCATCCCGGGCCTTCCCGCTGAGCAGTCGGCCGCCATGTCACAGATGTCCGGACCGCTGCAGCAGATGATGCGCAGCATCGGCGGCGCGATGTTCGGCGCGCAGATCGGGCAGGCCGTCGGGTCGCTCGCCCTCGAGGTGGTGGGCTCGACCGACGTCGGGCTGCCCCTGGCTCCGGGCGGCCGGGCCGCGCTCCTGCCGGCCAACGTCGCCACCTTCGGCGAGGGCCTCGGTGTGCCGCTGGACCAGGTGCGGCTCTACCTCGCGTTGCGCGAGGCGGCTCATCACCGCCTCTTCGCGCACGCGCCGTGGCTGCGCGCCCACCTGGTGGATGCTGTTGCCGCCTACGCGCGCGGCATCACCGTCGACACCGCCCGCCTCGAGGAGGCGATGGGGACGATCGACCCGACCAACCCGGAGTCCCTCCAGCAGGCGCTCACCGGCGGCCTGTTCGAGCCGGAGGACACGCCCGAGCAGAAGGCCGCGCTGCTGCGCCTGGAGACGGCGCTCGCCCTCGTGGAGGGCTGGGTCGACGAGGTGGTCGACGCCGCCGCCAGCCCGCACCTCCCGGCGTCGTCGGCACTGCGCGAGACGGTGCGCCGCCGCCGGGCGAGCGGTGGCCCGGGCGAGCAGACCTTCGCCTCACTCGTCGGGCTGGAGCTGCGGCCGCGGCGGCTGCGCGACGCGGCTGCCCTGTGGCGAGCGGTCCTCGCCGAGCGGACCCAGGAGGGGCGCGAGGCCGTGTGGGCGCACCCCGACCTGCTGCCGACGGCAGACGACCTCGACGACCCGGCGGGCTTCGCCGGTGGCGGCTCCGCGCCGTTGGACCTCTCCGGGCTCGAGGACACCAAGGCGCCGCCCGAGCCGCCGCTGCCGGGTGCGGGCGGCATCGACGAGCCCGACAAGCCCGCCGGGGAGTGACCGGGCTGCACGCAGGCGCGGTGGAGACCCTGCGCGGCTGGGTCGCCCCCGACGAGACCCAGGAAGGGCTGCGGAGGGCGTACGTCCGGCACCTGCTCGACCACGACGACGGGCTGCTGGTCACCTGCGTGCCCGCCCACCTGACGGCGAGCGCCCTCGTGCTCGACGAGGCCGGGCTGCGGGTGCTGCTGACGCACCACCGCAAGGGCGGCTTCTGGGCGCAGTTCGGCGGTCACGTCGAGGCGGACGACGAGAGCCTCGCGGCCGCGGCGCTGCGCGAGGGTCGCGAGGAGTCCGGGATCGACGGGCTGCGGCTGCTCGGCGACGGGCCGGTCGACCTGGATCGCCATCAGCTGTCCGGCGCGTTCGGGCGGTGCGGCGAGCACCTCGACGTGCGCTACGCGGCGGTGGCGCCAGCAGGTGCCGAGCCGGCGGCCAGCCCCGAGTCGCTGGCCGTCGCGTGGTTCCCGGTCGATGCCCTGCCGCCCGAGGCGGTGCTCGACATCGGCCGGCTGGTCGAGCGCGCCCGCGCCGCGCTGGTCAGTGAGCCGCTCTGACGCTGGTCAGTCGGGTCCGGTGTCCTCGATGACTGTGTCGCCGTATCCGTCGTCAGCGTCGTCGGTGCCATCGGTGTCGTCGTCGGCGTCGTCCCGGATGCCCAGCTCGGCGGTGGCCGAGACGCCTTCGAGGTAGCCACGGGCCCGCTCGGTGCGCGGGAAGCGGTCGACGAGCTCCCAGAAGTCCGGCCCGTGCCCGGGGACCAGCAGGTGCGCCAGCTCGTGGACCAGGACGTAGTCCACGACCCAGGACGGCATCCCTTGCAGCCGGGTCGAGAGCCGGATGGTCTTGTCGGCCGGTGTGCACGATCCCCACCGGCTGCCCTGGTTGGTGACCCAGCGCACCGACGCGGGGCGGGCCCGCCCCTCCAGGTGCTTGCGCGCCAGGTCCCGGGCGCGGGCCATCAGCTCGTCGTCGCTGGGCCGCAGCCGGGCGTCCTGGCGGGCCAGCCGCTCGAGCATGACCGACACCCAGCGGCGTTCCTCCGCCCGGCTCATCCGGGCCGGGATCAGGACGATGGTGCGGTCGCCCTCGCGGTAGGCGGAGACCGTGCGCCGGCGGCGGGCGCTGCGGCGGACCTCGACCGGCGCGGGGAACAGCGCCTCGTCCTCGCCGGCCGGCAGGCCGTCCCCAGCTCGGCCCGGCGCCGGCTCCCGGGGCCAACCGTCGAGTCATGCCCGAAACGCTAGCGACTTTCTGCCGTCCACAGCTGGTGGACAACGTTTGCCCAGGTCAGCGGCGGGTTGCGCGATGGTCCACATGTCTGTCCACAGGACTGTCGACGGGTTCTCCACACCTGCGACGGGTGCCGTCCCCAGGTTCGGGCCCCGTCCTGCACAGCTGGCAGCCCGGCTGTCCACAGGCCGCCGGACCGATCATGGCCAGGCCGTTGACGACCTCCGCCGGACGCTCCTAGCGTCACCGACGACGAAGCCCCCGGGACGACCGGCTGGCCGGTCCGCAAGGGGAAGGCGGACTGTCCGGCCGTCCGGGCCGGGGGCTTCGTGACCGGCACCACCTCTCCCCCCCAGGTCGGTGGCCGTCCGGTGGGCTCCAGGACCGGACCGACCCCCCTGCCCGTCCTGGAGCCCACCGGTCCGAGGTGCGAGGGGTGCCGGCCCGCTCAGCGGCCGGTGAAGCGCGGTGCCCGGCGCTCCCGGGCGGCCGCCAGGCCCTCTTGCAGGTCGTCGGTCGCCAGGGTCACCGCCTGGGCCAGGCCCTCCCACTCGATCGCGGCCTGCAGGCTCGGGTGCCCGCCACCCCCGAGCGCCGCCTTGGTCAGTCGGCTGGCCAGCGGCGCGGTGGCCGCGATCTGCGTGGCCGCCTCGAGCGCTGCCGGCAGCACCTCGGCCGCGGGCAGCGCCCGGCTGGCCAGGCCCAGCCGCACCGCCTCTGCCCCGCTCACCATCCGCCCGGTGAGCAGCAGGTCGCGGGCCACCGCCAGGCCGGCGACCTCGGGCAGCAGCCAGGTGGTCGCCATCCCGGGGTGCATGCCCAGCGCGGTGAACGGGGCACCCAGCCGGGCCTCCTCGGCGGCGTACCGCAGGTCGCAGGCGAGCGCCACCGCGAGGCCGGCGCCCACGGCAGCCCCGTTGACCGCGGCGATGGTGGGGACCTCGAGGTCCCTGACGGACAGCCAGGTCCGGTAGAACGCGAGCATCCGCGCGCGTAGGTCGGCGACCGTGGCGTCCGGCTCGGCCCCGATCCACGAGAGGTCGCCGCCGGAGCAGAAGGCGCTGCCGGCGCCGGTCACCACCACCGCCCGCACGGTGGGGTCGGTCCTCAGCTCGGCCATCGCCCGGCCCCAGGAGGCGGTCATGGCCGCGGACATCATGTTCCGCCGGTCCGGGAGGTCCAGGGTGACGAGCACGACCCCGTCGACCGGCCGCTCGACGCGCAGGTCCGGGCCTGCCGGAGCCCCCACGTCCGGGCCGGTCGGAGGGGTCCCGGCGGGGTTCTCGGAGGCTGTCACGGGAGCCGAGGCTACCGATCCCGGCCCGATCTCCGGCAGATCGACGGGCCAGCTCGCCGCACGCTCAGGGACCCCGCCTCCCACGCTCACGCTCACACCTGCTCTAGGGTGGTTCGCAGGTCCGGTCACGGCATGCCCGCCGGACACCGAACCACTCGACCGAGGAGGACCTGTGGCTGAGAGCTACACCGGAGACGCGTACTGCGTGAAGTGCAAGGAGAAGCGCGACTTCACCGGCGAGATCAAGGTCAGCGAGTCGGGCCGACGCATGGCGCAGGGCATCTGCCCTGTGTGCGGCACGAAGCTGAACCGGATCCTCGGCAAGGCCTGACCGAACACCCACTGACCGAGCTTCACTGTCCCGGAGGGGGCGGCCCCGCGGCACGACCGCGTGGGGCCGCCCCCTCCGGCATCCCGGACGTGCCTACGCCCGGCCCTACGCTGCCCCGGATGAGGGACGGAGCGCGATGACCGACTGGGCGGCGCGAGTGCTCGACGAGGTCGACGCAGCGGCGGCCTGGACCGAGACCCGGCTGGCCGAGCTCGTGCGGGTGCCCAGCGTGGGCGGCACCGATGCCGAGCACGAGATCCAGGCGATGCTCGCCACGGACCTCGCGGGAGCCGGGACCGACGTGGACCACTGGCGGCTGCCGCTCGACGAGCTGCTCGCCGCGCCGGACTTCCCCGGCGTCGAGGTCGAGCGCACCGAGGCCTGGGGTCTCGTCGGGCGGCTGCCCGGCAGCGGCGACGGACCCAGCCTGCTGCTCGACGCGCACGTGGACGTGGTGCCGACCGGCGACCTCGCGGCCTGGTCCCGCCCGGACCCGTTCTCCGGCGAGGTGGTGGCCGGCGAGCTGCACGGCCGCGGGGCGTGCGACATGAAGGCCGGCCTCGTCGCGGCGATCACCGCGGTGTCGGCCGTACGCCGCGCCGGCGCCCCCCTCCGCGGAGACCTCCTGGTGGCTTGCGTGCCCGGCGAGGAGGACGGCGGACTCGGCACCTACGCGACGTTGCGGCGGGGCTGGCGGGCCGATGCCTGCGTGCTGCCCGAGCCGACCGGCCTCGACGTCGTGCCCGCCAACGGCGGCGCCCTGACCTTCCGGCTGCGGGTGCCCGGCGTGGCCACCCACGCGTCGCGCCGGACCGAGGGGGTCAGCGCCATCACCAAGGCGCTCCCGGTCCTGGCCGCCCTCGAGCGGCTCGAGGCGCGGCGCAACGCCGAGGTCGACCCGGTGATGGCTCGCTGGCCGGTGGCCTACCCGCTGTCGATCGGCCGCATCCGGGCCGGCGACTGGGCGTCGACCGTGCCGGACCTGCTGATCGCGGAGGGCCGGCTCGGGGTCGCGCTGGACGAGCCGGTCGAGGACGCGCGGCGCGCGCTCGAGGACGCAGTGGCCGAGGCGTGTGCCGACGACGCGTGGCTCGCGGCGCACCCGGTGCTCGTGGAGTGGTGGGGCGGCCAGTTCGCGTCGGGGCGGCTGGCGGCCGGCAGCGACCTGGCCGAGCGGGTCGGCGCCGCCCACGCCCGGGCCGGCGGTGGCCCCCAGGAGAGCTGGGGCGCGCCGTACGGCAGCGATCTCCGGCTGCTCGTCGGCGCCGGCATCCCGACCCTGCACTACGGGCCGGGGGACTCACGCCTGGCGCACGCCGCCGACGAGCGCGTTCCGCTCGCCGAGGTGCACACCGCCGCGCGTGCGCTCGCCCTGCTCGCCCTCGACGTCTGCGGCCTCACCTAGTCGGGGCCATCGGCACCACACCCCACTCCCTCGTGTGGACGCCGACACACCGGCCCGGCGGCGTGTCTGGTGCGGACGGGTCCACAACCGCGGGCCGAGACAGGCTTGTGGACGGCCGGCCGGTCGGTCGCGGCCGTTCTGCCACGCTCGGCAGGTGCTGCCGACCCGGCCGATGATCAAACCAGCCCTGCGCCGGGTGTGGCGCGACCACCAGACCCTGCAGCTCGGCGCCGACCCCTCGACCGCTGTCGTCATCGGTGGCCTCGACCGTGCGTCGGCGCGGCTGGTGGCGACCCTGGACGGCAGCCGCGACGTGGCGGGGGTGCACGCCGCAGCCCAGCGCCTCGGAGTCGCACCGAACAGGGCCGACCACCTCCTGGCGGTGCTGCACGGCAGCGGCGTCCTCACCGACGGTGCCGCCGACCACAGCTCGCTGGCGGCCCTGACGCCGACCGAGCGCGACCGCCTGGCGCCCGATGTCGCAGCCGCCTCGATCGCCCGGCCGGGTCCGGAGTCGGGCGTGGCGGTGCTGGCCCGGCGCCGCGGCCGGTCGCTGGTCGTCCACGGCGGAGGTCGGGTCGGCGCGGGTGTCGTGCGGCTGCTCGCTGCCGCCGGCATCGGCAGCGTGGCGGTGGCCGACGCGGCAACCGTGCGCCCGGCCGACCTGTCCCCCGCCGGGCTGAGCACGACGGCGCTCGGCGCGCGGCGTCAGGAGGCTGCCACGCGGGCTGCCCGGGCGGACGCACCGTCGGTGCGGACCCGCTCCGCGGAACCGGCCGCGACGCGGCCCGACCTGGTGGTCGTGGCACCTGACCCGGGTTCGGGGGCAGACCCGCGACTGCTCGAGCGCCTGCTGCGGGACGGTGTCCCCCACCTGCTCGCGCAGGTCCGCGACGCGGTCGGGGTCGTCGGGCCGCTGGTGCTGCCCGGCCGGTCCTCGTGCAGCCACTGCCACGACCTCCACCGGGCCGACCGCGACCGCGGTTGGGCATCGGTGGCGGCCCAGCTGCGGGCACCCGTGCGGTCGGACTCCCCCGCGAGCGCCTGCGACGTCGTGCTGGCCGCCGCGGTCGCCGCCCACACGGTGTTGCAGGCCCTGGCCTACCTCGACGGCGGTCACGGGTCCGACCTGCCGCCGGCCGTCGACGGCACGCTGGAGGTGGCCCTGGCCGACGGCTCGGTGCGGCGCCGCTCCTGGAGCACTCACCCGTCCTGCGGGTGCACTTGGGTGATGTTCCCCGTCCGGCCGGACGGCCCGGCGGCTGTTTGACAGACTGCCGGGGTGGAGGACCTGCCACGCCGCACCGCGGCCCGCACCGTTCGCCTGGCGGGCCTCCCGCTGGGCTACGCGGGGCGTGCCACGCTCGGTCTCGGCCGCCGCATCGGCGGCCGACCGGCGGAGGTGGTCGCCGCCGAGGTCCAGGCCCGGACCGCTGAGCAGCTGTTCAAGGTGCTCGGCGAGCTCAAGGGCGGCGCCATGAAGTTCGGGCAGGCCATGTCGGTCTTCGAGGCAGCCCTGCCGGAGACCCTCGCCGGCCCCTACCGCGACACCCTGACCCGCTTGCAGGAGTCGGCGCCACCTCTCCCCGCCCGTACGGTGCACTTGGTGCTCGCCCACGAGCTCGGCGCGGACTGGCGCGACCGGTTCGCGAGCTTCGACGACACGCCAGCCGCAGCCGCCTCGATCGGACAGGTGCACCGGGCGGTGTGGGCCGACGGCCGTGACGTGGCGGTCAAGGTTCAGTACCCCGGCGCCGGCGACGCGCTGCTCTCCGACCTGACGCAGATCGGGCGCCTGAGCCGGCTGGTCGGGATGCTCGTGCCGGGCCTCGACGTCAAGCCGCTGGTCGCCGAGCTCAAGGCGCGGGTGGCCGAGGAGCTCGACTACCGGCTCGAGGCGGCCAGCCAGACTGCGTTCGCCGACGCCTTCGACGGCGACCCCGATGTCCTGGTCCCGCGGGTCGTCGAGGGCGGCGACAAGGTGCTGGTCAGCGAGTGGGTCGAGGGGACTCCCCTGTCGCGCATCATCGCGTCCGGGACGCGCGCGCAGCGGGATCGCGCCGGACTGCTGCTGGCGCGCTTCCTGTTCTCCGGCCCGCCGCGGGCCGGCATGCTGCACGCCGACCCGCACCCCGGCAACTTCCGGCTGCTCGACGACGGCCGGCTCGGGGTGCTCGACTACGGCGCCGTGAACCGGCTGCCGGACGGGCTGCCGACGTCGATCGGCCCGCTCCTCGAGCTGGCGATCGCCGGTGACGCGGCCGGGGTCTTCGACGGGCTGCGGGAGGAAGGCTTCGTCCGCCCAGGCATCACCCTCGACGCCCAGGCCCTGCTCGACTACCTCGCCCCCATCCTCGAGCCCGCCTGCGCCGAGACCTTCCGCTTCTCCCGTTCCTGGCTACGCAGCCAGGCGGTCCGGGTCGGCGACCCGCGCTCCCCCGCCTACAGCACCGGGCTGCGGCTCAACCTGCCGCCGGACTACCTGCTGATCCACCGCGTCACGACAGGTGCCATCGGGGTCCTCTGCCAGCTCGAGGCCGAAGGCCCGTGGCGCGCCGAGCTGGAACGCTGGCTGCCGGGTTTCGGCCCGGACCACAAGCCCACGGCACACCGCAAGGCGGCGGCACCACGCAAAGCGGCAGCACCACGCAAGGCCGCAGCTCCGCGCAAGGCGACAGCTCCGCGCAAGGCGACAGCACCCCGTAAGGCGGCGACGCCGCGCGCGCCCCGCGCCCCGCGCTCGTCAGCGGGCTGACCTCACCACCACTCGCCCTCGAGCTTGCCCTCGATGGCCCGCACGTTCTCCCGGCTGCACCGGTCGCAGTAGTAGAGCCGGCGGCCGCGCTCGACCGAGGTGCTCCACGTGATCGGCGGCTCGGGCGCCGACTGCCCGCACCGCGCGCAGCTGACCGAGTCGCCGCTCGACTGGTCCTCCGCCACGGCCCCGAGCCTGCCGGGTCCCGGGCCGGCGGTCCAGCACGGGTCACCAGCTGCGGCCCGCGGTCCCCGTCGGCGGACGGTCGGCCTCCGGGTCGGCCGCGATGCCGTCAGGCAGCCACGGCGTCTCCCGGCGGTACGTCGCCACGCTGACTGCATCGACGTCGCCGACGACGACCCGCACGACGTTGGCCAGCGACTCGCTGCCCGGCGCGAAGTAGCGCGAGTGGTCGCCGAAGCTGAGCATCACCGGGTGTCGTGCCGAGTCCTCCGCCCGGAAGCGCGTCGCACCGAACCCCTCCTGCGACGGGTCGGCGCCGAACCGGTCCAGGTAGCTGACCGGGTCGCGGCTCGCCGCCCCGGTCCACACGTGTCCGGCCGGGACGCGCAGCGCGGCCGCGCGCTCCACGTTCGCGCCCGGGCTACCGAGCAGCACGACGTCGTCCACCCCCGCAGCGTGCGAGCGCAGCGCCGTCCCGACGGTGGTGCTGCCGTAGCTGTGCCCGACGGCGGTGAGGTGCATCGCATCGCCGCCCGCAGCGCGCAGGGCACGCAGGTCTGAGGTCAGCAGCCGCGCGCCGGTGACCGCCGCTCGCTCGCCGGCCACCTGCAGGAGGTTCGGCGCGTCGTACGCCGTCCAGGCGATCGTGGCCGTCGCCTCCTGGGGTGACGTGACTCGCGCCAGGGCGGTCACCCGCGCCGCCGTGGCAGTCAGGTCGCGCAGGGTCGCGCCGACCGTCGACCCGAGCCCGGGCACCAGCACAGCGATGTTGTCGGCGCGGCTGACGTCGCCGACCGCGACCGCCGCGCGACCCTGGCCCCCGAACGCGGCCGGCCGGTAGACGAGCAACGACGCGGGCAGCCGGCGGCCGGTGACCGGGTCACGCTGAGCACGGGCGTGGCCCAGCGCGTCGGCCACCGCGAGGCAGGTGCCGAGCAGCCACGGCGGCCGGCCGGCCGGCGGACGCTCCCGGCTGAGGCGGGCGATGTCGCGTGCCAGGCGCAGCTCGTTGGCCGCCGCGCGGACGGCCAGCGGCACCCCGTCGGCGGCCCCCAGGGCCGCGGCGTGACGGACGACCAGCCGGTGCTGCTCGTCCGTTGTGAGCACCTGCCACCAGGCACGCACCTGACGCGGTGGCGCGGTCCGAGGGGGCAGGTCGCCCGACCCGGCGACGGCCCGGGCGGCCGCGAGCATCGGGAGCTGGGCGGCCAGCCGGGTCTCCTCGCCGACGCCGCCCGGGCCGCCCCGGTCCGCCTGGCCCCCGGTGCCGCCTCCCGCCCGGACGTCCTCGACGACCGACCGGATCCGTGCTGCCGTCGCGATCGCGTCGGCCGCCACCCGCTCGAGCACCGCCTGGTGCCGGGCCCGCACGGCCGCGAGGTCCGCGGCACACCGCTCCTCGGCCGCTTCCACGCGCACCCGCTGGACCGCGACCGGGAGCCCACCGACCGACGAGGCAGCCGCGACGGCCGTGCGGTGCACCAGCACGAGGTCGTCGTACTCCCGACGCAGCGCTGCCACCGCTAGCCGGGCACCCCGGATCTCGTCGGCGTGCGACCGGAGCAGTCCGGCGGCCACCCGGACCGGGCCGCCGATCCGGGCAAGCAGCCCCGCGACGGCGGCGAGCTCGGCGTCGCAGGCCGACGCCGCCAGGCCCGCCCAGCAGCCGGTGAGCCGGTCACGGTCGCCGCGCAGTGCCTCGGCCAGCCCGTCCGCCGTGGCCGCGACGCGCGAGCAGGCCGCCGCGAGGTCCTCGACGGCGCCCGGATCCTGTTGGGGCATGGCCAGGATGTCCGCGCCGGTCACGCCTGCCCCTCACCGGCCAGCCGGAGCTCGGCCTCGGTGAGCAGCCGCGACCCGGCGAGGAGCCGCGTGCCGAGCAGGTGCAGGTCGAGTGCGACCAGCTCGGCCGCGTCGCCGGTCAGGTCGGCGAGCGCCAGAGCCGCCAGCGCCAGGTGGCGGTCGGCGAGCGGTCCGGTGAGGCCCGCGGCGGCGGCGACCAGCGCCCGTGCGGCCTCCGCACGCCGCGCCAGGCGGGCGGCCGCGTCGTCCACGCCGTCGCCGTCGAACCGGATGGACACCGGCGCCGCCTTCCCACGATCACGACCCCGGCTGGCCGCAGCGTAGGGCGGATCGCAGGTGAGCCGGCGCGGCTGTCCACAGGATCGATTGTCGGCTCAGGGCAGCTTGGATCCCTTGCCCAGCAACGGTTTCCAGAGGTCGCCGTGCTGCTCGACGCGCTCGAGCGTGCGGTCAGCGACGAACTGCAGGTCGGGCGGCTTGCGGCAGGCAGCAACCTCGTCCCAGGTGACCGGTGTGGACACCCACGGCTGAGGGCGCGCACGCAGGGCGTAGGGCGCCACGGTCGTCTTGGCGGCGTTGTTCTGGCTCCAGTCGACGAAGACCTTGCCGCCGCGCAGGTTCTTGGCCATCCGGGAGACCACCAGGTCCGGGCGCTCCTTCTCGAGCCGCTTGGCGAGCTCGTGGGCGTAGGCCGAGGTGCGCTCGTCGGACGCCGGGCGGATCGAGGCGCTGACCTGCATCCCCTTCGAGCCGCTCGTCTTGGCCATCGGTGTCAGCCCGTCGGCCTCGAGCACGTCCTTGAGGAGCAGGGCCACCTCGGCGCACTCGACGACCGTGGCCGGCGCCCCCGGGTCGAGGTCGAGCACCAGCCGGTCGGACTCACGCACCGCGCCCCGCGGCCCGACCGTCCACTGCGGGACGTGCAGCTCGAGCGCGGCCAGGTTGGCCGCCCAGACGAGGGTCGGCAGGTCCTCGACGACGACGTAGTCCAGCGTCTCGCGCGCCATCGTCGACCCGGGGGCCGGCAGGCGCACCCGGCGGACCCAGGCGGGCGTGCCGGGCGGCGCGTTCTTGGCGAAGAAGCCCTTGGTCTCGACGCCGTCCGGGAAGCGCTGAAAGGACATCGGCCGGTCGGCGATGTGCGGCAGCAGGACCGGGGCGATGCGCACGTAGTAGTCGACGACCTCGGCCTTGGTGAAGCCGGCCTCCGGGTAGAGCACCTTGTCCAGGTTGGACAGCGACAGCCGCCGACCGTCCACCTCGACGGTGGAGCGCTGCTCCTGCTTGGCCATGACGTCATCCTCGCAGGAGGTCCGGACGTGGCAAGGCCCCGACCGCGGTGCAGCGGTCGGGGCCTTGCGGATCCTCTCGGGACCCGGTAGCGACCTCCTTGGCGGTCACATCTGGGTGGCGAGAGCGAGGAGGCGGCGGGCCCGCAGTGCGGCCTGCTCTGCCCGGCGCGACGCCCGGTGGGCGGCGGCCAGGCGCCGGGCACGCTGTCCGCGCCGGGCCTCCTCGAGACGCAGTGCCGAATGGGCACGCGCCAGGTCCTCATGCATGAGTTGCATCTCGATGCTCCTGTTCACGATGTGGGTCACGTGGTCTGGTGCGGTCGGCGCGATCACGCGGCGACCTCGGACTTGCGGGGACGGCCCCGCGGACGCTTCCGCGGAACCACGACGCCCTGGACGAACCACTCGCCACCCCAGACGCCCCACGGCTCGCGGCGCTCGAGAGCACCGTTGAGGCAGTCGAGACGGACGGGACAGGTCGCGCAGAGGGTCTTGGCGAACTCGACGTCGGCGGGCGAGTCGGCGAAGAACAGCTCCGGGTCGTTCACCCGGCACGGCAGCTGGTCGTCGACGACACGCTCGGTGAGGACCGACAGTCCGGTCAGTGCTGTCAAGGTCGCGACAGCTGAGCCGGTCTCGGTCTCACGATCGAACGCTGCGAGCTGCATCTGGTGTCACCTCCATGTCTTTCTCTTCGTTCACTTGCTCGGTTGCCGGTCGGCAGGTGGGCCGGCCGGTGGCTTCTCGAGTCGGGCTGCTGGCCCCTGTGGGGGCCGGCAGCGGGGGCGGACGACAAAAAGGCCGCGGATCCCGGGTGTCGGGTTCCGCGGCCTTGGAGGTGCCGGTGAGGTTGAGCTACACCGGTGGGCTCCAGTTGTGGCTGGTGCGGATCCCTGCAAGGCCGCCGAAACCATTGACAACGGCGACATCGCTGATCGGGAGCAGAGCAGTGGCCTTCATCGCGATGGACACAGTGGTCCCCTGGATCGCGGCGGAGACGGGCGCGAGGACGCGCGTCGTCTCGAGGCCATACGCCGTCCACGTCGCCGACGGCGCCATGCGGTGGCGGACCACGCACAGGGATGCCGGCGACGCGAACGTCGTCATCTTGTTGATCTCCACGGTGGTCACCTCCTGCTCTGCGCTCGATCGGCGACAGCCGACTGCGGGTCTGCTGTCCGGATGCTCAGAAAGACTAGGGAAGGTCCCCGTCAGGTGCAATCAATTTTTTGACTCCTGACGGAAGTCGTCCGGATCTTCCGCTTTTGTGGCAGGCAGCGGACTCTCCGACCCCTCGGCGCACAGGGCGAGCACGTCGGCGCCGTACCTCTCGAGCTTGGTCCGGCCCACCCCCGGGACCGCGAGCAACGCGCGCTCCGTCGACGGGCGCGCCTCGGCGAGCGCGGTCAGCGTCGCGTCGGTGAAGACGACGTACGCCGGCACCGACTGGGTCCTCGCCTGCTCGGTCCGCCACTCGCGCAGGCGCTCGAACAGCCCCTCGTCGTAGGAGGACGGGCAGTCCTCGCACCGGCCCAGCTTGCGGGCGACCGGCGCCGTCAGCGACGTCCCGCAGACCCGGCACACGGCCGGACCCTTGCGCTTGCCGCCGCGGGCGGCGGCGGGGGGACCGGAGCGGCCGGCGTGCAGCCCGTCGAGGAAGCGCGAGGGCCGCCGCGACGCGCGGCCGCCGGGCGAGCGGGCCACGGCCCAGGTGACGGCCAGGTGCACGCGCGCGCGGGTGACGCCGACGTAGAGCAGCCGGCGCTCCTCCTCGACCTGCTCGGGGGTCTCGGCGTAGGTGATCGGGATCATCCCGTCGGTGGCGCCGACCACGAAGACGGCGTCCCACTCCAGGCCCTTCGCGGCGTGCAGCGACGCGAGGGTCACGCCGTCGACGGCCGGGGCGTGCTGGGCCTCGGCCCGCTCGTCGAGCTCGGCCACGAAGTCGCTCAGCCGGGCGTCCGGCCGGACCGCCGAGACGTCGTCGGCGAGCCGGGCGAGCGCGGCCAGCGACTCCCACCGGTCACGGACCGCTCCCCCACCGGCGGGCGGCTCTGCGGCCCACCCGCCACCGGAGAGCACCGCCCGGACCGTCGCGGGCAGCGCGTCGGTCTCGTCCGCCGACCGGGCTGCCCCGCGCAGCAGCAGCCGCGCCTCTCGCACCTCGGGACGGTCGAAGAACCGCTCGCCGCCGCGCAGCACGTAGGGGACGCCGGCGTCGGCCAGCGCCTGCTCGTAGGTCTCGCTCTGCCCGTTGGTGCGGAAGAGCACCGCGATCTCGCCCGCCGGCGTGCCCCTGGTCACCAGGGTGCGCACCCGCTCGGCGACCCACCGGGCCTCGGCCTGCTCGTCGGGCAGCTCGCGCAGGTCCGGTGCCGGGCCGGGGTCGCGCTGGGCGACCAGCTGGAGCCGGCCATGGCTCCCCAGCGGTGCCTTCTGGACCAGCCGGTTGGCGAGGTCGACCACCTGCGGCGTCGACCGGTAGTCACGGACCAGCCGCACCTCCTGGGCGCCCTCGTGCCGCTCCCGGAAGCCGAGCAGGAACTCCGGCGACGCTCCCGCGAACGTGTAGATCGTCTGGTGCGGGTCGCCGACGACACAGACCTCGTCGCTGCCGCCGAGCCACTGGTCGAGCAGCGCCTGCTGCAGCGGGCTGACGTCCTGGTACTCGTCGACCACCAGGTGCTGGTACTGCGCGCGCACCGCGTCCGCGACCTGCCGGTGCTCCGCGATCAGCCCGACCGTGTAGAGCAGGACGTCCTCGAAGTCGATGACGTGCCGCTCGCGCTTGACCAGGTCGTACGCCGTCAGCAGCCGGACCACCGTCTCCGGGGTCAGTCCGGCCGGCGGGGTGCGACCCACCTTGGCGGCCGCCGCCGGGTAGTCGTCCTTGTCGGTCATGGTGACCTTGGCCCACTCGACCTCGCCGGCCAGGTCGCGGACCGTGGCACGGTCGGTGGCCAGCTTGACCCGCCCGGCCGCCTCCGCGACCAGCGCGGCCTTGTGCTCGGCCAGCGGGGGCAGCTCGCCACCCACGTGCCGGGGCCAGAAGTAGCGCAGCTGGCGCAGCGCGGCTGCATGGAAGGTCCGGGCCTGCACGCCGCTCGCGCCCAGGGCGCGCAGCCGGGTCCGCATCTCCCCGGCGGCCCGGGCCGTGAACGTGACCGCGAGGACCCGCTGGGGGACGTACACACCGGTCGCGACGCCGTATGCGATCCGGGAGGTGATCGCCCGCGTCTTGCCGGTCCCCGCCCCGGCCAGGACGCAGACCGGGCCGGACAGGGCCGTCGCGACCGCCCGCTGCTCGGGGTCGAGCATCGCGAGGAGCTCGTCGGCGCCCGGCGGCTCGTTCGGGTCGTTCACTGGCGGCACGGCGCCCATCCTCGCAAGAACCCGGGACACCCGGAGCCGCGCGCTGCCAGGAGGCGGCCGGCCGGGAGTGAGGCACGACATAGTTGAGCGTGGAAGTATCGGTGCCGAGAAATGAGTTGACGAGAGGGAGAACGGGAACCATGGGGTTCCCAGCCCGACGAGAGAGGTCTCCGCACCCGTGTCGACGACGGTCACGATGTACAGCACCCCCTGGTGCGGCTACTGCCACCGGCTGAAGGCGCAGATGGACCGCGAGGGGATCCTCTACGAGGTGGTCGACATCGAGGCCCACCCCGAGGCAGCTGAGATCGTGATGTCGGTCAACGGCGGCAACCAGACCGTGCCGACCCTCGTCTTCCCCGACGGCAGCGCGCTGACCAACCCCAGCGTCGCGCAGGTCAAGGAGAAGGTCGTCGCCTGAGGCCCGTCAGTCGCGGGAGAGACGCAGCAGGCGCGCGGCGAGCACGACCCGGCAGGGGAACAGCACGCCCAGCACGACGATCCGCTGGGCGAGTCCGGCCCAGTCGTGCAGTGGGGCGCCGTCCGGGATGGCCAGGCCGCCCAGCACGACGAAGCCGGCGACGGCCGCCACACCGCAGGCCAGCGTGTAGCCGGCGAGACCTCGCCAGCGGTTGTCGGCCGAGAGTCGCCTCGACAGCAGGACGAGCCCCACCGCACTGCTGAGGAAGAACGTCACCCCGGAGACGAAGTGACCTCCCGGGTCGTACGTCACGCCCGCCGCGTCCTCGCGGAGCGGGAAGGCCGCGGCGAGCAGGGCACCGACCCCGCTGACCGCCAGAAGGGCAGGGCCGGCGAACCCTCGCGGCGTCGGTCGGACCCCGCGGTGCAGGCCGAGGGCGAACGCGATGGTCAGGACGCCGAACAACACGAAGTTCACCTGCTGCAGCCAGCCGTTCGGCCCCGCCTCGAGCGCGCTGACGGGTTCTGCGATCGGGCTGTACTCCTCCATCCGGAACAGCTCCTGGCCCAGGAAGCCGGCGGTGAACAGCACCGGTCCGGCTATGCCTCCCCAGGCGAGTGCCCGGTCCCACCGCCGGTCGGCCGCGTCGTCGAGCACCCGACTTTGAGTCCGCACTGCGTGCTCGGTCACGGTCACCACCACCCTCGGATCGGCTCGGCAGGTCCGAGCCGCTTCCGACGCTAGGAAGGCTCGCCGGCCCGCGACATCGGGAGTTCTCCCCACGGCACCAGGCCGTGCTGCATCGCGTAGACGGCCGCGGCGGCGCGCGTCGAGACCCCGATCTTGGCGTAGGCGTTCTGGACGTGCCGGTCGGCGGTCTTGGGTGCGATCGCGAGCCGTCGGGCGACCTGCTTGGTCTGCAGGCCGTGGGCGAGCAGCCCGATGACCTCGGCCTCGCGCGGCGTGAGCCCCGCGGGCAGCGCACGGGCCGGCAGGTGGCGGCCGACCGCCCCGAGGACCGCGTCGACCGCCTGCCGGTCGAGTCGACCCTCGCGAGCCTCGGCGGCCAACAGGTCCGCGGCCTGCTCCGGCGGCAGTGCGGGCCGGTGCGCCCGCGGTTCCGTCAGTGCGTGCGCGACGTCCGCCGCGGCGAGCAACCGGGCCCCCTGAGACAGGGAGCCGGCAGCGGTTCCCCGGTGGTAGCCCGAGCCGTCCAGCCGTTCGTGGTGGCCGCCGCACGGTCCCTGCAGCGTCGAGAGGTACGGCGACCGGCTGAGGACTCGCTCCGAGTGGTAGGCGTGCAGGCGCACCTGCTCCCAGTGGTCCTGGCTGAGCGCGCCGCCCTGTGCCCAAACGCCGGCGTGCACCGCGACCCGGCCGAGATCGTGGACCAGGCCCGCACGTCTGACCGCGAGCGAGTCGGTCTCCGACATCCCGCAGCGCTCCGCGGCGGCGCCGGCCAGGTCGGCGACGCCGCGGGAGTGGCCGGCCAGGTGCGGTGACACGAGATCGGCGAAGTCCGCCATGGCCATGAGCGCGTCGTCGACCTGTCCGGCGGCCAACCACCTCGGCACACCCGGCTCGGCGGCGAGCACCTGGTCCCAGACGGGCACGTCCTCGTCGACCTCCAGGATGCCGACCGGATCGTCGACCACGGCCGCGGCGACCGCGGGGTCGAAGGCCCGCGCCGAGCGCTCGCTGGTCGTCGACCGGGCGTGCTCGATCCCACCGATCAGCTTCTGGAACGCCGCGTCCCGTGCGACCTGCGAGATGCGCAGCGCCAGCGGGAGCTCCGTCCCCGGCCGGCGGCGAGGTCCCTTGCCGTCCCAGCGCTCGGGCAGGTGCTCGAAGAGGCCACGGACCGAGCGCGGAACCCCGAGCCGGTCGCAGAGCATCTCGGCGACCTCGCACATCGCCGTCATGTGCTGCCGGTGGCCGCGAGCGGCGCCCGGCAGCCGGCTCACGCCCTGCGCCGCCCGGACCAGCCGAGACGCCGCCGGGTCGCCCAGCCCGCGGACGATGCCGCGAACCGTCTCCTGCGGCCGGCCGAAGATCACGGGGATGAAGTGCGTGAGCAGCATGCCCTCGTCGAAGAGCTCGGCGCTGACCTCGGAGTCGGCGGTGCAGCCGAGGTAGAAGAGCATCGACCCGTAGTAGGCGTCCCGAGCCGTGGCGGGGTCCACGCCGAGCCGTTGTGCCAGCCTGGCGGCCACAATGGTGGCCTGCAGCCCGTGCTCGACCGGGAAGCCCATGCCGAGATCGGTCGCCAGGCACAAGGTCGCCATGACCTCCGCCGTCCGAACGGCATCGGCCCCAGCCGACGGCTGCCCGGCCACCTCGCCAACGTACGCCGGACGCGACGTACGGTGAGGCCCGTGCGCTTCGCGATCAAGACAATGCCCCAGCACACGTCCTGGCAGGCGATGCTCGACGTCTGGCAGGCAGCTGACGACATCGAGCTGTTCGAGTCGGCGTGGAACTGGGACCACTTCTACCCGCTGACCGGCGACCACACCGGCCCCAACTTCGAGGGCTGGACGATGATCGCCGCGATGGCCCAGGCGACCCGACGGATCCGGGTCGGCTGCCAGGTGACCGGCATGATCTACCGCCACCCTGCGGTGCTCGCCAACATGGCGGCCACGGTCGACCACATCGCGAACGGGCGGCTCGAGCTCGGCCTCGGGGCGGCGTGGAACGAGGAGGAGACCGCCGCCTACGGCATCCCGCTGCCGCCGCTGAAGGAACGCTTCGACCGTTTCGACGAGGGCGTCGAGACGATAGTCGCCCTGCTCACGCAGGAGACGACGACCTTCGACGGTCGGTACGTGCAGCTCGCGGACGCCCGCTGCGAGCCCAAGCCGGTCCAGCGCCCGCATCCCCCGATCACGATCGGCGGCAACGGCCCGAGGCGCACCCTGCGTGCCGCCGCGCGCTGGGCCCAGCAGTGGAACTCGCTCACCAGCTCCATCGAGGAGTGGCAGCGCCACCGCGAGGTCCTGCTGCAGCGGTGTGCGGAGGAAGGCCGCGACTCCGGGGAGATCCTCTGCTCGGTCAACGCCCGCATCGCCAAGGACGGCTCTGCGCAGGACTGGGCGGGCAGGGTCGCGGACCTCGCTGCCGGGTACGCCGAGGCCGGAGCCGGGCTACTCGTCGTGAACGTGCCCAGCCCGCACGACCCGCGGGACCTGGAGCCGCTGGCACAAGCACTGCGGCCCATGGCGACGGCAGCCTGACTGTCGTGATCCTCGTCGTGGGTGGGACCGGGGACCTGGGCGGTCGGGTGGTCCGGCTGCTGCTCGGGAGCGGTGAGCAGGTCCGGTGCCTGGTGCGCCCGGGCACCGCGTCGGGCGACCTGGAGCTCGCGGGGGTCGACGTCGTCCGCGGGAGACCTCGTCGACCATGCGAGCCTGCCGCCGGCGGTCGAAGGAGTCGGGACCGTCGTCGCCACTGCGACCGCCATCGGACGGCGCCTCGCGGGCGCCAGGTCGCCGAAGATCCGGGACGTCGACGAGGTCGGCATGTCGGCCCTCGTGGACGCAGCAGAGCGTGCTGGTGTCGGGCGGTTCGTCTACGTCTCCTACGCCCGACGCGGTGACGGGCTCGGCACGCCGTTCGAGCGTGCGAAGCACGCCGTGGAGCGGCGGCTCGCGGCCACGTCGATGCGCGAAGTTGTCGTCCGCCCGGACGCCTTCCAGGAGATCCACCTCGGAGCGTTGGGGCGCTTCGACGTCGTACGTCGCAAGGTCGCGGTGGTGGGGAAGGGCGACACGAAGCGGCGCTGGGTCGCGACCGACGACGTGGCGGCACTGGTGGCCCGGCTGGCGCGGGAGGACGACCCGCCAGCGGTCGTCGAGGTGGGCGGCCCGGAGGCCCTGACCCGCAACGAGGCGATCGCCGTCGCCGAGCGCGCGGCCGGTGACCGCATCAAGGTCCAGCGGATGCCGCTGGGCGTGGCGCGGCTGCTCGTGCGGCTCCTCGGCAACCGTCAGGACGCGTTGGCGTCGGTCTTCGGAAACGGCGTGGCGATGGACACGACCGCGGCAGCATGGGACGACGCCGCGCTACGCACGAGAGACATCGAGGGCCGGACCGCGACCGAGTGGATCGAGTCGCAGGCACGGCTCACGACTGGCTGACGTCCAGCACCTGACGGTCGCCGTCGCGGCGGAAACCGACGCTGTCGTAGTACGGCGCCACCATCCCGACCGGCGCGACGACCTGGGTGAAGCCACGGTCGCGGAAGAGCCCGCTGCGGCGGTAGACGAACTCGCCCGGCGTGAAGTCGCGGAACCGCCGCGTCACGTAGTCGAGCTCCACCTGCGCGACCCCGTTGCCCGCGTCGCAGACGATGACGACGCCGACCGTCTCGTCGCCGCGCTCGACGAGGAAGGCCGAGCGGCCCTCCGACGGCTGGGCCCACGGGTCCAGGGGGAAGAAGGTGCGGATGTCCTCCGCATGCACGCGGAGGAAGTGGCGGAGGTAGGCGTCGGTCAGCCCGACCTCGAGGACGTCATAGGCCGACAGGTCGTGGCGGTCGCGGAGCAAGGTGCGGATGAACCACAGGTTGATGCCGGCGAGCACCAGGTTCATGCCGACCATCGGCCAGACGCCGAGCAGCGCATTGAAGACGATGAGCACGACGCAGCCCACGGTGTTGAGCACGCGGAAGCGCAGCACCCGCGCCTGCAGCAGCGAGTAGACGAGCAGCGCGGAGCCGGCCCACCCCAGGGCGTCGAGCCAGCTCATCGCGCCCACGCTGTCGAGTTCTCCGGCAGCGGCGCGCCGTACCAGTGCTCGATAAGCCGTCGGGAGATCGAGATCGAGGGCGACACCAGCAGGTCGCCGGCGTCGATGTCGGCGCGCATCGACGTGCGGTCGTACCAGCGCGCCTCGGCGATCTCACCGTCGTGCCGCACGACGTCGGTCGTCTCCGCACGGGCCGTGAAACCGAGCATCAGGCTCGAGGGGAAGGGCCACGGCTGGCTGCCGAGGTAGGTCACCACGCCGATGCGCAGCCCGACCTCCTCAGCCACCTCGCGACGTACCGCCGCCTCGAGCGACTCCCCGGGCTCGACGAAACCGGCGAGCGTCGAGAAGCGCTTCTCCGGCCAGGACGACTGACGACCCAGGAGCAGCCGGTCGTCGTCGTCGACCACGAGCATGATGACCGCCGGGTCCGTGCGCGGGTAGTGCTCGCTGCCGTCGACGTCGCAGCGCCTGGTGTGACCGGCATTCTCGGGACGGGTGGGCGACCCGCAGCGCGGGCAGTGCGTGTGGGTCGCGTGCCAGTTGGCGAGCGAGACCGCGTGCACGACCAACCCTGCGTCGCGGGCGTCGAGCAGCGTGCCGACCTCGCGCAGGCTGCGGTAGTCGCCCCCGTCGTCGGGACGGCCGGCGGCGTCGAGGTCGGCGGCGAACCATGGTCGGTCGTCGCGGTCGATGCCGAGGAAGTAGCGGTTCTCGGGAGGCACGTCGGCGGGGCTGTCGACGTCGAGCCGGTCAGCGGCGCCGGTGACCGCGACGGACGAGCCACGCACTCGCAGCACACCGGTGCCGGGAGCCGCCCACGTCTTCGCCAGCCACTCGTCGTCGGTCCGGTGGTGCGCAGCCCGGTCGACGACGGCTCGCGACAGCGAGAGGTCAGGAAGCACCTCGGCGCTCACCCGGCGGCGCCGCGTGGCAGCGTCCGCGCGAGGTCGTCCCACAGCAGGGCCGCGGCCTCGGCCCCCTTGAGAAGCAACGGGATCTCGACCTTCTCGTTCGGCGCATGCCACCCGTCGTCGGGCAGGCTGATGCCGAGGAAGACGACCGGCGCCTCGAGGACGTCCTGCAGGTCGGCCGCCGGTCCCGAGCCGCCCTCCCGGGTGTAGAGCACCTCGGTGCCGAAGGCGGCGGACATCGCCCGGGTGACCGACGCGAGAGCGGGGTGGCCGAGCGGTGTCAGGCAGGGCCGCACCCCGGGGCCGTACCAGTGCATCCGCCACTCGAGGCCCTCGGGCACGACCGTCGCCAGCCAGGCCTCGACCTTCGCCTGCACGTCGAGCGGGTCCTGGCCGGGCACCAGCCGGAAGGAGATCTTCGCGTGGCCCTCGGACGCGACGATCGTCTTGTGGCCCTCGCCGGTGTAGCCGCCCCAGATGCCGTTGACCTCGGCGGTCGGCCGGGCCCAGATCCGCTCGAGGGTGCTGAAGCCCTTCTCGCCGTACGCCGTCGTGCTTCGCGCGTTGGCCAGCCAGGTCGACTCGTCGTAGGGCAGCTTGGCGATCAGCGCCCGCTCGTCGTCGGTGAGCTCGACGACGCCGTCGTAGAAGCCGTCGACGGTGACCCGACCGTCCTCGTCGTGCAGCCGGGCGAGCAGCCGCGCCAGCTCGGTCAGCGGGTTGCGGATCGCACCGCCGAACGCGCCGGAGTGCACGTCGCCGGACGGCCCGCGCAGGTCGACCTGGCCGTCGGTCATGCCGCGCATGCCGAGACACACCGTCGGGGTCTCGCGCCCCCACATGCCGGTGTCGGAGACGACGACCACGTCGCAGGCAAGCTCGTCCTTGTGCGCGCGCAGCAGGTCGGCGAAGTGCGGTGACCCGGACTCCTCCTCGCCCTCGACGACCAGCTTGAGGTTCACCGCGGGCGCCGTGCGCCCGGTCGCCGCCAGGTGCGCCCTGACGCCGAGGGTGTGGAAGAAGACCTGGCCCTTGTCGTCGGCCGAGCCGCGGCCGTGCAGCCGCTCACCGACGACGGTCGGCTCGAAGGGCGGGTGCTCCCAGAGCTCGAGCGGCGTGACCGGCTGGACGTCGTGGTGGCCGTAGACGACGACCGTCGGTGCGTCCGGGTCGTCGCTCGGCCAGCTCGCGAAGACCGCGGGCAGCCCCGCCGACTCCCAGACCTCGGCCGTCGGGAACCCGGTGTCCCGCAGGGCCTGCGCGAGGTGCTCGGCGGACCGGTGCACGTCACCGTGGTGCTCGGGGTCACCGCTGATCGACGGGATGCGCAGCCAGGCCATCAGCTCCTGGAGGAACGCGTCGGCGCCGTCGGTGACGGCCTGCCGCACGCGAGCCACGGACTCGGAGGGCTGCCCGGGACCACCGTCCGTGGCCGAGGTGGTGCCCGAAGTGGTGCTCATGCGCGGCACCCTACGACGCCGCCCCGGCCGCCCTGCGGGCGATCCGACGCGCGCCTCGGCTAGCGTCGGGCCGGTGCGCCTGGCCACCGTCAACCTCCTCGGTGGCCGCTCCGTCACGACCGGCGAGGTCGTCGAGGACGACCTGCGCGCCGGTGCCGCGATGCTCGACGCGGACGTCGTCGCCCTGCAGGAGGTGGACCAGGCGCAGCCACGGTCGCACGGCATCGACCAGACGGCTGTCGTCGCGGCGGTCGCCGGCGCGACGTACAGCCGCTTCCTCCCGACGCTGCACGGGACACCCGGCGGTTCGTGGACACCGGCGTCCGGCGACGGCTCCGGCGAGCAGCCACCGGGGCCGGCCTACGGCATCGGTCTGGTGTCGCGCCTGCCGGTGACCGCCTGGCAGGTACGTCGCTTCAAGCCGGCGCCGATCGGCCTGCCGCTGCTCATCCCGGGACAGGGCCTCGCCCACGTCGACGACGAGCCGCGGGCCGCGCTGGCCGCGGTGATCGAGACACCGAGCGGGCCGATGAGTGTGATCGCCACCCACCTGTCCTTCGTGCCCGGCTGGAACGTCGCGCAGCTGCGCGAGATCGTCCGGTGGGCACGGACCCTGCCCGGCCCGCGGGTGCTGCTCGGGGACCTGAACCTGCCGGGTCCGGTGGCCCGGCTGACCAGCCGGTGGACCGCGGCTGGGCGCCTCGCGACGTACCCGTCCTGGAAGCCTCGCGTGCAGCTCGACCACGTGCTTCTCGACGGCCTGCCGTCGACGGCGGTCCTCGACGCCCGGGCCGTCCGGCTGCCGGTCAGCGACCACCGGGCGCTCGTCGTCGACCTCGACGTGGGCTGACGCCCACGCTCCGCGGTGGCATCCTCGTGCGCGAGCGGACCGAGGTGGCGGCTATGCAGGCGTACGGCGCGCAGCGGGTGTTCGACGGCGAGCGGCTGCTCGACGGGCCGGCAACAGTGCTCGTCGATGGCGGCCGGTTGGTCGGTGTGCAGCGCGCCGGGGAGCCGCTGCCTGCGGGCTGCGAGCTGACCGCTTTCGACGACGCGACCCTGTTGCCCGGGCTCGTCGACGCGCACGTGCACCTGTGCGCGGACGGCGGGGCAGGCGCTCTCGACCGGATCCCGGATGCGAGCGACGAGGAGATGGCCGGCGTCGTCGAGACGTCGCTGCGTGCGCAGGTCGCGGCGGGTGTGACGACCGTCCGCGACCTGGGTGACCGGCGCTACGCCGTGATCGACTGGCGGAACCGGCACCCGTCCGACGACCCCCTGCCGCGCGTCCTCGGCAGCGGGCCGCCGATCACCCTGCCCGACGGGCACTGCTCGAACATGGGCGGCGGTGTCTCGGGAGTCGACGCGCTGCTGGCTGCGGTCCGCGACCGCGCCCGGCGCGGCGTCGACGTGGTGAAGATCATGGCCAGCGGCGGCGTCAACACCCCCGGCAGCGAGGCGGCCAAGCCGCAGTTCGACGTCGACGAGGTGCGGGCCACCGTGGCCGAGGCGCACCGGCTCGGGCTCACCGTCACTGCCCATGCGCATGCCGTCAACGTGGTGCGCGACGTGCTGGACGCGGGCGTCGACATGGTCGAGCACGCGACCTTCATCACCGAGACAGGCATGGCCGTTGACCAGTCTGCTGTCGCCGCCATGGCCGCGACCGGCACGCCGGTCTGCCCGACACTCGGCTTCTCCCCCGGTGCGACACCGCCACCGGCGGTGCTGGAGATGATGCAGCGGACCGGGATGACGCACGAGAAGCGGGTGGCCGCCTTCGTGGGGATGCACCGGGCCGGAGTCCGGCTGGTGGCGGGCTCGGACGCAGGCATCAACCCGGCGAAGCCGCACGGCGTGCTCCGGGAGGCGCTGATCCACCTCGCGCAGGGCGGCGTCTCGGTCGCGGACACGGTCGCGAGCGCGACCTCGGTGGCCGCCGACGCCCTCGGCCTCGGGGACGAGACGGGTCGGCTGCGACCCGGGCTGGCCGCGGACCTGCTCGTCGTCGACGGCGACCCCTTCGCCGACGTGGCTCGGCTGCGCGACGTGCGAGCCGTCGTCGTCCGCGGCCGACGGGTGGTGTGAGGGCGGTGTGGAGAAGTCCCCACCGGCGCGTCTGCGCGTTGGCCGCAGTCGCATACTTCGATGGACGTCTTCGCCCGCTCGGCGCGGACCAGACGGGGGCCGGCCGAGCTGCGGCCCGCGCGCTTCGACCCGCAGCCACCGGACCCGGCGACCTGAGAGAGAGGATCCAGGCGTGGCCTTCCAGATGACCGGCGTGCCTGAGGCTGACGCCGTTCTCGACCAGCACCCGTTCGCGGTCCTCGTCGGAATGATGCTCGACCAGCAGTACGGGATGGAGCACGCCTTCCGCGGCGGCTGGAAGGTGCTCGGCCGCTTCGGCTCGCTGGACCCGGCGGCCATCGCGGCCGCCGACCCGGAGGAGTTCAAGGCGCTGTGCAGCACGCCGCCGGCGATCCACCGGTACCCCGGGTCGATGGCGGCCCGGCTGCAGGAGCTCGCGGCGGTCGTCGAGTCACAGTACGGCGGGGACGTCACGCGGCTGTGGAACGAGGCGGCAACCGGCAAGGAGCTGCTCCGCCGGGTGCAGGCGCTGCCCGGCTTCGGCAAGCAGAAGTCGCAGATCTTCGTCGCCCTGCTGGCCAAGCAGCTCGGTGTCCGGCCGGAGGGCTGGGAGGCCGTCGCGGGCGACTACGCCCTGGAGGGCTACCGGTCGGTCGCTGACGTCGTGGACGCGGACTCGCTGCAGAAGGTGCGCGAGTTCAAGGCGCTCAAGAAGGCAGCCGCGAAGGCACCACCGGCCTGAGCCCCGTCACGCGCGCACCTCCGGGACGGTGTGGAGCAGGGCCACCAGTCCGTCATGGTCGAGCAGGTCCGCAGGCCGCACGGTCCGGTTGGCCGCCACGTAGTGGAAGGCCGCGCGCACCTGCTCCAGCGGGGTCCCGGTGACGTGGTGCCAGGCCAGCCGGTAGACCGCGAGCTGCACCGCCGCTGCCGTCGCCTCGTCGCCGGTGGGGGGCGCGCCGGTCTTCCAGTCGACGACGTCGACGACGCCGTCGGGCGCGTCGGTGAAGACAGCGTCGCAGCGGCCACGGAGCAGGATCCCGTCGACGACCATGTCGAAGGGGAACTCCACCTCGGCGGGCACCCGCCGCCACCAGTCGCTCGCCTGGAAGGACTCCTGCAGGGCGACCAGGTCGTCGTCGGGCGCGGCGGTGTCGTCGGCCGAGCCGGGGAGCTGGTCGACGTCGAGGAGCCGCTGCTGGCCCCAGAGCTGCTCGAGCCACAGGTGGAACCGCGTGCCCCGCCTGGCCTGCGGCGCGGGCCGGCGCGGCAGCGGCCGGCGCAGCGACCTGGCAAGGCGCACCGGGTCGCGGCGCAGCTCGACGAGCTGCGACACCGACAGCCTGGCGGGCAGCTCGACGACCGGCTCGTCGGCGGTCTCGCGGCTGCGAGCGAGCTCGGCGAGCAGCAGCTCGAGCTCTCGGTCCCAGGCCTGGGCGCGCTCGCTCGTCGAACCGCCGGACCGCACGCCGTCCTCGGTCGGACCGGACCCCTCGCGCCGCCCCGCTGCGCGCACCGCCTCGGCGGCCGCCGACACCGCCGGGCGGCGCGGGCCGAGCGGGTCGTAGGGCCACTCCCCCGACGCCGGCTCGGCTGCCATCGGGTTCAGGCCGCCCTCCTCCGGCTCCGTGGTCCAGACGTCCACCGTCCCGCCGCCGCCCGCGCACAGCTCGTGCATCTCGGTGAGCAGCGAGGACGGGCCGCGGTGCTTGACCGTCGTGTCCCACCAGTAGCCCGAGCAGGCCAGCAGCGACCGGGCCCGGGTGACAGCGACGTAGGCCAGCCGGCGCTCCTCGAGCGCACCGCGGTCGCGGCAGGCCTGCTGGAAGGCCTCGACCCGCGTCTTGGCGTCGTCCTGGTCGGTCGCGCCCATCCAGTCCAGCTCGGGCAGCTCGTCACGGTCGCCACGCAGCGGGAAGGGCAGCGTCGCGAGCTGCTTGCTCCAGTCGGCCACCGGCCGCCGCCCGACCGGGAAGACGTCGCGCGCCAGCCCGGCCACGAAGACCGCGTCCCACTCCAGGCCTTTTGCGGCGTGCACCGTCATCAGCTGGACCCGCTCGCCCTCGGGCTCGGCGACCTCCACCTCCAGCCCACGCTCGCGTTCCTGCGCGGTGTCGAGGTAGGCGAGGAACGCCACCAGCCCCGGGTCCTCCCCCGACCCGACGAACTCCTCGGCCACCTCCACCAGCCGGTCGACGTCCAGCAGCGCGTCGACCGGTCGTACGCCGGGGCGGGACGCGAGCTCGACGTCGAGGTCGAGTGCGCGCACCACCATCGTCACCAGGTCGGGCAGCGACGACGCCGTCCACCGCCGCAGCCGGCGCAGCTCGTCGCGCAGCCGGACCAGCCGCTGGTAGCCGGGCTCGGAGTAGGCACCCGGCGCGCCCAGGTCGTCGAGCGCGTCGACCAGGCTCCGCTCGTCGACCACGTCGTAGTCGGGCTGGTCGGGGTCGTCGCCGGCACCCAGGTCGACGCTGTCAGCGCTGCCGCCCGTCGACACCGCGATGTGTCGCGCGCGGCGGCCGAGCGCGTCGAGGTCGCGCGGCCCGATGCGGCAGCGCGGCCCCCCGAGCAGCCGCAGCAGTGCGCCACCGGCGCCCGGGTCCGCCAGCACCCGCAAGCGTGCTCACCACGTCGACCACCTCGGGCCGGGTCAGCAGCCCGCCGAGGCCGACGACCTCGCACGGCACCCCGCGGGCCCGCAGCGCCGCCTCCAGCCGGGCGAAGTGCGACCGCTTGCGGGCCAGCACCGCCACCTGCCCCCACGGCACCGCCGTCCCCAGCCGCGAGGTCGTTGCGTCGCCCAGCGCGTGCACCTGGTCGGCCACCCACTCCGCCTCGTCGGCAACCGAGTCCAGCAGCGCCACGACGGCCTCTCCGGTGCCCTCGCGACCGGGCCCGGGACGCAGGGGCGCGTCCACCGCCGCGAGCGCGCCGCGCACCGGGATGCCGCCGGCGACCACGTTGGCGACGCCCAGGATCCCCTCGCCGTTGCGGAAGCTGGTGGTCAGGCCGCTGCTGCCGGTCAGCTCGTCGCCGGCGAAGTCGTCGCCGAAGCGCTCCAGGTTGCCCGCGCTCGCGCCGCGCCAGCCGTAGATGGACTGCCGCGGGTCGCCGACGGCGGTCACCGCGTGGCCGCGCCCGAACAGCGCCGTCAGCAGCACCCGCTGCGCCTCGCCGGTGTCCTGGTACTCGTCGAGGAGCACAGCCGAGTAGCGGCCCCGCTCGATCTCGGCGACCTCCGGGTGGTCGCGCGCGATGGCCGCCGCGATGGCCACCTGGTCGCCGTAGTCCATGGCACCGCGGCTCCGCTTGTACGCCGCGTAGCGCTCGACCAGCGGCAGCAGGGTGGCCCGCGACTCGAGCGCGTCCTGCAGCTCGCTCACCGCCTTGGGCAGCCCTCTGGACCGCTGCCCCTCCGCCCTCGGCAGGGCGGCGAGGTGGGCCTGCACCCGGGCGGTCAGGATCCGGACCTCGGCGGGTTCGCGGAGGTGCTCGGCCAGCTCGCCGGCCAGTGCCAGCACGTCGCCGATCACCGTGGTCACGGCCCGGTCGACCGCGACCAGGTCACCGGCCTCGTCGTCGTAGGACTCGACCACCTGCGCGGCGTACTGCCAGCTGACCGCCTCGCCCACGAGGCGGGTGTCCGGCTCGAGGCCGATCCGCAGCGCGTGCTCGCCGACCAGCGCCGCGGCGTACGAGTGGTAGGTCGTGACCGTCGGCTCGCCGGTGCGCAACGCCGCCGCGACGTCGTCGGCAAGGAACGGGCTTTCGTCGTGCGCGTGCTGCAGCCGCCGCAGCATCCGCCGGACCCGCTCGCCGAGCTCGGCCGCGGCCTTGCGGGTGAACGTCAGGCCGAGGACGCGGTGCGGCTCGACCAGCCCGTTGGCCACCAGCCACACGACGCGCAGGCCCATCGTCTGGGTCTTGCCGGACCCGGCCCCGGCCACGACGACGTGCGGGCGCAGCGGCGCCGAGATCGCCTCGGCCTGCTCACGGGTCGGCGGCGCGGTCAGGCCGAGCCGGGTCGCGAGGTCACCCGGGGCGATGAGCCGGTCACGGGTGACGACCAGCTCGTCGGTGTCGAAGAGGCTCTGCTGGCTCACTGCGCCCTCGGTTCGCTCGTGCGCCTCGCTGGCGCTCGTCGCTCGCTCACGCGGTCACCTGCCGGCCGTCGTCCTGCACCGGGCAGGACGTGCGTACGGGGCAGCGGGTGCAGTACTTGTTGTCGACCGCCTCGAAGGCCGAGCCGGCCATCCCCTCGGCGACCTCCAGGACCAGGTCGCGCGCCCAGCCCGGGTCGTCGGTGTCGGCCAGCGCCGGCTGCGTCTGGACCGCACCGCCCTTGCCGCCGCCGCCTCCGACGTGCACGAGCTCGGCCCCGCCGCTCTCCGTGAGGCCGAGGTCGGCGAAGCCGTCGTGCTCGACGGCCAGCTGGTAGGTCGCGAGCTGGCCGTGCCGCTCGATCTCGGCGGCGGCCGGCTTGCTGGAACCCGTCTTGAGGTCGACGACGACGGCCCGGCCGAGGTCGTCACGCTCGATCCGGTCGACCCGGCCCCCGAGTCTCGCCCGCCCGACGGTGGCCTCGAAGGTGTGTTCCACCGCCACCACCTCGCGCCGGTTGGTCGCGAGCCAGGTCGCGAGACGCCCGACCATCGCGCGCGCCCTGGCCAGCTCGCGGCCGGCGACCCAGCCGGTGCCGAGGTCCACCGTCGGCAGCAGCCGCTCGAGCCGGGCGACCAGCGCCGCCTCCGTGCTGGTGGCCTCGTCGACCGCGCCCTCGGCGACTGCGTGCACCAGGTTGCCGACGTTCTGCGCCGTGCCCGACGTGTCGCCGCCGCCCACGTGCTCGAGGAACCACCGCAGCTCGCACCGGGTGAAGGACTCGACTCTCGAAGGGCTGACCGCGACCTCCTGCTCCGGGTCGCGGACCGGCCGGTCGTCGGACAGGTCGGCCAGCCCCCACCAGGCCGCCGGGTCGGCGCCGCGGGCTCCCGCGGCCGCCAGCACGGCGAGCCGCTGGGCCGCGGCCTCGTCGCCGTCCTCGGCTGCCTGCCGGAGGTCGGCGACCAGGCCGGTGAGGGTGAGCGGGCGCCGGACCGGGGTCAACGCACGCACCTCGACCTCGCGGGCCAGCGGCTCGATCTCGTCGAGGAAGCGGGACGGCGCGAGCCCCTCGCGCTCGCTGGTCACCGCGGTCACCAGCACGCTGCGGCGAGCCCGGGTCACGGCGACGTAGAAGAGCCGGCGCTCCTCCTCGAGCAGCCGGTTGAGGGTGGCCGCGGTCGCGACGACCGTCGGCACCCGTGAGTCGCCTTCGCGCAGCAGGTCGACCAGGCGCTCCGAGCCGAGGAAGGAGCCGCGCATCCGCAGGTCGGGCCAGGTGCCCTCCTGGACCGCGGGCACACACACGACGTCCCACTCCAGACCCTTGCTGGCATGGGCGGTCAGGACCTGCACGGCATCGGTGACGGGCGCCCTCGGGGCCAGGTCCTCGCCCGGGATCTGCTGGCCCAGCAGATGGTCGAGGAACACCTCCGGGCCGGCCGCCGGGAGCCGGTCGCAGAAGCGCGCCGCGGCGTCGAAGAGGGCGACGACCGCGTCCAGGTCGCGGTCGGCCGCCTCGCCGGCGGCGCCGCCTTCGAGGCTGGCGCGCTCCCAGCGCTCGGCGAGCCCGGTGCGCGACCAGACCTGCCAGAGGACGCTCTCCGCCGTCGCCTCCGCCTCGGCCGCGGCCTCGCGGGCGACCGCGAGGAGGTCGGCGACCCGCTGGGCGGGGCGCACGGCGTGGGGGTCGAGGGTGACGAGCTCGATCGGGTGGGTCAGCGCCTCGACCAGCAGCGGCCCGGACGCCCGGCCACCACCGGCGTCGAGCTCCGCGCGGCGCAGCGCCTGCCGGAGCCGTCGCAGCGCCATCACGTCGGCGCCGCCGAGAGCCGACGTGACCAGCTCGACGGCCCGGTCCTCGTCGAGCTCGTCCGGCGCAACCGCGCAGGCCAGCAGCGACAGCAGCGGCCGCACCGCGGGCTCCTGCGTGAGCGGCACCTCGTCACCGGGCACCAGCACCGGCACCCCGGCTGCGACGAGTGCGCGACGCAGGACCGGCATCGAGCGGGCGGTCGAGCGCACCAGCACCGCCATCCGGGACCACGGCACGCCGTCGATCAGGTGCGCCTCCCGGAGCGTCGCCGCGACGTGGGCCGCCTCCTGCGCCTCCGACCGGAGGACCGCGACCGACACCACGCCATCGGCCAGCCCGTCAGCCGCCACCAGCCGCCGGTGCTCGCCCCGGCCGCCCAGGCCGGCGGCCACCCGCCGCGACGCGGTCAGCAGCCCCGGGCCGGACCGGCGGCAGGTCGTCAACGCCAGCACCGGCGCGGGCTCGCCGGCCGCCGTCAGGAAGCGCTGCGGGAAGTCACGGATGCCGTCGACGTCCGCCCCGCGGAAGCCGTAGATGGACTGGTCCGGGTCGCCGACCACCACGAGGTCTCGCCCGCCGCCGGCCAGGAGCTGCAGAAGCTCGACCTGTGCCGGGTCGGTGTCCTGCAGCTCGTCGACGAAGACGACCTGCCGCGCGGACCGCTCCGCGTCGAGCAGCTCCGGCTGCCGCAGCCACATGCCGACGACGGCCCGGATCAGCTCTGCCGGGTCGTAGGCCGCCGCGTCGCGCAGGGCGGTCACCCCGGCGTACTGCCGCATGAACCTCGCCGCCGCGCGCCAGTCGTCGCGCCCCTCGCGGCGGCCGAGCCGCTCGAGCTCGGTCGCGCTCACGCCGCGCTCATAGGCGCGCATCACCAGGTCGCGCAGCTCCTGCGCGAATCCCCGGGTCGGCAGGGCGGCGTGCAGCCGCTCCGGCCAGCCGGGCGCGCCCGCCTCCAGGTCACCGGCGAGCAGGTCACGGACGACCAGGTCCTGCTCCGGGCCGGAGAGCAGCCGCGGGGCCGGCTCGCCCCGCATGGCCGCCTCGCGGCGCAGCAGGCCGAACGCGTAGGAGTGGAAGGTCCGCGCCAGCGGCTCCTTGGTCGCGCGCCCCAGTCGCGCGCTGATCCGCGACCGCAGCTCGGCCGCGGCTCGACGGCCGAAGGTCAGGACCAGGACCTGCTCGGGGTCGAGCCCGTCCGAGATCCGGGCGGCCACCGCCTCGACGACCGTGGTCGTCTTGCCGGTGCCCGGCCCGGCCAGCACGAGCAACGGGCCGCCTCTGTGGTCGACGACGGCCTGCTGCGACTCGTCCAGGACCGGCACCTCGACCGGCCGCGGCGCGGGTCGCACCAGGCGGTAGGCGGGGGGTCGCTGCGGCACGTCGGCCATCCCACCACGACCCCTGGACAGACCCTCCAGACGCTCCAGTGCCAGGCCGCGGAACCCGTCAGCGCACCCACATCTGGTCGTAGAGCGGTCCCTGGATCGGGTTGTCGACGTAGTTGCCGAGGCGCGCCGACACGAAGGTGGCCCGCCTCTCGGCGAGCAGTGGCACGGCCGGCGCGGCGGCCATGATGTCCCGCTCGAGCTCGGCCCAGGCCTGGTTTGCCTCGGCCGGCCGGGCCGCCAGGGCGCTGGCGCGCCGCGCTCCGGCGTCCACGTCAGGGTCGCAGAACCGAGCTGAGTTCACCCCTCCGCGGCAGGTGAACAGGGCAGTGAGGAACGCGGAGGCCCCGGGGTAGTCGGCGCCCCAGCCGTAGACGCCGATCTGGGCGCGGTTTCTCGGGCCGGCGACCAGCGGGAAGTACTCGCCGTCGCGGACGACCTTCAGGTGTGCGTCGAACCCGAGCTCCCGCAACAGCGGCGGGAAGTACCCCGCCAGCGCGCGCAGGCTCTTGGCCGTCACCACCTCGACCGCCGGGCGTCGCGTGCCCGACGCGCGGAGGAGGGCGCGGGCACGGTCGAGGTCGGGCGCCGTCCAGACGCTGCCGGGCGCCTCGGTGTAGCGACACTGCTGCTGGTAGCCCAGGGAAGCTGGGTAGCAGCACCTGGCAGCTCACCTGGCCCGCGACGTCGCCGCCGTAGCGGGCGAGGACGGCCCGTCGGTCCACCGCGAAGTTCAGCGCCCGGCGGACACGGACGTCGTCGAAGGGCGGTGTCGCGGTGTTGAGGAACATGAAGAAGCTGATGTTGCCCGGGCTTGACGTGCACCTGCGCCCGGTGCCGGACCAGCACGTCCCCGTCGACGATCGTGGTGGCATCGGCTCGTCCGGACGCGACGGCCGCAGCGGTCCCACCCTCCATCGCGGCGAGCACGATGCGGTCCGCGAAGCCGTCCGGGCGCGCGGCCCAGGACCACTGCTCGAAGTAGGGGTTGCGGGTCATGGTCACCGAGCCGCGCTTCCCGGTGTAGCTCTCGATCCGGTAGGGACCCGTCCCCGGGAGGGGGCGCCTGCCGGTGTTGGTCCACGGTGCGCCCGGCGCAGTGGCGGCCGCGAAGGGCGTGGTCAGCTTGGCCGGCAGCTCCGGGTCCGGCTCGGTCAGGTGGATGGTCAGCTCGTTGCGGGTGTCGTCGGCGACGACGCCCGCCGAGAGGTCACAGGTGTCCGGGGCGGGCCGGACTGCGCACCGGTCGGCCCCGCGGATCGCCCCGAAGTAGGTCCCCGGGTTGCCCCGCACGCTGCGTTCCAGACCACGGCGGATGTCGCTCGGTTGGACTGTCCGGCCGTCCGAGTAACGGACTCCTTGCCGGAGGGTGAAGCGGTAGGTGCGGCCGTGATCGGTTGGCCGCGGGACCGAGGTGGCCAGGTCGGGCACGACCGTCAGCCCGGCCGTTCCACCGACGCGGCGCAGTGCGACGAGTCCGTCGTACACCAGGAACATCGCGGACCCGTAGTGCCTGGCCGGGTCGATGCCTGTCCCGACGCTGGTCTCGACGACGCGCAGGGTCCCGCCGCGATGTGCCGTGTCCGGCCCGGCCCCGAGTGTCACCCAGAGCCGACCGGCGATCATCGCTGCGCCGCGCGGCGAGCGCAGCGACAGCGAACCGACGCACGACGTCGCCCGTGCGGGCGTCGAGCCGGGTGATGGTGCCGGAGAACTGGTTCGTCACCCAGACACCGTGGGTCGTCGCGGCCACGTCGGCGGGCCCGTCCCCGGTCTCCTCGAGCGACCGCTGGGCGGACGTCGACGAGTCCAGGCGGGTGACCGTCCCGTCCAGGCTGTTGGCCACCCACACCGCCGCCCCGCCGGATGCCAGCGCCACCGGGCCGTTACCCACCGCGACCGTGCCGGTCACGTCGCCGGTCCGGGTGTCGATGCGGGACATGGTCGCGTCCCCGGAGTTCGCCACCAGAAGTCCGCGCCCGGCGACGGTCAGGTCCGCGGGGGCGTCGCCCACCGCGATCGTGGCGATGACCCGTCCGCTGCGGTGGTCCAGGCGCCACACCGTGTCGTCGTGCCGGTTCGCCACCCAGACATTGCGCGCAGCGACGGTGACCGCCGCCGGTCCGTTGCCCACCTGGATCGTGCGGACGACGTGGTCCGTCGCAGGATCGATCTGCGAGATGGTCCCGTCGCCGCTGTTCGTCACCCAGACGAAACCGGCGCCGACCGCCACCGCCTCCGGGCTGGATCCCACGTCGATCGTCTGGGTCACGGCACGGGTCCGTGGATCGACGCGGCTCACGGTGGAGTCCTGGCGGTTCGTCACCCATACCGCGCCGGCGCCCGCGGCGACCCGCGTCGGGTCTGCACCCACGGGCACCACGTGCTCGACCCGACCCGTTGCGGGATGGATCACGGCCACCGAGGCCGGGGCGAACAGCGGCGGTGCGGCATCCGGAGTGCGGTCGAGGCCGACCGCGCCGGCCCCAGCAGTGACCAACGCGAGAGCCACGGCCGCGACGGTCAGCTGCCGGCGTCTCGAGAGGCGCAGCGGCCGCCGCCAGTGGCGAGTCACGTCAGCTGCCGGGGAGGACACCACGTCCACGGGTCGCTCGGGGTTCCTCGCACGTGGCTCGCCCGGTGCCGTCCGGCGCCAGCTCGAGGGACGCTCGCTGCTCGAGGACCGCTTGGTGGATCCGCTGCAGCCCCGGCCCGGGGTCGACGCCCAGCTCGGCTCCCCAGCACGGCACGGGCCCGCTGGTAGGCCGACAGGGCCTCGGCCTGCCGCCCCGAGCGGTAGAGGGCCAGCATCGAGATCTCCCGCAGGCGCTCCCGCAGCGGCTCGCGCGCGATCCACCGTTCGCACTCGGCGGCGACGGAGTCGTGCAGCCCGCGGGCGAGGTCGGCGTCGAGCTTGGCCTCGACGGCCGCGAGGCGCAGCTCCTCCAGCCGCGCGGCCTCCGGCCGCACGAAGGGGTACGCCGCGAGGTCGTCCAGGACCGGGCCCCGCCAGAGAGCCAGCGCCGACCCGAGCAGGTCGCTGGCTCGATCCGCGTCACCCGCCTGCCCGGCCACTCGGGCTGCCTCCAGCGCGCTCTCGAACCGGCCGACGTCGATGGACACCGGGTCGACTGAGACGGCGTAGCCCGCGCCCGTGGTGGTCAGCAGGCGCGCCGGAGACCTGGGCGGACGGTCCGGCTCCAGCTGGTGTCGAAGGTGGAACACATAGGTCTGCGCGGTCCTGACCGCCGCGGGGGGCGCCTGCTCGCCCCAGACCCCGCGGATCACCTGCGCAAGGGACACCACCCTGTTGGGCTGCAGCAGGAGCAGGGCGAGGATCGCGCGTTGACGGGAGCCACCCAGGTCGAGCGGCTGCCCGTGACGCATTGCGACGAGCGGACCCAGCAGGGCGAAGTCCACCCGGCCGCTGCCGTTCGTCGGCGCACTGTCGGACATCTCGCCCCCACGGCCATCCCCTGCGGCGAGCCTAGTCCCGGGCCGGGTCGTGCGGCTGTCCAAGCCGTCTCCGAACCGATTCCAGTCGAGGCGGCGTGTGCTTGCGGACACGTGGGGCCGACCGGCCCCTGGGTCGGAGGATCACATGCTCGTTCATCAGTCTGGGCTCGTTGTCAGCGCGACAAGGATGCGGTTCGCCCGCACACGGGTCGCGGCCGGCGCTGTGGTCGTGGCGTCCGCGACAGTGCTTCCGGCCGTCGGTCCAGCAGTCACGGCTGCCACTGCCGCGGCTCCGGACACCTACGTGACCGCCTGGGATGCGACCAGCGTCCAGGCATTCACGGCTGCTGGGCTCGGCCCGGGCGACGCTCACACGATCTTCGCATACGAGGCGATCGCTGTGTACGACTCCGTCGTGGCCGTGGACGGCGACCATGAGCCGTTCCTGGTCGCTGCCGACGCCCCGGCCGGTACGTCTCCGCAGGCGGCTGTCGCAGCGGCCGCCCACGCCGTCCTCGTCCACTACCTCCCGGCTCAGGCGGCCACGATCCTCGACCCGGCGTACGCGACATCGCTGGCCACGATCGCCGACGGCCAGTCGAAGACCGACGGCATCGCCGTGGGTGAGCTCGTCGCGGCCGGACTGATCGCCGATCGTGCCGACGACGGCTTCCGGGCTCCGTACAGCTACACACCGCCCGACCCGCCCGTCCCGGGCGCCTGGCTCCCGACCGCGCCGACTCCGCCTGCCGGGACGTACCTCGGGCACATGCGACCCTTCGCCCTCGAGGCCAGCAGCCAGTTCCGGCCGGCCGGGCCACCCGCTCTGGACAGCAAGCGCTGGGCCGACGAGTACAACGAGGTCAAGGAAATCGGGTCGGCATCGAGCACGACCCGCACCCCTGACCAGACCGTTGCCGCGCGGTTCTGGGCCGAGGCTCCGATCCCTCAGGGGCACCGAGCCCTGCGCGGCTTCGTCGATCAGCACCAGCTCGACGTCTCGCAGGCCGCACGCTTCATGGCGATGATCGGCGTGACGTTTGCCGACGCGAACATCGCCTGCTTCGAGGCCAAGTACCACTTCGCGTTCTGGCGGCCGGTTACCGCCGTGCGTGCTGGGGACACCGACGGGAACGACGGCACGATGGGTGACCCGACGTGGTCTCCGGTCCTCCCCGCCACGCCGAACCACCCGGACTACCCGAGCGCACACTCCTGCATCACACCAGCCGCGGGGATCGTGATGGCACGTTTCCTCGGCACCGACGCGATCGACTACACCATCCCTAGCCTGACCGGGCTCGGTGACCGCCACTACGCGACGCCGAAGGACCTCACGTCCGACGTCGGAAGCGCCCGCATCTGGGGAGGGATCCACTTCCGTTCCGCGGTGGATGACGGCACCGATGTCGCCAGGAAGACCGCGCACCTGGTTCTTGCCCACCACTTCAAGGCCTCCGACTAGACCCTGACGTGTGAGGGGTCATCGGCCCGATGCCAACGGTTTGGTGTCGGGCCGGTGCCCGTGGGGAAGGGTGGCGGCATGACCTCGGACCAGAACGCCGCCACGAACGCGGTCCCCCAGGACTCGGCCTCCCTGACCTCCGGCGCGCGGATGCCGCTGCTCGGCTTCGGCACCTGGCAGATCAAGGGCAGCACGGCGACGACGGCCGTCCGCGCCGCGCTGCAGGCCGGCTACCGGCACCTGGACACCGCCACCGTCTACGGCAACGAGAAGCAGGTCGGCGCCGGGCTGGCCGACAGCGGCGTACGACGGGACGAGGTCTTCCTCACCACCAAGTGCCCGCCGCGCAACGCCGGCCGCGAGCACGACACTCTCCGCACCAGTCTCGATGCCCTGGGCACCGACCACATCGACCTGTGGCTGATCCACTGGCCCGGTGGAGCCGGCGCGGACCTCGGCATCTGGCGGGCCTTCGTCGAGGCCCGCGACCAGGGACTGACCCGGTCCATCGGCGTGAGCAACTACTCGCTCGACCAGGTCGACGAGCTCACCAAGGAGACCGGCGAGACACCCGCCGTCAACCAGGTCGAGTGGAGCCCGCTGCTCTTCGACCGCGCGGTCCTCGACGGTCACCGCGAGCGCGGCGTGGTCCTCGAGGGCTACAGCGCCCTGCGCGGCGGCACGCTCGACCACCCGGTCATCCGCGAGGTCGCGAAGCGCCACAGCCGGTCGACCGCGCAGGTCATCGTCCGCTGGCACCTGGAGCACGGCGTGGTGGTGATCCCCAAGTCCGAGAAGGAGGAGCGGATCGTCGCCAACGCCCAGGTTGGCGACTTCACACTGTCCGAGCAGGACATGGCCGAGATCGACGCGCTCGGCCAGCCTTCCTGACGTACGCCCGACCGACTGCCCGCGGACGGTGCTCAGACCTCGGGCTGGTCGCCGTCGTCGTCGCCGGTCACGTCGGACACTGACCACTTCAGCTGGAACTCGACCTCCTCCTCGTCCTCGCCGCGCTCGTGCTCGATCGAGAACTGGCCGCGGGCCGGCACCCGGATCCGCTCTCCTGCGATCTGGATGCGGAAGGGCTGCTCGCTCTCCAGCGCGTCGGCCAGCCGCCGCAGCTTGGCGACGACCTCCCCGGTCGTGTAGATCCGCTCCACGTCGCGCGGTGCCTTGGCCATGGGTTCTCCTCCGTCGGTCCGGTGCTGGGTACGGGTTACCGCTCGCAACCGCTAGGCAAGCGATGCCATGATCACGAACGTTCTGGCCAGCACTTGCTGACCGGAACATTCATGATCATGGAAATAGCCCTCAGGCCGGCTCGACCGGGCCCAGCGCCCGCAGCGACTCGCCGACGGCGGCCGCGTCGCCCACGACGGTGACCGCACGGGTCGCCGGCGCGAGCATCCGGCCCGCGGCCGCATGAACCTGCTCCGGCGTCGTCGCGAGCAGGCGCTGCGGGTGCTCGCGCAGGTAGTCGACGCCGAGCCCCTCCGCGAGCAGCACCGACAGGGTCGCCGCGATGCCTGCCTGGGTCGAGGTCGAGAGAGCCAGTACGCCGACGAGATGCTGCGCCATGGCCTCCACCTCGTCGGCCGACGGCGGCAGGCTGACGATGCGCCCCAGCTCGTAGAAGGTCTCGACGAGCGCGGGTGCGGTGACGTCGGTCGCGACATCGGCCTGCAGGAGCGCGAAGGACGCGCCGGCGTTGTGGTGCAGCGAGCTGCGAGGGCTGTAGGTGTAGCCCTTGTCCTCACGGATGTTCTGCACGAGCCGCGACGAGAACGGGCCGGCGAAGACGGCGTTGGCCAGCTCCTGCGCGGGGTGGTCGGGGTCGGTCCGCGGCAGCGCGACGCCACCCACCCGCACGTTGGACTGGACGGCGCCTGGACGGTCGACCAGCTGAAGAGCACCGGGCGTGAAGGGCTTCACCTTCGGCACCGTCGTCGGAGACCCCTCGTGGTCCCAGGCGGCCAGCGCGGCTTCGACCCGGTCGAGCACCCGGGCCGGGCTCAGGTCGCCGACGAGCACGAGCAGCGACCCGTCCGGCACCAGCCGGCGCCGGTGAGCCGACCGGAGCGTCCCCGGCGCGACCGCCAGCACCTCGTCGGCCGCGGGGTACTCCCTGCCGTAGGGGTGCTCGCCGAACACCTGCCGCAGCCACGACTCGTCCGCGACGACGCCTGGCTGCGAGAGCCGCCGGCCGAGCAGGTCGGCGAGCCGGACGGCCTCGCGCTCCACCTCGCGCCGCGGGTAGGCCGCCGTCGTCAGCACCTCGGCGAGCAGCCCGAGGAGGTCGGGCAGCCCGGACGCGAGGCACTCGCCCGCCAGCACCATCCGGTCGGCGTCCGAGGAGGCCCGCAGCGACCCACCGATCCGCTGCAACGCGTCGGCGATCTCGGACTGCGACCGGTCGGCGGTGCCGAGCAGCATCGTGTGCTCGAGCATGGCGGAGCGGGCCAGGTCGGCGTCGCGGCGCACCGCGGTCGGCACCCGGAGCCGCACGTGCACGACCGGCACGCTCGCCCGGCGGACCGCGACGACGCGCAGCCCGCTCGACAGCACCCGCTCGGCGATCGTCGGGAGCTTGGCGCGGCGCACCTTGCCGAGGCCCGGGACGCTGCGCGGCGCCGTCAGCGGCTCGCTCACCCTCGTCTCCGCGGTCACGTGGCACCTGCCACCAGGTCGAGGCGCGCGCGAGCGTCAGGAGTCAACGTCGCGGCTGCGGCCTGCACCTGCTCGGGAGTCACCTCGGCGACCAGGCCGGCGATCTCGCCCACCAGCTCGGCGCGCCCGCGCTGCTGCTCGAAGGCCGCCATCGACAGCGTCCTGGCCAGCACGTGGTCCGAGCCCTGCAGGATCGCCGACTCGAGCCTGGCCTGGACCCGCTCGAGCTCGGCGCGGTCCACGCCGTCGGTCGCCACCTTGTCGAGCTCCTCGTCCGCGGCGGCGACCACGCGGTCGGCAGCGACGTCGCCGCTGTGGTGCGCCTCGATCGTGAAGATCGTGGGGTTCCGCACGTCGAAGGGGTCCTGCATCACACCGATGTGCGTGCCGACGTCGGTTGCCAGGCTGTCCTCGTGCATCAGCCGGCGCCGGAGCCGTGATGCGTCGCCGGTCGTCAGCGCGGACGACAGGACGACGAAGGGCAGGTACGCCGCCAGGTCCGCCGGGTCCGGCGTGCGCCAGGCGAGCGCGAGGGCCGGTGCGGGCGCCTGCGGGTCGACCTGCTCGCCGCGCTTCTCCGACGTCGGTGCCGGTTCGTCGAAGTCCGGTCGCGCTGGCACCGCACGAGCGGGTACGTCGCCGAAGTGCCGCTCGACGAGCCCCATGGCGTCGGACGTGTCGAGGTCACCGCCGACGACGAGCACCGCGTTGCCCGGCGCGTAGTAGCGGTCGAAGAAGTCCTGTGCGTCCTCGACCGTGGCGCTCTCCAGGTCCTCGAAGCCGCCGTACCCGTTGTGCGCGTTGGCGAAGGTCTCGAAGAGCACCGGAGGAAGGGTCAGCCACGGGAAGCCGCCGTACGGCTGGTTGAGGACGTTGACCCGGATCTCCTCCTTCACCACCGCGATCTGGTTGGCGAGGTTCTCCTCGGTGACGGCCGGGGACCGCATCCGGTCGGCCTCGAGGAAGAGCGCCCGGTCCAGGGCGTGCGACGGAAGCGCCTCGTAGTAGTTGGTGTAGTCCAGACGTGTCGAGCCGTTCAGCGTCCCCCCGGAGGCCTGCACGTACTTGACGTGCTCCATCTTGTCCAGGGAGGCCGACCCCTGGAACATCAGGTGCTCGAAGAGGTGCGCGAAGCCGGTGCGGCCCTCGGGCTCGGACCGGATGCCGACGTCGTAGTAGACGGCGACGGCCACGACGGGCGACGAGCGGTCGGGGGCGAGGACCACGCGCAGCCCGTTGCCGAGCGTGGCCCGCTCGACGGTCGGGACGGTGGAGCGGACGGTGGTCGCAGGCATGCGGGCGACCGTACCCGGAGCGGCGCTCGCGACGCGGTTCAGCCCCGGCGCGCCGTCAGGCGCCGGCCGGCGAGGGCCGAGAGCCAGGTCAGCCCGACCACGACGAGGGCGACCACCGCGAGAAACCCGATGTCCCCGGCAGCCACCCGCGGCTCGCCCTCCTCAGGAGCCGGGAGGATCGCGGCCGCGACGAAGAGGACGACGGCCGCGACCGCCGCCCACCACCACGGTCGGCCGGTCACCCCGGCCCCGGCTCCCAGCACCAGCGGCGCTCCCAGCACCGCCACCACGAGCAGCACCTCGGCCATGGCCACCTCCCCGTCGGTCACGTGGCTCCCGATGGTGCCAGCCACGCGGCGTCGGCACCGGCTGTTCGGCCGCTCGAGCGGGCATCCGGCGCGTGGCGACGTGGCGCTCGGCTGGGTCAGCGCCCGTCCCAGCGTGCCGTGCGCATGTCGACCCGCGTGCCGTCGGCCCGCATCGGGGTCGCCTCGGCGCGCTGCGCGGCCAGGCACTCGCTCTCGTGGCCGGGCGGCGGCGAGCCGTCGGCACGGATC
>CAVXNC010000017.1:0-131014 GCA_963762865.1 uncultured Actinomycetota bacterium
GAGCTCGCAAGTGGCGACGGTCAGCACGCTGTAGAGCAGCGGCGCCCGCCGTGCCAAGAGCCGTGGGCGGTCACTGTTCCCTCGTCAGCGAACGCGGCTCCCGGCCGCTCAGCAGCCAGCTGGCGGCCGCGGCGACCAGCGGCACCCCTACGAGGATGACCGCGAGCTCGCTGACCGGTACCCGCTTGAGCAGGCCGATGTCCTCGTCCAGGATCGCGGCTGCAGCCAGGTACGCGACGGCGACGCCGAGGATCGCGCCGAGCACGGCGAGCCCGAGGGCCGTGGTGGCCGCGAGGGTGCGGCGGATACGGCGGGTGGCCCCGGTTGCGGTGAGGATGCGCAGGTCGCGTGCTGCCTCGCCGCGGATGAGACCGACGGTCATGGCGAGCACCCCGAGCGCCAGCACTCCTCCGGCCGCCGTCGCCACCCCGCGGATCTGGGCCTGCGGGGGGCCGGTGTCGCGCGACTCGACGATCAGACTGTTGTCTAGGGCCAGGTCGCGGGCGGCGGCGAGCTGCGCTGTGGTCAGCGGTCGGTCCGTGTCGATCAGCCAGCCGACCCGCACGGCCGTCAAGCCGTGGCGCCGGAGAGCCTCCGCGGTGAGGAGCCCATCGGGCAGCGACTCGTAGGCGGGACGGCGGAGCGCCGCCGTTGCCGCCCGGGTCTCGTCTCTGCGCCACAAAAATGACAGGTCGTCGGCGCGGTGCGGGGTGAGCACCTCGGTGCCCGGGCCTATCGCGGCGGGACCGAGGCCGTAGTAGCTCAGGAGCTCGGGGGTGGCGACATAGAGGTTCGCGGACACGTCGCGCGGCAGGGCTTGGTCCGGATTACCGGACGGGTTCAGTGATGTCAGGATCGCGGGCACCCGTCCGGGCGGGCCGCCATCTGAGTCCTGTATGACCGCCTCGTCCGCGCGTACCGCCGCATCCAGGGGGACCAGCGTCGGGTCGCCCAGCGTGGCAGCGAACCGGCCGACCGATGCGTCGATGGCCGCGATCTGGGCCGGTGTCCGGTCCGGGACGAGAGCCCCGACCTGTCCGTAGGCGCGGTCGGTCACGGTGATGAGCAGCTGCCGGTCCGACAGGTTGCCTTCGGCAGCGGTCGGTGCGTCGGCGGCCACGGCGATGACGACGACGGCGGCGACCGTGAGACCGAGGCTGATCGCGGCCAGCGCCGCGCCTGAGCGGGCTTGATGGCGGGCCAGGTCACGCAGGGCGAGACGGGCGGCAACCGGCAGCCCGGCACCGGCCCGGGCCAGCCCGCGGATCGCCAGCGGGGCCAGCAGCGGCAGCCCGGCGAGGGTGGCGGCGCTACCGGCCACGGCGAGTGCCGCGTTGTCCGAACCCAACCGCAAGCAGACCACCCCGGCGGCCATCAGGAGCAGGCCAAGGACGGCCCAGCGGCGGGCCGGCCGCGGGCGCGGCGGGCGGCGGGAGAGCGCCTGGGTGATCGGGATGCGGGCAGCCGCCCGCGCGGGCCACCAAGCGGCCGCGGTGGCGGTGGCCAAGGCCAGCAGCAGGCACGCGCCGATCAGCCACCAAGGCAGGCTGAGCGCTTCGATGCGGTGCCCGACGGCCGGTTCCAGCCGAGGGATCGCCACTATCCACAGCGCCGCAGCGACCAACGTGCCGCACACGGCAGCGGCGGTGCCGGCCAGGGCGCCGGCGGCAAGCATGACCAGACGGACGTGCCGCTCCGTTGCCCCCGTTGCGGCGAGCATGCCGAACTGTCGCATCCGGCGCTGCGCCATCGTGATGAACGCGGATGCGCCGACCAAGCAAACCAGGAACATCGCCAGGACTACCAGAGCGAACGCGTACGTCGCGGCGGCGGTCCGTGCGTCGCCTTCGCGGGTCGTGGTTGCCGCGCCGGTCGTCCTCTGATCCACGATGATTCGAGACGGTGGCCCCAGGGCCAGGATCGTCACCGACTCCGGTGGGTCGGCCCCGGCGGGGGACACCAGAACGAACTCCTCGTTCAGATCGTGCGGGTTCTCGACCACACCGACCACCGACCACGTCCGGTCGGCCAGTGTCAGTTGCCCGCCGACCTGCAGCCGCATCAGGGCGGCCACCTCGTCGGTCACCGCGGCTTCCCCGGCCGCGGCCGGATACCGGCCCGATTCCAGCCGCAGCATCGTGGCGCCGTACGGACCGTGCGGGTCCTGGGCCCGCACCTCGACCGGCCGGGTCAGGCCCGGAATGGTCGCGCTGCGGTGCCCGATCACGTCCACCGTGCCCAGCTGGGTCTGGGCGGAGGCGACCTGGGAGTTCAGTGCATTGGGATCCGCTCCGCCGTAGCGGATCAGCATGTCGGCCGTGCCGTACCTGCCATCGAGCGAGCCGGGGGTGTTGTACACGACCGAGACTCCCAGCAGCGCACCTGAGACGGTCAACGTGAGCAGAGCGATCACCAGCACCTGCTGGCGCCACTCGCGGCGGTACACCCGCCAGCCCCATCGAAGAACCGCCCGTCGTGCGGGCTGGCCCCCGTTGCGTGGCCGGCTCACGGCTCCGCACGCGCGGCGAGCAGCGTCTCGGGGCCGGGGGGCGGGGTGGTCTGGTCGACCACCCGGCCATCGCGCAGGAACACCACACGGTCGGCCCAGGACGCCAGCTGGGCGTCGTGGGTGACCACGACACCGGCCACGCCGTCGTGGCAGGCGGTGCGCAGCAGCCGCATCACCGCTTCGCCGCTGACAGAGTCCAGCGCGCCGGTCGGCTCGTCGGCCAGCAGCAACCGGCGCTCACCGATCACCGCGCGGGCGATCGCGACCCGCTGGCTCTCCCCGCCGGACAGCTCGTCCGGGAATCGGGTGGCCCGCTCGGCCAGGCCCAGCCGGTGCAGCATCTCTACCGCTGCAGCTCGGGCCGCTTTGACCCGTACCCCATCCAGTTCCAGTGGCAGCGCGACGTTTTCCGCCGCGGTCAGACCGGGCAGCAGGTTGAAGTCCTGGAAGACGTAACCGATCGCGCGGCGCCGCAGCCGAGCGAGCTCGTTGCGGGACAGCCCGGCCAGCTCGCGTTCATTGATGACCACCTGGCCGCTGGTCGGCTCCTCCAGGGTGCCGGCGATAGTGAGCAGCGTGCTCTTGCCGGACCCGCTCGGGCCCATCACGGCTATCAGCTCGCCGGCCTGGACCGACAGGTCGACCTCGCGCAGCGCGTGCACCTCGGCCGGGCCCGATCCGTACACCTTGGACACCTGGCGCAGCTCGACGGCGGGGCTCATCGCCGGGTCCCCATCCGCGCCCGGCCAAGACGCGGCACCGGGGCGGGCGTTCGGCGAGCCGGGGCCGGGTACTGCTTCAATCGGGCGTCGGCGGCATCGATCCAGCGGACGACTGCCTCTATCCGGAACAGCTCGGCGTCGACGATGAGCCCCAGCTCGACGTCGTCCTCGGCCATGTCGCTCTTGACGTGGGTGTACTGCTGCATCGCCTCCACCAGGTGTCGGCGGTGGACCTGCAGCACCTCAGAGACGTCCACGCCCGGCACGCTGGTCGCCACCAGCACCTTGATGACCAGCTCGTCGCGCGGCGGCGGCATCACCTCCGCCGGGGTACGCAGCCACGCCGCCAGCTCGTCGGCTCCAGACGACGTGATGGTGAAGACGTTCTGCGGGCCACCGGAGCCCTCAGACTCGACGAGCCCGTCACGCTCCAGCCGCTGCAGGGTGGTGTACACCTGCCCGACGTTGAGCGGCCACACCTCCCCGGTCCGGGACTCGAACTCCTGCCGAAGCTGCAGGCCGTACTTCGGACCCTCGCTGAGCATGGCCAACAGCGCATGACGAACACTCATACCCAGTAAAATACTGGGTATATACTCGATGTCAACGACGCCGCGATCTGGCCTTGAGCAGCAGACGGCGCGAGCTGCGATGGACGACGCGCAGCGGCGAAACACCGGAAGAACACCAAACCGGACCCCTTTGCGCCTCCGAACCCTCTGCGTCATCAGCAACGCACTGGAGGTGGGACATGGTCAGCAAGCGCACCCGGACCGTCGGCTCGTTCGTGGCATCGGCGACGCTCGCCGCCGGGATCGTCGGGGCGACGTCGTTGCCCGGACGCAACTCGGTCGATGCCGGGGACCTCAGGTCAAGGTCGGTCGGCGCGTCCGAGATCCAGACCAACGGCGTGGGCAAGCCCGAGCTGCGCGGCGGTTCGGTGGGCCGCAGCGAGCTTCGGACCGGCTCGGTGCACGGCGAGGAAGTCGACGAGGCGACACTCGGCAAGGTGCCGAGCGCGGCCACCGCCGACAAGGCCGCGGACGCGGGCACCGTCGGAGGCAAGGCCGCAGCACAGCTGGGCACCCGCTGGGCCCTGGTCGCGGAGAACGGAACGATCGAGCGGCAGAGCGGCGGCTTCACCATCGTCAACTGCTACAACGCCAACGCCAACTGCTACCTCGACGCCGGCGAGGACGTCACGAACAACGGCCTGCACGCGCAGATCGTGGTGGCGAACACCGACGGCAGCTCCATCCTCTCGGCCGAGACCGGGACGGCACCGTGCGGTGCGGCCTTCGTCGCGTGCGCCCCGCCCGGCACCGAGCGAGCGGAGGTCATGGTCGTCGCCCCGCGCGCGTCCGACGGCACCGTCCCCGGTGGGGTCACGCCCCCGAGCCCCGCGAGCGCGGCCCGGTTCTACGTGTTCGTCACCGGTTCCGAGGGCTGACCACACCCTCGACGAGCGCTGCAGACACGCCGGAGCGGGGCCTGTTCCGTCGGCGCGTCTGCAGCACTCGCGGCGGTCAGGGGCTTGGGCTTCACATCAGATGCTCTCCACCCGTGCCCGACCGATCGATGAGTTCTTGTTCTGGCCGTGGTCTGTAGGTCGACTGAGCATTTGACTTGACTTGAAGTCGACTTCACATCCGATCCTGGTCGCCTGGGACGACAGTCCTGACGACCGAACCAGGAGCTGCCATGACCACCCCAACGCTCGCTATCGAGGCGAACGGCCTCGTGAAGTCCTTCGGCGACACCCTTGCCGTGGACGGCGTGGATCTCGCCGTGCGCACCGGGTCGGTGTACGGCGTGCTCGGGCCCAACGGTGCCGGCAAGACGACGACGATCCGCATGCTGGCGACGCTGATCCACCCGGACGCGGGAGGCGCGCGCGTCATGGGTCACGACATCGTGCGCGAGTCCGACGCGGTCCGGGCGGCGGTCAGCCTCACCGGTCAGCTCGCGTCGGTGGACGAGGACCTGACCGGCCGCGAGAACCTGATCCTGCTCGGCCGGCTGCTGGGGCTCAAGCGGCCCGCGGCGAAGGACCGCGCGACCGAGCTGCTGGAGGCGTTCGGTATCGCCGACGCGGCAGGCCGTCTCGTCAAGAACTACTCGGGCGGCATGCGGCGCCGGCTCGACATCGCCGCGAGCCTGGTGGTCACGCCACAGCTGATGTTCCTCGACGAGCCGACGACCGGTCTCGACCCGCGCTCGCGCAACCAGGTGTGGGAGATCATCCGGGCCCTCGTCGCGGAGGGGACCACGATCCTGCTCTGCACGCAGTACCTCGAGGAGGCCGACCAGCTCGCCGACGGGATCGCCGTCATCGACCACGGCCGGGTGATCGCCGAGGGGACTCCGGGCCAGCTGAAAGCGTCGGTCGGCACAGGAGCCCTGCACGTGCGGCTGCTCGACCCCGAGCAGCGGGCCCAGGCCAGCAGGCTGCTCGAGCGCGAGCTCGGTGCCGTCACCCTCGAGCCCGACCCCGCCGCACTCTCTGCGAACTGCGCCGACGCAGACCGGGCGGCACTCGCGGTCGCCGAGCTGGCCGGCTCGGGTGTGCGGATCGCCGACTTCTCGCTCAGCCAGCCGAGCCTGGACGAGGTCTTCCTGGCCCTGACCGGTCATCCGACGACCGAGGAGCCGCCGGAGCAGCGCAGCCACGAGGAGGAGCACGCGTCATGAGCGCCGACCCGACCACCCAGCCCGGCGTGATGGCCGACGCCGACCAGGCCGCGATCCGCAACGCCATCGCCTCGACCACGCGTCCGCCGCTGGCCAGCCCACTCTCGTCCGCCCTGACCTTCGGCTGGCGCGGCATGCTCAAGGTCAAGCACGTGCCCGAGCAGCTGCTCGACGTGACGATCACGCCGGTGATGTTCCTGCTGATGTTCACCTTCCTCTTCGGCGGCGCCATCTCCGGGTCGACGGCGGAGTATCTCGACTACATCCTGCCGGGCGTCCTGGTGATGTCCGTGCTGTTCACGACGGTCTACTCGGGGGTCGCTCTCAACACCGACCTGACGAAGGGCGTCGTCGACCGCTTCCGCTCGCTGCCCATCTGGCGACCGTCACCTTTGGTCGGATCACTGCTCGGCGACAGCGTCCGCTACCTCGTCGCCGGCACGGTCATCACGGTGCTCGGCGTGATCCTCGGCTACCGTCCCGGCGCCGGCTTCCCCGGCGTTGTCGCGGCGCTCGCCCTGGTCGTGGTCTTCTCGTTCGCACTGTCGTGGGTGTTCACGACTCTGGGGCTACTGCTGCGCTCGCCCAACGCGGTGATGAACGCGGGCTTCATGGGGATCTTCCCGCTCACCTTCCTGTCCAACGTCTTCGTCGACCCGGAGACGCTGCCCGCGCCGCTCGAGGCGTTCGTCGAGGTCAACCCCATCTCGATCCTGGCGACCGCCACCCGCGGCCTGATGGAGGGCAACGCCGAGGCGAGAGACATCGGCATCGTGCTCGGCGTCGCCGTGCTGCTGACCCTCGTCTTCGCCCCGCTGACCAACCACCTCTACCGCCGCGGCTGAGGCTGGGCAGCCGTCGAGCCCGGGACGCCTGCGGCGCTTCTTGCCCTCAGCGGCCGGACAGAGAGGTCAGCGCGCTGCCGGCGGAGTACGTGCCGGACACGCGGTACGTCTGCCCGCCGGAGGACCGGGTCAGGCCGAGCATCGCGTCCAGCGCGTGCCCGCTGCCGGGCTGAGCACGGCCGACCGAGGTCGAGGTCGGCTGCGTTCCGGAGGCGTTCGCGGTCCCGCCGGACTGGGTCACGGCGACGGTCACCGCACCGGCCGCGATCGTCGCGAGCAGGGCACCGGCAGCGCGGGTACGAACAGACATGGCGAGCTCCTTGGAGTCAGGTCCGGGAAGACCGAAGCCGCGGGCGCGGCCTCGACGTCCTCTTGTCGCAGCGATGTCCCGAATCGGTTCACCCACGCGCCGGTCCAGCCCGATCGGCGATCGCAGCCGCATCTGCCGCGGCTGGCGGAGGTGACAAGTCGTCGACCGTGTCGCCCTGACATCGACCGGCGGTCGGCGTCGACCCGTCCAGCAAGGCGGGGTCACCAGGCCCACAAGGATGCGGCGCGATCCGGACAGACGTGAAGTACACCGTGCGGGGGGAGGCGCAGGCGGTGCCTTGGCGGCATGGTGAGGGCTCCGCCGTCCTCGGAGGTGGCCTCGTGATCCTGGTGCCTCGTCAGCTCGCGCGAGCCGGCATGACTGGAAACGTCCCGTACTACGGCGGCCGGTTCACCCCGGCCCAGGCGTATGCCGCGTCGCACCCTCGGCAGGCGGCAGGTCGTCCTCCTGCGCCACCACCGCCCCCGATGCCGCCCCCGACGCCGCCACCTCCGCCGCCCTCGCCCGAGCAGCAGGCGGCCCAACTGGCGGCCCTGCAACGGCTTCGCGACGACGGTGTGATCAGCGCGGCCGAGCACCATGGCCTGGCGAGCCGGGTGACCGGATGATGGGCCCGGTCCAGGTGCTGGTCGTCGGCTACGAGCAGCCGGCGTTCACCGGCGAGGTGCTCGCCGAGTTCGCCCGGCTGAGCGACGCAGGGCTCGTTCGGCTGGTCGACGTGCTCCTGGTCACTCGCGCCGCCGACGGGACCTTCGACACCGTGGAGGTCGCCGAGGATGCGGCGGAGGGGCTGCCCGACCTGCCGAATGGCAGAGGGGCGCTCGCCGCGACCCTGCTCGGCCACTCCGAGGCGTCGGGCGAGGACCCGAAGGTCGCGGGCAGCGACGATCTCGACGCAATGGACGGGCCGGCCTGGTCGTTGGCGGACTCGGTTCCGGCAGGTACGACGGCCGCCGTGGCGCTCATCGAGCACCTGTGGGCCGCGCCCTTGCGCGAGGCAATCCAGCGCACCGGCGGCGTGCCACTCGACGAGACCTGGCTGGCCGAGGCCGACCTGCGGCGGCTGGGAGACTCGTCCGCCCTGACCCCTGACCTGTCCGAGGCCCTCGAGTCGACCGGCCGCCGCAACAGCTAGGTGCGGCGACGGCGGCTAGCTGATCAGCTTGCGCAGTCGGGTGGTGTCGGCTGCCGTCCAGCCGGCCGGCTGCGTGACGGCTGCCCACGCGTCGACGTACTCCCGCTTGTAGACGTGCCCGTGACCGTCAGGCACGCCGGTGGAGTAGACCATGTCGGCGGTGACCTGCCAGAACGTGACCCATGGGAGCCATTGCATCGCCGGCAGGACGTCGGCTCCGCGGGGCTCGCGGAGCCAGTCAGGCTGATGCAGGAGCAGGCCTGGTGACCACCACACGATCGGGTCGGAAGCGTGCTGCAGGTAGGTGATGCGTGCTGCGTCCCACGGCCTTGCCGGTTGCGCCAGGTCCGCCGGCACGGCAGCCCAACGGGCGATAGCTCCGTGCTGGTACACCGGCAGACGCTCGGGTGAGCCCGCGTCGCGGTCGGCCACCAACGTGCTCGACAGCTCGGTGAAGTTGGGGGTTCCCACGAGCACAGCCCCTCCGGTGCGGGCGGCCATGTCGTCCAACGAGGCGAACGCCTCCTGGCTGCCAAAGGAGCCGAGGCTCTCCCCGGAGATGTACAGCCTCGGTCGATGGTCGGCGGGCAGCTGCTTCCACGCGCTGTAGACGCTCTCGAAGACCGCGACCCCCGTTGCCTGCGCCTTGGACTTGTCGACGAGGAACGAGATCCAGCTCGGCAGGTACGAGTACTGCGCTGCTGCGATCGCCGTGTCCCCGCCCAGCATGTACTCCAGCGTGTCGACTGCCGCGGGATCGACCCACCCGGTTCCGGTGGTGGTCACGACGACCAGCGCCTGGCGGTCGAAGCCGCCGGCCCGGCGCAGATCCTTGACCAGCACGTCCGCTCGCTCCTGCACGGTCGGCGCGGACTGCAGACCCGCATACACGCGGACGGGCACCATGGCCGGTCCACCGGTGAACTCGGCGATCTGTGCTTCGGTCGGCCCCAGTGCGACGAAGTTGCGGCCCTGCCGCCCGAGGGTGTTCCAGGCGACGAGCGAGGTCGGGCTGCCGGATCGCTCCCGGGCGGTCGGCTGGACCGTGCCCGCATCCGTCGTGGTGTCCTTGACGCTGAACGCGGCGTTGGACACCGCGAGGAAGCCTCGGAAGATCACGCCAGTGAGCACCCCGACGACGAGCAGCACCACAGCGGTGACCGCGATCGTCCGTGCGAGCCACAGCGGGAGCCTGCCGATCGTGCGGCGCAGCACCCAGCCCGTCAGCCGGCGCAGGACCCGGCCCAGCCCTACGAGCCCGGCGAACACGAGTAGCGCGACCGCGGCGATGAGCACGGAGTCGTACCCTGCCGGCGCCTCGACGCCCATGAGCTCGTGCAGGTCCACCTGCCACCGCCAGCCGGCGACGAGCACCACGATCGCGAACGCGGCCCCCAGGATCCCCAGGAGGCGCCATGCCCGGCGAGTGGTGCGGGGCGGCGGCTGCCATCGGGTGACCCGGCGGACCGCCCAGGCGACGCTCTGGCCCACGCCGTAACCGAACGCCCCGACGATGCCGGCCAGCAGGCCCTGCAAGAGCGCGGACCGGGGAAGCAGCGACGGGGTGAACGACGACCCGGCCAGCAGCAACGCCATGACGCTGCCTGACCACCCGTACCGCGGAAGCTTCGCAACGGCGCGACGCCAAAGCCCGGCCGTGACCAGCGGCGGGCTGGCATCCTGGGCCAGGACGCTCATCGCTCGGTCGCGGGCGCGCAGGCGCCGAGACTGCGCCGGAGCCGATACGTGGCGCTCTCCTCGATGGCCCTCATCCAAGCGTGCGCTGACGTGAGGAGGCCATCGGATGGGGAGGTTACCCGACCAAGCTGGGCGCACCCTGCCCGCGCTTGCGGCCTGCGTCGCGCTCCTGTCGGTCTGGGTCGTCCTGGTGCGGCCTGGGCTCCCGCCGGTGCCGCGCCTGGTAGGCGGCCTCGTCGTCGCCGGCTGCACGGTCGCTCTCGGCCTGTGGGGCGGTCTGGACGCCGACGGTCTGGGGTTGTCGCCGCGCCGGCTGACCGGCGGACTGCGCTACGGCGGGCTCGCGTTCGGCGCGGTGACGGTAGTCATTGTCCTCGGGGTGGCGATCCCCGCGACGCGGCAAGCGTTCCAATCCGGGCGAGCGGACATCACCGCCGGGCAGCTGCTGCTCCAGGTCCCCGTCACGATCCCGCTGGGCACGGTGGTGGTCGAGGAGCTGGCCTTCCGGGGGGCCCTGCTCGGACTGTTCCGGCTAGCGATGCCGACGGCGCGGGCCGTCGTCGCGTGCTCGGTCCTCTTCGGCCTGTGGCACGTCCCGTCTGTGCTGGCCGCCGTGTCCGGCTCCAACGGCCGGGTGCTGGCGGCCGTGACTGGCACATTCGTGGCGACCTTTGCGGCGGGCGTGGCGTTCTGCTGGCTACGGATCCGCTCCGGAAGTCTCTTGGCACCGGCGATGGCGCACCTGGCGACCAACTCCGTGGCGCTGATCGTGGCCTGGCTCGTGGTGCACTAGCGAAAGACGACCTCGGTGCGGCGCAGCGAACGCTCCGGGTCCACTGCTGACAGGTAGCCGGCACCGGCGGGGCGCTTCTCGAAGTGCAGGTGGCAGCCGTCGGGCGCGGCCAGCTTGCCGGACCGGGCGACGACCTGCCCCGGCCGGACCCGCTGCCCTGGCCGGACCAGCAGTCGCCGGGCATGTCCGATGACGTAGTCGAACCCTCCCGAGCGAATCTTCAGCCCGTAGCGGCCGTACGCCGGACCGAGGAACGGCTGGACGACGCGACCCTTGACGGCGGAACGGATCCGGGTGCCGCACGGCATGAACATGTCGATCCCATGGTGCTTCCCCGGTCTGGTCCGCGGACAGGACGCGTCGCGCGGGTAGTACGGCGCGCGCGTGCAGCCGAACGGGATCATCTCCTGCCAGGCGCCGGCGTACCACGGCGAGGCGTAGTAGCGGTGGTCGGTCGTGTACACGTTGTCCGGGTCGGGGGACGGCGGTCGGTCGCCGGCGCCCACGGCTGCCGTACCCGATCCGGTCGAGACGACAGCGACGAGGCCGATCACGACGACGAGGCGCCGGACCCGGCTGCCTCTCGGCTCGGTCACACCGCGAGAGTAGGCGTTGACGGCGGGCTGAACTAGGTGCTGAATGCGGTACCACATCGGTATGTGGCGGCCACCGAACCGCCGCGGAGAGCCCGGAGGTCGGTCGATGGCAGCTCGTGGCGTCACCCCCATGACCGCGGCTCTACGCCGCATCCTGACCGCGCACGGCGTCGCCCGACGGACGGGGATCCCCGCCGAGGATGTGCTGGCCGGGGGCGCGGCATCGGCCACGGCCGAACCGAGCCGGCGCGACGTGCTCAAGGCGGCCGGAGCGGTGGTCGCCGGCGCGACCCTCGGCGGCACCCTGCCGGCCCGTCGGGCGAACGCAGCGACCAACCCGAGCGTCCTCGTGGTCGGCGCGGGGCTGGCAGGGCTGCGCGCGGCGCACTACCTGTGGCGGGTGAAGGGCATCGCCGCCACGGTCTACGAGGGCAACAACCGGGCAGGTGGCCGGTGCTACTCGCTGCGGGACTACTTCCCCGGGCTGGTCGTCGAGCACGGCGGGCAGCTCATCAACACCGACCACAACGCCATCCGCAACCTCGCGTCCAGCCTGGGTCTGTCGCTCGACACCGTGTACGGCGGGAGCTTCGGCGGGATGGTCGACAAGTACCGGATCGACGGTGCGGACTACCCGTACGACGCGGCGAACGCGGACTGGGGCGAGGTCTACGCCGCGATGCGCAACGCCCAGCGGTCGGCGCCCTACCCACAGACGTTCGACAACCACACCGACGCCGGCATCGCGCTGGACAACATGACGGTCGACCAGTGGCTGGGCGCGAACGTGCCGGGCGGACTGTCGAGCCGGTTCTCGAAGCTGATGCAGTCCAACGCGGTCGCCGAGTACGGCCTGGACCCGGACCAGCAGAGCGCACTCAACCTCGTCTACCTGCTCGGCTGGAACTCGCAGAACAGCCTGGCCCCGGTCAACGGCTCGGACGAGAAGTACGTCGTGCGCGGCGGCAACGACCAGCTGGTGACCCGGATGCTCGACCAGCTCCCGGACGGCACCGTCCGCTACGGCCAGAAGCTGGTCGCGGTGAAGGAGAACGCGGACGGCTCGATCCGGTGCAGCTTCCAGGTCCGGAACAAGGTCACGGACGTCACCGCCGACCGGGTCGTGCTCGCGCTGCCGTTCAGCACGCTGCGCGACGTCGACCTGACCCAGTCCGGGTTCTCGTCGGTGAAGCTGCGCACCATCCAGGAGCTCGATCTCGGCGCGAACGCCAAGATCCACGTGGGTGTCAACCGCCGGCCGTGGGTGGAGCAGGGGTTCGGCGGCGCGGCCTACACGAACCCGTCGGGGTTCCAGTGCGGCTGGGACGACAGCGTCAACTACCCGCTGCCCACCGGGGCGTTCGTGTTCTTCCCCGGCGGCAGCCAGGTCATCGACGGCTGGTCGGGAGCGACGCACGGAACGGCGCCTGCCGCCCAGGTGAGCGCCTACCTTGCCCAGCTCGAGCCGATGTTCCCGGGCGTGACCGCCGCCTACACCGGCAAGGCCTATCGCGACTTCTGGTGGTCGAACCCGTGGTCGAAGGGCGCCTACACCTGCCCGCGGCCCGGTCAGTACACGACCCTGTTCGGCGCCGGTGCGGTCCCTGAGGGCAACGTCCACTTCGCCGGCGAGCACACCAGCCTCGAGTACTTCGGCTACCTCAACGGGGCGGTCGAGACGGGGGAGCGCGCCGCCCGAGCCGTCGCAGCCTGACGCGCAGAATGCGAAGGTCACGCCGCCGATAGGGCAGAATCGGACCTGACACGGCGCCGGCCAGCGGGCGCCCTCCACCCGAGACACCCGGAGCCACCCACCGTGCCCCTTCGCCGACTCCTCATGCCGCTGCTCGTCGCAGTGGTCCTCGCCGTGCCCGTCCTGGGCGGCCCGCTCACGGCCAACGCCACGGGTACCTCGACGTCGGCAACGACGGGCCTGCGGATCACGAGCAAGGCTGCCGGCGCCACCTCCTGGCCGGTCGGCGACGCCGTGAAGGTGGCCGTCACGGGCGGCACCCTCGTCTCCGCAACGCTGACCGGCGCCGACGGGCGCCGGGTGCGCGGCACGGCAGGGCCGACGTCGTGGGCGAGCACCGGCACTTTGGTGCCGCGGTCGACCTACACGCTGGACGCGACGGCCGTCGACGCCGCCGGTCAGCAGGCTGTGCTGCACGACACGCTGCGCACGGGTGCCCCGCCGCGCGTCCTGCGCGCCACCGTCAGCCCGTCCGGTCGCACGGTCGGCGTCGGCCGACCCCTCGTCGTGACGTTCAACCAGGCCGTACGCCGCAAGGCCGAGGTGGAGTCGGCGCTGCAGGTGACGGCCAGCCGCGACATCGGCCCGGCCTCGTGGTCGTGGACCTCCGACCGCACCGTGCAGTACCGGCCGAAGCAGTTCTGGCCGGCGTACACGACCGTCAAGGTGGCCGCGGACCTGCGCAAGGTCCACGCCGGTCCCGGCCTGTGGGGCATGAAGGACACCGACGCCGGGTTCCGGGTCGGGCGCGCCTTCGTGATGCGGGTGTCCGACGCGAAGCACCGGATGGTCATCCGCAAGAACGGGGAGACCGTTCGCACCGTCGGGGTCTCGATGGGCAAGTCCGGCTTCACCACCCGGTCCGGGACCAAGGTGATCATGGACACCCACGAGAGCTACCGGATGCGGTCCACGACCGTCGGCATCACCGGCGCGGAGGCGTACGACCTCCAGGTGCCCTACGCGATGCGCATCACCAGCTCGGGCGAGTTCCTGCACGGCGCGCCCTGGAACCCCTACGTCGGCATCGCCAACCGCTCGCACGGCTGCACGAACCTGACGCTGTCCAATGCACGCTGGGTCTTCAACCGGGTCATCGAGGGCGATCCGATCGTCACGACCGGGACCGGACGCGCGATGGAGTCCTGGAACGGCTTGGGCGGAGTCTGGAACGTGTCCTGGACGAAGTGGGTCGCCGGCTCAGCCCTGCGCTGACCCGGGTCGGCGGTTGCGTCGCTCGTCTGCGTCGAGCAGCTCGGACACCGAGCCCTCGGCCGTGGCGTCGGTCGGCACGTGCCCGGTCACCGTCGCGACGAACACGTCCCGGCTCAGGCACAGCAGGACGCTCGGTGCGGTTGTCACGACAGTTGCCGTACGCGGCACTGACCGGAGCAATGCGACCTCGCCGAAAGAGTCGCCAGGGCCGAGACGGCGCACGTCGGCGCCCTGCCGGGTCACCGCAAGCTCGCCGGACTGGACGACGAAGAACTCCTCGCCGGCCGCCTGCTCCTCGACCACCGGCACCGCGGCTGCCACCTCCCGGCGCTGGCTGGCGCAGGCGAGGCGCTCCAGCGTCAGCCGTGGCAACGGCGCGAGGACACCCACCCGCCCGAGCAGGTCGACGTCGGCGGGTCGAGGAGTCGTGCTCGCCTCGAGCGCCCGCAACCCGGCGGCGCTCAGCAGCGGGGAGAGCCCGACGACCAGCCCCGTCAGGACCATCGCACCGGACAACCCCAGCAGGTGCGCCAGGACCGGCGCACCGAGCGAGCCCACTGCCGTCGCGATCGAGCCGACGCTGTTGAAGGCGCCCCAAGCGCGCCCCGCGACGTGCTCGGCCAGCAGCCTGCTGATGAAGCTGTAGCCGAAGATGCCGGCCAGCGCGTTGCCCATCCCGACCAGCGTGAAGGCGACCCATCCAGCGGCCTCACCACCGGTTGCGCCGAGCGCCGCGACGGGCAGTCCCCAGAGCGCGATGCCCGTGGCGAACCACAGCCTCGCGTGCCTCCCGGCAGCCGCGAAGCTGGCCAGCGAGCCGAGCAGCCCGCCGACTCCGAGCACGGTGAAGAAGCCGCCGGACAGCCGGTCGCCGTCGCTGCTCGACAGCTCGTGGGCGTAGAGGACGACGAAGACGTTGACCAGGCCGAGCATGGTCCGCTGCAGCATGAAGAGTGTGACCAGCACGCGCGCGCCCGGCGAGGAGAACTCGCTCAGACCTCGCAGGGGGACCGCCCACACGGCCGGCCGCCGGGGACCTGTCCCGGTGCGGCGGGCAGGCTGGAAGGGCGTCCGGATGTACGCGGCCACAGCGGCCGTGGCTGCGTACACCCCGACCATGGCGAGCCACACGGGGGCGGCGCCGTGGGCGGCGAGCAGGGTGCCACCGAGGGCGGGGCCCAGGACGCAGCCGACGCTGGTGGCGGTGCCGTAGGCGGAGCTGGCGACCACCAGGTCCTGCGGGCGGCGCACCAGCTGGGGGAGCATCGCCGACAGGTTGGGCTTGAGCAGGACCGACAGCGCCGAACCGACGGCGACGATGCCCGCGAGCATGGCGACGCTGCCGCCCGTCGCGGCCAGCGCCGCCAGGGCGACCGCGACGAGGGCGAAGCCGGCGTTGACGCCCGCCACGATCCGCGGGCGGGAGAACCGGTCGGTCAGGGCGCCGAGCCCACCGAGCGCGGTGGCTGGCAGCACCCGCATCGCGGCGACGAGGCCGACCGCCGCCGGCCCACCGAGCTCGAAGGCCATCACCGACGCCACGAGCAGGCTCGTGACGTCGGTCGCGTACCACGAGGCGGCGGCGACGAGCAGGCGCGCTAGGTCCCGGTCGGCGAGCGCACGTCGCAGGGTCGCCCAGCGCTCCGCGGCGACGCGAGCGATCGGTGGTCGGATGGCCACCTGCCGAGCATGCGCGAAATGGGGTGGCTTTTCGCAGGATCACCGCAAATAGGTGCGGATCAGGCGGCGGCGGACTCCGCAGGACGACGGTCGGCGGACCGGCCCAGCTCTCGGATGACGGCCTGCGCCTTGGCGCCGACCGGGTTCGGCAGCGAGAGCCGGAAGACCTTCCGCCATGCGGACGCGACCTGTCGGGGGAGCGAGCCGGTGACGTAGGGCAGGTCGTACTTCGCGAACAGCGCCTGCACCTGCGGCGCGATCTCCGCGTAGCGGTTGCTCGGCAGGTCCGGGTAGAGGTGGTGCTCGACCTGGAAGGACAGGTTGCCCGTCATGAAGTGCATGGCCTTGCCGCCGGTGATGTTGGCGGAGCCGAGCATCTGGCGCAGGTACCACTCGCCCCGGGTCTCGCCCTCGATCGAGTGGCGCTCGAAGGTCTGCACGCCCTCGGGGAAGTGGCCGCACATGATGACCGAGTGGGTCCAGAGGTTGCGGACCAGGTTGGCCGTCATGTTCGCGGTCAGGGTGGTCAGCGCTGACGGGCCGGACAGCAGCGGGTGCACCACGTAGTCCTTGGTCATCTGCTGGCGGATCTTCTTCAGCGTCACCTTTGCGCGGGCCTTGAACTCCGGGCTGGAGCGGCGCTGCTCCGACGCGAGGTTCTTGCCCAGCTCGAGGTCGTAGGCGGCGATGCCGTACTCGAAGAAGCACGCGTTGACGAAGTTCCACAGCGGCTGCGCGAGGTAGAGCGGCACCCAGCGCTGGTCCTCGTCGACGCGCATGATGCCGTAGCCGAGGTCGTTGTCCTTGCCGATGACGTTCGTGTAGGTGTGGTGCAGCTCGTTGTGCGAGTGCTTCCACTGCTCCGATGGTGACGCGTTGTCCCATTCCCAGGTGGTCGAGTGGATCTTCGGGTCGCGCATCCAGTCCCACTGGCCGTGCATGACGTTGTGGCCGATCTCCATGTTCTCGATGATCTTGGCGATCGACAGACCGGCCGTCCCGACGACCCAGGCAGGCGGGAACATCGAGGCGAGCAGCAGCGCGCGACTGCCGAGCTCGAGCTTGCGCTGCGCGTCGATCACCCGGCGGATGTAGGCCGCGTCGTCGGCGCCGCGGGAGTCGATGACGGACTGCCGGATCGCGTCGAGCTCCTCGCCGAGGGTCTCGATGTCCTCGGCCGTCAGGTGCGCGATCGGGTTGTCGGTCTTCTTCTGCATGACGGTCATGGGGTGTCTCCTTCGTCTGGGGGACGAGTGGTCAGTGGTCGATGTCGCAGGCGCCGGCGGCCGCGTTGATGCAGGTCTGGATCGGTACGCCGCCAGGGCCGGACTCCTGACGCGAGGCAGTGGTGATGGCCCCGGTGCGCAGGTCACGCACGGCGCCTTCGCGCAGCGGCAGCACGCAGCCGTAGCAGATGCCCATCCGGCAGCCGGACGGCATGAGGACGCCGGCGTCCTCAGCCGCGACGAGGATCGGTGTCGCCCCGTCGGCCTCGACGGTCGCGCCGCTGCGGCCGAAGGTGACAGCACCACCCGCGCCGACGTCGCCAGTTGCGACGGTGCCGACTCGGAACTGCTCGGTGAGCAGCGGGATGCCGTGCCGGTCGTGATGGTCGGCGAGCGCGTCGAGCAGGGCGGCCGGCCCGCAGGCGAACGTGCTGCGCTCACGCAGGTCGGGCACCAGGTTGGAAAGGTCGTCGACGTCGAGGCGGCCGTGCACGTCGCCGTAGCGCGCCACCAGGCGGATCAGGCCGGCGTCGTGGAGGGCGCGAAGGTTGTCGATGAAGATGGAGTCGGGCTCGCTCGGCGCAACGTGCACGACAGTGATGTCGTAGCCGGCGCTTCGCCCCAGACGGACCACGCCGGAGTCGGCCACCGGGAAGAGGTTGCGCAGCATCCCGATGACCGGGGTGATGCCCGAGCCCGCTGTCACGAACAGCAGCTTCGTGCCGTCGGGCGGGAGCACGAACTCCCCGGCCGCCTGCTCCAGGTGGACCAGCGTGCCCGGTGCGGCGTCCCGGACCAGATGGGTGCTGACCGCGCCGCCCGGCACCGCCTTTACGGTGATCGAGATGTGGCCGTCGGCGCGGGGTCCGTGGGTCAGCGAGTAGGCGCGCCACTGGCGCACCCCGTCGACGTCGATGCCGACGCGCACGTACTGCCCCGGGACGTGGCCGGCCCAGTCGGCGCCCGGCCGGATCACGATCGTGGCGGCGTCGGTCGTCTCGGGTCGGACGTCGACGATGCGTCCGCGCAGGTCGGCCCCGCGTCGCAGCGGGTCGAAGAGGTCGAGGTAGTCCGCCGGCAGCAGCGGCGTGGTGGCGCGCTCGGCCAGCCGCGCGGCGCGGCGGAGCAGTGAGTCGCCACGGCCACCGGTCTGGCCACGGCGGGTCTGAACGGTCGAGCTCATGCATCCATGCTCTCTGGCCGACGGGGGTAAAGTCCTGACCGTTCGGCGTGAACTGCGCGAGTGGATTTGTGCGGAGGAGCTAGTTTTGGCCGAGAACGTGACCCGTGCCACCGCTCGCGGGGCGATTCCACTGCAGATCGAGGAGCGTCTCGTCGCGGTCCTGCGCGAGCAGCTGCCGCAGGTGGCGACCCACACCATCGCGGCCGTGACCGCCGAGGTGCCGGGCTACACCGGCGCGCTGAGCGGCCAGATGGGCGAGAACATCGAGGCTGCAGTGCAGATGGCGCTCGCGGGCTTCCTCAAGCTGGCCGCCGGGACGCGAGACAGCGACCCGAGCACGCCGCTCGGGCCCACGTTGGAGGGTGCCTACGACCTGGGGCGCGGCGAGGCGCGCAACGGGCGCACGATGGACGCCTTGCTCGGCGCGTACCGGGTGGGAGCCCGGGTGGCCTGGCGCGAGCTGTCCTCGGTCGCCGCGCAGGCGGGCGTCGAGGCCACGACGATGGCGCAGTTCGCCGAGCTCGTGTTCGCCTACATCGACGAGCTGTCCGCCGCCAGCGCCGCCGGGCACACCGACGAGCTGTCAACCAGTGGGCGGGTCCGTGATCGCTACCGCGAGCGGCTCGGTCAGCAGCTGCTTGCACGCGCCGGTGACGACGTGCTGGCCGCAGCGGCCGAACGTGCCGACTGGGACCCTCCGACCACCCTGACGGCAGTGCTGGTCCCGTCGGCTCAGGTCCGTGCCGTGCTCGCATCGCTCGGCGCGGACACCCTCGTCGTCGGCGAGGACCTGCCGGGCGAGGAGGTCAGCGCAGTCGGTGGCGGGCACCCGTTCTCACTGATCCTGGTGCCGGATGTGGACGCGGCCGGCCGGCGGCACCTGGCCAGGGTGCTTGCCGGACGGCAGGCGGTGGTCGGCCCGCCCCGCCCGTGGACACAGGTCCGTGCGTCGTACGACCGGGCCGCTCGTACCGCAGCGATGGTGGCGACCGCCACATCGCAAGACGCTCCGCTGGACACCGAGGACCACCTCGCGCACCTGGTCGTGACCGCGGACCCCGACGCCCTCGACGACCTGCGGACCAGGGTGCTCGCGCCGCTGAGCGGGCTCCGGCCGGCCACTCGGGAGCGCCTCGAGGAGACCCTGCTGTCGTGGCTGCTGCACCAGGGACGCCGGGAGGCCGTGGCCACCGAGCTGCACGTGCACGTGCAGACCGTCCGATACCGCATGGGGCAGCTGCGAGAGCTCTACGGCGAGCGCCTCGAGGATCCGGCGACGGTCCTGCAGCTGGTGCTCGCGCTCAGTGGCCCCCGTCCTGTCGCGGCGTCCGCCCAGTAGCTCAGCGCTTGCGCATCGTCTTGACCGCCGCCATGACGAGCACGACGACCAACACGATGCCGATGGCGAAACCGCCCACGTACCACATGTCGGCGACGCTAGCCGCGCCGTGCCGTTCTGCCTCCCCCGCGCGGGATGAGCACCCTTGACGCAACCAAGGAGTTGCTATAGGTTCATCGCAACCGTTTAGTTGCGACAGGAGATCGACATGCCAATCCCGAACACCATCACCCGCGTCCTCGACCTGACTCACCCGCAGGAGAAGGTCTGGGGCGCGCTGTCGACCATCGAGGGCCTCACCGGCTGGTTCGGCAGCAAGGCCGAGGGGGAGGTCGCCCCCGGTCACGACGTGCGGATGTACTGGGGGGACCAGGACGCCGAGGGGACCCTGGAGATCAAGGTCGTCGACCCGATGTCGGTCTTCGCCTACTGCTGGACGATCTCAGGCGCGCCGGCGGGGGACCCGCGGCGGACGTACGTCGAGTTCGCCCTCGAGCCGACAGACGCCGGCACCAAGCTCACCGTGACCGAGAGCGGCTTCGCGCAGCTCCCGGACGAGTGGCTGGAGGCCAGCTACCAGGGCAACACCGAGGGCTGGAAGCACGAGCTCGGCGAGCTGGTGGCCTACCTCGATGCCGCCTGACCGGCCGTCGTCTGTCACCCGGCGACCGGACCCCGAGGAGGTGTCGGCCAGCGTCTTCGCGGCGCTGGCCGACCCGACCCGGCGGGCGATCCTCGCGGCGCTGGCGGAGCACGGGCCGAGCACGGCGACCGACCTCTCGGTCCGGCTGGCCATCACCCGGCAGGGCGTCGCCAAGCACCTCGGGCTGCTCGCCGACGCCGGTCTGGTGACCAGCGACGCCGGGGCCGGCCGACGGGTGCTCTTCCGGCACCGGTCCGAGCCCATCAAGGTCGCGCAGTCCTACCTGGCCGCTCTCGCCGCCGACTGGGACGGCTCGCTGGCGAGGCTCTCCGCGTTCCTGGCCGACCCGGCCGACTGACGCGCGGCAGGGCGGCTACCCGACCCGGTGCCCATCGCCCTGCCGGGGTCCGCGGGCCTGTGTCACGCATGCCGAGATCGGGAGACTGGTACCCATGACGAATCTGCCTTCCATCGACGTCCTCACCCCCACCCGCCAGTCCCTTCATCGGGCGGCGGAGCACCTGCTGGCCGCGGCACGCAAGCGCGCGACCGGGCAGATCACCCTGGTGCCCGCTGACCACGGGGTCGCTACGCCGCCGCTGCCCGACGGGAGCGTCGTCGCGATCGAGGGCACCGACGTGGTCGTCCGGCGTCCGAACCAGGTCCGACGGGCGCCGCTCACGACCCTGGCTGAGACGGCCGCGACCGTCGGCCTCGAGGCCGGCTTCCCGTGGACCAAGCATCGACCGGGAACCGACTTCGAGCCCCACGCCGAGCTGGCGGTCGACCCGGCTGCCGCGGCCGCGCTGGCGCGCTGGTTCGCCGTCGGTGCAGAGGCGTTGACCACGCTCGTCGCGGCGCTGTCGGCGGAGCGGCCGAGCGCACCGCAGATCTTCCCGGAGCACTTCGACCTGGGCGTCACCGCCGGTGCAGTCAACTACGGCTTCTCGCCCGGCGACGACGCCATCCCGACGCCGTACGTCTACGTCGGGCCGCACGAGGTCCCGACCGGCGACGCCTTCTGGAACGCGCCGTTCGGCGCCTACCGCACCTGGCGAGAGGTCACCACACCGGCGCAGGCCGTCGACTTCTTCCACGCGGCACGCGCCGTCCTCGGCCTGTGACGCTTCGGCGCCGCCCTGCTACAGGGCGACGGTGTTGATGCCAGGCGTCTGGTCGTTCCGGGTGAACTCGACGAATGCGGCGTCGTCGTCGATGTGGGCGTTGTGACCGGGCCGGATGTAGTAGGCCTGGCCGGCGCTGAGGACCTCGGTCTCGCCGTCGCTGTAGCGCATGGTCACCTTGCCCTGGAGGCAGTACCCCCAGTGCGGCTCCTGGCAGGCGCCCCCGGGGAGGTCGGCGAACCATTCGGCGGTGTCGAGCCCGGCGGTCCACCGCTCGAGGGCGATGGTCATCCCGCCAGCCTCGGCACGGTGCTGCTGGCCGGCGCCGTCGATGTCGACGGCGAGCTCGGTGTTGTCGCGGGTGAAGATCCCCATGACGTCCCTCCTTGGTCGGAGACCGGCTTTCCCGGTCGTTCAGGAACGTAGAAGCTGCACTCGGGTGCAATGTCAAGACCTTGACCCTGCACCCGAGTGCAAGGTCTACCGTGGGTGGGTGCGGATCTCGCAGCTCGCCGAATCGGCGGGGGTCCCGACCTCGACGGTGCGGTACTACGAACGGGTCGGGTTGATGACTGTTCCGGCCCGTACCGCATCCGGCTACCGCGACTATGCCGACGATGCGGCCGCCCGTCTGAGGTTCATCACTCGGGCCCGGCGGATGGGGCTGACCTGCGACCAGGTCACGTCGCTGCTGCCGATCTGGGCAGGCACGAACTGCGGCGCCGCGCATGAGCGGGTCGGCCTGCTGGTCGACGAGAAGCAGGCCGAGATCGCCGAGCGGATTGCCGAGCTGCAGCGGTTCTCCGCCCAGCTGGACGCCGTCCGCGCCTCGCTCGACGCCGAGCCCCCCTTGCCGGCCTGCCGCAACGACCTCACCTGCTGCGTACCGGAGTCAGCGGGGAATCCGGTACCGATCGAGCTCGCTCCCCGACACTGATCCGCGCAGATCGGCACAGATCGAGGTGCGGCTGGCAGCGTCAGGCGAGCGGAGCGAAGCCCTCGTCGACCAGCACCCTGGCGATCACCTCGTTGCCCTTCTCGGACGGGTGCGTGTGGTCGCCTGCCAGCAGCTCGTGGACGCCGTGCTGCCGTCGGGGCCGTTGAAGGCGTGGTAGATGTCTGCGCACATCACGTCGTGGGCCTCCGCGACCTCGCAGAGCATGTCGTTCCACACGTCGTGCTGCAGGGTGGTCCGCCGCTGCTGCCCCGGCGTGAGGTTCGCCGGCTGCCAACCGATCCAGTCGTTGTACTTGTTGATCGTCCGGATGATCGTCGGCTTGCCGGACCGCCACGCGACGACCTTGGTGAAGAGCTCGTCGAACAGCGGCCTCGACTCCGCGGCGGACGTCGTCGCGCAGTCTTCGTCGACGAGCGACCAGTCCGAGAGCTGGTAGGCGACTCGTCGAACGTCGCGCGCAAGGCTTCTCGGCGTTCATCGCGATGCTGTTGTGGGCGATGCCGATGACGATGACGTCGGCTGCGCTCAGCTCGCCCTCGAAGTCGTCCAGCTAGGCAATCAGTTCGGGCAGAGTCAGCCCGGTGTGCTCGGACAGGTTGGTCGTCTCCACCGTCTTGCCGGTGGCCTCGGCGACGGCGTCCGCGTAGCGGTCGACGAACCCGGTGCACCCCGGGCAGTCGTCGGCGCTGTTGTAGGGGATCGAGTCGCCGATCGCGACCAGGCTCAGCCCGGGCGACCGGCCCTCGGCTGACGTGGACGTGCCCGACGGCGGCGGGGTCCGAGTCGCGCCGGCATGGTCCGAGGACCCGCCGCACCCGGTGGCCAGGAGCAGGCCGAGCACGCAGCCCCCCACCCAGGTCCGACCTCGCACAGCCGCCACCGACGACACCCCCAGATCCGCCCCACCCTCGTCGAGCATCACCGCGTCCGGTGCGCTCGTCAAAGGTGAGATCTCCGTGCTGGTGCCATGGACCGGTGGTGGGAGCCAGGCGTAGCGTCCGAACAAGATCCGCCCACGGACCGCGGCGCCGGCCACGCCGCCCCGCCTGCAGGAGGTCGGTCGCCGATGTCGTCGCACCGCTCGCTCGCCGCTCGTGCCCTGCTCGCTCTCGCCTTGGCCCTCGGCGGCGTCACCGTCGCCCAAGGCCCGGCGGGGGCCGCCGACGACCCGGACCTCGGGCCGAACGTGCTGGTCTTCGACGACTCCATGCCGCAGGACGACATCCAAGCGGCGGTGGACGCGGTCGCCGCGGCCCAGGTCGACGACGAGATGGGTACGGCGCGAAAGGCGCTGCTCTTCAAGCCCGGGACCTATGGCTCGGCGGAGGACCCCCTGCAGTTCCGGGTCGGCTACTACACCGAGGTCGCCGGGCTCGGCCGTGACCCGGGGGACGTCGTCATCAACGGCAAGATCGAGGTCTACAACCGCTGCCTGGCTCCCGACAACTGCATAGCCCTCAACAACTTCTGGCGGTCGCTGTCCAATCTCACGATCGACGTCAACACTCTGGGCCAGGACGGCTGCCGGTCAACGGCGAACTTCTGGGCGGTGTCGCAGGCATCGCCGATGCGTCGTGTCCAGGTCCGCGGCGGGAACCTCTCGCTGATGGACTACTGCACCGCCGGGCCGCAGTACGCCAGCGGCGGTTTCATCGCCGACTCTCAGCTGCCCACCGTCGTCAACGGCTCGCAGCAGCAGTGGCTCACTCGAGACAGTGCCGTCGGCAGCTGGTCGAACGCAGTGTGGAACCAGGTGTTCGCCGGCGTCGAGGGCGCGCCTGACGACGCTGGCTTCCCCGACCCGCCCTACACGACGCTGGACACGACACCGGTCAGCCGCGAGAAGCCCTACCTCTACGTCGACGACGACGGCGCCTGGAAGGTCTCGTGCCCGACCCCCGCACCGACTCCCGCGGGACGACCTGGGTAGCCGGGTCGACTCCCGGCCGCAGCGTGCCACTGACGAAGTTCTCCATCGCATCGCCGACCACCTCCGTGGCTGCGATGAATCACGAGCTGTCGCGAGGCAAGAACCTGCTACTCACGCCTGGCGTGTACGGCGTGGGGCAGTCCATCTCCGTGACCCGGGCCAACTCGGTGGTGCTCGGACTGGGCCTCGCCACTCTGACCGCGGTCAACGGTGCCGTCCCACTGCGGGTGGGCGACAAGCCCGGCGTCAGCGTCGCCGGGCTCATGGTGGATGCCGGTGACGCGAACTCGCCGCTGCTGATGCAGGTCGGGACGGGCAAGGATGCGGGCACCGCCGACAACCCGACCACGTTGAAGCGACGTGTTCTTCCGGGTGGGCGGCCCGCACGTCGGCCAGGCGACGACCAGCCTCGAGGTCAACAGCGACCACGTGCTGCTCGACCACATCTGGGCCTGGCGGGCCGACCACGGCAATCCCGGCGCGTTCGGCTGGACCACCAGCACCGGCCGACACCGGCGTCGTCGTGAACGGAGACGACGTCACGGCGACGGGGTTCTTCGTCGAGCACTACCAGCAGCACAACGTCATCTGGAACGGTGAGCGCGGCCGCACGGTCCTGTTCCAGAACGAGCTGCCCTACGACCCGCCGAACCAGGCTGCCTACCAGCACGACGGAATCCTCGGCTGGGCCGCGTACAAGATCGCCGACGACGTGACCCAGCACGAGCTGTGGGGCGGCGGGAGCTACGTCTTCTTCAACGTGGATCCGACGATCCACGCCGCCCACGGCTTCGAGGTGCCGGTCACCGAGGGGGTTCGCCTGCACCACGTCATGACGGTGAACCTGGCCGCGGGGACGATCGACCACGTGGTCAACGACACCGGTGCCCCGGCGACGACCGACGACATCGGCGTGCCGAGCTTCGTCGCGGAGTTCCCCTGAACAGCCGGGCCTCCGGTTGGAGAGCGCGCTGGATGTGAGTAAGGTTAGGCAACCCTTACCAATTACGTCGGAACGAGGCCACGCCGCCGTGTACGCCTGCATCTGCCACGCCGTGACCGAGACGGAGCTCTCGGACGCCATCGACGGCGGGGCGAGCACGGAGGAGGAGGTCGGCGACGCCTGCGGCGCCGGCACCGGTTGCGGCTCGTGCCTGGACCGGATCTGCGACGCGCTCGGTGCGCGTTACCCCATGCACGGTCGCGCACCTCTGCGCGCGGCCGGCTGATCCTCGGAGGAGCACGCGATGCGCGGCGACAAGAAGGTCATCGAGTACCTCAACGAGCAGCTCACCGCGGAGCTCACCGCGATCAACCAGTACTTCCTGCACGCCAAGATGCAGGAGAACTGGGGCTACGCGAAGCTCGCCGCCTACACCCGCCACGAGTCCATCGACGAGATGCGGCACGCCGAGATCCTCACCGACCGCATCCTCTTCCTCGAGGGACTGCCCAACTACCAGCGGCTCCTCCCGCTGCACATCGGGCAGTCGCTCACGGAGATGTTCCGGGCGGACATGGAGATCGAGGTCGCCGCCGTCGACCGGCTGCGCACCGGTGCCGCTCACATGCGCAAGGTGGGTGACCTCACCTCGGCCCGGCTCTTCGAGGAGATCCTCGCCGACGAAGAGCACCACATCGACTACCTGGAGACCCAGCTCGCCCTCGTCGACAAGCTCGGCGAGCAGCTCTACGTCGCCCAGCTCGTCGAGCAGCCCTCCGCCGACTGAGCGAGCCCCGACCGATGACCTGCCGCGCCTGACGTCGGTCAGCCGGCGAGGCCCTTCACGCCCAGTCCTGGAAGTCGTCGGCGCGCTCCAGGCTGAGGAAGGCCGCCTGGAGGTCCGACGGCGGGACGATCGGGCGTCGCTCGGCCAGGTCGAACCACAGACCGACGGACTCCACCGTGGCGCACAGACCCTGCGACTCGGTGGTGAAGCGGTTGCGCACCTTGAAGCGCCTGCCGTCCGGCGACAGGGCAACGGTCTGGAAGTCGACGGCGAAGCCTTCGAGGAGCCGGACCTCGCGGCGGTAGACCAGCCGGTCCTCGAGGACGACCGGGCCGATGCGGAGTTCGGCGAACCTCCGGCCGGTGAATCCGACCGAGTCGAAGAACAGGATGCGCGTGTTGCTCGCGTAGTCGAGGAACGCGGAGTTCGACATGTGCTGGTTGAAATCCATGTCGCGCCACTGCGCGCGGTACTCCTGGGTGAAGGTCACCGCCATGGCCCCATTCTGGTCGACCCGCCGGTCAACGGTGGTGACGCCGGAGGTAACCGTTCGGGCCGCCCGCGCGTCGTCCTTCCAGTACGGTCGCAGCCGCGTCAGCCACTCACGGTCGGAGCCTTCCATGCGCAGGTCCTGTCTGGCCGCACCGCTCGCGGTCGCCATGGCGACGGTGCTCTGGCTGGGCGTCGCGGGTCCCGTCCAGGCCACACCGGCCGCGGCGTACGACCCGGCCGTCTCCGCGCCGCGGGAGGACCCCTACTACCCGGAGAAGGGTGACCCGAGCGTCGACGCCCTGCACTACGGGCTGCGCCTGCAGTGGTCAGCGCGCATGCGGGTGCTGACCGGCGTCGCCCGCATCCACTTCCGGGTCCCGGTCGCGGAGGACCGGGTGCAGCTCGACCTCGGCGACCCGCTGCGGGTCCGCTCGGTGCGGCTGGACGGTGTGGCCAAGGGGTTCAGCCACCCGGGCAAGGACCTGGTGGTGGAGACCGGCCCGCTGGCCGCCGACAGCAGGCACACCCTGGTCGTCTCCTACCGAGGTACGCCGCGCCCGGTCGATGTCCCGACCAACCGCAGCGACGCCCGGACAGCCGGCTGGACCACGACGAAGCGTGGCGAGGTCTGGACGATGCAGGAGCCGTTCGGCGCCTACTCGTGGTACCCCGTCAACGACCATCCGTCGGACAAGGCCTTCTACGATGCGCGCATCGTGGCGCCGCGCGGCATGGTCGGTGTCTTCAACGGCAAGCAGGTGGCGCGCCGGCAGGTGCCGGACGGGCGCACCGTCACGCAGTGGCATCTCGCCAGTCCGGCCGCGTCGTACCTCACGACGATCGCGATCGGCGACTACGTGCGCTACCGCGACCGCGGACCGCACGGCCTGCCGATCACCTACTGGCTGCCGCGTCGCGACCAGCGCGCCCTGCCCGAGCTGCGGCGGACGCCCGAGCTGATCCGCTGGCTGGAGAAGCACCTCGGCCGCTACCCCTTCGACCGCATCGGCGCGGTCGTGGTGCCCGACTCGTCCGCGATGGAGACCCAGACCCTGGTCACCGTCGGACGCCGGCTGATGTCCGACCGGTTCCTCTTCCGCAGCGTGCTGCTCCACGAGTACGCGCACCAGTGGTACGGCGACTCGGTCACTCCGGACAGCTGGCCCGACCTGTGGCTGAACGAGTCGTTCGCGTTCTACACCGAGCTGCGGTGGCAGGTGTCTCGCGGCTGGACGACGATGGCCGACGTGCGCGCATTCCTGCAGAGCAAGGACGCCGACCTGCGCGCCAAGGACGGCCCGCCTGGCGCCTACTACCCGGACCACTTCGCCGAGCAGTGCGTGTACCTCTGCGGCGCCCTGATGCTCGACCGGCTCAGCCAGCGGCTTGGCCCGGTGCTCTTCGCGCAGGTCTGGCGGGAGTGGCCGCAGACCCATCGCAACGGGAGCGTGGACCGCACCGACTACGTCGCGTGGCTGAACCAGCGCACCGGCCAGGACCTCGGGCCGTTCATGACCGAGTGGCTCACCTCGCCCACCACACCACCCACGAGCTGAGGGCAGATGACCACACCGCCCGTCCCGCCCGGCGCCGCGCTGCTCCTGATCGACGTGCAGCAGGGCTTCGACGACCCGGTATGGGGTCCGCGCAACAACCCGGACGCCGAGCGGGTCGCCGCCGCCCTGCTCGCAGCCTGGCGGGAGCGCGGCTGGCCGGTGGTGCACGTCCAGCACGACGCCGTCGAGCCAGGGTCGCCGCTCACACCGGGCCAGCCCGGGCACGCGCACAAGCCGGAGGTCGCTCCCCGGTCCGGCGAGCCGGTGGTGCACAAGACGGTGAACAGCGCCTTCATCGGGACCGGCCTGCAGGAGCGACTGACGGCACTTCAGGTGCCGGGGCTCGTCGTCGCCGGTCTCACGACCGACCACTGCGTGTCGACCAGCGTGCGGATGGCCGGCAACCTCGGCTTCGACACCTGGCTGGTGGCCGACGCGTGCGCCGCGCACGACCGGGTCGGCGCCGACGGTCAGCGGTACGCCGCTCAGCTGGTGCACGAGGTGGCCCTGGCCAGCCTGCACGAGGAGTTCGCCACCGTGGTCGAGTCGGATGCGGTGCTCGCCGCGCTGCCCGGCGGCTCGGTGCGCCCCCGGTGAGCGCTGGGTCGTCACCGGCCGCGGTAACGGTCGAGGTGTGGCCGACGCCGGACGGTGCGTTGCACTTCCCGCTGGTGACAGTCGTGGCTGCGGAGCAGCGGGTGGCTGCGGTGCTCGACGGGGTGGCTCCAGGCTCCGCGGTCGTCGTGAGCGACCCGGTCGTGCGTGACGGATTGCTCGGTGCTGGTGCCCGGCAGGTCAGGCACGTGCACACGATGCGGCACCGGCTGAGCGACGTACCGGCGCCGACGCGTCCACCAGGCATCCGGCTGCGCGCGTGGCAGGGCGGCGACGCAGAGCTGCTGGCGCCGGCGCTGGTCGCTGCTTACGGCGCGGGGCACCCCGACCGGCGCGATCCTGACCCCGGCGCTGCCGCTCGGAGCCTCGCCGCGATGGTCGACGACCCCGACAACCCGCTGATGCCGGAGGGCACCCGGGTCGCCGAGAGCCACGACGGACCCGTGGGTGCAGCCGTCGTGCTGCGCAGCGTGCACGTCACGGGCTGGACAGGCCCCTGGCTGATGAACGTCTTCCGGCACCCCACCGAGGCGCCGAGCGGCACGGGTGCCGCCCTCGTGTGCGGCGCGCTGACCGGCCTGCGCGACGCGGGGGAGACCCACCTCGGACTCGCCGTGACCAGCACCAACCCAGCCCGGCACACCTACGAGCGGCTCGGCTTCGGCTACGACTTCGAGGGTTGGGTCCTCGTGCTGCCCGCCGGCTGACAGGCACCCGGCAGGTCGGGGCAAGGCCGGGGGCAGGCGGCGCACCGACTCTCGCTCGACCGCCCCGACACGGGGCAACGAGCAAGGAGAGACGCATGTCCACCTCGAGAGTGAAGAAGGCTGCGGCCGCCGGAGCCCCTGGTGCTCACCGGGACAACGGCACAGAAGGTCCGCGACGCGGCGCTCGCGAAGTACCCCAACGCCACGATCCAGCGGGTCGAGACGGACTCCGACGGCGTCTACGAGGCGCACATCGTCACCGCTGCCGGGGACGAGGTCATCGTGCTGGTCGGAAAAGACTTCACCGTGACCGGCACGCAGACCGGTGGCGGCCCTGGAGGCCGCGGCGGTTTCGGCGACCACGACGGCGACGGGCCGGACGCCAGCACTGACTCGTCCACGTCCGGCAGCGTCCAGAGCTGAGGCCCAGCCGACGACCGGGGGCGCGACGGGCAGCCTCCCCTCCGACACTGCCCGCCGTCGCCTCCGGTCCGGTTGGTCAGTCCGTCACGAACCGCAGCGACTCGACGTAGCTCCGGCTCTCGGCCAGAACGCTGGGGCCCTGGTGCGCGGACCACGTCCAGATGACGGTCAGCCCGGCGCCGGGGACATCGAGGATGACGTACTCACCGTCCAGATCCGGGCCGCTGCCCAAGGAGGCGCCGTTACCGGCGAACGTCGGGGCAGCGGGGACGCCCTTGCTGACCGGCAGGTCAGCGCCGGGACGCATCGTTGGCGTGACCCGCCAGGCAGGCAGGCCACTGACCGTGATACGGGTCGTCACCGCGTCTGAGAAGAAGGGCCGGTCCGCCAGCCACCGTGCCACGGAAGGAGCGTCGGTGCCGGCGGACGGGTCGGCCTCCCAGGAGTCGTCGTATGTCACAGCCCGGGCACCCTCGACGATCGTGATGCCCACCTTGTCGACGTCCGTCCGGTAGTCCTCGACCGTCGACGCACCCGTCAGCAGCATGCGTCCGACGAACGAGTCAGGCACGTCCACCTCCACGGGGACCTTCAGGTTCACCAGCACCCGCCGGTCGCCGAGACAGGTGATGCGTGGCGTGCTGCAGACCTCGTCGGCGAGCTCCAGGTCGACATCTGCCATGGTCGTTGGTGTCCCCTTTCCCGCCGGTGGCGCGGAGACCGTGTCCCGCCCGAGGCCGTTCCCCAGCGCCGTGGCCGCAACCAGGAGGACGGTGACCAGCCCGGCGGAGCCGGCGGCCGCAAGGTTGCGTCGCCGCCGGGTCTCGTGCAGCCGACGCAGCATGTCGTCGGGGAACAGGTCCTCCGTGACGCTGCGGCGGAGGTCGTCCACGGCAGTGCGGCCGATGTCGTCGATCATTCTTCAGTCACCTTCCACGGTGGAGCCGAGCCGATCAGCGAGCGCGGCCCGGCCACGAGACAGGTGCACCTTCACGGTCCCCTCGGCGCAGCCCAGGGTCCGGGCGATCTCGGCGACGCCGAGGTCGTAGACGTAGAAGAGGGCGACTGCCTGAGCCTGGCGGCGGGGGAGCCGGCGCACCTCGCCCCAGAACGCCGCCGCAGCGCCGTCCAGGGGTGGCGGCTCGTCGGGGCGCCGGGCGCTCAGCCGCAGCAGCGCCCGCACCTCGACGCCTCGTCGCCGCAGCGACGACACGGCCCGGTTGGCGCACACTCGTCGGACCCATGCCGCGGGCACGTCCATCACCGACACGGTGTCCCAGCGCTTATAGGCGACGAGCATGGCGTCCTGCGCGATGTCGTCAGCGGCGGCAGGCCCGGCCAGGGCCGCTGCGAACGCGACGAGGTCGGGAAGCTCCCGACGGTAGAAGGCGTCGAACGTCTCGATGGTGTCTGAGGCCTGTGGCCGGGCGTCCGGCTCGGAGCTGACCACGTCGCTCCCGGTGACCAGCTCTTCCTGCCACGCTGACGTCCCGCTCATGCCCCCTTCTCGCTCTGCGCACGCTCCGCGGTTTACCTGGGCCTTGCAACAATCTCAGACCAGTGACCGCGAGTAGACCGCGTCACCCTCGTCGTAGGACTGCACCTCGGGCGGCACCGCGTCCCGCTTCGCGAACCCGCACCGGTCGAGCAGCCGGATCGAGGCCGCATTGCGCGGGTCCACCGTCGCCCACACCTCGGTGACCGCGTGGTCGTCGCGCAGGTGGCAGAGCAGCCACTCGACGGACTCGGTGGCGTAGCCGTGGCCCGACACCCCCGGGTCGAAGAGGTAGGCGACCTCGGCCAGCGGCCCGTGCACCGTGGCCTCGACACGCCCGACAAGCCGGTCACCGAGCAGCACCACGTAGTTCAGCCAGACGTCGTCCGACCCCGGCGGCGGTCCCTGGGCCAACTGCTCCAGCCGGCGGCGTACGGTCTCGCGCGTCCACGGCCCGCTGGTCTCGATGAACTCGTGGACCGCGGGGTCCCGCAACGCGTCGTGGAGAGCATCCGTGTGGCGCACCTCGAGGGCCTCCAGGACCAGTCGATCGGTCCGGTGGCTAGCCCTCATGTCGGTCACCGTATTCGCCCCTCCGGACCCCCGCCGCCGATTAGTGTCGGCACAGCACACACGGCAGAGGGCGGGGCATGGCGAAACCGACGATCCTGACGGTGGACGACGACCTGACCGTCTCCGAGGCCATCACGCACGACCTCCAGTCGAGGTACGGCGCGGACTACCGTGTCGTCCGCACCACCTCCGGCGCGCAGGCGCTCGACGTGCTCGCTCGGCTGGCGCTGCGCGACCGCCCCGTGGCCGCGATCGTCACCGACCAGCGGATGCCCGACATGACCGGCACCGAGCTCCTCGAGCAGGGTCGGCAGCACGCCCCGGACGCCAAGCTGGTCCTGCTGACCGCGTACGCCGACACCGACGTCGCCATCAAGGCCATCAACGACATCGGGCTCGACTACTACCTGATGAAGCCGTGGGACCCGCCCGAGGAGCGGCTCTACCCGGTGCTCGACGACCTGCTCGGGGACTGGCAGCAGCAGCACCCCGACGACAGCGGCAACGTCCGTGTCGTCGGCCACCGCTGGTCGGAGCGCAGCCACGAGGTCAAGACCTTCCTGACCCGTAACCACGTGCCCTACCAGTGGCTCGACATCGACAGCGACGACGAGGGCCGGCGGCTGGTCGGTCTCGCCGAGGCCGCGCCGGAGGACCTCCCGCTCGTGCTGGTGCCCGACCGCGACGTGCTGCGGTCGCCGACGACGCTCGACGTGGCCGCGGCGCTCGGTCTGCGCACCCGTGCCGAGCAACCGCTCTACGACCTGTGCATCGTCGGTGCCGGGCCGGCCGGGCTGGCCGCCGCGGTCTATGCCGCGTCCGAGGGTTTGCGCACCGTCGTCGTCGAGCGGGAGGCACCCGGCGGTCAGGCCGGCCAGAGCGCGTCGATCGAGAACTACCTCGGCTTCCCGAAGGGCCTCTCGGGCGCAGACCTCACGCACCGCGCGGTGGCCCAAGCGGCGCGCTTCGGCGCCGAGATGGTGCTCGCGCGCGACGTCGTCGCGCTCGAGTCCCGCGGCCCGGTCCGTGCGGTTCGCCTCGGCGAGGCGAGCGACACCACCGACATCGAGGCCCGCGCCGTGCTGGTCGCGACCGGCGTCTCCTACCGCCGGCTGGATGCTCCCGGGCTCGACGGGCTGACCGGGCGCGGCGTCTACTACGGCGCCACCGCGAGCGAGGCGGTGCAGTGCCAGGGCGACGACGTCTACATCGTCGGCGCCGCCAACTCCGCCGGGCAGGCGGCGCTCCACCTGGCGCGCTACGCCAAGCGCGTCGTGCTGGTCGTCCGCGGCTCCTCTCTCGAATCGAGCATGTCCCTCTACCTGGTGGCGCGGATCCTGGAGACGCCCAACATCGACGTACGCCCGAACAGCGCCGTGGTCGCCGGCCGGGGGGAGGACCACCTGGAGGCGCTGACCATCGCCGACCGGGTGACCGGTGACACCGAGGAGATCGTGACCAGCTGGCTCTTCGTCTTCATCGGCGCCTCACCGCGCACCGACTGGCTCGGTGACGAGGTACGTCGCGATGACAAGGGCTTCGTCCTCACCGGTCACGACCTGCTCGCGTCTGGCGGCCCGACCGGCTGGCCCCTGAGCCGCGCGCCCTTCGCCCTCGAGACCAGCGTGCCGGGCGTCTTCGCGGCGGGTGACGTGCGGCTCGACTCGATGAAGCGGGTCGCCTCGGCAGTCGGCGAGGGCGCCATGTCGGTCTACCTGGTCCACCGCTACCTGGCGACGATGTGATCGAGCTCGCCGACCTGCGGCCCCTCGACCTCTTCACCGGGGTCAGCGACGAGCAGCTGCGCGACCTGCTCGCGGTCGGGTCCGAGGTGGTCTTCGACGTCGGTGACGTGCTCTTCCACGAGAGCGCGCCGGCGGATGCGTGGTGGGTGCTCGTCGAGGGCCGCCTCGACCTCGTCCGGCACGTCGGCCGGGAGGAGACGGTGCTCGGCGCGATGGACGTGCCCGGCAGGTGGGCGGGCGGCTTCCGTGCCTGGGACGAGAACGGCGTGTATCTCGCGACGGCGCGGGCTGCTGCGCCCGGTCGGATACTGCGGGTCGACGCCGCCGAGCTCCGGGCCTGGTCGGGTGCCTGGTACCCCTTCGGCGACCACCTCATCGAGGGCGTCTTCCGGACGGGTCGTCGCTTCGAGTCCCTCACCCGGCAACGGGAGGCTCTGGTCGCCTTGGGGACGCTGGCGGCCGGTCTCGCGCACGAGATCAACAACCCGGCCGCTGCCGCGGTGCGCGCGGTGGACGGGCTCGAGGTCTCCAGCGGCACCCTGCTGTCGTCGCTCGCGCTGCTCGCCCGCGCGGACGTCACGGCGCAGCAGTTCGGCCGGCTCGACGAGCTGCGCCTCGACCTGGCCGTCGGGCCGGCGACGACCGACCCGATGGACCTGGCCGACCGCGAGGAGGAGATCTCCGACTGGCTGTCCGCGCACGGTGTCGGCCAGGCATGGGCCATCGCGCCGTCGCTCGCTCGGGCAGGTGCCGACGTCGGCTGGTGCGAGCAGGTGCAGGTCGTTCTTGGTGACTCGCTCGAGACCGGGGTGCAGTGGGTGGCCAGCACTCTCGCCGCCCAGACCAGCCTGGCCGTCGTCAAGGACTCCACACGGCGCATCTCCGAGCTCGTGGCAGCGGTGAAGTCGTACTCGCAGATGGACCGGTCGTCGGTGCAGGACACCGACGTGCGGGAGGGCCTCGAGAGCACGCTGGTGATGCTGGGGCACCGGGTCCCGCCCGGAGTCGAGGTGGTCCGGGCATACGACCCCGACCTGCCGCGCATCGAGGCGGTGCCTGGCGAGCTCAACCAGGTGTGGACCAACCTGATCGCCAACGCGCTGGACGCGATGGACGGCACAGGCGTCCTGCGGGTGTCGGCAGCCGCCGACGCCGGGGGAGTGCGGGTGGAGGTCGCCGACACCGGCCCCGGCATCCCCGCCGAGGTGCGCGACCACGTCTTCGAGCCCTTCTTCACCACCAAGGGCGTCGGCAAGGGCACCGGTCTCGGTCTGGACATCTCCCGGAGGATCGTCACCGACCGGCACGGCGGCGAGATCAGCGTCGACTCCGAGCCGGGCCGCACGGTGATCAGCGTCCGGCTGCCGCAACGGCCGCCGGCCGGGTAGGCCGGGGCCGATCGCCCGCGAAGCGGCTAATTTCGATGCGATGCAGTCACTCCAGGACGCGGTGGACGGAGCGGCGGAACACTCGGGATTCTCCGGCGTGGTCCGCGTGGACCGCTCGGGCAGCATGGAGCTCTGCTCGGCCTACGGGCTCGCTGACCGCGCCCACCAGGTCCCCAACACGGTAGAGACCCGGTTCGCGACAGCCAGTGGAGCGAAGACCCTGACCGCGCTGGCGGTCATGAGCCTGGCCGAGCGGGGAACGCTCGAGCTCGGCACCACCGCTCGGTCGCTGCTCGGCGACGACCTGCCCCTGATCGCCGACGACGTGACGGTCGAGCACCTGCTGGCACATCGGTCCGGCATCGGCGACTACCTCGACGAGGACGCCAACGACTTCCGCGACTACGTCTTGCCCGTCCCGGTGCACGAGCTGGCGACGACCGAGCAGTACCTGCCGGCACTGGGCGGACACGAGTCCGTGTTCCCCGCCGGCGAGCGGTTCTCGTACAACAACGCCGGTTACGTCGTGCTCGCGCTGATGGCCGAACGGTCGACCGGAGTGGACTTCCACGACCTGGTACGCAACCTCGTCTGCGAGCCGGCGGGCATGACCGACACCGCCTTCCTGCGCTCCGACGAGCTGCCGGGGCGCACGGCCCTGGGCTACCTGGACGTGGACGGCCCGAGGACCAACGTGTTCCACCTCCCGGTGCGTGGCAGCGGGGACGGTGGCGTCTACTCGACTGCGGCCGACATCAGCGCCTTGTGGGGCGCCCTGTTCGCCGGACGAGTCGTCCCACCGCGGCGCCTTGCCGAGATGGTGCGGCCGCGCAGCGACTGGCCGGAGGAGTCCAGGCGCTACGGTCTCGGGTTCCACCTCGAGGCGACGGGTGACGGAGTCTTTCTCGAGGGGCACGACGCCGGCGTTTCGTTCGCGAGCCTGCACCGGCCCACGTCCTCGATCACCTGCACCGTCATCTCGAACTGGACAGAGGGCGCCTGGCCGATCATCCGGCTGCTCAGCGACCGGTTCGGCACCTGAACCCGGCAAGCGGTCGGCGAACGCTCATGCCGACGAGCTGAGCAGCTCCTTCAGGGCCTCGACGTGCTCGGCCTCGGTCCAGGTGCCGCCGATGGACACCCGGATCGCCAGCCGGCCGTGCACCCGGGTGTGCGTCAGATAGGCCTGGCCCGAGGCGTTGATGGAGTCCAGCACCCGCTGGGTCGCCTCGTCGCCGTCGACGCGCGCGATGCACAGCAGGTTGAGCGGCGTGTCGACGAGCCGCTCCCAGTCGGGCCGTTCGTCGACCCACCGGGCCAGATCCTGCGCCAGGGCGACGTGCTCCCGGACGTGGTGGCGCAGCCCTTCAGCGCCGTACCAGCGCAGCACGAACCACAGCTTGAGCGCACGGAACCGCCGCCCCAGCGGCACCATCCAGTCGCGGTAGTCGATGACGTCGCCGGACTCGCTGGCCGCGTTGCGCAGGTACTCCGGCACGATCGTGAGCGCCGAGACCAGGGCCTCGCGGTCAGCCACGTAGAAGGCCGAGCAGTCGAAATTGGTGAACAGCCACTTGTGGGCGTCGACGACGTAGCTGTCGGCGAGCTCGACGCCGTCCTGCACCCATCGCAGCTCCGGGCACACCGCGGCTGACCCGCTCATCGCCGCGTCGACGTGCAACCAGGCACCGTGCCGGCGGGCGACCTCGCCGATCGCACGCAGCGGGTCCATCGCGTTCGTGCCGGTGGTGCCGACTGTGGCCGCGACGAAGAAGGGTGTGCGCCCTGCGGCGACGTCCTCGGCGATCATCCGGTCGAGGGCGGCCGGGTCCATGGCGAGGGTGCGGTCGTCGACGTCGACGACCCGCAGGCTCTCCGAGCCGAGCCCCGCGATGCGCGCCGCCTTCTCGATCGAGGAGTGCGCCTGGGAGGACGCGTAGGCGACCAGCCCCTGCCGTACGCCCGACCGGTTGGCCGCTCCGGCAGTCGCGCGCTCCCGGGCCGCGACCATGGCCACCAACGACGAGCTCGAGGCGCTGTCCTGGATCACGCCACCGCCGGACCCCTCGGAGCGGAAGGCGTCGGGCAGGCCGAGCAGCTCGACCAGCCAGTCGAGGACGTGCGTCTCGAGCTCGGTCGCCGCGGGCGACGTGGCCCAGAGCATCCCCTGCACCCCGAGGCCGGCAGAGAGCAGCTCACCGAGGACCGCCGGCCCGGAGGAGTTGGCCGGGAAGTAGGCGAAGAACGACGGCGACTGCCAGTGGGTGACTCCCGGCAGCACCACCCGGTCGACATCGGCGAGCATCGTCGCGAAGTCCTCCGGGCGCTCCGGGGGGTGCGGCGGCAGCGCCGCGCGCACCGCCCCCGGCGCGGACTGCGAGAGCACCGGCAGGTCGCCGACGCGCTCGAGGTAGTCGGCGACCCAGTCGACCATCTCGTGCCCGTGCCGGCGCAGCTGGTCGGGGGTCATGTGGAAGCCCGTCACCGGCCCATTGTCGAGGGTCGGATCCCAGGCGACCTGCCCGGCCGTCAGCCGGCGTCGGCGGCCTCGCGCACTGCGGCGATGTCGATCTTGCGCATCTGCAGCATGGCGGCCATGGCGCGCTGCCCGCGGGCCTGATCCGGGTCGGCCAGCAGCTTCTCCAGCTCGTCGGGCACGACCTGCCACGAGACGCCGAACTTGTCCTTCACCCAGCCGCACGGCCCGTCCTGGCCTCCGTCGGCGGTGAGGCGTTCCCAGTAGTAGTCGACGTCATCCTGCGACGTGCAGTCGATCTGGAATGAGATCGCCTCGTCGAATGTGAACTCCGGCCCGCCGTTGAGCGCGGTGAAGGGCTGGCCGTCGAGCTCGAACTGCACGGTGAGCACCATGCCCGGCTCGCGGGGGCCGGCCTCGCCGTAGTGCGAGGTCGAGACGATCTGGGAGTTCTTGAACACGGAGATGTAGAACGCGGCGGCGTCCTCGGCCTGGGTGTCGAACCACAGGCACGGGGTGATGGTCGGCATGACGGGTCCTCTCGCGTCGGGATGGTGCTCTCCCAGGTATAGACGTCCTGCGGGCGCGGATGTCATCGCTCAGCGGCGCCAGATCGTGACATCGGGCATCGCGCCTGTCTCGGACGGCGATGCGAGTCCATGACGAACGACGGGTCGTGAGGAATGAGTTTTCGCGGTGGCCGCGCGCGTCTAGACCTAGACCGATCTGACGCACTCGAGGACGAACTCAGATGACCGCGACCTGACACCTTCGCACGTGGATTCGCCAGCCTCGACGGCTTCGGCTCCTACGGCGGGGGCGACTGGCGGTGGCTACTGGGGCAAGCGACGAGGCCCGAGTTCCTCGACCGTCGAGCTCGCGGTGCTCGCCAGCGATGGAGCAGCAGCTTGGTCCTCGGAGCCAACACGTATCGGTGCGATGTTCGTGGAGCTGTTAGGCCCGAGCCGCCGCCGAGGCTCTGGTCGGGCGACCCGGTCGCACACCCGGCTCGATGAACCTCGACACGACTCCCGGCTCTTCGGTGTCGACGACACTCGAGGCCCGAGACGCAACGCCTGATCCGAGCGGCCATGACGCACGGGCTGCAGACACGAGAGGCGGAACTAGGACTCAGCGCGCTGCTAGTGGCGCTGAGCAGTGAGGACCAATAGGGCCCGCCCGGCGGCGAGAACGACCACCATGACCAGGAGGAAGGCCGGCGACCAGTGGACTCGAAGGGCCGCGTCGTCGCTGGCGTCCGCCACCGTCTGGAAGACGGAGGTCATGGCACCTGGCCGGGCTGCGAGCGGATGCGAAGGGCGCTGATCAGCATGCGGTCGACGGCTTCGGTGACCCTCACCGAGATCATGACGCGCCGGCCTCAGAGCGGGCTGCCCTCGCCAACCGCTTTGCCCTGACGATGTCCGCGTCCCGGGGGTCCAGCGGGAGGATCTGCTCGTCCTCGGTGTGACGACGAGCCGCTGCCGTCTGGCGCGCTTTGCTGATCTGCACCTGGCGCATCTCGAACCCCTCATGGCTGATGTTCATCCGTTGCTTTGAGCATCACCGCGGGTGATTCGTGCGTCTTCGCCGCTAGCAGCCATCTGTACTTCCTGCTAGCAGGAAGAACGTGCAGAAGGACGTGAGCCAACGAGAAGGCCCTGTCGCGAGTGTCCGACTTGCCCTGATCTCGTCGTGCCACGCCAGACCGCCGAGCGGACCAGCCGCTCGGCGGTCTTTCAGCTGCTCGTCAGCGCCTGCCGCACTGGCCCTCGGCGTTGCCGCCAACGGTGTTACCCGCGACCTCAGGTGCCGGAGTGTTCTCCTCGCACTGCAGGTCTCCACCGATGTGATTGCCGGAGATCGTCAGTCCGCCGCGGTTCTCGTCGGCTGCCAGGTTCCCGCCGATCGTGTTTCCGACCGCGACCAGCGCACCGCCCTGGCTTTCCCACGCGAGGTCACCACCAATGCGGGCGCCCTTGACCGTCGAAGATCCACCATCCTCCAGCTGCAGATTGCCACCGATGGACGATTTGTCCGTCACTGTGACGGCACGTGCCCCTTCCGACTCGATGTCGCCGTCGACGAATACACCTCGGGCCACCAGCGTGGCCCCGGACCCGACGCTGATGTTGCCCTCCACTCGTGTTCGGACGAGGGTGCAGGTCGCGCCGGGCGGGACCGTCACCTCATCGACCGTGACGGCGCCGATGAAGCCGTCGCACGCCCCGGGACTGGTTGGGCTAGGGGGCGCGGGTTGCGGGGCTCGCGGGGTCGTTGCCGTCGCGTCCGGACTGGCTTTCGCGTCCGAGATCTGCGGGCTGGATGCAGCCTCCCCTGCGCCGCAGGCCGCGACCGCGAGGCCGGCGACCAGCAGGAATGCATGCAAAACCTTGAAGCGGCGGAGTCCTCGACGGACCAGGTTGAGTGTCATGCCACGAGCATGTGGCGAGCCAGCAATCCCGTCGTTGCGGCCAGCGCCAATGTCGCCTACCGGCTGCCCCCCAGCTCACGGATCCAGGTCGGCGGGGACGTCGATCACCCCGCGTCACCTTCCTTGATCGGCATTCCAGGTAACCGGAATGCATCGCGCGACGGCACAGCACGATGCTGGGTTCCATGGTCTCGCTGCGCTGCCTCATCGTGGATGACAGCCTCCCCTTCCTGAGGAGTGCGCGGGCCCTGCTTGAGCGAGGAGGCGTCACCGTGGTCGGTGTCGCCACGACTGGTGACGAGGCGTGCGGCGAGCGGTCGAGCTCGAGCCCGACATCGTGCTCCTCGATGTCCACATCGGTGACGAGAGCGGCTTCGAGCTTGCACAGCGCCTGGAGCGGGAGGCTGCCGTACCACCGTCCCGGATGATTCTGACCTCCACCTTCTCCGCGGATGACTTTCCCGAGATGATCAACTCGGCGAGCGCGGCCGGGTTCATCTCCAAGGCGGACTTGTCGGCCCATGCGATTCGCCGGGTCCTGGGTAGCGACCCCTGGACCGGCCGGCCCTAATAGCTCTCGAGGAAGGTGAGGACGGCCAGAACGCGACGGTGGTCTTCGTTGGTCTCGGGCAGGTCGAGCTTGGTGAGAACCGCGCGCATGTGCTTCTCGACCGTGCCCTCGGTCACCCACAAGCGACGGGCGATGCCGGCGTTCGAGCGGCCCTCTGCCGCCAGCGCGAGGACCTCCCGTTCACGGTCGGTGAGCACCGGCAAGCGGATCATGACGGCGGCGTGCGCCGAAGACCTCTTGGACCAGTGCTGGGTCGACCACCGAGCCGCCTTTCAGGAGGCGCTCCAATGTCTCGACGAAGTCTTCTACATCTGTGACGCGACTCTTAAGGAGGTAACCGACCTGCTTTCCGTCGGCGAGCAGCTGCATCGCATGCTCCACCTCGACGTGGGCGGACAGGACCAGCACGGCGGTCTCGGGCCGTTCCTGGCGGATGGTCTGCGCAGCCTCCAGTCCCTCGGTCGAATGCTTCGGCGGCATGCGGATGTCGGTGATCACCAGGTCCGGATGCTCCCGTCGGACCAATGCGAGCAGCTCCACTCCCGTGCCGACTTGTCCTACGACATCGAAGCCGGAGCGGTCGAGCAGACTCGCCAGCCCTTCGCGCAGCAGGACGTCGTCGTCGGCAAGCGCAACGCGGGCTCGGCTCATCGTGCCCTCACCTCGGCAGTCGGTGTACTCGGCCAGACGTTCCAGCTAGCAGGGGGACAGTGCCCTGGTACCAGGAATGCGCCCCCGCACTATAGGGACAACCATCGCCCCATGGCCCTAACCCAGCAAGAGCTGGGGCACCTAGTCGATGGAGCAACCGATGCCTCAAATTCGTGACAACGAGCCTACGGTTGATCGCGTCTCGCAGTGGCAGCGCAGCCAGGTCGAGCCTTCTGTTGACCGTCGCACTGACCTTGGGCGTCACTTCAGCCATCTTCACCGCGCCGGCGCACGCTGAGACGAGGACGGTCGACCACGTCGTGGCGTACCAGGGCGCGGTGCCCAGCTCGGTGGCCAAGCCGGTTGCGCTGGCCTACGCCGCACTCGCCAAAGCGAAGATGCAGGCCGCGAACAGGTGGGTGAACAGGGCGAGCGATTCGCTCGAGACCGTCCGGGTCAACACCCGGAGGGCGCACACCGAAGCAATGAACCTCATCGGCAAACCGCCCATCGATCCCGAGTCGGACGACCCGCCAGGCCCGCCCGCGGTAATGGCAGTCCTTCGGCTTGAACGGACCATCGGTCTCGGTATCGTCCCCCTCTTCAACGCAAGGAAGTCGACCACGTTTGTCCAGGCGCTCGGCTACACGCTCTACGTCACCCAGACAACTCGGGACAAGATGCTTGACCGGGTCATCGGCCTGAACCCTGAGGGAGCGGGTGCGGACTTCGCCGACGACATGGCTGACACCGTGGGCGGTTACACGACCGAGGTGAACCAGATCGCCAATGCTCTTGCTACATACGAGTTACTTCCTGTGCGCATGATGGCCTCGTCAACGCTCTGGCTCGGGCGCGCGCAACCCGGGACAAGATGAACGCGGCCTTCGGTGGCGGTGAGTAGTGGGTCACAGTCACTCGATGGTTGCCGCACTGTAGCGAGCAGTGGGGATGCTGATCAGGAGCGATGTGCCTTCGCCTAGCGGGCTCGAGATCTCGATCCTGCCGTCTAGGGCTTCGACCCGGTCTCTGAGGCCGACCAATCCCGACCCGTTGCCCTTTCCGAGGTCGGCCCCACCGATCCCGTCGTCCTCTGATGGCGAGCTCTGCGACAGCCCCGTCCGTTGCAAGGTGCACGCTGCACGACGGACGCTTGGGCGTGCTTGGCCGCGTTCGTGACAGCCTCCGAGACCGCGTAGTACATGGCGACCTCCACGGGCTCAGGCATCCGTGTGCCGCCGTGAAGGTCGAGCTCGAGAGGCACTGCAGAACGCCGCGACAGTGACTTCAATGCAGACTGCAGGCCGCCCTGCGTGAGGATTGCGGGGTGTATGCCGTGCGATATCTCTCGCAGCTCGTCGAGCGTGCTGCTCAGCCCTCCCGCGATCTGGTCCAGCTCATCGTGCAGCTGGGCCGGCTGTTCGGGCGCCAGCGCCTGCGCGGCATGTAGATCCAGTATCAGTGAGACGACCCGCTGCTGAACGCCGTCATGCAGGTCGCGCTCGATCCGACGCCGCGTCTCGTCGCTCGCTGCCACGATTCGGGCTCTCGACTCGGTGAGTGCCGCCCGAGCCTCGGCATTCGCAATGGCAGTGGCCACCAGCTCGGTGAACTCGCCGATACGGCGCTCCGTTCCGTCCGGGATGCCATCCCGCACGGATGCTGTGACGATGGCACCCCACAGCCGCCCGTCGACGACGATCGGGCCGCCGGCGGCCGACCGGACGCCGAGCTCACGTAGGTCCTCGGCGAGAGAGCCAGTGGCGTCATCGAAGTCGTCGATCCGAGCGGGCTGCGCGCTTCGGTGCACCCTCGCGATGACACTGTTGCCGCGAACCGGCACGCGCTTGCCGATGGGGAGTAGTACGCCTGCATCGCTCTGGGATGCCAACACGGTGGCGGTGAGATCATTCTCGTAACGGAACATGGTTGTCGCATCGGTCGCCAGCAGCCGGTCCACCTCTTCCGTCACCGTGGCGAACACCTCCGCCGGTGACGCCTGACGGGCCACCAATGTCGCGACGCGTCGCAGAGCGGCCTGCTCCTCAGCCAGTGCACCTCGCGCTGCTTCCGAGGCTTCCGCACGGCTCTGGACGCCCGCCGCGAGCTGCCCAAGGAGGACGGCGGTCAAGAGGTACGCCGCCAGAGCAAGGGCGTTCTGCGAGTCCGGGACGGTGGTCGTGTGCGTTGGTGGTATGCCGTGCCAATCCAGGGCAACCACGCCTGCCACGCCCACGGGGACGGCGTACGAGATCCCGCAGAGCTGCGTCACTGCCAGGACGGCCAGGAGATACAGAGCACCGGCGACGACCAGCAGCACGCGAGGCAGCCAAGAAACCACCGCTGCCGAGAGGACAAACGCCCCGACTCCCGCGAGCAGCGGCAAGGTCACTTGGATCGCCAGCGAGGCACCTCGCGGGCGCCGGCGCGTGCCCACATGGCCGAGGCTAGCCCAAAACGTCGGCACCTGGATGAATCGGCGACGCCCCGGAGCCGTGCACGACGCCGGACGTGGACAGGAAGCAGCGGCTAGGCCGGGGCGCGCCCCCGGCGAAGCGCCGTTCGCAGTATCGGGCGCACAAGGCGTCGGCGGGAACACAGGAGATCGATGGCAAACACGAGAAGCACGAACGCGACAGCCAACCGTACGAAGGGCGTGGGATAGAGGATCTGAAGGACGAACACCCCTGCAATGAGGATGGCGTCGACGCGCTCCGGACGGAGTGTGGCGCAGGCAGCGACCACGAAGAGTGTCACAGCGATCGTGAAGGCGAGCTCCAGCTGCTCGCGGGGGGCGAGCGGCATGGATGGGCCACCTCCACCGGCCAGGTAGGCGATGGGCAGCGAGCCCAGCCCCAAGGTCCACTGACTCACCGACGATGCCAGGAACAACGCCATTCCCTGGGCCGGACGGTGGTTGATGACAAGGACAGCGACCACGACGAACTCAGGTGCCTCGGTGGCTATCGGCACCACCGACTGGATCAGGAGGTAGGGATCGATGCCCAGAGCGGTTCCCGTCGCGAGAAGAGCGTCGGCGAACGGATTGGCAACGATCAGAACCACCGCGCCCCCGGCGACGATCAGCGCCAAGATCGCCGGCCGTCGATAACGCGACGGGAGGGACAGGAGGCCGGCCGCCACGCCGACGACCGCGGGCTGCTCTTCGGGCGTGCCCTGCACCCGCTTCGCATACAGGACGTAGAGCCCGAGCAGGATGACGCCGTCGAAGATCGTCAGACTTCCTCGCACTGCGATGTAGACGGCGAAGATCGACGTGACCAGCAGGATCGCTAGCTCGAGGCGGCGGTTGGCGGCCAACTGCAGCGGCGGCGTCGCATCGCCCCTCCGATGAGCGAGAAAGGCGACGAACAGCGGCAACGCGAGCCCACCGGTCAGCAGCAGCCGCGTCGCACCAGTCAGGTTGGCCGTGACGAGCTCGGTCGCCTGGATGAACGCGAAGCGGACTTCGATGACGAACTCCGGAAGCACCGTGGCCAAAGCAACCGCAGCAAGGACGAAGCCCCCTTTGAACACGGCCTCGCCGGCGTCCGCCGCCCAGGCCAACATGAAAGCCGCGCCGATCAAGCCAACTCCGAGGCCGACGATCGCCAGCTCCACGGGAAGCCAGGGACTCGCAAGGTGGACTGCTACCCCGACGACCGCGCACCCGGCTGCGACGGCAACGTCGCGCCGCCACTTCGCTCCGCTCTACTGAGTTGGCCTTCGTCGTCGTCATCGGGAGCGCTCCACACTGAGCGGGGTCGTCACCTGTGCCGTCCCGCCCTCTCCGCGGGCGATGACTGTGAGCACGTAGCTTCCGGGGCGGCTCGGAGTCCAGGTGAATGTCGCCTCCCGAGCGGGGCAGGCGAACCGCCACTCGTGAACAGCCTGTCGGGGGCCACCCTCGATTCGTGCCACCGCAGTAGTGCATCGATCGGCCCGAAACGCGAACCGAGCCGCTCGCCCGGGTCTGGCGGCATCGGGCACCCGGACCAGCGTCACGATCGGAGGAGCCGCCGCTGGGCGGCGCTCCGCAACAGCGATGCGCAACGTGCGAGTTGCCACCTGCTCCTGATGTCCGCGAACGCGAATAGCCAGCACAGCCGTCCCCGGTGCGCTCGGGGTCCAGATCACGACGCCGCTGCCGTCGCGGATCTCGTATCGCCTCGAGAACACGATGCCGGCGCGGGTCGATATCTTTGCGAACTCATCGACGGCATTCGCCACCTTGAACGAGACCCGCACCGGTCGCCCGGAGACGGCTCGGGTCGGCGGCTTCACCAGTCGAATGGTCGGGGGTGCGCTCAGCACCCGGAAGGCGGCGCTGTCCTTGAGAACGGTCCCGTCCTGGCCTGTGACCTCGACGTGCATGCGGACGACGCCCGCGGCCGATGGCACCACTGTCACGGCGCCGATCCCGTTGTCGACGTCGAGTCTCTGCGTCGTGCTTCCCTCCGAAGACGTGATCGTCACGACTTCTCGACGGGCGTTCGCGACGCGGAATGTGAGGGCTGTCGGCTCTCCCACGAAGATCTTTCCTGCGCCTGGAAGGACGTCGACCTGCGGGGGCTGGTTCAACGCCTGTCGAACGGCGCTCTCGATGTCCGGGCCCAGGCCCGCGCGACCGTTCAGAAACGCCGTGACCCCGAGTAGGCGCGCGGCGCCCGGTCCTCTGGACCCTTCGAAGAGACTCTGGATCTGGATGATCCCGCCCGAAAGGAACAAGAGATGTGGGTCTCCGAGCAGCACGGCGTCGAGCGACGATGTGTGCAGGTCACGGACCTCAAGATTCCGCAGGCCCAGCAGGTTGCGTACGCGTGGTGTCGCGAACACGAGCCGGCTCGCCTGAGCAGGCCCCAGGATGACCGGGGCGCGCGGGAGGCTGCGAGCGGCCAGACGGGCACGCCCATGATCGTCGATCCAGCCGCTCAGAGTAGCCACGAGGTTCTGTCCGCGTCGCGGGGTGTAGTAGGTCCCGAGGACGACGCGCGGCACCGTCTGCCCGGGCGGGGCCGAGAACGTGTACCCCGGCTTCATCAGCCCACGCAGGTCATCCTCGTCAGACTCGTCGAAGTCAACGTCTCCGGCGACCTCGAGGGGCCCGGACAGGGCGATCGGCCGTGACCACACATCCGCGTCGCTCACAAACAGGTCGGGCCGACTGGTGTGGAACCGCTCGTAGGCGCTCGCCTGCGCATTGAAGAGCTCGGGCGGATATCGGAGCCGTTTCCGTAACTGGGAGGGCATGTCAGCCTGCGGACGGAAGAGCGTCGGGAAGGTCTCCGCCCAGGCGCGTGCCAGTGGCTCCGCCTGGTCGGTCAGGTAGAGATCGACCTGCCCCGAGAAGGCGTCGATGGTCGCGCGCACCGAGGCACGGGCGTAGTTGACCCGGGTTCCGCCTAGATCGACGCGCTCCGCGTACGGATAGTTCCTGCTCGTCGTGTAGCCGTCGACCACGAAGACCACGCGACCGTTGATGGTGAGCGGCACTGCGTGGGCGTCCCAGTGGATGAACGGGGCCAGGGTCTGCAGTCGGTCGTTGACATCTCGATGGAGGAGGATCCGCGAGTCGGACGTGATGTCGTCGGAGAGGAGCAGTTCCTTGCTGTGAAGGTCCAGCGCGAAGGCGGCTCGGTGGAGCCAGGTGGACAGCTTGATCCCGCCGTTGCCCTCGTGGTGATACGGCGCCCGCGGTGCCCCTTCCGAGGCGGGGATGTCTACCTCGGGTCGCTGGGTGTCGACCAAGACCCACGGCGACGCGGCGGTTTGCGTGATCGTCGTCAGCGCCGGCTCCTCGGACTCCCTCTCGTCGTCTTCAGGACTCACCCGTCGTTGCGGCGCGTTCCCGAAATAGATGCGCGGTTCTCGGACACCAAGGCCACCGTCGACAAGACGTGGCCCACGGTTCTGCTCGGTCTCCGTTCCCGAGAACCGGATCAGCCCAAGCCCGTGGGTGTATGCCAGCCGGTCGTTGCTCCAGGACTTGGCCGCCCCGCGGACCAGCCGCAGGTCGAGTTGGCGTGCGCTCACGACCGTCAGCTGCGGTCGCCCGTCGACCCGCACAACGTCGAGCACGGGCTCCTGGGGGCTGTAGTAGGGGGTCTCGGTGACAAGGTCCCGCATCCTCGCCTGGAGCATCGCTTCATCCCAGATCTGGACGTTGCCCAGGCGCTCGCTGACCTGCGCGAAGTCGCCTGCTCGGAAGCCGCCGGTCGGCCCGTACCTCTCGACGTACATCCCGTTCAGTCCGAGCGCGCTCCGGGTGGCGGCGATCGACCGTTCGAGGAAGGGCCGTTCGCTGAGCAACGGATTCGGGTCCACGAGATAGCGCTGCACGAGGGCGGGGATCAACGCCGCGACGAGGGCCACGCCGACGACAAGGAGTGCCCCTGGGACACCTACGAAGAGGACAGCGCGTCGCGCGGACGCCGTACGGGCGACGAATGGCGCGGCGACGACGGCGACAGCAAGGACGACGGCGATGACGGTGAGCAGCGCGAGCCCGGGCAACCGGACGTGGACGTCCACATAACCGGCGCCCGAGAAGGCGTGGCCGTCGTCACCTGAGGGCTGACGCAGCTCGAGCAGGTATTGCTGTAGTCGAAGGCGCCACGCGACCACGAGCAAGAGGATCGCCACGAGTGCGGCCAGGTGGACCTGACAGGAGAAGGAGGCGCGAGGCGGCCGGAGGCTCAGCTCGCCTTTCGCTCCGTACACGATGGCCACGAAGCAGATGGCAACAGCACCGAGCACGAGCAGCCAGCGCGAGACGGTGAGCTGGAACGGAAGCGTGAAGATGAAATAGCCGACGTCCTTGCCGTGGATCGGGTCGACGACGCCGAAGGCCTGCCGGTGTCGCCACAACAAGTACGTCTGCCAGTGGGCGTTTGCGGAGCTGGCGAACAAGCTAGCGGTGACGAGAGACACTGCGAGTGGGAAGAGCGTGCCAGTGCGCGTCCGGGCCTTGTCATGTTGCCGACAGGCGATCATGAGGTTCGCCTGGACGAAAAGCGCGACCGTCCCGGCGACGACGACATACAGATCGACCCTCGCCGCCAGGACGCGGTCGAAGACACCCGACTGTCCCAGCTCGGCGAACCAGAGAGCGTCCGGAAAGATTCGTGCGGCCACATGGGCACCGAGAAGTGGCACACCCAGTGCGACCACGACGACAGTTGCGCGACCACGTGGCCGGAGGACGAACGGTCTCGATGCCGAATGCTCGGGGGCGGGGATGGACTCGGGAGCGCCCTCGCGAGGGGCCGGGATGCTGGCCGCTGGGGTCGGCTCGGGAGTGTCAGTAGGAACGGCCTCAGGAAGCTCTTCCAGTCGCAAGGCCTGCGGCGACCGCCGCCGGCGATGTCCATCGAGTCGTCCATGCTCGGAAAGAAAGTCGTCGACGCCGTGCCGACTCGGAACCCACACGTATCGCGCGCCCCAGGACCGCCTCTGGCCGCGGAGATCCCCTTTGCGCAGGAGCGCCCGTATTGTCTGCGGGCTCGTGCCCAGGGCGTCGGCCGCCTCACCCACGGTGAGGTCGTCCTCCCTCATTCTTGGGAAAGTACGCCGCTCCATTCGCAGAGACAACGGAAAGGCGCGAGGCAGTCTTTCGGAGTCCGACCAACCGGCCGCGGGACGTGCACTCAACCACCAGGCTGACGATCAGCGGTGGTACACGAACATCACCGGGGCGTAGCCGATCCGGACGTGGGCACCGGAGCGCGTCGGCGTCGCATGGCCGAAGAGGTCACGCTGGACGATGGTCCGCTTGGGGGCGACCGTGACGCGCGTTCCTGACGGGATCCACGGATGGAGCCGGCCCGATGAGCTGAGAAGATGACCGTGACCCTGTAGACGCCTCGACGGTCGATCTCGACATGCTGGACCCTGCCGCGCATCCAGTCGCGGACGGTACCGAAAGCCTGCCCCGGAGCCGCCGCACGATCGGCCCCTGCTGACATCCGGACTCCCTCGAACGTCGGCGTGCCCCAGTCGTACCACGCCATTCGCCGAACGCCGTGCGACCAGTTGAGGAGGTAGGCACGGATCACGAAGGCGGCTTGACGACGGGACGACCACGGGGTGGCGATGCCGCCGCCCGCGAGTGTCGGCAGACCATAGTTCATCTCGGTGTTCCACATCGGCTTCCGACCGCCCTCGTAGCCGGCGATCGCCCGGCGCGCGCGATCGACCATCGCGACCCCCGCCTCCGGCCCGACCGTCGGCATCGGGTAGCCGTGAACGTTCACGGCATCCGAGTAGCGATAGCCGCCGGCCTTCGCAAACGCGCTCATGTACCGCACCCCGCCTCGCAGCGTCACGGACGGGCCAAGGACCGACGCAGCTGGGTCAGCGCGCTTGATGGCGTCTCGACCGATCCGCGTGAGCCGAACCATCTGGGCGATAGAGCCGGAGTAGAAGCCGGGCAGGTTGGCCTCGTTCCAGATCTCGTACGCGGCTATCCGGCCGCGGTAACGGGCAGCGACGGTGTTCACGTAGATCCACCAGTCCGTGATCGAGGCCGGCGGGGCTGCAGCGCCGGCTCCGTAGAACGCGTTGGCCTCAGCTGGCCGCGATGACGCCCACACGGGCGACTGCCCGAGCACGAGCGAGACCTTCGCGTGATGCGCGCGCGCATTCGCGACCGCCGCGTCAAGGATGCTGAAGTCCCACCGAGCACGCTCCGGTTGGATCTCCCGCCACGACGTCCCCGTGTCCCACAACCGCATGAAGCCGACCGGCGCATCCGGCCAGGACCCGTCGCGTCCGACTGCGTGGTAATGCATGCCGAAGTACGCGTGCGGCGGTCTCGCGCCCGATGACCCGAATGCCTCCGAGGTGTTGAGGCCGAGCAGAACCGCGAGAGCCAAGACCACGGCAAGCAGGCGCGCAAGCACGGTGATGGCGGATGAGGTCGACGCGGTCTGACGCGTGCTAGCGGTGAACGAGCTTTCGTGAGTTGTCATGCTCGTCAGAGTTGGTTGGGAGGGACCGCGCGTCATCGCGGCCAGCGGCCATCAGTGGTTGCAGACGGCAGGGGGTATCGGCTTCCGGCTAGCCCGGTGAAGCCCTTCAGGATCAAGGCATTTCTGGTTCGGCGTTGCGCGTTGCGCGCACCCGACGATGCCGCGTAGCGAGCGGGACATCGGTGTGGATGCCGTTGTGTCGGCCGCTCGCCTCTAGTGCTTACCGGCCCGCCCTCTGACCCGCGATGTGCCTGCTAGCGGGAATCGCCTTGTCGGGTTGGCAGGAGCGGGGTCTTGGCGTTGGCCGGGCAGACGCAGGCCGATGCCGACCGCACTCTCCAATCAGCACCAACTCGCTGCCGTGCTCCATCCCGGAGCGGCAAGCAGAGGCCAATCGGTGCGACGTGGCAGCTCTGACCCACGCAACGACTGAAGGAGAGATCACCCGTGAACACGACTCCGGTCGCCGAGGCGACGTACACAACGTCCAACGACCACCCGCGACGCTCGCACCGCGTCACCGCCTTGTTGTCTGCGGTTGTGCTGGCGTTCGGCGTGCTCCTGACCGCCGGTGCTGTAGCGGCCCCCGCACAGGCAACCTCGGTCGAGGACATCTTCCGCGCGAAGCTCAACCATGCACGCACGGTGCGGCACATCCATCGTCTCGAGAGCCGCCCGGCGCTTGTGAAGGTCGCCCGCGAGCAGGCACGGCGGATGGCTTCCAAGAGCACCCTCTACCACAACCCGACTCTCACGACAGACGTCCGGAACTGGAGATATGTCGGCGAGAACGTGGGTTACGGCCCGGACGCACTGACCATCCACCGCGCCTTCATGCACAGCCCAGGCCACCGAGCCAACATCCTCGACCGGGACTACACCCAGGTGGGCATCGGTGCCGTGGTGGTCGACGGCCGCGTATGGGTGGCCGAGGTATTTCGTCGGCCCGCGTAAGGCCGACCCCTGACCGCGCGCCGAGCGCTACTCGGCACAACAACAACCAGTTGGAGGAAGTCATGTCCGCTCTGTCCCACCGCAAGCAACACGCCACCGCCGCGATCCGACCTGTCGGATTCGCCGTCAGCCTGGCGCTCGGCCTCGGTCTCGTGACCGCCGCATCAGCCGGTCAGCTCAACTCCGGATCCGAACCGATCTCCGACCACGTCGTGACCGTCGCCGAGGCCGATGACGAGGTCATCCTGCCGAGCCGGGTCGCATCCGCCGTCGCGCGGACGCAGAACGCGCTCGCTCGGTCCACGGCTGGGGTCGAGGAGCGCCGCATCAAGGCAGCGACCCGTTCCCTTGCCGCGCTGCAGTCTGACGTCCGTCGGGCCTACAGCGCCGCGAAGCTGCAGATGAATGCCGCCGCCGCCGTTGACCCGGAGGAGGAAGCAGAGGGGACGACGGCCGGACCCGACTCGGTGGTTGCCGTCCTGACGCTCGACCAGGCGACCATCACCGGGCTCGCCGGACTCTTTGACTACGTCAAGGACCCGGGCGTCACGGCCAGCATCACCAAGTCCCTGAATGCGGCACTCACCAGGCGGGACCAGCTGCTCAACACGGTCATCGCCATGGACCCGGAGGGCGCCGGCGCCGACTACGCCGACGGCATGGCCGACACGGTGGACGGGTACACCGACGAGACCGCCAACCTCGCGGAGGCGCTCAAGGTCGACCGGCTCACTCCTGCCAGCACGACCGCGTTGACCAACGCTCTCGCCCGCAGCCAGGCGACAGCCGCGAAGGTCGCTGCCGCGTTCGGTGGTGGCGAGTAGGACCCCGCCAGGTACTCCCGATCCCTCAGGAAGCGAGTGATGCGTCGCCATCCGGCGACGCATCACTCGCTTGCGGTCCCCGACCAAGCATGGCGCGATGCCGGCTAGCAGGTATGCCGGATGGGTGCTGGCCACGACGACACCCAGGCAGCCCCATCGCGATGCTTGAAGGCGTAACGACACCACAGACAGCCGAGGTCAGACATGCAGCAGGTGCAGATCGACAAAGCCCGTCAGGCGCCGATTGACAGGCTCCGGGCGTTCATGAACGCGGCGGGCATCGCCGCGCTCCTTGTGATCCTCGTCGCGCTTGGCACAGAGGCATTCACGGGCGCAGCCACGCGGGAGACCGCCACTGCGGTGTCCGGCCCGAACCGGCCGGCGACCCCCATCGACCCCGCGCACCGAGTCGTTGGATCCACAGTCACCGCCTACCCGCGAGACCAATGGGCCCCTGACAGACCAGGCTGCTCCGACACGCCAGCTCGCCCTGACCTACCAGCGCGCCGCGGCTCGGATCATGAGCCAGTCGCCGCACGCGTCGGCCGGCTCCGACGCCGTCCTCGCGGACGCGCTCCGGAAGACCGCCAAGTCGTACCGCGCCGCCGCGCGCTCCGCCGAACACGGTGACCTCGCGGGCTACACGGCGGCACTTGCGGCGGCAGCGTCCGGCAGGCAGGAGGTGTCCACCGTGCTCGAGGGCCTCAACGACGGTGGCGATCGGGAGGCTAGCCGACGGCCGGCTGATCGGTACTGCGTCAGGCGGCGCTCAAGCTCTGCGATCGGTTGGCACAGGCGCGGCCAGGCCCTGGTTGAACGCGAACGCAGCCGCCTCGCCGCGACCGGCGACGCCGAGCTTGGTGAGGAGTGTGTGACACGTGCACGCTCACCGTCTTCGGGCTCAGGAACAAGTCGCGGCCGATCTTGAGCGAGAGCGCGGCAACGCGGAGTCGCGTGGATTCTGAAACCGCCGCCTGCCAGTGTCCACCGCCGACCCGTGTCATCAGGTTTTGATGCGCTTCGTCTCATATGCCCACATGGCGATCTCGACCCGGTTCCTCGTGCCGAGCTTGTTCATGAGGCTCGCGAGGTGAGTCTTGACGGTACTGAGACTGATGCGGAGCTCGGCGGCGATCTCGGAGTTGGTGAGGCCCCGGGCGACCGTGACGACGACCTCCTCCTCTCGCGCGGTGAGAGGTTCGATCGGCGCGCGCACCGGCTCACTGGTCTGACTGTCGGCGAACGCAGCCAGCAGCCGGACCGTGACGCTCGGAGCGATCAATGCTTCGCCGTTGGCGGCCGCACGGACCGCCTGGGTGAGCAGCTCGGGACCGGCGTCCTTGAGGAGGAATCCGCGGGCGCCTGCCTTGAGCGCGCCGTGGACGTACTCGTCGAGGTCGAACGTCGTGATGACCACGACGGCGAGCGGGTCCGCGACCTCCGGCCCGGCCAGCGCGCGGGTGGCCTCGAGCCCGTTGACCTCGGGCATCCGGATGTCGAACAGGCACACGTCGGGCCGCAGCTCCCGGGCCAACGACACGGCTTCCCGACCGTTCCCCGCCTCACCGACTACCTGGATCTCGGGCTGAGCGTCAAGGATCATGCGCAACCCGGTCCGGACGAGCTCCTGGTCGTCTGCGACGAGTACGCGGATGGTCATCGGGTCGGCCGTGTCCGCGGAAGCAGCGCGTGGACGACCCAGCCGTGGTCCGGCCCCGGCCCCGCTTCGAGAGTCCCGCCGAGGAGTGCGGCCCGTTCCGTCATCCCGACGACGCCGTAGCCGGCATCGATGCTGGAGGCGTGGACCGGGTCGCCGTCGTCACGCACCGTCAGCCGGATGGCGTCCGGATCCCCGACGACCTGCACGTCGACCCGCGTCGCGTTGCGTGCATGACGCAGCGCGTTCGTCACTGATTCCTGGGCGATGCGGTAGGTGGCTGCCCCGACCGTCGGACCGAGCTCGTCGAGGTCGCCCGTGAGGCCGACGTGCACCTGGGGCTCGTCGTCGACGTTGCGCACGAGCCGCTCGATGTCGGCGACGCCGCTCTGCGGCGTGAGGTCGGCATCGTCACGATCACGAAGGGCGCCGACCATGGTTCGCATCTCGGCGAGAGTACGGGAGCCTTCCTCCTCGATGACCTTGAGCGCATCGACCGCCGCTTCCGGGTCGGACGGCGCAACCACACGTCCCGCCTGCGCGCGGACCACCATGGCCGAGACGTGGTGCGCCACGGTGTCGTGCAGCTCCCGTGCGAGCTGTTCGCGTTCGCGCAGCCGCACCTGGTCGAGCTCCCGGGCCCGCGACGTCGTCCAGAAGCGGACCAGGGCGCCGAGGACAGCGGGGAACATGAGGAACACGAAGCCGCCTGCGGCCTCGCCGAGGTTGGTGTAGTCGGTCGCGATCCCGAGCACCCCGGCGACCACGATGATCGGCAAGCCGATGATGACCTCGCGACCAGACCCCCATCGCAGCAACGCGTAGGGGAGAAGGACGACGTAGATCATCGTGTAGAGCCCGACGGGGGTGTCCGGGCCATCGATGAGCGTGACGAGATTCAGCACGATGACCGTGCCGAAGACAGCGGCGGTAGCTGCCAGTGGGTGCGTGCGCCGCCAGAGCAGCGGGAACACCAGCGCCACGGCGAGCACGACCGCTACCGGACGCCATGGAACGTCGGTACGAAAGATGCCTTCGAGCACGGCGGTCAGCAGCAGGACGGCGACCAGAGCCCAGTCCCGCCAGACACGTTGCGGGGCGGCGGCAGGCCGCGGCTCGTCTCGCAGAGACCTCACCACGCCGCTGATCACGACCCCAGCCTAGGGATCCGCCGCCGTTGCGCTTCGGCCGAAAGGACGAGATGCGCACCCTTCCGGAGAACGGGAACGCGGGCGCTCTGCGGCCGATGTGCCGTCGGCGTCGCGTCGCCACGCTGACGGGCAGGCAGGCGCGCTGACGCCACAACCGTGGAGGACGACCGATCATGTCGAAGTCTTTGTACCGTCTCGGCCACCTGGCCGCCCGCCACCCCTGGGTCGTCATCGGCTCCTGGCTGGTGCTGGCGGTCGTCGTCGTGGGGGCCTCCGACGCCTTCGGGCACCGGCTCAAGGACTCCATGCAGGTGCCGGGGCTCGACTCCCAGCAGGCGAGTGAGCTGATGGCCGCCGCCGGCGCGAGTGATGCCGGTCTGACGGCTCAGGTGGTGGCGACCCCGCTGGACGACGACGCGACCTTCCTCGACTCGGCAGACGAGCGGTCTGCGCTCGACGCGCTGCAGAGCGGCGCCGCGGCGCTGCCCCACGTCCTGAGGACAACGGAGGTCGTGTCGCCCGACGGTCGCATCGCCGTCATCCGCCTGCAGTACCCGCTCGTGGACGAGCTCTCAGCCCAGGACCTCAGCAACCTCAAGGCCTTCGGTGCCGCAGCTGAGGCGGGATCCCCACTGCGGCTCGAGATGGGAGGCGACCTCTACTTCGCCTTCGAGCAGTCGCAACCCGCCGCGGGCGAGATCATCGGGCTGCTGGTTGCGGCGCTCATTCTCTTCGTCGCCTTCGGGTCTCTGATTGCCACGGCCCTCCCGCTAGGCACGGCCGTGCTGGGGCTCGCCGTCGGCGTCAGCTCCATGTCACTCATCGCCAACGTCATCGACATCCCGAGCTGGGCGCCCGTCCTGGGGGCCATGGTGGGGCTGGGCGTTGGCATCGACTACGCCCTGTTCATCGTGACCCGGCACCGTGACTACCTTGCCCGGGGCCTGCCTGTCGCCGAGTCGGTCGGCTCGGCGTTGGCCACGGCCGGCAAGCCGGTGGTGGTCGCGGGCGGCATCGTCGTCGTGGCGATCCTCGGGCTCGTTGTGGCCGGCGTACCGTTCATGACCGCGGGCGGCATCGCGATCTCGGTCGTCGTCCTCGTGATGGTGGGCGCCTCCGTCACGCTGCTGCCTGCGTTCCTGGGTCTGGCCGGCCAGCACATCAACCGGCGCGGGCACCGTTCCGTCCGTGTCGGTCCCGACGGCTCCGACAGCCGGGGCTGGTCACGATGGGTCCGGCACGTGACCCGCAACCCATGGCCGTACGCCGTGGGCGTCACCCTGCTGTTGCTCGCGCTCGCCGCGCCAGTAGCCGCGCTGCGTCCCGGCATCCCCGACGACGGTGCGCTGCCGGAGGGCCGGACCGAGCGCCAGGCCTACGACCTGGTGGCCCAGGGGTTCGGCCCGGGAAGCAACGGGCCGGTGGTGGTCGCCGTGGACCTGGCCGGCGATCCGACGGTGGTCGTTCCCCTGGTGGCGGCGCTCAGGGCCGACCCGGGGATCGCGTCGGTGCGCGCCCCACAGATGCACGCAGACACGGGGGTCGCCGTCATCGTCGCCATCCCGACGACGGGTCCTCAGGATGCTGCGACGCACGAGACGGTCGAGCGGTTGCGCGCGGACGTGCTGCCAGGCGTGCTGGCCGGCAGCCCCGCGCAGGCTCACGTCGGTGGTCAGACGGCGAACTTCGCCGATGTCGGCGCACGCGTCAACGAGCGGCTCCCGGTGCTGATCGCCGCGGTGCTCGCGATGTCCTTCGTGCTGCTCATGCTGGTCTTCCGGTCGGTGCTCGTGCCGCTGAAAGCTGTGGTCCTCAACCTGCTCAGCATCGGGGCGGCGTACGGCGTGATGGTCATGGTTTTCCAGTGGGGCTGGGCCGGCGGGCTGATCGGGCTCGAGTCGACCGTGCCGATCGTCTCCTTCATCCCCATGTTCATGTTCGCGATCCTCTTCGGTCTCTCCATGGACTACGAGGTGTTCCTGCTGTCCCGCGTGCGCGAGGAGTACGTCGCCACGCGCGACAACCAGGCGTCGATCGTCAACGGCATCGCCTCGACCGGGCGGGTCATCACGTCCGCAGCCTTGATCATGATCTCGGTGTTCCTCGCCTTCGTCCTGGGTGAGGACGCGGCCACCAAGATGTTCGGCCTCGGCCTGGCCACTGCAATCTTCGTGGACGCCACCCTCGTCCGCATGGTGCTCGTGCCGGCGACCATGACCCTTCTCGGCGACGCCAACTGGTGGCTCCCCAGGGCGCTCGACCGCCGGCTCCCGAGCCTGACCTCTACCGTCAGTGGTCGCAGCGGCGTCATCGAGGCGGCAGCGGAAGGATGACATGGATCCCTTGGTCGACCGTGGCGAGTACGCCGGTCTCGCCAACTGCTCGTACCTGAACCAAGCCTCCCTCGGCCTGATACCTCGGGTCTCGCTGGAGGCGAGCACCAGATTCCTGACCGATGTCGCGCAGCACGGCAACCTCCGCCTGTCGGACCAGGCCGAGGCCGGGATTCTCGACTCGCTGCGAGCAGCAGCAGCCGAGCTGTTCGGTGCACCGGTGGCGTCGGTCGCGGTGGTGGGCGGAGCAAGTGAGGGCCTGGGTCAGCTGGCCGGACTGCTGTCCGGTCCTGACGGTGAGGTGATCCTGGTGCCGAGCGACTTCCCGAGTGTGACGTACCCCTGGCTGGCCGCCCATGAGCGTTCGGGCATGCGCATCCGCTGGGTTCCCGACGTCGCGACCAAGGACCTCACGCAGTCGATCGTCGACGCGATCAGTGAGCGAACCACTGTCGTCTGCGTCAGCGCGGTTCAGTTCTCCACGGGTACCCAGGTCGACGTCGCCGCCATCGTTGCGCGTGCTCGAAGCGCTGAAGCCCGGGTCGTCGTTGATGTCACGCAGATGGCTGGTGCTGTCCCGGTCACGATGAGCGCCTGGGGTGCCGACGCGCTGGTGTGCAGCGGGTACAAGTGGCTGTCCGCCCCTGGCGGCGCCGCGCTGCTTGCGGTGACCGAGGACCTCGCAGCCGTCACTCCCCTGATCGTGGGGTGGAAAGGCAGTGCGACACCGTTCGACTTCAAGCCGCAGGAGCTCTCGCTCGCCATGGACGCGCGACGATTTGAGCTGTCCACGATGTCGTACAGCGCAGCCTCAGGGCTGCTCGCTTCCATCAAGCTGCTATCCGGAGTCGGACTGAAGTCGATACGCGAGCACGCCGACCGGCTTGCGGAAAGCCTCGTGCAGCGGGTCGCGCCACTCGGCTGGACCCCGTACCGCCCCCTGGGCGACCGGTCCGCAAGTGGGCACATCGTCTCGTTACGACATCCGACTGCCGCGGTCGAGGAAGTCCAGGCCGCACTGGCGGACGAACACAGGATCATCACCAGCGCACGCGTCGGCGGCATCCGGGTCTCGCTCCACGTCTACAACAGCGAGGACGACGTACGAGCCCTGTCCGAGGCGCTTGAGTCGATCGGCGGCCAACGGACGTAGGTCGCGGCGACGATCACTGCTGAGTCCTTGGGTCCTGCGCAGCGTCGGCGTATCGCGTGGTGCGCAGCGGGGGCCCCTGGGTGCAAGAGCCCACGACTGGTGGAATGCCTGGCAGGTCGGGAGTCGATCGAGGTGCCCAGCGTCGCGGGCGACGTGGACGCGACCTACCGCGCCGTGCTCGCCCGACTGTGAGCCGCGGTCAGCCGAGCATGCCGAGCTCGCGACCGGCGCGGGCGGCCTGACGTCGGTCGGGCACTCGGAGCTTGGCCAGGATCGAGGACACATGGTGGTCCGCGGTCTTCGGCGAGATGTAGAGACGGCCGGCCAGCTCTGAGTTGCTCAGGCCCTCGTCGAGCAGGGCGAGGACCTCGAGCTCGCGGGCGGTCAGGCCGGCCGGGTTGCTCAGCGTCGCGGACCGCGCCCGGGCCGGGATGCCGGCGACGCCCCGGTCCCGCAGGTCCTGGCGGAGCCGGGCGGCGACGGCGTCGGCTCCGAGGCGGTCCAGGATGCCGAGGCCCTGCCGCAGGGCGTCCGGCTGCTCGCTGGCGACCAGCTCCAACGCCTGGTCGAACGGCGCCTCGAGCTTCGCCCAGCCGGCTGCGGCCTCCAGGTGCCGGCCGTCGAGCTGGAGCCGGTGCGGCGCCGACACCTCGAGGTCGGCTGTCGCGAGCTGCGGGTCGACCCGCAGCAGCCAGCCGGCCAGGTCGCCCCGCGCCCACTCCAGGCCGGGCAGGTCGAACCGGCCGAGGATCTCGACCGCCTGCGCGACCCGCGCGTCGGGCCGGCCGGTGACCCACGCCTGCTCGACCAGGGCGGCGGCGGCCGGCATCACCCGCAGCGGCTCGTCCAGGCGCAGCGCCAGGTCCCAGGCGGCGTCCAGGTCAGCACGGCCCGAGCCGGTGCGGCGGAGGGTGACCAGCCCGCGCACCAGGTGCGCCCAGGTCCGGGAGAGCGGAGCGCTGTGCCTGCCGAGGACGGCGTCCGCGTCGTCGACAGCGCGCCCCCAGTCGCCCCGCGCCAGCCCGAGGCGCCCACGGGCACCGAGCTGCCACACCTGGCACACCGGCAGGTCCCACTCCATCGTCAGCGGCAGGCTCACCTCGAGGACGGCCGCCGCCGCGGCGTAGCGGCGCTGCTCGACGTCGAGGTAGGCCAGGTTGCTGAACCCGCTCGAGTGCAGCTCGTCGAACCGGTCCACGGAGGCCCGGACGATCCCCAGGAGGGCGTCGCGCCCGCCGTCCCGGCCCTCGACGACCGCGCACATGCTGTCGAGCAGGCGGGTGCGCACGTCCAGCGTCCAGTCCTCGCCCGGAGCCGCGGCCCCGCGGGCCTGGTCCGTGAGTTCGTGCGCCCGGGCCAGGTCGTTGCCCTGCAGGGCCAGGTAGGCCTGCAGCGCCAGGGCGTGACCGAGCAGAGCCGGCTCGTCCGCGGACCGCAGCACCCCGACGGCGTCCGCTGCGTGCCGGTCGGCGGAGTCACGGTTCGCCCGGTACCACTCGTAGGTGGCCAGGGCCTGGTGGTCGGCGCTGACCTCGGCCTGCTCCCCGGCCCGCTCCCGCAGCGCGATGGCCGCGGTCGCCGACCGGATCGCCTCGTCGAGCCGGTCCAGCAGGTACTGCTCCTCCGCCAGCCGCTCGAGCAGGCCGGCCCTCGTCGCCGTCGTCGTCGTGGCCGGGTCGACGTGCTCGACGTGCTCGACGTGCTCAAGCGCCAGCTGGAAGAACTCGGCGGCCTGGCTGTGCGCCCCGGTGCGGGCGGCGGCGACGCCGGCGTCGGTCGCGTAGCGCAGCACCCGAGCCGGGTCCTGCGCGCCGCGGGCGTGGTGCACCAGGATCGCGGGGTCCGCCGCCGCGCCGCCCTCGAGTGCGTGCAGCATCCGTCGGTGCAGGGCCGCCTCCCCGCCCGGCGGCAGCGACTCGGCGATCGCCAGCCGGCAGAGGTCGTGGCGGAACGCGACACCGCGCTGGCTGCGCCGGATCAGCCCGGCCCGGTTGAGGGCGCGCAACGGTCCGACGCCGATGCCCAGCTGGGGCAGCAGCCGGTCCGGGATCGCCTCGGGTGCGGCGACCAGGAGGTCGAGCAGGTCCCGTGCGTCCTGCTCGAGGTCCACCGTGCGCGCCAGGATCGCGTCGCGGACGGTCGGCGGCAGGTTCTCGCCCTCGTGCTCGAGCATCTGGGTCACGAAGAAGGGGTTGCCGCCGGTCAGCTCGTGCACATGGACGGCGTCCAGCGGCCGCGACTCGACCAGCGAGCGGATCGCCGCCGTGGACAGCGGTGGGAGGACGACGGAGACGGCGTCGGGCGAGCGGGCCGCATCGCCGAGCAGGGCGCGCAGCGGGTGCGACGGGTCGATCTCGTCGGGCCGCAGCGTGCCGACCACCAGGGAGTGGGTCGTCGCGATGCGACGCAGCAGGAACCGCAGGAGGTCGACCGTTCCCTGGTCGGCCCAGTGCAGGTCGTCGACGACCAGCACGCACGGCCGGGCGCGCAGGTCCTCCAGGACCGCAACGTAGATCTCGTGCGCCTGGCCGGCGTCCTCGATCGCGGTCCGCGCCTCCTTGCCCAGCTTGTCCCGGACGTCGACCAGCGGCCCGAGTGGGCGCGGGGTGGCCAGCGGGTCGCAGGCACCCCACAGGACCGGTGCCTGGGCCATCAGCGACCGGGCGAACTCGTTGACCAGGGCCGTCTTGCCGCCGCCGGTCTCCGCAGAGACCAGGACCAGCCCGCCGCGCCCGGCCCGCGCCCGCGCCCAGTGCGTGCGGACGGCAGCCAGCTCACCGTCCCTCTCGACGAGCGCCACGCGGCCGAGGGTAGCCGCGCCCGGGCAGGCCCGCCGGGCCTTGTCATCGCTAGGTGGGCGTCCCCCGATGTCGGTCGCCGGGCACCCAATATGGGGAACGTCTCCCGATGTGGGGAGGGTGCCGCGGCGCCATCGTGGGTCCAGGTCGACCGGCTTGACCCGGAGCCGGACGGCACCACATCCCTACCTGGAGGTACGCAGTGTCCAGCTTTCCCGCTTTCGCCCATGTCGCCGTGACGGTCACGGACCTCGCGCGGAGCACCGAGTGGTACAGCACGCTCTTCGACGCCGAGCCCGTCCTCGACGAGGACGAGACCACTGGTGGCTTCCACCACACGGTCTACGTCATCGGCGGCGGCCAGCTCTTCGGCCTGCACACCCACTCAAAGGCCACCGGCGACAAGTTCTCCGAGATGCAGACCGGCCTGGACCACGTGTCCTTCGCCTGCCGGGACCGCAACGAGCTCCAGGACTGGGCTGCCCGGCTCGACCAGCTGGGCATCAGCCACGGTGGCGTCGTCGACGCGCACTACGGCTCGGGGGTCTCCTTCCGTGACCCCGACGGCATCGCGCTCGAGTTCTTCGCGCCGCCGGCCTGACGCCTGGCTCGTTGGGAGGTACGGCCCCGGGCACTCGTGCCCGGGGCCAAGGCGCATTCGGTCGTACGTCGCCAGGGCCGGTGAGTCCAGGGGCCGCCGGCTCACCGACGGGTCAGCGCACCGCCCGAGCCCACCACGTCGCCGGCCGAGGCTTCGAGGTCGACGTCCGCCCACAGCCGACGGGTCTCCGACCGTCGCACCAGCGCGACCGACACGAGACCGGCGGCCAGGGCCCCCGCGACCAGACCGAGCAGGGCCGCCAAGGTGGGGGAGAAGCCGTCCCCGGTGGCACCCGTCGCCGCGTCGGCGGCTGACCTGCTCCCGTCGCCTCCCGCCGCGCCGTCCGTGCCCGCCGCCACCGCGTCCTGCTGGGCCGACGGCGCGGTCCCCGGGGTCGTCGCCTCGCCGGGCAGGGCGTCGGACGTGCCACCGAGCAGACCCATCGAGCCGAGCAGCTGGACGAGCGCCTTCGGCTCTGTCGCCCGGTGCCAGGTCTCCGGGGCGTCCCAGATGCCGTCGGTGCCGCCGATCGCCTGCTGGGAGGAGATCCACGGTCCGCCAGCGGCGTCCACGTAGACCCGGTCGACCCGCCAGACCGAGACGTCGTGGATCAGCCAGGTCAGCGTCACCTGGTTGCCGACGTCGTGCGACCTGGCTGGATTGGTCGAACCGGCCTGCTCGTCCGTCGACCCGAAAGCCATGGAGGCGCCGACGAGCTCGGCCAGTGCGGTGTAGTCCGGGTCGTTCATGTACAGCGACGCTGTGTGGCCGATCGCCGGGGCGCTGAGCAGCACGCTGGTCGGGCCACCCGCGACGGCGGGTCCGGCGGCGAGGACCGGCACGAGCAGCAACGACAGGACCGCGGCGACGGCCGCGGCGGCGCGCGCGGCTGGTGAGCAAAGGGTGCGTACACGCATGACGGCCTCCTGGTGCGGGCGAGCGGGCTGCGTCGCAGACACCCGGGTTACACCGCCGGAGCGCTACCGGTTCCCGGTCCGCCCACGCCCCACCGGTCGGGTTGTCGCCGCGATCGCCCGGGCCTCGGCCAGCGAGAGGTCGCCCTCGAGGCGCAGGGTCACGCCGGCGTCCTCCCAGATCAGCGTGTTGCCCGCGAGCCGGGCGGACTCGCGGCGCTGCGTCCCGTCGGCGTCCAGGGTGACCACCTCGTGCGGGCGGTCGAACCACAGTGCGAAGTCGCCGGCGACGTCGGTGAACTGCACGTCGCGGGCCGTCTTGGCCAGCCGGTAGTCCAGCCGCCCGTCCAGCTGGTCCAGACGGACGACGCCGCCCGGCGTGTCCCAGCTGAGCGACAGGACCCGCGCATCCGCAGACACCCCGACGCCGTCCGGCCGGCCCAGCTTGGTCGGCACCACCGGGACGAAGTCGACCTGCCCGGCCGCCTGGCTCAGCGACCGGCCTCCGGCGACGGCCGGAGGTCCGGCCGGGGCTCCGCCGGCCCCGGAGTCGGGTGCGTCGTCGTCGAGGTGCACCCGCACGGCTGCGAAGTCGAACCAGTCGGCGATCGTGGCGCGGACCGGCGGTGCGGCCAGCGCACCGAGCAGGACGGCCACGACGACCGAGACCGCGACGGTCAGGCGACGTCGCGACCGCGCCGGCCGGGGCAGGCTCGTCCCCGACACGCGGGAGACCACCGCGGCGACGAGCCGCTCGTCCGGCACCGACGCGGGCACTGACCGGCCGAGGGACACCAGGTCGGCGACGAGCACGTCGAGCGAGTCAGCCACGGCGCCGCACCTCCTCCCGGTCGTCCGTGTGGTCCCGCGACGCCATCGCCGCTTCGAGGGCCCGCAGCGCGCGGTGCAGGCGGGACTTGACCGTGCCGCGTGGCCAGCCGAGCACCGTCGCGGTCTCGGCCTCGTCGAGCTCGAGCAGGTAGCGGCAGGTCACCACCTCGCGGTGCTGGGCCGAGAGCGCGCCGAGGCCACGCACCAGCTCGGCCCGGCGCTCGCTGCCCAGCATCGCGAGGGCCGGGTCGTCGCTCGCCAGCAGCGGCGCCACCTGCTCCCAGGCACGCTGCTCGCGGGCAGCCCGGCGGCCGGTCGAGCGGTGCAGGTTGCGCGTCTCGTTGGCCACGATCCGCAGCAGCCACGGCCGGAAGGCATGACCGTCCCGGAAACGGCCCAGGGCGGCGTACGACTTGACGAACGCTTCCTGCACGACATCCTCCGCGTCCGGTCCGGCGCCGAGGAGGGTGGCGGTCCGCACGGCCGCGGGCGCATGACGGCGCACCAGGTCGGCGTACGCGTCGGCGTCACCGGCGCGCACGCGGGCCAGGATCTCGGCGTCGTCGTCGATCGCGGTGTCCCGTCCTCCGGTCTCACCCGTGTCTACACCGCCGGGACGCCGCCGGTTCCGTTCGACACGTGGGCGGCGCCGACTCGGGCGTGGCACCGATGAGTTCCGGACCCGGCGGGCGTCTACCCCTTGACGGACCCGTGCACAGGAGGCCCAGATGCCCGCGACGACCGCCGAACCCACCGACGTGGCGATGAGCAGCAGCCCCGCCGGTGGCGAGCCCGACAGCTTCCTGGAGGAGACCGGTCAGTACCGGCGCGAGCTGCTCGCGCACTGCTACCGGATGCTCGGCTCGGTGCACGAGGCCGAGGACCTGGTCCAGGAGACCTACCTGCGCGCGTGGCGGTCCTACCACGGGTTCGAGGGCCGGTCCTCGCTGCGCACGTGGCTCTACCGGATCGCCACGAACGTCTGCCTGACGGCGCTGCACAGCCGCGCCCGCCGGCCGCTCCCCACCGGGCTGGGCGGCCCGGCCTCCGACCCATCCGACAAGCTCGAGCAGGCCGAGATCCTCTGGCTCGAGCCGGTCCCGGACGCGCTTGTCGGTGGCGACCCCAACGACCCGGCGAACGTGGTCACCGCGCAGTCGACGGTGCGGCTCGCGCTGATCGCAGCGCTGCAGCACCTGCCGCCGAGGCAGCGGGCGACTCTCGTGCTGCGCGAGGTCATGCAGGTGCCGGCGGCCGAGGTCGCGACGATGCTCGACACGACCGTGGCCGCGGTCAACAGCAGCCTCCAGAGAGCCCGCGCGCAGCTGGACACGGCAGGCGTCACCGAGGACGACGTCGTCGAGCCGGACGACCCGGCACAGCGCGACCTGCTCGACCGGTACGTGCGCGCGCTCGAGGCCAAGGACGTCCGCGGCATCGTCGAGGCCTTCACCGCCGACGCCGTCTGGGAGATGCCGCCCTACACCTCGTGGTACCGCGGCGCCGAGGCGATCGGCGAGCTCGTCGGCACGCACTGCCCGGCCGGCCCCGGAGAGCTGCTCGCCGTGCCGACCCGCGCCAACGGCCAGCCGGCCTTCGCGGTCTACCTGCGCGGCGAGACCGCCTGGGAGGCCTTCCAGCTGCACGTGCTCACCGTGACCGGCGGCCGCATCTCGCACGTGGCGGCCTTCTTCGACACCTCGCTCTTCGCGACCTTCGGCCTGGCCGACAACCTGCCGCTCGTCGCATGACCATGCAGTCCGGGCCGTCCGGCTCGCCCGGGCAGACCCTCGCAGCGACCCTGACCGGCGGCTTCCCGCTGCTCGAGCGCGCGATGGCCTACACGCTCGGCAGCCTGCAGCTGGTGACGCCGGCGGTGATGGCGGCGCCGACGCCGTGCGCGGCCTGGACGCTGCGTGCCCTGCTGCAACACATGAACGACTCGCTGCAGACGCTGCACGAGGCCATCGCGTGCGGGCACATCGACCTCGTGGCACACCCCGCGGCGGACTACGGGGACCCGGTCGCCGACCCGGTCGGCACGCTGCGCACCCGGGCCTGCGGGATGATCGGTGCCTGGGCGACCGATCGCGGTCCGACTCACGTCACCATCGCCGACTCCGGGATGCCCGCCGGGCTGGTCGCCGCGACCGGCGCGGTGGAGGTCGCGGTGCACGGCTGGGACGTCGCCCGGGCGTGCGGGACTACGCGTCCCCTCCCGGCCCCGCTGGCCGCCGAGCTGCTGCCCTTGGTGCGGCTGATCGTCGACGACACCGACCGCCCGCACCGCTTCGCGGCGCCTGAGGACGTACGCCCGACAGCGACTGCGAGCGACCACCTCCTCGCTCACCTCGGCCGGCAGCCGGACTGACCGCGCCCGACCTCTTGCTCACGACGCGGGACTGCGAGACGGTCTGGTACGCGCCGTACTGACCAGGTTTGCCCGCAGATGCACCGCGACGCCGGTCAACGGAGCCCCCGCGGTGCCGGCACCGGCCGGCACCCTCCACCGGACCGGAGGACGCCATGGCAGACCCGATCACGACGGACGCGACGACCGACGAGCCGGCAGGCCTGACCCGCCGCGGTCTGCTGCGCGGTGGCGCAGCGGGCGCGCTCGGGCTGGCGATCTCCGGCAGCCTCGGCGGGCTGGCCCGGGCGGGCGGCGCTGCGGCAGCCGCCAAGCCGCGCAGCGGTGTCGGCTACGGCCCGCTCGTGCCGGACCCGGCGGGCCGGCTCGCCCTGCCCCCGCGCTTCCACTACACGGTGGTGGCCGAGTCGGGGGTCACGACGTTGGAGGGCGGCGGGGTCTCGCCGGACAACTACGACGGCACGGCCGCCTTCGCCCGTCCGGGTGGCGGCAGCGTGCTGGTCGCCAACCACGAGATCCGTGAGCCCGGCTCGTTCCAGCACGGGGTCCCGCACGTCGCCGGTGTCACGTACGACCCCGGGGTCAACGGCGGTACCACGACGATCGAGGTGGACGCCGACGGCGGGCGGGTCCGCGAGTACGTCAGCCTGGCCGGCAGCAGCACCAACTGTGCTGGCGGGCGCACACCGTGGAACACCTGGCTCACCTGCGAGGAGACCTTCGAGCCGGTAGGGGGGACGAAGCCGCACGGCTACGTCTTCGAGGTGGACCCCTTCGACCAGAGCGCGAACCAGGACCCGACACCGATCGTCGCGCTCGGCCGCTTCGAGCACGAGGCGGTGGCGGTCGACCCCGACACCGGGCAGATCTACGAGACCGAGGATGCCAACGACCCCCACGGCCTGCTCTACCGCTGGACGCCGCCGGCCGAGGCGCTGCCGCTGGGCAAGGCCAAGCTCGGCGCTCTCGCCGACGACGCCGGTGTCCTCGACGCGATGCAGGCGTTCGACCAGACCGGTGCGTGGGTGCCGGACCTCTGCGTCGCGACCGAGCCCGGGACCACGTTCGACGTGGTGTGGAAGGAAGTGCCGGACCACAACCCGACGTCCCTCGCCGACGTTATCCGCAAGCAGTTCAACGGAACCTGGGGAGGCGTGACGAACACCGACCGGCCCGGCGGGGACATCACCCGCAGCCGCAAGCTCGAGGGTGCCTGGTGGGGGGACGGCGGTGCCTACGTCGTCGCATCCTTCGCGCGCGAGTCCGACGGCAGCGAGGTGCAGCACGACGGGCAGGTGTGGTTCGTCGACCCGCTCGAGGACACCATCACCCTGAAGCTGATCTTCGCCTACACGACCGACCAGAACACCGACCCCGACGGGCCGGACAACATCTCGGTGTCGCCCTACGGCGGGGTGATCCTGGCCGAGGACGGCGAGGGTCGCCAGCACCTGGTCGGTGCCACGGCTGCGGGGGAAACCTTCTTCCTGGCCCGCAACGAGGTCGGCGACGGAAGCGGCGAGCTGGCCGGGCCGACCTTCTCCGCCGACAAGGCGACGCTCTTCGCCAACCTCTTCACGCCCGGGCACGTCTACGCCATCACCGGGCCGTGGCGGCGCGTCGGAAGGGAGTAGTAGGCGGCACACTGCGGGTGTGGTCGGAGACCGGGTCGGCGAGGCTGAAGGCGGCAAGGACGACGTCGGCAAGGACGGCGGCGGCGGGACCGAGCCCGACTACCGGATGAGCCTGGCCGCCGAGCGGACCTACCTCGCCTACGTCCGGACGGCGCTCGCCCTGCTCGCCGGCGGGGTCGCGGTGGTGGGCGCGTTGCCTGACGCCGGGCACCTCGGGCTGCGCCGCGCGATCGGCCTGCTGCTGGTGCTCGCCGGACTGCTGGTGGCCGCAACCGCACGAGGTCGCTGGCGGCACATCGACACGGCGATGCGGCGCGGGGAGCCGCTGCCCGTCAGCCGGACCACCGTGCCGGTGACGGTCGCGGTGGTGCTGGCCGGCGTGCTGGCCGTGGTCCTCGTGGCGCTCGTCTGAGCGGGCGGGCCTCGTCGAGCGTCGCGCGCGGGTCAGCCCAGGTCGGCGAAGACGACGTCGCGACCTGTGACGCGGACCAGGAAGCCGTCGTCGGTGGCGCGTACGTCGCGCAGCTCGATGCCGTCGGGCAGGTCGCGCAGCCGGTAGGTCACGGTGAACCGGTCGGCGAGCTGAGCGGTCAGCGACCCGCCCACGGATCCGCCCTCGGCCAGCTCGAAGGACTGCGGGGTCACCTGGACCCGGTCGCCGCGGGCCCGCACCGTGCTGTCGGCGACGACGTCGACCGTCTCGCCGAGCACGTCGACCGTTCCGCGCAGGCGCACCCGGTCGGGGCGGTCCGACGGCTCGATGGTGATGTCCGGCACGCCGGACCGGGCCACGACCTCGTCGTAGGTCACCAGCCCGACCCCGTCGAGCCGCCCGACGGTCACGTCGCCGCCCGACGGGGCGGTCACGTCGTGGCCGGTCATCGACACGTCCTGGGCCTGCCCGCCCGACACGTCGAGGCGCCGACCCGGTGACCTGCACGTCGCTGAAGTCTCGTGCCGCGAGCTGGGTGAGGAAGGGGAAGCCGCCGACGTCGACCGTCGGGTCGGACAGCCCGCGCTCGGCAAGCCGCGACTCGGCCTCCCCGGCTGCGACGTGCTCGGCGACCCGGTCGGCGGCGACCGCCGCACCGGCGATCACGAGCAGGAAGACCACGAAAGCGCGCACCCGGAACGGTAACCCGCCGCCATTCCATGATCGTGAGCAGGAGCCGGTCAGTTTGTGACGCGCTCTTGCTCACGATCATGGGCGGGGCCCGCCAGGCCGCGGGGTCAGCCGGTGAGCTCGGTCGGCGTGGCGATCACGTCGACCATCGCGCCGTTGCGCAGGACGGTCACCGGCAGCGGCTGACCGATCGCGTCGGCGAAGAGCAGCCGCTGCAGGCTCTGCGCGTCCGACACCGGTTGCCGTCCGGCGGTGACCACGACGTCACCCGGCCGCAGCCCGGCGACGGCCGCCGGGGCACCGGTGATGACGTCGACGATCCGCAACGCGCGGCGGACGCCGAGCCGGGCCGCGATGTCGGGGGAGAGCGGCACCGGCGTCGACACCAGCCCGAGGTAGGCACGGCGCACCCGGCCCTCGGTCAGCAGGGCACTGATGATCCGCCGGGTCGTCGTGTTGATCGGCACGGCCAGACCGAGCCCGACACCGGCGACCGCGGTGTTGATGCCGACGACCTCGCCGTGCGCGTCGGCCAGGGCCCCTCCCGAGCTGCCGGGGTTCAGAGCCGCGTCGGTCTGGATGACGTCCTCGACGACCCGGCCGGTGCGGCCGGAGCGGGTGGGCATGGAACGGCCGAGGCCGCTCACGACGCCCGCGGTCACCGACCCGGCGAGGCCCAACGGGTTGCCCACCGCGACGACGAGCTGTCCCACCCGGAGCCGGTCGGCGTCGCCGAGGGTCGCCGGCGGTGGTGTGCCGCCGCGCGCTCGGAGCACCGCGAGGTCGGAGAGAGGGTCGGCGCCGACCACGTCGAAGCCGACCTCGCTGCCGTCGGCGAAGGCCGTCTCGCCATGTGTCGCGGAGCCGACCACGTGGGCGTTGGTGAGCAGGAAGCCGTCGTCGGTGAAGACCACGCCCGACCCGGCGCCGCCCCACTCGCGGCCGCGCGCATCGGTCCCGCGCACCGACAGCGCCGCGACGTGCGGGCCGACCTCGGCGGCGACCTCGGTCACGATGCGCGAGTAGGCGTCCAGCGCGTCGGTGGTCTCGTCGGCAGGCACCCGACCAGCACACCTCGGCAGCCGGCCGGGCGCCACCCGGTGCAGTTCGCTGTGCGCGGACAGCCGCCGGACGTACCGCCGGACGACCTCAGGGGAGCGGGTCGGCGGCGAGGTCGCGGCTGTGCCGCCGCATGCCCTTGTCGCGTCGGTAGCCGAGCTGCTCGTTGACGTGCCGGATGCCGGTGTTGGACGCCTCGTTGTCGGTGCCGATCTCCTCGACGCCGCGCTCCGCCAGCGCGTCGTGCAGGGCCGCCTTGGCGAACCGACCGAGAGCCCGGCCGCGGGCCTGTGGCAGCACGCCCGTGTAGTGGACGTTCCACCGTCGGCCCTCGGTGTGCTGCGCCATCGACATCGCGACCGGCTGCCCTTGCGGGTCGCGCACCAGGAGGAGCAGCGCTTCGGTGCCGAACACGCGCGCGCCGTCGAGCTGCTTCTGCCAGGTCAGCGCGCCGATGGCCTGCGCCTCGGGGGATGTGTCGCTCTCCTCGTATAGCCGGATCACGCCGGGGTCGTCAGCCGTCGAGTAGGGGTCCACCAGCTCGACGGTCAGGTCCGAGCGATCTGTCGTGTCCGGCACGGCCGGCCGGGAGCGGAGGTCCAGCTGGCTGTGGATCGAGTGCTGGAACGGTCGGAAGTGCCTCGCCGCGAGCCACGCCATCACCACGTCGTCGTCACGGTCGTCGGTGAAGGCCAGCAGGCGACCGGTACCGCTGGGGACGTTCTCGGCCGTACGGTCGAAGAGCGCCGCCCCGACGCCCCGGCGGCGGGCCGAAGCAGTCACGCCGACGTTCAGCGCCACCGTGTCGGCCTGCATCATCGGCGTCCTCGCGACGGCAGCGCGGCCGACGATGACGCCATCGACCTCGGCGACCAGCTCGGCGAGCGCCACCGACTGGACGAACCTGAAGGTGCGGGTCGCCACCTCGAGCGACTGGCGGCCGGTCTCCGCGAGGAGCGCGACGACCGCGTCCTCGTCGGCGCCGGTCTGCCTCCGCACCTGGACGTCCATCGGCCCCTCTCCTCCTCGGCCCACCCGGGGATCGTCTCGCGGACAGTCCCCTGAGGCACGTCGGCATCGTGCGTGGCAGGGTCGTGGCCATGGGTGACAACGGCGGCAACGACGCCTTCGCCGGCTTCTCCGACCGGGCACTCGAGCTCTACGCGGGGCTCGAGGCGGACAACTCCCGGCAGTACTGGACCGACCACAAGGCCGAGTGGGAGGCCGAGGTCCGCGACCCGATGCGGGCACTCGTCGCGGCGCTCGAGGACGAGTTCGGGGCGGCCAAGCTCTTCCGGCCCAACCGGGACATCCGCTTCAGCAAGGACAAGACGCCGTACAAGACCCACCAGGGCGCGTTCGTCGCGCACGGGACGGTCGGCGTCGGTTGGTACCTCCAGATCGACGCGGACGGGCTGCTCGCCGGCGGCGGCTGGCGGGCGCACGAGCCGGAGCACGTCAAGCGCTACCGGGCCGCCGTGGAGAGCGACTCGTCCGGGCCGGCGCTGGCGAAGGTGATGGGGGCGCTCGAGGCCGACGGCTTCTCCCTCGAGGGCGACCGGATGAAGACACGGCCGCGCGGGGTGCCCGAGGACCATCCCCGGCTGGAGCTGCTGCGCTGCCGGTCGCTGATGGTCTTCCGCCGCTACGGCGCGCCGGACTGGCTGGCGACGCCGCGCACCCTCGACGAGGTCCGGGCCGCCTGGCGGGAGGTCCGCCCGGTGGCCGAGTGGGTGCACCGGCACGTCACTGGTTGAGCGGGCAATCACTGTGGCGGCACTGTCGGGAGCCAGGCCTAGGGTGTCCGGCGTGAGCACCGCGAACCCAGGATTGAACCCCGGTCCGGAGCTGGACGCCACGCTGGAGACCCACCGGGTCGAGCTGACCGGCTACTGCTACCGGATGCTCGGCTCGGCGTTCGAGGCCGAGGACGCCGTCCAGGACACCCTGGTGCGCGCCTGGAAGGCCGCCGAGAAGTTCGAGGGCCGGTCATCGCTGCGCTCGTGGCTCTACAAGATCGCCACCAACGTGTGCTTCGACATGCTCGACGGGCGGCAGCGCCGCGCGCTGCCGATGGACATGGGCCCGGCGCGTCCGGCTGCGGACGGTCTGTCGGCCCCGCTGCCCGAGGTCGCCTGGCTGCAGCCGGTGCCCGACGTGCGGGTGGTGCCGTCGGAGGCAGACCCTGCCGACATCGCCGAGCTGCGCGACTCGGTGCGGCTGGCTTTCATCACCACGCTGCAGCTGCTGCCGGCCAACCAGCGCGCCGTCCTGATCCTGCGCGAGGTGCTCGCCTGGCCGGCGGCCGAGGTCGCGGAGCTGCTCGGCACCAGCGTCCCCTCGGTCAACTCCGCACTGCAGCGGGCGCGGGCCACGCTCGCGCAGCACGGCGATCCGCAGGCCGAGCAGCGACCGCTCGACGAAGACCAGCGCGAGCTGCTCGCGCGCTACGTCGAGGCCTTCGAGAGCTACGACATGGACAAGCTCACCGCGCTGCTCGCGAAGGACGCATCGTGGTCCATGCCGCCCTTCGAGCTGTGGCTGCAGACGCACGACGACATCCGCGCGTGGTGCCTCGGGCCGGGCATCGCGTGCGACGGCTCAAAGCTGGTGCCGGTCGCTGCCAACGGCTCCCCGGCCTTCGCGCAGTACAAGCCGGACCCCGACGGTGGCTTCGCGGCGTGGTCGCTGCAGGTGCTCGACGTCGACCCCGACGGGCAGCAGCTGCGCGGCGTCATCTTCTTCCTCGACGTGGCGTCCTACTACCCGATGTTCGGCCTGCCCCTGCACATCGACGGCTGAGCCGTACCGCACATCGACGGCTGAGCCGTCCGCAGCCCGACGGCGCAACCGTCGGGTGCTGAAAGTCGCGTGCCCGGCCACGGTCGCCGGACGTACTCTCCCCGACCGATGAGTTCCGCAGGCCCGCAGCGTCTCTTCTCCTGTACGCGCTCACCGCCTGACGCACTCACAACGACCCGGAGACCACCATGACCGAGCTCGACCACCGCGGCCGCTGGCTGGCCCTCTTCGTCCTCTGCAGCGGCTCGCTGATGATCGTCCTCGACTCGACGATCGTGAACGTGGCGCTGCCCTCGATCCGCGAGGACCTCGGCTTCTCCGAGTCATCGCTGGCCTGGGTCGTCAACGCCTACCTGCTCACCTTCGGCGGCTTCCTGCTGCTGGGCGGCCGGCTGGGTGACCTCTTCGGGCACCGCCGGCTCTTCATCGCCGGACTGAGCCTCTTCACCGTCGCATCGCTGGCCTGCGGGCTGGCCGGCTCGCAGGCCTTCCTGATCGCCGCCCGCGCCGTGCAGGGACTCGGCGGCGCCGTCGTGTCGGTCGTCGCCTTCTCGCTGGTCATGACGCTCTTCACCGAGCCGGCCGAGCGCACCAAGGCGATGGGCGTCATCGGCTTCGTGGCCGCGGGCGGCGGCAGCGTGGGCGTCCTCGCGGGTGGCGTGCTCACCGACCTGCTCAACTGGCACTGGATCTTCCTGGTCAACATCCCGGTCGGCGCCGCTGTCATCGCCGCGTCGCTCGTGCTGCTCCCCGGTGGTCCGGGGCTCGGTGCGGCCAAGGTCGACGTGACGGGTGCCGTCACCGTGACTGCCGCGCTCATGATCGCGGTCTACGCCATCGTCAACGGCAACACCGTCGGTTGGGGATCCGGCCAGACGCTCGGCATGCTCGCCGCGAGCCTGGTCCTCCTCGCCGCCTTCGTGGTCGTCGAGGCCCGCTCGGAAGCCCCGCTCGTCCCGCTGTCACTCTTCAAGCGCCGCAGCCTCGCCGTCGCCAACGTCGTCGGTGTCCTGTGGGCCGCCGCGATGTTCGCCTGGTTCTTCCTGTCGGCGCTCTACCTGCAGCTGGTGCTGGGCTACAGCCCGCTGGAGGTCGGGCTCGCGTTCCTGCCGTCCAACCTGATCATGATGGCGTTCTCGCTGGGCCTCTCCGCGAAGATGGTGATGCGGTTCGGGACGCGCGTCCCGCTCGCCCTCGGGCTCGCGATCTCCTCCGTCGGGCTGGTGCTCTTCAGCCGCGCACCGGTCGACGGCACCTTCGTCGCCGACGTGCTGCCCGCGATGCTGCTGCTGGGCGTCGGCGCCGGCATGGCCTTCAACCCGGTCCTGCTGTCGGCGATGAGCGAGGTCGAGCCGCAGGACGCCGGGCTTGCCTCCGGTGTCGTCAACACCTCCTTCATGATGGGCGGCGCGCTGGGTCTGGCCGTCCTGGCCAGCCTCGCGGCGTGGCGCACCGGTGACCTGCTGGCCAGTGGGTCCTCCCAGGTCGAGGCCCTCAACGGTGGCTACCAGGTGGCCTTCCTCGCCGGTGCAGGCGCAGCGCTGGCGGCCGGGCTGATCGGCGGGCTCTTCCTCCGTTCCGTCGCGATGCCGTCGGGCGACCCGCACGGTGCCGCCGGCGCGGATGGGCACGATCTGCCGGGGCAGCGCGACGAGCTGGACGAGCTCGACGAGGACTACGTCACTGTCTGACCCGAACGACACCCACCCCCTCGACTGTGCGTCGACGCACCACGCCACCGGCGTGTCCGGTGCGGGAGCGCACAGTCGAGGGGGTGCGTCGACCTACGGTGTCGGGATGAGCGAGACCGAGTGCCGGGTCCCCACGGCGGCGGGCGGGCTCGAGCCCTGCCCCCGCTGCGGAGCCGAGCAGGTGTGGGTCGCCTCGCACTCGCAGTGCGTGCGCTGCCGGTGGATCACGCCGTGCTGCGAGGGGGCCGCACTGCCGTTGCGCGAGCCGGCCGGGGTGACAACGCCTGCGGCCGGGCGGTGAGGCGCGGATGGAGATCCTGGGCCTGGTCTTCGCCGGCTCGGCCACCCCGCACCGGGCCGCCATGGTCCGGCTGGCCACCGAGGTCCTCGGCCTGACCCGGGTCGACGACCCGAGCAGCGACTCCTATCTCTTCGACCTCCCCGACGGGACCCGCTTCGCGGTGGCCGACGAGCGCGAGCCCGGCGCCGGGACGTCGCGCACGATCGGCTTCCGGGTCGCGGACCTCGACGACGCGGTCGCCGAGCTGCGGGCCGCCGGCGTCGAGGTCGACGACCCGGACCAGACCGAGCGGCAGCGCTACGCTCACTTCGTAGCGCCGGACGGGGAGCTCTACGAGCTGGTCCAGGAGAGGTAGCGCGTGTCAGCAGCCGCTGTGGTTGAGGTCTTCGACGCGGCAGGGGAGTACGACCGGCAGGTGGCCCGGCTCGTCGACCTTGGCTACCCGGCGCTGACCGGCCGGTCGACCGCGGACTTCGAAGCGATGCTCGCGCCGCTGCGCGAGACGGTGCTCGGCTGGGCGCAGGCGATGACTGCACCCACCGCGGAGAGTGTGCCCTTCGTGGTCGTGGTGCCCGCCGGGTTGGTGCCGGCGGCGTCGTCGATGCCGCTGACCAGCCTGCGCGGCAAGCCCGGCTTCGTCTCAGCCGACACCAGCGACATCGACCGCTTCCTGCCGATCGCCGAGGTGGACGTGCCGGCGGCGGACGCCTACCTGCTGCTCGGAGTCGAGCGCGGGTCCGAGCTGCGCGACGTGCGGCCCAACGACGCGCTGGTGGCCATCACCGTCCGAGGCCGGACCCCGCTGACCTACGACGAGGGCATCGCGCTGGTCACGCTCCGCCCCGAGATGCTGGAGAAGAACCACTGCTTCTCGCTCGTCGCGTCGCGCTGCGGCGACAAAAGGGTCCCCGCGCTCTGGATCAGCGGCGGGGCACCGAAGCTCGGTTGGTGCTGGGCGGGCAACCCGCACACCTGGCTCGGCTCCGCTTCCTGCGCCGGGCGCAGCGGTCCGGACTCGCCGCGGCCAGCGGCCGACGCTCGGACCCGTCAGCCGGTGCGGCGTACGGCCGTCGCCTCGACCTCCACGAGCTGACCGGTCCAGCCGAGCGTCGCCACGCCGAGCAGCGTGCTCGGCGGGTCCCACTCGCCGAACGCGGCGCGCACGACCTCCCAGGCCGCGACGAGGTCGGGCTGGTCGCCGCTCGCGACGTAGACCGTGGTCCGCACCACGTCGGCCAGGGAGCAGCCGGCCTCGGTCAGGACCGTGGTCAGGTTGGCCATCACCCGACGGGCCTGGGCCGGGATGTCGCCGGGTTCGACCACGACCCCGTGCTCGTCGATCGGGCAGGCGCCCGCGGTGAGCACCAGCGACCCGGTGGGCACGACGGTGGCGTAGGCGTAGGGGACGTCGGCATGCATGGCGGCGGGTCGCACCGTCTCGATGCTCACAGGGCTTTCGGGGTCCACGGGGCTCTCGGTCACGGGCGGCAGCCTGCCCGTCAGGTGGCCAGTCGCGCGAGGGAGTTCTCGGTCTCGGTGACGAGTGCGGCCACGAGCTCGCCGGCACTGATGTCGCGTGTCAGCCCCACGCCCTGGCCCGCCCACAGCGACTGCGCCTCGGCGGTCCCGGCCGCAGCGGCGGCGGTGCGCAGCGGCCGGCTCAGGTAGTTCATGACCGGGAAGTCCGGCACCACGACCGGGTCGCCGTCGTCGAAGGCCCGGACGTAGGCGTTGGGGAGGCCGCGCGCGGTCCGACCGGAGAAGGCGCTGGTGGTCACCGTGCTCGTCTCGTCAGCGCCGGCAAGCGCCTGCCGGTACGCCGCCCCGGTGCCCGCCTCGGCGGTGCGCAGGAACGCGGTCCCGAGAGCGGCTGCCTGGGCGCCCAGGGCCAGGGCTGCAGCGACACCGCGACCGTCGGCGATGCCACCAGCTGCCATCACCGGCAGGTCGACCGCGTCCACCACCGCCGGCACCAGCGCGACGAGTCCGGGCACGTCACCGGCCCCGCTGCCGAGACCGCCGCGGTGCCCGCCGGCCTCGGCGCCCTGCGCGACCACCACGTCGACACCGATCTCGGCGAGCCGCCGGGCGTCGTCGGCCGACTGGGCGGTGCCCCCGACCAGCCGGCCGGCGCCGTGCAGCCGCGCCACCAGGTCGCTGCTCGGGGCGCCGAAGGCGAAGGTCACCAGCCGCACATCGGTGTCGAGCAGCACGTCGAGCTGCTCAGTCGTGTCCGGCAGACCGCGCGGCTCCTCGGGGAGCTCAGCGGCCAGGCCGAGCTCGGCCGCGACGGCAGCGAGCCGCTCGCGTGCGGCGGCCGCCTCGTGTCGCCGTGGCGGGGGAGCCAGGAAGAGGTTGACCCCGAAGGGGCGTGCGGTGAGCTCGCGGGTGCGACGTACCGCCTGCTCGAGATCTGCGGGGTCCAGGTAACCCGCCCCGATGATCCCGAAGGCTCCCGCCTCGCACACCTCGGCGGTCAGCTCCGGTGTCCCCGGCCCGCCGCCCAGCGGTGCCTGCACGATCGGCAGGTCGATCCCGAGCAGCCGGGTCAGGTCGTTGGTGCGCCACATGCCGCCATCCTGCATCCGGGCTTCCGGCGGTCGAACCGGTGGTCAGCGTCGCGGCGCCGGCTGCTGCTCTTCGGGGATCCGCAGGCCGGCCAGCTGGTGGCCGGTGGCGACCAGCCGTCCGGTCGAGTCCCAGACGTCGCACTCCTCGTCGACGCGGCCGCCCGACACATGGCGCACCCGCTGCCGCACGGCGAGCGGGCCCGGCGCGGGCGCTGCGCGTACGTGGCAGGTCAGCTCGAGAGTCGGCACCCAGCCGGTGCTGCCGAGGTCGAAGGTCGCCGGCGGGAGCGCATCGACCAGCATCAGCAGGGCCAGCGGGTCCGGCTCCCGACCGTCGTCGAAGGTCACCCAGCCGCGCAGCTCCCCGTGTCCGCTCGGCCGCCCGACTGCCCAGCCCATGACTGCCGGGTCCATGTTCTCGGCGAGGACGCCCATCAACGGCACCTCGAAGCCCGGGCCCTGCACCGGCAGCCGCGGGCATGCCTCGAGTGGTGGCAGCTCGACCGCCGGCACGCCGTCCCACCAGACGTCGCCGTCGAGCGCTCCCACACTGACCAGCGCCTCGACGCAGGTCTCGCCGCCGGACACCAGGGCTGTGCGGACCTGCGCGACCGTCCGCCCGGACCGCAGCACCGTCGCCGTCACCTGGGCCGGTCCTGGTGACGGCGCGCGCAGGAAGTGCGCGCTCGCCGCCATCGGGTGCGGGTGGCCGGGGTTGCCCGCCGCAGCGACGGCGGCCCTGCCGAGCACTGCGAGCAGGTAGCCGCCGTTGAGCTTCCCCCCGATGCTCCACTGCGGGTCGAGGTCGACCTCGAAGGAGATGTCGTACGTCGCGCCGGCTGGTGCCGACGCGGCCGGACGCAGTGCCGTGGCGTGCTCGAAGCCGGCCATCGCCTCTCCTCCAGGTGCCGCGCGGAGCCTACGGTGACGGGCACGACCGACCGGCGGGAGGTGACGGCGGAGCGTGCTGGTGCACGTGGACACCGACATCGGCGGCGACCCTGACGACGTCGCTGCCCTGGCCATGCTCGCAGGCTGGCCCGGTGTCGAGCTCGTCGGCGTGACCACGACCATCGACCCCGGCGGCGTGCGCGCCGGCTACGCCCGGCACTGCCTCGACCTGCTCGGGCTCCGCGACGTACCGGTTGTTGCTGGGGTGGAGGCGACACTGACCGACGGCCGACGTGTGGACCCCCTGCCGCAGCTGTGGCCGGGAGGGATCGCACCGCGTCCGGCACCGGCGAGTGCTGCGTCCGAGCTGCTGGTCGACTCCGTGCGCCGGGGCGCGGTCGTCGTCACCATCGGGCCGCTCAGCACCGTCGCGCGACTCGAGCAGCAACGGCCGGGCATCCTGGCCGACGCCAGGCTGGTCGTCATGGGTGGCTGGCTCCGTACGCCTGACGACGGGTTGCCGGCGCGCGGACCGGACCAGGACTTCAACGTCGCCTGCGACGTCGAGGCGGCGCGCACAGTCCTGGACTCCGCCGGCGAGCTGACGGTGGTGACACTCGTGGAGACGCTCCGCACCCACCTGCGGACCGGGCACCTGCCGCGGCTGCGGGCCGTCGGCCCGATCGGCGAGCTGCTGGCCGACCAGGCGGAGGCGTACGCCGTGCTGCGCGACCACCGGCGACTCGCTGCCGAGCACGGCGGGTTGCCCGACGACCTGCTGGTCTTCCTGCACGACCCGCTCGCCTGTGCCGTCGCCGTCGGCTGGCCTGGCGTCCGGCTCGAGGAGCGGGCGCTGATGGTGGAGACGGCGGGACGGGGGCTGCGGTTGGTGCCGGGGGAGGCCGGGCGCCCGGTCCGGGTGGTCGCCGAGTTGGACGCCGAGCGCTTCGCCGACCGATGGCTGACCGCGACGGTGGCGTCGGCGGGCCGTGACGGTTAGCCCGTTCGGGCTATGTCATAGCCGACATACCTCATAAATCGAAGATCGTTGTTATCCGATCGTGACACTCGACCGTCTGGTCGGTATCGCAACCGTTTGATGAAGTGACCCCTGGCCCGACCGGGCCGCTGCGAGATCAGCCATGGAGCCCCGAGCAAACCGCGGGGGCGTCGTGCGACCAGGAGGCTCATCCAGGTGCGTAGATCACTCAAGCCACTCATCAGTGCTGTGGCGGCGGTCGGGACGGCCGTCGCCCTTGCCGGGCTCGGCGCGACCGGCGCCAGTGCCGCCAACTCAGGGGTCGCCGGCGACGCCGTGATCCAGCTCGACATCAACGACAGCGCCGCGGGCGGCACTTACCAGGAGTCCTTCACCAAGGTCTACGGCGGTGTGGCCCCGAGTGGCACGCCGGTGTACATCTACGTCCCGACGGAGTACGCCGACCAGCTGGGGACGAGCCCGTCGGGCATCCGCAGCATGGACCCGCTGAAGGACTGGAACCCCGCCGACACGTTCACGCCGTGCGCCGAGAAGTCGGCTGCCGACTACGTCGTGACGCAGGAGGACATCAACACGCTCGGTGACGAGCTGGCGAGCCACATCCTGGCGATCGACGAGGCGCACTACGGTGCCCTGCAGCCGGCCGACCCCGGGAATCCGGCCACCAAGGCGCTCGTGACGATCGTCTACGACCTGCACGACGACGGCATGTACAACTGCGCCGAGACGACCTACACCGCCGGATACTTCGCACCGGAGTACATCGACGAGGCGAAGATGAACGTCATGGCCCTCGACGCCTACGACTGGGCCAACCGCATCGGCGACCAGACGGGCAACCCCGACGGTCGGTCCGAGCTCTACGAGGGCGTCATCGCCCACGAGCTCGAGCACCTGCTGCACAACTACAGCGACCCGGGCGAGCTGTCGTGGGTGGACGAGGGTCTGGCCGACTTCGCGGTCTTCCTCAACGGCTACGACGTCGGTGGCTCGCACCTCAGCAACCAGCAGGTCTTCCACCGCGAGACGTCGCTGACGCGGTGGGGAGGAAGCCTCGCGAACTACGGGGCTGCCTACACCTACTTCCAGTACCTGTGGGAGCAGGCCGGCGGCAACGGCCCGGGCGACCACAACGGAAGCGAAGCCGGGAACGGGACATACGAGCCTGACGGCCAGTACGACGCGGCGGCCGGCGACCTGCTCATCAAGCTGATCTTCCAGAACCAGGGCGACGGGATGACCGGTGTCCAGGCCGCGATCGATGCTTACAACAACGCACCCGGCACGACCGACCTGCGGTCGGCCAAGGCCCTGTTCAAGGACTGGGCCGTGGCGGTCTACCTCGACGACGAGAACTCCGACGTCTTCGACATCAAGGCCGTCGACTTCGGTGACCCGGACTTCACGCCGTGGACGATCGACATCGCGAACGACGAGTTCTGGGGCAACCGTGGGCAGTACAACGGCTCGACCCCGGAGGGTCGCTTCGCGAACTCGCCGAAGGTCCCGCTCCAGTCGGCCCTGCCGTTCGGCACGTCCTACGAGACGTTCCGAAACCCCGGCAAGACGTTCCAGCTGGACTTCTCCGCGCCGGCTGAGTCGCGGGTGGCGCCGCACTCCGAGCCAACTCACTGGTACGCCGGGTACGCCAGCCAGTCCGACCACGTGCTCGGTGTCGACAGCGCGGTCGCGGAGGGCCAGACCCTCGACTTCTGGACCTGGTACTTCATCGAGGACGGCTGGGACTACGGCTTCGTCGAGGCCAAGGTCGGCGGGGTGTGGCAGACCGTGCCGCTCGTCGACGACCAGGGCGCCACGGTGACGACGGACACCAACCCGCACGACAACAACGAGGAGGGCAACGGCCTCACCGGGACCTCCGGCGGCGCCTACTTCGTGGACGAGCCGGAGTACATCCACCTGTCGGCGACCCTGCCGCCCGGCACCACGGATGTCCAGTTCCGGTACTCGACCGACGCCGCCTACCTCGACACCGGGTGGTTCGTGGACGACGTCAAGGTCAACGGGGCGGCGGCGACGGTCACGTCGGAGTCCGGCTGGTTCGAGACGAACGGCGTGCAGCACAACGACTGGTCGGTGCAGCTGATCTCGAGCTGCGACCTCACGCCGGCCGGGCCGTCCGACGGCGAGTCCGTGGTCGACGGCTACTACCTGTACCGCTTCAGCGGCACGGAGATCTCGGAGTCGTTCACCAAGTGCTCGTCCCAGAGCACCTTCACGGCAGTCATCTCCAACCTGCCGTCCGGTGATCTGGACGTGCTCGACGCGCCGTACACCTTCCGGGTGACCAACACGGCCGCCAAGGCGCAGAAGCAGTAACGGTTCGGCGCACAGCCGGCTGACGAGGGCCGGGTCCGCACACAGCGGGCCCGGCCCTTCGCCGTGTGCGCCGACTCGAGATCGCGCCTTCCGGCCACCGGCCGCCTGGACATGTGCATGAGTCACACATATGTTGTGATGAAGGGACGATTCGGACACTCCGTCTGGACCCGACATCGACCACAGGAGGACCGCGTGACCACCACCGCCAAGGCCACCTTCGCGATCAGCGGCTGGGAGGAGGACGTCTACGCCGAGCTCGGCGGGGAGTCGAAGCTCTCCAAGGCCGATGTCGCCCAGACCTTCTCCGGCGACATCGAGGGCGAGGGCGCGGTCACCTGGCTGATGGCCTACACCGCGGAGAAGTACGCGGAGTACGTCGGCATCCAGCGGATCAGCGGCACCCTCGGCGGCAAGCAGGGCAGCTTCCTGCTCACGACCAGCGGCGCCTACGACGGCTCGGTCGCCGAGGGCACCTGGACCGTGGTCGCCGGATCGGGCACCGAGGACCTCGCGGGGCTGACCGGCACCGGGACCTTCAAGGCACCCCTCGCGGGCGAGCCCGAAGTCACCCTCGACTACGACTTGGGCTGACCGGGGCTCGGGCAGCAGGAACGTCGGGACCGTCGTGGACCGCACCGCGAACCTCCTCGGCGCGCTGAGCCTTGTCGTCGCCGACCGGATGACCGACGCGCTCGAGGACGTCTCGAGCCAGTCCCTGACCACGGCGACCGCGCTCTCGGCCCTGCACGACTTCCTCGACGAGCCGTCAGTCGACCTGCTGCGGCAGGTCCTCGGGCTGACGTCCTCGGGGACCGTCCGCCTGGTCGACCGGCTCGTCGAGGCGGGCTACGTCCGTCGGGGCACCGGCCCCGACGGACGCACGACCGCGGTGCGGCTCACCGCCGCCGGTCGCCGCGCTGCCGCCCGGGTCGCGGCGGCCCGCGGCCAGGTCCTCGACGAGGCGCTGTCCTCGCTTCCCGCCCGCGAGCGCGCGGCGTTCGAGCGGTCGCTCGGCACGGTGCTGGTCGGGATGATGCGCGGCCCGGGCGCTACCCGCTGGATCTGCCGGCTCTGCGACACCGGCGCCTGCGGGCGCCCGGAGGGGCGATGCCCGGTCGCAGCAGAGGCGACCCGCCGCTACGGCTGAGGCAGGACCTCGTCGAGCGCTGGTGGCAGCCAGGTGTCGAAGTCGTCGGGGTAGTCGTGGCCGACCCCGTCCACGACCTCCAGTCGTACGCCCGGCAGGTGCTCGAGTGCCTCCCGGGTGGTCGGCAGCAGGTCGTCGTCGGCGCCGATGACGACGACACCGACCGGCTGGTGGATCGCGCCGGACGTCTGCTCCCGCCAGACCGCGGGGGCCACCGCCACAACCCCGGCGACCGGAGTCGGCTGCGCACCCAGCGCCCAGAGAAGCGCGGCGCGGGCGCCGGCGGAGAAGCCACCCGCGACGACGGGCAACTCGCGGTCGGCCTTGCTCATGGTCGCCAGTGCGGCCGCGATGTCGACCGTCGCCGCGTCCGTGTCCGGCCACGTCCGGTAGGTCGGCGTGCTCAGCTGCGACGAGTCGACGGCGACCAGCAGGAAGCCGTGCTCGACGGCGGCCGACCAGCGGACCGCGGCGGCGGCGGCGTCCTGACCGGCGCCGTGCAGCACGACCAGCACGCCGCGCGTCGTCGCCGGGCTCACAGGGCGGTGCACAACCGGCGGTCTCGCGTGCGCCGCAGCCTGCGCAGCGGTGCTGCGCGCGGTCGCCCCTGCGACCAGGTCGTCGAAGCCAGGCAGGCCGCGGACGGCCGCCAGGTCCTCGTCATCGAGCAGCAGCCGCGGGTGCCACCAGGCGCCGTCGGCGGCAGCACCCTGCAGGTCGCGCAACGCGGCGGCCGGGTTGCCCGCCAGGGCATGCAGGCAGGCGGCGAGGTGAGCCAGGTCGGAGCCGTACGTGGGCAGGGAACCCCGCTCGGCCCGGATCACGGCCAGCGCGGCGGCGTACTCCTCCTGCTCGTAGAGCGCGCCGACCCGAGCGCTCACGACGGCGTAGCGCGCGGCCTCGCCCTGGTCCGCGGACCGTTCGGTCACTCGAGCGGCCGGCGACCGGCGAAGCCGAGGTCGAGGCGGTGCCACCAGGCCAGGCCGCGGTCGCCCTCCAACCAACAGAGCAGGGCAGGTACGCCGCCCACCTCGCTCGGGAAGTCCACCAGCAGTGGCGCCAGGCCCTTGAGCTCGGCGCCGGTCTGCTGCACCTGCGTCAGCAGCTCGTCCAGTCGTGCCTGCGCGGCCTTGAGCTCGGGCAGCCCGCCCAGGTCGGTGGCGCGGCCACCGGCCGACGCGGCGGCGGCGAGCTCAGCCGCGTCGGCCCGCAGGGTCACCACCTCGTCGAGGACGGGCAGCAGCCGGGCCAGCTCGGCCCGGGCCTCCTCGACGGTGAACAGCGCCACGACGGCAGCCTGCCACGGGTGTCCCACCCGCCTGTCGGCCGCCGGGCCTAGCCTGCGGGCGTGCAGCAGCCGAGCAAGCTGGATGCCACGCCGGCCGCCCGCGTCGAGGAGCTGGTCGACCTGCTGGGCCGCGACGAGGTCGTGGCGTGGTGCGCCGACCTGCTGGCCGGCCGGGCCGCCCACGACGACCCCGACCTGCCGCCGCTCACCTGGCTCGGCGGCCCGTCGACGCCGTGGCTGCTGAGCCTCGACGGCGAGCAGCTGCAGGTCAACGCCTACTGGGTGCGGGTCTGGGGCGCCCGGGGACTGCTGCACTGCTACGAGCCGTCGGCCGCCCGCGACGTCGTCGCAGCGCTCGCGGACGACCACTGGCGGGTCCGGGAGATGGCCGGGAAGGTCGTCGCCACCTGGGAGGTCGGCGAGGCTGCCGACGGCCTCGTGCCGCTGCTCGACGACGAGGTGCCGCGGGTGCGGGCTGCGGCCGCCCGCGGGCTCGGTGTGGTGGGGGAGGGCGAGCACGCGGACGCCGTCCGCGAGGTCGCCGACGACCCCGAGGCCGCGGTGCGCAAGGCCGCGCAGGTCGCCCTGCGCCGGATGCGCACGCGGCTGGACCGCGACCTCTAGGCGACCGGTAGGTTGCGATCATGGGCTGGCTCCCCGACGACTTCGAGCACCCGACCCGGGTCGACCTGACGACCGGTCACCACCTGCGCCCGATCCGCGGCAGCGACGTCGACATCGACCTGCCCGCGGTCATGGGGTCCCGCGAGCGGCTCTGGTCGATCTATGGCGACGTGTGGGGCTGGCCGCCGGCGACGATGACCCGCGAGCAGGACCTCGAGGACCTGCAGCGCCACGAGCGCGAGATCGAGGCCCACGAGTCGTTCAACTACGCGCTGCTCGACGAGGACGAGACCCGGCTGCTGGGCTGCGTCTACCTCGACCCGGCCGAGCGGGTCGGCGCCGATGCCGACATCTCCTGGTGGGTCGTCGACGAGCTGGTGGGCTCCGACGTCGAGGCCGAGCTGGACGAGCTGGTGCCCTACTGGGTCGCCCAGGACTGGCCCTTCGACCAGCCGCGCTACGTACCCCGGGAGATCTCCTGGGCGGAGTGGGCCGCGCTCCCCGAGGTGCCGCCGACGGACTGAGCGTCAGTGACGCACAGTCACCGATCCGTGCGGAGCGCAACCCGACACGCCGGTAGGACACCACAATTTGCCCTGTCTTGGGGCAAGAGGGGTTCAGGAGACGGCTGTGACGCCCGAGCATGATCACGAGCCGGCAGAGAACTCAGCAGGCAGGCAGGCACGACGAGCTGACGGGCGGGAGCAGGCGTGCGGTACGTGGCACAGGTCGGTCGTGTCGTCCTCGGGACGGCCCTGGCCGCCGTCCTGACGGTCACGGCGGTGGGCGCGACGCCCGCGGCGGCCGCAGTCGCAAACCCCGCCGCGCCGGTCGCCGCGCCGGACGTCCCCGAGGGCTGGTCGCCCTACCTCCCGCAGGTCTCCTGCGACCCGGTCGCCAAGCCCGGGACCCTGGCGCTGCGCAGCATGCTGCTCTCGGCCTATGGCGGCCGGGACCTGGGGATCACCCGGTCCTGCGACATCGGTGCGCAGAGCGAGCACAAGGAGGGCCGCGCCTGGGACTGGGGCCTGGACTCCGCCAAGCCGGCCGAGAAGGCGCTGGCGACCCAGTTCCTCGACTGGCTGCTCGCGCCGGGGCCGAAGGGCACCACCGGCTACCAGGCGCGGCGGCTCGGCGTGATGTACGTGATCTACAACGGCCGGATCTGGTCGTCGTACCGCGCCGACGACGGCTGGCGGGCCTACAGCGGCGGCGAGAGCCACGGCGACCACCTGCACATCTCGCAGGCCTGGACCGGAGCGATGAAGCGGTCGTCGTGGTGGACCGGCAAGGCCGCCGCGGTGGACTACGGGCCGTGCGTCGAGATCGAGGGCGTGCCGGCGGCCGCGTGGTCGGCGCCGCGTGCCACCCCCTGCCCTGCTCCGATCAGCGCGATGAGCCTCACCGGCACGCCGCTGCTCGCGCGCGAGTCCACCGGTCCGTACGTCGTCCAGCTGCAACGGCTGCTGTCGGTGTCGCCCGTGACGGGCTTCTTCGGGCCGATCACCGAGGCCGCCGTGATCTCGCTGCAGAAGGCGAGGGGGCTCAAGCAGACCGGCACCAGCACCGTGGCGACCTGGACGGCGGCTCGGGCGGGGTCCTCGTCCTCGGGTGGCACGACCGTGACACCGCCGACCTCGGACCCGGCGATCTCGGCGCGCTCGCTGCCGTCGCGGATGACCTACCGAGTCGTGAAGGGGGACAGCCTGTCGCGCATCGCGTCCCGCTGGCGCTCGACGGTGGACGGCATCAGGTCGGCGAGCTCGCTCAAGAGCGACGTGCTGCAGATCGGGCAGGTGCTGACCTTGCCGGTGCGCTCCACCCTGACGAAGTACACCTACACGGCGCTGCGCAAGGGCGACAAGAACGCCGCGGTGAGGGCACTGCAGACCGGGATGCGGATGCGGCCGAAGTACCGCACCGGGCTCTTCGGCGACATCACGAAGCGCAACGTCAACCGGCTGAAGGCACGGCACGGCTGGCCGGCCGACGGCACGGTCGGGGTCGGCGTGTGGCGGGCGCTCGGCGCCTGAGCCGGCCGATCGCCGTGGGGTAGAGCACGCAGCCGCTGCGCGCCGCGCGGCGCATTGCAATCTATTCGGGTGGAATGACCTGCCGCTGGTCCGAGCGACGCGGGCCTGCCTCTTGTCCGCGACGTTCTGTGATGGCCAGACTGGCGGTCCACCTCGAGAAGGGGTCCGCAATGGACACCCACACCAAGCAGCAACTGACGTTCGAGCCACCCGGTCCAGGATCGTGGGACCTCGATTCGCTGCACTTCCCTCGACCGGTCACCCCTTACTGGGCGGAGATGCATCCGGAGCCGTTCAGCCTCGGGTACGCCGACATGACGGCGTACTACGGCGCTCCGATCCAGACCAGACGGACCGCCTACGTCAACGGGTTCTGCTACGGGCAGATGCAGCCCGTGCCCCCCGAAGCGTTCCCCGACCGCGTCCAGCGCGCCGCGGAGGTGTTCGACCGCAAGCTGTGGCGTGACAGTGCGCAGGAGTGGCAGGAGGTTCGCAAGCCGGCATCGGTGAAAGCCAACCGCGAGATCCAGGCGATCGATCCCGACCAGCTCGCGGACAAGGAGCTGGTGGACCACCTGCTCCGTTGCCGCGACAACCACGTCTCGATGATCAGGCAACACATGGCCTTCACCGGCACCGCCGTCATCTCCCCGGGTGACTTCCTCGCCCACGTGAGGCAGTGGACCGGGCTGCCGACGGTGAAGCTGCTCGGTCTGATGCGCGGCGCATCCACGGTCTCCGGTGGAAGCTCGCCGGAGCACGCCACCCTGGTCGCGGCCTACCGCGCCGACGCTGCCGCGCGCGAGGCACTCGGCTCGGACGAGGACCCCGGGGCGCTCCTCGAGCGCCTGCGGCGAGAGCCCAGCGCCACCGGTCAGGCGCTCAACGACTACCTCGACTTCGTCGGGTACCGACTGCTCGACGGGTTCGACATCTCGAACCACTGTGCACTCGAGCTGCCGGACGTGCTCCTGCGCTCCATCCGAACCGCGATCGACGAGGCAGCTGCGGCATCGGACCTCGACCAGCAGATTGCCGACGTCGGCAGCCACGTTCCGGAGGAGCATCGCGAGGACTACCACGCACTGCTCGAGGAGGCCCGGGTCGGGTACTCGGTGCGCGACGAGCGCGGTGTCTACGGAGACATCTGGGCGTCCGGGCTGATGCGCCGTGCCGCACTGGCAGCCGGCCGTCGACTCGCGGAACGTGGGCGTCTCCACGATCCTGAGCACTTCGTCTTCGCGGACATCGACGAGATGTGCGCGATGCTTGATGAAGCGCCGACGCCGACGGCCGAGGAGCTGGCCGCTCGCCACACCTACCACCGGACGTACACCGCGAAGGACGCCCCGATGCACCTCGGGGACAGTCCGCCACCGATGCCCGACCCGTCGGCGCTCCCGCCGCCGATGGCCAGGCTGATGGCTGCGATCGGCACGGCGATGGGCGAGATGTTTGCAGTCTCGGAAGAGGCTCACGAGGAGACGGTGATCCGCGGCCTGGGTGCCAGCTCGGGCGTACGGGAAGGGATCGCGCGGCGCGTCGCCGGTGCGGCGGACTTCGACCGCATTCAGCGGGGCGATGTGCTGCTCACCGAGGCGACCACCGAGGCCTTCAACATCCTGCTGCCGTTGCTCAGCGCGATCGTCACCGACAGCGGCGGTGCTCTGTCGCACGCGGCGATCGTCTCCCGGGAGTACGGCATCCCCGGTGTCGTCGGCACCCGCGATGCCACCGAGCGGATCGCCGACGGCACCCTCGTCCGGGTGGACGGTGACGCGGGCACCGTGACGGTCCTCGGGTGAGCGGCATCGTCCCGCTGGTCGGTGCGGACAACGAGGAGCTGTACGGCGGGAAAGCTGTGGGTCTGGGAGACGCGCTGCGGGCCGGACTGCCGGTGCCACCGGGCATCGCCCTACCGGGACCCGCCGTTGACGCGATCGCGTCCGGCGAGGCCGATGCCACGACCGCGCTGCGTGACGCCGTGCGACCGCTGCCGATGCCCGTGGCCGTGCGGTCGTCCGCGGTCGACGAGGACAGCGCCGGGGCGAGCTTCGCTGGACAGCACATCACCGTCCTCAACGTGCCGTCGGCTGACGACGTAGAGGCGGCCGTCCGGGAGGTCTGGTGGTCAGCCAACTCCGACTCGGCCATCACCTATCGCAAGCGACTCGGTGTCTTCGCCAGGCCGAGCGTCGGTGTGGTCGTTCAGTCACTGCTGCAGCCGGAGACTGCGGGTGTGATGTTCACCCGAAACCCGATCACCGGCGCGGACGAGCGAATGATCGAAGCGAGCTGGGGTCTGGGTGAGGCGGTGGTTTCGGGCCGGGTCATTCCCGACTCCTACCGGGTAGCCCGTGGCGGCGACGTGCTCGAGCGTCGTCCAGGACTCAAGAAGTTCGCGATTCGTTCCGCGTCGGCCGGTGGCACCGTGGACGAGGAGGTCGCAGCCGACCTGGTGGAGTCCCTGTGTCTGCGGGACGAGCATCTGCAGGCTCTGTCGGCCCTGGCCGACGACTGTGAGCGGGTGTACGGCGCGGAGCGTGACGTCGAGTGGGCCTTCGCGGATGGACAGCTCTACCTATTGCAATGCCGGGCGGTGACGCGGTCGGCGGGCGTCGCGCCGACGATGGCACCGGCAGCGCCGCCGGTCTCGGGCGACGTCCTCGTGCACGTGCCGTTGTTCTCCGATCTGGCCGGGCCCGATCGCGACGCTATCGCGCGACTGTTCACTCAGCGGGTGTTCGCGTCCGGCGAGACCGTCACCAAGGAGGGGTCGGACGCTGCGGCGTTCTACCTCATCGAGTCGGGCACGGCAACGGTGACCGTGCACGGTGCGTTTCGACGGACCTTGCATTCAGGGGACTACTTCGGCGAGATCGCACTTATCGATGGGGGGGCCCGCTCAGCCACGGTGACCGCCGACGGCGAGCTCGTCTGCCAGGGGATCACGTTGTGGGACTTCCAGCCGCTCGTGCAGCGCAACACGACCATGGCCTGGACGCTGCTGCAGACACTCGCCGGCATGCTGCGCGAGACCAATGACGACGCGCAGATCCCCCCGAAGTAGCAGCAGCCGCTCAGCGGCCGGTGGCCGAGAAGTGCTGGTAGTCCTTCTTGGTCGTCCACGACCCGCCCCAGCTCCAGCCGATCGACGTGAACGCAGACCGGACGGCGCGGGTGACCATGCCCTTGCGCAGCGGTGACCGGTCGATGTAGGTCGCACCGGCCGGAGGCTGCACGGTCGACCCGGACACGTAGGGGTTCTGGACCGGGTTGAGGTCGATCGCCCGGCCGTAGGAGTGCTCCGACCACGACGTACCGCCGGTGACTCGCCGGCAGTTGAATGCCGACGTGTTGTTGGCCGCCATCGAGGCGGCGTCGCTGCCGCGGTAGGCGTCGACGAGCCGCATCCGCCGGATCGGGAAGCGCTGGTCGTAGAGCGACCGGAAGACGCCGACCGTCGCGCGGGCCTGGTCCTCGTGCACCACCAGCCGGCCGTAGCCCGCCGTGCCGTCGAAGCGGACGAACGAGACCCGCAGGTAGCGCAGGTCGCGCAGCGGCACCGGGCAGCCCGGTCGCCAGGTGTAGGTCATCCGGCCGGCCAGGTCCGCGTCGATGGTGCGGACCGTCGATCGGAAGGCCGGCAGCACCTCGGCGCCGGTGGCGGGCGAGGGCGCGGTGGGGGAGAGCAGCGCGAGCGCGACAGCCGCAGCGGCCAGCACCCGGCGAGCCACTGCGGTGCGCTTCACCCGGCCACCCTGGCAGAGCGGATGCAACCGGTGGGGGATGCTGCCGGTCAGTCGTTCCGGTCGACGGCGGTGACGACCACCACGGCCTCACCGGCCTCGTCCGAGGCGGCCAGGTCGACGGTGGCGGAGATCCCCCAGTCGTGGTCGCCGGCCGGGTCGTCGAAGACCTGCCGCACCGCCCACCGGCCCGGCTGCCTCGGTGATGAGCAGCAGCGCCGGTCCGCGGGCGTCGGGGCCGGTCATCAGCTGGTCGTGGTCGGCCCAGTAGCCGGCCATCGCCTCCGACCACGCGGCCGCGTCCCAGCCGGCGTCCGCGTCGAGCTCGCCCAGGTCGGCGTAGCGCCGCAGCGCCGCCAGCTCGACCCGCCGGAACATCGCGTTGCGCACCAGCACCCGGAAGGCCCGGGTGTTCGACGTGACCGCGGGCGGCTTCTCGTCGCGGACGTGGTGCTGTGCGACGTCGGCCTGCTCCATCTGGTCGATGCTGGTGAGCCGCTCCCACTCGTCGAGCAGGCTGGAGTCGACCTGGCGCACCAGCTCGCCGAGCCATTCGGTGAGGTCGGTCAGCTCCTCGGTCCGTGCCGCCTCCGGCACGGTCTGGCGCAACGCCTTGTAGGCGTCGGCCAGGTAGCGCAGCACCAGCCCCTCGGAGCGCGCGAGCTGGTAGAAGCCGACGTACTCCGTGAAGGTCATCGCTCGCTCGGACATGTCGCGCGCGACGGACTTCGGCTTGAGCTCGTGGTCGGCGACCCAGGGGTGCCCGCGACGGTAGGTCTCGTAGGCGTGCTCCAGCAGCTCACGCATCGGCTGCGGGTAGGTGACGTCCTCGAGGAGCTCCATCCGCTCGTCGTACTCGATGCCCTCCGCCTTCATCGCCGCGACGGCCTCGCCGCGCGCCTTCTTGCGCTGCGCCTGCACGACCTGGCGCGGGTCCTCGAGCGTGGCCTCCAGGACAGAGAGGACGTCGAGGGCGTACGTCGCCGAACCGCTGTCGAGGAGCTCCAGCGAGGCGACCGCGAAGGTGGAGAGGGGCTGGTTGAGGGCGAAGTCGGGCTGCAGCTCGACGGTGAGCCGCACCTGCCGGCCGTCCGGCTCGGGCCGGTCAAGTCGCTGCACGACGCCACCAGCCAGCAGGGCGCGGTAGATCGCGATGGCGTGCTTGATGTGGCGCAGCTGGCGCTCGCGGGGCTCGTGGTTGTCCTCGAGCAGCTGTCGGATCGCGGTGAAAGGGTCACCCGGCCGGGCGATGACGTTGAGCAGCATCGAGTGCGTGACCGAGAAGGACGACGTCAACGGCTCGGGCTCGGCGGCGACAAGCCGCTCGAAGGTCGGCTCGCCCCACGACACGAAGCCCTCGGGCGGCTTGCGCTTCACCAGCTTGCGCAGCTTCTTGGGGTCGTCACCGGCCTTGGCCTTCGCCTTCTCGTTCTCCACGACGTGGTCCGGTGCCTGCACGACGACGGTGCCGGCGGTGTCGTAACCGGCCCGCCCGGCGCGGCCGGCGACCTGGTGGAACTCACGGGCTGTCAGGTGCCTGGTGCGCGACCCGTCGTACTTGGACAGGGCCGTGATGAGCACCGTGCGGATCGGCACGTTGATGCCGACGCCCAACGTGTCGGTGCCGCAGATCACCTTGAGCAGCCCGGCCTGCGCGAGCGTCTCGACCAGCCGGCGGTAGCGCGGCAGCATGCCGGCGTGGTGCACGCCGATGCCGTGCCGGACGAGCCGCGACAGCGTCTTGCCGAAGCCGGCCGAGAAGCGGAAGCCGCCGATCATCTCGGCGATCTCGTCGCGCTCCGCCCGCGTCGCCACGTTGACGCTGGTGAGCGCCTGCGCCCGCTCGATGGCTGCGAGCTGGGTGAAGTGCACGACGTAGACCGGCGCCCGGTCGGTGTGCAGCAGCTCGTCGAGCGTCTCGTGCACCGGAGTCGTCGCGTAGTAGTACGTCAGCGGGACGGGCCGCTCGCCGGTGGCGACGATCGCGGTCGCTCGCGACGTACGCCGCGAAAGGTCGCTCTCGAAGCGCGACATGTCGCCGAGGGTCGCCGACATGAGCAGGAACTGTGCCCGCGGCAGCTCGAGGAGGGGGACCTGCCAGGCCCATCCGCGATCCGGGTCCGAGTAGTAGTGGAACTCGTCCATCACGACGAGACCCACGTCGGTGTCGGCCCCCTCGCGGAGCGCCTGGTTGGCGAGGACTTCTGCGGTGGCGGTGATGATCGGTGCGTCCGGGTTCACCGACGCGTCGCCGGTGAGCATGCCGACCTTGTCGGCACCGAACATGTCGCACAGCGCGAAGAACTTCTCCGACACCAGCGCCTTGATCGGCGCGGTGTAGACGCTGCGGCGACCCTGGGCCAGCGCCGCGAAGTGGGCGCCGGCCGCTACCAGGCTCTTGCCGCTGCCTGTCGGCGTCGCGAGGATCACGTTGCTGCCGGAGACCAGCTCGATCAGTGCTTCGGTCTGCGCCGGGTAGAGCTCGAGCCCCTGCGTCGCCGTCCAGGCCGAGAACGACTCGAAGAGGGTGTCGGGATCAGCTGCCTCCGGGCCGGGCAGCTGGTCGACGAGGCGCACCGGCCCGAGGATACGGCGGCGCTGCGCCTCCCCGGTGGCTGCCGGCTTCCCCGGTCAGCCGCGGCCGGTCATGGCCCGGGACCAGGTGACGTTGTCCACCTGGCGTGACCCGAGCTCCAGGCGGGTCCACAGCCGGCTGTCGCGCCCGTCTCGGTCGGTCGTGACGAGCCGCTGGTCCCCTACGCCGCCGACGAGCCAGACGACCCGGTCACCGGTCCAGCCGAGGGCCCGAGCTGTCTTCGCCGGCCGCGGCAGCGGGGTCACCGTGAGCTGGTCCGCGGACACGATCGCGAACTTCCCGGTACGCGACTGGTACATGAGCAGGTCACGGCCGTCTGGCGACCAGGACATCGAGCTGTTGGCGAGGGTCCCCCCAGGCACCTTCCCCAACGGCCGTCCCCGCCGGTCGCGCAGGTGGGAGACCTGGTCGCGCCTGACGACCAGGCGGTCGCCGTCCGGGGCCCAGCCGAACGAGTTGTAGCCGCAGCCGGGGTCGCCGCCGATCCGGACCGACCTCCCGGTGTCCCGGTCGATCAGCGTCGCGTAACTCTTCACGTCCGCTGCGATGAGCCGGCCGTCGGGGGAGAGTGTCGGACATTCGGCGACCATGCCGTCGACGTCGTCGACCGTGCCGCTGCGAAGGTCGACGATCTCGGACCCGCCCCCCGCGACCCAGCTGTCCCGTATGAAGCTCGTGCCGTCCGCGGACAGGTGCTGCGTCCACGCGCCCGGGACCCGCTCGGTGGTGGGGAGGAGGACAGCCTCAGTCGCACCTCTGGGCAGCACGTAGGCCGGTGTGTTGTCGTGCTCGCTGTCGGCGGCCAGCGTGACGGCGAGCAGCGCCCGGCCGGGGCTGAGCGTCCCGGCCTCGGAGAGCCGGAGCACCTTGGGCGGGTGCATCGCGGGATCGAGCCGTCGATCCTCGTACGCTCGGACGGCCATCGCCGCTACGAGCAGGATGACGACCGCCGCGGCAACGGCAGTGACCGCGAGCCGCGGCCTCGGGATCCGAGCCGGGACGTCACGCCGGGCCTCGAGCCGCTGGAGGAGCGGAGCGGGGCGAGCCTCGTCGGCGAGTCCGTTCAGCGCTTCGCGCATCTGGTCCTCGACAGTGCTCATCGTTCGCCTCCCGTGGCAGGTGCCAGGTCTCGACACACCGAGCGCATCGCGGCCAATGCCTTGTGGGACTGGCTCTTGACGGTGCCCACGCTGATCCCGAGCAGGTCGGCGGTCTGTTGCTCGGTCAGGTCCTCGAAGTAGCGCAGCACGAGCACTGTCCGCTGCCTCGGGCCCAGCAGCATCAGCGCGTTCCGCAGGACGATCCGGTCGAGCGCCTGCTCGGCCGGCTGCCCGGTGGTTCCGTCTCTGCGTGGCTCGGGCACCACGTCGGCGGGCAGCTCGACCAGGCGTCGCCGGCGCCAGAGGGAGATGTTCTCCCGGTACATCGTCCGGCGGACGTACTGCTCCGCGGCTCCCACGTCCCGGATCGACGACCAGTGCCGGACGGCCTTCTCGAGCGCGGTCTGCACCAGATCCTCCGCGAGCTGCTGGTCGCCGGTCAGCAGGTACGCCGTGCGGATCAAGGCGTGCCCGCGGGCCGCCACGAACCCGCGGAACACCTCGTCCTGCACGGCGTCCACCCCTGCTGTCCCTCCTGCTGGCGGGCTGAATCTGTCGGCTGTCCTCGATGGTGCGCTCGTGCGCTGCCTCGGGCTATGGCAATGCCTAGCTGGTGACGGCCTGCCCGGACGGCCGGTGCGCGGCGACCTGCCGGGCGCCCACGAAGGCGGCACCCGTCACCAGGGCGCCCAGCGCGGCGGCCGCGGCGAGCTGCCAGGCGGCGGCGTCCCCTCCTGTTGCCTGGCCGGTGCCGCCGTCGACCGACGTCGTGGTGCCAGTCGACGTCGCGCCGGTCGAGGCGGAGCGGTCCGCCGCCTCACGGTGCTCGATCTGGGCCTTGCTCAGCTGCCCGGTCGATGCCGATCCGGACGCGAGACTCTCGTCGTGCTCGATGGCGGCCTTGCTCCTCGTCGGGGAGCTGTCGTCCGCGTGTGCCGTGCCGGCTGCCAGCAGCGGGGCGCTGGTCAGGGCCGCGGTAAGGGCGAGCGTCGCCACCGTCGTCGCTCGTCGGGGTGTCGTGGTCATCGTGGGCTCCCTCTTGCCGCCGGTCGGCGGCTTCGCGCTGTCAGGGTCGGTGGACGTCCGGGGAGAAAGACGCGGTGGAGCGCACGAATGGTTGCCCGGTGTTTCGGCATCGCCCTGCGTCGGCAGGGCGGGGCCGATCGGGTGACCCTTGCGAGGGACGGACTCGCGGCGGTTACACCCCGTTACGGGTTGTTTTGCACCGTGCTATGTCACGGTTAGGCGCCCGTGGGTGACGTGTGACACACTCCCCGCGGTCTAGGCCGATCGGCCTAGGTACCCACCCCCTGGGAGGACTACTCGTGAGGAAGCTCACCACTTCCGTGGTCACCGGGCTGGCCGGCGCCGCAATGGTTGCTACAGCGATGCAGCAGCCAGCGTCCGCCGCCCCGGTCGCCCACGACGGCGCCACCGCCGGTCAGGCCAAGGCAGCCGCGCACCGGCCGGACAACCGGCTCGGCCCCGCGACCAAGAAGCAGCTGGCGCTGCGCCAGGCAGCCTTCGAGAAGGTCGCAGCCGGCAAGGCAACGCCCAACTCGGACGGCGTCGTCAAGCTCGGCAGCGACAAGTTCGCCGAGGTCACGGCGCCCAAGCAGGACGAGATCTTCACGATCCTCGCCGAGTTCGGCACCCAGAGCGCGGGCAAGTACGGCACCGCGCCGGGTCCGCTGCACAACGAGATCCCGGAGCCGGACCGCACCAAGGACAACTCCACGACGTGGACCGCGGACTACAACAAGGCCTACTACGAGAACCTCTTCAACGGCTCCGGGGAGTCGATGAAGTCCTACTACGAGGCCCTGTCGAACGGGCAGTACTCCGTCACCAACGAGGTGCAGGACTGGGTGCAGGTGCCCTACAACGAGTCCTACTACGGCGACAACGCCATCGAGGACTTCGGCGGCACCTGGGCGTTCATCGAGGACGCGGGTGACGCGTGGTACGCCAAGGCCGTGGCCGAGATGGGCAGCGCCGAGGCAGTTGACAACTACCTGTCGCAGTTCGACGTGTGGGACCGCAACGACTGGGACAACGACGGCAACTTCGACGAGGCCGACGGCTACATCGACCACTTCCAGGCCGTGCACGCCGGTCAGGGCGAGGACGCCGGCGGCGGCGCCCAGGGTGCCGACGCCATCTGGTCGCACCGCTGGTACGTCAACGGCGACGACTACGGGCAGACCGGCCCGACGGTCGGCGACGCCCAGAACAAGGCCGGCGGCGCGCAGATCGGCGGGTCGAAGTACTGGTTCGGCGACTACACGACCGAGCCGGAGAACGGCGGCCTCGGTGTGTTCGCCCACGAGTACGGTCACGACCTCGGCCTGCCGGACTACTACGACACCGCCGGTGGCGAGAACGGCACGGCGTTCTGGACCCTGATGAGCTCCGGCTCGTGGCTGGGTCACGGTGCCGAGGCCGACGAGGGCATCGGCACCACGCCCGGCCTGATGGGTCCGGAGGAGAAGCTCTTCCTCGGCTGGCTCGACTACAGCGAGGTCAACGCCGGTCAGTCCGGCAGCTTCACGCTGAACCCGGCGCAGTACCACCAGGACCGCAAGGACCAGGCGGTCAAGATCAACCTGCCGGCCAAGACCGTGGAGACGGACTACACGACGCCGACGTCGGGCACCCACGCCTGGTGGACCGGCTCCGCCGACGACCTGAACGAGTCGCTGACGACCTCGGTCCCGGCGTCGTCGCGGGTCACCGTCACGGCCAACGCCTGGTACGACATCGAGGCCGGATACGACTACCTGTACGCCGAATGGCGGACCCCTGGCGGGGACTGGCAGCGCGTCGGAAACGCGGTCGACGGTTCGTCGAGCGACAGGTGGACGACGCTGCGCTACTCCTACGACGCGGGTGGCGCGGCCACGGAGTTCCGGTTCCGCTACCAGACCGACGGCGGGGTGCACCTGCCGGGCGCGTTCCTCGACGACATCAGCATCAACGGCACCGTCGACGACGTCGAGTCGGGTGCGGAAGCCTGGACGGCAACCGGGCTGTGGACGATCAACGACGGCACCGTGAGCAAGACGTCGCCGACCTACTACCTGGTCGAGAACCGGGAGTACGCCGGGTACGACGACACGCTGCGCACCGGGCCGTACCAGTTCAGCGAGGCCTACACCCGCCCGGACTGGGTCGAGTTCTTCAAGTTCCAGAACGGCATGCTGGTCTGGTACGTCGACCACACGCAGGAGGACAACAACACCTCGCAGCACCCGGGTGCGGGCCTGGCCCTTCCGGTCGACGCCCGTCCGGCGAAGTTCACCTACCCGGACGGCTCGGCACCGAGCAACCGTCGGCAGCCGTTCGACGGGACGTTCGGGCTCGAGGCGACCGACGCGACGTGCCTGCACAAGCAGGTGCTGACCGGCAACGGTCAGTCGCAGACCGTCTCGACGCTCGCCGCGTGCGCGCCGAGCGTGGCCGGAATCCCGACGTTCAACGACACGGACCCGCTGGCCTACTGGTCCAGCAGCAACCCGCAGAACAGCGTCAAGGTCGCGGGTGAGGGTGTGAGGGTGACCGTCACCGGTGACCGGGGCACCGACCTCACGATCAACGTGGTCAACCCCGCCCAGTAAGTCACGCACAGCACGATCAGCACGACCAGCACGACGGCGAGGGCCGGGAGCGCACGCTCCCGGCCCTCGCCGTCGTGTCGTCGCGGTAAGCGTCTCGCGGTCGCCAGGTGGCTACTGCGGCTCCTCCGGCGCCTCCGGCGACCCTTCCCCGCGACGCAGCTGGCGGATGCCCCGCAGGGTGCCGAAGGCGACGACGCCCAGCAGCAGCAGGGTGACGACGGCCGCGGCCCAGTCGTGGTTGACCATCGCGCCGATCAGCGCGAAGGCGCCGCTGACCATGAGCAGGGCGCCGAGGACCACGAGCAGCCAGGACGTGAAGCGCTGGTAGGGGTGCACCGGCAGAGTCTCCCGTAGGCAGTGGCACGCGACACAGCCGAGGCCCCGCCCGGACGTGACCGGGCGGGGCATCGCGCTGTCCGGCCGATCGGCCGACCGTGACATCAACCGATGTCAGGGAAGCGTTCGCGAACCGCGCCGGTTGGCACCCTCGATGTCTGCCACCGACCAGAGCCTGCCGAAGAGGCCGGCGACCGCGGCCACCCGCGAAGGGGTCGGATTCCGGTCCGAGCGAGGCCCGGTCCTTGTCGGCCTGATGCTGTCCACCGCCCTCGTGGCGCTCGACGCGACGATCATCGCGACCGCCGTCCCGTCGATCGTGCGGGACCTCGGCGGCTTCTCGCAGTTCCCGTGGCTGTTCTCGATCTATCTGCTGACGCAGGCGGTGACCGTCCCGCTCTACGGCAAGCTCGCCGACGTCGTCGGCCGGCGACCGGTGCTGTTCTTCGGCATCGCCGTCTTCCTCGTCGGCTCCGTGCTGTGCGGGGTCGCGTGGAGCATGCCGACCCTGATCGTTGCCCGCGCGGTGCAGGGCATCGGCGCCGGCGCGGTGCTCCCGATGACCATGACGGTCGTCGGCGACCTCTACTCGGTGGAGGAGCGCGCCCGCGTCCAGGGCTACGTCGCCAGCGTCTGGGGCGTCTCGTCGGTGATCGGGCCGACCCTCGGCGGCGTCTTCGCGGAGTACCTCTCGTGGCGCTGGATCTTCTTCCTCAACCTGCCGCTCGGTGCGGTCGCCGCCTGGATGCTGTGGCGCAGCTTCCACGAGAAGGTCGAGCGCCGGAAGCACCAGATGGACATCGCGGGTGCGGCCTTGCTCACGACCGGCTTCTCGCTGCTGATCCTCGGACTCCTCGAGGGTGGGGTCGCGTGGGACTGGGCGTCCCCGGTCAGCCTCGCGGTGTTCGCGGGTGCTGCAGTGGCGCTGGTGCTGGTCGTCCTCGTGGAACGTCGCGCCGCCGAGCCGGTGCTGCCGCTGTGGGTGTTCAGCCGACGCGTCCTGGTGGGCGGCAACCTGGCGTCGATCGCGGTGGGCGTCGTCCTGATCGGCCTGTCGTCCTACGTGCCGACGTACGTCCAGGGAGTGCTCGGCACCGGTGCCCTGGTCGCGGGGTTCGCGCTGGCGGCGATGACGCTGGGCTGGCCGCTGGCCGCAGCGCTGGCCGGCCGGGTCTACCTGCGGATCGGCTTTCGCGACACCGCGCTGATCGGTGCCCTCGGGGTCATAGCCGGCAGCCTGCTCGTCCTGCGGCTCACAGCAGACTCCGCCGTCATGACGGTGGCAGCGTCGACTTTCGTGGTCGGTGTCGGGCTCGGTCTGATGTCGGCGCCGGTGATCGTGGCTGTTCAGTCCTCGGTCGGCTGGCAGCGACGCGGGGTGGTCACGGCGACCAACATGTTCGCCCGCAACCTCGGCAGCGCCGTCGGAGTCGCGGTGTTCGGCGCGATCGCCAACACGACACTGGCACATCGCTTCGCGTCGGCTCCGGACAGCTTGCCTTCAAGCCTGCGGGAGAGTGCGGATGCCGAGCGGCTGGTCGTCCAGGGCGGTGACCGGTCGGGACCGGTGGCTGACTTCGTGCGGTCCGCGCTGTTCGACGCAGCGCACTACGTCTTCGTCGGGATCGTCGTGGCGGCGGTGCTGGGCTTCGCGGTGCTGTGGCTGATGCCGCGCCGCACCGAACCCGTCTGACCCGCTCGCCTCATAGCAGATCTGACGCACCTCGCGTCGTTGTCGACCCAATCTGTGGACGGCTCGGGGGTGTGGAAAACCGTTGTCCACAAACGGTTTCCGGTACGTCGCGACGGCCGGAGTTGTGTCCAGGGTGGTGGCTAGGTTGCTGGCATGAGCTCGACCGGCAGCATCGCGGAGCACCCGGTGGTCACCGGGCTGCGCACCGCGGCCGGTGCGCTGGACCCGGCGGCTCTCGAGCTGGGCTGGCAGCTCGCTGACGACGACGTGGAGACCGCGATCGCCGACCGTCCTCGACCTGGAGCTCGCCGCGCCGCCGCCTACCGGGCGATGCTGCTGCGGGAGGCCGAGACCCGCGACCTCAAGAAGCGCACCAAGGCGTTGACGTTGGTGCGCTGGCTCAGTGACCGGTTCCGGCTCTCCCGAGTCGATGCCGGCGCCCGGGTGCGGGCCGCCGAGGCCGTCGGCCGCCACACCGTCGTGCAGGCAGGGTTGGCGTCCGGGGCGGTGACCGCCGATCAGGCCGAGGTGCTCGTGCGGGTGCTGGACACCGTCGCCGCGATGCCCGGCGTTGAGGACGCCGACCGGGCCGCGGCGGGACGGTTCCTGGTCGCCCAGTGCGAGACGCTGGCGCCCCGCGACCTCGCGCGCGCCGGGAAGGCGCTGGTCGAAGCGCTCACCGTGACCCCGTCGGAGGACGACCCGGCCGACGAGGCCGCGCTGGAGCGCGAACGGGCCCGGGCCGAGGCCGAAGCCCAGGAACGGGAGCGCAACTTCCTGACCGTCACCCGGCGGCGGGGCAAGCTCCGCGCGATCCTCGAGCCCGGCACCATCGGCGAGGCCATCCTGGCGCGGTTCCTGCACGACAAGGCCGACAAGCACCACCCCGGCTCGGACGGCTTCGAGGACACCCGGCCACTGTCCGAACGCCGCGGCGACGCCCTCGTCGAGCTGCTCAACCAGGCCGCCGGCACCCCCACCCCCCGCACCACACCGCCCGCGACGAGCGACGACGACCAGCCCGACCCGACAACACGACGAGCACGACCACGACCGAGCACGACGAGCACGACCGGACGACGAGCCGATCGAGCCGACGACGACGAGCCCGGCGGGTTAGCCGGCGGGCCGCAGCCGCTGCCCGGCATGGGTGGTCGGGACGGGACCTGTGGGTCCTGCGGTGCGCGCCCGCCCGGTCCGGTCAAGGCGGTGCTGACCGTGACCACCACCCTGGACGGGCTGCGCTCCGGGCTGGCCAAGGCCGGCCGGCTGGACACCGGACTGGCGCTGTCCGCGGCCGCGCTGCGGATGCTGGCCTGCGACGGGCTCGTCGTCCCGGCGGTGCTCGGCACCGACTCCGAGGTCCTCGACCTGGGCCGCGGCCAGCGCGAGTTCAACCGGGCCCAGCGCCGCGCCACCGCACTGCGCGACCGCGGCTGCGTCGCCCCCGGCTGCGACCAACCCCCCTCGGCCTGCCACGTGCACCACATGTGGTGGTGGACCCTGGGCGGACCCACCGACCTGGCCAACGCAGCGTTGTTGTGCGAGTTCCACCACCGGATGGTCCACCGCCAAGGCTGGGCGATGAGCCTGGCGCCCAACGGCTACCCCCAGCTCACCCCACCCACGAGCATCGACCCGCTGCAGCGACCCCGCCAGCACCACCGCTTCCTCATCCCCGACCACCGCGACCTCACCCTGCGCACCGGCCGGCACCGGACATAGGCCGAACGACCAGGGGACGGGGCCGACCGTCCGGAACCCCTCGGTACGGTCGCGGCATGGAGATGTTGAGCGGGGACCAGATCACCGGGGCGCAGCTCACCGATTGGCGCAAGCTCGGACAGGGACTACACGCGCGCTTCCGCGTCGGCGACTTTGCCGCCGGCGTGCGTTTTGTCAGCGCCATCGCCGAGGCGGGCGACGTGCTGGGTCACCATCCCCGGGTGACGATCGGCGGCGACTTCGTCGACCTCAAGCTCATCAGCGACGACGCGATCTTCCGCGACGACGAGGGCACCGAGCACATCGTGGAGTGGGTGACCCAGCGCGACGTCGACCTGGCCCGGAGGGTCAGTGAGATCGCCGCCGAACACGCCGTGCGTGCCGACCCGGCGTCGATCACGGCGATCGAGCTGGCACTCGACACCGCGCATGCGGCCAGGATCGCGCCGATGTGGGCGGCCGTGCTGACAGGCGGAAGCGCCGCGCACGGACGCGGCACCATCGGCGACGACGTTCGCGATGCCAGCGGCCGGGTGCCCATCCTGTGGTTCCAGGACACGGACGAACACGAGACGCCACGTCAGCGGTTCCACGTCGACGTCTGGGTCGCGCCTGAGGTCGCCGACGAGCGGATCGCCGCTGCCGTGGCCGCGGGCGGGACGATCACGGATGACAGTCAGGCGCCGTCCTACACGGTCATCGCCGACCAGGACGGCAACAAGGCCTGCGTGTGCACCTCCCTTCGGCCTGCGTGACCAAGAGCCGGCACAGCGCGCCTCTGGCGGGTGCCGATACACCGGGCGGTATACGTGCCGCCGCCCCGGATCATCAGATCTGCGCTGTGTCCATCGCTCGATAGATCCGCTTGGCGGACACAGCGTGACGCGTCCCGAGCTGCTGCGCGAAAAGACTGACCCGCAGCTCCTCGACCATCCACCGGACCTCGGCAACAGCACCGACGGCAGCAGGTGAACCACGACGCGCCGCCGGCAGCGACGCGACCCACTTCGACACCTCATCGTCGACGACTTGTACGTCGGCCAGCCGCTGCCGGTCCCGACCTGCACCCGCAGGCAGTGACTCCAGCCGGACGGCATCGGCGCGCAGGTAGCGGCGCAGGTCGCCCAGCCGTTCCACGCCGGTCCGCGAGACGAAGCCGACGGCGGTGAGCCGCTCCACGTGCTCGCGCACGTCAACCAGGGTCGGCAGGGTCGTCGGCGCTGCGGTGCCGGTCGCGCGGGCCACGAGGTCGTGCCCGAGGGTGAGCACCTCGGCGACGGCGGTCACGACGTCGTACGTCGCCTCGGGCAGGTCAGCGCGCACCATCGCGCGCAGCCGCTCGAACGCCGCCTCGTCCGCGACGTCACCACCCGCCTCGCCCGCATACCGGGCGATGAGGCCGTCAACAGCCGCGTCGACGCAGTCGGCGAGCAGAGCAGGCACCGACGGATAGGCGCTGAAGCCGAGCGCCAGCTTCTGCCGGGCGTCCAGCCGCCCGACCACGTGCTTGACCGGGGACGGCACCGACAGGACCAGCAGCCGCCGCACCCCGAGACCCGTTGCATGAGCAGCCTCATCACGAGACCCGAGCACCCGGATCGCCGCCGTGGCACCTTCGTCCACCAGCGCAGGGAAGCCCGCGACCCGCTGCCCGTCCACCGTCCGCTCGAAGCCCGCCGGCAGGGTCCCGAACGTCCAGCCGGTCAGCCCCGCCCGCTCCACGTCGACGGCGGCGGCCGAGACGGTCCGGCGCACCGTCGGCGCCAGCCGGGCGGCCAGCGCGTGCAGATCCTTGCCCTCCGCCACGACCCTGCCCTCGGCGTCCTCGACCCGGAACGTCATCCGCAGGTGCGGCGGCACGCGCTCGAGGTCCCAGGCGTCCGGCGGTACGTCCACGCCGGTCAGCTCGAAGAGCACATCCGCCATCGCGTCGACCAGTGGCTGCCGGGCGGGGCGAGGCCGCGCCGGGTCCGCGAGCCGCTCCAGCACAGCCTGGGCTGTGTCGGGCGCGGGCACGAACCGGCGGCGCAGGTCCTTGGGCAGTGCCCGCAGGTGCGCGGTGACCAGGTCGAGCCGCAGGCCCGGCACCTGCCAGTCGAAACCCTCGGGTCGCAGCCGGTTGAGCACCGCGACCGGCACGTGCACCGTCACGCCGTCGGCCGCGGCACCCGGCTCGAACTGGTAGGTCAGGGGCAGCACGATCGGGTCGCCGTCGCCTTCGCCGGCCTCCGGGCCACCGCTTTCGATCTGCCGCCACTCGTCCGGGTAGTCCGCCTCCGAGACGCGGCCCGCGTCGTCGCGCACCAGCATCGCCGGGTCGAAGGTCAGCAGGTCCGGTGCGTCGCGCCGCACCTTCTTCCACCACGCGTCGAAGTGCCGCGCCGACACGACGTCGGCGGGCACCCGCTCGTCGTAGAACCCGAAGAGCGTCTCGTCGTCGACCAGGATGTCGCGCCGGCGCGCGCGGTGCTCCAGCTCCTCGACGTCTTCGAGCAGCTCGCGGTTGTGGTGGAAGAACCGATGGTGCGTACGCCACTCGCCCTGCACGAGCGCGTGCCGGATGAAGAGGTCCCGCGACAGGACCGGGTCGATGCGACCGTAGGTGATCCGGCGGTTCGCGATGATCGGGACGCCGTAGAGGGTCACCCGCTCGTACGCCATCACGGCGCCCTGCTTGGTCGACCAGTGCGGCTCGCTGTAGCTGCGCTTGAGCAGGTGCTCGGCCAGTGGCTCGACCCACTCGGGGTCGATCCGTCCCAGGTCACGCCCCCACAGCCGGGACGTCTCGACCAGCTCGCCGGCCATCGCCCACGCCGGCGGCTTCTTGAAGAGAGCCGACCCGGGCCACACCGCGAAGTGCGCACCTCGCGCACCCGCGTACTCGCGGCGGTCGGGGTCCCAGAGCCCGATGTGTGACAGCAGGCCGGCGAGCAGCGAGACGTGGACCGGCTTCGGCTCGTCGCCGGGTGCCCCGACATCGCCGGCTGTCGAGATGCCCAGCGACTTGGCCACCTGCCGCAGCTGCCCGACGAGGTCCTGCCACTCGCGGATCCGCAGGTAGTGCAGGAACTCCGTGCGGCACATCCGCCGGAAGGCGCTGCCGGACAGGGCCTTCTGCTGCTCCTGCAGGTAGACCCAGAGGTTGCGGTAGGCCAGGAAGTCCGACCGGTCGTCGGCGAACCGGCGATGCATGGTGTCGGCCGCCTGCTGGTGCTCGACGGGCCGCTCGCGCGGGTCCTGGATGGACATCGCCGCGACGATGACGAGGACGTCGGGGACACACCCGTTGCCGTCGGCCTCGATGAGCATCCGCGCGAGCCGCGGGTCGACCGGCAGCTGTGCCAGCGTCCGACCGACCTTCGTCAGGCGGCGCGCGGCACCCGGGTCGCCGGCACGCGGCTGCAGCGCACCGAGCTCCTCCAGCAGGTCGATGCCGTCCTTGACCTGGCGCCGGTCCGGCGGCTCGACGAAGGGGAACGCGTCGAGGTCGCCGAGGCCCAGCGCGGTCATCGAGAGGATGACCGAGGCGAGGTTGGTGCGCAGGATCTCCGGCTCGGTGAACTCCGGCCGCTCGAGGAAGTCGTCCTCCGAGTAGAGCCGGACGCAGATGCCGTCCGACGTGCGGCCGCACCGACCGGCCCGCTGGTTGGCGCTGGCCTGGCTGATCCGCTCGATCGGCAGCCGCTGCACCTTCAGCCGGTGGCTGTACCGCGAGATGCGAGCAGTGCCCGGGTCGACGACGTACCGGATGCCGGGAACCGTCAGTGACGTCTCGGCGACGTTGGTCGCCAGGACGATGCGCCGCGCCGAGTGCGCCGCAAAGACCCGGTGCTGCTCGGCCGCCGACAGCCGCGCATAGAGCGGCAGGACCTCGACCTCCTCCCGCGCCGAGCGCAGGTGACCTCGCAGGGCGTCGGCGGTGTCGCGGATCTCGCGCTCGCCGGAGAGGAAGACGAGCACGTCGCCCGGGCCCTCGACGCGCAGCTCGTCGACCGCCTTGAGGATCGCGGCGACCTGGTCAAGCTCCTCCGCGTCCGGCCGGTCGGGGTCGACCACCGGCCGGTACCGCATCTCGACCGGGTAGGTGCGGCCGGACACCTCCACGACAGGTGCGCCGCCGAAGTGCGCCGCGAAGCGCTCGGTGTCGATCGTGGCGGAGGTGATGACCAGCTTGAGGTCCGGCCGGCGGGGGAGCAGCGACGCCAGGTAGCCGAGCAGGAAGTCGATGTTGAGGCTTCGCTCGTGGGCCTCGTCGACGATGATCGTGTCGTAGCGCGAGAGCTCCCGGTCGCGCTGGATCTCGGCCAGCAGGATCCCGTCGGTCATCAGCCGCACCATCGTCGACGGCCCGACCCGGTCGGTGAAGCGCACCGAGTAGCCGATGGCGTCGCCGAGCGGGACCTTCAGCTCCTCGGCGATGCGCTCGGCCACCGTGCGGGCGGCGATCCGCCGCGGTTGGGTGTGCCCGATCAGCCCGTCGACGCCGCGGCCGAGCTCCAGGCAGATCTTGGGCAGCTGGGTCGTCTTGCCCGACCCGGTCTCGCCCGCGACGACGACGACCTGGTTGTCGCGGATCGCCGCCGCGATGTCGTCCCGGCGCTGCGCGACCGGTAGCTCGGGAGGGTAGGTGACGCGCAGCGCCTGCAGCGCCTCGAGGCGGCGCTGCCGGCTGCGTACGGAGGTGGACGACATCGGGCGGGCAGCCTATGTCGGCGGCGCCGGCCGGCGCCGCCGAGTTGGCTCCGCCCAGTCGACTCCGCTCAGTCGCCGAGCGGGACCATCGGCAGCGCCACCGGGCTGGACTCCTGCCAGCTCATGACCGCGGACTGCTCCTGACCGGCCCCGACGACGATGTCGATCGCGTTGGGGTCGCGCGTGTCGGTGTCCTTGCTCGCCAGGCCGAAGTCCACCTCACCGGCACCGCCGCCGAAGCGCCAGTCCCGGACGAAGCCCAGCGGGTTGGTCGACCAGTAGTCGTAGTCGTAGACCGGACGGATGTAGCCGATCCCCTCCCCGGCCTCGGCGTTGCCCATCATGGCCACGCCGAACCGGGTGGTGTCGCCGGCGACGTCGCCCAGGGCCGACGCCGGCACCACAGCAGCGATCTGGCTGGTCTCGGGGATGCCGACGAGGTCGATCTCCGCGACCCGGGTGCCGGAGGCGTCGTAGACGCCCGCCTGGTCGAACCGTCCGTCGACGACGACCACCCGGTCCCACCCGGTAGCCGTGTCCAGGTTGGTGCCGGGCAGCGCCGGGGCGGGGCCGGCCGCCGCACTGTCGCCGAGGTAGATGTTGACCTTCTGGTGGGAGATCTGGTCACCGCCGAAGGGGTTGGTCAGGGCACCGGCGATGCCGGTGACGAAGACGTAGCTGTCGCCGTCGCGGTAGGCGGTCATCGCGGTCAGGTCGAACGCGCCCGGGACGTAGACGGGGTTCGCCGGGTAGACGTACGTCCCCGGGCCGTTGTCGTCGCCCGTGGGGTCCACCAGCCCGCCGATGCGTTCGCCGTAGGAGAGCACGGTGCGCGTCTCGGTAGCGGTGCCCCCGGACTTCGAGGTGGCGACGACCGTCACGGTGTTGCGCAGGTCGGGCAGCTCGACGACCGTCTCGAAGGCCCCGCTGCGGACCGGCACGGTCTGCCGGGTCCCGTTGACGTCCACGTAGACGTTGGTGCCGTTCGTCGTGCCGCTGACCACCACGGTCCGCCCGTCGGCCGTCGTGAGCTGCTCGGCCGGGCTGGTGACGCGCAGGCTCGGCGTCGTCAGGTTCTGTCGCTCGTTGGCGTAGCGGCGCGCGACGACGGTCGGGGTCTCCACCGGGGCGCCAGCAGCGATGCCGTGTGCCAGCCGGACGTACTGCGCCATCGCCCAGGCCAGCGGCGCGGCGGACCCGGTGCCCTTGCCGAACGTGTGCCCGAAGGAGGTTGGCTCGGGCACGTCCCAGGCCTGCTCGGGGATCAGGTAGCCGTCGTTGGCCGACCGGTGCATCGTCTGCAGGTAGCTGAACGCGTCGCGTCCGTTGGCGAGCTCGTACTCGCCGCGCTCGCCGGACAGCAGCGGCCACAGCCGCCCGACGCCGTCGGCGTTCTCGGGGAAGGACCAGGGCCGGCCGTCCTCGTGCTCGCCGTAGCCGTCGAACGTGTAGCGGTGCCACATCCGCCCGCTGGGTGTGTCGGTGGCCAGTGACGAGTCCGAGTCCGCGATGGAGGCCGCGACGTACGGGTCGGCCGGGGCCTTGACTCCGAGCCGGACGAGCTCGAGGTAGCCGGCGTCGAGGACGGCCCGCTCCTCGTGGACGCCGGCACCGTCCGAGTACTCCCGGGTGTCGCCGTCGTCGGGATCGCCGTCGCCCTCGATCCGGACGTAGTACCGACCGTCGCCCACCGGGCCGGTGCTGGTGAACATCCACTCCTCGGTCCGGCGCTGCCACGAGTCGGCGGTGCCCTGGTAGACCGCTGCGGCGGCCGTGTCCTTGTTGCGCCGCGCGATCTCGGCGGCGACGGTGAGCCCGGCGATCTGGGCGGCCATGGTGGAGGGGGAGTAGCCGTCCTCGGTCTCCCAGCGCTCCTGCGGGGTCCGGGGTCCGGCCGCCACCAGGTAGTCCGCGGCGGGGCGGATGTGCTCGAGGTAGAACGTGCGACCCGTGCGGCCGACCTGGCCGGCCAGGATGATGGGGAAGGCGGTCTCGTCGAGCTGGACGTTGTTCTGGTCCGGCGTGCCGTCGACGTGGGAGTTCTGCGGGAAGTGCCCGTCCGGGCGCTGCTGGCGGGTGAAGAGCCAGTCCACCGCCCGGCCGGCCGCGGCCCGGTCGCCCGCGGCGAGCAGGCTGGTCACCTGGTGGTAGAGGTCCCGCGCCCACACGAAGTGGTAGCCGCCACCGCCTCCGCCGGAGCCGTCCGCGTTGACGACCTGCCCCCACGGCAGTGTCAGCGACGCGATGAACGCCCCGGGGAAGGTCTTGTCCTCGTGGGCCTTCACGGTCATCAGGGACACGTTGTACTGCGTAGCGAGCTCACCCGTGAGCTGCCCAGGCGCCGGGGCGAGTCCGGCGAGGTAGCCCGCCCACTGCGACTGGTAGGCCGCGGCGACGGCGTCGAACGATGTGCCCAGGGAACCGTCGGCGGCGGCGCGGGCTGCCGCGGCGTCGGGTCCGAAGCCCAGAGCAAGGGTGAAGTGGCTCTGCGCGCCGTCAGTGGGGATCTCGCCGGTCTGGACGATGTTCCCCGGTCCGGCACTGTCGTACGTGGCGTCCAGGTCGTGGTCGTCGGCGAGGTCGGTCCAGCCGTCGCTGGACCCCGCGTAGCCGGTCGACGTGGCGGCGAACCCCGTCGAGCTGACCAGGGCACTCGCGACCGGCCGGTCCGCCAGGTGGGTGTCGGAGGCGAGGAGGGCAGCAGCGGTGCCGCTACCCGAGTCACCGGCCGCCGTGCCCGCCAATGACGGGTCGTAGAGGGCGTACAGCGAGAACGGCTCTCCGGAGAGCGACTCGAACGACACGTCCATGACCACCGTCGGACGCTCGGGGTCGGTCACGTAGGTCTTTGTGATCCGCCAGCGCCCACCGTCGTCGGTCGTGATCTGCCGGTAGGTGAGGGACGTCGGGTCCGCGAGCTCGACCCGCTGGGTGGTGCCGTCGGTCTCGCGCTGGCTGGAGGTCGAGCCGTCGCTGACCACGAACCCGAGGTCGCGCACGTTGGGGGTGTCCGCCGCGGGGTAGTACGTCTCGCTCATGGTGCCGTCGGTGAGCGTGTACCAGACCTTCGACGTCCGGCCGAGCGACGTGCCGATGCCGTCCTTGTCACCGCTGCGCCAGGTCGCGGCCGCCCCGGGAGCACCCGGTGCCTCGCCGTCCGCCGCGCCGGCGGGCGCGAGCGGGCCGAGGGGGACCATCAGGAGGGCGGTCGTCGATGCGGCCACCAAGGCCGTTGTCCGGGCTCGGTGGGTCATGCTCGTGCCCTGCCCCCGCGGTACCGGCGGAAAACGCTTCCTGCTGCAGTGTCGATTTCCACCCCCGCCGCCCGTCGTGGTGGTGTCAGAGTCGATCCAGAGTCGATCGAGAGCCGATCCGGGGCGGGCGCTCCGGGAAGGGGAGATCCACATGAGCGAGTACCTGATCCTGATCTTCGAGGAGGAGAAGGCCTACGCCGAGGGCGGCCCGGAGGTCTACGGGGAGGTCATGGAGGCGCACCGCCGGTTCAGCGACCAGGTGCCGGAGATCGGCGGCAAGATCCTCGGCGGCGAGGCCCTCCAGCCGACGAGCACCGCGACCACCATCCGCAACGACGTCGTGACCGACGGACCGTTCGCGGAGACCAAGGAGGCTCTGGGCGGCTACTACCTGGTCGAGGCCCGCGACCTCGACCACGCGCTGGAGATCGGCAAGCTCTGCCCGGCGCGGTTCGGCTGCGTCGAGGTCCGGCCGGTCCTGGAGTTCCCCGACGAGTGAGCCCCCGACGAGTCAGCCCGCGACCAGCGAGCCGGGGGGACGAATGACCTCTGCCGAGGAGGTCCGGCGCGCCGTCGCCGACGCGCACCGTCGCGAGTGGGGCTTCGTCCTCGCCGCGACGGCGCGCGTCGCGGGCAGCATCGACGTCGCGGAGGAGTGCGTGCAGGACGCGTACGGTGCCGCGCTGGACGCCTGGCTGCGCGACGGCATCCCGAGCTCGCCCGGTGCCTGGCTGACGACCACCGCGCGCCGGCGTGCCCTCGACGTGCTGCGACGCGACCAGACGCTGCGGCGCAAGCTGCCGCTGCTAGTGGAGCCGGTCGACACGTTCGACATGGGGCCGGCCCCCGGCGAGGACGAGCCCGAGGCCATCCCGGACGACCGGCTCCGCCTGGTCTTCACCTGCTGTCACCCCGCCCTGTCGCGCGAGGCGCAGGTGGCGCTCACCCTGCGGCTGGTCTGCGGGCTGTCGACGGACGAGATCGCGCGAGCGTTCCTCGTGCCGGAGGCCACCATGGCAGCCCGGGTGACCCGGGCGAAGAAGAAGATCGCCGCAGCCCGCATCCCCTACCGGGTGCCGGAGCAGGCCGACCTCCCCGAGCGGCTGGACGCCGTCCTGACCGTCGTGCACCTGGTCTTCACGACCGGCCACGTCGCACCGACCGGCGACGACCTCGTGCGTCCGGACCTCGTCGAGCGCGCCGTCGACCTTGCCCGGGTGCTCCGGACCTTGATGCCGGACGAGCGAGAGGTGGCCGGGCTGCTCGCCCTGATGCTGCTGACCGACGCGCGGCGAGCGGCGCGGACCGGGCCCGACGGCGGGCTCGTCCTTCTGGAGGACCAGGACCGAGCGCGGTGGGACCCGGTCCGGCTGACCGAGGGGGTCGCGCTGGCCCGGGAGTCGGCTCACGGCCGGCCGGGTCGCTTCGTGCTGCAGGCCGCCGTGGCTGCCGAGCACGGCCGCGCCCGGACGTACGACGAGACCGACTGGCAGCGGATCCTCGACCTCTACGACGCGATGCTCACGGTCTGGCCGAGCCCCGTCGTCGCCCTCAACCGGGTGGTCGCGGTGCTGATGGTGCACGGCCCGGAGACAGCGCTCGCCGACCTGACGGTGGTGGCGGAGGACCCGCGGATGACCGGCTATCGCTACCTCGCGTCGACCCGGGCCGACCTGCTGCGCCGCCTCGGCCGTCACGCGGAGGCGGCCGCGGCGTACCGGGAGGCGATCGCGGCCGCGGACAACGCCGCCGAGCGCGCCTTCCTGACCGGCCGGCTCGCCGAGGTCAGCCCGCCACGGCGCGAGCCGGACGGGACGCAGAGCGCAGCAGGGACGTCAGCGCCGCGCTGAAGAGCCCGGCGCAGGCGATCTCGATCGGCAGCCGATGGGAGGCCTCCGGCTGGATCGCGGAGTGTGCCCGGTCCAGCCAGCGCGGGAAGGGCGACCGGCCCAGGAACTGGTTGCTCGGCTTGTCCATGTCGGGCAGGCAGGCGCCGAAGATGCCAGCCAGGACGCGCAGCCGCAGGTGCGACGGCGTCTCCCGGGTGATGACCCCGATCATGGCCAGGCCGAGCAGCCCGTCGGGCACCGCGATCTTCATCAGGTGCTCCTCGGGCAGCCCGAAGTGCGGCAGCGAGTCGAGCACGAAGTGCGAGGCGAAGCCACGGCACGCGGCGCTGAGCGGGTCGCCGGACAGTGCTCCGATCACGGCACCGCTCAGGACGTGGTTGGTGATGAGCACCTGCCCACCATCGCAGACCTCGTCAGTCCGGGGCCCCGGCTCGGTCGGGTCGGTGGTGCCCCGTGAGGTCGTGCGGGTGACCGGCCGGGTCGGCATGCACCAGCGCGGCGTGCAGCCGGGCGACGTCATGGAGCAGCTGGTGCTCCGTCGCCTCGGCGACCTCGTGCGCCTGGACGAGCGTGAGGTGCGGGTCCACGACGATCTCGATCTCGGCGCGCAGCGTGTGCCCGATCCAGCGCAGCCGTACGTCGCCGACGTCGAGCACCCCGGGCGTGCGGCGTGCCGTGGCCTCGACGGTGTCGACCAGCTCCGGGTCGACGGCGTCCATCAGCCGCCGGTAGACGTCCCGGGCGGCGTCGCGGAGGACCGACAGCACGGCGACCGTGATGAGCAGGCCGATCAGCGGGTCGGCCTGCTCGAAGCCGAGGGCGACACCGGCCGCACCGAGGACGACCCCCAGGGAGGTGAAGCCGTCGGTGCGGGCGTGCAGCCCGTCGGCGACCAGCGCCGCAGACCCGATCCGCCTGCCCACGGTGATCCGGTAGCGGGCGACCGCCTCGTTGCCGACGAACCCGACCAGCCCGGCGACCGCGACGATCCAGAGGTGGTCGATGTCCTGCGGGTCGGCCAGCCGGCGGACCGCCTCCACCGCGGCCACGACCGCGGACGCCGCGATGAAGAGCACGACCACGATCCCGGCCAGGTCCTCCGCGCGGCCGAAGCCGTAGGTGTAGCGCCGGGTCGCCGCGCGTCGGCCGAGCGTGAAGGCGACGGCGATCGGCAGGGCCGTCAGGGCGTCCGCGAAGTTGTGGATCGTGTCGACGAGCAGCGCGACCGAGCCGCTCACCGCGACGACGGCCAGCTGCACCAGCGCCGTCACCATCAGGGCGAGGAAGGACAGCAGCAGCGCGCGCATCCCGGCCCGGCTGGACTCCAGCTCGCTGTCCATCGCGACGGCCGCGTCGTGGCTGTGCGGTGCGACCAGGTGCCGGAGCCGGCCGAGCAGGCCGCCGGGCTCGTCGTGGTCGTGGTCGTCGTGGGCGTGCGCGTGGTCGTCGTGCCCGTGGTCGTGCCCGTGGTCGTCGGGCGGGTCCGCGACGTGCGGGTGCGGGTGCCCCGGCTCGTCGTGCGGGTGGGTCACTGCGTCTCGCCCGTCGCACCCACGTCGTGCTCGTGATGGACCAGGTCGTGCAGGAAGTACTGCGCCAGCGTGGTGACCGTGAAGACCGACCCGTTGCTGCGCCGGCCTGACCGGTCGGCCTGGTCCGGGCGTACGGCCGCGAACCGCGCCGCGATCGCCTCGGCCTCCGCCGCGAGCTCGTCGGCCACCTGGCCGGGGTCCTGCTCGCCGTAGCGCTCCTCGACAGCCGTCACGTCCTGGTCCCAGTTCGCGAAGGCCGGGTCGTCGCGCTCCAGCATCAGCACGAGCCGCTCGTCGAAGAGGTGGCACACGTCGCGGACATGACAGGCGTACTCGAGCGGCGACCAGGTGCTCTCGTCCGGCCGGTCCCGCACGTCGGGGCGGGCAAGCACCGCCTGCCAGCGCGGCACGCTGGCCCGGACCCGCGGTGCCACGTCCGCCAGTGAGACGTCCCCGGCGGTCATCCCGCACTCGGGACAGGGCTCGCGGAGGACCCAGGTCCAGTCCTTGGTGTCCGGGACTATCGCCACGTCGGGCACGATACGCAGTCGTGAGCACCGACCGGGCGATCCGCACGATGGTGGCGACGGGCGACTCGTTCACCGAAGGACTCGAGGACGACCTCGGCCCCGGCGGGCGGCACCTCGGCTGGGCCGACCGCGTCGCGGCGGCGCTGGCGACTGCTGCCGCGCCGGACGGCATCCGCTACGCCAACCTCGCCGTCCGCGGCCGGCTGCTCGACCAGGTCGTCGACGAGCAGCTGCCGGTCGCGCTCGACCTGCGGCCGGACCTGGTGACCTTCCACGCCGGCCCCAACGACGTGCTGCGGCCGCGCACCGACGTCGCCGCGGTCCTGCGCCGCTACGACCGCGCGGTCGGTCTGCTCCGCGACGCCGGCGTGCCGACCGTGCTCTTCACGGTCATCGAGCGAGCGGGCGGCACCGGGCGAACGGCGCAACGACTGGCCTCCCGCTTCGCCGCCTTCAACGACGGCGTCCGCGACGTCGCCGAGCGGCATGGTGCCCTGCTGGTCGACCAGGGCGCGGTGGCCGCCCTGCAGGACCGGCGCCTCTGGCACGAGGACCGGCTGCACCTGGCGCCTGCCGGCCACGAGCGGGTGGCCGCCGCCGTCCTGCACCGGCTCGGCGTCACCAGTCCCGACCTGCTGGGCGGCGACGCCGGGTGGTGGGAGGTCCCGCTCGACATCGCCCCGCGCCGCCCGCGCAGCCACGACGTCGTGCAGGACGTCCGGTGGGTACGTCGCTACCTCCTGCCCTGGGTGAGCCGCCGCCTGCGTGGCGTGTCGAGCGGCGACGGCCTGGCGCCCAAGCACGTCGAGCTGGTCGACGTGGTGCCCCGGCCACGGGGAGACTGAGCAGATGCCGTCTCGACGCAGGTTCGACCCGCGCGGCTGGTCGGTCGGCCTGTGGGTCGTGATCCTCGTCGCGGCCGCCCTGGTCGGGTCGGTGACCGTCTCGGCCGCCACCCGCGACACCGACTGCTTCCCCGGCCGGCTCCGGGCCGCGCCCGGGACGGCGGCCCCGGGTGACACGGTGCGCATCACCGCGGCGGCCTTCCCGTGCGACCGGAGCTACCACCGCGGCGCGCTCTACGGGCTGCGGTTCCGCTCCGGGAGCTCGGCCGAGGTGATCGACCTCGGCAGCTTCCCGGTGGCCACCGACGGCTCGTTCGAGGCCGAGGTCACCGTCCCGGAGATCGCCACTCCGGGCACCGGCGCGTTCATCGTCACCGGCTTCGACATCCGTGACGTGTTCGCCGACCTGTGCGACGACGGCAGCAGCGGATGCGCGCCGTACACCGCGGGCATCAGGGTGACCTGACCGCCGGACTCAGCCCTGCGGGATGCGGATCTCCCGGCCCCTCAGCCGCGCGATGTCGATGACCACGGCCTCCGGGAGCGGGTTGCGGGCGGTGAAGCGGATCGTGCCCTTGGAGAGCTTGAAGCCCTCGAGCCGGTCCGCGACGGCGGCCACCACGGCCGGGCTGAAGGGGAAGACGCTGAGATGGTCGGCGGCGGCCCGGAAGCCGAGCAGTGGCTTGCCGTCCAGCAGCAGCGCGGCGAGGCCGTAGCTGGTGCCCTCCGTCGTGCCGGGGACGGACCGGGTCGCGATGCCGCGCACCCGGTCGAGCGCCTCGCGGTCGGCCGCCCGCAGCGTGCCGAGGTACGCCGTCAGAGGCCCGTCCGGCCCGGTCGACCCGGCCGTCACGACGCCTCTGCCGCGAGTCGCTGCTGGTAGATCCGCAGCGCTTCCACCCGGGTAGCCGCCTCGGTCAGCCGCTCCTCGGGGATCCGGCCGCTCCGCACCGCCCCGAGCACCGCGCGCCGGGCCCGCATCGGCTTGGGCGAGTTGAGCACCAGGTCGTTGCCTGCGAGCAGCGAGCGGATCGCGCCCTCGGCGACCCCGTACTTGCCGAAGACCGGCCCCATGCCCTGCGAGTCGGTGATCGCGACCCCCTGGAAGCCCAGGTCGTCGCGGAGCACCCGGGTGATGACCGCCTCGCTCAGCGACGCCGGCATGCCCTTCTCGACCGACGGGACCGCGACGTGGCCGGTCATCACGACCGGCGCGCCGGCGTCGACCGCCGCGCGGAAGGTCACCAGGTCGGTGCGGTCCAGCAGGTCGAGCGGCTTGGGCTGCACCGGCAGCGAGTGGTGGCTGTCGCCGGTCACCGTCCCGAGCCCGGGGAAGTGCTTCACGGCCGGGACGAGGCCGGCGGCCAGGTAGCCACGGATCGTCGCGACGACCATCCTCGCCGCGACCTTGCGGTCGGAGGAGTAGGTGCGCGACCCCATGACCGACGTCCCGTCCGGGTCGACGTCGGCGACCGGCGCCAGCACCATCGTCACGCCCAGGCCACGCAGCGTCCGTCCGTTTGCCAGGGCAACCTTCCGGGCGTACGCCGCACTGCCGCTCTGACCGATCGACTGCGCCGACGGGACGACGTCGACGCCCTCCTTGAGGCGCTGCACGACGCCGCCCTCCTGGTCCATCGACACGAGGAGCGGCAGGCCGTCGGGCCCGTCACCGTTGCGGTGCAGGACGCGGGCGAGACGGCGGACCTGGTCCGCGTTGCCGATGACCTCCGGGCGGAGGAAGAAGCCGCCGAAGGGGTGCCCGGCGGCGACCTCGGCGGGGGAGTCGACGCCGTGCATCAGCTGGTTCTGCGCCGCCTCTGCGGCCGTGGGTGCCTCGCCGTCGTAGCCCCAGAAGCCGGGCATCAGGACCGTGGCGACCCGGTCGGCGTCGGACATGCCGTCGACCAGGTCGCGGGCCCGGGCGATCTCGCCCTCGGTGGGGCCCCAGCCGGAGGGGGTGTCCGGGTCGACCGAGGGACTCTCGGACGCGCCGTCGGGCGACGCTGCCGGGCTCGGGCCGCCGCCCGCGGCGCGGGGACCCGGCGCGCCGTCGTCGCCGGAGAGCAGCCCACAGCCGCTCAGGGCGAGGGCGAGGACGGGGACCAGGAGGAGATGAGTGGTCCGGGCACGGGGGCGCGACCGGAGGGAGGTCGTCGGGCTGCGAGGCATCGCGGCCATCCTCCCATCGGGCTCACCGTGCCGCGCCGACCGTAGGCTCGGCCGGTGCCCGGACCGTCCAGCAGCCCCGAGCCCGAGCCGGTGCCGCAGCGGCTGCCGCTGGCCGACCGGGCGCTGACCGAGCCGCACCCGGACCGGCTCGCGCCGGACCACCCTGGCCGCGACGCGGTCCTCGCCGCGCACGCGACGGCGCTCGAGCGTGGGGATGCCGGCTACCTCGACCCGGCCAGCGGGCTGTTCGTCCTGACGGCCGGCTTCCTGGCCGACCGCGGCACCTGTTGCGGCCGTGGTTGCCGGCACTGCCCCTACCTGTCCTAGCCGGTCTCCAGGCCACCGACGGCGTCCACATCGTGAGATTGCCGTCCACCTGCCTGTGGATCCACCGGTGGATGAACGCGGGGTGACCGGTGGACAACGGGGTCCGGTCGGGGGACAACCCGTCCCCACCTGTGGAGATCCCTGTGGACCCGAAAACTCCCCGAATTTGCTTGCCGATAGGCCTTGTGGGGGTCGGCGTCCGGGCACTAGAAATTGCCTCACGTCACCGGCAACGGGGACCGGCCCGGGGGAGACCTCGGGGCGTCGGGAGCAGCGGGAGACCGCGGCTACCGGCGGGTTCTCGTGAAAGGTGACTGGTTCCGCGGAGTGGACGGCCGAGCGATCGGTCGCCCGGCCCACGGGACCGTGCCACGAGGCGACCTGCCGAGCAATCGGGAGGCATCGGGCGAGGCACACGTGACCGGAGGCGCGCCGACCGAGCAATCGGACGATGAGCGGACCGGTCGCGCAGCTCCGAGGCGCACCGGCTGAGCGATCAGCGGGAGAGCGGGCGGGGCGAGTCCTGGAGCGCACCGGCCGAGCAATCGGTCGGAGAGCGGACGGGGCGACGTCCTGAGACGCACCGACCGAGCAATCGGACGGGAAGCGGGCAGGGCGGTCTCGAGGCGCACCGGCCGAGCGATCGGCAGGAGAGCGGACGGGACACCGACTCGACAGCTGAGCCGGCCGAGCAATCGGACGGGGAGGCGACTGAGACGGACGGCGTGGCGCAGCGCACCGGCCGAGCAATCGGCGGGAGAGCGGACGACACGTCAGCGTGGCGCAGCGCGCCGGCCGAGCAATCGGGCGGAGAGCGGGCGGCACGCACGCCGCGCAGCGCGGTCCGGCCGAGCGATCGGCCGGAGAAGCGAGCCCGGCGGATGTCCGGTGACGCCGAGCGCCGAGCAATCGGCGGTCGGCGACACAGGACTGGCGGAGCCCCTCCAACTCATGCGTGGAGGGGCTTTCGTCATTCCTGGGCGTTCTCCGTCCTGGCTTTCCTTGCCCCTGGGCCTCAGATGTGGACCGGCGACATGTCCGGGTAGCGGTCGCCCGCGGTCACCCCGACGGGCAGCACCTCGTCCAGCCGGGCCAGGTCCTTGTCGTCGAGCGACACCTCGAGGGCCTCGACGTTCTGCTCGAGGTTCTGGACCCTGGTGGTCCCCGGGATCGGCACCACGTCCTCGCCGCGGGCGAGCACCCAGGCCAGGGCCAGCTGGCTCGCGGTGACGCCCTTGTCGTCGGCGATCTCGCGGACCCGGTCGACCAGCTCGAGGTTGCGCGCGAAGTTGTCGCCCTGGAAGCGCGGGTGGTTGCGGCGCAGGTCGTCGGGCGCCAGGTCGTCGATGCTGCGGAAGCGGCCGGACAGGAAGCCCCGGCCGAGTGGCGAGTAGGCGACGAAGCCGATGCCCAGCTCGCGGACCGTGTCGAGGACCCCGTTCTCCTCGACGTCGCGGGTCCACAGCGACCACTCGGTCTGCACCGCGGTGACCGGGTGCACCGCATGCGCCTTGCGGATCGTCGCGGCCGAGGCCTCGGAGATGCCGAGGTGGCGGACCTTGCCGGCCGCGACGACCTCGGACAGGGCGCCCCAGGTCTCCTCGACGGGCGTGTCGCGGTCGACGCGGTGCTGGTAGTAGAGGTCGACATGATCCACGCCGAGCCGCCGGAGCGAGTCGTCGATGGCCTTCCGGACGTACTCCGGACGACCGCTCACGCCGCGGCGACTCCCGTCCTCGCCGCGGACGTTGCCGAACTTGGTCGCCAGCTGCACCTCGTCGCGGCGCCCCGCGACCGCCCGGCCCACGAGCTCCTCGTTGGTGAACGGCCCGTACATGTCGGCGGTGTCCAGCAGGGTCACGCCGAGGTCGAGGGCGCGGTGGATCGTCTCGGTCGAGCGGGCCTCGTCCCGGCCGCTGTAGAACTCGCTCATGCCCATGCAGCCCAGCCCGAGCGCGGAGACGGTGAGCCCGCCCTGGTGGGTGCCGAGCGTGCGGGTGGGGACGGGCGTGGCGGAGGTCGAAGAGGTCATGTGCTCCTGCCTACCCCACGTAGGCTGGTGATCCCACCTCACAGGGACCTCACAGGGAGTCCGCAGCGGCCCGGCAGCGGGGGGCCAGACGATGGGTCACATGACGACGACCAGCACACGTTCCGGCGCGTCCGGCCCAAGTACCAAGCAGCCAGTGACCAAGCCCAGCACGGAGCAGCCAGTGACCAGCGGCGAGCGGCAGGACTCGACCCCCGAGGCCCGGCTGCTCGTGGTGGACGACGAGCCCAACATCCTCGAGCTGCTCGCGACCAGCCTGCGCTTCGCCGGCTTCGAGGTGGCCACGGCGACCAACGGGCGCGACGCCCTGGCCGAGGCCCGTCGCTACCGGCCAGACCTCGTCGTCCTGGACGTGATGATGCCCGACATGGACGGCTTCGCGGTCGTCCGGCGGATGCGCGGAGAGGGGTCGACGGCTCCCGTCCTCTTCCTGACCGCCCGTGACGCCACCGAGGACAAGGTGACCGGGCTGACGGTCGGCGGTGACGACTACGTCACCAAGCCGTTCAGCCTCGAGGAGATCGTCGCCCGGATCAGGGCGGTCCTCCGTCGTACGTCCGCACGCGGCTCCGCTGCGGAGGCCCCCTCGCGGCTGACCTTCGCCGACATCGAGCTCGACGACGACACCCACGAGGTGTGGAAGGCCGGCGAGCTGGTCGCCCTGTCGCCCACCGAGTTCAAGCTGCTGCGCTACTTCATGCAGAACGCCGGCCGGGTGTTGTCCAAGTCGCAGATCCTGGACCACGTGTGGCACTACGACTTCGGCGGCGAGGCCAACGTGGTCGAGTCCTACGTCTCCTACCTGCGCCGGAAGGTCGACACCTCCGAGCCCCGCCTGCTGCACACGCTTCGTGGTGTCGGGTACGTCTTGCGCGTCCCGCGGGGCTGATCGCTGCGATGGCCACCACCGACGTCTCCCGCCTGCTGGCCAGGACGCCGCTGCGCGTCCGGCTGGTGGCTGCCTTCGTGGCGTTGGTGGCGGTCGCCCTGGCGATCACCGGCTTCACAGTCACGACCGTGCTGCGCACCTACCTGGTGGGTCAGGTGGACGAGGACCTCGGCCGGCCGCTGCCGGACAACCGCCAAGGTGGCCTGCCGGGCATGGGCGAGCAGGACGGGCCGTTCGATCCGAACCGTGCCGAGTTCTACCTCCTGGCCACCGCGGCCGGGGCCCGTCTGCAGGTCGGCAACAACGGGCTCGAGCTCAACCCGCCGGCCCTGAGCCGGGAACGGATCAGCACTGCGAGCACTGAGCCCTTCACCGTGCGGGCCGCCGGCGGTGGACCGGCCTGGCGGGTCGTCGTCCAGCCGACGAACCTCACGGTCAACGGCGAGCAGACGGTCTTCGTCCGCGCGATCTCGCTCGGCGACGTGCAGGCGACGACTCGCCAGCTGCTGGTCATCGAGCTGCTGGTCGGCGGGCTGGCGCTGGTGCTCATGGCGGGCGTCGGCTACCTCGTCGTCCGCCGCAGTCTCCGCCCCCTCGAGAAGGTCGAGTCGACGGCCGCGGCGATCGCCGCAGGCGACCTGAGCCGCCGGGTGCCGGAGAGCGACGAGCACACCGAGGTCGGCCGGCTCTCCGGCGCCTTCAACTCGATGGTCGACCAGATCGAGACCGCCTTCCGTGAGCGGGAGGCCTCCGAGTCGGCCGCGCGGACCAGCGAGGACCGGATGCGCCGGTTCGTCGCCGACGCGAGCCACGAGCTGCGCACGCCGCTCACGTCCATCCGCGGCTTCGCCGAGCTCTACCGGCAGGGCGCCGTCCGGGAGACCGCCGAGCTGGACCGGATGATGCGGCGGGTCGAGGACGAGGCCTCCCGGATGGGGCTGCTCGTCGAGGACCTGCTGCTGCTCGCCCGGCTGGACCAGCAGCGACCGCTGCGTCAGGAGCGGGTCGACCTCCTCGAGGTCGTGTCCGATGCGGCACACGATGCCCGGGTGCTGGCGCCCGACCGGCAGATCGACCTCGATGTCTCCGGCGACGAGCCGCCGGTCGTTCTCGGTGACGACGCGCGGCTCCGGCAGGTGGTCACCAACCTGGTGTCCAACGCCCTCACGCACACCCCAGCCGGGACGCCCGTGGCGCTGACCCTGCAGACCGGGCGGCGTCCCGGACCGGGCGACCACGACCACGGCCACGTCCCCGGGCAAGGCTGGGTCCGGGTCGGCGTCCACGACCAGGGTCCGGGGCTCTCGGACGAGGACCGCGAGCGGGTCTTCGAGCGCTTCTACCGCGCGGACAAGTCGCGGACCAGGGCGGCCGGGGGGAGCGGGCTCGGGCTCTCCATCGTGGCCGCACTCGTCGCGGCGCACGGCGGCGTCGTCACCGTCGAGTCGGAGCACGGGCGGGGCAGCTCGTTCCTGGTCGACCTGCCGCTTTCACAGGTCGCTGCCAGCCCGGTCACAGGTCCGGAGCCGACCATCGAGGACATGCCCAGCGACGAAGCCAGCGACTCTCCGGCCAGCGAGGTGCCCCGTGCAGCCCACCGACCCTGACGAGAACCCCACCCAGCCGCTCGACGACATCTGGGCGCCCCCACCGGACGCGACCGGCCCGACCGACACGGTCGACTCGGCAGCCCCGGCCGCCCAGACCGGCGGCCGCCGGGGCCTGCGGGTGGTGGGCGTCGCCGGGGCGGTGCTCGCCCTGGTGGCGGCCGGCGCCTTCGGCGCCCTGCTCGCGGGCGGCGGCGGCGAGGAGCCGACGGCGCTCACCGGCATCGGCAGCAGCACCGACGAGGACGGCACCGACGAGAACGGCACCGACGACGGTGCGGACGGGACGCTGCGGGACCGGCTGAAGGGTCGGGGACCCTTCGGCCACGGCCTTGGCGGGCCCGGCCTGGTGGCCGGCGGGCTCGCCGGCCGTGGTCTGCACGGCTCGTTCGTCGTCGAGGACGCTGACGGCGGCTACCAGACCGTGCTCACCCAGCAGGGCACGGCGACCGCTGTCTCCGAGACGTCGATCACGGTGAAGAGCGACGACGGCTTCGTGGCGACGTACCGCCTGACCGACGAGTCGATGGTGATGAGCGGTCCGTCGGGCACCGACGCGATCGCGAAGGGTGCCGACGTCGCTGTCACCGCGCTCGAGACCGGTAGCACCGCCCGCGCCGTGCACGTCATCGACCTGAGCCAGCTCAAGGACGACCTGAGCCAGCTCAAGGACCGGTTCGAGCACCACTTCGAGAACGGCCCTGGCTCACCCGGCGATGACGACGATGACGACGAGACGCCGCAGCCCGGCTCGACGGCCACGTCGGGAGCAAGCGCCTAGCGCTCGGACTGCGCGGCGCCCGCCTGCCGGGGCATGATCACCGGCATGACGGCACCCGCCCCACAGATCACCGTCGTGCCGGCCAACCGGGCGACCTGGGAGGACCTGCAGGCGGTCTTCGGCAGACGTGGGTCGACGTCGCGCTGCCAGTGCCAGCGCTACAAGCTGACGTCGAAGGACTTCTTCGAGTCCATCGGCATCGAGTCGCGCGCCGGCGACCTGCGCGAGCAGACCGACTGCGGCCATCCCCGGTCGGGCACCACCAGCGGACTGGTCGCCTACCTCGACGGGGTGCCGGTGGGGTGGTGCGCGGTCGAGCCAAGGACCGAGTACCCGCGGCTGGTCAGCACCGTGCAGGTGCCGTGGGAGGGCCGCGACGAGGACCGGTCGGACAGCAGCGTGTGGGCGGTGACCTGCCTCGTCACCCGGGCCGGCTTCCGGCGGCGCGGTGTCAGCCGCGCCCTGGCCCGGGCGGCTGTCGACCACGCCCGCGAGCGCGGGGCCCGCGCCCTGGAGGCGTACCCGATGACCACGCGCAACGCCATCGACGAGGAGATGCACGTCGGCACCGTGCGCACCTTCGCCGAAGCCGGCCTCACGGAGGTCAGCCGACCGACGAAGCGCCGGGCGGTGATGCGGATCGACTTCCGGGTCGGCTAGTGCCGCGCGACCTCGGGACGGCTAGTGCCGCGCGACGTCGGCGGCGACGCCGCGGAGGATCTCGTCCCACCGAGCGGCCAGGCTCTCGATGTCGTAGCCGTCGACCGCGGCGGGTGCCTGCTCGCCCAGCTTGCGGCGCAGCTCCTCGTCCTCGATGAGGTCGCAGAGGGCGCGGACCATCCCGTCCGAGTCCCTGTTGGCGACCAGCCGGCCGTTGACGCCGTCGACGACCAGCTCACGGGCGCCGTTGGGGAAGTCGTAGGCGACCGGCGGCAGCCCGCAGGACATCGCCTCGAGCAACGTCATGGGGAAGCCCTCGAACCGCGACGGCATGACGAAGACCGACGCGCGGCGCATCTCGTCGAAGAGCTGCGACGAGTAGCCCATCAGGTGCGCGCTGTCCTCCAGCCCGTTGACCGCGATGAGCTCGCGGAGCTTGTCCTGCTGGTAGCCGGCGCCGAAGATGCGCAGCTGCCAGTCGGGGTGCTTCTCCGCGACCTGTCGCCAGACCGGCACAAGCCGGTCGAACCCCTTCTGGAAGGTGAGCCGCCCGGACGCGAGCACCACCTTGTCGGTCAGCGGTGACACGCCCTCGCCGGTGTCCGGCACCGCGTTGGGCATCGCGGCGACCTTGACGCCGTCGCCGAGCATCCGACGCCACTTCTCCGCGTCCCGCTCGGTGAGGGCGACGTAGAGGTCGAGCCTCGGGTAGAGCTTGCGCATCACGGCGCGGATGTCGTCGTTGTAGACGCCGTGGTGCAGGTGCTCCTGGGCGACCTTGGCCACTGATGCCGGCGCGTGCCGGGCGATCGCCAGGTTGAGGCCGGCGCGCGTGCCGACCACCACGCCGCCGCGCATGGTCTTGAGGTAGCGGTAGAGCGCCAGGTCGGTCAGCCCGCTGAAGTTCGTGTAGCGGAAGTCCTCGCGGTGGACGAGGCGGCTGGGCCGCGCCCGGAGGCGTCTGCGGACCGCCTCGGTCGTACGTCCCACCGGGCCGGTGCGGGCCGCCAGGGTGGCCGGCGACTCGTCGACCAGGACCCGGATGCGTACGCCGGGCGGGTGCGGGATCGCGGGTTGGTCGGCCCGCTTGTACATGCTCACGACCTCGACGTCGTGGTATCGCGACAGGGCCGCCGCCGTGTTCAGGGTGGTCCGCACGGTGCCGCCGACGGAGAAGGCGTTCATCAGCAGGAACCGGACCCGCACCAGCCCACCTCTCGACCTGCACCTCGGCTCCGGACCATCCACTGGCCGGGTCGCCGACGCTATCAGCGGCTCGGTGGCCGGCCGGGTCCCGCGGGGCAGCGGCGAGGGCTGCGCTCGGTAGGGTCGGGGTCCCCACTCGACCCCGCGGAGCTTCCTCGATGGCCTCACTCGCTCGGTCGGCCCGACGATCGGTCGCCGGGCTGGCGCGGCTGCTCGGCCGTCGGCAGGCACCGTCGTCGAAGCCGCCGAAGCGCGCCCGGCCGGCGGGTCCGTCGCACGCCGGTGTGCAGCCCCAGATGACGCCGCTGCTCGCCTACCAGCGGCTGGTCCGGGCCCTGCGCGAGCAGCCCGGCGGCAAGGTCGCCCGCCCCACCGAGGGGACGGTCCACCGGGTCACCACCCGCGCCGCTCTCGTGCGGGCCCGCTCGGTGATGGCCGAGCAGCTCGCCGAGGGCGTACCGCCGCCGCAGGCGCTGGTCGCCGGCGTGCGGGCGATCACCCACCGCCGCCGCTACGGCGAGGCGGACGCGCTGGCCGCATCGTTCGCCGACGTGCCGGGCATGGCGGTCGCCTCGCGAGCCGCGCGCTCGGTGGTGCCGGTGTTCCGCGGCCGGTTCACCGAGGCCGCCGAGCATCTGCGGCACGTGCCCCGGGCCGACGCCCTGGAGCTGGTGCCGACCGAGCTGGTCGCGGTGGAGTTCGCGAGCGATCCCGCTGCGGCCGTGGTGACGACCGACGCGCTGCTCGGCACCGACCTCGGGGCCGACGCGGTCCTCGAGCTGGCGCGCACCGCGTTCGGTCGCCGCGAGGTGGACCTCACCGACCGCGCGCTGCGGCGGCTGGCCGACGTCGACGGGCAGGCCACCGGGGCGGTCCGCGAGGAGGCGCGGTGGCTGGCCGACTGGGTCGCGCAGGCGCGTGCCGACCGGACACCCGAGACGGTGCCCGAGGGTCAGGTCTCCTTCGCGGTCCTCGACTACAAGCAGCCCGACCTGCGCCAGGTCTCGGCCAACGTCGGCGACTACGTGCAGACGCTCGCCAGCATCGGCCACGTCGTGCGACACCAGGACGTGCGGTTCCACGGCGAGCTCGCCGAGGAGATGGCGCGCCTGCAGTCGCGGGTACGTCCGGAACGCCGGTTGAGCGGGGTTGACGCCGACCTGCGGGTCATCCGGGTCAACCGGGACGCGTCGAGCCTCGACGTGGTGCCTGAGGGCACCTGGCTGCTGGCCTTCGGCTGGTACATGCACAGCTGGTACCGCATCAGGTGGGACTTCCCCTTCCACCCGAACCTGCGGCCGGTCTTCGTGTCGTTCCACGTCAACCACCAGGAGTCCCTCGAGGGCGACAGCCTCGACTACCTGCGGCGCCACGCGCCGATCGGTTGCCGCGACTGGACGACCGTCCACCTGCTGCTCGACAGCGGGATTCCCGCGTTCTTCAGCGGCTGCCTCACCACGACGGTCGACACGCTCTTCCCGGGCGAGCGCACCGCGACCGACGACCTGCCGGTGGCACTCGTCGACCTGGTGGCGGGAAGCGAGCCGACCGGTGTCCGCGGCCCGACGGTCACGGTGCACCACTCCGGCATCGGCGTGCGTGGCACCGGTTTCGCGAAGAACCTGCGGTTGGCCGTCAAGGTCCTCGAGTCCTACCGCCGAGACGTCTCGTCGGTGGTCACGTCCCGGCTGCACTGCTACCTGCCGGTGCGTGCCCTGGGAGTGCCGGTCGACTTCCGGCCGAAGGACCCCGATGACATCCGGTTCGACGGTCTCGCCGGCATCTCGGACGAGGCGTTCGCGGCCATGCAGGAGGGGCTGCGCACCAAGCTGGCGGCCGTCATGACAGCGATCCTCGGCGGCGAGGACGAGGCCGCAGTCCGGAAGGTGTGGGCTGACGTGTGCGCCGCCGACGTCGCCGAGGCGCAGCGCCGGCACGACGAGCTTCTTCGGTAGCCGGTCAGCAGCAGCACACATTGCTGGCAGCTGGGACTCGGGACTCGCGACTCCATTACCGTGACCGGGTGGGCTCATCGGCCGGCGACCGGCGGGATCTGCTCCAGCACGCGCGGGCGGCGCATCAGGCGCACCGGTACGAGGTCGCGTACGACGCGCTCCGGTCAGCGCAGCGAGCGGCACCCCTCGACGTGGAGGACCTCCATCGACTCGCAGAGGCCGCGTGGTGGCTCGGTCTCATGTCGGAGTGCCTGCAGCTCACCGAGTCGGCGCACCGCGACTTCCTGGCCACTGGGCACCTCGACAGGGCAGCCGCCCAGGCGCTCGACCTCGGCGGCATGCTCGCGATGCGCGGTGAGCCGGCGCTGGCGTCGGGCTGGCTGGGTAGAGCCCGTCGGCTGCTCGCCGACCAGCCGGTGGGTCCCATCCACGGGCTGCTCTGGTACATCGACCTCTCGATGGCGCTCGAGGAGGGCCGGCTGGATGAGGCCGAGCAGCTCTCGATCGAGCTGCGCCGGCTGGGCGACGAGCACGGCGACGAGAGCCTGGTCGCCCTCGGCTACCTCGGAGCGGGGCTCGCCGACCTGCGCCGTGCCAGGGTCCCGGACGCGTTCGGGCTGCTCGAGGAGGCCATGCTCCGCGTCGTCGGTGGCGGCGTCTCCCCCGACTGGGCAGGGCACATCTACTGCACGATCGTCTCGGCCTGCCTCGCCGTGGCCGACCTCAACCGGGCCCGGCACTGGTCCGAGGCCGCCCACCGATGGCTCGAGGACATCTCCGAGGCCGTCATGTTCACCGGCGTGTGTCGGGCGCACGACGTCGAGCTGATGGTCGCCGAGGGCGCCTGGGTCGCCGCCGCGAAGCAGGCTGACCTGGTGGTTGACGAGCTGCGTGAGCTGAACGTCGAGGCGGTTGCGGAGGCCGAGTACCAGCACGGCGAGTGCCACCGGCTGCGGGGCGACCTCGACTCCGCGCAGACCTTCTTCGAGCGGGCAGCGTCGCTCGGGCGCGACCCGCAGCCCGGGCGGGCACTGCTGCTCCTGGCTCGCGGCGACGGCGAGAGCGGGTGGTCCGAGGTCAGTGATGCGGTGGTCCGGGGATCCGCCGATCCGTTCCGCTGCGCGCGGCTGCTGCGCGCGCAGGTCGAGATCGGGGTTGCGACCGGTCGCTCCGACGGCGCGGCTGCGGCCGCCCGGCGGCTGCGCAGGCTCGCGGACGACTTCGGCACCCCTGGCTTCGTGGCCTGGGCCGATCACGCAGCCGGAGTCGTCGCCCTGGCAGCCGGGAGACCTCGTGATGCCCTCGAGCCGCTGCTCCTGGCTGCGGCTGGCTACCGAGGGATGCGGGCGTGGTACGACGCTGCGGGTGCCGAGAGTGGACTAGCTGACGTGCACGGTCAGTTGGGGGATGCCGCTGCCGAGCGTGAACATCGGGAAGCGGCGCAGACGGTTCTCCGACGACTCGGCGTCGAGGCGGAGCCGCAGCCGGCCGTCGCCCCTCCGACCGGCGGGCTCACCGCGCGTGAGCTGGAGGTGCTTCGCCGGGTCGCGGCCGGGCTGAGCAACCGGGACGCCGCTCGGGCCCTCTCCATCAGTGAGGCGACGGTGCGGAGGCATCTCGCCAACATCTATCTCAAGCTGGGCGTGGGCTCGCGGACGGCAGCGGCCGCGTGGGCCCATGAGCAGGGCCTCGTGGCGCCGACGGTCCAGGCCTGACCGGTAGCAGCGGATACACCTTTCGGACCATGCGCTGCCGGGGTGGTCACATCATCCGGTCGATGTGCCGTGCCCGGCGCACGCAGAGGCTGTGAGGCAGCCGGGCCGCAGCCGCCGGCCCACATGGAAGGAGGCCGCGATGACCGCGATCGAGGAAGGCACCGAGACCGACCAGGCCAGGTTCGAGGCCTTCGGCGACCGGATGCTCGGCATGCTCAACGCCGGCTGCACCGCACTGCTGACCAGCATCGGCCACCAGACAGGGCTGTTCGACGCCCTGGACTCGGCCGGCGCAGTCGGGAGTCAGGAGCTGGCCGATCGAGCGCAGCTGAACGAGCGGTATGTGCGTGAGTGGCTCGGCGGGTTGACCGTGGCAGGCGTGCTCGAGTTCGATGCCGCCACCTCGAGGTACACGCTGCCGCCGGAACACGCCGGCTGGCTCACCACCGGCGCCGGGCCGAACAACCTGGCCCGCACCATGCAGTTCCTCCCGCTGCTCGCGCAGGTGGAGCAGGACATCGTGCGGTGCTTCCGAGAGGGGGGAGGTCTCTCGTACGGCCACTACCCGAGGTTTCACGAGTGGATGGACCAGGACAGCCGGTCGTTCGTCGACGCTGCCCTCGTGGGCGTGGTGGTGCCGCTCGTAGAGGGGCTCGATGCGCGACTGCGGGCCGGGATCGACGTGGCCGATGTCGGCTGCGGCAGTGGGCACGCCATCAACGTCCTGGCGCGGCAGTACCCCGCCAGCCGGTTCGTAGGTCTCGACTTCTCCGAGGAGGCGATCGGGCGGGCGCTCGGTGAGGCGCGCAGCATGGGTCTGACCAACGTCCGGTTCGACGTGTGCGACGCGGCCACGTTGGACCAACCGGACTCCTTCGACCTGGTCACGGCCTTCGACGCGGTGCACGACCAGGCTCATCCCGGTCAGGTGCTGACCGCCGTCGCCCGTGCCACCCGACCTGGCGGAGCCTTCCTGATGGTCGACATCAAGGCGTCCAGCAAGGTCCAGGACAACATCGAGAACCCGCTCGCACCGGCTCTCTACACGTTCTCCACCATGCACTGCATGCCGGTGTCTCTGGGCCTCGGCGGGGACGGACTCGGCACGGTATGGGGACGAGAGCTGGCCACGTCGATGCTGCACGAGGCCGGTTTCGCAGACGTCCAGATCAACGAGCTCGAGGACGACCCGTTCAACGACTACTACGTCTGCCGCAAGTAGCGCCGCCGACTGACGGGGTCGACCCCTGCGGTCCGCGCACTAGCGGGGGGTCAGCACGCAGAACTCGTTGCCGTCAGGATCGGCCATCACCACCCAGCTGACGTCGCCCTGGCCGATGTCGATCCGGGAGGCCCCGAGAGCGACCAGCCGGTCGACCTCCGCCTGCTGGTCACCGTCGCCGGGTGGCGCCAGGTCGAGATGCAGCCGGTTCTTCCCGGTCTTCGGATTCACCGGTGGACCGCCCCAGGTGAACTTCGGGCCGCCTTGGGGTGAGCGGATCGCGGTCTCCTCGTCCTGGTCCCAGACCAACGGCCAGCCCAGAGCCGCGCTCCAGAAGTGTCCGACCTCCTGCGAGCCGTCACCGTTGACCGCTCCGATGAAGCCGCAGTCGGCGAGGAAGTCGTTGCCCGGCTCGATGACGCAGAACTCGTTGCCCTCGGGGTCCGCGAGGACCACGTGTTCCTCCTCCGGGCGCTGTCCGATGTCGATGTGCCGGGCGCCGAGCTCGAGCGCCCTCGCCACCGTCCGCTGCTGCTCCTCGAGGGAGGTGCTCGTCAGGTCGAAGTGCGTCTGGTTCTGGCCGGCCTTCTGCGCCTGCGTCGGGAAGAACTCGATCCGGAAGCCGGTGTCGTCGTTCGGCAGGAGCGTGAAGCCGTCCGGTGGGTCCTCGACCATCTCCCAGCCCAGGACGCCGGCCCAGAATCGCCCGAGCCGGAGGGGGTCGTTCGCATCGAAGCACAGCGCGATGAGGCGAGAGGTCATGCCGCTCCGCATCTCCAGATCCGACGTCATCGATGAGTCTCCGGAGTAGATCGGGTCTCCAGGTGTGACTGCAACCTGGATAACTTGAACACGAACCGACGAAAGGGAACCCGATGCCGACCCTGATGGTGGACTTCATCATCTCCCTCGACGGATACGCCAGCGCCGACGGCTGGCCCGGCTTCTGGGGGCTCGAGGGGCCCGAGTACCTCGGGTGGCTCGAGACGGAAGCCGAACACGAGCACGAAGTCCTCATGGGCGCCACGACGTACCGCCTGATGTCTGGCTTCGCCGAGGAGACGCCCGACGAGAGCGGCATGTCCGCGTTGACTGCGATGCCCAAGGTGGTGTTCTCCTCGACGTTGGAGGGCCCGTTGTCGTGGGCCAACACCGAGCTGGTCGACAGTGACCCGGTCGAGGCCGTGCGGGCCATGAAGGAGGATGCCTCGCGACGACCCATGCGCACGCTCGGCAGCCTGACCCTGTGCCGGTCCTTGCTCGAAGCCGGCTTGGTCGATCGCTTCCGCGTGGTGGTCTTCCCGGTCATCACCGGTGCCACCGGGAAGGAGCGCATCTACGACGGGTATCCCGACGTCGCCCTGGAGCTGGTGGCCAACCGGACGTTCGACGGCCGGCTCCAGCTGCTCGAGTACGTTCCCTCGGTGCTCGGCGGTCGATAGGCGTTCAGCTCGGACCGGCTCCGGATGCGAGCGGTTGGACACAGGGCATCGACGCGTAGGTGCGCGCTTCGTCGGAGATGCGTCGCAGGCCGGCGCCGATCAGACGGGCATCGGCATCCAGTCTCCGGAACCGCGGGACGACGCTCGTCTCGAGCCATCGCCAGCGGTCCTCGAAGCGGGTGATCCTTGGCCAGGTCCGAGCCCGCAGTGCGTGCGGGATGCCGCGGCCGAGCGAGGCGAGGTAGAACGAGGTGAAGTACGCAACCTCCTGCCGCACCCCGCGCACCTCGAAGCTCGTGGTGGAGCCGATCGAGACGAGCCTGGCGAACGCGCACGAGAGCCGATCGAAGTTGGGCTGCACCAGGGCACGCTGCTCGTGCTCGAGGAGCTGGAGGGTGCCCTCCCAGACAAGATCGTCGGCCGCCTGCCGAGCGGTCACGGACGCTGCCTCGTCCCCCAGGACACGGCGGCCCCGGTCGATCGCCTCGAAGCCGGCGAGGACGGGCGCGTAGTGGGCCTCGGCTCGCAGGAGAGCACGAAGGCGTTCGATCCCGTCGTCGGCTGTGGCGTATGCCAGGTGCACCCAGAAGATGTCGTTGAAGATGGCGTTGTTCGTCGCCCGGATCGTGTCCACGTCCGCCGTCAGCAGCAGCTTCCGGCGACCCAGGCTGCGTGGGATGTCCACGTAGCCGGTGTCATCGGTGTCCAGCCGCAGCGGGAACAGCGCCAGCCGGACGTGGTGTGACGCGAAGGCAGCCATCGCGGCCCACTTGAAGCGGGCGGGCTGCAGGTTGTACATCCAGGCATAGCGTGACGAGATCTCCATGTTGCGGTGGAATGCGCAGCAATGGTTGGTCAGGAGACCCTCGACCAGGTCCTGCCATCCCGCGACCGTGTCCGGCGCCTTGCCACGGGGGACGACCTGGCGCTGCGCAGGGATGAGCACGTCCGGGTCACCCGGCAGGCCCACCGACCACTGCTCCGGCGGGCGCGCGGTCCCTGCGAGCTCGTAACGGGGACCATCGGTCGTCACGCTCGCATGGTCTCGCCGCCCGGGCATCGCGTCCATCACGCGAGCGGACCGCCCTCGCCGAAGTGAGCGGCGAGGGTCGTCCGGGGCTGCCTGCTGTCCGTGCCTCCAGCGACTAGTCGGCCCGCTGGAGCACCACCGGCAGCTCGT